>OZ242003.1:4800000-6773269 GCA_965204675.1 Vicinamibacterales bacterium
ACGACGTACTGGCGCCCGTCGACCTCGTAGGTGATGGGGAAGCCGGTGACCGGCGACCCCAGGTTGATCTCCCACAGCACCTCGCCCGACTCGTGGTCGAACGCCCGGAACCGGCCGTTGCCGTCGCCGCCGAAGACGAGGCCGCCGCCGGTGGCGACCAGCGCGTAGGTGGAGGCGCGCTGCTCGTGAAGCCAGGTGTTCTCGCCGGTCTCGGCGTCGATGGCCCACACGCTGCCGAGATCGTCGGTTCCCGGCGCGAGCTGGAAGCGGGCGGCGAGGCGGTAGATGGCGAGCCCGCCCTCCATCGTCGACAGCACCCGCGCGCAGGTGTTCTGCATCGGGAAGTACATGGTGTTGGTCAGCGGGCTGTAGGCGCCGGCCGGCCAGTTCTTGCCGCCGCCCCAGGACGGGCACGACAGCACCTCCTGGCCGAGGTCGGTGAAGATGAGCTCGCTGTTCTCGGTGACCGCGCCGGTGGCGCCGTCGATGTCGCTGATGACGTTCTGGGCGATGGTCGGCGTGGCCCAGAGGAACTCGCCGGTCTCGCGGTCGAGCGTGTACACCACGCCGGTCTTGCCGGGAATGCCGGTCATGACCCGGCGCTCCTCGCCGGGCTGCAGGCGCGGGTTGATCCAGGCGACGGCGTCGGGGTCGGGCGCCACCGCGGTGTCGACGAGGATGCGCTCGTAGGGGTGGTCGAGGTCCCAGTGGTCGTTGAGGTGCTGGTAGTACCAGCGGATGACCCCCGTCTCGCCGTCGAGGGCCAGGGTCGAGTTGTGGTAGAGGTGGCGGTTGTCGACGCCGCCGAGCATGAACTTGGGCGCCGGCGAGGTGACGGAGGTGCCGACGTAGACGAGGTCGAGCTCGGGGTCGTAGCTCGGCACCATCCACGAGCCGACGTGCATCCGCTCCTCGTAGGGCACGCCGCCCCAGGTCTCGTCGCCCGGCTCGCCCGGCGCCGGCACGAGGCCCGTCCGCCAGAGCTCCTCGCCGGTGGCGGCGTCGTGGGCGACGATGACGCACGAGACCGGCCCCGCCCGCGGGCGGCAGCTCCGGCCCGAGTAGATCCGGCCGCCGCCGACGATGGGGCCGGAGGAATGCCGGGCGGGGTGCACCTGGTAGTCGAAGATCTGCGTCTCCCAGACCAGCTCGCCGCTCTCGGCGTCGAGGGCGTAGACGTAGTCGTCGTTGCTGGTGTCGATGATCAGGTTGCCGTAGATGGCGACGTTCCGGTTGTTGTCGGTCAGGCCGCCCATGATCTCGGGGACGTCCTCGGGGATGTCGCGCCGGTACTCCCACCGCATGTCGCCGGTCACGGCGTCGATAGCCTGCACGTGGTCCCGCGGGTTCGGCATGAACAGCAAGCCGCCGTAGGCCAGCGGGGTCCCCTCCTGCGCGCCCTCGGCCAGGGCCCGGGTCCACACGAGCTGCAGGTCGCCCACGTTGTCTCGGTTCACCTGGTCGAGGGGGCTGTAGCCCCAGCCGTTCTGCGTGCGGCGCCACATGAGCCAGTCGCCCGGCGCCGGGTCCTCGAGCATGGCGTCGGTGACGGGCACGAAGCCGGCGTCCTCGCCGGACTGCCCCGCCGCCGCGAGAGGCGCGAACGGCACGAGGGAAAGCACCACGAGAAAAAGTCCAAGACGCTGTCGGAACATCGCACGCTCCCGGGAAGTGAAGTCCGGTGCCTCTGTCCGCACCTCGGCTCGAGGTGCGGCGCGGCAGCACTCTATCAGACGGAAGCCGCGGCCCCGGAACGATCCGGCCTCGGCGACCCCAGGCCGGTCTCCGCCTCAATAGCGGACGATCCCGCTCCAGAACATCGACTCGCCCCGCGTGTCGATGGGAAGGGTGGACCTGAAGGCCAGCCGGCCGTCCGCTTCGATGTCGTACAGCGTCAGCGCGGCCGGCACCGTCTCCAGGCGCCCTTCGGAGCGGACCTGGCCCGGCTCGGGGCTCGCGGCGACCATCGACCGGCCGTCCGGTTGGAACGCCATCGTCCTGACGGCGATGCTGCGGGTGTCGATGGTCTGCACCAGGGTCGGCTCGCCGGTGGCGGCGTCGACGGAGAACACCGAGATGGTGTTCTCGGTGCCGTTCGCCACCGTCTCGCCCCGAAAGACCTCGGTGCCGCGGCCGCGGTTCGCCACGTACAGGGTCCGGCCGTTGGTCGGATGCATGCGGATCGACGATGTCGTCTGCCCGCCCCGATAGGCCTCGGGCGCGGCCAGCGTCGTGCTGGCGAACACGGGCTCCTCCGAGAGCGTGTCGTCGGCCCGGATGGCGTAGGTGAGCAGCAGGTTCTGGGTCTCGAGATCGACGTAGACCCAGCGGCCCGACGGGTGGAAGTCGGCGTGCCTCGCGCGGTACGCCAGCCCGCCATTGGACGCCACCGTCTGCTTGTTGGTCAACTGGCCGTTCTCGAAGCCGTACAGGTAGAGGCCGCCCGGGTCCTCGGTGTGGACCCCGGGCTCGGGCTCGTTGCCACGCGCCGGCAGCAGGACCGCGCGGTTCGAGGGCATGAGGTACACGGCGTGCGCGTAGAAGCCCGCGTCGAGGCTGGCCCGCTGCTCGACCATGTCGCCGATCGATCCGTCGGCGGCGAGCCGGTGCACGGAGAGGGAGCTCGGGAAGCTGTAGGCCGACAGCACGTACTCGCCGCCCTGGTCGACGGTGATGAAGATGGGCCGGTGCGGCAGCTCCACCGCCCCGCCGTGCGGCTGGAGGTCTCCCGACGCATCGACCCGGAATGCGTTCAGGTAGTGATGGCGCACGCGGGCCGTCGACGTGCGCTGGTCGCTGCTGGCGATGTAGAAGTAGCGGCCCGAGGGGTGCTGCCACCCCTCCTGCACCTGCGCGGGCAGGACCACCGGGCGCGGCTCCCGCACCAGGGAATCGCCGTCGCGGCGAACCCGGTAGAGCCGGGCGCCCAGGCTGGCGTAGACCGCGCCGCGCGACTGCGCCTGCGACTGCGCGGCGGCGGTGCCGAACGGACCCGCGGCGGCGGTGCCCAGCGGACCCGCGGCGGCGGTGCCCAGCGGACCTGCGGCCGTGCCGAGCGGACCCGCGGCGGCCCAGCCCGCCGTTCCCGCGAGCAGCGTGTTGAACCGGCGTCGACTGACCATGTGCAACCTCCTGCGCCTCCCCGCGAGGCGCCTCTCGTGATGGCGACCCGCGGCCGCCCTCTCCTCAGAAGCGGAACGTGTACTGGAGCTTGGTGGCCAGCCTCGAGTCCTGCCTCCGGAACTCACGGTACCCCCGCTCGAGGTCGTGCACCCAGCCCTGGCCGAACACGAAGAAGAGGTCGTTCCCCGGATCGATGATCCAGCGCACGCGGCTCTGGAGGCCGAGGTTCCCCGATCGGTTGTCGAACTGGATCAGGTTGGAGAACGTGAGGAAGGGCGAGACCGCGTAGTTGACCTCCGAGCTGTAGATGCGGGCGACGAAGCTGCCTTCCGGCAGGCTGGCGAACGTCTGGTCGGCGTTGAAGCTGACCAGGAAGTTGGGCGGGAGCTTGTAGCTGAGGCCCGTCCGGAGCGTCTGCGCGGTGCCCGACCAGTAGCTGCCGAAGGTCAGGCCGACGCTGCCCTGCAGCCGCCGCTTCTGCGCCGACGTGAAGAAGATCCGCATCGGCATGAAGCGGTACTCGCCCACGGGAAGCACGACGCCGGGCGAGATCTCGAAGGGCTCGAACAGGCGCTCGTAGGTCGGGTTCAGGTCGAACAGGCTGTGCAGCGAGTCCCCCGAGTTGAAGTGCCAGTCGACCAGGGTGGCGTAGATGTCCCAGCTCTCGACCAGTCCGTTGTCGAGCCGGGTGAAGCGCGTGTAGAACACGTCGTGATACATCTGCTGAATGCCGGTCGACGGGTTCGGGCGCGGGTTGAAGCTGCCCGCGACCCGGAGCATCCGCACGTTGCTGCGCTGCACGAAGCCGATCGCCGGGTCGAAGTTGTCCTGGATTTCCCGCCACAGAACCTGGGCCTCGTACCTGTCGTTGGGGTAATGCGCCCCGAAGCCGAAGGAAGCGTTGTCGTCGGCGACGCCCTCGTTGTCGCTCCGGAGGCCGAAGGCGTTGAAGACCACGTTCTGACCGCGGCCCAGGAAATCGGAGGTGGCCAGCCGCATGTCCACGCCCACCGTGCTGCTCGAGAGCGCGGAAGCGGGATCGCCGTTGGTGAGAATGGCGCCCACGTACGACTGCTCCAGGAAGTTCCGCTTGAGGCGCCCGACGAACTGGTTGCCGGCGTCGGCGGCCGGCACGCCGCGGGTGCGCACGTCGAGCATGCCGACCTCGGTCCTGCCGACCCTCCCCGTCAGCTTGGCGCCGTAGTCGATGGGCACCTCCTGCCCGCCGAGCAGGCCGATTCTCCGGCTGAAGAACGGGAAGATCTCGGCCCCGGTGCCGGGAATGCCGCCCGGCGGGTCGATGCCGGTGGTGGCGAAGTTGAAGACGCCGGCGTCCTGCAGGAAGAACGTCCGCTTCTCGGGAAAGAAGATGGAGAAGCGCGTGAGATTGATCTGCCGCGCATCCACCTCCGTCTCGCCGAAGTCGGTGTTCGCGGTGAACGACAGCTTGAGGCTCGGGGTGATGTTGTAGAACAGGTCCACGCCCGGCTTGCCGACGACGGTGTCACCGCCGGTGTCGGGGCGGGGCCAGAGCCGAGCCATGAAGGGGCGGATGTCGAGTCCGACACCCTGCTGCAGGCCTTCGAGGTTCGTGATCCGGCCCGCCTCGGAGATCTGGAAGAACTCGGTCTGGAAACGCGCCCCCGTCCAGCGGTTCTCCTCGAGCTTGCGCTGAATCGTGCGGCTGATGTTGAAGCCCCAGACGGTCTCGCCGGCGGGGAAGCTCAGGGTCTTGAAGGGGATGGCGAACTCCGCGCTCCACCCCGCGCCCGTCTGCGCGGTCCGCACGATCCAGATGCCGTCCCAGTCGTCGTTCGTCTCGCCGTTCGCGAACACGAGGCCGTCGACCATCGCGCCGGCCGGATTGGTGGCGAAGTGGAAGGCGTTGCTCTGGTCGCGGAACGTGTCGAGGACGATGGCGAGGCGGTCGTCGGCGTTCAGTCTCGCGTCGCGCGCCATCTGCGACGCGAGCACCTGGTCGGGCTCGGTGTCGTAGCACATCACGCCGATATAGAGGTTCTCCTCGTCGTAGAGCAGCCTGACCTCGGTCCTCTCCGTGGGCGCGCCGCCGGCCACGGGGATTCTCTGGACCAGGTCGCCGATGGTCGGCGCCTGCCGCCACGCCGCCTCGTCGAGCGAGCCGTCGACGACGATCTCCGAGGTGACCGCCGTCACGACGGCCGATCTCACCGGGTCCGTCGGGCTGGCCTGTTGGGAAGCGGCGGGGTCCGGAGCGGACCCGACGATGCAGGACGCGGCGCAGGCTGTCGCCAGCGCCCGGATCCGGAGCGGCGAACACCGCGGAGCCGGGAGGCTTGCCGGGAGTCTGTCCATCGGCTGTCCGGCGAGCCCGTGGTTACCCCTTGGCACCGGGCGGAGCGTCGCTCGGTTCGCCGCGCTGCCCATCGGGTGTCCGGGAGCCCCCGCGCGTGGCCGGAAACGGTGAGGCGCAGGCGGCTTCCCGGGGCCGGGCCGCAGGTGCCTCACCGCGGGTCTTCCGCTCGGGCGCCAAACTGTCGCCTCGGCTCGGCGTGGCGCCCGACAAACGCTGCGGGAGCCCGCGCCGTTCGGCGCGGACTCCCGGCGCCTCAGTCGCGGGACGGCGGGAGCGCGAACACGTAGAGCGCGCTGCCGGCACGCCGGAAGCGGGCGACCGCGTCGGGCTCGGCGTCCGGCGTGATCTGCACGCTGCCCGGGCGCTGGCTGCCGATGACGGCGACGTACTGCCGGCCGTCAGGCCCGAGGTAGGTGATGGGCGAGTTCCGGAAGTTGGTCCCCGTCCGGAACGTCCAGAGGACGTCCCCGCTCCGGGCGTCGAACGCCCGCACCACGCCCTCGTTGGGGCCACCCTGGAAGAGCAGGTCCCCGCCGGTGGCCATGACCGGCGCGTTGTTGGCGGTCGTCCACTGGACCCGCCAGACCGTCTCGCCCGCCACCGGATCGTTGGCCTGCAGCTCGTTGACGATCTCGGCATTGGGCGGGTCCGGGGCGCGGCCGCCGCGCTCGCGGAGCGTGTAGTCGTTCCCGGGCACGTACTCGCCCTCGACCATTCTCAGGCGATCGCAACTGTTCGAGGTCGGGGTGTACACGAGTCCGGTGCGCGGGGAGTACGCGTCGTTCTGCCAGTTCCGGGCGGCGATGCCGGGACACCAGCCGATGGCGACGTTCTCGGCGTCGGGCAGGTACCGCTGCCGGTCCTCGACGTCGGTGAACATCATCTTCGTCATGTCGTAGCGCGGACGGCCGGTCTCCATGTTGATGCCGTCGAAGATGTCGTTGTAGACGAACATCCAGGGCTCGAGGAGCATCTCGCCCGTCGCGCGATCGAACACGTAGAAGTAGCCGTTCCTCGCCGGGCGGACCAGCGCCTTGCGCACCTCGCCGTCGATCTCGAGGTCGACGAGGAGGTTCACGTTGGGCTCGTCGAGGTCCCACTGGTCCTGGGGCGTCATGTTGTAGGCCCAGATCAGGTCACCGGTGTCGGCGTCGCGGGCCAGGATGGACGCGCAGTAGTTGTTCCGGAAGCCGGTGAGGCCCCCGTCCTCGTCCAGCTCGACGACGCCCCACTCGCGGCGGTAGTCCGGGTTCCAGGGGGCGCAGTTGCTCGTGCCGTAGTAGAAGAGATTGAGCTCGGCGTCGTACGTGAACCAGCCCCAGACGGCGCCGCCGCCGCGCCGCCACGAGTCGCCGGACCAGGTGTCGAGGGCCGGGTTGTCGATCCGGTCGTCGGGATAGAAGGGGGCGAAGCGGGACCCGATGCCCACCTCGTTGTTCGGCCCCATGCTGTAGTAGCGCCACCGGAACCGGCCGTCGTCGAGGTTGTAGGCGGTGACGTGACCGCGGACGCCGCGCTCGCCGCCGGCCACGCCCACGATGACCTTGTCGCCGACCACCAGCGGCATGCCGGGGACGGTCTCCCCCGTCTCGACGGTCGCGTTATCGGCCTGCCAGAGCTGCTCTCCGGTCTCCGCGTCGAGCCCGAACACCTGTCCGTCGAGGGTGGCGAAGAAGATCCGGCCGTCGTCATAGCCCAGGCCGCGGGTCTGCGCGCCGCAGCAGGCGCTCCTGCGGGTCAGCTCCGAGTCGGCGATCTCGGGCCGGAACTCCCACTTGATGAAGCCCTCCCGCGCGAGGTCGAGCGCGTAGACGTAGTTCGGCTCCGGGGTGACGATGTACATCGTGTCGCCGATGACGAGCGGCGAGGCTTCGTACGAATCGTGGACGCCGAGCTGCATCGTCCACGCCATGGTGAGCTGGTCGACGTTGTCGACGTCGATCTGATCGAGCGGGCTGTAGTTCCAGCCCGCGTAGTTGGCGTTCGGCATGACCCACTGCGCCGGGTCGCCCGCCGCGCCCTCCTGGGCGACCACGGCCTGCGATACGCCGATAACGCAGAGCATCGACAGGAAAGGAACCCACATCCAGCCGCGCCGCGTGGTTGACAACCTCATTCCGCACTCCTTGGTTCTAGAAGGGATAACCCGGAAGCCTCGGCGACAGGCGCTGCCACTCCGGCAGCGGCGCCCATCCGTCGCGATTCGGCATCTCGACCTGCGGCAGGCTCTCGGCGTCGAGCACCAGGTCCTCCGCGATGACGTCGTTCCTGTACAGCAGGAAGGCCGTCAACGCGTACACCTGGTCCGCGGTCAGCGACCCCTCCTGGTAGAGCGGCATGCCGCGGTTGATGTAGTCCCACACCGTCGTCGCGTACGGCGAGCGGTACGGCAGTATGCGCCCGGCCGCCCAGGGGTCGACGTCCGACCCCGGCTCGGTCTTCACCAGCCGGGGAGCGCGCCGGGGGGCCCGGCCGCCTTCCAGCTCCCTGCCGTGGCATCCCGCGCAACGTATCCGGTAGATCCGCTCCCCTTGCCCGGCGGTGCCGCTCCCCGGCGGGAGCTCCTCGCCCGCGGGGCCGATGGAGATGTCCCAGGCGCGGAGCTCCTCCGGGGTGGGGGTCCGCCCCACGCCGTAGGTGGGCCCCTGCGCCAGCGCGGAGGCGCCCAGGAGCATGGTCAACGCGAGGGGACTAAGCACGCGCATTGTGAACGCTCCCGTCGCCGGCGACCCGCCACGGCTGGATCGTGTTGTCGAGACCCGGCACGCCGGCGGACGGATTGTCGGGCCGGCCGAAGTGCTCGGCGACCTGGGCCTGCGTCGGTTGCACCTGCCCCACTTCGTCCGTGCAGCGCGACATGAGCACGGTCTCCTGCCCGTCCCAGCTCCAGGGCAGGCGGAACCGGGTGTGCGCCATGCGGTGCGCCGTCCCCTGAATCTCGGCCTCGCTCCAGCTCCGGCCGGCGTCGGTGGACACGTCCACCCGGCTGACGGCGCCCCCGCCGGACCAGGCGAGGCCGGAGATCTCGTAGAACCCGCGGCCGGGCAGCCGCTGTCCGCCGGACGGGCGCGTGATGACCGACTTCGGCCCGACCTGGTAGCCCAGCGCGGCGCGCGTGTCGTCCCGGCTGAGGTGACCGTAGTCGTTGTAGTTCAGGTAGTACTCGTCCGTGACCTTGATGCGCCTGAGGTACTTCGTGTTGAAGATGCCCTCGAAGCCGGGGATCAGCAGGCGTAGCGGGAATCCGTTCTGCGGGCGCACCGCCTCGCCGTTCATGCCGTAGGCCACGATGCAGTCGTCCATGGCCTTGGCCAGCGGGAAGCTCGACGCGCCCTTCACGTTCTCGGTCCCTTCCGCCACGACCCAGGCCGCCCCGTCCTTCACGCCGGCCTCCTCGAGCAGCGTGGACAGGAGCACGCCGGTCCATTCGGCGCAACTGGTCATCCCGTGCGATTCCTGCACGTCCTTGTGCGTGCTTCTCGCCCGGTTCCCCGCGCACTCGACGAAATGGAGGCGGGTCACCGACGGGAGGCGCTTCAGGTCCTCCATGGTGAAGACCAGCGGGCGCTCCACCATGCCGTGGATCATGAGGCGGTGCTCCGCCGGATCGATCTCCGGCATGAGGGAGCCGCGGGTGGTCCCCACGAAGTGGAGCGACGACGGCGTGATGGTGCCCACCGAATCCTGGAGCGGCGCCGCCACGTGGAACACGAGCCCGAACGCATCGGGCGACTCCCGGCCGCCGGGCGGGTGCGGTATGCGCACCGAGGTCACGAAACGGGAGCGCTCGCCGTAGGCGATCAGGTCCGGGTCGCCCCTGACGTACCGCTCCGGCTCCGGCGGCGCCTGCCCGAGGGCCGGCTCCGCCGCCCCCACCGTCAAGCCGCCCGCCAACGCCGCGCCGCCCCGCAGGAACTCCCGTCGATCAGGTCGTTTCGCACCCATGGATCTCTCCTTCGCAGCCTGAGGTCACCCGCAAATCGTCTCCCGCAGCCGGCAGTATACCCGAAGGTCCGCCCTTCCTCGTCCGGGGACGGGTTGCGGCCGAGACATCACCCGCGAGGCCGCGGCGAACCGAGGTCGCGGGGCAGGCCGGTACGGCCGTCGCACTCCGCGAGCGTCGCCGGCAACCCGTGGCCGGAGTCCCGCTACGTTCGAGCGGCGCCGCGTGGTCTTTCACCACGGCCTGCCCGCTTTCGCCCCGCCGCGGGATAGAATCGCTTCGTTCGGTCCCTGGGAGATGACGATGCGGAGCACGGCCACGCCGACCGTCCGGGCATCCCTGGCCGCCACCGGCCTCCTCGGCGCCGTCCTTCTCGCGGCGGCACCCGCCCTCGCGCAGCAGGGCGCGGCCGGGGGCGAATGGCGCAGCTACGCGGGCGAGGCGGGCGGCACGAAGTACTCGGCGCTGGACCAGATTCACGCCGGCAACGTGCAGGATCTCCACATTGCCTGGCGGTGGCGCTCGGTCGACCACGAGCTGGCCGATGCCGATCCCGACCTGCAGTTCAATCCGATGCTGCTGGCCACGCCGCTGATGGTCGGGGGACGGCTCCTGATGAGCACCAACCTGGGCCAGGCGGCCGCCATCGACCCCGCCTCCGGCGAGACGACGTGGGTCTATCGGGCGCTCGACGACGGCGCGGGACGGCCGCGCGGCGGTCCCACCCGCGGGGTCGGCTACTGGCACGACCCCGAACGCGACGACGAGCGGGTCTTCGTCGTGAGCGGCGAGCAGCTCGTGGCCCTCGACGCGCGGACCGGCGACCCGCTCCGCGAGTTCGGCACCGGCGGCAAGGTCGACCTCGCCGCCGGCGTTCCCCACCTCGAGGAGTACCGCTGGACGGCGGCGCCGCTCGTCTGCCGCGACACGGTCATCGTCGGCATCTTCACCAGCGACCGGTTCGACCGGCGGGACCAGGCGCCCGGCTACATCCGCGGCTATGACGCCGTCACCGGACGCCTGAAGTGGCGGTTCAACACCATCCCGCAGCCGGGCGAGTTCGGGCACGAGACGTGGGAGGACGGATCCTGGGAGCACACGGGCGCCAGCAACGTCTGGACGGTGGCCACCGCCGACGAGGAGCTGGGCTACGCGTACCTGCCGACCGCCACCCCGACCCACAACTGGTACGGGGGGCACCGTCCGGGCGACAACCTGTTCGCGGAGACGCTGCTCTGCCTGGAGTGCGAGACGGGACGCCGCGTGTGGCACTACCAGTTGGTCCACCACGGCGTCTGGGACTACGACACCGGGTCGACCCCGATCCTGGCCGACATCACCGTCGACGGCCGGCCCATCAAGGCGGTCGTGCAGGTGACCAAGCAGGCGTTCGCCTACGTCTTCGACCGGGTGACCGGCGAGCCGGTCTGGCCCATCGAGGAGCGGCCCGTGCCGCAGTCGGACGTGCCCGGCGAGCGGACATCGCCGACCCAGCCCTTCCCGACCCGGCCCGCGCCGTTCGACCGGCAGGGCATCACCGTCGACGACCTGATCGACTTCACGCCGGAGCTTCGCGCGGAAGCGCTCGAGATCTTCAACCGCTACCGCGGGGGGCCGATCTTCACGCCCCCGTCGCTGCGCGACGAGTCGCCGGGCGGCACCCTCGGCACCCTCCAGCTCCCCGGCTGGGTCGGCGGCGCCAACTGGAACGGGGCCGCCTACGACCCCGAGACGCAGATGCTCTACGTCCCGTCGATCACCGCGCCCATCCGGATCTGGCTGCGCGAGGCCCCGGACGACTCGCCGTTCCGGTACCTGCAAGGGCCGCCCAGCGTGTGGATCGACGGGCCGCGAGGGCTGCCGCTCGTCAAGCCGCCGTGGGGACGCATCACGGCGATCGACCTCAACACCGGCGAGCACGTCTGGATGGTGCCGAACGGGCCGGGCCCGCGCGACCACATCGCGCTGCAGGACCTCGCGCTCCCGTGGCTCGGCGCTCCCGGACGCGCGGCGCCGCTGCTGACGAAGACGCTCCTCTTCCTGGGCGACGGCTCGCGGTCGATGCAGGTCGTCCCGCCCCTCGGCGGCGGGCGGATGTTCCGCGCCTACGACAAGGCGACCGGCCGCGTGCTGTGGCAGACGGAGCTTCCCGCCGGCACCTCCGGCGCGCCGATGACCTACATGCACGACGGTACGCAGTACGTGGTGGTCGCCGTCAGCGCGCGCGATCACGACGGCGAGCTCGTGGCCTTCGCCGTTCAGTGAGCCGGCTGCCTCCGGCGGGCGCCGTCTCGCGGCGGCGACCACCGGCTCGGTGTTTCAGGAGTGCGCATGTCTTCGAACCCACACGTGGTCCGCCGCGAATTCGTTCGCGCGGCGCTCGGCATACTCGCGGCTGCGCCTTTCGCGGCGCGTGCTCTCGCGCAGGACACGGCCGCGCTCGAGGATCGAATCGAGTTCAGGCGCCTCGTCGCCGCCAACCGCATCCTCGCGCACGAAGAGGTCGTCGATGCCTTCGGCCACGTCAGCGTGCGGGATCCCGAGAACCCGAGACGCTACGTCATGGCCCGGTCGCGCAGCCCGGAGCTGGTCGAGCACGCCGACCTGATTCGGTTCGAGCAAGACGGCCGCTCGCTCGATCCCGGCAATCGCAGGCCCTACGGCGAACGCATGATTCACGGCGCGATCTACGAAGCGCGCAGCGACGTCGACGCCGTCGTGCACAATCACGCCTATCCGCTGCTTCCCTTCGGCATCACCGGTCGCGCGCTCGAACCCATGGTGCACACTGCGTCCGTCATCGGGTCCGAGGTGCCGATCTGGGACATCGCCGCCCGTTTCGACGACACGGACATGCTGGTGCGCTCGATGGAGCAGGGGCGCGACCTCGCGGCCACGCTCGGCGACAACACCTGCCTGCTCATGCGCGGGCACGGCGCGGTGGTCGCAACGAGTTCCCTCAAGGCGGCCGTGATGACCGCCATCTACCTCAAGATCAACGCCGAGGTGCAACTGCAGGCGATGGCAATCGGAACGCCGCGAGGCTTGTCCGATCGTGAGATCGAGCTCTCGCGCGCGACGCAGTTCTCGCCGCTCGCCCTCGACCGCGCCTGGGAGTATTTCTGCGTGCGCGCCGGCGTCGACCCGCTCTAGGCGGAAGCCGGCCGGTGCGCGCGGAGGAAGGACCGTATCTGGCGCACCGCCAGGGGGATCCGTTCCACGGGCTGCTTCCACGGGAACATGCTCAGCTCCGACCGCGGCGCCAGCATCGCCGCCTCGATGGCGACGTCGTAGGGATGCGCCGGGATGTCGTCCGGCAGGATGAGGATCGGCGTCTGCAGCTCGCGCACGAAGTCCCGCGTCGCGGTGAAGACGAAGTCCGCGTTGTCGAGGTACATCCTGGTCAGGAAGCGGTCGATCATGTCCATCGTGAGCTCGGGCCGGCGCGCGACGAGATCCGGCCCCCAACTTCCCATGTTGTTGTCGTAGAACAGGGTGGGATGCTCCGCGCTCCACGCGCTCGGCTGCGTCAGCACGGCCGCGACGACGCGATCGGGAGCCCGCCGCAGCAGGTTCCAGATGAAGGGCCCGCCGATGCAGAAGCCGAGGACCATGAACTTGTCGATGCCGAGGTGATCCATCACGCCGAGATGGTCGTCGGTATGGGAATCCCACGGCCGCTCGATCTCGAGGGGACCGGAGGACTGGCCGCGGTTGGAGTTGCGCAGGTCGGCCGCGATGACGCGGTTCTCTCCCTTGAACTCCTCCAACGGGTTGAAGGGATGCGTGGCCAGACCGGCGATCGAGGAGTTCAGTCCCCCCCCGGCGATGACGAGCAGCGGGAAGCCGGAGCCGGCCTCCTCGTAGCGGATGCGAACGGGCCCCCTCTCGTAGAAGGACATGGCCGCTTCGTCCTGGCCGGCCTGCCCGGCGAGCCCCCGCGTGGCCGCGAGAACCGTCGCCGCCGCCCCCGTCTTGAGTATCGTGCGTCTCGTCGGATCCACCATCGTGTCCCCCTTCGCTGCGGCTCTCCTCGTTCACGAGGCGCCGAACCGGAATCGTCCGCCTTTCGGCGGCTCACGCTATCACCCCGGGGTGGTCCAGGCAACCGTGAAGGAAACGCGTTCGGCCGAAGCGCGGTCCGGACGATCGGCGCCCGCGTACGAGGCGGCACGCCGTCTTGCGTGGCGGCACACCATTCTCCTGTCGCGCACCCATCTCGTCGCTGGCGGTCGATGACGGCAGGCGGTATCATGCGGCCGGAGGTGAGCATGCGTTTCCGACGCCAGGTGTTGACGGTCGTACTCGGGATCGGGCTGAGCGGGTTTCAGGGCGTCGGCGAGGCGCAGGAATCCGCGGCGCCGGCCCCCGAGGGTTCGCGCGTCACCCGGCTCGACATCACCAGCCGCGAGCCCGCCTTCGGCGGCCGGTCGTTCGGCGCCGTCGGCCCGTACGAGATTCTCCTCGGCACGGCCACCGCCGTCGCCGATCCGGACGCCCCCCTCGACGCCGGCATCGTGGATCTCGAGAACGCCCCGCGCAACGCGGACGGGCTGGTCGAGTACACCTTCGAGGTCGACATCCTCAAGCCGGTCGACATCACCAGGGGCAACGGCGTCCTGGTGTACGAGATCAACAACCGCGGCCGCAACATCGTCTTCGGCTACTTCCACGAGGCGGGACGGGGCTACGCGGCCGGGAACGCCGGCAGCGCGTTCCTCATGAACCAGGGCTACACGTACGTATCGAGCGGCTGGCTGCACGGCGCGCCGGGCGCCGGCGACCCGCGTCCGGTGCTGGCGACCCTGCCGCTCGCCACCGACGGCGGCCGGACGATCACCGGCACCTCGATGGAGGAATGGCAGGACCCGAACAGCGCCGCCTTCGGGCGCTTGACGTATCCCGCGGTGACGCTCGACGAGACCGCGGCGACGCTCACGCATCGTCAGCTCCAGGACGATCCGCGCCGGACGGTGCCGGCCGACCGCTGGCGCTACGTCGACGATACGACGGTCTCCGTCACGCCCCCCGCCGGAACCGACGCGGGGACCATCTACGAGTTCGTGTACGAGGCCCGGGACCCGATCGTTCACGGCCTGGGCTTCGCGGCCATGCGCGATCTCGTATCGTTCGCGCGCTACCGTCCCGCCGACGATCGGGGCGTCGCCAACCCGCTCTTCGTGGACGGCATGCCGGTGCTCGACCACGCGGTGGCCGTCGGCTCCTCGCAGAGCGGCCGGATGGGCCGGGACTTCGTCTACAAGG
This sequence comes from Vicinamibacterales bacterium, assembly GCA_965204675.1. Lineage (GTDB taxonomy): Bacteria > Acidobacteriota > Vicinamibacteria > Vicinamibacterales > UBA8438 > JAJEEA01. The sequence goes on from OZ242003.1 coordinate 4,814,667, forward strand.
GCTTCAACGAAGACCCGGAAGGGCGGCGGGTCTTCGACGGCATGACGCCGTACGTCGCGGGCGCCCGCCTCACGTGGGTCAACGCCCGCTTCGCGCAGACGGGCCGCTACACGCGCCAGCACGAAGACCACAACTACCCGATGGACGAGTTCCCGTTCACGTTCGCGACGACGACCGATGCGCTGACGGGCAGGACCGACGGGCTGCTGGCCGCGTGCACGGCCTCGGACACGTGCCCGCACATCATCCAGGTGGACGCCGAGTCGGAGTACTACGGCGCCCACGCATCGCTCATCGTCACCGACACGAGCGGCCGCGCGCTCGAGCTGCCGCCGAACGTGCGCTACTGGGTGCTCGCGACCGCGCACTTGCAGGGCAGCGCCGGGTGCCGCGACCCCGGCAACCCGGTGCAGCCGTGGCCGTACTACCGGTCGGCGTTCGACGCCATGGTGCAGTGGGTGCGGGACGGCGTCGAGCCGCCGGCGACGCGCGCGCCGTCGGTGGCCGACGGCACCGCGGTGACGGTCGACAGGCAGGGCGAGCAGTATCCGACCATCCCGGACCGTCCCTACAACAGCGCGATCAGCACCCTCGGGGTGCGTGACTTCTCGGTCTGGCCGCCGAAGGAGAGCGACGAGCGGTACCCGTTGTTCGTCCCGGGCCTGGACGCCGACGGCAACGTCGTGGCGGGGGTCATCGTGCCCGAGGTCGCGGCCCCGCTCTCCACGATGGGCAAGGCGGTTCGCGCGGCGGGCTTCGCCGAGGGCGACCTGTGCGGCGTGAACGGCTCCACGATTCCGTTCCCGCGGACGACGGACGAGCGGACGGCGTCGGGCGATTCGCGGCTCTCCCTGGAAGAGCGCTATCCCGGCGGCGAGGCGGAGTACGTGCGGCGCTACGCTGAAGCGGCGGACGCGCTGGTCGCCGAGCGGTACCTGCTGCCCGCCGACGCCGAGGCGCTCAAGCGGTCGGCCGCCGCCGCGTGGCGCGCGGCCGTCGCGGCGCCCTGACGCGTGAAGACTCGCCGCGTCGATCCGCTCGCTCCCCGGGCTGTGTCGGAGACTCGCTCCCCGGCCGTGTCGGGGACTCGCTCCCAGGCCGCGCCGGGGACTCGCTCCCAGGCCGCGCCGGGGACTCGCTCCCAGGCCGCGCCGGGGACTCGCTCCCGGTCGCGCCGGGGGACTCACTCCCCCGGCCACGCGGGGGACCGCACGAACCGGTATGATGCGCTGGAAGGAGATCCGCATGTCCACAATCCGTTTCGCCCTGCTGCTCGTCCTCGGCTTGGGCCTAGCCGTCGCCGGGGCCCGGCCGGCCGCCAACTCCGAGGCGACGACCGGCGTCGCCCCCGAGTTCCAGTACATCGGCAAGCTGGCGTTCGGGCCCGAAGGCGTGCTCTTCGCGGCCGACGCCCAGGAGGTGTCCATCACCGCCCTGCATCTCGGCGAGGAGATGGCCGGCGGGACGCCGGGGACGCGGGACGTGCCCGCGATCGATCGGAAGGTCGCCGCGCTGCTCGGCATCGACGCCGGCAACCTGCTGATCACCGACATGGTGGTCGACCCGCGGACGCGCAACACCTGGCTCTCGGTGATGCGCGGACTCGGCGACGGCGCGGTGCCGGTCCTCCTGCGCGTGGACGGCGCGGGCGAGATCGAGGTCGTCTCCCTCGACGAGGTCCGCTACACGCGCATCGGGGTGCCCAATCCGCCGCCGGCCGAGACGCCGCTGGTGCTCGCGGACGGCCGGGAGATCCCCATCGCCAACTATCCCGACCAGATCGACCGCGCGGGGCTGATCGGCGTGCAGACCATCACCCACATGGCCTTCATCGACGGCAACCTCTTCGTGTCGGGCCTGTCGAACGAGGAGTTCGCGTCGAAGATGCGCGTCATCCCCTATCCGTTCCGGGTGGCGGACGCGGGGACGAGCGTGGAGATCTACCACGGGTCGCACGGCCAGCTCGAGACGTTCTCGCCGGTGTTCACGTTCGTCCCCTACGAGATCGACGGCGAGCCGTCGATCGTCGCCAGCTACCTGTGCACGCCGCTCGTCAAGTTCCCGATCGCGGCGCTCGAGCCGGGCAGCAAGATACAGGGGACGACGATCGCCGAGTTCGGGAACCGCAACCGGCCCATCGACATGATCGTCTACGAGAAGGACGGGCAGGACTACATCCTGCTGTCGAACAACCAGCGCGGCGTGATGAAGGTGCCGACCGAGCCGTTCGGCGCCGCGGACGCCATCGCCGATCCCATCCCCGACACCGCCGGCGTGCCGTTCGAGACCATCGCGTCGCTCGACGGCGTGCGGCAGCTCGATCGGCTGGACGCTTCGCGGGCGATGCTGCTCGTCGACGCCGCGGGCGGCGGGGTGAACCTGGAAGCGGTGGCGCTGCCGTAGCCGGCAGGCGCCTGCGTCCCATGAGAAACGCGGCGAGGGCCGGCGCCGTCGTGGTGACGGCCCTCGCGCTCGCGCCCGGATGCGCGCAGACGGGCGGCCAGGCGCCGGAACCCGCTCCGGGCGCGCCGCGCATCCGATTGGCCAGTTCGCCGGCCGGGCAGCGGACCGTCGACGTCGCGGGGTTGGCGGCCGTGGACCTCGCGCACCTCGAACGCGCCGCCCTGTCGCGCGACGAGTGGCAGGCCATCCTGCGCGTCCATGTCGCGCAGGCCGATCCGGCGGCCGTGGAGTTGCCGCCGGTCCTCGGCGACTACGCCGTGCGCGCCGGCGCGCTGCGCTTCACCCCGCGGTTCCCGTTCGATGCGGGTCAACGCTACGAGGTGGTGTTCGATCCGTCGCCCCTCCCGTCTGCGCGCGGCGGTTCCGCGGCCGCCCCGCCGCGCGCCCTGCGCACGACGGTCGACGTGCCGGCTCCCGACCGCGAGCCGTCGACCCGCGTCGTCGCGGTCTATCCGACGGGCCCCGAGGTGCCCGAGAACCACCTCCGGCTGTACATCGTCTTCTCGGCGCCGATGGGGCTGCGCGCGGGCGGTGTGCACGTCCGGCTGCTCGACGAGCACGGCCAGCCGCTCGCCGACCCGTTTCTGCCGCTCGACGTCGACCTCTGGAACGCGGACCGCACGCGCTTCACCGTCCTCTACGACCCCGGGCGCGTCAAGCGCGGCATCCGGCCGAACGCCGAGCTGGGCCGCCCGCTGGAGGGAGGTCGCCGGTACACCCTCGTGATCGACGCGCACTGGCGCGACGCCGCCGGTCAGCCGCTGGTGGCGCCGTTCCGCCGGGAGTTCCGGGTGGGCCCGGCCCGGGAGCGCGCCCTCGATCCCGCCGGCTGGCGACTCGACCTCCCGGCCGGCGGTACGCGCGACCCTCTGGCCGTGCGCTTTCCCGTGCCGCTCGACTACGGCCTGTTGCAGCGCGCGCTCGGGGTGGCGACCGGCGACGACCGGCGGCTGGCCGGCGAGATCCGGGTGGAGCAGGGCGAGACGCGCTGGACCTTCACGCCGCGCGCGCCGTGGCGGCCGGGCGAGTACCGACTCGTCGCGGCGGCGACCCTCGAGGACGTCGCCGGCAACCGCATCGGGCGGCCCTTCGAGGTAGACGCGGCCGAGCCCCAGGGCGCCGAGCGCGCCCGCGGCGCCGTGGTGCCGTTCCGGATCACATCCCCCGCACCGTGACCGGGGCGCCGCGTCCTGGTCGCGGTACAGCTTGTCCTGCAACGGCCGGCTCGCGTCGGGTCGAAGAACACCAGGTGTCCCGCACCGGCCCACGTGGGCGCGCGGCTACCGCAGGCCCTCGCGCCACGTCTCCTCACGGCCCTTCCGCAGCACCCTGCATCGAGGACGACTCACCGACGGGGCGCCGTGGGTGACCCGCGTGGAGCTCGCTCCCCGCGCCCGGACACCCGGGCCTCCTCGACGCGGGCGCCCGACAGCATGTTCCGCATGCCGTAGTTGCCCTCATGGCAGGCGTACTCGAAGAGCGGCGCGGTCGCGCGCTTCATCGGAATCGCCGCCGTGAACGGTCGGGTGAAGCTCACCGGGTCGTCGATGGTGAACTCGTAGAGGAGGGTGTCCGCCCCGACGAGCCGGAACCGCTCGGTGAGCCGCCGCGTCCGGCCGGTGCCGATGGCGAGGCGCGTGAACGGGACGAAGCTCGCGGTCTTGTCGCTGAAGTTGGTCGTCTCGACCACCAGCGTGTCGCCCTCCCACCGGCCGCGCGAGCTGCCCATCCACTGGCGTATGCCGTCCGGCAGCGGGTCGCGCCCGTCGAGCGGCACGATGCGCGCCTCGTGCACCATCTCGGTGAAGACGACCACGTGGTCCGCCGTCTGAAAGAGCTGCATGTTCTGGTTGTAGCGGCCCCGGGGAGCGACCGGCACGATCGGCGGGCCGGTGTTGAAGCCGAGCAGGCAACGCTCGGCGAGCCCGCGGTCCTCGGGGCCGTTCAACCCGATTCCACCCACCAGGAACCGCACGGGGCGGTCCCTCGGCGCCGCGTGGTCGCCGTCGGCGACCGCGAGCTGTCGCCGCGCCCCCGGCCGCGGCGGCGGCATCCGTCCGTCCGGCGGATCGACGATGAGTGAAGTGCGCCGGTCGTCGACCACGCGGGCCCCGCGGTCGTTCCAGAAGTCGTTGTAGCTGACGAAGCTGCCGCCGGCCGGCAACGGCTCCGTCCGGGTCGCGGCCGCCCGGTCCGCCTCGACGGCGCGTTGCTCCTCGGCGCTCTCGATCGCCGCCGCCTCCTCCGGCGTCATCCTCGCCTGGCCGGCGCGCTCCTCGGGCCGCTCGAGCGGCGTCAGCGTGCGGAAGTCCCAGACGCCCTGCAGATCCGGCCGACCGTCGGCGAGGCGTGGCAGCTCCGGCCCGGTCTGGGCCGCGGCCGGCGCGGTCACGACCGATGCGGTCAAGAGGAGAACCAGAACCGCGGGGCGCGCCCCGTTACTCATCGCATGCTCCTCGGCGTACGAAATACCCGCGCAACCCCGCTATCCCGCTGGGCCGGCGGTCGGCCACTGCCGAGCCGATGCCAAAGAACCGCTGCACGGCGGCGGGGCTGTGGACGGCCCGAGCGGCCACGTCAGGGCCTGGGCCGATCTTCCCGGGCAGCAACCACACGGCGTGGCGGCAAGCGGACGTACTCACGCCCCGAGGCCTCCTGCTGGGCCTCAATGTCCCGGAAGATCGCTTCAACATCGTAATTGAACCGCGCGGCGTGCTCGTCGCGCACCGCCCGGAGTTCATCAATGATCGGGTCGGTCTGAGTCTCTGGCATGGCGTGTCTCCACCAGTTCGCTAGGGGTGCAAATGACCGGCGGTTCAAGGCTTGACCGCCGACACACGTCTTCGATTCGGGATCGCATCGTCGCATTGGCGATGTGCCGGAAATTCCAGGTCGCCAAGTAGTCCACCCCGTTCGCAGCCGCGATGGCGATGTGCGCCGCATCTTCGGCCGCTCTGCGCGGTACGGCCCCCTGGTCGAGCAGCTTTTCGGTCAGTTCGACTGCCGGCCCCGTCGCGTCGAGCAGCGGAAGCGTTCCCAGGATTCCCAGACGAGCACGCGCGGCCTCTGGGTCGCCGGTTCGGGACTCGGAAACCACGAGCGCCGACGCGTAGAGTACGAAACGGTCCCGGGCACTGCGCCACCAGTCGCGCGTTACCTCCTGATAGGCCGCGACCACGACATCCCGAGAGGGCCGGGCAGTGAGGTAGCTGACGACCGACGTCTCGACGTACACGGTAGGGTTCATCGCCGCCTCGTGTCGTCCGTCATGCGTCCATCCTCGCCGGACGGCCACTGTTCGGAGCGGTCGTCAGGATCGCCGCGATCCGAACCGCCCCGACCTGCCTGGTCAGTGTCTTGCCGACTAACGTCTGCGGTTTTGCGCCCGGTGCAAGGCTTCGTCTTGCATACCTGCGTCGAAAACGGCCTTCGCAGCGCCGAGTCGCCAACCCGCGCCATTCTCGTCTTTGGAACGCCCGCGTCCAACAAGAGCGTCAACGGCGTCTACGCGGCCGTACTGGCCTGTCCAGTATGCTTCATAAACGTCATAGTCTTGCTCGAAGGACTCTTTGCCTATACTGCGCAACTTGTCGTCGAGCCAATCCATCTGTACGCCCCTTCACAATCCTTCAGCACTCCCGATTCGGCGATCCGGGCTTGTGGTACATCTGGCCTTCAACTCGCGCTCCACAGCCAACTGGAGGACCACGGGTCGACGCGACCTCGCCGGCCGGTGTCTCACCTCCCGCCAACGAACTCCCGCGGTCCCTCGCGGTGCTCGCGGTCGCGCAGCCGGACCCGCTACGAGGTCACCGCCATGCGGCCAGCACAATCAACGCCACGATGGCTCTCTGCACACGCGTTCCTCGCTGTCGCAACTCGTCTTCGTCCGCGACGGCGCGGGAGACCGTATCCTGGAGCGTATCCCGCGGTCGCCCGACGTGGCCAGTTGGCGTGGTTGTGCGCCCGGACCGCCATCACGTCTCTCGGAACCTGCGGACCTACTCGTCGCCATCCCCCGCGGGTCGATGCGGCAAACCGAACACGAACAAGTTGTTCCCCTGGCTGGGGCTCAGCTCGGGGGTCAGGTTGACGAACCGCTGGGTGCCCGTGCTCACCGCCACGTACTGCCGGCCGTCGACCGCGTAGGTGATCGGGAAGCCCGACACCGACGAGCCGAGGTTGACCTCCCAGAGCACCTCGCCGGTCTCCTGGTCGAAGGCGCGGAAGCGGCCGTTGACGTCGCCGCCGAAGACGAGGCCGCCGCCGGTGGTGACGAGCGACATGGTCGCGGCGCGCTGCTCGTGGACCCAGGCGGTCTCGCCGGTCTCGGCCGAGATGGCCCAGACCGCGCCGACCTGGTCGGTGCCCGGGGCGATCTCGGGGCGCCAGTTGATGGCGTAGATGGAGGTGCTCTCGGGGCCCTCGGCGATCATCTGTGCGCAGACGTTGCGCAGCGGCATGTACATGGTGTTGGTGAGGGGGCTGTAGGCGCCGGCCTCCCAGTCCTTGCCGCCGCTGGCGTGGGGGCAGGTGAGCACCTGCTGCCCCGCCCCGGTGAAGATGAGCTCGGGGTTCTCGGTCACCGCCCCCGACGCGCCGTCGATGTGGCTGATGACGTTCTGCGTGATCGTGGGCTTTGCCCACAGGAACTCGCCGGTCTCGCGGTCGAGGGTGTAGACGACGCCGGTCTTCCCGGGAATGCCGGTCATGACCCGGCGCGTCTCTCCCGGCTGCACGCGGGGGTTGATCCAGTCGACGGCGGCGGCGTCGGGGGCGACCGCGGTGTCGACGAGCAGGCGCTCGAAGGGATGGTCGAGGTCCCAGTGGTCGTTCAGGTGCTGGTAGTACCAGGCGATCTCCCCGGTGTCGGCGTCGAGGGCGAGGGTCGAGTTGTGGTACAGGTGCCGGAGGTCGGCGCCGCCGATGAGGAACTTCGGCGCCGGCGAGGTGACCGACGTCCCGATGTAGAGCAGGTTCAGGGCGGGGTCGTAGCTCGGGACCATCCACGCCCCGACGTGCCGGCGCTCCTCGAACGGCACCCCGCCCCAGGTCTCGTCGCCGGGCTCGCCGGGCGCGGGGATGGTGCGCCGGCGCCACAGCTCCTCGCCGGTGTCGGGGTCGTGGGCGGTGATGACGCACGCGTCGGGCCCGCCCGCGGGCATGCAGCTCCGGCCCGAGACGACCTTGCCGTCGGCGACGATGGGCCCCGAGCTCTGGGTGGCGGGATGGGTCCGGTAGTCGAGCACCTGCGTCTCCCACACCATCCGGCCGGTCTCGGCGTCGAGGGCGAAGATGTGGTCGTCGGCGCTGGTGTCGAGGATGGTCGAGCCGTAGATGGCGATGTTCCGGTTGTTCTCCCAGAGGGTGTTGAAGACGTAGTCGCCGATGTCGTCGGGCACCTCGCGGCGGTGCTCCCAGACGAGGTCGCCGGTGACGGCGTCGATGGCCTGGATGACGTCGGCGGGATTCGGCATGTAGAGGACGCCGCCGTAGGCGAGCGGCGTGCCCTGCTGGCGCCCCTCGGTGAGGGCGCGCGACCACACCATGCGCAACTCGCCGACGTTGCCGCGGTCGATCTGGTCCAGCGGGCTGTAGCCCCAGCCGTCGAGGGTGCGGCGCCACATCAGCCAGTCGCCGGGCGCGGGGTCCTGCAGCATCTCGTCGGTGACCGGCACGAACCCGGCGTCTTCATCGGGCTGCCCGGCGGCGGCGAGCGGCGCGGACGCCGCGACGGCGAGCACTGTCAAGCAGAGTCCAAGGCGCTGTCGGAACATCGCAAGTCTCCTCACGGAGTCGAGTCAGCCGTGCACGGGTAGATAACGCGGAGCATGGTACCACGCTGACCGGGTCGACCCGGAGGGCGACCAGGTCGACCGCACCAGGCCCGGCCGACGCGGCTTGGTCGACGCCCGTCCAGCCGACGCGGCACCGCCGACTCGCGGACGCCGAGGCCGGCCGGTCCAGCAAGAAAAAACCTGTAATCGCACCCTTCCCCAAACTCTCTTATAGAGAAAGCGCCCGACAGCTCCCGTCAGAGCGGGTTTCGGGACTTGCCGGGGAAGGGGGAACGAGATGAGGACAGGCAGCACCAGCCGCCTTGGAGGGGGATGGGCAATACGGTTGCTCTCCGGCCTCCTCTTCGTCGTGCCCATGACCCAAGGACGATTCGTTCTGCTGTCCAGCATCGCCCTGAGCGTCTTCCTGACGGTCTTCCTGGCCGGCGGGATTGCCCGGGCGAAGGACGTCGAGCCCAGGCGACTGGGTTCCTGAATTCGTTGCCCTGGAGCAGAGGCTGCTGAAGCTGCCGAGCATGGGCTGTCGACTTGTTCGGCAGCTTCAGCGGACTCATGCAGAGAAGGAGAGTCATCATGCACGCTCACGCTCTTCAACACCTTCTCCGTGGTCGTCGCGGGCACCTCGTCCGCAGGTTGTTCCGGTTCGCCGGAGTCGATCTGCGGCGCTGTCTCTGCGTACGCTGCATCGCCGCTCGCAGTGGCCTCTTCCTTCGCACGCGGGTTTGGGCCGGCCGCCGAGCCTACGTCGACGTCTACCTGCTCGGCATCCGCATCAGCCACCGTTTCGCCTTCGAGATGCCGGCCACTCGCGCCGACAGGGTCGGCGCGAGACGTCGAGGCGAAGAGGCGGCGTCGGCGGTGGGGCGCGATCCGCGTTCACTGCCACTGACCCACGTGCTCGGCGCGCATCCGTGACCTCCGAGCCGGCACTCGCGGTCGGCGCCATGGATCTCGATGAACTGCGCGTAGTCGACGTTCATCCCGAACGCCTCCTCGACGGCGCGCAGGCAGGGCCGGTGACTGTCCGTGGTGAACCGGACGCGATGGCGCAACCCGTCCGCGAGGCCGTCGCCTCATCGGCTCCTGAGGGAACCATGCCTGGACAGCTCGAACGGAACAGGGCAAGGGCAGCCGTGTTCTACGACCTGATGTTCAACGAGTGCCGGCCGCGCGAGGCGGTCGAGCGCTACGCCGGCGACGACTACATCCAGCACAACCCGGACGTCCCCACGGGCAAGGATGGCTTCGTGGAGTACTTCGAGCGCATGGCGCGGGACTATCCGGGGAAGCGCGTCCACATCAAGCGAACGGTGGCGGAAGGCGACCTGGTGGTGCTTCACTGCCACCAGGTGTGGCCCGGCGGCCTGGAATACGCGGGGATCGACATCTTCCGTTTCGACGACGCGGGGAAGATCGTGGAGCACTGGGACGTGCTTCAGAAAGTGCCGAAGGCCGCCGCCCACGAGAACGGGATGTTCTGAGCCACCGCGTGGCTGACGGTTTCCACCTTGCAGCGCCGAGCGTAGCCCGGCACGTTCCAGCCCGGAAGAAAGCACACGCGGAGTGCGGCGTGTTGCACGCGACGAAGTTCGGGCTCGCGGTCGGTGATGGTGGTCGTCATTCGGTTTCCTCGGCGGGCCAGGTCAGGCCGGCTCCCCCGCTGTCGAAGATGGTCATGGTGACGTTGCGCTGATTCGACATCCGGATCGCGTCGTTCAACTGGATTGGAGGAACGGGCCCGTTCTCGTTGAGGTGGGCCGCCAGGCCGGACTGGATGACGGCCCCGGCCGGATCGTTGCGGGGGTAGGTCTCCGGCGGCAGAGCCCGGCCCTGAATGGTCTTCGTGATGGTGATCCGGTCGCCATCCACGTCGACCCGAAGACGGCGGTAGCGGTGGTTGTGGATCGCGTCGACGGCGCGCTCGACGAGCTGGTCGGGCTCGATGCGGTGCTGCCTGCTGGTCCACAGCCGTTCGTCGTCGAGGTAGGCGTTGCGGATCTCGTTTCTGGCTTCGTACCAGCTCCAGGGGATCGCGGTCACGCGGTCCTCGGGCAGCATGTTCAGGGCCGACGCCAAGGAGGAGGGGTCCTCCCGGGCGGCGGTGGCGATGTCGAACACGTCGCGGGGCATCATCTCCTGCGTTCGTTCGAGCTTGCCCCTGAGGATCTGGGTGTTGCTCAGCACGATCTCGATGCGCCCGTCGACCAGCGTTTCCGTGTGCCCGAGCTCCGGCCTGGGGTCGATGGCGGCGAGGTCGAGGCTTCCGCTTGGCAACGCGACGGTGACGTGCCTCTGGTTGACGATCTCGGGGTTGCCGCCGAGGCGGTCGCCGATGTTCTTCGCGTCGTCCTGGAGGAGGTCGGTGAGCGTGCCGCGGCGGGGGAAGATGACGTCGATGTCCGTGCTCGTTCGGTGGCGCCAGCGGGCGGCGAGCACGGTTCCGCCGCCGAGGTGAGGGGGAATGACCGGCTCGTTTTCGCCGGTCGGTCCAATCTGGTGGATCACGTCCCGCGTGACGGCCCAGACTTCGGAGGCGGGTCGAGGGAGCGTCAGCTCGTTCACGGTCGGGCTCGCGCGAAGCGGGCGAACGAGCGTATTCGGCCCGGCGTCACGCCTCCCCTTCGGTGCACTGCGCGGGCCAGTTGCCGCCAGGTGAATGCCCCCTCGAGGTGCGCGAGTACGACCTCTTCGAAAGTGGATTCGTTCAGAACCACGGTCATCGCGTCGAGCTGGCGTTTCGTCGGCTCGGAGGCGCGCATGGCGTCGTACACCTCGCGCGCCGTGGGAGGTCTCCGCCAGCCGCAGCAGCGTCGACGTATGACGCTGCGGATCGTCCGTGAGTCGGGGCCCATCTCGGCGGGGTCGGCGCTCGGGCGGAATCTGACGAGCGTGTCGGCGGCCGTGTAGTCGTCGGGGAACGCCTCCGGCGGCGGCAGGCGCACGGGAGAGGTCTCCGGCGGTCGGGTCAGGGGACCGTGTGCGTCGCGCATGTTGGCTCTGCGCTCGATTATCGCGTACGGCGACCGCCGGGGTGCGGGTCTCCCCTTGCTTCGCCGGTACGGGTCCGCGGCGGACGCTCACTCCGGCAAAGAGAACACGAAGAGGTTGTTCCCGAAGCTCGGCCGGATCTCCGGGGTCAGGGCGAGGAACGCCAGCGGGTTGCCCCCCACGCCGGTGCTGGCCGCGACGTACTGTCGGCCGTCGACCGCGAAGGTGATGGGGAAGCCGGTCAGGGGCGAGCCGAGGTTGATCTCCCAGAGCACTTCGCCGGTCTCGTGGTCGAAGGCGCGGAAGCGGCCGTTCGCGTCGCCGCCGAAGACCAGTCCGCCCCCGGTGGCCACGAGCGACGTCGTGGCGGCGCGTTGATCGTACCGCCACGCCGTCACGCCGGTTTCGGCCGAGATGGCGTGCACGGCGCCGACCTGGTCGGTGCCCGGCGCGATCTCGTTGCGCACCGCGAGCGAGTAGAGCTCCAGGGCCAGGGTCTCGGCGCTCTCGACCACCATCATCCGCGCGCACGTGTTCCGCAACGGGAAGTACATCAGGTTCGTGAGGGGGCTGTAGGCGCCGGCCTCCCAGTCTTTCCCGCCGTTGTAGGTCGGGCACGCGAGCACCTGCTGTCCGCGGCTGGTGAAGACGAGCTCGGCGCTCTCGGTCACCGCGCCGGTGGCGCCGTCGATGTCGGCGATGACGTTCTGCGTGATGGTCGGCGTGGCCCAGAGGAACTCGCCCGTGGCCCGGTCGAGCGTGTAGACGACGCCGGTCTTCCCGGGGATGCCGGTCACGACCTGCCGCACGTCGCCGGGCTGGAGGCGCGGGTTGATCCAGCTCACCGCGGACGGGTCGGGCGCCACCGCGGTGTCGACCAGCAGCCGCTCGAACGGGTGGTCGAGGTCCCAGTGGTCGTTCAGGTGCTGGTAGTACCAGCGGATCTCGCCGGTGTCCGCGTCGAGGGCGAGGGTCGAGTTGTGGTACAGGTGCTGGTTCTCGGCGCCGCCGAGCAGAAACTTGGGGGCCGGCGAGGTGACCGACGTCCCGACGTAGACCAGGTTCAGGGCGGGGTCGTAGCTCGGCACCATCCAGGCCCCGACGTGGCGACGCTCCTCGAACGGCACGCCGCCCCACGTCTCGTCGCCCGGCTCGCCGGGGGCGGGGATGAGCCGCGTCCGCCACACCTCTTCGCCTGTCCGCGCATCGTGCGCGACGACGACGCACGCCTCGGGGCCGCCCTCGGGCATGCAGCCGCGGCCGGAGACGGCCTTGCCGCCGGCGACGATGGGGCCCGACGACTGGTGGGCGGGGTTCACCCTGTAGTCGAGGATCTGCGTCTCCCACGCGAGCCGGCCGGTCGCCGCGTCGAGGGCGTACGCGTAGTCGTCGGCGCTGGTCGAGACGATGAGGTCGCCGTAGATGGCGATGTTCCGCTTCGCCTCCGACAGACCGGCCGCGACGTGGTCGTCGAGGTCGTCGGGCCGCTCCCGGCGGTACTCCCAGAGCAGGTCGCCCGTGACCGCGTCAATCGCCTGGATGACGTCGCGCGGGTTCGGCATGTAGAGCACCCCGCCGTAGGCCAGCGGCGTGCCCTGCTGACTGCCCGCGCCGAGCGCGCGCGTCCACACCATGCGCAGCTCGCCGACGTTGTCCCGATCGATCTGGTCGAGCGGGCTGTAGCCCCAACCGTCCGGCGTGCGGCGCCACGTCAGCCAGTCGCCGGGCGCGGGGTCTTGAAGCATCGCGTCCGTGACGGGGACGAAGCCGGCGTCTTCATCGGACTGCGCAGTAGCGGCGAGCGGCGCGAGCGCACCGAGAGCAAGCACCGCAAGGGAGAGTCCAGGGCGCTGTCGGAACATTGCAGGGTCCCGCTGGACGCTTGGTTCTTCAACCCCTTCTACCAGATTCTCCGACTTCGCTTGCTGGCCGACAGGATGGTCCGCGGTCGTGAACTCGGCGTGTCGGAGGCGAAGGTGGTCGTCGTGCCGGACGGGAACCAAGCTTACCGGGAACGGATCACGTCGTCTTGGTTCGCCAGGACCTTTCCGAACCGAACCGTCTCGGACATTGTACGCGAGACGCTCCTCGCCCCCGACAGCACCTATGCCTCGGTTTCCCAGTCGACCCTCGCTGACGCCGTGCGCGAGCACTGCGCAGATGGGGCGACTTCATGGAGCGCCTACCACCGAGTCCGTTACGGGTGGTGACGCAGAGGCCAGGGCTGATTCGACATGGGTTGCGCTGTTGAGATCATCGGCTTCTGCCCGCCGGCACTCGCAACTGGATCCTGCTTCCCGATCGACCACACCGAGCGGAGTTCAGCGCTCGGCGTCGAGGCGCCGGCTCCTTGCCGGGGTTGGCGGCACGGGGGCCATGCGCCCTGTTTCCCATTCGATCGGGGGCAGCGACGGGTTCGCGACGGCACTCCGCGCGCACTCGAGCAGGCGGTCGCCGCCGAGAACGTTGTAGTAGAAGTACTCGTTCAGGCCGTTCAGCGCGAACCCGCGGTCGAGCTCGTCGGGCGCGAGCTCGATGCGATGGGGTCTGCCGTTCCTGGTCTCGGTCTCGATGATGGTCCGGTCGCCGTCGGTGTGGAGCGCTACTCGCTTGTAGATGGCGCCTTGCGCCGCCGCCGCAGCGCTCAGGCCCATCCTGTCCGCGTCGTCCCGCATCGACTCCGGCACGCCGAGGAGCTCCTCGGCGGCCTCACGGCCGAATCGGCTGTTGGCCTTCTCCCACGCCATGCACGCCAGCTCCGCCGAGACGCGCGTTCTCGCGTTGACGGCGATCGCGAGGGCGTCGGGATCGAGCTGATCGGTCTTGATGACGTCGAAGACGTCGCGAACGGGAGCCTTGGCCGCCCGCTCCATCTTCCCGTGGAGTATCTGGGCGTTCGACAGCACGACGAACGGTTCGCCGTCGACGATGGCGGTCTGTTGTGCGCCGGCCGGTCGCGGCTGCAGTTTCGACACGTCGAGGAGGCCGGTACCGAAGTCGACCTTCAAGTGGTCGTCGCGGTACCTGGGCCTGCCGCCGAGCTTCGTCAGGGCCTCCTCGAGCCGCGGCCGCAGATAACCGAGGTTCGCTTCGGCTCCGATGGTCAGGTCGATGTCGAAGCTGTCGCGGTGATGGAATCTGGCCGCGAGCGTCGTTCCTCCGCCGAGACGACACTCGTGGGGCGCGCCCGCCAGTTCCGCCAGGCACTCCGCGACCGGCTTCCTGACCAGCCGCCACAGGGGCCCGGCGGTGGTTCTCAGCGTGAGTACTTCGCCCAACGGTTGATCTCGCGGATCCGCTCGCCGCAGTCGAAGCCCGCCAAGTGCAGCGCGCGCACGAGTTCGCGGTCCGTGTATGCCCGCTGCGCCCATGCCTCCAAGAGCTCGAAGAACGTCGCCTCGCGGCCCCAGGCCGACACGATCGCTCGTTGACGCGCGGTCGGGCATGTAGCTCGCACGGCGTCGTAGAACTCGCCAGCGGTGGGCCGGGTCTTCCAGCCGGCGCAACTGCTCATCAGGCGGAAGTGCACGGCGTCGGCGTGCCTGCCGGTTCGCGCGGTCGGGTCCTCGAGTCGCTCGAAGTCCCAGTCCGTCGCGGGGTCGTCGCTGAAGGCGGACGGCGGGAGTAGCGTCGCCGGCGCCCACCGATCGGGCTCTCGCAGCCGCCGCTCGATCTCCTGTCGTACTCGAGCAGACCCGTTCCGCGGCCTGCCGTCAACAGCGGTGGAGGCGTAGCCCGGAGAAGCCGCCCGTGGCCGGCCGTGGGAGCCGACAGGCTCGTGCTCGACGCCATGGTTCACGCCCTTCACGTCGTTCATGATCGTTCATTACCGCCGGCGGCGTCGACAATTTACCGGTTGGCTGGAATTTCTTCGAGGTCGCCAAGACGGACCTCCACTACCTCCAATCAACACCCGGGACGTTGACCGTGATCCTATCGCCGCGACGCCACGAAGCGCCCCTGCACGGATGACCAGCGGGCAGCACTGCGTGCATGCCGACCGCTAGCAATTTGCTAGGCCGGTTCGCGTCATTCCTCATCATCTCGCGCCGGACGCCAATTGGGGCGGATCTTGCCCAATACGTCGTCAGTCCAGTTTGCCGCTTCTTCCAGAACTTCCTGTTCGACGGACCTCCGCGAATGGACCAGCGATGTCCATCTCACACGCGTGTGTAATAACCGCTCCCGTCGCCGGCCGCACCGACGACGATGGAATGGCGGCCACCGCCGCGGTGTTGCCGTCGACAGCGTGGAACTCGACCTCGAAGGCGGCGCCACTGCGGTGAACGTGCACAACCGTGCCGACGTCACCAGCCTTCAGATGTGAGTCGGTAACATCCGCCGTGAGCACGACACGATCATGTTCCGCGAGCATCATCCCTCGGCCGACCCGGACCGGCTGGGCGGGCCGGCGGGATCAGCGGTTGCGCTCGTACGGCGCGCCGGTTCCCGACGACCCCACGAAGAAGCGCGACCCGTCGGGGAAGGTGATGTCGCGCGCGTTCGCGGTGTTCGAGCCGTCCTTGGCGCCGAAGCCGTCGATGACGAGCTCGGTGCCGTTCGGAATCGAGTTCTTGTTGAGGCCGCGCCGCATCAACGAGTTGGGGGCGCCGCACTCGATGGCCCAGGTCGTCACGGTGCCGTCGTCCGCGGTGACGTCGACATGGATCCACGAGTGGGGGTTGATCCACTCGGTGCGCGACACCGTGCCCGTGAGCTGCAGGGGCCGGTTGGCGTCGAACTCGGCCGAGAAGGCGTGGTGCGCCGGCGCCGGCGCGGCCGGCGCGAGGAGGACGAGGGCGCCGGCCGCGGCAATGAACGAGGTGGCAGTCTTTCTCATCGGTCTCACCTGATGGGGGTCGCCCGATCTCACCTGATGGGGTTCACCCGGATGTCGTCGAGGTCGGCGCCGGTCATGAGCGACAGGTTGCGCCCGTTGCCCTCGTGACAGGCGTACTCGAACAGCATGTGCCCCTCGGGGGCCCGCCGCAGCGCGTCGAACTCGATGGTCCACGGCTGGGTGAAGACCTCGGGGTCCTCGATGGTCGCCCGGTAGCGGATGGTGTCGTCGTCGACCAGGGTGAAGCGCTCGACCACGTGCAGGTTGCCGCTGTGAAACGTGCCGTGCCCCGAGGTGAGGGCGCTCGCCGGGGCCCCCTCGGGGGGCGCGCCGTGCCCCACCGGCCACGTGTTGTCGGTGAAGTTGGTCACGTCGACGACGAGGGTGTCGCCCTCCCAGCGGCCGCGCGAGTCGCCCATGCCGAGGCGGATCTCGGGGTCGGGGTGGGGGCTGCCGTCGAGGGGAATGTAGCGCGAGTGGTGGTTCCACTCGTAGAGGATGACCACGTAGCCGGGCACCTGGAGGATCTGGTAGGTGTTGTAGCCCACCGGCAGGTGCGCGCGGGGCAGGGCGGCGGGGAGGCACTTGACCCGCGGGTCGAGGTGCTCCAGCTCGTCCTGCCGCGCCATCACCTCGCCCCGGCGCTCGGACGCCCACGGCTGGAAGGGAATCCGGCCGTCGGGCGGGTCGACGACCATCGGCCTCTGGACGCGCCCGGGGCGCGGCGGCGCGTCGGGGTCCGGCTCGAAGAAGCGGGAGAACGCCGCCCCCTGCCCGAGGTTGACGCCCTCCGCCTGCCGCCACGAGTCGTTCGCGGCGGTCTCCATCGGCTGGGAGGCGCCGGGCAGGTAGTAGCCGCGGAAGTCGGGGTCGCCCCACGGCGTGCGCGGGGGCTCGTAGTCGCCGTCCTGGCCCGCGGCGGCGGGCGCCGCCGCCAACGCGAAGAGCAGCGCCGCGCCGAGAGCTCGTCGAGCGCTCATCATCTTGCTCCTTCTCCCTGCTCGACCGCCAACTGCAAGAGATGGTCGACGCAGTCGTAGTCGAGTATCTGCAACCCCTCGTCCATCCGGCGGTAGAGCGTCATGCGCATCGTCCACGGCCGGGTGAACACGTTCGGGTCCTCGAGGGTGACCTCGTAGTCGATGTGGTACGGCGTGGTCGGCGTGTAGCGCTCGACCACTTGCAGCGCGTCGCTGTGGAAGTTGCCGGCCGCGTCGAGCCAGGTGCGCCCGTTGAAGTGGGTGGTGTCGACGACCAGGGTGTCGCCCTCCCAGTGCCCGCGCGAGTCGCCCATCCAGAAGTCGTTCGGGAGGGGATGCGGGCTGCCGTCGGTGTAGATGATGCGGACGGCGTGGGCGAACTCGTAGGTGACGACGACGTGGTCGGGCGTCTGGAGGATGCGGAACGGGAACGGCATGTAGGTGATGCGCGGCACCCCCGGCAGAAAGCACTGCCGCACGGGGTCCGCCGTGAGCCGGTTCGCGTAGTTCTCCTGCTGCTGCTCGGCCGCCCACGGCTGGTAGGGGATCTCGCCGCCCTCGACCACGCCGAGGCCGGCGGGAATGCCGTCCTGGGCGTTGTGGGGGCGGATGTCCCAAGCGGCCGAGTTGAGCACCTGCCAGAAGCCGCTCAGATCGGGATGGCCCTCCGGGGTCCGGGGGCCGTCGTAGCCCGATGCGGCCTGGGACTGCTCTCCCCCGGCCTCGGACGGCGCGGAGGCCACCGATGCCGCGGAGACCGCCGATGCCGCGGAGGCGGCCGATGGCGCGGAGGCCCCCGCCGCGGCGGGGGGCGGCTCCGGCGGGCCGGACAGCTCGTCGAGGTAGCCGACGACCTGCCGCACCTCTTCGTCGCTCAGCTCGCGGGTCGAGATCGGGGGCATCTGGCTGTACCCCTCGCGCACTACCGCAAGCACGTACTCGGCATCGTAGCCGAGGGGGACGAGGCCGGGGGCGATGTCGCCGCGCCCCCCCGCCCCGTGACAGAGCTGGCACACCCGCTGGTAGGGCTCGGCGCCGGGGTGGTCCTGGGCCGCGGCGACGGGTGCGGCGTGGCCCAGGACGCCGGCCGCCAGACACGCGACCAGGAACCCGCGCATGGCACCGGCCCGCAGACCGCCGCCTGCGGCTCCGATTGCCTCCCGAAGAACCCCGCCGCGCGACCGCGCCGTTCCACCGCACGGACGCCCCGCGTGGGAACCGCCGCCCGGCTGCACCAGTTCCCGCCCCACCGGTCCTGCCCCGCCGCGCGCTGTTCCGCGGCGCAAACCGCTACCGGTCCTGCGCCGCATCGCGTTCCTCGGCCCGGTGGCCGGCGAGAATGCCGTCCATCCCGTAGTTGCCTTCATGGCACGCGTACTCCCAGACCTGGTCGTCCGAGTACAGCATCGGCACTTCGACCGTCCACGGCACCGTCCAGGTCGCGGGGTCCTCGACCGTGAACTCGTAGAGCAGGGTCTCGGCGTCGACCCGCGTGAAGCGCTCAACCAGGGTCATCGCCGTCGTCGCCCCGTAGCGCTCGGTGAACGAGTTCTTGTTGTAGAAGTTCGTGGTGTCGACGACCAGGGTGTCGCCCTCCCAGCGCCCGCGCGAGTCGCCCATCCACTGGGTCACGCCCTCGTGCAGCGATCCGCCGTCGAGGGGGATGATGCGCGCGTCGTGGACCATCTCGTTCAGGATCACCACGTGGTCGGCGGTCTGGAAGAGCTGCATGTGGTTGTTGTAGGCCCGCGGCTCCATCGGCGGCCCCGAGTTGAACCCGAGCACGCAGCGCTCGCCCACGCTGCGGTCCTCCCACGAGTCGGCGGGGTGCGCGGCCCGGTACTCGGCCCGCGCGTCGGCCCGCGCCTGCCCCTCCGCCGACAACGGCGGGATGCGGCCGTTCGGCGGATCGACGATCAGCGACGTCCGCCGGCTGCCGACCGTGCGGGTGCCCCGGTCCATCCAGAAGTTGTTGTAGGCGCCGACGTTGCCCCCGGCCTCGGTCCGCTGCGCGGCCTGGTTCCACAACCGGTCGTTCCGCTCCACGACCTCGCGTTCCTGGTTCGCCGCTTCCTCCGCGGTCAGGAACGCCTGATCGGCGAGCTCTTCGGGACGCTGCAGCGGCGTGATCGTGCGGAAGTCCCAAACCCCCTGCAGGTCGGGAGCCCCCCAGGGCGTCCGCGGCGCCTCCGCCTCGGACTGGGCCATCGCGGGGGCCGGTCCCGCCAACACGACCGCGACCAGCACCGCCAGCCCCCCGGCCGCCGCGAGCACTCTATGGTTCATCTCGCTCTCCTCCTGATGTGACGTGGGTGCGATTATAGCCGTCCCGACGCGGCGTCGGGGGCAGAAGATCGCCCCTGCCCCCGTCCCACAGCGGAGACCTCGGAGAATCGCCAGCCGGCGCGGTTCTTGCTTCTCTGGATGATCGCGCGCGGGCGTCGTCTGCTCGCGGAACCGGCGAACCGCGGACCACGGCAACCGGGAAACGAGCGAAAGACCGCGGAACGACCCGGCGCGCCGCTGGATGCACGTGGAAAAAGCTGCTAACCTGCCGTACGCACCTGATCGCGACCTTCGCCGATCACGCTTGCGCCGGGTTGGCCGATGGCCGATACGAGGTGCCTGAACGATGACTCCTGAAGCATGGACGGTGATCGGCGTCGGGGTGGCGATGGCTTCCCTCGGGGTGGCGATAGCTTCCCTGGTGTTCCGGATGGACTCGCACGTGCGGGCGCAGGGCGAACGGCTGGCCCGCGTCGAAGGGTTGCTCGAGGGCCTGCGAGACGCCATCACCGGACGCGACCGCCCTCCCTCCCACAACGCCTGAACGAGCCGACGCCCCCCACGCCAAGCCTCGGCGCGACCCGCGTCCGCGTCGCCGTTCGACAGCGACTGATGCTCCAGCGCCTCCGCGCCCGCCCCGAGTGGAAGTTCCTGGCCATCCTGCCCCGCGCCAACCCGTTCCTGGCCGCGGTCTGGTGGAGCGCGCTGGTCGTGCGCAGCCTCCTGCCGGCCCTGCTGGCCATCGCGATGGGGCTCCTCGTGGGCACGGTCGAGGCGGGCGGCGACCTCGTCTGGCCGCTCGCGGGCGTGGGCACGGTGTTCGTCCTGAGGAAGAGGCGGGCCTCGATGTCCTCGACTGAGCCGGCGCGACCCGCGGACGACATGCCGGCGGCGTTGCCGTCGATGTGGCGCGCGCTGCGGCGCGGCTTCGACGCCGAGCCGGCGTTGCTGACCGTGGCGTTCGCGCTCTCGCTGCTCGCCGCCCGGTAGGGAGGCGCAACTCGCCGCGGAGAGGCACAGGTGGAGGTCAACGAAACGCTGATTCGGCGGATGACCCGGCTCGCCATCGAGCACGGCGCGGTGAACCTCTCGCAGGGGTTCACCGACGAGGCGCCGGTCTACGACTTGGTGTGGAGCGGGATCGCGGCGATGCTGGGCGGCACCGAGGCGCGGCGCCGCGAGATCGAGTCGATGACGCTGCGCGAGTTGCTGGCCGCGCGCGGCGTGACCGGCGGCGAGGCGCTCGATCTCACCTTGAAGGAGCTGCTGGCCGACGCGCGGAATCCGCGCGACCAGTTCAACCAGTACTCGTTCCCGTTCGGGCTGCCCGAGTTGCGGCGCGCCATCGCCGACTACACCGCGCGGCTCTACGGGCACCGCCCCGACCCCGAGGAAGAGATCACCGTCGTGCTGGGGGCGAGCGAAGGCATGGCGGCGGCGTTCTGCGCCCTCTTCGAGCCGGGCGACGGCGTCGTGGTGATGCAGCCGTGTCACGAGCTCTATCCGTCGCAGGCGGCGATCTTCGGGCTCGTGCCGAGGTTCGTGACGCTGCGCGAGGACGCCGACGCGGGAACGTGGCAGCTCCACCGCGACGAGGTGCGCGCCGCCGCCGCCCACCCGTCGGTCAGGGCGTTCGTCGTGAACACGCCGCAGAACCCCACCGGCAAGGTGTTGAACCGCGACGAGCTGTCGTTCATCGCAGAGCTGTGCCGAACGCACGACTTGCTGGCGATCACCGACGAAATCTACGAGCACATCGTCTTCGACGGCCACCGGCATCTCTTCCTGCCGGGCTTCGAGGGCATGGCCGAGCGCACCGTCGTGGTGAACTCGATCTCCAAGACGGGGCGCGCGACGGGCTGGCGCATCGGCTGGGTGCTGACCCCGCCGCGCTACACGGCCCGCCTGCGCGCGGTGCACGACAACCTCGTGGTGCAGGCGCCGACGCCGCTGCAGAAGGGCGCGGTGGCGCTGCTCGACCAGGAGCGGACGTTCTTCGAGGGCATCGCCGACGGCTATCGGCGGAAGCGCGACCTGCTCGTCGACGGGCTGCGCGAGGTCGGCTTCGCCGTGACCCCGCCCGAGGGCGCCTACTACCTGTTCGCGGACTACCGGACCGTGCCGGCGCTCGTGGAGCTGTCGCCGACCGAGGCAGCGATGCACCTAGTCGAGAAGGTCGGCGTGGCGACGGTGCCGGGCGACAACTTCTACGCCACCGGCGACGACGGGAGCCGCTATATCCGCTTCGCGTTCTGCCGGTCGATGGAAACCCTCGAGGCCGCCGTCGAGCGCCTGCGCGCCGGCCTCTGCCGGACGGTAGCGAAGGACGACACGACTACGCCGCGAGGGCCGGCTCCTGGTCGAGCTCGTTGAGGGCCGTCGTGAAGTCGGCCTGGGGTCTTCTTCACGATCAACGTGCGAATCGAATCGGAGAGGCATCGCGTGTACACTGGACCGACCGGCAGGCACGACGCCATGACCACGGCAACGCCAAGGCGCGCCCCCGAGGCACGGCCACGGGCGACGTACCAGGACGTTCTGGACGCACCGCGCCACCAAGTGGCCGAGATCCTCGGTGGCGCGCTTTACACCAACCCCCGACCGGCAATGCCGCACGCGGTGGCGGCGTCACTGCTCGGCTACTACCTCACGGGTCCCTTCCAGGTCGGGCAAGGCGGCCCGGGCGGCTGGTGGATCATCGACGAGCCCGAGCTGCACCTCGGCGACGATGTCCTTGTACCCGACATCGCAGGCTGGCGCCGGTCACGCATGCCGAACCCGCCCGACGGGGCGTACGTCACGCTCGCGCCGGACTGGGTCTGCGAGATCCTCTCGCCATCGACCCGCAGGCTCGACCTCGACGCCAAGCGCCCGGTCTACGCACGAGAGGGTGTACGCCACCTGTGGCTCGTCGACCCCGCCGACCACACGCTTGAAGCGTTCGAACTCACCGCAGGCGCGTGGACGAGGGTCGCGACCGCTGCCGATGACGAGCCCGTGCGGATCGCCCCGTTCGAAGCCGCCAGCTTCAGCCTCGCCGACCTCTGGCCCTGACTTCACCCCGCGCGCAGGCGCGCCGCGACCGCAGCGCCGAGCAGCGCGCAGGGCACGTAGGTCACCGTGGACAGGACGCCGAACCAGAGCGGATGCGGGATGGCCGCGAGGTTGGCGAAGCCGGCGAGGGTGAGGAGGCCGCCGACGACGGCGGCGAGGACGGCGGCCCGGTCGGCGCTCACCCGCCGCACGACGGCGCCGCCGGCGAAGCTGCCCGCCGCGTAGGACAGCTCGACCATCAGCAGGGCCCCCGCGGGCATCTGCGCCATCAGGGCCGCGAGGGCGTCGGGGTCGCTGAGGTCGGTGCCGGGCGGCGGCGGGTAGAGCCAGCCGTTCACCGCCTGCACCGCCATGATCACGACCACGCTGCCGAACAGCCCCGCCACCACCGCGCCGATTCGACGCCCCATCACTCACCTCCCCCGTTGCCGGCGCGTCGGCCATCGACCTCGCCCGGCCCCGCACCGGCCGTGCGCGGCGCTCCACACGCAGCCTCACGCCACGGGTCGTCGCCCCGGTCGCATGCCGACACGGCCGTCCGCACGGCGCCGCCGCCGCGCGTGGCGGTCCTCGGCGAGCCCGTCCACCCGGTCGCCCCGTCGCGTGCCGGCGCGGCCAGCCGCGGCGCCGCCGCCTCAGCGGTCCCGCGGGCGGTCGTCCGGGTCGCAGAGGTCGCCGAGCGCCCCCGACCCGCCGCAGTAGCTGACGTCCTGGAGCTGCACCGCGATGCCGTCCGGGTCGTTGAACATCAGCTCCTCGGCCGGGGGATCGGAGTCGGCGCGCCGGCGGATGCGCGCGGTGATGCCGTGCTCGGCCAGCCGGTCGACGGCCTCGGCCGCGTCGAAACCCTCCACGCCCAGGCAGTAGTGGTTGATGGACGGCGTCGAGCCCCTTCCGAACGCGATGAACTGCGGGCCGTCGCCGATGCCGAGTACCGGCACGGTGGGCGCCGACCAGTCGGCCTCGGTCCCCTGCGTGGTGACCAGGGGCAGTCCCAGCACCCGCTGGTAGAACTCGACCGAGCGCTGCACGTCGGCCACGGTCAGGGTGACGTGGTTGAGGGTCGTGACCCGGATCGGCTCGGCGTTCGCCTGCGCGGCCGGGGCCGCCGCCGGGGCCGAGCGGGCCATCACCACCGCCGACAAGGCCATCACCAGCTCGCGCCGGGTCATGCCGCCGCTCTCGAACCGCCGCACCAGCCCTTCGATGACGTCACTCATGCTGATTCTCCTCGCGATGGTCCGACATCGCCGCCCGCGGCTCCAATTGCCGCCCAACCAACCCTGTCAGGAGCTCGCACCGTCCTTCGGCGCTGACGCCCGGGCCCCGGAAGCCGCCCGCCACCCGTCCACCGCCGTACGGGAGCCGGAAGCCACCGCAAGGCCCCCGGGCCCACGGTGCGCCCGCCTCACGGCAGCGTATCGCACACGCTGACTTCCTCGCCCCAGAAGTCGATGCAGCGATCGCGGTTCATCTCGCCCTGGCCGACGACCTTGGCGAGCAGGAAGTCGACGAGGCGCTCGACCTCTCGGTTCTGCAGGGTCGCCCCCGGCTCGGGGAGCCGCAGACCCATGCGCTGGAGGTCCCGCCGGGTCCGGCCCAGGCAGCGGTCGTCGGTGTAGGCGAGCCGGTCGAACGCGGGCATCTCGCGGCCCGGGAGCCCGCACTTGATGACGAAGACGAGCTGCTCGCGGTCGAGCGCGCTCTCCCGCAGGTTCGCCCCGTCCGGCGCCTGGTTGTCCATCTTCACGCCGTCGCCCGACCACCCGTGACACGACTGGCAGTCGGCCTTCTGGTGGTACAGCCGTCGCCCCGCCGCGATGTTCCTCTCGCTCGGCTGGCCGGACGCCTCCCCCGGCCCGATCCAGGCGATCCCGGCGACCGCCGCGACCGGAACCAGCCCCCACCGCGCGACCCCATGCCTCTTCATTGCGCGAACCCTCCTTGGCGAAGCGCCCTCTGCGCCACCGCCCCGCCGAGACCGACGTGTCGGACTCGGGGACGACGGCGATGGGACCGCTTCCGCGACCGTGCCGTCCCGACGGCGCGTGGCGCAACGGCATGATCGCCCACGGTGCGGACCCGGCGCAACCGCCGTTCCGCGACCGCGGGCCGAGAGCGTTGAACCCCGCCGCATCCGGCGATAGGATCGGCACCGGACGACCGGATTCGAACGTGCCGCCGGGCGGCCGGTCGCTGCCGAGGCGGCCTTGCGCGCAGAGATTCCAGACAACCATCGGAGGCCACCATGACGACAAGACGCCTCGCGGGCTCGCTCGCCGTCCTCGCGCTCCTGCTCGCGCCGACGGCGGCGCCGGCCCAGGCCCCGGACGGCCCGAAGGCGACCGCGCTGCCGGCCGAGTACCCCGACGTGTCGGGCGTGTTCACGTTCCGCACCCTCACCCCGCTGCAGCGTCCCGAGGCGCTGGCCGACCGGGCGACGCTCGACCCCGAGACGGCGGCGGCCTTCGAGGCGTCGGAGCGGACGCGGCTCAACCGCGACCTCTTCGATCCCGAGTCGGGGGCGCCGAGCGCCGGCTACCAGTCGCGGGCCGAGGGCGGGGTGCTGTCGTACAACGAGTTCTGGTACGAGCGCGGCATCGAGCTGACGAGCGACAAGCGGACGTCCCTGGTCGTCGATCCGCCGAGCGGGCGCATTCCCTACACCGCGGAGTTCGCCGAGGCCAACCGCATCCGGCGCCTGAACCTGCGCAACGGGTTCGCGGACCACTACACCGACCGCAGCCTCGGCGACCGTTGCCTGATGGGCTCGAACTCCGGTCCCCCGATGCGGCCGGGGTCGTACAACAACAACGTGATGATCCTGCAGACGCCGGGATACGTGACCATTCTCAATGAGCACATCCACAACACGCGGATCATCCCCGTCGGCGACGGCGGACACGGCGACATCCCGCAGTGGGTCGGCGACTCGCGCGGACGCTACGAGGGCGACTCGCTCGTCATCGAGACCCGGAACTTCCGGCAGGCGACCAACTTCAGCGGCTCGTCGAAGGACACGCAGCTCGTCGAGCGCTTCACGCGCATCGACCCCGACACGGTGATGTACGAGTTCACCATCGACGACCCGAACAACTACACGCGGCCGTGGACGGCGGCAATCCCGTTCCGGCGCACCGACGGCCCCATCTTCGAGTACGCCTGCCACGAGGGCAACTACGGGCTCTACGGCATCATGGCCGGCGCCCGGCGCCTCAACACGCAGCCGGTCGAGGGCACGCGGTAGGCCGCCAATCGAGCCTGCGGCTCCGCCAGGCGCCCAACCCGAGCCGCCGGGAGTCCGCGCGGTTCGCCGGCGCAGACTTCCCGGTCGTCGTGGAGCCGCCGGAAAGGGGAACTACGTAGTCAAGCGAGGAAAGGAAGGAACACCATGCGCACGTCTGTCCTTGTGCTCACGGTCATGGTGGGCGCCGGTCTCGTGGCCGGACCCGCCGCCCTGCAGGAGCGCCTCGTCGAAGGCGACAGCCCCTACGACGTCGTCGACGGCTGGCTGAAGCCGTTCGCGGAGGCCGGCTTCGCGTGGGGCTCGCACGCCGGCGTCTTCGCCGAGTCGCCGGACCGCATCTTCATCACCCAGCGCGGCGAGATGCGGCTGCCCGATCCGCTGCCCGCCGGCTTCGCCGGCTTCGTCGGGTCCATCGGCATCAACGCCGTGCAGCCCGAGGAAGGCCAGCGGGTGTGGCGCAACAACATCTTCGTCGTCGACGGCGACGGCAACATGACCGAGTCGTGGACGCAGTGGGACTCGCTCTTCGAGGGCACCAACGGCCCCCACAAGGTCCGCATCAGCGCCCACGACCCGGATCGCCGGGTGTGGGTGGTCAACGAGACCCGGCACGTCATCCACGCCTTCTCGAACGACGGCGCCGAGCTGCTGACGACGCTGGGCGAGGAGGGCGTCGCCGGTAACGACGAGACGCACCTCGACCGCCCCCAGGACATCGCGTTCCTCGCGGACGGCACGATGTTCGTCGCCGACAGCGGCAACTCCCGCGTCGTGAAGCTCGACGCCGACGGCGGCTACGTGACCCACTGGGGGTCGGCCGGCAGCGGCCGGGGACAGTTCGACGGCGTGCACGCGGTCGCCACCGACGCCCGCGGCAACATCTACGTCGCCGACCGGAACAACGACCGGGTGCAGGTCTTCAACCAGACCACCCGCTCGGTGTGGTACCACCCCAACATCTCGCCCATCGGCACGTGGCCGGGCTTCGAGTTCCCGAGCGACATCTACGCCGCCGGCTACGACGTGTGGGTGGTCGACAACCGGCCGCCGCGCATGGTCAAGCTGGACGTGAACGGCAACCAGCTCTTCACCTTCGGCCTCGAGGGCGACGGCCCCGGCCAGTTCCGCGAGCTGCACCAGATCTCGGTCGACTCGAACGGAAGCTGGTACGGGGTCGACACCCAACAGGGGCGGACCCAGAAGTTCGACCGGATGGAAGGCGCGTCGTTCACCGAGCTGATGCCGAGGCCGGACCCGGGGGTGCAATAGCGACGCGCTCCACCCGCCTCGCGCTCGTGCAAAACCAAGGGCCTGCCCGCCTCCGTGGCGAGCAGGCCCTCTTCGTATCCGGGCCGAATCGAGCGATGCTGGTGTTCGCGGGCGCCGGCCTCGACTCGACGATCCGCTCCAGGCGTGGAATGTCGCAACCGTCCGGCGTCGAGGGCGGCAACGCCGGCCTTGTCGGTCGCGGCTGTTCTTTCCCTACGACCCCAGCATCCGGAGGATGGCGATGGCTGCCCCGATCACGGCGGCGAGGATCACCCCGGTCTGCGCCAGCATCGCCCCCGCGAACCGCCACGTCAGGCGTGCTTCAAGCTCGGCGAGGTCGGCGCGCAACTCGGCGCGGGTGACGGTGTCGTCCGACTCCCGACCGTCACGAATCGCGGCGGTGATTGCGTCGGCGTGTTCCGGTTTGATGCCAGCGTCGGCCAGGCTGCGTGCGGTGGCGAGTGTGTCCAGCATCGGTGAAGCTCGTTCCGCCCTTGCGACGATTCTACCACTTCCCGGTCCCGTTGGCGCGCTGCCGCCGCCTGGGAGTTGCACGTCAGATTCGTGAGATGACTGTCAGGCGGCCTTGGCCGCTCGTCGTTCCCAGAAATCCTCGAAGACGCCAGACGACACCCAGAGACCCGCGGCATGGACCTCCGGATAGCGCATCCGGTGGCGGTTGCGGATCAGGTAATCGACACATTTGCGGACCCCCTCGCAGGTCTCGCCGTGGGCGCGCGGCAATCAACGGGAGGGCACGGAGCCCGTCCCGACCCGGGACGCGCCCGCGCAATAGCTCCGCGAACATCGGCACGGTCGACTCACGCCCGGACGGGCCGCCGCCCTGCTTCGCCGTCAGGCGGTTCAGGAAGTCCTTTGTCTGGACCGATGCGGACCGCCACGGACCAGCGCCAGCGTCGAGACTCGCGCCTGCACCAGGCTGCGCCGCCGCGGCGATTTCCGCTCACCGGAATCGGGCACTTCCCTTCCTTGGGGTCGTCTGGGGTCGAGGGGGCGGAGCCCTCCGCCAGCCTCATTGTCATTGCTCTGTATGACAATGAGTAGGATGACCCGACAGAGCCTCGGAATCGACGGGCCGCGCTACGCGACGAATCACGCCCCCAAGGAGTTCACATCATGATCGACGGATGCTCTCACCCCAGACACGGGGCGGTTCGCCCGACATGGAGTCGCCGGACGTTCCTGGGCTGCGCCGCAGGCGCCGCCGCCACGAGGGCCGCGGCCCAGGACGGGAAGCTGCCGCTGCTCACCCTCGAAGAGCACTTCGCAACCCCTGAGCTGCAACGGCTGAATCGGGTCCAGGACGAGCGCCTCCTCTCGGGAGGCGGTCGCCGGCCCGAACTCCTCGACGTCGGCGCCGGCCGGGTCGCCGACATGGATCAGGCCGGCATCGGCATGCAGGTGCTGTCGGCCGTGACGCCCGGTGCCCAAAACCTGCCCGGACCCGAAGGCGTGGCGTACGCCCGCAGGCTCAATGCCTGGGTCGCCAACGAGGTCATTCCCCGCTATCCCGACCGCTTCCGCGCCTTCGCCACGCTGCCGCTGAGCCAGCCCGCGGCGGCGGCCGATGAGCTCGAGCGTTCGGTGCGCGAGCATGCCTTCGTGGGCTGCATGAGCTACGGCGCGATCGACGGCAAGTATCTCGACCACGCCGACTTCGACCCCGTGCTCGGCCGGGCCGAGGCGCTCGGCGTGCCCATCTACATTCACCCGAACTGGGCTTCGCCGCAGGCCAGCGATGTGTTCTACGACGGGCTCGGCGACGAGGTGTTGAGCCGGATCCTCGGCGGCCCCGGCTACGGCTGGCATCAGGAAGTCGCGCTTCAGTGCCTGCGGATGATCGCCGGCGGCGTCTTCGACAGGCATCCCAACCTCCAGATCGTCGTCGGCCACATGGGCGAAGGGCTTCCCTTCTACTATTGGCGGTTCGGGGAGGACCTCGACCGCATCACGCGGAGCAGGCTGCACAAGCCCATACAGCAGTACTTCCACGACAACCTGTGGATCACGACCAGCGCGTTCTTCCGTGACGAGCTGCTGGCGCTGGCCCTGTCCACCATGGGCGAGGACCGGGTCATGTTCTCGGTCGACTATCCCATGGCGAGCGCCCAGCGGGGCGCCGACTGGTTCCGGGCGCTCGACCTGCCCCGGACCGCCAAGGAGAAGATCGCTCACGAGAACGCCGAGAGGCTTCTCGGCATCGCCCCATCATGAAGCCAACCGCGATGAACGGAGGGCTCGTCGTTCGCCCTGGCCGCGCGGTTTGCGACGGGACACATCATCGGCCGGCGCCCGCGAGGTATCGGCCCAGTCGTCCATGAGCCTCCGCCGCTGCTCGAACAGGGTCCTACCGGGCGTAGGCCGCTTCGACCCTGTTCTGGATCACGTGGGCGAGCGCCGCCTCGATCATCTCCCGCGGGTGGTCGGTCATTTCCGCCCGCCCAGTCCCGGAACGACGAGCGGAAGCCGTACGCCACGGCCGCGACGACACGACCTGGAGCGTGAGGTTTCGGGTGATCGACGGCGATCGATTCGTGGTGCTGCCGGCCGGGACGCTGAGCAATCCGCCCTGGAGGGTGGGTGGGCGGCCTGCCGTGAAGCTGTCGAGCGAGTGAGGGAGCTCTATGGACGAGCTACATCGGCAGTTGATGACGGCCTTGCGGCGGTTGTCCGAGCAGTCCGAGCGGGAGCGGATGCGGCAGGCCGCGCAGGCCGAAGCCTGGCGGCAGCAGGTCGAGACCTTGCGGCGGCAGGTCGAGCGGCTCAGCACGCAGGTGACGAGTTTGACCGAGCACTACGCGGCCCTGGCCGAGACGTTGCACAGGGGTTGGAGATGATGCGGCGGGAGAGCCCCCGGCGCGGGCGGGAGCGGGACTTCGGTCCGGGCCGCTAGCGCCGCATGGGAAGAGCAGGGCGATACCGTGCGGGCGCTACCGGCGCCGCGTCACCGCCTGTCCGCGCTCTTCGCCGAAGGTACGTAGCCCAATCGTCCATCGGAATCCGCCGACGCTCGAACAGGTCCGAGCGGGCGTGGGCGGCCTCGACCTTGTTCTTGACCTCGTGAGCCAGCGCCGCGTCGATGACCTCCCCCGCGGAGGAACCAGGCCGTCCCACCGCTTCGGGGGCGTGCCGTTCCCGTTCTCCCCTGCCCGCGCCGTGCCAGGTCGGGAGGTTGGCTTGCACGCACAGTCGTCCCATCCGCCCCCGGAGCGGGAGAAGAGCACCCGCTCCGAACGCCGGCAGACGCCGGCGGGGCGGACGCCGCCCCCGGCCGGACCTGGAACGGCGGTCCGGCCTCCATCCCGGGGCCGTGAAGGGCGACGGCCCCGGGATGGGCGGCGAACCCCTGCCCTTGCGACGGCGCACCCGGCCGGCCTGAACGGCGGGCCGGCCAGACGGGTGCGCCTCTCGCAGATTCCGGCGTCAAGGACGGCGAGCCGGAGAGCGCTCGCCGCCGCTGAACGCCCGGGCCGTCGAATCTCCGCTTTCCACCTTGACGGCGCCGACAAAGAACGCGGCTTCGCCGCAGGCCGGCACTTCCTCGCCACCACCACCGCCGTGCCCGACGAGGGCACCGCTCTCTCCAGGCAGGCCGGCCTGAACGCCGGCGCCGAAAAACATCGGCTGGTCGATTAGACACCCCGGGCAGCGGTCCCCTGCGGGGCTCCCTGACTCCGGAATCGCGGGCAGGGGTCCTGCGGCGCGACGTGTGCGCCCGAGCGCGGGTCGGCATGAGGCCGGACGCGACTCGCCGCAGGAGGAGTGAACGAGGCCAGCACTCGCGACCGCAGCTCGAGGAGGGACCGGTTCCGCGACGGCGACGTGTCTGTCGGACGGCCGAGCCGGCGGGAGGGCCGGCCGCTGAGGGTCGGCTCCGAGATTGTCGTCCGGTCGATCGACGCCGGCGGCTCGACGATCCGTGCTCTGCGCGTGACGGCGAAGCTGCGGCTGCAGGGCTCGGCGCTGGACGCGGCGCTGGCGAGCCCGGCCGTGAGCTCGGCCCTCGCCGACGTGTCGTATCGCACCGGCGCCGGCCACACGACGGGGCTGTCGGTCGTCTACCGCGAGGTCGAGCCGCTGACCACGGTCGTCCGCGAGTCGTCCGCGAGCGCCGGGCAGGAGTTCGAGGTCGCGTGGCGCGGCGGCGACGGCCTCCTCGACCAGATGCCGGACCCCGCGCCCATCGACGGCAGTCCGACGCGCGCGGCCGTCGACTGGCATGAGCTGGCGAAGCACGCTCCTGACGTCGTCGACGACGAGCGCTCGATGCCGGCCCTCGCCGACCGGAAGGTGCTGCGCCGGCGCGGCCGCGTGACGGTCAGGCGCGGGTTTCTGCGCCCGCCGATGTCGGCCGAGGCCGTCGCCCGCATGGTCGAGCTTCGCGCGCAGGGCCTCGGCTTCAAGCGTATCGCGCGGGCGATCGGCTGCGCGCCCATCACCGTGTCGCGTTATCTGCGCAGCTTCGAGGACGAGAGCCGCTGACCGTGTAGAATCCCGAACGTTGACACGCCCCGGCGCCATGCCGGGGCGTGTCTCCAGGGTCGGATCGTCCAAATGACCGACGGCAGCCTGACGAAGGCGGCGCTCATCGAGGAGGTGGCCCACGCCGCCGCCCTGACGAAGAAGCGCGCCGAGATCATCGTTGACGCCGTGCTCGGCAGCATCGTGAAGACGCTCCACCGGGGAGAGAAGGTCGAACTCCGCGGCTTCCGCAGCTTCCGTCTCCGGAGCCGCGAGCCGCACACGGCCCGCAACCCGAGGACCGGCGACCGGGTGGACGTGGCGTCGAAGCGCATCGCCTACTTCAAGCCCGGCAAGGAGCTGAAGGAGCTGCTCCGCGACCCGGCGCAGCCCGCCGCGCCGGCGGCGAACCCTCGTCCCGCCGTCCGCGCCGGATGTGCGTCGGGCGGCCGGACACACGCTTGTGCCTGCGAGCGGCGCGTCAAGGCGCTGGCAGCCCGGTCGTCGCCCGGCCGGACGTGTCCCGACGGCGCTCGACGATGTCGCCGCCTCTGAGCACAGAAACGGGCGACCAATACCGCCTTTGGGCGGACCGGGGGAAACCAAATAGGAGGTGGTGCAAATGAGGTGGCTTGTGGCGTGCGCGGTCCTGGCTGCGGCGGCATCGGCCGGCGCACAGACTCCGGGTGAGGTGTTCCGGGACTGTGACGTCTGCCCGGAGATGGTGGTTCTATCCGGGGCCGACGTGGCCCTCGGTCGGTTCGAGGTGACCCTGGAGGAGTTCCGCGCCTTCGCCGAGGCGGTACCGGATGCCGCCCCCGAGCCGCCTTGCGGCTCCAGCCAACTTCGTCGTCGCCGTTCCTGGCGAGCGGCTGGATACCTGCAGACCGAGCGGCATCCCGTGGCGTGCGTGAGCTGGAACGACGCGCAGGCGTACGTGGGATGGCTGTTGCGGAAGACGGGCCACCCGTACCGCCTGCCGACCGAGGCGGAATGGGACCGAGGCGCAGCCGGCAGCCCCAAGGGATGCAACCAGTTCTTCACGAAGGAGCGCGGGACCTGCGTGGTCGGCACCTACCCCCCGAGCGACGCCGGCATCTTCGGCATGGCCGGTAATCTCCGGGAGTGGACCAACGATTGTTGGGACAGCCAAGCCATGATCCGCAACGGGGATTGCAGCCGAAAAGTGGTGCGCGGTGCCGGCTGGGGTAGCCAATCCTGGCGGATCGTCGCGGACGCGCGACGTCTGGCCGGTCCCGATGTTCGCGGCAGCATGATCGGCTTCCGGGTCGCTAGGCCGCTGAACGCCAGCGCCGAGGTCGCCCCGGCCTTCGCCGTTCGCCCCCCCTCGCGGCCTGGGCGCTGAACGCCCAGCATCGAGGCCTTTCCGGCCATCGCGGATCCCCGGCCCCGTCAGCGGCATCGTCCCGGCGCCCGCAGGCGCCGATCAGCGCCGTCGAGTCGGGCCGGGTACCCGTGCGTGACGTCGACCGGGACTTCGGCCCCAGCCGTCAGGGGCGCATCACCGGCCCTTGTCGGCGAGGTACTCCGCCCAGTCGTCCATCAGCAGCCGCCGCCGCTCGAACAGATCCGACCGGGCGTAGGCCGCCTCCACCTTGTTCTGGACCACGTGGGCGAGCGCCGCCTCGATGACCTCCCGCGGGTGGTCCGTCTTCTCCGCCGCCCAGTCCCTGAACGACGACCGGAAGCCGTGGGCCACCGCGGCGATGCGGTGGTGCTGGAGCATCTTGGGCAGCGTCGACGCCGAGATCGCCCTCCCGCTCCGCATCGGGAACACGAGCGGCGCGCCGTCGCCGAGCGTTCGCGCCGCGTCGAGGAGCTCGATAGTTCGCCGACAGAGAGGCACCCGGTGCTCGCGCTTCGCCTTCATCCGCAGGGCGGGAACGGCCCACACGCGGCCGGCCACGTCCATCTCGTTCCACGTCGCGAGCCTGACCTCTGCCGAGCGCGCGGCCGTCAGCACCAGGAACTCGAACGCCAGCTTGACGGCGGGCTGCGGCGACAACGACGCCCGCACCGTCTCGATGGCCGCGGCCACGTCCTGGTGGGGCAGCGCCTGCCGGTGCGTCACGATGTCGTTCTGCGGACCGAGCACCGGCACCACCCGGTCGCACGGATTGTCGTTCCGCATGTCGAGGGCGATGGCCCACCCCAGCACCGCACGGATGCGCTGGCGGACCTCCCTGGCCGTCGCCGCCTTGACGTGCCAGATCGGCGTCAGGAACTCCAGCACGTCGGCCGTGTTGACCTCGGAGACGGGCCGGCTGCCGATGCGGGGGAACACGTACCGCTCCATGCTCCGCCACCAGTTGTGCACGTTGCCACCGGCCGCGCCAGCCGCCGCGCTTCTATTCGAGGACGCGCCCGGCAGCTTCGGCGAACGTCGGAACGCCCTGGACGCGCCGCTTCTCGGAGAGGGGGTCGCCGCCCGAGCGGGCCAGCATCCGGTTGGCGAGGGCCTGCTCGCGGGCCTTGGCGAGCGGGACGGCTATCCACGCTACGTCTGACACCGCGAGGGTAACATCGTCTTCGAAGCACACCACAGATCTCCCCGGTTCCGGCGAGTACCCCGGATGTCCCTTGACCTCCGCGCACCAATCCATGATATTATAATCTACCGATGCCCGATACTGACCTCCTCACCCCGGTCGTACCTGAAGACAAGTTTCATTTATATTTCCACGCCCTTCTCTCAAGTCGAAGCCACGAGCCCGCGAGAGCCATGCTGCGGCGAATATGGGACGCCTTTCCGAACCCGGACCCACATTTCGTTCGAGAGTTTCAAACTGCTCATTTCGATGCGCGGCTATGGGAGTTGTATGTATTTGCTGTTGGCCACTTCACGGGTTTTACGGTAACGCAACCACATTCCTCCCCTGATTTTCTATTTGAGCGCGCAGGCTTCGAGGATGTTTGGATAGAGGCAGTTACGGCGAATCCTAGTGAGACGCGTGCCGCACCAGAAAGGACGTCGGCAATCGACGACGGACGCAAACACTTGCACGACGCCATACCTATTCGCCTAGGCAGTCCCCTCTACTCCAAACTCCGGAAGAAATATTGGGATCTACCCCACGTCGCCGGAAAACCCCTCGTCCTTGCACTCGGAGACTATTCCGACCCGAGTCCCGTACGCTCCTCTGATGCACCTCTGATTCGTTACTTGTACGGTAGCGATGGACGGGTTGTCTCGTCTCCTGGTGACGTTGTTAAGATAGCATATACAACGGTGGACAGGCACTCGGACGGCGCGAAAGTAATCCCGTCCGGCTTCTTTGCGCTTCCAGGCGCCGAGAATGTAAGCGCAGTTTTTTTTTCTAACGAAGGGACTATTCCTAAATTCAAGCGGATGGGTTTCGATCCGAACAAATATCCATTTCTTCGGATGATTCGAGTGGGTCAATGCGTCGACTTTGACCCCCGAGCGACGGTTCCACAGGCATTTGGATACCTCGTCGGCGACGCTCCAGAAACATGGAGCCATGGCGCGTACGTATACCATAATCCGAACGCCAAGTATCCGATTCCGCTCGATTTCTTTAGCACACTAGGTGGCCAACACTGGATCACAGACGGACAGCCTCACAACAAATTACGTGAGTTCTCCCCTTTTGCCTCGATCACAATTTCTTTTACACAAGGACGGCTATCCGACGACGAACTGCGGGCCCATGCGCGTGAGCGGGCCAGCGAACTCGACGAACTGATGCACCGTGACGCTGGTTTGCTAGCGTGGAAAGACATGTTCATCCACTAAGCCGATTTCTCGGCCACCGCCGCTAACACGGCTAGTGGACCGTACTTGATAAACGTCTGCCGTCCATCTGGCGTCTTCTACGTACAGCCGATTCATCTGACCGACGCACAGCGCGATTTGACCTCGAGGAGATCACCGGGATCCGACAACCTGTCCCACAAGGCGAAGCTGGTGGAGGCGTTCCTGGAGGAGCAGCCGAAACGTGACGCTGCACTTCACGCCGACGTAGTCCTCGTGGCTGAATCAGGTTGGGCTGATGGTTCAGCGGGACGTGCTGTCGCGCGGCATCTTCACGTCGACTGCGGATCTGGCGCCGGAAG
Organism: Vicinamibacterales bacterium; assembly: GCA_965204675.1. GTDB lineage: Bacteria > Acidobacteriota > Vicinamibacteria > Vicinamibacterales > UBA8438 > JAJEEA01. The sequence goes on from OZ242003.1 coordinate 4,850,172, forward strand.
CTGCGCGGGGTTGGCATACTTCCAGCGGAAGGGCTCGCACGCTTCGAGTAGGCATCACTCATAGGGAGCTTTCTTCAAGGACAGTCACTTAGCTCCGCTCGTCCCAAGCCAACTTGGCATTCCGCTCTCGGAGACGAAGAAGCACTTCCCGCCGAACCCCGTCGGACCAGTCGTAACGCCAGGGCTGTCTCCGGGCGACCGTCCTTTCCTCGTCGGTTCCGCCCTCCTGGACAAAATCGCAGTCCACTTCGATATCCGTCCACCCGTAAGCGTCAAAAACCTGCCGATCCATGATATCGTGAAAGTTGGCGCAACCGCATGATGGACGGATGGTCGTCATCTGGATCATGGAAACGTTTATAGGTCCGCGTTAACCCCTCGCCGTTACAAATCATCGCATTCGCTCGTGCCTGATAGTAGAGTTTTCCGATCTTGCCGACGCTGCCACTGTCATTCCAATTCTCCGGGAACGGGAACGTTTCGAAACAGTAAGTAGGCGAGTAGTTTATTCCGGACGCACCCCTCGGAGGCGCCGCGCTACGGGCCCATGCCCAATGAACCCGGCTCTGAAGAACCGCAAAGGCCGCATCAGACGACAACAGAAATAGGAGGAGTTTGTTTTGAAAAACAACACCATCAAACACCCAAGAAACGGCCTCTGTAGACGTGACAGCGGACAACGCCAGACACCTTCCCAATTGACGGAGCTTAGCGTACGAGTCGAGACGCTTGTCCCAGTACTTCCAGTAATCGGATTCGTGAATCTGCTTCGTTATCGCCATCCTTTCCGGCTTCACGCGTTCAGTCACGATCTTGAAAGCCGCCGAGTAGCTGGAGGCTTCTTCGCGGGACATCACTCCAAAATTGATAATCCACCTGCCGGGGGATGTATCAGGCCGCGCGTTCAAATCCTTGCCATTCATATAGGGAAAAATGACATTACTGTTATCGCTATCAATACTCAGTAGCTGCTCGCGTTCGCCCTCCGTAAGGACGAACCTTTCCCCCGAACTTCAGTGCCTCTCCATGCGATGCCGCGGTTGGCGCGAAGCCGAGCTGGCTGGCCCGGTCGGGGGCGAACGGTAGTGTTCCGGGGAGTTCGTTCTATAGATACAACTCTATAACGGACGGCCGCTTCCCCCAGCCAATCGCGGCTTGCGTGGATGTGGCGAATATGGCCTTGAAATAGATGAAGTGATGAATTCAATACTCTTTTCGCGTCGCCTTCGAAGGCCTGGGCTGTGGCCAACAGTACGGCGAAGCCTCCGTCGCAAAGGAGGTTCGTCGCTCTAAGCAGAAAATACGTCACCAGATCAACCCGACCTGTTTGGCCTTTGGTGAAGTACTGTTTGAGAAAGGGGCTATAGGTGTCGCCGAGCACTCGAGAAATGATGGAACCACCAAGAAAGGGAGGATTCCCAACTATTGCATCGAACCCCCGTTGTCGCTCGAACGCCTCAGGAAACTCAATCTCCCAGTGAAATGGCGCCAGCGACGGCTCGCCCCGTCGGCGGCGTTCGACCCAATCCCGATAGCCACCGAACGCACCGGCGAACACTGCGCCCGCATACTCGTCGCGCTTGGCGTTTCTCTCCTTCGGCGAGCTCCCCTCAAAAAAAGCAGCGATCACCAAGTCCCCAAACAGACGCACCTTGCCGAGTTCGAACCGCGCCTCGTCCCACCAGTCGCGCAGGTCCGGATCACGTACCGCCTGGTCCGCCTTTCGAATCCGCTGGCGTAGCTCGCTCACCCCCTCCACGCACTTACGCAGCTCGATCGTCTCGATCCCCTGCTGCAGCGGCTCCGCGCCGTCTTCCCAGTGGAACGCCTCGATCTGCCGCTGCGTCAGCCCCACCAGCGAGTCCCCGTGCCGCAGGGCGTGGTCGACGAAGGTCAGCGGGTGCTCCTTCGCCAGCGTGGCCAGCCACAGCGACACCTTGGCGAGGTCGACGGCCATCGGGTTGCGGTCGACGCCGTAGAGACACCGTTGGGCGATGAGGCGGCGCGCCACGACGACCTCGTCGTCGCCCGCCGCCATCGCCGGCGCTGCGTCGTGGACACGCCACGCGTCGAGCAGCGCGTCGCCGAGCTGGCGGCACGCCTCGACGAGGAAGGCCCCCGAGCCCATCGCCGGGTCGCAGACCTTCAGGTCGAGGATAGCCTCGGGCGTGAGCGGCTCGCCGCCGGGCCCGCGCAGCCGGACCAGGGTCGGCTCGAGGGCGGTGCGCACGATGGGCTCGGTCAGCTCGCGCGGCGTGTAGTGCGATCCCGAGCGGCGGCGCGCCTGGCTGGGCTGCAGCACCATCGCGCCCGCCGGCACGAGATCAGGGGTGGCGGCGGCGTCGATCACCGGCTGCAGGGCCGCGTGCAGGTCGGCGACGCTCTCCGCCGCGGCCACGGGCTTGCGCACCTTATCGGTCAGCGCGCGGTCGGTCCGGTCGCGCAGCCACTTGGCGCGCTTGCCGCCCGCCTCGCCGAGCAGCGCCTCGAGGTCGACGGTGGTCGGCGCGCCCTGCTTCTTCTGCGCCTTGATCGCCACCGACCGGCCCGTCGCCGTCTCGATGCGGAACCCCATCATCGTCTCGTAGACCGAGCCGATCTGCTCGACGTCGAGGGCGCGGTACGAGATGCGCTCGCCGTCCAGCACCAGCAGCTTGTCGAGGGCCCGGTAAACGGTGCCGTCGGGAACCAGCGGCGGCTCGACGCGCTCGTGGCCCTGGCGCGCCCCGCCTGCCCGGCGGCCTTCGAGGAACGGGAACCGGTCGGGGTCGAAGAGCACGCCGAGGCGCCGCGGAAGCTGCAGCCCGTCGGCCTCGGCCCCGTCGTGGAACAGCCGGAACAGCACCAAGAGCTGCGCCCACGCGCCGTAGCGCTGGTTCATCGTGTCGGGATGCAGGGCCGCGTCTTCGCGCAGGCGCTCGTAGAGACCGGCCAGCGAGTAGTGGCGCGCGAAGGTCTCGCCCTCGGGCAGCAGGTCCCGCTCTTCCGCGTAGAGCAGGAAGACGAGCCGCAGGATGACCGTGAGCAGCGCGTGGTAGACGTCGTCGGGTCGCTCGTCCAGCGCCTCGCGTAGCAGCTCGCGGTCCCACGCGTCGTCGGCCGCCTGCACGCCCCGCAGCAGCTCGTACAGGGCGTGCAGCACCTGCTCGGCCAGTCGCTCGCTCACTTCGTTCTGGAAGCGCCGGCTGTCGGCCAGCAGCGCCGCGAAACGCTTGTCCCGGGGCAGGGCGAGCAGCCGCGTCTCGCTGAGCAGCAGCCGCAGCGCCGCCACGATGGGCCGGCCCGCCGTGGTCTGCATGTCGGCCACGTGCAGATCGAGCCAGCCCGAGCTCTCGCCCCGCGGGGCCGAGACGAGGCGCAGGGTGCGGCCGTTCGACAGCAGCCCCGCCGGCGCCCCGGTCTGCCGAAGCAGCCGCTCCATCCGGCCGTGGGCCGACACCTCCAGGCGGCCGGCGCCTCCGGCGACGCGGTCGAAGTCGTCGCCGGGCTCGATCGCCTTGACCAGGAGCTGCCAGCGCGACCCGTCGTCCCGCGGATCGCGCTCGCGCACCGCGAAGTCGGGGCGCAGCACCTCGCCGCCCTCCTGCAGCGGCGTCTCGAGCTCGGGCGGGATGGGGCTCTCGGCCGTCCCCGCGTAGCCCTTCGGCGAGAAGCTCCAGCCGAGCACCGACGCCGCGAACGCCGGGAAGTCGGGCAGCCACGGCTCGGGCTCGCCGTCGGGCCGGAACCGCCGTTCGGCCACGCACGCCCGCAGCCGCCGCTGCCCCTCGGGGTCGCGCGGCAGCACCGCCCCCGCCCGCACCAGGGCCGCCGCCGACACCACGAGGCCCGTCGGCCGGACGAAGCCGATCCACTCCAGGTGGGCGTCGATCTGAGGGTCGCGTCTCGGCATCGGCTACGGCGGGACGGTCAAAAAAGAAAACCCCGGCGTGTGGTGCGCGAGGACACCAGACCCCGGGGGGATGAAGCCCGGCTCCCTTGGGAGCCGACCCTCGAAGCCTAGTGCGCAGACTGACAGCATGTCAATGGGTCGACGTATCCTCGACAGGCTCGCACCACGCTCCGGCGCCGAGATGCGGTGCATCCCCCTGCCGGGCCAACGAACGCAAGGCAGACACCGTCTCGCGTCATGCCTCGTGTTACAGTCGGAGTATCGAGATTGCGCACAAAGGGCTGCTCGCGTTCTTCGCGCGGGGGGATGCTCGGCGCATCCCGGCATCGCTCGCGCCACGCATTCGCCGCATCCTCTCGGACCTCGACGCGGCGGTGCAGCCGCGCGACATGAACCTGCCCGGCTACCGGCTGCACCCTCTGAGCGGAGACCGGCGGGGACAGTGGAGCGTGCGGGTCTCGGGCAACTGGCGAATCGTCTTCCGCTTCGAGGACGGCGAGGCGACCGACGTGACCTTGGTCGACTACCACTAGCGCGAGGAGGCCACCATGCCAACGATGCTCGACCCTGCCCACCCCGGCGAGAGCCTTCGGGACGCGTTGGAGGCCGAGGGCTGGACCGTGACCCAGGCGGCCGCGAAGTTGGGCTGCACGCGGCAGACCCTTTCCAGGGTGTTGAACGGTCGAACCGGCGTCTCGCCGGCGATGGCACTGGCCTTGGAAGGCATTGGTTGGAGCAACGCCGCATTCTGGGTGCGGCGGCAGGCGCAGTACGACCTCGCGCAAGAACGCATGCGCCGGCAACAGGCGGTGGCCTGAACCATGTCGACCCTGACCATCCGCCTCCCGGACCATACGCACGCCCGAGTGAAGGTCCTCGCCCGTCATCGCGCCATGAGCGTGAACCAACTGATGGAAGAGCTGTGCACCATCGCCGTCACCCAGCATGACGCCGAGACGCGATTCTGTGCGCTCGCCGCGCGCGGCTCCGTCGAGGAAGGGCTGCGTATCCTCGACAAGCTCGACGCCACGCTCGGCGCCGAGGAATAGCCCCCTCAGTTCGTCTCCGGCCACAGGTACACCAGACCCACCGGCTCGACACGTTTCGCCTGCACCTCGTAGAACGCTCGAATCCGGCCCGGCTCCTGCTTCAGGTCGCGATCGAACTGGTCGAGGCGAGTGCGCCAGTAGCGCATGTTCGTCTGGAGCTGGCGCCGCTCGTTGTCGTCGAAGTCCAGAGTGATCTGGGCGTACCGGCCCTCGTGGCGGTCGAGCTCTTCGACGATGCGCTCGCGCTGGCGGCGCAGCGTCTCTTCGAGGTCGCGCGCCTCCCGTTCTCCCCGCTCCCTCAGTCGGCGCGTCGCCAGCTCGGCGATCTCGTCGGCCCGCGGCTCGAGCTGCGGCAGCAGCTCTTCGACATCGCGAGGGGCGGTCGCCAACAGCTTGGTGCGGATGACCTCGTGCGGCATCCACTTCGGTTGGCCGGCCAGCGACTGCTCCAGCAACTGGAGGGTGCGCGTCTCGGCTTCGCGGGCATAGGCCTTGAGCGGGGCGCCCCGCCGCGCCGGCTCCACCCAGCGCGCCGCCAGCGGAACGATCTCTTCGTGCAGCCGCTCGGCCCGGCGCCCGTAGAGGCAGAGCCGGCCGAGGAGCACGACCCTGGGAATCGAGTCGGGGCCTGGGCGAGGCAGGCTCGCGACAGGTCGTGGTGGACGAAGCCCTGGGCGCGGAACCGGGCGAGGAGGCGCTGGGCCACCCGCTGCTCCAGGTGCAGGTGGACGGTGTCGTCGCCCAGCACGCCGGCGTCCTCGAAGACCACCGGCCGGATGGGCGCCTCGCGCCGCCAGTCGGCCAGCTTCTGGTCGCGCCGGCGGGGCGGCCGCAGGGTGTCGAGGGTGGCCGCCCAGGTCGGGTCGGCCCCCGTCCGCCGGTCGAGGGCCGGGAACGTCCAGGTCGCCCGCCCCTGGCCACCGCCATTGCCCGCCCCGTCTCGCGCCAGCGGCTCGGCGCCCAGCAGCTCCAGCGCGCAGGACAGGGCGTCGCGGAACGGCTCGGCCTCGAACCCCACCCAGGTCCGCGAGCGCTCGAGCAGGCCGCGGCACCGCTCGACCTGCTCCGTCAGGTCGTCCCGCCGGTCGCGCGCCGCCTCCAGCTCCTCCTCGGTGATCTGCCGGCGGACCTCGTCGAGATCGGCAGCCTCTATAGCTTGCTTGAGCCGGTCGGCGTCCCGGTGGCGGATGCCGCCCCGCAGCCGCCGCTCGACGTCGTCATCGATGACCTTCGACAGGCTGCCCAGCTCCCGCTTGATGGTCTCGGTCTTGCGCACCAGCACCTCGAGCACCCGGTCCTCGACCCGCTGCGGCAGCACGAAGTAGTGGCAGCGCACCTCGGCCGCCGGCTGCAGCTTGCGGTCGATGCGGCCGTTGCGCTGCTCGATCCGGCCGGGGTTCCACGGCAGGTCGAAGTGGAAGAGGTCGGCGCAGTGGGCCTGGAAGTTGAGCCCCTCGCGGGCCGCGTCGGTGGCGAGCAGGATACGTAGCGGGTCGACCCGGGGGTCGGCGTTGAACCGGCGCTGGATCTCCTTGCGGCGGGCGCCCTGGGTCAGCCCGTCGATGACCTCGATGCGCTCGTCGGACCGGTCGGTGTCCGCGATGGCCTGCTCGAGGATGTTCCGCAGGTAGCGCTTGGTGCCTTCGCGGTTCTCGGTGAAGACGAGGACGCGCCCGTCGTTCCAGCGCGGCGGCCGGCCCTGCGGCGGGCGGCCCTGCGGCGGCCGGCCGAACGGCGGCAGCTCAGGGCACATCCGCTCGCGGATCCAGTCGACGAGCCGGCGGGTCTTCGCGTCCGGGGCATGGCGGGCGCGCTCGGCGATAGCCTGCATGCGGTCCAGCAACGCCTGCTCTTGCCGCCACAGCTCCGCTTGTGCCGCGCCGCGATCGGGCGCGCCCGACTCGGCCGCCTCGGTGATGGCCTCGATCTGCGCTTCTTCCTCGGCCTCGGCGAGCTCCGCGTCCTGCTCGCCGCGCTCGTCGTCGGCGGCCGGCGGAACCAGGAAGAGCTGCTGCTCGTCGTCCGGAGGCGCCGTAGCCTCCGACGCGGGGGGCTGGCCCGTCGCTGAGGCCCCAGCGCGCGCCTCGCCCCCAGCGGCCCGGGACTGCTCCGCCGCCGAGGCCCCACCGGACGCCTCACCTTCAGCGACCGAGGCCTGCTCCCGTTCCCAGTGGCGCTCGACCGTCCGCCGGTGCACCGCCAGGCTGCGCGCGAACGCCTCGACCGACGAGAGCAGCCGCTGCTGCAGGCCCACGACGAGCAGGCCCGCCGCGGCCTGGGCCTTCCCCGAGGCGTTGGCATGCCGCCGCTCGCGGGTCGTGCGGTATTCGTCGAGTAGCCGCGACAATTCGAGCTCGGGGGCGTCCGCCGGCAGCCCGTCGATGACCACGCGCTCGACCCGCCGCTCGGGGAAGCCGCCCTGCGTCACCCGGATGTCCTCCTTGAGGCGCCGGACCATGACGTCCTCGAGCGCCTTCCGGCCGCGCACCTTGACGCCGCAGGTGAACCGGTAGGGGTCTAGCAGCTCCAGCAGGGTCGAGAAGCTGTTCGAGTGGCCGTTGTGCGGCGTGGCTGACAGGAACAACCGGTGCTCGAAACGGCCGGCGAGGTCGCGGACGGCGCGGGTGAACTTCGACTCGATGCCGTAGCGCCCGCCGCTCGACGGCGCCGCGTGGTGCGCCTCGTCGAGGATGAGCAGGCTGCCCGGCCGCAGGGGGCCGAGCCACGCCCGCATGGGGTCGGCGTAGCCCGGATCGATCAGCAGGTTGTGCGACACGAGGAACCGGCTGTGCGTCATCCACGGGTTGACGCCGAATCCGCGCTCGCGACGCATGCGCGTCAGGTAGGCGCGGTCGAGAATCTCGAAGACAAGCCCGAAGCGGTCCTCCAACTCGCCCCTCCACCGCTCGAGCACCGACGGCGGGGCCGCGACGACGATGGTCTTCGCCTTGCGGCGCAGCAGCAGTTCGCGAGCGATCAGCCCCGCCTCGATGGTCTTCCCGAGCCCGGTGTCGTCGGCGATGAACAGGTTGACCCGCGGCAGCCGCAGCGCCTTGCGCAGCGGCTCCATCTGGTAGGCGTCGATGCGGATGCCGGCGCGGAACGGCGCCTGGAACAGGTTCGAGTCGGTCGCCGTCACGCAGTGCCAACGCAGCGTGTGCAGGAACGCCGCGAACCGGCGCGTGTCGTCGAAGCCCCTCTCGGCGAGGTGTTCCCAGCCCTCTTCCTCGAGGATGCGGCGGTCGATCTCGTAGTCCCAGTAGACCCGCAGCGCCTGCCCCTGGGCGTCGTCGTCGGCGCAGGCCAGCGTCACCAGCGGCGATCGGCCGGGCGTCTCCGACGGCGAGACCTCCTCCACCAGCCACCGGCGGGAGCGCACCTGGACCAGCTCGCCGACCTCGGGCGGCCGTTCCGGAAGTGTGCCGATCGGATCGGGTCGAGCCATGACGCGCGCGAAGGATCAGGGAATGGTGACAGCGGCCGCCGTCATTCTAGACGAACGTCACGCCGGCAACGGCTGGAGCAGCGACCGCTCGATCAGCGTGGTGAAGTGGCGGGTCATCGTCGCGGCCAGGGCCCGGTCGCGGACGAGGAGACCGATCTCGATGTTGCGGTCGAACGCCGCCTCGGTCAGGTTGGCCGACGTCACGAAGACGGTCTCGTCATCGACGACGACCGCCTTGGCGTGGAGGACGCCGGCCCCGCCTTCCGGGTCGAGGGAGCGCGGGTCGTAGAAGACGCGGGGGCGGGCCGCCCCCGGCCACTCCTGCTCCCAGAAGCGGTCGGCGAACCGCCGCACCAGGTGGTCGGCGCCGGTCGTGTCGCCCTTCCGCCGCTGGACGTTCAGCAGCAGCGTGACGGCCAAGCCCGGCGTCTCGTCCATCCGCCGCGCCAGCACCTCGAACGCCCGCGGGCCGTCGAAGAAGGCATAGGTCGCGACCCACGCCGAGCGCGCCGCCGACCCGAGCAGCTCCTCGTAGACCCGCCGGGTGTCCCGCGCGTGCAGGCCGGCGACCTCCGGCCCCGACCACACGAAGTCGGGCGCGGCGCGCCGCCCGGCCGCCCGGTCGAAGCCGCGCAGCCACGCCGCGCACGCCGGCCCGGAGACGCCGAGGTTCGCCAGCTCGCCGAGCGCCACCGCCACCGCCTCGCTCTCGGGCGCCCCGCCGAGCGCCGCCCGCACCGCGACCGGCCGGTAGGGTGGCCCGAGCGTCCCCGTCTCGAGAGCGCTCTGCAGCCGCTTCCGCAGATGCGACGGCAACGCCAGCAGCACCTCGGTCATGCGGCTGCTTCACGCCCTGGCAGCAGGCCACGCAGGCGGCTCATCCCTGCCGGCCAAACCCCGCTGACGGCTGGATCGCCTGGACCGGGGCCGCCGGAGGCGCCGTGCGACGGCAGCGCCGGCAGCACCTCGGTCATGCCGCAGGGCCGAAGAAGGCGGCGTCGGGCACGCCGAGCACCGGCACCACGAGGGCCCGGTCGAGATGGTCGTTGCGCATCTCGCACGACGTCTCGGCGACGAGCGCGCAGGCGTGGCAGGCGGCGCCATGCAGCCACCGCTCGGCCATGCTGTCGCCCGGCGAGTGCTCGGCGCAGGTGGGGTCGTTCGAGCAGAGCCCGCCCGCCGCGAGCGCGCGCAGCAGATGCTCCTCGAGCCGCCGCGCCTGCTGCACGAGGCCGCCCAGCGTCCCCTCCGCGTCAGGACTGCCCGTGTAGATCAGCAGGCCGTAGCGATCGTCCTCCGCGTAGATGCGCTCGCGGAGAGAGCTGGCCGGATAGCCGCAGTGCATCGCCAGCGACTGGATCAGCAGGTGCGACAGGGTGTGCAGCAGGATGTAAGGGCCGCCCGGGAACGGCCGCGCGTGCTTCCGCTGGAGTGCCCACCGGGCGTGGCCCCGCCCCAGCGCGTCGAGGCGCGCCCGCACCGCGGGGCGCCGCAGCCACGCGTCGACCGCGTCTGCGCGGAGCCGCAGGAACAGACCCTCGCCCCGGTTCTCCACCGCCGGGAACGAGCCCGGCTCGAGGGCGATGGCGGCACGCTCGACATCGGAGTCGTACTCGCCGTGGATGTCCGGCGTCACCGCCTCGAACCGCGTGAAGCCGGCCAGGGCCAGCACCTCGCGCAGCCGGTGGAGCTGGATGACAGACTCGATGCCCGCGCTGCGCTCGGACCGGCGCCACACCGAGTCGGGCAGCCTTCGCGCGTGGAAATTCTGGTCGACGGGAACGTCGTCGCCGTAGCCCTCGGGCGCGGCGAGCAGCGCCTCGAGCTCGATCTCCTTCACGGATCGCTCGGTCCCCGGGGTGGCGCCCTTCACGGAGCGGATCGCCGCGAGAATCTCGTCGTCGGTGAACGCGGCGAGCGCCACCGCCACCTTCGGCTTCTTCTTGATGACCCCGAGGTCTGCCGCGCCGTCCACGATCTGCAGGTCGTCCCACAGATCCCGCACCGCCGTCTCCACCGCCGAACCCCGCTCGGGCAGCGACAGCACGCTGACCACCTGCGGGAACCAGGCGTTCGACGCGGTACGCACCAGCAGCCGGCTCGGCAGGTTGCACTCCTCGTTGGCACCGCGCCCGAGCCACGGCCTCGCGCCCGAGCACGTCCCGAGCGGGGTGTGCTCGCGCATGCTGGCGTCCGAGAGACGGCGCGATGCACCGCACTCGCAGCGCACGACCAGATCGGCCAGATCGCCGGTGGTCCCCTGCTCGTCGAGCCACAGCGGGCGGGTCGGCGGGCAGTCGCTGCGGGGGCCATGCACGAACCGGCGCCAGTCGACGTCGTCGACGTGCCCCCGCGGGCAGGCGCGAACGAACCGGGTGGCCACGACCGGGCGGCCCTCGAAACGGCGGTGGTCGTCGAGGGCCTTCCGGTGCACCAGCCGCCGCGACCTGACCTGCCCGTCGCCCGGGTCCGCCTCCTGGACGACGAACCACTCGGGAAAGCGCCACGCGCCGATGCCCACCGGCGTCGCGCCGGGGTCGGACGATACCGGCGGCGGCGCCACCATCCGCGGCACGGCGACGCCGGTGATGGCCCGCAGCTTCCGGGCGAGCCGCGGCTCGTCGACCTCCTCCAGCTTGTGCGGCGGCGGCCACTCGTCGAGCCCGGCCACGATGGCCGACTCCTGGGGCAGGTCGATCAGGGCGCCGGGGCCGTAGGTGGTGATGACCTGGCTGCAGCGAACCTGCCCGTGCGCCTTCCGCCTCACGATGCCCCCGCCCGCGCCGGCGCCCACAGGATGACCTCGCAACGGGGGATCCGTGCGTGCGTCTTCTGCCTCACGCCCCCTCCGTCGACCGCGGCGCGCGCAGGTCGTGCAGATACAGGTTGACCTCGGGCTCGACGTCGCGCAGCGAGCGGTTGGCGCGGAACTTCCGGTGATGCTCGGTCTCGAACCGCTCGTCCAGCATCTCGCGCAACAGCGGCTTCGGCTGCTTCAGCTCGTAGCGCTGATACTGCACTTCGACGCCGTCCCGGTGATAGTCGTCGAAGACCCGCCGCCACGAGTCGAGGAGGTCGCCCACGCGGTCCTGCACGCTCCGCATCCGCTCGTCGCGCTCGGTGTCCTCGGCGAACGCCTGCTGCGCGACCCGGGCCTCGAACGCTGCGAGGAGCCGCGGCTCGAGGGTGGCCCGCACGTCGCCGATGCGCTCGACCCCGCGCGGCGGCGTCAGCCCCGGCTCAAGGTGGCGCGCCAGGGCCACCAGCGCGCCCGCGAAGCCGCGGTCGAGGGCCCGCGGCGAGAACGGCGTGACGCTGCCCGCCTCGACCGAGCGGTAGAAGGTCTCGTGATAGTGGCGGAACCGCTCGTAGTGCGAACGGTCGCGCGGCTTGTGGACGTTGAGCAGGGTGACCACCAGGCCCGGGCCCTCGTCGGAACGCCCCACGCGGCTCGTCGCCTGGATGTACTCGGCGTGCACCTTCGGCTGCCCCAGCACCAGCATGAGCCCGAGGCGCGGGATGTCGAGGCCGACCGAGATCATGTTCGTCGCCAGCGCGCAGTCGACGCGGTTGCGCCGGTCGTCGAACCGGCACTCGAGCCGCCGCCGCGCCTCGGCCACCTGGTCGGTCGACACGCGCGAGGTCAGCTCCACCGGCTCGGAGAAGTCGGTACGGTCGCGGAACAGGCGCCGCGCCTCGCCGACCCGGCGCCGCATCCCGTAGCGCAGGCTGTTGAAGTAGGCCAGCGTCGTCATGCGGGGATCCGCGGGGTTCCGCGGGTTCCCGGCGCCCCCCTCCTCGTGCCAGGCCTGCTGCGCCGCCCCCATCAGCGCCAGCAGGACCCGGCGCATCAGGACCTTCGGGTTCCGGCCCTGCGAGGCGATGCCCACGTACCGCCGCGCCGGCGTCTCCGACGACGGCACGGTCCGGGCCAAGAACGTGTCGCGCCGATTCGGCCCCGGCGGGGGGAACACCTGGGTCAATCCCCGCCCGAACAGCGCCTGAATCTGGTCCTGCGCCCGGCGCACGGTCGCCGTCGAGGCGACGATCTTCCGCTCCACGACGTGAGGCCGGCCCCAGAACCCTCGCATCCGCGCCGTCCGCCCCCCCGTATAAGCGTGCCAGACTCCCCAACCACAGCGACCTGAACTTCTCCCCCATCGCGCTGAAGGAAAGCGCCTAGAGATGTCAGCGTAACCCCTCGACGCTCGTGATCCCGTACCACGCCACCGCTGCCACCCGTCGCGCCCCGAGCAGATCCACCGCTGCAATCCGCGCCCACAACCATCCGCCAGGGCCGCCAATCCCTCCAACTCTATCCACCTCCGACCTCCGACCTAGCACTACTCAACCTCATAGTCAGCCTATCCAATGCCGGATCCACGTCCATCCTGTCATCCTCGCATGAACCCGTCTTGTCACCAAAATCGCGCAAATATGCCTCGTATTGGCCCTCAGCGCAGGCTATCAGAACATCCACAGCCCGAGCCACATTCTCCCAATACTCTTCGATTTCCTTCGACCGACTGTAGTACCGCATCTGCAGCGCCAGCACCCGTTGACCGCTCCTCCACCGTAGAATCGAAGCGTTCGATTCCCTCACGAACCCGCTGACCTGCTCCCTCAATCTCCGCCCTTCATCACCAGAATACCTAGTAGAATCGAAATCCTCGGTCGTCAACCTAAGCAGTGTCTCTGCCGCCACGATCGAGTCACCGACCAACCCATACAAACGCTCAGTGACCTCTCTCTCTTGCTCACCCAATCTCTCCAACCGCGCCCGGTCAAAATCGCGTTTCTGTAGATCGTTTTGCACCCAACCATTAAGCAATCCGCCTCCCATCGTGCCCAAGAAAACCGCAATCACAGCCGCGCCGCCACTTGATTCAAGAAACCGAAACACGTCTTCCTTCTCCAGTCTCATGGCTGCATCCCTCAGTCTCTCAGCCCGTGAGAAATCACAATGCTCGCGAGTTTTGCACAACCACCTTCCGCCGGACATCTAACTCTAACTATCTGCGATTGTGCCGAACCTTCCCCATCACCCAACATCTGCACCCTCACCGTAATGTCTGCTCCCATATAGTTCAATTCGTTGACGTCTGCCGCGACCACCGCGTATTCCGAAAAAAAATCACTATAATAAACGCCAATTGCCTGGCTCTCGCCGTTGCCCAGCTCCACCACGCCGTCCTGCTGAACCACACTTTCGATCACCGCAGCGTCGTTCAGCAAATAACCTAACCGCAGCACTTCCACAAGCCACCCAACCGACCCCGTCGCGGTGCGACGCGGACGGACGTCCGGCACTTGTATCCCCGGGTAAGCCACTGCCACCGCCTCCACAGAAGCCCACTTCCTGATATTCCCAACCGCCGATTCCACGTCTACATAGCTGGGTAACGAAATTCTGTAGTATAAGTCACTGCCTTCAAAATTCTCCAGCGCCTCTCCCCCCACCCCTTCAAGCGTTGACACGCCCTCAGCCAAAGACTCGAACAAGGGCCGCATCGCCCCAGCCTGCACCCCATAGCAGGTACTGGCCCAATACACGAAATCCGGGCCCCCTCTCCCACCCACATCCACGGCGCAAGTTTCCCCGTCGCCTATCTCCAGCACCCGTGGGAGGTAAAGATCGTTCTTCGCCTGAAAATCCCATGGACTACGTGTCGGCGCAATATATGGTAAGCTCGCCGCATATAGGTCAAGCGCTTCGAACCCATCTCCCGACGCAAATCTCACAACAACTTCACGAGCCAACGGCACCTGCCCATGCGTGGTATCTATCATCCCAGGTCCGAAACTACACACCGCCCACGCCGCAACGCAAACACTCCGACCCGTTCTGCCAAATTTCACAGATTTTCTCCCAATCACCCCAACACGCCACATCCATCACCCTATCCACCTTCACCGCACAATTTCCATTTCCACATCGCCAAAAAGCACATCCGAAAACGCCCACGCAGACGGCACAGCAACAACCGGCACCGCCCGTGTGAACGAACTCGGAAGTGGCGGCAGCACTTCGCCCGAAACCTCCACAAACCAGTTCAGTACACTGATCACACGTGCAAGCCGATCTACCGTCCTCGCTGCATCAAAACGGCTACAGATCTCAGCCATATGCCGGTTAAGCCAAAAACTGCTCTCCGCCGACTCCGTCAACTCTCCCTCAAGTTCTTCGAACACCGCCGACAGGTTCTTCTCGTCCGCCGCCAGACCACGTTCCGTCAGTCGCTCAGCAACTTCAAGAATTATACTAGCTTCTCGCCGGCCAACGTCTAACCACTCCGGCGGCTCCCACGAAACAAGCCGAACCCGCAGCATACAGCTCTCCGCGCCCTCAGCCGGCGACACGAGCAGCCTGCCGTTCTCTGTGCTGATTTCCGCTTGCGCATCGTTCCATTGATATGTGAAGAAGTCCAGATTGTCCCAAGGAATGCCCTCAAGACTGCTGGACTCACGGTTTCGTGTCGCTCCAGAAATAAGCATGTCAACCCGCATAGCGTCTCTAGCCAGTGCCGTACCTGCTATTGCCGGATGTACTGCAAAAGTCCAAATCGATCCCTCCGCTCGGCGCCCAGAGATTCCGACTAGCCCGGCGGCTCCGCGAGGCAGAGTTTCTCCGTGTGCTGCTTGATATGCTTCTGTCGGTTGAACGAAATTGTACGCCGACCACAACTCATCGGTGGTTACACCCACGTAATCCACCGTGCTACCGTCTTCCAATGAGAGCCTCAGTGTCATCGTACCACTAGATCCCAAGCCGTCAAAAACTGGAACGGTCTCCACAAAGTCCAACGACCGAGGCTCTGGGCCGTCATAGTGCACAGCATTGCCGAGCACTATCCCGCCCCAACGCGGAATGGCGCTTTGCGCTAAGTTCCCAAAGCGAGTCGCTCGCGCGTTGCGATAGCCAACACCAGTGCCACCTTGAGTATCAAGACGGCCTTCAAGCATATCACGCCATCGTTCGATACCCATTTCCGGCGTGTGGGTCAAGGCCATCTCCGAATCCAAACGCGATCCGACTGGGCCGATACTTCCTGCCATCCTGGCTAGCAGGTTCCGGCGATGATAGTTCGTTCCCTCGACCAAGTCGCGAGTGTACCCCAAATCATCTAGAGCCCGTACGAGTCGAGTAAACTTCGCTGCCTCCCTGGGATCCAACCGTCTCGCGCGGAGGAGTCTGTCTGCTAGTTGCTCCGCGGTTCCGGTCGTTACTTCAATCCGGTCACCGGCTGCCACCGACGCCTTCTGCAGAAGAGCGCGATACTCTGCCTCATAGCGTTGAGTCTGTGCCTGAATGAAGCTTGCCAGCCGGACCCTGGGCTCAGTGCCGTTGCTATAGGCAACGCCGTCTGGCGCAATGGTGATGTTCTCGCCAATTTCGGAATCCGTTACGTAGACATGTTCGGGTCCCAGCTTTTCTACTAGGGACCGGAGGACTCTGGGTGCGGGATGACTATACCTATTGTCCCGGTTGACCGTGAGAATCGCGTCCTCAAGACCATGACGACCCGCATTGTCAAGCACCGACGAGAGGTCGTTACGACTTGAGCCATGGTGGGGAACCACGAGCACATTTGCAATTTGCGTCGGCTGACTGTCGGCCCAGTGACGGATCAAACGACCGGAAGCGTCGTCAAAGTCGACGACTCGCCTCTGCTGTTGTCCATCCAGAACATCGTAGTAGCTGATCACCGCTTGGTCATGCGTTCCTTCACCAAGGATAGCCGGGTCGTAGACATAATTACCAGGCCTAACAGACTCTGCTGTAACGGAGATTTCGGCAAGCGCATTCCTGTTTCGCGCCGAGAGATACCGCGCCTTGAGTCCGTCAGCATCTCGGCCGGCTGTTTGCCGAAAGATATCAAAAAGTCCTCTTTTGCCTGTAACGTTCGCATATTCATTGTCGACAAACGTGATTTCATCGAAATCTAGAATCTCGCTGTCGCGGACTAGATCCTCTAGCCCTCCAGCGTGGTCACGGTGAGGGTGGGAACACGTGATAACCAAGCGTCGCACTTGGTTTGCTTTAAGGTAGCTCAGTATGGTGCGGTCGTCGATACGGGCTCCCAGAATTCCTCCTTGCCCTCTCCTACCTCCGTCCGTAACAAGAGCCAACGCCGTCTCTCGGTCGACACTAATACTTGCGGTTCCTTCCTGTTCAAGGGCCAGGTAGTGCACCTCCTGGCCCATTACTGGAACGGTAGTCACCAGTGGGATAAGGGAAAGACTCCAGCACATTAGGCCGAGAAGGCTAGTGCAGGACTTCCCCCGCTTCTGGAGGCGTTGGTTGACTGTCAAAGTACTGTGAGGGCGAGGCAGTTGGCGGTTCATCGTTGATGTCTTCCTCATTTCTACCTAGCACGGTCACACACGCGCGCGCGGACCCCGATAGTAGCACCAGGCGAAACAGAGCAGGAGATTCATTTACGAGACTTGGAGTCATGGGACTGTGTGGCGGAGATTCAATCGTTGGGTACCTGCCTTCACGCTTGTATGCGGAGGATCTGATCGGCGGCCGTCGAGGTGTCGGCTGGACTCCGCTGGAGTCCAGCCGGCTCTCTCTCGGGTGGTTGATGCAGGCAGCCCGGTTCTCTGGTCCGGCGTCGCCGTGCGTGATCGGTCTGTCGCTGCGCGCAGATTGCGCTCCGAGCGGGAAGCCCTGCGGCGCGTGAGCGTGCGACTGCGCGGCTCGTGGCTGGTCACGGCGATCCGTTCGTGGTCGATGCGTGGCCGCTACGGTCCGCTCGTCAGGGAGCGGGCCCAGTGCCCCGGGACAGCCGTAGAGTAGGACCCTGTGGGCAACACGGCCGCAGTTGGGCACCCGGCGAGTAGCCCGCGGCGTTAGTTCCCAGTGGCTGTTAGGAACCGACGACACAGTCTGTGTGATAAGCAGATCCGCCATCCAGAACTCCCTACGGCCTTGACGTCTCATGTATAGCACGGTTCGCGCTATTTGGACAAGGGACGCGCCGGCAGCAAGTTGGTGCGAGTGCAGAGTTCCACGGCCGGGCTCACCAGCGATTTGTCGGGCTCTATTCGACCGGCCTCAGGGACGGCCGCAGATGGGAGGGGGCGAAGACGGCGGCACCGCGGGCGGTCCGGCCGAGCCGTCCGCATCGCGGCGGAGCCGCAGGAACAGCCCCTCGCCCCGGTTCTCCACCGCCGGGAACGAGCCCGGCTCGAGGGCGATGGCGGCACGCTCGACATCGGAGTCGTACTCGCCGTGGATGTCCGGCGTCACCGCCTCGAACCGCGTGAAGCCGGCCAGGGCCAGCACCTCGCGCAGCCGGTGGAGCTGGATGACAGACTCGATGCCCGCGCTGCGCTCGGACCGGCGCCACACCGAGTCGGGCAGTCGGCGCGCGTGGAAGTTCTGGTCGACGGGAACGTCGTCGCCGTAGCCCTCGGGCGCGGCGAGCAGCGCCTCGAGCTCGATCTCCTTCACGGATCGCTCGGTCCCCGGGGTGGCGCCCCTCACGCCGTGGATCGCGGCGAGAATCTCGTCGTCGGTGAACGCGGCGAGCGCCGCCGCCACCTTCGGCTTCTTCTTCATGAACGCGAGGTCTGCCGCGTCCTCCACGATCTGCAGGTCGTCCCACAGCTCCCGCACCGCTGTCTCGACTGCCGACCCCCGCTCGGGCAGCGACAGCACGCTGACCACCTGCGGGAACCAGGCGTTCGACGCGGTACGCACCAGCAGCCGGCTCGGCAGGTTGCAGTCCTCGTTGGCGCCGCGCCCGAGCCACGGCCTCGCGCCCGAGCACATCCCGAGCGGGGTGTGCTCCCGCATGCTGGCGTCCGAGAGCCGGCGCGACGCACCGCACTCGCAGCGCACGACCAGATCGGCCAGATCGCCGGTGGTCCCCTGCTCGTCGAGCCACAGCGGGCGGGTCGGCGGGCAGTCGCTGCGAGGGCCATGCACGAACCGGCGCCAGTCGACGTCGTCGACGTGCCCCCGCGGGCAGGCGCGAACGAACCGGGTGGCCACGACCGGGCGGCCCTCGAAACAGCGATGGTCGTCGAGGGCCTTCCGGTGCACCAGCCGCCGCGACCGGACCTGCCCGTCGCCCGGCTCCGCCTCCTGGACGACGAACCACTCGGGAAAGCGCCACGCGCCGATGCCCACCGGCGTCGCGCCGGGGTCGGACGATACCGGCGGCGGCGCCACCATCCGCGGCACGGCGACGCCGGTGATGGCCCGCAGCTTCCGGGCGAGCCGCGGCTCGTCGACCTCCTCCAGCTTGTGCGGCGGCGGCCACTCGTCGAGCCCGGCCACGATGGCCGACTCCTGGGGCAGGTCGATCAGGGCGCCGGGGCCGTAGGTGGTGATGACCTGGCTGCAGCGAACCTGCCCGTGCGCCTTCCGCCTCACGATGCCCCCGCCCGCGCCGGCGCCCACAGGATGACCTCGCGGCGGGGGATCCGTGCGTGCGTCTTCTGCCTCACGCCCCCTCCGTCGACCGCGGCGCGCGCAGGTCGTGCAGATACAGGTTGACCTCGGGCTCGACGTCGCGCAGCGAGCGGTTGGCGCGGAACTTCCGGTGATGCTCGGTCTCGAACCGCTCGTCCAGCATCTCGCGCAACAGCGGCTTCGGCTGCTTCAGCTCGTAGCGCTGATACTGCACTTCGACGCCGTCCCGGTGATAGTCGTCGAAGACCCGCCGCCACGAGTCGAGGAGGTCGCCCACGCGGTCCTGCACGCTCCGCATCCGCTCGTCGCGCTCGGTGTCCTCGGCGAACGCCTGCTGCGCGACCCGGGCCTCGAACGCTGCGAGGAGCCGCGGCTCGAGGGCTGCGCGCACGTCGCCGATGCGCTCGACCCCGCGCGCGGGCGTCAACGCCGGCTCGAGGTGGCGCGCCAGAGCCACCAGCGCGCCCGCGAAGCCGCGGTCGAGGGCGCGCGGCGAGAACGGCGTGACGCTGCCCGCCTCGACCGAGCGGTAGAAGGTCTCGTGATAGTGGCGGAACCGCTCGTAGTGCGAGCGGTCGCGCGGCTTGTGGACGTTGAGCAGGGTGACCACCAGGCCCGGGCCCTCGTCGGAACGCCCCACGCGGCTCGTCGCCTGGATGTACTCGGCGTGCACCTTCGGCTGCCCCAGCACCAGCATGAGCCCGAGGCGCGGGATGTCGAGGCCGACCGAGATCATGTTCGTCGCCAGCGCGCAGTCGACGCGGTTGCGCCGGTCGTCGAAACCGGCACTCGAGCCGCCGCCGCGCCTCGGCCACCTGGTCGGTCGACACGCGCGAGGTCAGCTCCACCGGCTCGGAGAAGTCGGTACGGTCGCGGAACAGGCGGCGCGCCTCGCCGACCCGGCGCCGCATCCCGTAGCGCGCGACGGTGGTGCGCACCTCCTCCTCGAGGATGCGCCGCGCCCCGCCCAACTCGCGCAGGCTGTTGAAGTAGGCCAGCGCGGTCATGTAGGGGTCGGCGGGGTTCCGCGGGTTCCCGGCGCCCCCCTCCTCGTGCCAGGCCTGCTGCGCCGCCCCCATCAGCGCCAGCAGGACCCGGCGCATCAGGACCTTCGGGTTCCGGCCCTGCGAGGCGATGCCCACGTACCGCCGCGCTGGCGTCTCCGACGACGGCACGGTCCGGGCGAAGAACGTGTCGCGGCGATTCGGCCCCGGCGGGGGGAACACCTGCGTCAATCCCCGCGCGAACAGCGCCTGTATCTGGTCCTGCGCCCGGCGCACGGTCGCGGTCGAGGCGACGATCTTGGGCTTGACGACGCGGCCGTCGTCCACCTCGCGCACCGCCAGCGCCTCGATCGCCGTCTCGTAGAGGCCCGCCATGGTGCCGAGCGGTCCCGCAATCAGGTGCAGCTCGTCCTGGATGACGAGGTCGGGCGGTGAAAGCGGCGCCGTCAGCCGCTTCCCCTGCCCCGGTTCGGCGGCGCCGTAGAAGCCATTCGCGTCCGCGCGGTCGGCCCCGCCGAGCAGGGCGCCCGACTGCCCCACCCACGGCAGCGAGGCGAACTTGTCGACGGTCGCGATGAGAAACGCGGGCAGCCGCCGGTAGAGCGGCTCGTCCACCCCGATGACCGGCAGGGGACGGTCGCCGCTGAAGTCGCATTCCCAGTTGGCACAGACGATGCGCAGCTCGTTCGGCTGCTCGGCGTTCGGTTGGAGATCGAACGACTCGGGCTCGAACTCGTGCCCGCACCAGGGACAGTTCTCCAGCGGGATCGGCGACGGGTTGCGGTCGGGGTTCTTCTTGAACGCCGTCACCTTCGCCCGTGCCGAGTCGGGGCGGCCGTCGCCCTTCCGGCCGAGGATGTTGGGCGTGGCCGCCTTCCCCACCCAGAGGCCAATCTCGAATGGCCACGAGCCGTACCGCCCGCCGGCCTCGCGCCGCTCCATCTCCAGCGCGCAGACCAGCCCCGCCGCCCGCGCGAGCTGATCGAGCGTCAGCAGCCGCAGCGTGTAGCGCATGATGACGCTCACGCCGGCACCGGCCAGGCCGTCGTCGCCGGGATGGCGCAGGCGGCGCAGCACCATCGCCACCGCGGCGAGCCCCAGATACGCCTCGGTCTTCCCTCCGCCGGTCGGGAAGAACAGCAGGTCCACCGTCTCACGGTGGCCGTCCTTTGGATCGGCGAGGCCGGGCAGGTTCAGCAGCAGGAACGCGAGCTGGAACGGTCGCCACCGCGGCCCGTCGGGTCCGATCTGGTCGCCGAGCCGTTGGCGCAGGGCGCGCGCCACCGCCCGGTTCGCGACCCTGAAAGCGTCCAGCAGATCGGCGTCCTCGCCCAGCCGGACCACGCCGCTGGCCATGCGGTCGGCCGCCACCGTCGCGTAGTCGAGCAACTGCTCGGCCGTCTCCCGTCGCGCACCCGGCAGGGAACCGCCCGCCACCTCGCGCCGCCGCGCCTCGATCCAGCCGCGGTACTGCTCGACGAGGGGACCGAGCGACCGCTTCGCCGCGGAGCCGCCGTCCAGCCGCCCCAGGACCTCCATCGACAGCTCGACCCCGGGCACGTCCGACGCCGCCGTCTTCTCCACCTCGGCCGCGCCGATCCAGGCGGTGCGGATGGCTCGGCACCCGCCGTCCTCGAGGTCCCATTCGGCCGAGACCCCGTGCCCGGTCGCGTACTCCGGCGTGTCGGCGTAGTGGAGGTCGGCGACCTGGTCGTCCCATTCCGCCGCGTGCGCCCCGCGCAGGTCCGGCCGCGGCACGAAGCCCCCGTCCGCCCGTACCTCGATCTCGGCCTGGAAGGCATAAGCGCAGTCGGGCTGCGCCTCGTCGGGCGTACGCCGGTTCACCAGGAAGCACGACGCCGAGCGCGTGCCGGCCGGCAACTCCGCGCCGTCCGTCCCCATCGCGCCGATCGGCCGCTCGACGACGTGAAGCTGCAGCCCGCCCGAGCCGGGGACATCCCGCACCAACGGCCCGGCGTCTCCGCCGAGAGGGACCGTCAGCACTGCCTCGTGCGGAGTCCGCCGCCAGACCGAAGTCTTGCCCCCGCCCGCTTCCTCGATATCGGCCGGCGCGTAGTCGCCCCAGCGCACCGTCACCGCCAGCTCACGGCAAGCTGCGCCCACGAGAAAGCTCAGCCCGATCGACGACGGGATCACTGTCCGAGCGTCAGTTCGCCACGAGATGCGGCGGTTCAGCATGGAGCTGGCGATGGCGGGCAGCGATGCGTGGTCGCTCGAGAACCGGCCATTCCTGCGGGCGGCGACGGGTCTGGCCTTCGTGCGCTTGGACGAAGGCGACAGGCGCGCCGGCATCGAGCTCCTGCGTATTCCACTGAAGGGGAAGGACGAGTCCGGCGTGCGCTACGTCAAGCGGAACGCGATCGCAGGACACCGTTTCGAGAGTTGGGAGGGGCTACGAGGCCGCAGACAAACACCTGACGCTACGCCAAGCGCTCGCGTTCCTCGTCGAGCGGGAGGTCTCGCGCAAGGACGAACGGCGCATCGAGATGGCGTTCAAGATCGATGGGTCACTTGGCCGCGGCCATTGAAGTGACCTGGATCCTCCAGGTCGTGGAGTCCAGCGTGCCGACGACGGCTACCTTCTTTCCGGCAAACTCTCTTGATTTGTCCTGGTCGCTCAACAGATAGGTTGCTTCGCCGTCAAACAAAACGAACTCGACGGTGTGGTCATCGACGCAAGCGATGGCGCAGGCAGCGTCGGTCGACCCCATCCGCATTCCGGAATGATCGGCGCTGGGGCACTCCTCATCGGTGATCGTGCCTGTGAACGTCTGTCTGCTCTGGGTTGCAGACATCGTGGCGGAGGCAAGAAAAGCGGAGGCAAGAAGACCTGTCAGTAGATACTTCATAAGGCTCACCGCAAAGCGAAGTGATTCGCAACCTGCGGGAAATCGGGGGAAGGTGTACACCTCCCCCCGATTCGTGGTCGAAAACCCCGAGGCCGAGAAACTCTCTGCCGGTTAACGGCCGCCAATCATGATGTGGGCTTCCGGCGTGCCCTCGAACATCAGCCAAGCACCGCCCGCGTCGCGGTTGTTCGGCAGTCCGACTTGCTCCGCCATCATGTTCGGCATGGAGATAAACGTGTGCCAGATGGCGGTGTCCTGGCTATCACCCCGGAGATTATACCATATGGTCCCGGCTTCGGGCAGCTCACGCGTTCCGTCTTTCCCGGCGGCCACAACCAGATCCCTAATCCCTCCGGTGCCGCTGCTCGACAAGACAGGACGCCCGGCGGGCCTGCCTCCACTGGCCTCTGCCAGCAGTGGCTGGGCCTTGGCCCCCATCTCCGCGAACGCTCGATTCTGCGCGATGCGCGCCATGTTGGCGTCGCTGCTGCTGCACTCCACCGACCACGGCCGCTCTCCAGGAAAGCCGGTCAGGTCGTAGCAGACCAGACGGCCGGGGCCGGGCCTCAAGACTTCAAACGTAAAGTCGGCAGCCGTGACATCGTCCTCCGGACTCTTCGCCGGATTCCGAATCCACTTGACGACCGTGGCGTCCCTGGCCATGGCCGCGTTCGGAGCGGCGAGCAACGGCTTTTCGATGGGGTCGTTCGTATCGACCCGGCGCTCCTCATAGACCTGCGCCTGCGCCGGCGCGCTCATCGCAAGCGCCATTACACCGAGTAGAAACAGAGAGAGCGGTTTCATGTGAGTCCTCCAATCGCCATGCCTCAAAATTCGGGTGTCCGAAAGCCGTCAGCATACCACGACGGCGCGTACTCGACTCTATCGAATGTTTCCGCCGACGGGCAGGCCGCTCGGTACGCGATCGGGAATCGTCCGGTCGAATGACCCATCGCTCAGAGCAATCAAAAACTCGATCAGATCCACGTCTTCTTCGTCCACGTTCTGCAACTCGCGAAGCCGCTGATCGAGCTCCTCGTAGCGGACGTTCGGGTTCCGGGACTCGCCGGCGATGGTGGCTTCATAGAACCCCACGACGGCGCGCAGCGTCCGGAACATGCCATTGTGCCCGTATGGGAAGGTCAGTTCGAGGTTTCGCAGCGACGCCGTACGAAACGCATAGCTGTCGCACGCTGCTCGGGACGCTGCAGTACGCGGCTCCGGAGGAGCTGCCGCGCAAGGAGGGTTCTGCGCGCCTCCGTCGGAGGCGGGCGTCGTGAGACCTGATGCAAGAGCGGGGTTGTCGGGCACGCCCATGACATGCAGTTTGTAATCGGAGAACATGGGCCCGTTGTGGCACCTGATGCACCCGATCTCCTCGAAGCGCTGCATTCCCCTGACCTGTTCCTGCGTCATGGCGCTGCGGTCGCCGCGCATGTAGCGGTCGAACGGCGA
This sequence comes from Vicinamibacterales bacterium, assembly GCA_965204675.1. Taxonomy (GTDB): domain Bacteria; phylum Acidobacteriota; class Vicinamibacteria; order Vicinamibacterales; family UBA8438; genus JAJEEA01. The sequence goes on from OZ242003.1 coordinate 4,874,313, forward strand.
GTTGTTGGCCAGCAGCGACCGCATGAACGCCGCTATCGCCCTGCCCAGGTTTTCCGCGGTGACCGGCTGTTCACCGCCGAAAGCCTCGGCGAACAGGCTCGGGTACTCGGCGTTGGCCTGGAGCTTCGCCACCACTCTCGCGATAGCCTCATCCTCCGGGTAGGTGTCCCCTCGCATTTCCTCGAACGACTTGAGCGGTTCGAGCGCCTGCGATTCGAGGCTCCTGATGCGATTGTCCCAGAACGCCACCGCAGTCGCCGGGTCGTAGCGGCCCGATTCATCGATGCCGTTGAAAGCAACGTTCAGAACCGTCGGACTATTGCGTTTGACGAGAGTCCCGTCACGCCGGAAGCGGCCCAGGCCGGTACCCGACACGCCGAGCGACAGGTCGCGGGCCTCCGCATAGGCGCTTTGGGGATGATGGCACGTCGCGCAAGCTACGTCTCCGGGTCCCGACAAAATCGGGTCCCAGAACAGCAGCCTTCCCAGCTCGACTTTTTCCGGGGTCGTCGGGTTATATCCCGGCGCCTCCTGAGTCAACGGCAGCGCCGACACACTGTGTTCACCGTCGACCGGGAACCGAGCTTCTTGTCCAACGGCACCAACTTCCATGAAAAGGAGTACGGCGACCGTAGCTGCTGCGACCAGCAGGTGTTTCGCTCCGAAGATTCTAGGCACAAGTAGACCCCCCTGGTGCCGGCCCCCTTCACAGGCCTGGGCGCGCCACCGGTCAGCGAGTCTATCCACAACCCTGGGCGGGTGTCAAGAGAGAATGCGCCGAAGAGAACAAGTCCTTCATTTGTAGACAGTTACGTGATTTTCATACGCTCCGATCCTGTCCGTTCGCGGACAGATCGCGCAGTCTGGCCCGCTTCGGTGGCGAGCGGTCCGATGCACGTCAAGTTCATCGCCCGCGGCGCCGGCTTCGGCGAAGGCCGCCGCCGACTACCTGCTCGGCGAGCGGGACGCGGCCGGGCAGCTCCGCGAGGGCGTCGAGATTCGTCAAGGCAGCGCGAAGACGAAGAGCCCGTTCCCCCCCTGTGGACGCCGGACCTCGGGCGTCAGGTCCCTCGGCAGCATGCCGCCCCAGCTCGCGCCGCCGCTTCCCGTCGGGATGGCCAGGTACTGCCGGCCGTCGACCGCGTAGGTGATCGGGAACCCCTGGATCGAGGTCGGCAGCCGGGTCTCCCACAGGGTCTCGCCGGTGCGCGCGTCGAAGGCGAACGCCTGGCGGTCCCAGCCGCCGGCGATGGCGAGGCCGCCGGCGGTGGTGAGGGCGGCGCTGTTGACGGGGGTGCGGAAGCGGCGGCGCCACATGACCTCGCCGGTGCGCATGCTCATGGCCAGAAACTCGCCGAGCTGCTCGCCGCTGTCGGGGTGGTGGTGGTTGGTGCGGCGCACCGGCCCCGTGCCGCCGCCTCCGGCCACCCGGTCGACGGGCCCGAAGATCGCCGTCTCGCAGTTGAGGTGGATGGGGATGAAGAACGCCTCGAGCCCCGGGTGATAGGACATGGCGCGCCAGCTCTTGAACCCCGCGGTGCTGGGGCACCAGTAGATCTCCTCGCCGATGACGGGGATGGTGCCGTCGCGATAGGTGACCTGCCCGGTCACCGGGTCGATGTCGGCCACGGTCTGGTAGCCGAGATCGTGGGCGCTGCGGAACCGGCCGGTCTCGAGGGCCATCTCCCACAGGACGCCGATCTTCCCCATGGTGAACACCGAGCGCCGGTCGTCGTAGTCGACGAGGATGCGCTCGAACACCTCGTCCATGTCGAGGGTCTCGCCCGGCAGGTGCTGGTAGTACCACTTCATCTCGCCGGTGTCGGGGTCGAGGGCCAGCGTCGAGTTGGTGTAGAGGGCGTCGCCGTCGGTGCCGCGGACGGCGCGGGCCCAGGGCTTGGCCTGCGAGGTGCCGTGGAAGAGGGTCCGGGTCACGGGGTCGTAGCTGCCGGGGATCCACGAGTCGCTGCCGGCGCGGAACATCGGGGGCAGGTCGCCCCAGGTGTCGCCGCCGCGCTGCCCGGGGAGGGCGACGGTCGAGGTGCGCCACAGCTCGTCCCCGGTGTCGGCGTCGAGGCCGACGATGTAGCAGCTCTCCTCGCGGTAGCGCCCGCAGCCGGTCAGGCCCGACACCACCTTGCCGTCGGCGACGATCGAGCCGCTCGAGAACTGGTAGCCGACGCCCTGGTCGATGTCCGCGTCCCAGACCTCCTCGCCGGTGCGGGCGTCGATGGCGACGACGTGCGCGTCGGCGGTGTTCAGGTAGATCTTGTCGTCGTACATCGAGATGTTGCGGTGCATGCGGCCGGGGGGCGGCCCCCCGAAGCTGTTGCCGGGGGCCTCGGCGCCGCGGTCGTACTCCCAGACGAGGTCGCCGGTGGCGGCGTCGAGGGCCTGCACGATCTCGCCGGGGTTGGCGATGTACAGCACCCCGTCGTGCACCAGGGGGGTCGTCTGCTGCGGACCCGGGCGCAGCGCCCAGCTCCAGACCAGCCGCAGGTCGCCGACGTTGCCGGTGTCGATCTGGTCGAGGGGGCTGTGGGCCTGGCCGTCGAGGGTGCGCCGCCAGCTCAACCAGTCGGACGGGTCGGGGTCCTGCAGCATCGCGTCGGTCACCGGCGTGTAGTCCTCGACCTGGGCGGACACGGGCGGGGCGGCGAGCGCGACGGCGATCAGCGCGGAAACGAACGTGAGTCGACGGACCATGGGGCCTCTCTTCCGTGATGCCGGGACCCTGCGCCGCGGGAACGGCGCAGAATCCGGGCAGGTTTGGGTCGGCGGACGGGCGGCGCGGCCCGCGGTCGCCTCGCGACCTGCGGTCACGTGGGAGCTCGCTGACGCGAGACCTGCGGCGCTGCCCGCGGGCGCGTCGGGAGCTCACCCAGGCGAAGCTCCTGCGGCACTGCCCGGGGGCGCGCGGGCGCCTATCGGATGTCGATCAGCTCGACGTCGAACACCAGCAGGCCGCCCGGCCGGCCGCCGCCGGGGTTCTCGCCGTAGGCGAGGCTGGCGGGAATCCAGAACCGGCGCTTCTCGCCCTCCACCATCAACTGCACGCCCTCGGTCCACCCCCGGATCACGCCGTTGAGGGGGAACAGCGCGGGCTGGCCCCGCACCACGGAGCTGTCGAACATGCGGCCGTCGGTGGTCCAGCCGGTGTAGTGCACGACCACCCGGCTGGTCGCAGCCGGGTGCTCGGTACCCGTCCCCGCCTCGAGCACCCTCGAGGCGAGCCCCGAGGCGGTGGTCTCGGCGTCGGCCGGGACGGCCGCCACGTCGTCCGGGGCCGCTATCGTCAACTGCGCCCCCGCCCCGGCGGCGAAGGCGAGCGAGCAGGTTCCGGCCGCGAGCGCGGCCATCAACGTCCTGGGGGTCATGAGTTTCATCATGGCGCAGATCCTACCCTCTGGGCGCCCGCGGCAAAAGCCCCGCGCCCTCAGCCGGTCCGCCCCACCACGACGGCGATGGTGGCCTCGTGCCAGATGCACTCCGCCTCGAAGCCGGCCTCCCGCATCGCCGCCAGCTCCTCGTCGAGGGGGAAGTAGGTGTCCTCCTCCGCCCACTCCTCGAGGTGCTCGAAGGCCCGCGCCTCGTCGATGCCGCACGCCGTCATGTGGTCGACCCAGAGGCGGCGGGCGGCCTCCCGCCCCACCGGGTCGGCCGGCATCGTCGCATCGGCGTTCACGAAGATGCCGCCCGGGCGGATCGACCCGCGAATCCGCCCGTACAGGGCGCGCTTGACCTCCATCTCCGGAATGTGATGCAGAGCGAGCGACGCCGCCGCCCCGTCGCACGGCGGCAGCGGGGCGAGGAACGACATCTCGCGAACCCGGACGCGCCCTTCGAAGCGCGCGAGCCGCCCGCGGGCCTGCGCGAGCATCTCGGGGTCGACGTCGATCAGCTCCACCGTCCGCGCGCCGCCGTGCGCCAGGATCGCCTCGGACAGCGCGCCGGTGCCGGCCCCGAGGTCGACCACGCAATCCGGGCCGGCGTCGGCGAGGGTCCGGGCGACGACCTCGAGCATCGCCTCGTAGCCCGGAATGAACCGGCGGATCGTCTCGTCGTAGGCCGCCGTCTCGATGCGCAGGTGGCGCCTGACCGAGTGGATGGACATCGAACGGCTCGAGCAACGGGGCGCCTGACCGCCCCACCTCGCGGACAGGTTACCACTCCGAAGCGGCGCCATGGCCTTCGCCGACGGCCGGGTGCTGCCGGCGTGGGCGGGATCGACGGCGGAAGGTGGGGCCTCCGGAACGAGGAGACGGCCGACGGCGACGACGTGCGGCGGACGGCATGAGGCCACCGGACAGCGGATCAGGACGCCGCCGGCTCCGACGCGGGCCACAGGTCCTCGATGGCGTGTCGCGGGCAGAATGAGGCCGCCGGACGGCGCGTCAGGACGCTTTCGGCTCCGAGGCGGGGAACAGATCCTCGATGGAGCAGCCGAAGTACTTCGCGAACTTCCTCGCGTTGTCGACGGTGATGGTCTGATAGCGGCAGCGCGCCACGTCGCTGACGTAGGGCTGCGGGAACCCCAGGGCCCCCGCCACGGCTCCCTGGGTCACGCCGGCGAGGGCAATCGCCTTGGCGACGCGGTTGCGGCCGGGCTCCTCACGCAGGGCGGCGAGCTGTTGCGGCGTCAACATCGTGTCGAAAATATACGCCATGAAGCGTATCCGTGCAATCGTTATTCGCTCAAGCGCTAACATGCTGATTCCATTGAACTACGTTTTTGAACGTGTCGCGTCCATACGGTACCCTGACACCGTGTCGCTGGGACAGAACATCAAGCGGTTGCGCATGGCGGCGGGGATCTCGACCCAGAAGGCCCTGGCGGACCGGCTGCACGTGCCGCAGCCCCAGGTGTCCGACTGGGAGAACGACCGCTACGGGACCCTCGAGACCCAGACGCTGATGAAGCTGGCGAAGGTCCTCCGGTGCACCATCGACCAGTTGCTGGACGGCGTCGACCCCGACTACGACCGGGTCCGCGAGGCGCGGGAAGCCGCCGACTTCCGGCCCGAGCGGATCGACTACGAGACCGACGCGGCCGGCAGCATTCCGCTGGTGGCGGAAGGCTCGGCCGCGCCCGCGGGCACGCCGTGGAAGGCCGGCGCGCCGCCGCCGGGCGAGATCGAGCGGTGGATACCCCGTCCGCGCGACGTGGAGGACCCCGGCGCCTACGGGGTCCACGTCCGCGGCGACGCCATGGCGCCCGCGTACCCGCCGCACACCATCGCCATCGTCACCCCCGGCCGCCGCGTTCAGGACGGCGACGAGGCCTACGTGCAGCTCGCGCCGGACGAGCGGCTGATTCGGCTGGTGCGGAAGACGCGGGGCGGCTACCTGCTCGAATCGTACAACCACGCATACCCGGCCCGCGTCGTGGCGCGCAGGGACGTGCTGTCGATGCACGTCATCCTCTACTCCCGCAGACGGGACTTCTGACCGGCGGCACCGGATCTTCTTTCGTCCGGGTCGGGCCGCGGGTCCGACCGGCCTCGCGCCGCCGCGAGTCCGGCGGGTCGACTCCCGACCACCCACCACCACCCACCGAGCCCGCGCTCGACGGGAATCCCGCGACGAGCTCCCCCGTCGGACCGGCCCCGTCGGCCGCCGACCCGCGGTCGGACGGGGGTGCACGACGAGAAAGTGAGACGCCGCCGGGCACGACACCAACTCGCCGGTCCGACCCGTGCCAGGGCGGTCATCTCACGAATCGGTCGTGCGCCCCTCCTGACGGCCGGCCATTCCGGCAAGGCCCCTCATGAGCTACGATCACCGGATCCACGAGCGCGCAGGCTCCCGGCAAGCGGGGATGCGGCGGTCGTGGCAAGGGGCCCGGCGGCTGCAATCGCCCCGAAAGGAGAGACCGCGCGATGAGTGAGCGAGAGCCGCAGGCGAGCCCTGCGAGCGATTGGGTGTCGTACCGCCCCGAGATCAAGGTGCTCGACTGCACCATCCGGGACGGCGGCCTGATGAACGACCACCAGTTCGGCGACGAGACGGTGCAGGCGGTCTATCGGGCGTGCGTCGAGAGCGGCATCGACTACATGGAGATCGGCTACATCAACTCGCGCCGGCAGTTTCCCCCGGCGCAGTTCGGCCCGTGGAAGCACTGCGTCGAGAGCGACGTCCGCCGCATCGTCGGCGACAACGACACCGGCCTGAAGCTGTCGGCGATGGCCGACGCCGAGAAGAGCGACTACCGCGAGGACATCCTGCCGAAGTCCGAGAGCGTCCTCGACATGATCCGGGTGGCCACCTACATCCACCAGATTCCGCTGGCCCTCGACATGATCAAGCACGCCCACGACCACGGCTACGAGACGAGCCTCAACCTGATGGCGCTGTCGACGGTGCCGGACCGCGAGCTCAACGAGGCGCTGGCCCTGGTCGCGCAGTCGGAAGCAGACACGATCTGCATCGTCGACAGCTTCGGGGCGTTGTACGCGGAGCAGATCGACAGCTACATGGACACGTTCCTGGGCTACGCGGCGCCGGCCGGGAAGGTGGTGGGGATGCACGCCCACAACAACCGGCAGCTCGCGTTCGCCAACACCATCCAGGCGACCATCAAGGGGGCCAACCGGCTCGACGGGAGCATGGCGGGACTCGGCCGCGGCGCCGGCAACTGCCCGATGGAGCTGCTGCTCAGCTTCCTCCACAACCCGAAGTTCCGGCTGCGCCCCGTGCTGCACTGCATCCAGCACCACATCGAGCCGATGCGCGACGCGCTGAAATGGGGCTTCGACTACCCCTACATGATGACCGGGGTGCTCAACCAGCACCCGCGGGCGGGCATGGCGTTCAACGAGTCGGAGGACCGGGGCGACATCATCAAGTTCTACGACTCGCTGGAGGACCCGGACTGATTTCCGCCGGCAAGACCCCGCGACCGCCGGCCCGGGCTCCCCGAAGGCTGGTCGCCGCGCGGAATCCGTGCTCCACGGGCGTAGCCGCCCGCCGACAGGCGCGGCCGGCGGCGGCACGGCATCGGGACTCGGCGCCCGATGCCGCGCCTCCGCGAAGGCCGCCGGCGGCGCCGCCGCATCAAGGCTTGTCGGCGAGCAGGTCCCAGTGCCGTCCCGCCCGGTCGAGGATGGCCGGCAGGTCGTCGGCCAGCAGGTAGCGGCCGCCGACGAGCGCGTGCCCGACCGCCGCGACCTTCTCCATGAACTCGTCGCGCGACGCGTAGCGCTCCTCGATGGACGGCCGCGGGTCGCCCGCCGCCTCGCGCTCGGCCTTCGTCGCCGCGAACGGCACGTAGGACCCGGCGAGGGACACCAGCGTGTCGGGGTCGCCGGCATCGGGATGGGTGAAGTTCCAGCCGGTGTAGGTGGCCAGGGGCACCGCCACCTCCGGATGCACGATGCCGGAGGTCTCGTTGCCGTCGGCGTCGACCGCGGGCACGAGCATCGGCAGCGACACCCCGGCGTCGTCGGCCCCGGCCAGCCACGGGTTCCTCACGCGGGTCCCCCCGGTGCGGTCGTGCGGCGACCGGACGTCGGGGATGGCGGGGAACCCGAGGTCCTGCGGCGGCACGAGGTTGCCGTCGGCGAACCGGGGATGGCGGCTGGCGGGCGGCTCGACGCCGTCGACGACCCAGTCCTTCAGCGAGGTCAGCAGCGCCCGCATGTTCCACCAGTAGTCGGTGGGGTTGCCCATCTCCTGCCGGTTCCCCGGCTCGGGCGGCGGGAACGGGCCGGGGCCGTGCTGGGTGCCGGCGAGCAGGTAGAAGCGCACGTTGTCCTGCAGGTCGATGTCGGCCTCGCCGTCCGGCGTGGCGTGCACGAGGGCGGTCACCCGCCCGCCGCCCCAGTACTCGACGCCGGTGTTGGTGTAGAGGATGCGGGGCTGGTTGTCGCGGCTGCGCTCGTTCCCGAGGGTGCCGTCGACGGCCCCGGTCACGGGGTCGCGGAGGGCGGCGTCGGCGAAGGGGAACGAGGTGGCGTCGAACATGCCGAGCGAGATGGGCGTCGCCCCGGGCTGGTTGAGGTCGAGCCGCGACGCCCCCGCGATGTGCGGGATCATGCCGTCGAAGACCCGCCGCCCCTCGGTGTCGGTGTTGAAGCCGAGGTAGAGGAACGTGCGGAGGAAGCGGCCGCTCTGCGACGAGCCGAACGACAGCGCGTGCCCGGCCGAGACGGTAGCGTCGGGGTCGTGCTTGATCCACGACGCGGTGTCGCGGACGGCGGCGAAGCCGAGCCCGCCGACCGGATCGCCGTCCACCGAGGGCACCGAGAAGCGGATGGGACGGCCCTCGGGCACGTCGAACTCCCAGCCGACCCACACGACGGTGTAGCCCTTCTTCATCAGGAACCCGTCGCCGTAGGGACCGCTGCCGCCGCGGTTGAACCCGAGCGCGGTCAGGCGGCCCCGGTTGGCGATGTCCACCAGCACCACGCCGTTCCCGCGCGCGGGGTCGGCGGGGGCGAGGATGCGCAGGTCGCCGGTGGCCTCGACCATCCCGTCCGCGTTGACGGGCGCGCGGTCGAGGTTGGCGATGACCTGGTTCCGCGGATCGGCGCGGTCGACCGTGAACGTGATGCGGCCCGCGATCAGCTCGTAGGGGCCGGCGTCGCCGAACGCGCGGCCGTCCTCGATGGGGCCGCGCTCGGTGATCTCGACCGACGAGACGTCGGCCCGCGCCGCGAGCGGCGCGAGCAGGGCCATGGTCAGGATGGTGGCGAGAAAACGGTACGTCGACTTCATGGCGATGGGTGTCCCTTCGATGCGTTTGAGCGGTTCTCTACCGCGCTACTGCACCGCGCTACTGCTGCTGCGCGGCCGCAATCTCCTCCGCGCGCGACCCCGCGAGGATGTTCGTCAGGCCGTAGTTGCCCTCGTGGCAGGCGTACTCGTACATCTGCCCGTCGAGGCGGGACATGGGCAGCGACCCGCTCCACGGGCGCGTCCACGTGTTGGGGTCGGTCACCGTGAACTCGTAGCCCAGGGTGTCGGGGCCGAGGCGCGTGAACCGCTCGACGACGTGCAGGTCGGTGCTGAGGTTGCCGTTGAAGTTCCGGATGAACGCGTGGCGGTTGAAGTTGGTGGTCTCGACCACGAGGGTGTCGCCCTCCCACCGGCCGCGCGAGTCGCCGGCGTACTGGCGGATCTTCCCCGGCACGTGGGGGCGCCCGTCGAGGGGGATGAAGCGCGTGTCGTGGATGTGCTCCTGCAGGATCGCCACCATGTCGGGGGTCTGCACGATGTGGTAGTTGTTGTTGTAGCCGGTGGGGAACGACGGGATGCCGCGGTACCAGAGGCAGCGGTCCCCCAGGTCGAGCTGCTCGTACGTCTCGACCGGATCCTGGCCGCCGCGCATCCGCGCGATGCGCCGCGCCTCCGGCGAGCTCATCCGGGCCTCCATCTCCGGGGTCAGCGGCGGCAGCCGGCCGTCCTCCGGATCGACGATGATCGACGTCCGCCGGTCGGGCACCACCGACGTGCCCCGCTCCATCCAGAAGTTGTTGTAGGCCCCGACGTTGCCGCCCGCCTCGGTGCGCCGGGCGGGCGCGTTCAGCAGGTCCGCGTTCCGTTCGACCGTGCTCTGCGCGAGGCCGGCCGCCTCCTCCTCGGTCAGGAACGCCCGGTCCGCGAGGTCGGCGGGGCGCTGCAGCGGGGTGAGGGTGGCGTTGTTCCAGATGCCCCCCAGGTCGGGATCGCCCCACGCCGTGCGCGGCGAGGACGGCGCCTCGGACGTCTGGCCCACGGCCGCGGCCGGCGCCAGCAATACCACGAGCACGACCGACGCGACGGCGAGAGATAGACGACTCATTGCACCCTCCTGTCGATACGGATCTTCTCGGCGCTTCTCGACGCGTCAATGATCGCCCCGAACCGGATCTCGCGCAAGCGGTCGCCCCGCCCGACACGGCGGGAGCAGCGCAGGTCGTGAACCGGGGCGGCGGGCGCCGTCCCGCCCCGGTCGGCGGCCGCAGGTCGAGGGGGCATCGGCCTGTCGCGTCGAGAAGGCGGAGAGCGCTGCCGTGGAGGTGGTCGGCAGCCTCGCACGCGTCAAGCGCTCGTTGCCGGCGGTGGCCCCCACGCCGGAGACGGAGGCGGAGACGGCAAGGTCAGAAGATGATGCTCAGCGCGCCATGGTCGGTCAGGGCCTCGTGGTCGAGGACGGCGCGCTTGCGGCACAGGCGCAGGCGCCCGTCCACCCGGCGCAGGCGCACGTCCCAGCGACCGACGAAGGGAGCGGACTCGCCGCCGCGGAAACGCCAGACGGCCACCGCGGCGGTGGCGTCGACCTCGTCGCCGTCGACCGCCGTCACCATGACGTTGGACACGAAGCGGCGGGTGCGCGACCAGGGGTACTCGCGGTGGGCGTGGCGGCCCTGCAGCCGGACGACCCGGGCCGCCATGCGGTCGCGGTCGTCGTCGATGAACACCAGGTCCGACCGCGGGTCGCCCTCGGGCAGGTCGGTCGTGGGCACCACGTAGCGCGCGTCCGGGGTGTACAGCGCCAGCCACGCGTCCAGGTCCCAGTCGTCCAGCAGCCGCGCCTCCAGATAGAGCAACTGCTCGACCTCGTGCTGCAGCAGCAGCGAAGCGGGGTCGGCGGGGAGCCCGGCCGCGACCGGCCGGGCCGGAGCGGGTCTGGTCGCCATGCTCGGCTGGTCCCTCTCAACCGGCCGGCTGGTCGGCGGCCGCGGTCAGTTCGGGGGACGGGGCCGTTTCCGGGACCGCGCCGGGCGTCAGTCCCCGTTCGTACTGCTCGACGCAGGGGGTCCCCGCGACGAGCGACTGCCAGCGCCGCCAGAAGCTGCGCATCTGCAGCTCGTCGTTGCCCCGCGGCTCGCGGTGCATTCCCCGGGAGAGATCCGACCATTCGACGCCGCCGGAGCGGAATCCCTGCTGGCACGACTCGATGGCTTCGACGTCGTCCGGCGTGGCGAACCCGCCCGGCCCCAGGAAGGTCAGGAAGGAATCGAGGCGGCGGCGCAGCCGCGCGCCGGCCTCCCCGGCGGGGACCAGTTGCCACGCCGTCACGTCCATGCCGGCGGGGCCGGTGGGCTGGAACACCCGGATGGTGACGGCCATGATGTCGTTGATGACCAGGTTGGGGAATATCAACAGGTTGCGGGTCTTCTCGCACATCCGAAGGGCCTTGTCGCGGCCGTGGCGGGCGATGAGCTCGTCCTTGATGCCCTGCATCTCGGCGCGGGCCTCCTCGCCGTAGCAGGGATGCCACATGGCGATGGGCCGCCCGTACCCGGCGTCGTTCTCCATGACGCCGTGTCCGTTGCCGAGGGAACGGCCGAACCCCCGGCGGTCGCCGGCGGCCGGCGCCTCCCTCCCGGCGGCGCCGGCCATGTAGTCGAAGAAGCTCCGGTGCGTGAAGGGGGTGTGGTAGGCGTCGACGCTGTTCTCGGCCAGCAGCTTCCAGTTGGCCTTGATGCCGTAGCGGTTCGAGCCGGGGATGACCCGCATCCCGCCGGGGTCCTGGTCGGCGACGAGGTCGATGTACTCGGCGGCCCCGGCCAGGTACTCGCGCAGCGGTTCGGTGCCGGGGTCGAAGCAGACGAAGACGAAGCCGCGGAAGCTGTCGAAGCGCGGCGAGCGGAGCCCCATGGCGGCTCGGTCGAAATCGGGGCCGTACCCGTCGGCGTCGGGCACGCCGACGAGCGCCCCCGTCGTGTCGAAGGTCCAGGCGTGGTAGAAGCACCGGAACGCCTCGGCGTTGCCGCGGTCCGTGCGGCAGACGAGGGCGCCCCGGTGGGGGCACGTGTTGTGGAAGACGGCCAGCTCGCCGTCCCGGGTACGGGCGAAGAACAGCGGGCGCTCCGCCACCACGCGCCGGGCGTAGTCGCCGGGGTTCGGCACCTCCGACTCGTGCCCCAGGTAGAGCCAGCAGCGGTCGAAGATGCGCTGCCGCTCCAGCTCGTGGACGGCCGGCGACACCATGACGGAACGATGCACCCTGAACCGGCCCAGATCGGGGCGGTCGCAGACCAGACTGCCGACGTCCATGGCGCCTCCCTCTCCGCCGGGCCTCTTCACCCGTTCACCTATGATAGGGCAGTCCAGGAGTCTGCGCCGTGGAACGGTGCAGACTCCTGCAGGGTTGGTTGGGCGGCGAGCGGAGCCGTAGGCGACGCTCTCCGGGCTAGGGATGTCGGCAGTGCAGCGCGGCCCCGGCGTTCGCTACGAGCCCGACGAGAATCCGCCGGCGGGCATCGTCCTCGGCTGCGGCGTGCAGCTCGTGGTGCTCGGCCTCGCCAGCATCGTCCTCATCCCGACGATCGTCATCCGGGCCGCCGGCGGGAGCGACGCCTACCTGTCGTGGGCGGTGTTCTGCGCGGTCGCGGTCAGCGGCGTCAGCACGGCGCTGCAGGCGGCGAGGCTCGGCCGGGTCGGGGCGGGGTACGTGCTGACGATGGGCCCCGCCGGGGCCTTCATCGGGGTCTCGGTCGGCGCCCTCTCGGAGGGCGGTCCCGCCCTGCTCGCCACCCTCGTCGTCGCGTCGTCGCTCGTCCCCATCGTCATCTCCCTGCGCCTCGCCCTGTTCAGGCGGCTGCTGACCCCGACCATCGTCGGCACCGTGAACATGCTGGTGCCGGCCACGGTGCTGCCGGTCGTCTTCGGCCGCCTGACGGAGGTGCCGCCCGGGTCGGCCGCGCTGAGCGCGCCGCTCGCGGCGGTGGCGACGATCGCCGTCATCAGCGGCGTCTCCCTGAAGGGAGGCGCGACGCTGCGCCTGTGGGCGCCCCTCGTGGGGGTCGTCGCCGGGTCGGTGGTCGCCGGACTGCTCGGCCTCTACGATCCGGGCCGCGTGGCCGGGGCGCCGTGGATCGGCCTGCCGCCGGGGGCCTGGCCGGCCGTCGAGCTCGACCCGGGGCCGGCGTTCACGGCGCTGCTTCCCGCCTTCGTGTTCGTGGCCGTCATCGGCGCCATCCAGACCATCACCGGCGCCGTCGCCATCCAGCGGGTGTCGTGGCGGCGGCCGCGGGCGGTGGACTACCGGGCGGTGGAGGGGGCGGTGGCCGCCGACGGCATCGGCAAGCTGCTGTCCGGCGTCGCCGGCATCATGCCCACCCAGACCATCGGGGTCAGCGTCCCCACCGTCGAGCTGACGGGGGTCGCGGCCCGCGCGGCGGGCGTCGCGGCCGGGGGCCTCCTGATCGTGCTGGCGTTCCTGCCCAAGCTGGTCGCCGTCGTCCTCGCCATACCCAGCCCCGTCGCCGTGGCCTATCTGACCGTGGTGCTGGCCATGAGCTTCGTGCGCGGCATGACGGAGGTCGTGCAGGGCGGCATCGACCACCGCAAGGGGCTCATCGCGGGCGTCGCGTTCTGGGTCGGCGTCGGCTGCCAGAACGGCCTGATATTCCCCGAGATCCTGGCCGAGCTCGCGGGCGGCCTGCTGCAGAACGGCATCACCGCGGGCGGCCTCGTGGCCATCTTCATGACCCTGTTCCTCGAGGTGACGGCGCCCCGCCGCCACCGCATCGAGGCGGCCCTCGACCTCGCCGCGCTGCCGAAGATCAGGGACTTTCTCGGGACGTTCGCGGCCCGCAGCGGCTGGGGCGGGAAGATGGTCCACCGCCTGGACGCGGCGAGCGAGGAGACGCTGCTGACGCTGATCGGGCAGGACGAGGGCCGGGAGAAGCGCGAGCGGCGCCGCCTGCTGCTGCAGGCCCGCAAGGAGGCCGGCGGCGCCGTCCTCGAGTTCATCGCCGCCGCCGGCGAGGAGAACCTGCAGGACCGGATGGGGCTGCTCGCCGACCGGCCCGACGACGTGCTCATGGAGCGGGAGGTCTCGCTGCGCCTGCTGCGCCACATCGCGTCCTCGGTCCGCCACCAGCAGTTCCACGACTCGGACATCGTGACCGTGCGGGTGGAAGTCCCGGAGACCGACCGTGGACGCTGATGCAGCCTCGACCGGCCGGCGGGGGTTCCTGCTGCGCCTGCTGTCCGGGCCGGCCGTGTTCGCCGCCGTCCGCGCCGCGCCGCTGGCCGGCCTCGCGCCCGAGGCGCACTTCGTCCTCGCCGCCTACGCCTGGATCCTCGCGTGGTGGGTGGCCACGCCGGTGCCCTGGACGGTCACCAGCTTCCTGCCGTTCGTGCTCCTGCCCCTCGGCGGGGTGATGCCCGTCGCCGACGTCGCCGCCAGCTACGGCCACACCATCCTGCCCTACCTGATGGGCGTCATGCTCTTCGGGCACGCGTTCCGCAAGCACGGCCTCGCCCGGCGCATCGCCCTCGCCGCGCTGTGCCTGCCGGGGGTGGCGCGTTCCGGCGGCGGCCTCCTGCTCGCGATCATGACCGTGTCGGCGGTGATGTCCGCGGTCGTCAGCGACCTCGCGGTCATCGTGATGACGACGCCGATCGCGCTGTCGATAGCACGCTCGGTGGCGCCCGGCGCGGGGCGCATGGCGGCGGCGGCGAGCCTCGCCGTCCTCTACGGCGCCACCGCGGGGGGGATGGCGACGCCCGCGGGCATCGTCTACAACCCGCTGACCCTCGCGCTGATGGAACGGCTGACCGGCTACAGCGTCACCTTCGCGCAGTGGACGTCGACCGGCGTCGTCCTGACCGCGGCCAACCTCCCGCTGTGCTATCTGGTCCTGACGCTCATGCTGCCGCCGGAGGTGCGGGCCATCTCCGGCGGCGCCCGCTTTCGCGGGGAGCTGGCGCGGCTGGGCCCGATGAGCCGGGGCGAGAAGAACGTCCTGTTCGTCCTGGTCCTGATGCTCGTGCTGTGGAACCTGCCCACGTTCGTCACCATCGGGTTCCTCGACTTCTGGTACGTGCCCCCGGTGGCCATGGTGCTGCTCTTCGCGCTGCCGGTGGACGCGAAGCGCGGCGAGGCGACCCTGGCGGCCGGGGACATCCAGGCCGGCGTCGAATGGAACGTGCTGTTCCTGGTGTTCGGCGGGATGGCCCTGGCCGACGTGCTGGCCGGAACGGGCGTGACCGACTGGATCGCCGCCCTGCTCACGGGCAACGTCACCGCGGAGGCGCTGCCGTGGCTGGCGGGCCTGGTCACGCCGCTGTTGACGCAGTTCGCCAACGGGCCGTCCGCGGCGGTGGTGGTTTCCACGACGCTCTTTCCCATCGCCGACGCCCTCGGCTACAACGCCGCGATTCTCGCCCGCATCATCCCGGGCACCGCCGACGCGGTGACGCTGCCCTGGGCCAGCGCGGCGGTGGCGGCGACGTTCTCGTTCGGCGCGGTCGGACTGGGGACGATGTTCAGGGTCGGCGCCGTCGTCACCGTCCTGACGTCGATGGTCGTGGTCGTGCTGAGTGTGATTCTGGTGCCGGCGCTCCAGGCGTTCACCCTGCCGTGACGGCAGGCCGCCGTGCCCTGCGCCCCGTCCGTCGGCTCGTGTACCATGCAGGCAGTTCCGCGAGACCGTCCATGGCGCTCGAGCTCACCCCCCGGCAGGCGAACACCATCGCGGCCGCCATCACCACCGTCTCGGCCCTCGTCATCCTGCTCGCCGTCGGCCTCCTGGGGTGGCTGGCCGCACTCTTCCTCCGGACGTTCTCGGGGGTGTTCCTGCCGCTGGCGGTCGGTGGCGTGGCGGCCCTCGTGTTCCGCCCCTTCTACGACTGGCTGCGCGGCCCGGGCCGGCTGCCAGTGCCGGCGGCGATCGCCGCCGTCTTCCTGTCCGCCCTCGTGCCGCTGGGCGTCTTCGTCGCGTTCTTCGGGAACCTCGCCGTCGACCAGCTCGTCGGCCTCGCCGCGCAGGTGCCGGCGTGGTGGGAGGACGCCCGCGCGCTCCTCGAGGAACGACTCCCGCAGGCCACCGAGCTGCTCGAGTCGTCGGGCCTCGGCGACCGGCTGAGCGAGATCGCGGTCGCGCAGCAGGCCGCGATCTTCGAGTGGCTCCAGACGATGGGGGTGCAGGCGGTCACCGTCGGCTTCGGCGTCGCGCGCGGGCTCGCCGCCCTGCTGTCGTGGATCATCACCCCCGTCTACTTCGCCTACTTCCTCACCGCCGGCTTCCGGCTCGACACCGACCGCGTGCTCCCGTTCCTGAAGCCCGAGACCCGCGCGGACGTGACCTATCTGCTGCACGAGTTCGTGGACATCACGGTGGGGTTCTTCCGCGGCCAGCTCATCATCGCCCTGCTGCAGGGCCTGCTGTTCGCGGCCGGCTTCAGCCTCGTCGGCCTGCGCTACGGGTTCGTCATCGGCCTCGCCCTCGGGCTCCTCAACGTCATCCCCTTTCTGGGGAACATGATCGGCCTCGCCGTCGCCATCCCCATCGCCTTCTTCCAGGCCGACGGCGGGTGGCTGACGTGCCTGCTGGTGCTCGCGGTGGTCCTGGTGGTGCAGCAGATCGAGGGCTGGTTCCTCACGCCGAAGATCATGGGCGAGCGCACCGGGCTGCACTTCATGGCCATCATCGTCGCCGTCTTCTTCTGGGGCACAGCGCTCGGCGGCATCCTCGGGCTGATCGTGGCCATCCCCCTCACCGCGTTCCTCGCCTCGCTCTGGCACCTGGCGCGCGAGAAGTACATCCCGGAGATCATGTGAGGCGCGGCGCGCGCAGGGGGCGACGGGACCATCCCGGCATCGGCCGCGTCCGCGGGCAAGATGCCTCCCGCCGGGCGTGGCTACGATCGCGACGGCCGTCCGGGGCAGCACGACGCGCGACCTGTCCCCGGTCTGCGCGAGCCGGCCGCCGGCCCGATTCGCCGATAGTCGAGGGCGGCTCGCCCGGCTTTACTGCGGGAAGATCCACGGACCGGCGCAACCGGGCTTGTCGGGGCTT
Source organism: Vicinamibacterales bacterium (assembly GCA_965204675.1). GTDB lineage: Bacteria > Acidobacteriota > Vicinamibacteria > Vicinamibacterales > UBA8438 > JAJEEA01. The sequence continues at coordinate 4,891,049 of OZ242003.1, forward strand.
GTCCCGAGGCTCGACCGTGATACGGTTACGCGGACGCAAACCAACGGAGGAGGGACGACATGGCGGGACGGATTCGTTTCGGTCTGATGCTGGCCCTGGTGCTCGTGGCGGCGGGGGCATGGATGCTGGGACAGGGCTCGGCGATCACCGCGGCCCAGAGCAACTTCGTCGGCGGCGACCCGTCGCGGCCCGACGCCTCTGACATCCGGGCCCTGCGGCTGCGGTTCGAGGCGGGCGCGCGGTCGAACTGGCACAGCCACGGCGGGTTCCAGGTGATCATGGCCGAGGAGGGGCGCGGCCGCACCCAGGTGCAGGGCGAGCCGCTCCAGGAGATGGAGCCGGGCGTGCCCTACTACGCGGGCCCCGGGGTCGTGCACTGGCACGGCGCCGCCCCCGACTCGTACATGGTGCAGCTCACCGTCGTCGGCGGCGAGGGCCCGACCGACTGGCTCGGGCCGGTGAGCGACGAGGACTATCTGGGCCAGTAGCGTGCGTCACCCGCTCCGGGCCGCGGTCCGTTCCGCGGCCCGGAGGCGGACCAGCCAGGACCCCGTGACGCGGATACCCCGCGGTCGCTCTCCGATCGGTGCGGCGGCGCGTCCCCGCCATGGGCCCTTCCTCGAGGAGGCCTCGTCATGCAGCCATTCACGCTCCGCAACGGCATCGACCGGAGGCGCGCGCGTGCCCGCGCGCTCTGCGTTTCCCTCCTCGCCGCCCTGCTCGCGCTGACCGCGGCGGCCGGCCTCTCGGCCAAGGACTGGCCGCAGTGGCGCGGCGAGGAGCGGCGGGGCGTCTGGACCGAGACCGGCATTCTCGAGGCGTTCCCCGACACCGGGCTGACCGTGAAGTGGCGGGCCCCCGTCAACGGCGGCTACGCCGGCCCCGCCGTCGCCGACGGCCGCGTCTTCGTGCTCGACTACGTCGAGACCGAGCCGCGGACGATGGACGGCACCGAGCGGCTGCTCGCGCTCGACGAGGAGACCGGCGAGGTGCTCTGGTCGCACGAGTGGACCACCACCTACCGGATGCTCATGTTCACCTACGCCATCGGCCCCCGCGCCACCCCCACCGTCGACGGCGACCGCGTCTACGTGACGGGGGCGACCGGGCGCATCCTGTGCCTGGAGGCCGCGACCGGCGACGTCGTCTGGGATAAGGACACGGTGGCGGAGTACGACACCAGCATCCCCATCTGGGGCACCTCGAGCGCGCCGCTCGTCGACGGCGACCGCGTGATCTTCCTGGTGGGCGGCGAGCCCGACGCCCTCGTGATGGCGTTCGACAAGCACACCGGCGACGAGGTGTGGCGGGCCCTCGAGACCCGGACGGAGATGGGCTACAACCAGCCGCTCATCATCGAGTCGGGCGGCGCCCGCCAGCTCATCATCTGGCATCCGCGCGGGCTCTCCTCGCTCGACCCCGAGACCGGCGAGGTCTACTGGGAGGAGCCGTTCGAGGGGCGCGCCAACATGACGGTGGCCGACGCCGTCCACGCCGGCGACCACCTCTTCATCTCGGGCTTCTACAGCGGCTCGATGATGATGCGGCTCGCCCTCGACCGGCCCGACGCCACCGCCGTGTGGAAGGACGGCAGCAGCCGGGTGCTCGACAACGGCATCGAGGTGGCCGAGGAGACCGGCCTGCACTCGGTGATGACCACGCCGCTCGTGGTCGGCGACTACATCTACGGCATCGGCAGCCACGGGCAGGTGCGGGGCCTGCTCGCCGCCACCGGCGAGCGGGTCTGGGAGGCCGAGGGGCTGACCAACCGCAACCGCTGGGGCTCGGCCTACTTCGTCCGACACGAGGACCGCTACTTCGTCTACAACGAGAACGGCGACCTCGTCATCGCCACGTTCAGCCCGGAAGGCTACGTCGAGCACGACCGCACGCATCTCATCCACCCGACGTCTCGGTCCGGCTACGGCGGCAGCCGCGCGGGGAGCCGGTCGCGCTTCCGCCACGGCCAGAGCGACCGGCTCGTGGTGTGGGCGCACCCGGCGTTCGCCAACCGTCACGTGCTGGTGCGGAACGACGAGGAGATCATCCGGGTGTCGCTCGACGCGAGCGACTACTGACGTCCCCCGGGCGTCCGCGCCACGGATCGGCGCCGTCTCCGTTCGGTTCCGCGACTCCCCGCGAGGAGGCGCCGACCCGCGGTCGGGCGCCGGGTGGCGCCGTCGGCGATGATTGAGTGACCGGGAACGCACCGGCCACTGTCGAGAGGAAGTTCCGATGGCAACCTATACGCGCAAGCAGTTTCTGAACCTCGGCGCGGTGCTGGCCGGTGGGACCGCCGCCGCGAGGCTGCCGGCCGCGGCGGCGCAGGAGCCCGCCGCCGCGGAAGGAGCGCCGGAGCTGGCGGTGGTCAACGCCCGCGTCCACACCGTCGACGACGCCCTGCCCCGCGCCGAGGCGTTCGCGGTGCGGCGGGACCGGTTCGTCGCGGTGGGCGGCAACGAGGACGTCCGCAACCTCGTCGGCCCGAACACCGAGGTGATCGACGCCGAGGGCATGACCGTGACGCCGGGGTTCATCGACACCCACTCGCACCCCAGCGGCGTGAACGAGCTGTACGGCGTCGACACCAACCTGCGCACGGTGGCCGAGATTCAGCGGGCCCTGCGCACCAAGGCCCTCGACACCCCGCCCGGCCGCTGGGTGCGCGGCTTCATGTTCGACGACACGAAGGTCGTCGACGGCCCCCTGCACCGGACCCACCTCGACGAGGCGGTGCCCGACCACCCGGTGAACGTGGCCCACCGCGGCGGCCATACCAACTGGTTCAACAGCCACGCGTTCGAACTCGCCGGCATCACCCGCGACACCCCCGACCCGCCCGACGGCCGCTTCGCGCGCGGCCCCGACGGCGAACTCTCGGGCATGGTGGCCGAGCACGCCCGCGACGTGTTCGCCGACGTCGGCGAGCGCGAGGACCTCACCGAGGAGGAGCAGCGCACCCGCGCCCGCGAGGGCATGGCCCACATCTCGCGGCTGATGACGGCGGCCGGCCTCACCACCGTCCACGACGCGGGGGCGGGCCGCGGCCGCCTCGTCGCCTACCAGGACGCGCGCGAGGCGGGCGAGCTGCGCCACCGCGTCTACGCCATGGTCCGCGGGCCCTACCGGGACCTGCGCGACGCGGGCGTCTACACCGGCCTCGGCGACGAGTGGGTGCGCATCGGCGGCGTGAAGTACAGCGCCGACGGCTCCGCCTCGGAACGCACCATGCACATGAGCACGCCCTTCGAGGGACGGCCCGACGACTACGGCATCCTGACGATGTCGCAGGACGACATTCACGAGGCCGTCGAGGACGCGCACCGCCACAACTGGCAGGTCGGCATCCACGCCAACGGCGACGTCACCATCGACATGGTGCTGAACGCCTACGAGCGGGTCCTCGCCCGCTGGCCGCACCCCGACCGCCGCCACCGCATCGAGCACTGCTCGCTCGTCAACCCCGACCTGCTGCGGCGCATCCGCGACACCGGCTCGATCCCCACCCCGTTCTGGACCTACGTCCACTTCCACGGCGAGAAGTGGCAGAACTACGGCGCCGCGAAGATGGAGTGGATGTTCGCGCACCGCTCGTTCCTCGACTACGACATCCCCGTGGCGGGGGCGTCCGACTACACGCCGGGGCCGTTCTCGCCGCTGATGGCGATTCAGAGCATGGTGACCCGCCGCGACTTCGACGGCCGGGTGTGGGGGGGCAATCAGCGGGTGACGGTGGACGAGGCCCTGCGCATCGGCACCATCCACGGGGCACGCGCCTCCTACGAGGAGCGCGACAAGGGCTCCATCACCGCCGGCAAGCTCGCCGACTTCGTCGTCCTCGAGCGCGACCCGCACGACGCGGACCCCGACGACATCAAGAACATCGGCGTCGTGCGCACGGTGGTCGGCGGACGGACCGTGCATTCGGCGTAGGCGTCCGGGCCGCGAAACAGCGCGAACGCCTGCGCAGGCGCAGACTCCCGGCCCGGAAATCGTCGCCCGAGGCTCCGATTGCGGCCCAACCGGCCGGCGCTGGTGAGGCCGGCTTCTGCTCCGGGCTTGGACTCGCTCGGTGTTGCCGGTCCCCGCGGCCTCCACCGGCCGATCCCGGAAGCGCGCCCAAGCCACGCCGTTGGCCAGCGCCGGAAGCGACTTGACTGCTCGGCACGTCGCAGTATGATGAATCGATGGCCGTAGCCTACCTGTTCGACTCACGAGGCAGTTGGATCGCCTTTCGGAAGGGGAAGTACGTCTACGACTGCGACGGAAACTGGATTGGCTGGCTTCCCTGGGACGACGAGGACGTCGTGGACCGCGATGGCGCGTACCTGGGCACCATCGTCAATAAGAAGCGCTTGTACCGGCTCGCGGCTCGTCCATACCGCGGCTACCCCGGCTACCCCGGCTACCCCGGCTACCCCGACTACCCCGGCTACCCCGGCTACCCCGGTGACGATTCCCCCCCCTTCGACGCCGAGGACGTCAATCTGCACGAGATTCCCGGATCGTGAGTAGATTCCCCCACTACCCGAACCCGCCGGCTGCGGATGCCGTTCGGAACGCCTTCACGATCCTGTGCAGCGCCCACGCCGCCGCCTCCTCGTTTCTCGACATCTTCGAGGCAACACGGGAAACGCGCAAGGCGAAGGGAGCTTCGACAGACGAAGAGCAGGATCTGCTTCGAGCGATGCTGGTGTTCGCGGGCGCCGGCCTCGACTCGATGATCAAGCAGCTCGTCCGCGACGCTCTGTCACTCGCCATCGACCGCTCCAAGGGAGCCGAGGAGATTTTCAGGAGATTCATTTCGAAACGGCTCGCCCGGCAAGACACGCTCGATCCCGGCTTTCTCTCCTCGGTGCTCGCGAGCCGTGACCCCAGGGACGTCCTCATAAGCACGCTCGTTGCCGACCTGATTTCGCAGAGCCTGCAGTCGAAGGACCAGGTGCTGCGGGTAGCGTCATACTTCGACATCCCGTCGGCGGCGCTCGCGACCGACCTGAAGCTGCTGGACCGCATCTTCGGCGCCCGTAACGAAATCGTGCACGAGATGGATGTCGACTTCTCCCAGACGAACCGAAACCGTCGGCCTCGTCACAAGGCCGTGATGATCGGCCACACGACCGAGATCCTGCGGTTGGCGAACGCCTTCTTGACCGAGGTGGACCGCGGCCTCAGCCAACCGCCGGGGGAAGCGGCTCCCTGACCACATACTTGCCCCCCACCCGCACGCTCGCCTGGCCCTGACTCAGTCCGCGAATGCTCACACGCTGCGCTGCTGCCGGCCTCGTCGTCGACCCGAACGGACCCTGAAGCGCTGACCGGGCGCCAAGCGGGCGGCGACCGGCGGGCCAAGGTGCGGCAGCGTGGCCCCGACTCCCGACGAGTTGCTGGGGGCCACGCCCAAGGCCGAGGGGAGGTCAGCGCCGCGGGGCCGCCATGCCGGCCCGGGGTCGGCGGGCCGGCATGGCGTGGTGGTGGAGGTCAGTCCGCTCCCCGCACCCGCCCCAGCCGGGCCGCGGCGCCGGCGCTCACCAGCACCACCAGTCCGCCCAGGACGAGGAGAGGAACGACCGCACGACGGGCGACGTCGGCCGGTCCCTCGTCGACGAAGCTGAAGACCGGTACGTCGGGGAGCACCCCGGCGTCCATCCGCTCGCTGGCGAGGATCGCCGGCACGAAGAACTGCCGCCACTCGTCGGCGAACGCGCGCACCTGCGACTGGAAGCGCGCGAAGCGCGCGTCGCCCGTCCCCGCCGCGTCGACGAGCACCTCCTGGGCCAGGAGGGCCGGCGACAGGAAGCGGTAGCGGCGCACCAGGGCGAGCTGGTCGGCGCGGCGGGCGTCGTGCACCGCCGTCACCTCCTCGAGGCGGCTGTTCACGGCGTCGGTGGCGGCCCAGGCGAGGGCGCCGAGGCCGGGCTCTTCGGCCACCACCCCGCCCGCCATCTCCGGATGGTCCTCCAGGTACCGCGCGAGCAGCTCGCTGCGGCGGTTGACGGCGTCGTTCGAGGCCTCGCGCTGGGCGGTGATCATCTCCACGCGGGACGGGAGGGGATGCAGCAGCCCCGCCGCGATGTTGACGGCGGCCGGCAGCACCACCACGAGGACGAGCCACGCCCCCACGAGGGCGGTGGCGTTCCAGGCCGAGGACCGCCGCAGGCCGTTCACCCACGCCGCGAGCGCGAACCAGAACAGCGCGTACACCGTCACCGTCCCGCACCACAGGAGCACCCGGCCGGGCGAGCCGAAGCCCCCGGTGGCGAGGATGCCGAGCAGCGAGACCGCCGCCGCCAGCCCCACCACGAGGACCGCCCGGAACGCGAGCTTGGCGAGCACCACGTCGCGCGCCGACACCGGCTGCGACAGCGTCAGGGCCAGCGTCCCCTGCTCGCGCTCCTCCGAGAGGACGTTGTAGCTGAGGGCGAGGACGAGCAGGGGCAGCAGGTAGACCGTCACGAAGGCGAGGTCGAAGCGCCCGACCATCAGGTTGAGGGGGTTCTCGACCTCCCCGTTCTGCTGGAAGGTCGCCTCGTTGGTGTAGATGCTGACGTCGTAGTAGTAGGGCAGGAGGTCGCTCTGCCCCACCGCGAGGGCGGTCAGGGGCCCCGGCTCGAGCACCGCGGTGCGGGCGCCCCGGGCCCCGCCGAGGACGTTGGGGGCGCGCGGGTCGCGGAAGGGCGACGACGGCCGCCCGCCGTTCGCGATGTCGGCCAGCTCCTGCTCCAGGGCCTCGACGCGTTCCGCGTTGCCGGTCCGCGCCGCCTCCACCGTCCGCTCCTGGAAGCCCGCCCAGGCCATGCCGTTGGCCAGCGCATAGACGAAGAGGACGGCGAAGACGCCGAGCACGACGCGCAACGCCCGGTCGGCCGCGAGAAGGCGCCACTCGTTCCGCAGGACGGTGCGCAGGGTCATGGCTACGCCACCTCCGCGCGCTGCACGCGCCTCGCGGCGAGCAGCCCCGCGCCGGCCAGCCAGAGCGCCAGCACGAGGAGCGACAGGACCCGGTTGCCGAGGACCCACCCCAGCGTCGGCGCGTCGTACTGCAGGGGCGGCACCTCCGCCCAGAGCTCGGGCCCCGCCGTGTACAGCTCGCCGGTGCGGGAGTTCTCGGCGAGGTCGAGGTTCATCTGCCGCATCATGTCGCGGCGGTACGCCTCGGCCGCGGTCGCGAAGTGCCGGTGCTGCTCGACGTCGGTACCGGCCAGCCCCATCGAGAGCGTGCGCACCGCGAGCAGCGGCGCCGCCACCGCGAGGGCCTCGTGCACGACGCCCTGCCGCTCGAAGGTGTCCCACAACGCGCCGTAGTTGCGGTCGAAGATGCGGTTCCCGAACTCCTCGCTCTCCTGCAGGTAGAGCCCCACCTCGTTGACCGGCAGGTCCTCGGCCCGCTCCACGCCGTACTCCGCGAGGAGGCGCTCGCCGAACGCCGCCCGGTCCGGGCGCTGGATGTCGTCGACGCCGGCCGCCATCTCCTGCTCGAGGGTGTGGGCGAACTCGACCGCGGACGGCGTGGGATGAATCCACTTCGACAGGTCCACGGCGGCCCGCGGGGCCACCAGCCCGTTCACCACCCAGACCCCCAGGAGAACCACCAGCGCGGTGCGCGCCGAGCGCGCCCACGCCGACACGGCCAGCCCCAGCCCCACGAACGCGCCGAAGTAGGCCAGGTAGACGCCGGCCAGGACCGTGCCCCGGGCCAGCGGCGACGCCGCCGGACCGGTGCTGCCGACCACGAGCGCGGCCGCGCCGACCACCGCCGCCGGCACAAGCAGCAGCGCGAGCGCACCGGCCACGCCCAGGGCCTTGCCCACGGCCAGCTCGCGCCGGCCGATGCCGGTGGCCAGCAACTGGCGCAACGTGCCCTGCTCCCGCTCGCCAGCGAGCGCGCCGAACGTCAGCAGGATGACGAGCAGCGGCACCAGGTTCTGCAGGACCTGCGCCGCGGTCAGGGCCCCCACGCGCTGGGCGGCCGTCGCGTCCTGGGCCGGGCGCATGAGGAAGTCGTTCTGCCGGTGGGCCTCCAGCCACACCGACGTGCCCGTGTAGGGGTCGACCCCCTCGTCGACGAACGACAGCGCGAGGCGGGGCTTGAACGCGTAGATGCCGTAGTGGGCGGCCGAATGGGGGTTCTTCTCGCCCTGCGACTCCCAGTGGTCGCGGGCGGTGGCCTGCGCGGCCGCGAGCTCCTCCTGCGCCTGGCGCGCCTGGACCCAGCCGTGTCCCAGCGAGACCAGGAGCAGCGCCCCCACGAGGGCCGCGCACCAGCGGAAGCGGCCGTCCCGGATCACGTCGGTGAACTCCTTCCGGGCGATGTGCTTGATCATCGGTGACTCCTTTGTCCGCCAAGCGTCGCCGAACGCGACCGCAAGGTCGCGCCGCGGCCTCCGCTTGGCGCCCAACCAACCCTCCAGGAGTCCGCGCCGGCCTGCGGCGCGGGCCCCGGGTCCGGCAATCGCCGCCGCCGGAGCTTCGCCTCGGCGAGACTCCAACGCGACCGTAAGGTCGCGCCGCGACATCCAGGATCGCGTTGCGGCCGCCGACTTGCCGCCTGACGACTCTCCGGGGACGCCGCACCGTGCCACGGCGCGGACGCCTTCACTGCTCGTGACTAATCGTGCATGTGCTCCAGATAGATGCGCTCGAGATCGGCGTGGCCAATCTCGTCCGTGCTCATCTCGTTGACCAGGCGCCCGTGCCGCATGATGCCGACGCGGGTGCCGGTCTCCTTCGCGCGAAACAGGTCGTGGGTCGCCATCAGCACCGCGACGCCGCGGTCCCGGAGCCGCTCGAGCAGCTCCGAGAACTCGTTCGAGGCCTGGGGGTCGAGCCCCGACGTGGGCTCGTCGAGCAGCAGCGCGCCCGCCTCCTTGGCGATGGCGATGGCGATGCCGACCTTCTGCCGCATGCCCTTGGAGTACTCCGACACGCGCTGACCGACCGCGTCGGGGGGCAGGCCCGCGCCGACGAGGATGTCGGTCAGCCGGTCCGGGGCCAGCGACCCCGTGCCGCCCAGGGCGGCGAAGTACTCCAGGTTCTCGAGGCCGCTGAGGTTGCGGTACAGCATGACCTGCTCGGGGACGTAGGCCAGGCGCCGCTTCGACTCCAGAGGCTCCGCCGCGACGTCGAGGCCCATCACGCGCACGCTCCCCGCCGTCGGCTCGAGGAAGCCCAGGAACAGGTGAATGGTCGTCGTCTTGCCGGCGCCGTTCGGGCCCAGCAGGCAGTAGATCTCCGACGGCCCGACGCGGAGATCGAGGCCGGTGACGGCCTCCGTGCTTCCGTAGCGCTTGGACAGCCCGCGCGCTTCGAGAACGGGCGCCGACGCGACGGCCGCGGGCGCGGCCGGCGCCTCCATCGTCACAGCTTCGCTCATGGATCTCGATCGGGATCCCGGATGGACCACCGGGACTCCCCCCTCCAACTGAAATGAAGAGCGGAACCGCCGGCGCGCCATCGGCGCGTCGACGCAAGTGGGAAACCAGGGAGCTGGCCGGAGACCGCCGCCTGCGGCTCCGATTGCGGCCCGACCAAGACCCTGCCGGGAGTCGGCACCGCGTTGCGGTGCAGACCCCGGGGTGGCGGATAGTCGTCAGGCGGGAGGCGCCCGGGAGGAGTGCCCCTCGATCTCGGCGGCGCGGGCGTGCCCCTGCTCACAAGGGCAGGCGCCGCCCCCGGCCGTCGGATCGGGGCTCTCGTGGACGGTGGAAGCGATGAGCGGCGAACCCTGGACGTGGCAGAGGACGCACGTGTCGTCGCGCCCCTCGGCCTCGTCGTGGAAGTGAGGCGTCGTGGCGACGGCCAGCAGCGCGAGCGCGACGACCGCGCCCCATCGCAACAGCGTCGACCGGCTTCGCCGCATGGTGTCTTGTAGCGCGTTCGCGCGAGTCCGTCAAGGGGCGCGGCCACCGCGATGGCGACGCCGTCGCGCGGAGAGCCGGCTTCGGCTCTCCGCCGGCGCCCTCCCGGGGCGATGCAACGCGGGGTTCACGACGGGCTGCCGACGGCCCGCCCCAGCGCTACGTGACGTTGTTTCCGAGCACCCCCGTCGGGTCCGTTCCTGCGGGTCCCTCCCCGATGCCGCAGTCGCGAACCCCCGGTGACGGCACGCTAGTGGAACCGCACCGCGTAGCCCAACCGGATCCCCCGGCCCATCTCGGGGGCTCGATCCTTGATGTACGACGTGTGGTTGCGATAGAGCGTGTTCGTCAGGTTGTAGCCCGTGAACGACAGGATGTGCGACATGTCCTGCCGCGGCCAGACGTACGACGCGCGCAGGTTGACCACGGAGTAGCCTTCGGTCTCGGTCTCGCCCCGGAACACGTCGGCCTGCCGCCCCGCGAGCTCCACTTGCGGGCTCAGCGTGAACCCGCCGTAGGGGATGTCGAGCTCCAGCGTGCCTCGCAGCGGCGGAATCCGCGGCAACGCCTCGTTGGTCGTCGTCAGCCGCGCGTCGACGTACCCGAGGCCGAGCGTCAGCCAGCTCATTCCCGCGAGCCGGGTGCTGGCCCGGGCGTCGAAGCCGGAGAAGCGGCTGTCGCCCTGCAGGATGTTGAACACCGGCAGGTTGTCGGCCACCGCCCCGCTGCGGTTGCCGAAGATGAAGTTGTCGATGTCGTACATGAAGAAGTTCAGCTCGCCCCGGACGCGGTCGCCGCGGTGCCGCAGGCTCACGTCCAGTCCGAGGGTGGACTCGGCGTCGAGGTCCGGGTTGCCGACGTCGAAGGAGAGCGTGCCGACGTGAGGACCGAAGTTGTACAGCTCCTCGATGGCCGGGGCGCGGTAGGAGCGGGTGACGTTGGCGACCAGGGCGTTGCCGGCCCCGAGGTCCGCGTGGAGTCCGACCGACGCGGATGCGCCCTCGAAGCCGCGGTCGCGCGCGTGGGGCGCCTCGGGGTGCTCCCCGCCCTCTTCGTGATCGTCGTGCCCGTCATCGTGATCGTCGTGCCCGTCATCGTGATCGTCGTGCCCGTCATCGTGATCGTCGTGCCCGTCATCGTGATCGTCGTGCCCGTCATCGTGATCGTCGTGCGCACCGACGCCGCTGCGCTCCGCCACCTGGTAGTCGTCGCGGTCGACGCGACCGCCGAACTGCACGCGAAAGCGCCCCAGGCTCAGCTCTTCGTAGGCGAAGGCCGCGAAGGACGACAGGTCGGTCCGAGGCGCCAGCGCCTCGACTCCCGCCGCCTCGAAGTCCCGTACCTGCGTCCAGACGCCGAACCTCCCCGCCAGACGGGCCGTCTGGCGCTGGTCCAGGTCGGCGCGAACGATGTAGGTGCGGTTGTTGTAGCGGGTGCCGACGCGCTGCTGCCCGCCCTCGCTCTCCAGCTCGTCGTGGTGCCAATCGACGACGTTCAGGCTGAGCCGTGCTCCCTCGATGAAGCGGTTGTCGAGGTTCTGGAGACCGACGTCGAACCGCCCGGCGCGGCGCTGCCAGTCGAGCGAGATCGCCGTCTCGCCATGCTCGTCCCCGTGCCCGCCGGACTCGCCTTCGTGGTGTCCGTGAAACTCGCCCGCGAACGGCACCCCGTAGCGGCCGCCGTTCGACGTCACGCCGGCGCTCGCGAAGAGCCGGTCGCCCGACCAGCCCACCCCGGCCCGCACGGTGCTCGACTCCGTGGCGGAGTTCTCCACGGTCCCCTCGGGCGTGGCGTAGTCGTCCGTCCGCCGCGTGCCGCCGCCGGCCCAGAAGTGCACGCCGTCCCGCGCGTGTTGCAGGCCGAAGTTGCTGCCGGCCTGCGCGTTCGCGCTCCCCAGGTCGGCGCTGAACTGCGCCCGCGTGCCATCGAGCAGCGACTCTCGGTAGCTCTCGTGGGGTGTGATCACGTTAACGACCCCGCCGACCGCGTTCGGGCCGTACAGCAGCGTCGCCGGCCCGCGCACGATCTCGATGCGTTCCGCGCTGTCGGGGTCGACCGCGACGCCGTGGTCGCCGGACTCGCTCGACAGGTCTCCGGTGCGGACCCCGTCCTCCAGGACCAGCACCCGGTCGCCGTCGAAGCCGCGGATGATCGGCCGGCTCGCGCCGGGGCCGAAGCCGCGGATCGCAATGCCCGGCTCGTTCCGAAGGACGTCTTCGAGACCGGCGGCCGACTCCCTTGCGATGTCGAACGAGTCCACGGTGGTGACCGCGTTGAACGCCTCGAACGTCGTCTCGGTTCCGCCCGCCGAGGCGGTCACGGTCACGTCCTCGCGAACGGGCGAGAGTCCGAGCACGAAGTCCACCGTTGCGTCCCCGCCCGGATCGACGTCCACCCTCTGCCGCCCCGCGGTCACGTGCTCGCGTTGCGCGAGCACGTCGTAGGAGCCGGCCGGCACGCCGTCGATGACGAACCTTCCCAGCTCGTCGCTCAACGCGTATCTGCCCGTGCCCACGACGAGGACCACCGCGCCCTGGACGACGGCGTCTTCCTGCAGTGTCACCGTGCCGTGCACCCTGCCGGTCTCCTGGGCCAGGACCGGCGCCGCGGCGAGAACGACCATCGAAGCCGCGGCACGAACACCTGTTGCTGTCAATCGGTACATCGGATTCCTTCCCGAGTTCCACTCCTCGTGACCCTTTCCCGTGTCCATCGCGCAGGGCAGCCGAGAACGCGCCAGGCACCGCTTCAGGGACACGCGCCCTGGACGGGGCAAGGGTCCGACACCGCCGAGCGGTGCCGGGAGACGCCATCCTGAACCGCAGTCGGCCGCGGACAGGCACCATTGCCGTAGCGCGCACGCTCATGCGCTCGCGGTAGCGGGCCGTCGAAAACGATGGACGACAAGCAGCGCGTGACGGGAGCTAGGCGGGCGGGCCGCGGGCGGGAAGGCGGAGGGAGTGACCGGACGCGATCCATGCGCCGTCGGCAGCCTGCGCGAGCGGCTCCGCAACATCGGCGAATCCGATCTGCAACGAGCCGGAGAGCTCGGCGGCAGGCTGGTGTCGGAGCTGGCAGACCGCGCAATGCTGATCGGCCGCGTGCTCCTCGTGACAGAGGACCTCGGCGGCGGCGGCACCGGCCACCGCCATCGCCAGGACGACGATCCAGGCGCGCCGGCCGGAGCCGCGTCGTGCGAGCCCCGCGTGCACGGGTCCTCTGTCGGCCATCGCCTTTAGACGCTAGCAGAGATTGCCCCATGCGGCAAGGAGCACGGCCGGGCGGAAACGCGACCCGTGGGGCTCGGCCCGGGGCCGGGCGCGCTTGACTCGGAATCGCCTTTGCATCTTCAATAGACGGGTGATGCAGTCGAAGCGGGGCACCGCACTGCTCATCGTGCTCGCGGTGGTCGCGCTCGCGACGTTGGGCGCCGCGCTCCACGAGCACGACGCCGGCGTGCAGGTCGCCGGCCACGCGGACTGCGACGCCTGTCACTTCCGGCACGTGTCGGGCATCGCACCGGACGGCACGCCCGCGCCGTCCGCGCCGGATCTCGTCGCCCACGCCGTCGTGACCGCCCGCCCCGGCGGCGAACGCGCCGCGGCCCTGGGCATCCGTCCCACGCGCGGCCCGCCCGCGTAGCCGCCTCGTCGCGCTTCTGCGACACCCACGCACCCACGTATCGCTCGTCGCCCGGATCGCCATCGGTGTACGCGCAGGCGCCGGAGCGCGCCGGCGCACCGGGTTCCACGTCGGTAATCGTTCCGAAACAGAGGAGAAGCTCATGTCACGTCTTCGCCGAGAACAGCTCGTCTCTCGATGCCTGGCCGCTGCCGCGCTGGCCGGATTCATGGCCGGCGCGACGGCCACCCGCGCGCAGGCCCAGGAAGCGGCCGATCCGCCCTTCATGGCGGGCGCGCCGCTCGACCTCTCATCGAACGCCAAGACCTTCGGCGGCTTCCGGTTCGCCGAGAGCATGGCCTACGACGAGGCCCGCGACCTCTACGTCGCGGTCAACGCCGGGATCGCCCAGGACGTCATTCCCAACGACGGCTACATCTCGCTGATCAACCCCGACGGCTCGGCCCACACCCTGAAGTGGATCGGCGTCGACCGGAACGGCCTGACCCTGAACCACCCGCTGGGCAGCGACATCATCAACGGCCTGCTGTACGTGGCCGACATCAACGTCGTGCGCTGGTTCGACATGGAGAGCGGCGAGCCGCGGGGCAGCGTCACGGTGGAGGACGCGCAGCGCTTCAACGACATCGAGGTCGCCGAGGACGGCACCATCTGGGCCACGCAGACCGGCACCGAGGAGAGCGCCACCTGGCGCGTGTACCGCATCGGGCCGGACGGCGACTCGTCGGTCGTCGTCGAGGGCGCGCCGCTGGCCCGGCCCAACGGCGTCGCCTTCGACCCCGACGGCAACATCGTCGTGGTGAACATCAACGACAACGCGGTGCTCACGTTCTCGCCCGACGGCGAGCTCGTCGCGACCGAGCACGCGGTGGACGGCGGCAACGACGGGCTGGTGATTCTGGACGACGGCACCAAGTACGTCTCCAGCGTCCGGATCGGCACCGTCTCGCGCATCCGTCCCGGGGAGGAGGCCGAGGTCGTGGCGTCGGGCATCCCCAGCGCCGCCTCGATGGCCTACGACTCGAAGCGGAACCGGCTGCTCATCCCGATGAACAACTGGAACGCCATCACCATCGTCGAGCTCGACTGACGGGGTCCGCAACGCGCTCCCCCGGAACCGACCGGGACGTTCCGTCCGAACTCGTAACCGGCGGGAGCGCCGTTCGGGAAGTCGGCGTCGCGGAAGCTGCCGGCGCCGACGGCGCAACAGCAGACGGAGGAGACCCGAAATGACCGCGAGAACAGAACGGGCAGGGGTGCGGACGGTGCGCACGGTGCTGGCCGACCTGTGGTCCCATCGCAGGCGCATCCTGGCCGCGGCGCTCGCGGCGGCGGTGCTCTGGGGCGGGCTCGCCGCCTACCAGCGCCATCTCGCGGTGACGCGGGTCGCCTTCGTCAACTTCCCCGGCTTCCAGCTCGCCCGCATCGAGCGCGCGCGCCCGCACGGCGCGGTGCGCATCGAGCCGCTTGACCTGGCGGCGCTCGACCGCGCCGCCGACTATCCCGTCGTCTACGTCTTCGGGCGCGGCCTGCAGCTCGACGAGACGCAGCTCGAGCACCTGCGAGAGGCCGGCCGCCGCGGGGCGCGCCTGTTCGTGCAGGGGGCCACGAACCCGGCCCTCGACGTCACCAACCTGCGCGGCGCGCAGCTCGACGCGGCCAACGGCTACCTCGACTTCGGGGGCGCCGAGAACTACGCCCGCCTGCTCAACTTCTCGCGCGTGGAGCTCGACGGCAAGCCGTTCCGCGCGGACCCGGTCGAGCCTCCCGTCGAGCGGTCCATGGACGTGCTGTTCCACCTCGACGACGACCTGACGTTCGAGACCGTCGACGCGTACGACGCCTACTACGACGCGCAGGGGCACGCCAAGCCGGACGCCCCGAAGATCGCCCTCATCACGAGCGTGCCCGGCCCCTTCAACGCCAACCGGGACCACGTCGACGCGTTCATCCGCGCCCTCGAAGGCCGCGCGTGGAACGTCTACCCGATGGCCAGCGCCGAGAAGCGGCTCGACTTCCTCAAGCGGATCGAGCCGGACCTCGTGGTGCTGATGCCGCACGGGCGGCTCACGCTGGGGCGCGCCGACGAGGCCATCGCCTGGCTGCGGGAGCGCGACATCCCCATGCTGACGCCGGTGTCGGTGTTCCAGAACCACGACGACTGGGTGACCGATCAGCAGGGCATGGCCGGGGCGATGCTCACGATGAGCGTGGTGCTGCCCGAGCTCGACGGCGGGGTGGCCCCCTACGCGGTGGCGGCGCAGTTCACCGACGCCGACGGCTACGAGATCTTCGACGCGCTCCCCGAGCGGCTCGAGACGTTCTGCGACCTCGTCGAGGGCTGGCTGACATTGAAGGCGAAGCCCAACCGCGACAAGCGGGTGGCCATCTACTACTACAAGGGACCCGGCAAGAACGCCATGAACGCGGGCAGCCTGGAGGTCGCGCCGAGCCTGCTGAACCTGCTGCGCTCGCTGCGCGACGCCGGCTACACGGTCGAGGGGCTGCCCGAGACCGACGACGAGTTCTGGGAGATGGTCCAGGCGAAGGGGCCGGTGCTCGGTCCCTACGCACGCGGCGCGTTCGAGGAGTACGTGGCCACCGGCGATCCGGCGCTGGTGCCGGCGGCCGAGTACGCGGCGTGGGTGGAAGCGGACCTCGAGCCGGGCATGCGCGACGCCGTCGTCGAGCAGTACGGCCCCGCCCCCGGCGAGTACATGACGGTCGGCGAGGGCGAGGAGACGGCGCTGGCCGTCGCCCGCGTGCAGTTCGGCAACGTCGTCATCCTGCCGCAGCCCCTGCCGGGCGCCGGCGACGACACGTTCCGGCTCGTGCACGGCGCGCGGAAGGCGCCGCCGCACCCCTACGTCGCCTCGTACCTGTGGACCCGCAACGCCTTCGGGGCCGACGCGGTGATGCACTTCGGCACCCACGGCAGCCTGGAGTTCACGCCGTGGAAGCAGATTGCCCTGTCGGCCTTCGACTGGGCGGACGCCCTCGTCGGCGGCCTCCCGCACGTCTACGTCTACGTCATGAGCAACGTCGGCGAGGGCATCATCGCCAAGCGCCGCTCCTACGCGGCGACGGTGACCCACCTGACGCCGCCGTTCATGGAGGGCGGGCTGTACGACGGGCTGCGCCCGCTGCGCGACCGGCTCGACAGCTTCCGCAACGCGGCCGACGGCCCGGTGCGGGCCGAGCATGCGCGCACGATCCGGCGCCTCGCGACCGGGATGAACTTGCACGTGGACCTCGGCCTCGACCCCGACGCGGCGTGGTCGGCGGACGAGATGTTCCGCCTGAGCAACCACGTCGAGACCATCGACGGGGAGAAGGTCACGCAGGGGCTCTACACCCTCGGCAGCGCCTTCACGGCGGACGAGGTCGACTCGACGGCGGAGCTGATGGCCATCGATCCCATCGCCTACGCCCTCGCCCGCATCGACACCGTCGAGGGCGCGGTCGAGGCCGAGGATCTCGAGGACGAGGCGTACTTCGAGCGCCGCTACCGCCGGCGCGCGCGCGACGCCTACGCGCGGCGGGTCGCGGGCGCGAACGCCGGGGCGGTGCTCTCCGACCTCGTGGCGGACGCGGACCTGCAGCACGCCCACGCCTGGCGCGAGGCGTCGCGGCGGCCGTCGGACGACGACATCATCCGGGGCTTCATCTCGATGGGAGCGGGCGGGCGGGGCCGGCCCGACGCCGCCGTGCCGGAAGCCCGCGCGGGCGAGCTCGAGGACCTCGTGGCGCGCATCCTGCCGCATCCGCGCAAGGTGGAGTTCGTCGAGCGGCTGCAGTCGGAGCAGGAGTTCGCGCGGACGTCGCAACTGCTCGATCCGGTGCAGCGCGAGCGCGCCAGGACCATCGCCGCGGTCATCCCGCCGATGGCCGAGGCGCTGGAGATTGCCGACGACCCGGACGTGTTCGCCCTCCTCGAGGCGATGCAGGACGAGGCCCTCCGCGAGCGGACCTTCGCCCTGCTGAAGGACCCCGGGCTCGTCGACCGCGTCGAGGAGGAGAAGCGCCGGCTGGCGTCGGAGCGGCTGGCGTTCGCCCTCGAGGCCCCGCAGATCGACGCTCTCGAGCTGGCCTGGGGCCACGAGTCGACCGGCGAGGCGGCGAGCGCCCCCAGCGAGGACATCGAGGGGGCGCTCTCCGCGGTGGCCTTCTACCGGGAGCACCGCGCGACGCTCCGCGACCAGCTTCGCGACGTCGACGCGCCGGCCGCGGACAGCCTGCGGAAGATCCTGGACGACCCGGCGTTCGACCCGCGCCTCGACGCCGCCGTCGACGCCGCCGGCATCGAGCTGGAGGCGCGCGCGGCCCGCGACGCGGAGCTGGCCCGGGCGGTGCTGACGCTGGAGGCGAGCGTGGCCGGCATCGACCGGCACCGGAAGGGCCTGCGCGACAGCTCGGACCTAGAGCTCGAGAGCGTGGCGCGGGGCCTCGCCGGCGGCTACGTCGAGCCCACCCCGGGGGGCGACCCCATCGTCAACCCCGACGCCGTCCCCACCGGGCGCAACCTCTTCTCCATCGACGCCGAGAAGACGCCGTCGCCGGAGGCGTGGACGGTGGGGCGCGGTCTGGCGGAAGCGCTCCTCGACGAGCACCGGCGGCGCCACGACGCCTGGCCCCGGAAGGTCGCGTTCACCCTCTGGCCCAGCGACTTCATCGGCACCGAGGGGGCCACCATCGGCCAGATCTTCTACCTGCTCGGCGTCGAGCCGGTCTGGGACCCGTTCGGGCGGGTCGCCGACCTGCGGCTGATGCCCGCGGCCGACCTCGGCCGGCCCCGCGTCGACGTCGTCGTCCAGACCGCCGGCCAGCTCCGCGACCTCGCCGCCTCGCGCCTCGCCCTGATCAACCGGGCCGTCGCCATGGCCGCCGAGGCGCGCGACGCCGAGGCCCACGCCAACTTCGTCGAGGAGGGGCGGCTGCGCGCCGAGGAGGTGATGATGGCCAGGGGCCTCTCCCCCGCCGACGCCCGGCGCTACTCCACCCTCCGCGTCTTCGGCGGCGTGAACGGCAACTACGGCACCGCCATCATGGGAATGGTCGAGAGCGGCGACCGCTGGGAGGAGGACGCCGAGGTCGCCGACCAGTACCTCCGCAACATGGGCGCCGTCTACGACGAGGGCGAGCTCTGGAGCTTCTACGCCGACGGCATCTTCGAGGCGGCCCTCGCCGGCACCGAGATCGTCGTGCAGCCTCGGGAGAGCCACACCTGGGGGGCGCTGAGCCTCGACCACGTCTACGAGTTCATGGGCGGGTTGAGCCTCGCCGTCCGCCACGTGACGGGACGGGACGCCGACGCCTACTTCAACGACTTCCGCAACGCCCAGCGGCCGCGGGTGACGGACCTCACGGAGACGGTCTGGACCGAGGCGCGGTCGACGCTGCTGAACCCCGCCTACATCGGCGAGATGCAGGAGGGCGGGGCCTCGTCGGCCGAGAAGTTCGCCGAGACGTTCCGCAACACCTACGGCTGGAACGTGATGAAGCCGGCCGCCATCGACGACGCGCTGTGGAACGAGCTGTACGAGGTGTACGTCGACGACCGCCACGACCTCGGGGTCCACGACTTCTTCCGGCGGGAGAACCCGTATGCCCTGCAGGAGATGACGGCGGTGATGCTGGAGACGGTGCGCAAGGGCCTGTGGGACGCCACCGCGCAACAGGTGGCGGTGCTCGCGGAGCTGCACACCCGGCTGGTGGAGGAGTTCGAGGCGGGCTGCAGCGGGTTCGTCTGCGACAACGCGGCCCTCGCGTCGTTCATCGCCGAGCAGGCCCCGGCGGACATCGCGGCCGCCTATCGCAGCGAGCTGCAGCGCAACCTGACCACGAGCGTCGAGCTGACGGAGGCGAGCGTGGTCCTGGCCCAGCAGGAGGCGGAGCCGCGGCCGGCCGATGCGCCGGCGAGCCAGCCGGGCCCGGCGCGCCTGGCCTGGCTGGGCGCGATCCTCGTGGCGGGTCTGTTCGTGACGGCGCTGCTCGTCCTGCGGCGGCGGCGAAGCACGTCCTGACGCGGGCGCGCGGGCCTCGGGCGGAACGTGACGGAGATTGCCTGGTTGTTCGTCGGTTGCTGGCGCCCTCCTCGCGCCCTGTCAGGCGGGTGCCTCGGCGGCCGCTGGCGCCTCCGGGCGCGGCGCCCCGCGGATCCCGCCACGGGCTGCCCGGGCGCACGGCGATCAGGGCCCTTGGAGGTTGGAGACCATCATGCGACGCATCTCTGCCGCGACCGCCGTCCTGGCGGTCATCCTCGCCGCCGGACCGGACGACGGCGGCGCGACCCCGCAGTCCCCCCTGTCGCCGGGCCCGCCGCCCGAGACCGCACCTTCCCTCCCGCACGCGTCGTCGGACACGTCCGGGGCATGGGTCGGCGACGTCCTCTACGTGCATGCCGGAGAGCAGCCGCCCGCCTCCGGCAACGCTGAAAGCACGGGAGGGGCGGTTCTCTACGCGCTCTCCCCGGGGGACGCGTCGTGGACGACGGTCTGGACGGGCCGTCCGATACGGGGGGCCGTGCTCGTCGGCGACGGCGAGGACCTCTACCGCGTGGGCGGGGCCGAGGTCACCGGCGCGCGGCGCGCCCGCCCCGACCTGGAGCGCTGGGACTGGGGTGACCGGCGGTGGGTCGGCCTGACGCCGATGCCGTCGGGCCGGACGGACCACGCCGCCGTGCTCGCCGGGGGCCGGCTCTGGGTGATCGGCGGGTGGGCGCCCTCGACCGTGGCCGAGGGCCGCGCTGCGCGTCGTCGTCCGCCCCCCGTGCCGGCCGAGGACTGGCGCGGCGACGTGCTCGTCGCGGACCTCGACGCGGACCCCGTGGCCTGGACCGTGGTCGAGACGGCGTCCCTGCGCCTGCACACCCTCACCGCGGCGGTCCATGGCGACGCCATCTGGGTGACCGGGGGCATGACGCCCCGCGGGCCGGGGCTCGAGGCGCACCGGCTCGACCTGCGGACCCGGACCCTGGCCCCGGCGCCGGCGCCGCCCGTGTCCGGCCGCGGCCGGGGCGCCGGACTGGGGATGGCCTCGGCCGGCGGGAGTCTGTTCGCGAGCGACGCGAACCAGTTGTTCCGCCTCGACGAGGACGCCGGCGCCTGGCAGGTGCTCGCCTACGACATCCGGCCGGACCGCGCGTACCACGCCCTGGTCGGCGGGCCGGGCGTGCTGCACATCGTGGGGGGGGCCTCACACGGCCGGATCCATGCCGTCGTCGACCGGGTCGAGACGGCCTCGCTCCGGCCGAGCGACGTCGCCGACGCGCCGCGGCGCGCGGAGGGCGCGCCCGGCGACCGCCCGTCGCTGGCCGGAGCCCGGCGCTGGGCCGGCTTCCGGGGGCCGGCGTTCGGTCACAGCCAGGCCCGCGGCCTCCCGCTGACGTGGTCGGACGAGGAAGGCGTCGCGTGGCGGCACGCGGTCGGGGGCTACGGCCAGTCGAGCCCCGTGGTCTGGGACGGCGTCGTGTTCGTCACCGCCATCGACGGCCCGCTTCGCGAGACGCAGATCGTCGAGGCGGTCGACGCGGAGACCGGCGCGCTGCGGTGGCGCCACACCCTGGCGTCGAGCCAGCCCGTCGAGGTCACCAACATCGTGGCGAAGGGCGCGCCGACGCCCCGCGTCGACGCCGATCGCGTCTACTACCTGTTCGAGAGCGGCGATCTGGGCGCCCTGGGCCACGACGGCAAGCCCGTCTGGTCCCGGTCGCTGAAGGCGGACTACGGCGCCCTCGAGGGCTACGGGCTGGGCAGCTCGCTCGCCGGCAACGACGAGGCGCTGTTCGTCCTCGCCGCCCACGACGGACCGTCGTACCTGCTCGCCGTCGATGCGGCCACCGGCGAGACGCGGTGGAAGGCGGACCGTCCCCCGACCTCTTCCTGGACGACGCCTATCGTCGTGCCCGGCAGCGGCGGCGAGCTCGTCGTGGTCAGCGTCGACGGCGCGGTCGAGGCGTACGACGCGCGGACCGGCGAGCGGGTCTGGTGGATCGACGGCCTCTCGGGCAACCGGCTCCCGTCGCCGGTCGTCGCGGGGCGGCGCATCGTCGTCCCCTCGATGGACTCCCGGTCCGTTCTCGCCCTGCCCGTCGAGCACCGCGGGCGCCTGGCGGACGAGCACGTGCTGTGGCGCGGCCAGAGCGCGACGGCGGGGATGTCGTCGCCGGTCGTGACCGGCGAGGCGATCTGCTTCACCAACTCGCTGGGCGTCCTCCGCTGTCTGGAGACGAGGTCTGGCCGGTCGCGGTGGGCGGTCCGCCTGGGGTCGCCCGCGTGGGCGACGCCGATCGTCAACGGAGACCGCGTCTACCTGTTCGGGACCGACGGCGTGGCCTCGGTCTTCGCCGCCGACGCGGCCGAGCCCATCGAGCTGGCCAGGAACGCGCTGACCGTCTCGGAGCGGCTGTACGGCGTCGCCGCCGTCGACGGCGCGTTCTTCGTCAGGACTGGCCGGGAGCTCATCCGCATCGGGCGCGGCGGGGCAACCGGGAGCTGAGCCGGGCGAATCCGTCGCCGCGCAAGCAGGAGCCATCGCAGGCACGAGCCATGACGAGGCCGAGCCGGCCCATCGCATCCGCGGCGCTGGTGCTGGCGTGCGTCCTGCTGCCGGCCGGCTTCCTCTCGCACGGACACGACGACCGCGATTTCGACGGCCACGATCACGACTGCATCGTCTGCTGTCTCCGCGACCATTCCACCCTGGCGTCGGCGGCCGAGCCCGCGCCCGCGGCGCCGGCCGCGCTTGCGCCCGGCGCCGCTTCGGCCCGCCGCGGTTGGGTCTTGCGGCCCGCGCTCGACCCACGCCTCGCCCGCGGACCACCCGCTTGACACCTCCCGTCGCCGCGTCGACCCGGACGCCCTCGCGAGAGCGTCCGCGTGTCGGCCATCGAACGTGGGAAACGGCGGAAGCTCGCCGGCCGAGGAGCCGCGTGCGCGACCGCCGCGGAGGTGTGAAGTGAGAGTGCATGTTCGTCGTCGTGAGGTCCTTCGTTTCGCTTCGGCCACGCTCGTCGCGGCCGGATTGTTCGCAGCGAATCCCGCATCCGCGCTCGGACAAGCCGGCGCGATTCAGGGAACCGTCGTCGCCGAGGACGGCGGCGCGCCCCTGCCGGCCGCTCTCGTCGTCCTGGACGGCACGGCGATGTCGGCCACCACGGGACCGGACGGCACGTTCGCCATCGACGGCGTCCCCGCCGGCACCTATCAATTGACGGTCACCCGGGAGGCCTTCGCGACACTCACGTCACCGGTGACGGTGGTGGCGGGGCAGTTCGCGCAGATCGACCTCGAGCTCCCGGTGCTGGAGTTCGAGGAGAGCGTGGTGGTGACCGCTACCCAGACCGAACGCGCCCTCACCGAGGTCGCGGCCAGCGTCACCGTTCTCGACGCGGAGACCATCGAGGCGTCCCCCGCCCGCAACCTGCAGGACCTCCTGCGCCGGACGCCGGGCATCGACTTCGTGGAGCGATCGGGGATGGCGGCCCGGGCCAACTCGATGCTCGTCGTGCGGGGCGTCCCGGGCACGAAGCGGGCGCTCTTCCTCGTCGACGGGCTCCCCGCCAACGACCTCGGCACCGGCACCCTGGCCGAGCTGAACTTGGTCCAGGTGCAGTCGGTGGAGCAGCTCGAGGTCGTCCGCGGGCCGTTCTCCAGCCTGTACGGGGCGAACGCCTTCGCCGGCGCGATCAACGCCATCACCCGGCAGGGGGCCGGGCCGCCGACCGCCGACTTCTTCGCGAGCGGCGGAAACTCCGGCTACTACCAGTTCGGCGGGTCGACCCGCGGAGAATCGGGACCCGTCGGCTATTCGTTCACGGCCGACCGCCGCCGCATCGACAACGTCTACAACCGCGACACGCGCGTCAGCGGCTCGAGGACGCTCCCGTTGCAGAACGTCGGCTACGAGGACGTGCGCCTGAGCGGGCGGCTCGACTTCGCCCCCGCCGACGGGTGGACGGCGACGCTGCTGCCGCGGATCTCGCGATACACGTCCGGGCTCGACGTCACGGGGCGCCTGCCGGTGGCCGTCGACGAGCACCGGACCGGCACGTCGGTGAACTTCGGCGCCATCCTTCGCCACCGGGGCGCCGGCCCGCTGGCGGCGCAGCTCAAGGTCAGCCAGCGCGACCTGCGCTCACACATCTTCCAGGAGAACTACACGCGCACGCCGACGCGGCAGACGACCATCGTCGGGCTCCCCGGATCGGGCCTCAGCGAGTCGGTCGAGCGCGGCGCCCACGCCTT
Source organism: Vicinamibacterales bacterium (assembly GCA_965204675.1). Taxonomy (GTDB): domain Bacteria; phylum Acidobacteriota; class Vicinamibacteria; order Vicinamibacterales; family UBA8438; genus JAJEEA01. Next base: position 4,914,792 of record OZ242003.1, read on the forward strand.
CGCCGCCCTCACCCGGCGGCAAACGAACATCCAGAGCCTGCTCGTCGAGCCGCAGCTCACCTGGACGCCGAGCCTGAGCCACTCCGTCGTCTTCGGGGCCACCTACGTCCTCGACCGCGGCAACTTCGGCGACAGCCTCATCGCGGACCGCAACAACCTCCTCGGCTCGGACGCCGACCTCGCGGCGGAGGCCATGGGCCTGCAGGCCGACCTCCTCGCCGCCGGCGCCGTCAACCCGTTCGTCAGCATCGTCCGCGACCCGCCGCTCGGCGACGTCTTCCCCCTGTCGGACGGGTCCCGGGAACGGTTCAACGTCGCCGCCGCCTACGTGCAGGACGAGTGGGACGTGGCGGACAGGGTGCGGCTCGTCCCCGGCCTGCGGTTCGACTATCACTCCCGGTTCGGCACCGTCGCCTCCCCGAAGGTCGCGCTGCTGTACTCCATCACGCCGACGACGCGCGTCCGCACGTCCGCCGGCCGCGCGTTCCGGGCCCCGAGCCTGTCGGAGCTGTTCGGGAACGTCGTCTTCCACGGCACCACGCCCGGCTTCCCGAACCCCGACCTCCGGCCCGAGTACATCATCTCGTTCGACGGGGGCATCCAGCACGAGGTCAGCCGCGCGTTCCGGACCGAGATGAACGTCTTCCACAACGACATGACGGACCTCGTCCAGCTCATCGCCTCGGCCGACCGCAGCTACTTCGACTGGGTCAACGTCGCCGAGGCCCGCTCGACCGGCGTGGAGCTGGTGGCGAACGGGCAGGCCGCCGACTGGCTCGAGTACTACGGCAACTACACGTACACGGACAGCGAGGACCTGGCCACCGGGAACCTGCTGGCCCGCGTGCCGCGGCACAAGGTCAACCTGGGCCTCCAGGTCGGCGCCCGGCTGGGCTCGTGGCGGCTGACCGGATCCCTCGATCAGCGGTGGGTCGACGAGCGCTTCCAGACGTCGCGGGGCAGGCCGGTGTGGCTCGAAGAGTACGTCCGCACCGATTTCGGGCTCTACGTCCATCCGAACGACGACGTGCGGGTGGGCCTTCAGGTCCTGAACCTGATGGACGCCTACTACGACGAGTCGCTGGGGAGCCCGACGGCAGCCCGGATGTACTCGGTGAGCATGTCGGTGACGCCGTTCTAGGAGTCTGCGCCGTAGAACGGTGCAGACTCCTAGCAGGGTTGGTTGGGCGGTGAGCGGAGCCGTAGGCGACGCTCTCCGGGCTAGGGCATCCGCGCGAGGAACGACGCGGGCTTCCGGGCAGCGGCGTTCCTCGCGCCGGGACTTGCGGACCGGCGAACGTCACGACGCGACTGCAAGGACGTGCGGCAACCATTGGCGGACCAGGTGGACGGGGCGGAACGGCAGAGGAGCAGGGTGATGATGGAAGCGACGAGACGGACGGGCACGCTGCTGCGTCTCTTCAGGCCCGAGGCACGCCGCAGGACGATTCTCCTGGCCGCCCTCGCGCTGGCCGCGCTCGCAGCCGCGGCCGGCATCTACCGGCACTATCTCGCACCGACCCGGATCGCGTTCGTCAACTTCCGGGGCGTCCAGCTCGCCCGGCTCGAGAGGGCCCGCGGAGACCAGGCGGTCCGCATCGAGCCCCTCGCCCTCGACGCCCTCCATCGCGCGGCGTCCTATCCGGTCGTGTTCGTGCACGGGCGCGGGCTGGAGCTGCAGGAGACGCACATCGAGCAGCTTCGCGAGGCGGGGCGGCGCGGCTCGCGGCTGTTCGTCCGCGGCGCGACGAACCCCGAGCACGACGTCACCAACCTGGGGGGGCGGCAGCTCGAGCACGTCGGCGGCTACTTCCGGTTCGGGGGCACGGAGAACTACGCCCGGCTGCTCAACTTCTCCCGCGCCGAGCTCGACGGCAAGGCGTTCCGGTCGGACCCGGTGCAGCCCCCCGCGGAGCGGGCGATGGACGTGCTGTTCCACCTCGACGACCGCCTGACGTTCGAGACCGTCGACGCCTTCCGCGCCTACTACGCCGAGCAGGGCCTCGCGAAGCCGGAGGCCCCGACCATCGCCCTCCTCACCAGCGTGCCCGGCCCCTTCAACGCGAACCGGGACCACGTCGATGCGATCATCGAGGCCCTCGAGGCACGCCGGTGGAACGTCTTCCCGATCGCGAGCAACGACAAGCGGCTCGATTTCCTGCAGGCGATCGAGCCGGACCTCGTCGTGCTGATGCCGCACGGCCGCCTCTCCCGAGGGCGCTCGCGTGAAGCGATCGCGTGGCTCCGGGAGCGGAACATCCCGATGCTGACGGCCGTGTCGGTCTTCGAGGACCACGACGAGTGGATCGCCGACCAGCAGGGGATGGCCGGCGGCCTGCTGACTCTCAGCGTGGTGCTGCCCGAGCTCGACGGCGGGGTGGCCCCCTACGCGGTGGCGGCGGAGTTCGAGGACGAGTACGGCTACGAGATCTTCGACGTGATACCGGAGCGGCTCGAGGTCTTCTGCGACCTCGTCGAACGGTGGCTGGCCCTGAAGGCCACGCCCAACCGCGACAAGCGCGTGGCCATCTACTACTACAAGGGCCCCGGCAAGAACGCGATGGTCGCGAGCAACATGGAGGTCGCGCCGAGCCTCCTGAACCTGCTGCGCACGCTGCGCGACGCCGGGTACACGGTCGAGGGGCTGCCGGAGACCGAGGACGAGTTCTGGGAGCTCATCCAGGCGCAGGGGCCGGTGCTCGGGCCGTACGCGCGCGGGGATTTCGAGGAGTACGTGGCCGAAGGGGACCCCGCCCTGGTGTCCGCCGCGCAGTACGCGGAATGGACCGAAGAGCACCTCGAGCCGGCGATGCGCGAGGCGGTGGCCGCGGCGTACGGACCCGCTCCCGGGGAGTACATGACGGTGGGCAGCGGCGACGACACCGCCATCGCGGTCGCCCGCGTGCAGTTCGGCAACGTGGTCGTCCTCCCGCAGCCGATGCCGGGGGTGGGCGACGACACGTTCCGCCTCGTGCACGGGACGCTGGAGGCGCCGCCGCATCCCTACGTGGCGTCGTACCTGTGGACCCGGCGCGCGTTCGAGGCCGACGCGGTGATGCACTTCGGCACCCACGGGAGCCTGGAGTTCCGACCCTGGAAGCAGATTGCCCTGTCGTCGTTCGACTGGTCGGACGCCCTCATCGGCGGCATTCCGCACGTCTACCTCTACATCATGAGCAACGTCGGCGAGGGGATCATCGCCAAGCGGCGCTCCTATGCGGCCACCGTCACCCACCTCACCCCACCCTTCATGGAGGGCGGCCTCTACGAGGGGCTGCGTCCCCTGCGCGACCGGCTCGACCGCTACCGCAACTCGGCGGACGGCCCGGTGAGGGCGGAGCACGCCAGGACCATCCAGCGCCTCGCCGTGGACATGGACCTGCACGTGGACCTCGGCCTCGACCCCGAGAAGGCGTGGTCGGACGACGACTACTTCCGCCTGAGCAACCACGTCGAGACGATCGACGGGGCGAAGGTCGTGCAGGGCTTCTACACGCTGGGCGAGGCGTTCACCGACGGGGAGATCCACGGGACGGCGGAGCTGATGGCGATCGACCCGATCGCCTACGGCCTGGCCCGCATCGACATCGCCAAGGGCGTGGTCGGGAGCGACATCCTCGACGACGCGGCGCTCTTCGAACGCCGCTACCGGCAGACCGCGCGGCGCGCCTACGCGCGGCGGGCGGGCGGGGAGAGCGTCGAGGCGGTGCTGTCGGACCTCGTCTCCCCGGCCGACCTCGAGCAGGCCCACGGGGAATCGAAGCTCGCGGCGCCGCTTCTCGTGCTCAAGGCCGGCGTCGCCGGCGTCGACCGTCACCGGAAGGGCCTGCGCGACAGCTCCGACCTCGAGCTCGAGAGCGTGGCGCGGGGCCTCGCCGGCGGCTACGTCGAGCCCACGCCCGGGGGCGACCCCATCGTCAACCCCGACGCCGTCCCCACCGGGCGCAACCTCTTCTCGATCGACGCCGAGCAGACGCCGTCCCGGGAGGCATGGACGGTGGGGCGCAGGCTGGCCGAGTCTCTCCTCGACGAGCACCGGCGGCGCCACGACGCCTGGCCCCGAAAGGTCGCCTTCACCCTCTGGCCGACCGACTTCATCGGCACCGAGGGGGCCACCATCGGCCAGATCTTCTACCTGCTCGGGGTCGAGCCGGTCTGGGACCCGCGGGGGCGGGTCGGCGACCTCCGCCTGATTCCCTCGACCGACCTCGGCCGGCCCCGCATCGACGTCGTCGTCCAGACCGCCGGCCAGCTCCGCGACCTCGCCGCCTCGCGCCTCGCCCTCATCAACCGCGCCGTCGCCATGGCGGCCGAGGCGCGCGACGCCGAGACCAACTTCGTCCACGAGGGACGGCTGCGCGCCGAGGAGGTGATGATGGCGAGGGGCCTCTCCCCCGCCGACGCGCGGCGCTACTCGACCCTGCGCGTCTTCGGCGGCGTGAACGGCAACTACGGCACCGCCATCATGGAGATGGTCGAGAGCGGCGACCGCTGGGAGGAGGACGCCGAGGTCGCCGGGCAGTACCTCCGCAACATGGGCGCCGTCTACGACGAGGGCGAGCTCTGGAGCTTCTATGCCGAGGGCATGTTCGAGGCGGCCCTCGCCGGCACCGAGATCGTCGTGCAGCCGCGGCAGAGCCACACCTGGGGCGCCCTCAGCCTCGACCACGTCTACGAGTTCATGGGCGGGCTCAGCGCCGCCGTCCGCCACGTGACGGGCCGCGACGCCGACGCCTACTTCAACGACTTCCGCAACATGAACCGGCCGCGGGTGACGGACCTCGAGGAGACGATCTGGACCGAGGCGCGGTCGACGCTGCTGAACCCCGCCTACATCGGCGAGATGCAGGAGGGCGGCGCCTCGTCGGCCGAGCACTTCGCCGAGACGTTCCGCAACACCTACGGGTGGAACGTGATGAAGCCGGCCGCCATCGACGACACGCTCTGGAACGAGCTGTACGAGGTGTACGTCGACGACCGCCACGATCTCGGGGTCCACGACTTCTTCCGGCGCGAGAACCCGTATGCCCTGCAGGAGATGACGGCGGTGATGCTCGAGACGGCGCGCAAGGGCCTGTGGGACGCCACCGCGCAGCAGGTGGCGGTGCTCGCGGAGCTGCACACGCGGCTGGTGGAGGAGTTCGAGGCGGGCTGCAGCGGCTTCGTCTGCGACAATGCGGCCCTGGCGTCGTTCATCGCCGAGCAGGCGCCGGCGGACCTCGCGGCGAGCTATCGGAGCGAGCTGCGGCAGGCGCTGACGACGAGCGTGGAGCTGGCCGAGGCGAGCGTAGTCCTGGCCGAGCAGGACGCGGAGACGCGGCCGGCGGACGCGGCGGCGGCCCCGCCGACCCCGGCGCGCCTCGCGTGGCTGGGGGCGGCCCTCGCCGCGGGCCTCTTCGTGCTCGCGCTGCTCGCCCTGCGCCGGCGGCGGAGCACGACCTGACGAGCGAGAGCCATGGAGGCGGTGCTGGACGTCGTCGCGGGAACCGGCGTCGTGCTGCTCCTGCTGGCGGCGGCGTCCGTCGACGGCAGGTGGGCGCGGGGGCTGGCCGTGGCCGCGGTTGCCGCCGCCGTCTACGCCCTGCACCCGCTCGCGGTGCGCCAGAGCCTGACCGCGTTCGTCGGCGGGCTCGACGGCGCCGGCGTCCAGACGCTGGCCGCCCTGCTCGCCTTCGACGGCGTCCTCGGCTGCGGCGGGGTCGCCCTGCTGCTCGGGGCCCGGCACGGCCGGCGGCTGCGATGGTTCGAGCGACTGGCGGCGCGCCACGTCGGGATCATCCCCGCGCCGGCCCTGTTCTACGTGGAGGTCAAGGCGTTCCACGCCGCGTCGGGATGGAGCTTCTCGACCACCGCGCTGGCGCTGTGCCTCGCCGTGGTCGTCGCGGGCATGGGCGGGAGCGAGGCGATTCGGCGGCTGCTGCCGGACCGGGACCTCCGGGCCGAGCTGCGCCTGCTCGTGCACATCGGCCAGGTGGTGCTGGCGACCGGGCTGACCGCGTTCGCGCTGCGGGGGGGAGTGCGGAGCACCGGGGCCGCGGTCGAGGCCGGCCCCCTCGCCGTCGTCGCCGGCATGGCGCTTCTCGGTGTCCTCGTCGGCTACTGGAGCCATCGCCGGCGCCTGCGCCGCATCGCGGACTGAGCCATGGAGCTGCTGACACGCGTCCTCTACCTGCTCTCGACCGGCCTGCTGGTGCCGGTCATCGTCGTGCTGCTGATCCTCTTCGGCCGGTCGCTGCTGCTCGTCGGACGCACCTACGGCGCGTGGCTGTCGCGGCTCCGGTTCCGCTCGGCGTTGCGGCCCCTGCTCGACCGGCTCGACCACGGCAACGTGGAGGCGGTGCTGCGGGACGCCGACCTCCCCCCCGAGCCGCGGTGGGCCCCGGCCATCGGGCGCCTGCTCGACCACGGCGCCTCGGCGGCGCAGCGCGAGAAGGTGCTCGCCGACTTCGAGGCGGGCTGCGAGACCGATCTCGCGCCGGCGCGGACCATGGCGCGGTTGGGCCCGATGCTCGGCCTGATGGGCACGCTCATTCCCATGGGGCCGGCCCTGGTCGGACTGGCCGCCGGCGACATCGTGACGATGGCCGAGAACCTGCAGGTGGCCTTCTCGACCACCGTCGTGGGCCTTTTCGTCGGGGGCATCGGCTTCGCCGTCCAGCAGGCGAAGCAGCGCTGGCACACCGAGGCGCTCAACGACCTCGAGTTCGTGAGCGGCCTCGTCGGCGAACGGGCGGGCGCGCCCGAAGAGGGGGCGATCGGTTCCCCCGCCATGCGGCGTTCCGCGCGGGCATGACTCATCGGCGGGCAGGCGGCCATGCCCGGAGAAGGAGTATCGAATGGCAGGCAGAAGACGGCGGCGCAGAATCGGCGCCTCGCTCCACGACGACAGCGACCCCCTCGGCGCCATCGCGAACCTGTTCGACGTCGCGATGGTCTTCGCGGTGGCCCTCATGGTCGCGATGGTCAGCCGCTGGCAGTTGACGGAGTTCCTCACCCAGGAGGACTTCACGATGGTCAAGAACCCCGGCACGGCCGAGATGGAGATCATCACGCAGGAGGCGGGCGAGATCACCCGCTATCGGGCGGAGGACGTCGACGACGCGGCGGGGCGCCGCGGCCGGCGGGTCGGCATCGCCTACCAGCTCGAGAGCGGCGAGATCATCTACGTGCCGGAAGCGCCGTGACCGCGGCCCGCGTCGGGGCGGGCGGCTATAATCGGCGGCATCGAAAGACGGAACGCCAATGGACCCGGGAGGTTGCAGATGGACATGATGCGATTGAGATCGGTGGCGGCGGCGGCCCTCCTCGTGGCGGGCGTCGCGACGATGGCGGCGGCGCAGGCCCTGCCCATCGACCCGTCCCGCTACGAGGGCGCGATTCAGGCGTTCGAGGCGGCGGACCGCGAGAACATGCCCCCGCCGGGCGCGATAGTCGTCACCGGCAGCTCCAGCATCGCCCGGTGGAACGACGCGATGCCCGCCGCCCTCGCTCCACTCTCGGTCATCCCCCGCGGGTTCGGGGGCAGCGCCATGGCCGACGTGCTCCACTTCGTCGACCGCGTCGTCATCGCGTACCAACCGCGGGCGGTCGTCATCTACGAGGGCGACAACGACACCGGGCGGTTCATGGTGCCGCCGGCCACGATCGCGTCCGAGCTGGAGCAGATCATCGCCGCGGTCCACGCCGAGCTGCCCGAGACCCGCGTCTACGTGATGTCGGTGAAGCCGAGCCTCGCCCGCGTGGCGGTGTGGGACAAGGCGCAGGAGACCAACGCGCTGTACCGCGAGGTCGCCGCGGCCGACGACCGCGTGCACTACATCGACGTCGCCACCCCGTTCCTCCAGGCGGACGGGACGGTCATGGACGACATCTTCATCGACGACGGCCTGCACCTCAACGAGAAGGGCAACCGCATCTGGGCCTCGACCATCAAGGCGGCCCTGATGCCCCTCGAGGCGCAGTTCGAGTCGACGAACGACTGAGCGAGTACCGCGGCCGGGGCGCCCGCATCTGCCGGGCTGCCCCCGGCCGGCCCGGCCCCCCGTTCCGCGGCCAGAATGGTCCAGCGCTCTCGTAGAGCGCGCAGGGCCGCCAGATCCGCGCCATGTCGTCCGTGGGTCGGAGCCGGCCATCCTGCTTCGAGAAACCGCATCGTCGACGGTGAGACAGCGAGGCGAAGCACGGGAAGCACCCCCGAACGGGCCGAGCCGCGATAGACTCGACCAACGCCTTCAACACAGCGGAAGGGCAACCGAGTCATGCCGAGCCCAACAGTGACAAGCGACCGCGAGCTCCGGAAGAGGCTGTACGACCGGGCCCAGGAACAACTCGGCCAGGACGCCAGCGACGACACGATACGACAGCTCGCCGACCGCTGGTACTACGGACCACGCCACCGGGCGAGCGGGACCCGAACGCCGTTCGAGCGTCTCCGGGAAGAGCGCGTGCGCGCGGCAGCTCGAGACGCGACACCCGAAACGAAGCGGCAATGCTCGTAGTCGACACCAGCGAGCTGAAGCGCCCGACGCAACGCAAGCTCCACGCTGCATGGCAGGAGCTTCACGGACGACAAGTCCTCGCAACCCCTACAGTCGCCACCGAGCTTGCACCCCTGGGGGCCATCAGCAGCGCGAAAGACGTCAGCGTCGCCGAGCAGCAACTCGATACGCGGGCGGCAGAGCTTTCGGCCAAGCGGGTGAACGACCTGGACCAGCAGGTCTGGTGGGCCAGGATGTGGCGGGACCCCGAGAGCCCGTACCGCATCGTTCCGGTGAACCCGGAACAGGAAGAGCTCGCCGAACGGATTCTCACCGAGATCAGCCCGCGCTGCTTTCCGGGAACCGACCCCGAGGACATACCCGATCGCCCGGACGCGAAAATAGTCGCCGAGAGCCTGGTCTTGGGGGCGACCATGCTGCTCACCAGCAACTTGCGCAGCATCGACCACATCGAGGTCAACAAGTGGACCATCGAGCACGGAGCCGAATGGGGCATCCGACCTGAACGACTGCTGCACGACGCCGACGACACATTCGTCAAGTGGACGGTCGAGGATGCAGCGCTCGAACGGTGGGTACAGGCCGGGCTTCTCGCCTGCTGGCCGCCGCGCGACGACGCCGACGCCATCGCCGTCATCGAACAGACGGCCGCCGGCATCGGGGCACTCTGCCGCGGAACCGGCGGAAAGCTGCCCCGGGCTGCAGCCAGGCTGCTGAATGGTCTCGAGAAACACCCAGACCCGATCGGCCTCGTCGAGAAGACCCGAACGATCCTGCCGAGCAAGACGGTGGACAGCGACCGGGAGCATCCATCGTACCCCCTGCACCGGGCCGGCGCGTCCGCTGGCGGAACGATCACGTCGCGATAGTGCCCACCGCGGGCGGCGATCTTGTCGTTGAACCCGGCTACACCATTGGACCCCTGTAGCAAAGCGGAATCCAGGGCTTTCAGATTGCCCGTACGTGGCGGCACCGCGGGTCGTCCGAGGTCATGCGCCATACGCGACGGCTCTGCAACCAACGCCGGAACACAGGCACGTCCATCAGCGCCGCCACGACACTCCGGCGGCATGCTTCCGGCAACTCCTGCTGATACGGACCAACGTCCAATACACGCTCCAGGTCCGAGAACCGGTCGTTCACCACCTGACGCAGCCTGCTCTCGGAGACATCGAGCCGAGTCGACGACAATGCACCGCCGGAATCGACTCGCACCGCCAGTCCGGCCAGCGCCCCGATCGGCCGCAATCCCCCCACAAGTTCACAAAGAGCAATTTCGTACTCGGCCCCGCCGAAGTGGAACCAGGTCAACCCCGAAGACAGATCGATCAGCGGCGCGTCTCCGTCTTCGAGGCCCAGGCCGCGCCTGACGTGCACCGCGTACTCACGTCTGACCGGCGCGCGCCTGGCCGCATAGCGGAAGCCCTCCCGAGCCGCACCCGAGCCGCGAGGCCTCAGCAGAATCTCGCCGCTCACCGTCTCCAAGTCCCACTTCTGTCCGCCAAGCGCCAACCCCTTGCGCTCCGAAGGCGGGCCCGCAACGTACGCGATGACCTCGCCGGTACTTGCGTATTTCGGTGAAGTGGAACACGCATTCCGGGATGTGGAACACGAATTCCGGCGAAGTGGAACGCTCGTCGGAGCGCAGCGACGTTGAGCGGTCGGTCCCTCCCAGTCGGTTCGCGACGGGCACCTGAAATTCTACCTGTGACGTCCCCTGAGGTCCTGTTCGAGAGTACAACGATCTCGCCTGTGGAGCGTGTGGGCGGCGTTCTTTGCCGTCCAAGGCGGTGTGGGAAACGCCCGTGACGCGGATGCACTCGGCCGCCAGCGCATCGTGCGCGTTTTCCATACCGCCGGCGCGATCCATAGGCCGGCCTGCCCCCGCGGGCGGGACGGGCCGCGGGCGGCGTCGGGTTCCTGCTAGCCGTCACGCCCGAAGCCCCTGGGCAGCTCGACAGCCTCCAGTACCGACAGGTCCAGGTCGCAGACCTGATCGAGCAATCCGGCGGTCGCGGACCCGGCAAGGGACTCCGGCAACGCGTCCCGCCACGCCCGGTACTGGTCCTGGAGCGCCAGGAGGGTCTGCACCGCGTCGTTCCACTGCTCCGGTCGCGACCTCCGGTCCGTCGGCCGGCGGTACCGGACCCGGGACTCGCCGGCCTTCCGCCGCTCCCGGTAGCGCGCCTGTCGCTCCGCGTTCGTCAACGGCACAAGACTATCCTCCACCGTTACGTAACGGACCGCGAAAGGCGGCTCGGGAGCCCGGGACCGGCCCGGCGTTCACGAGGTCGTTGTCCACCCGGCTCATCGCGTCTCCCCCGCGCGGGTCTTCGGTGCGCGGTGCGTCCGTCGCAGCGAGCGGCCCTTCAGCTCGATGCGATGCGCGTCGTGGAGCAGGCGGTCGCAGATAGCGTCGGCCTGGTTGGGGTCGCCGATGACGGCGTGCCAGTCGGTTGCGGGCAACTGGCTGGCGATGAGGGTGGAGGCGCGCTCGGCCCGGTCTTCGACGACCTCGGTGAGGTCGCGGCGTTCGGCGTCGCGGAGCGGCGCGAGCATCCAGTCGTCGATGGCGAGCAGGTCGAACCTGGTCAGCCGGGCGAGCAGCCGGGCGTAGGAGCCGTCGCCGCGGCCGACGGCGAGCTCGTGCAGGAGGCTCGGCATGCGGACGTAGCGGGCGGTGAAGCCGCGGCGGCAGGCCCGTTCGACGAACGCGCACGCGAGGAAGCTCTTACCGATGCCGGTGGGGCCGGTCACGATGAGGTTGTGGCGTTCGGCGATCCAGGCGCAGGCGCCTAGCGTCAGGACCTGTTGGCGGCTGAGCCGGCGGGGGTGGGTGAAGTCGACGGCCTCGAGGGTGGCGGGGTGCCGCAGCTTGGCGGCGCGGAGCCGGCGGTCGAGCTTGCGCTGTTCGCGGGCCGTCCACTCGGCGTCGGCGAGCAGGCCGAAGCGCTCCTCGAAGCCGAGGGCGGCGGCCTCGCCGCTCCGGAGCTGGTGCCGGCAGGCGTCGGCCATCGCGCCGAGCTTCATGGCGTCGAGCTTGTCGAGGGTCTGTTCGATCAGCATGGGTCCTCCTCCCGGGCGACCGCGGCGTAGTAGTCGGCGCCGCGGATGTTGGTGTGGTTGGGCGTCGGGATGGTCTCGGCCGGCGGCTCCGGGGGCAGGCGGTCCTGGCCGGCGGCGAGGATGTTCTTGACGGTGCGGTAGCGGCACGAGCCGATGGCGATGGCGCGGGCGCTCGCGGCGTCGAGCCGGGCGTCGCCGTGCCGCCGCCCCAGTTGCATGATGCCCAGCACGGTCCGGTACCCCTGCTCGGGGTGGGGGCGGCTCTCGAGGATGCGGGTGACGAGCTGGGCGGTCGCGGGTCCGACCTTCCCGGCCCAGCCGATGAGCCTCGAGGGCGTCCACTCGGCGTGGGCGCGGTGGGCGCTCGGCATGTGCTCGGCCAAGGTGGACGGTCGGCGGTCGCGTCGGCGGGGGTGGGACGCCACGCGCCGGCCCTTGAAGAGGACTTCGACGGTCGCGGCGGTGCCGCGGACCTCGACCTGCTCGCGGACCAGTTGGTAGGGCACGCTGTAGAGGTGGCGGTCGAACTCGACGTGGTAGTCGATGTTGACGCGACAGACCTTCCAGCGCGCGAGGACGTAGCGCGTGGCCGGCGGGAGCCGCAGGGCGGGGCGGTCGAGCTGCTCGTAGAGGGCGCGGCGGCTGACGCCGAGCTTCTTCAGCGGCCGGTCGTTGAGCGCGTCGAGGAGGACGCGGATCGCCCGGTTCAGGGCGCCGAGCTCGAAGAAGGTCTGGTCACGGAGCCGGGCGAGTATCCAGCGCTGGACCAGCAGGACGCTGTTCTCCGCGGCGGCCTTGTCGCGGGGCTTCCGCGGCCGTGCGGGGACCACGACGGCGCCGTAGTGGTCGGCGAGGTCCTCGTAGGTGCGGTTGACGTCGGGCTCGTAGCGGCAGGGGCGGGCGATGGCGCTTCGGAGCTGGTCGGGGACCCACAGGGCGGTCGCGCCCCCGAAGTACTCGACCATGTGGACATGGGCGTCGACCCAGTCGGGCAACTGCTGGGTCGCGGTCGCCTCGGCGTAGGTGAAGCCGCTCGCCCCGAGCACGGCGACGAACAGCTCGGCCCGCCTCAGCTCCCCCGTCTGCCGGTCGACCAGGGTCGGCCGCTTCCCGGAGAAGTCGATGAACGTCTTCTCGCCGGCGCGGTGGACCTGCCGCATCGACGGCCGCAGCCGCCGCGCCCACTGGCGGTAGATCCCGCAGAACTGCGTGTAGCGGTAGCCGTCGGGATGGACCCCGGCGTACTCCTCCCAGAGGAGCTGCAGCGTGACGCCGTCGCGCTTCAGTTCGCGGTGGATGTGCGCGCAGTCAGGCCGGACCCGGTCCCGCACCGGGGCGGCGCGGGGGAACAGCCGGCCTTCGAGCGCCGCGTCGTCCAAGTCGGCCGGCAGCGGCCAGCCGAGCCCGCATTCCGCCGCCCGCCGCAGATAGCGGTTGACCGTCCCCACCCCGACGTCGCAGGCCTGGGCCACCGCTTGGTGGGACAGTCCCTGCTCGTGTCTGAGCTGTAGTACCTCGCGAATCTTCCTCATCAGCAGCCTCCGTGCCGGCATCGCCTCACCCTCCCTTCGGAAGGCGTAGCGTGTCGCGGTCAGGCTACCGACGAGCGTTCACGACCCCGGAACCCGCGTTCCACTTCCCCCGGAATGGCTGTTCCACATCCCGAAATCCGTGTTCCACTTCCCGGAATCGCTGTTCCACTTCCTCCGAAATCCGTGTTCCACTTCGGCCGAAATCGGTGTTCCACTTCCTCCGAAATACGCAGTACTCGCATCGACCGCGGGAACGCCCGCGCCCCGTAGGTCGAAGTTCGCGTGCATCCCGCGACCGCCGGCATCGAACAGGTCGGCCCACACCTCGCCGAGCCAGAGCCGCCCGCGGTCCTCAATGAGGCGATCTTGGTCGAGCAGGTGCTCCACGATCGCGTCGACCATCCCCGGTTCGCCCGGTTCGTTCTCCGGCCAGACGTCCTGGGCAAGATCCACTACATGACTGCGCCTCCGGCCCCGCGGTCTGCCCTGCGCGACGAAGCTGGCCGACTGCTGCACGAAGACTGACCAGCGGCGCGCATAGCCCTCCGGCTCTAACCGTCCGTCTCGCGCCGCGATCAACATGCTCGCCAGCGCCGTCTGCTCGCCCAAGGTCCGTGGCAGGGCCAGTACCCTGGTGCGGCCGATTCGCCGCCCCGCCCGCCCAATGCGCTGCAGCAGGGAACGCGTCCCCGGAGGCGCACCGACCAGCGCGACGAAATCAACGTCGCCGATATCGACACCAACTTCGAGTGTGGTCGTCGCCACTAGCACTGCGTCACCGGCCGCCGCAAACTCGCTTTCCGCGCGTTCGCGGGCCCTGCGTTCCAGACTGCCGTGGTGAGCCAGGACCCTGATGGCGCGTCGGCGCGGCAACATCGCGGCCAACTCCGTCGACAGCGTGTCCGCGAGCCTGCGAGTCGGCGCGAACACTAGGACTTTCCGCAACCGCGTGTCAGCCGCACCCGCAAGCGCCTGCCAGATGCGACGCTCCACCGCCTCCGCGAACTTCTCCGGGCGCGCGAGTTCGAGGCGGTCACGCAGTCCAACTGCGTCCAGGGACGGTTCGACCGGAAACCAGGCAGCAGCGTTGGATGGTCCGAAGACCTCGATCTCGCGTGTACCCGGCACCTCGACCGCCACGGCCGACGGCCCGAGCAACCGCCGGGAAAGACCCTGGGGGTCGCTGATCGTGGCGCTTCCCGCGCAGACCTGGAGGCCGGCCCGACCGTCCGTCCCTGATTCGTCGGTCCGGCGCCGAACGCGTCGAAGACGACCCATCAGCCAGGACAGTTGGTCGCCTCGGGCGGTGCCGTCGAACAAGTGCGCCTCGTCGACGAAGACGACCGACACGGTGGCAAGCAGGTGGTCGGTGTTCCGCCCGCCCTCCGCCCGCCCGTCCCGCACGAGCATGGAATCGAAGGACTCCGGAGTCGTGATGAGTACGAACGGACGCCTGTGCTTGCCCCTGTGATCGCTGGTCTGGCGTCCGCAAGTCAATCCCAGCCGCCCGAGCGGACCGTCTAGGCGCGCCGCAAGGTCGTTGACAAGCGCGCGTGTCGGCGCGACCAGTAGCATGCGGATTCCGGATCCATGCGTGGACACCCGGTCCCATGTTCTGGCGACCAGCGGAGCCAGGACCGCTTCCGTCTTGCCGGACGCGGTGGCCGACGCCACGAGAACGTCCCGTCCCTCCAGTATCCGAGGAATCGCGGCGCGCTGCACGTCGCGCAGGGTTCCGAAGCCGCCGAAGAAGGCGTTGCCGACCGGCCCCAGAGCGCGGACGAGTTCGCGGTCACTCACCAACCGCTTCGTCTCCGTCACGCCTCATCGGCGTCCATGGAAACACCATCCGACGCCACGTCCAGCCACTCCAGCAGCTCCCGCACGAACCGGCGTGGCGCGGGGGCGTCAGGTTCTCCGTATCCTTCGGCGTACCTCTCGGCATGCTCGTCTATCGCGCGTTCGACGGCCCCTTGATCGCCGCTGGAGACCCAATCCGGATAGGCGCTGATGTACATCCCGTACAACCGCCTGCCCAGTTCCCGTATCTGTGGCGAATCCGGCCGCGGCGCTTCGACATGCTGAAGCCGCGACATGCGCTCCGCGAAATCCCACGCCGCGTCGTTCGCTGCCTCCTCATCCGTGGCGGGCGCGCTCCCGAACGCGAGCACGAGCGGAACCGACTGGCCCAGCAGATCGTTCAATGCATGGAGCAGGAGCTGCCGGCGTCTGCGGCGTCCGACGCTCCAGAGCGTGGCGGCATACTCGACGTCTACCTCGTCGACGACCACGACAAGCCCTCTTGCTCCAGCCGCCTCGCAGAACTCCGCCCAATCTCGCAGCAGTTCACAGAACCGCTCGGCCCGATCGGCGATCCGATGCGCCTTCATGGGAGGCAACTGGACCGGTTGCCGTACTAGCCTTCGTAACCTCACGTTCGCGTGCGAGACAGGCAGACTCGTCGTGAGGTAGTCCTCCAACGTCTCCACGACATCGGGATCGTCGAACGCCGCCACTGGCATCTGGAAAACCGCTTCGGCGATTCGCGACCACCGGCGCCCGTGGTCCCAACGACTGCCGCGGCTGCGCAACTCGGCGAGCCACCGGCCCACGCCAGATGGCGCAGACTCACCCGGCAAGCAGAGCGAGCGCAAGACGGGCTCCAGAATCGTCATCGGATCGGCCAACGTCACGCCCTCGCCGTCCAGTATCGCCGATGCCGTAGCGAGTCTCTCGCGGGCCGCCAGGGACGCCAGCATCGTCAGCAGATGCGTCTTCCCGGCGCCGTAGGGCCCGCTGACGAGGATACCAGCCGGCCTCCGTCGAACTGCGCCACCAACAGCTTTCCTCAGCAGCGTCTCGGCCGCCTCCGTGCCCACGCTCAGGTCCAGGACATCCTCCGGAAGCACTTGGCCGAGCTTGAGCGCCAGCACCGCCCGGCGCGCGCCGACCACGCTCTCCATCAGCGTGCCCAAGGGCTTCCAGCGCTCCGGCTCACTCCGAGACGCTTCGTCGTCCGAGCCCGGCAAGCGCAAACTGCCGCCCGGCGTCAGCTCCTGCTGGGGCACCCAATCGACCATGTAGCCGAAATCCACCCGAGCGCCGGGAACCCGTCCCCGCGCGGGTACCGCCAAGACGACGCCCGCCCGGAGCGCTGGATGCCTGACTCGGTCCCCGGGCATCATGATTCCTGACCCTCGGCGTGCGCTTCGTCGCTCCGGAATTTGTTGAACACGCCTTCGTACCGATCGACCAGTTCATCCCGTCCGATCGACCTTTCGCCGGCCTGCGCCTGGAGTTCGAGCAGATTCACCCACGTCTTGACGAAAAGCCGGCGGGCGTCCACGTCGAGGTTCCGTTCGCTGGCAACGTCCGCCAAGCGCCGGGCGTTCTCGGCCTGCAACGCCGGATCGAACGCATAGCCGGTGGCGCGCATGCCGATGTCGATCAGTTTCTCTCCGACCTCCTTCAGCAGCACCTCTTGCGGTGCAACCTCGCGGAGCGGCAACTGCACGGCGAGGTCGTTGCCCTCCGCGAACGAGGCGCCCCTAACCGCGAGACGCTGTTTCAGGGCCGGGTAACGACCCATGAGGTCTCCATCGAGCACGTTCGGTGTCGCCGCGAAGACGCCGCACAAGGGAACGCCGCCGGGAACACCCGTCGGCGCATCGAGAAACACGCGCATCGCCGCGAGTATCCGCAGCAGCGCCTTGCCCCTAACCTGGGTTAGGGTTTCCACTTCGTCCAACAACAGGACGAGTCCGTGCACACCAGCTTGCGGCAGGAACTTCACCAGGGACAGCAGGAGATTCCTGCCGAACGTCCTTCGATCCGCCTCCCGTAGTTTTGCGAGCTGCAACTCCTGCAGGTCCCCCCGATTGAGGATCTCCGGCTCGCCCTGGAGCCAATGGAACGCAGCCTCTCCAACGGTCGTCTCCTCGCCCTCGACGGATTCCAGCGCCGCAGCCATCACCCGGCCGAAGGCGTTCTCCGGAAGTCGTTTCGCCGCAGGCCCAAGCGCCAGCGTCGAAGGGCACCGTCCACGTCAGGCGCCCCGGCGCGCTCGATCTGCTCCCGCTTCGTCCTGACCACCACCTCGAGCAACGCCTGCAAACCCGGAGAACTCTCTCCCGGCTGCCGCAGGTTCTTGACAAGCTCCTTGTACACAGCCAAGGGCTCGTCCAGGCTCAATCCGGCCCTGCACGGGACGTAGGAAACGGCGAATCCCTCGTCCAGCGCGCGCGCCCCGAGCGAGAACAGAAAGTGCGTTTTCCCGCCGCCGTAGTCCGCCAGGACCAGCTTATAGTGCGCGTCTTCCCTGCACAGCCCTCGAAGGTAGCGCTTCGCCAGCCGGTCGATCCAGGGCTGGATGCCGACCGTATAATCTGGGAGTACTCGGGCCGCCCGCGCGAGTTCCGTCGGCGCCTTGCCCTCCTCGCCCAGTAGCGCCCAAACCTGCCCCGCCTCACGCTCGTTCACGTCCATCCCTCACGGCACCCAGTTCCTGGGCCACGCATGCGGCCGCCTCCTTGACGTACTCGCGCACCGCGCCCTCGTTGATGTTCTCCAACGCATAGCTGACGGCGAGCGACCCAAGCTCGCGCTCGATTCGGTCTGCGTCGGCTGCCGGCAGCCCCGCCTCCCGGCCGATCCCGACGATGCGCTCTGCCAGCTCCTCGAAGAACGCAGGTTCCTCTGGGCCGGGTACGGTCAGCTCGTCAAGATCGACCCACACAGCCCGCGGATTGCGCGCGCCGGACCGCCGAGATCGCTCAATGCGCTGACTCAGGGCCTGCAGATGAGCTCTCGCGTCGACGATGAACTCTTCCGTGACCGCGTAGTACACCCCGCAACCCCGAAACGCCCCTGTGGCCATGTGATCGATGAACGTCCTCACGTGCGCCAAATGCCTCAGGCGCTGGCGACGGCCGCCCCGCGACAGGGCCGTCTCCGTCTCGTCGAAGAGCACCAGAAGACCGGCGTATCCCAGAACGCGCGGGAGCGACAGCAACGCACGCAGCCAGATCGCCGCATTGCGCCGGCTCAGCTTGCCTAGCGGTCTCGGCAGGCCGCGGTGCATCCGATACAGCTCGCCCAGCGTCACTCGGTAGGTCGAAGTTGCCGCCAGCAGCGCCTCCAGCCGTTCGGACAGTTCCTCGTCACCGCCCCCCATGACAGCTTCCGTGCAGTAGGCCAGAACCAGATTGCGAAAATCCGGCGCCAGCGCCCTGTCGTCCCGGACGCGCTCGATTACTTTCCGCCGTCCGGCGTGATCACGGCCCACGAACGACATCTCGACGACCCGCGTGACTCCGGACACCCCGAAGAACGGCGCCATCTCGGATCCACCCGGCGGCGTCATGCGGCCGGCGATCGTGCGGTACGTCTGGTCCAACTCCCTGAACGGACTCTGGTTGTCCTGGCCGTCGACGTAGGCGGTGACGAATCCGTGTTCCCGCCCCCACTGCGCGAGGGCCTTGAGGTAGTGTGTCTTCCCGCGCCCATAAGGACCGAAGACGAACTGCAAGTCGCCACCACCGGCGGCGACGAAGGGGAGCGTTTCCCGCGCGACCCGGTCCAGCGTATACTGAAGGCCGGCTGACACCTTGATCACGTCGGCGTCACCACCGGGCGGCGTGCCCTGCTCCGCGAGATGGGCAAGTATCTCCAGCGGTCTTCGGTTACCGGGTAAAGTCGAGAAAATCCGCGAAGTGGTGTGCAGCTTCCGGGTGCATGTGCCGATACGTGGAGCATGACCGGCGAGAGCGGCGGAGGCGGCGGTTCGGAGGCGCCCCGGCGAAAGCACGATCCGCGGGACAAGCGCATCAAGGAACTCGAGAGGGAGATCGCGAAGCTGAACGAGGACTTGGCGCGCACCTCCCGCGACCGAGACCGCTGGAAGCGACGTAGCGAGAACCTCAAGAAGCAACTCGATGAGGCCCGCCGCGCCGCCAAACGGCAGGCTGCACCCTTCGCCAAGGACCGGCCGCAAGGGTCCGGCAAGCCGCCCGGCCGACGGCCCGGGGCGGAGTACGGGCGACAAGGTTCGCGACGCTGCCCGCCGAGGGTCGACGAGACCTACAGGGCGCCGGTGCCGACGGCGTGTCCCGACTGCGGTGGTGCCGTCGAGGTGACCCGCGTAGCCTCGCAGTATCAGGAAGAGCTCCCCCGAGTCCGCCCCATCGTGCGCCGCTTCGACATCGAGGTCGGCCGCTGTTCGCGGTGCCGGCGGCGCGTGCAGGGCCGCCACCGCCTCCAAATATCCGACGCCCTCGGGGCGGCTGCGGTGCAGCTCGGCCCCGGGCTCGCCTCGCTCGTCGTCGAGTTGCACACCGAGATGGGCATGCCGCTGGCCAAGGTCGCCGGCCTGCTGCGGACGAGGCTCGGCGTGCAGGTCACCACCGGTGGCCTCGTCGGTTTGCTGCATCGAATCGCCCGGGACGCCACGCCGGTCTACCACGAACTCTGCCGGCAGGTCCGCAACGCGCCGGTAGTCACGCCGGATGAAACGGGCTGGCGCGTCGACGCGAAGCCCTTCTGGCTGTGGACGTTCGTTACCCCGGACACCACCGTCTACTCCATCTGCCCCGGCCGCGGGTTCGACGATGCGGCCACCGTGCTGGGCGCCGACTACGCCGGCGTGCTCGTACGCGACGGGTGGCAGGTGTACCGGTGCTACAAGGGTTCCTTGCATCAGAGTTGTATCAATCACCTGCTACAACGCTGCCAGGAGCTACAGCGGAAACACCCCTACAGCCCCTGGGGCCCGAAGGTCAAGGCCGTTCTCCAGGCCGGCCTCGACGTGCGGGACCGCTGCCGGAACGGCGAACTGACCCGCCATGGTCTCGCCTCGCTCCGCGGTCGGCTCGAGGCACGGCTCGGTCGGCTGATCGACGCGCCGCCACCGTTGAAAGACGCCAAGCGCTTTGCCAAGCACCTCGCCAACGAATTCCCCGCCGTGTTCCTCTTCCTGCGGGACCCGTCGATCGACGCCACCAACTGGCGGGCCGAACAGGCCATCCGACCCGCGGTGGTCATCCGCAAGGTGTGCGGCGGCAACCGCACCCGCAAGGGTGCCGACACCCAGCAGGTACTTTCGACCGTGGTGCGTACCGTCCGTCAGCGCCGCCTCGACCTGCCAACGCTGACGGCCGAGATGCTGCGCGCCCCCGAGCCCGCCATTCCCGAGGCCTTCGGGCTTCCGCCGCCGCCCGCGTAGCCCGGGGGACAGCCGCACTGCCGCTTTCAGAAACGCGCCCCGTTCCCGCGGCTCGGCGCCGTCGCGCGGCACGCGCCGATGCGGCGGTCCTGCCCCGTGCAGTGCCCGATGGGGCCCGAAGCGCCCGGCCGCCGATTTGATCGACCACGTCTGACCGGCCGCCGATGGCCCCGTCGCCTGTCACGTCACGCAGCCCGGTGGTCGTCGCAATCGCCATGAAACCAACGCGTCAGCCGAGCCAATCTCCGCGCGACTCCAAGATCCCTACTCCTTCAAGCTGATCTCAGCCCGTACGGACCCGGTAAACGAATACCTCCAGCGCTTTCACGTGGAACGGCTCCGTTCGATCCAGATCCCGCCGAGTTGCACGCCGTCGGTGTCTCGTCCGTCTAGCACGGGGAGTGTCACACTTGCACGCTTGGCGATGGTAGTCATGTTGGGCGGCTGGTTGGAGATCCGCTCGCCGCGCTCGGTCCTCCAACCCTCGCGCCCGAACCGCGCGAAGTCGTAGACGAACTGCGTCATCGGATAGTCGACGTAAGTCTTCGAGTCCGGCCGCTTGAGAAAGCGCTCGTTGCCGGCTTGACGGACCAGAGCCACCAGAGGATACAGCTTGCGTATCGGCACTTTGCCATTGCGATCCCGCCCCAGCGCCCTCGCCACGCCGATGGCGTCCTTCAGATCCTGGAGGAATCGAAGTCTGTCGAACGGAACGTGATCGAGCGCCTTCCAGGCGGTCCGCAGCCGCGAAAAGAGCTCCCTCCCATCCACTTCGACGAACGCATCCAGCCGCTCGCTACCGAGCCGGACGGTCACGCGATCCTTGCTGTAGTCGACCCGAAAGCAGTTGACGATATCGTACTCCTGCCGTCGCAGAACCCTCCAGCCCACCTCCTCCGCCGATCGCCTCAGATCTTCCCGGCGTCGATCGAGCGCGGCTTTCCGCCTTTCAGCGTGCTTGGCTTGCTCTCCGTCGAGATGGTGAACCCATCCGTCAAGCCTAGTGTCCAACTCCCGCAACGCGGCAACGGCTTTTTCCCGCGCGGAGTACGCCCGTCCCGGATCCGCCTTCACGGCGTTCGCCAGCGCGGTCAGGGCCCGGGTGACTTTACCCAGCACCTTCTTGATGGCGTCCGGAGACGCTTCGCGTACCTCTTCTCCCAAGAGCGACCCTTGTCTCGGTGTCATCGTTGGACTGGACCTGTGCCGGTAGTATACGTGGGCCGGGACACGCCGGTCGACCCGGTCGACCTGGCAGCGCGCCACGGAGTGCCCGGCGCTACGGGTTCGTCCCCCACAGCAGCTCGGCCAGGAACCCGGCGGGAATCCCAACCGCCAGGAGGGCCATGCTGATCAGCAGGAACCGCGCGTAGATGGGCACCCTGACGGCGCGGTGGGCGAGCTCGACGGGCACCGTCTCGGCGTTGTCGATGGCCTCGTAAGCGCGGGCGAGGCCGTCGGCGTCGGCCACGTCGAAGTAGTCGCCGCCGAAGGCCCGGATCATGTCGATGAGCCCCTGGGTGTTGTTGGCGGGCTGGCGTGCGGCGCCCCGGCCGGCGCGGGCGGGGCGGGCGTCGGCGGCGTTGATGAAGATCATGTAGGGGACGATGTTCCGCTGCGCGAGCTGCACGAACTCGGCCTCGGGAATCTCGTCGACGTCGGCGTCGGTGACGATGAGCACCGCCCGGTTCGGCGTGGCGCCGCGCCCGAGGAGGGCGACGTCGCGGTCGAAGTGGCGCACCACCGACTGCAGGGCGCGCACGATGTTGGTGTTGCCCTCGCGCTCGACGATGCGCACCTTGTCCGGCGGCACGAACATCTTGTCGATGGGGGTCCCCGACTGGGCGGCGAGGATGCGCACGATAGCGTAAGGCGCGTCCAGGACCTGGAAGAAGTACAGCTCGTCGTCGATGACGAAGTCGTCGACCATGTAGGGGAACGACGAGAAGAGCCACAGCGCGACGCGGTCGTTCTTGGCGCGGCGCATCTCCAGGAACTCGAGGTGCGCCTCGCGCGCGACCTCGGCCCGCGACCTGCCCGTCCCCGGCAGCTCCCACGACATCGAGAGCGACGTGTCGACGAGGTCGACGCGGATGCGCGACTCCATCTCGCCCGCGACCTCCTCGGTCGAGGCGAGATAGGGGTCGGCCATCGCGACGAGCATGATCGCGAGGGCGAGTGCCAGCAGCACCTTGGGCAGGTGGTACAGGGTGCGGCCCAGCGCCCCGCGCCGGAAGCGCGGCTCGATGCGATGTCCGGAGTGCTGCCGGTGGTGGATGCGGGCGAGCCCCCACAGGCGCGCGAGGGTCGCGAGGCCGATCAGGAGGACGACCGCCGACAGCGACCACGTGAGGCCGATGTCGGTGAACCGGACCTGGGCGAGGTCGGTTCCCAGCAGCTCCTGCGCGCGGATGCGGAGAACGCCCGAGAGCGCGGTCCAGTCCATGACTTACCGGACTGCCTGGCCGCCGGCGATCCGCCGACCAGGCAATCCGTCCTGCTCTCGGTGTCTCGCGTCCGGGATGGCTCCGTCCCGTGTCCAGGCGTCCCGGCCGGGACGCGGGACGACTGGTCTCATTCTCGGATCGGGCGAGCCGGAAGCCCGTGGCGGACCCGCCGCGCCCCGACGGGCGAGACGGGGGGCAGGGGTCGCCACGCGCCGCCCGATCCCGATGCCGCTAGCGGCTCCCCTCGACCGGCTGCGTGTCGAGCTCGCGGGCGCCGGCCATGATGCCGTGCATGCCGATGTTGCCCTCGTGGCACGCGTACTCGAACAGGGGGCCGTCAGTCCGGCGGAACGGGATGGCCGCGGTCCACGGACGCGTGAAGTGGTTCTCGTCGGTGAAGGTGAACTCGTACATCAGCGTGTCGGGATCGACCCGCGTGAACCGCTCGACGAGATGCGAGTCCCGGCTCGACCCGCGGGCCGCGGTCTCGCCCCGGAAGTTGGTGGTCTCGACCACCAGGGTGGCGCCGTCCCAGTGCCCGCGCGAGTCGCCCACCCACTGGCGGATCTCGCCGTGGGGGCTTCCGTCGAGGGGGACGATGCGGGCGTTGTGCACCATCTCGTTCTGGATCACGACGTAGTCGGGGGTCTGCAGGATGAGCACGTTGTTGTTGTACGAGGCCGAGGTCATCGGCGGCCCCGAGTTGAACCCCAGGATGCAGCGGTCCGACAGGCTGCGGTCGGTGTAGTGGTCGGCGAAGCCGTTGCGCAGGTTCAGCCGGTTGATGGCGCGGGCCTGCCGGCTCTCCTCGCGCCACGGCAGCCGGCCGTCAGGGGGATCGACGATCAGCGAGGTCCGCTTGTCGGCGGTCAGCTCGACCCCGCGCTCGTACCAGAACTCGTTGTAGGACAGCACCCCGCCTTCCGCCCGCGACTGGTAGCCGGCGTTCGGCGCCCCCGTCTCGGGGTCGAACAGGTCGCGGTTCTGCCGCGTGCGCTCGGAGGCCTCGAACGCGGCGGCCTCCTCGGCGCTCAGGTTCGTCCTGCCGGCCAGCGCCGCCGGCCGCTCGAGCGGCGTGATGGTGCGGAAGGTGAAGACACCCGAGATGTCCGGATCGCCGTGCGGCGTCCGCTGTATCGAATCGGTTTGCGCCGCGACCGGCGCGGCGATGAGCGCCACCATCAAGCCGGCGATGCCGGCCGTCACGCGACTGCGACTGAGCATGTCCGTCCCCCGTCTGCTGAACCCGTCCCGGCGCCCTCGCGCCCGGGACCGCGGGGCCTGATTGCCCCGCATGATCCGTGTATCCTACCTTGCAGAGGCCCGCGATTCAACGATGAGGCGCGGAGGCGCGCAGGGGGAATCTCCATGGTGGGTCTGGTCCTGATGATCCGATCTGCCGGCAGCCTGCCGCCGGGGGTGGCCCCCCGGGAAGGGGCTCCGCCGCTCGGCACCGCGAGCCGAGGCCATGACCGGACGCGGAGGCGCGCGCGGGGGATTTCCTCCCTCCGATGCCCCGAGAGGAACTTTTTGGGCCTGACGGCCTCCAATTGATGGGGGAGACCTTGTCGGAGAACCCGCGCTCCATGGTGGTCGGCCGGTGCCGAACCGCACACGAGACGCGGCGTCCCGCGACGGCCCCGGTGACGTGGCTCCGGCGCGTGGCCGCTTCGCGGCGCGCGGCCGGCTGACGGTTCCGATCCAGGAGACTCCAGCACGGGGGGCATGGTGAAACCGGTTCGAGCCATCGACTGGGCGGAAACGACGACATCCGAGAGCGAGCTGGCGGAGCGGTGCGCGGCCGGCGACGCGCAGGCCTGCCGCGACTTGGTCCAGGGCCACCAGCGGATGGTGTATCACCTGGCCCTGAACCTGCTCGGCAACCCCGAGGACGCCCGCGACCTGTCGCAGGACGTGTTCCTCACGGTGTTCCGCTCGATTCACCGGTTCCGTGGCGACTCCGCCCTGCAGACCTGGATCTACCGCATCGTGGTCAATCAGGCCCGCAACCAGCAGCGCTGGTGGCGCCGCCGCAAGCGGGCCGACCAGGTGTCGCTGGAGGCGGTGTTCGTGGACCCGCCGGCGCCGGCGGCGACGACGTCGCCCGAGCGCGCCCTCGACCGGAAGGAGCTGCGCCGGCGGTTGTGGGGCGCCCTCGAGCGCCTGCCGTTCGAGCAGCGGTCGGCCGTCGTGCTCCGCGAGCTGCACGGCATGCGGTACGCGGAGATCGCGTTCTCGCTCGGGGTCTCGATCGCCGCGGTGAAGTCACGACTGGCGCGCGCACGTCAGACCCTGCGCGCAGAACTGAGGCACGTCCGATGACTGGTTCGAGATCGCTCCGTTGCCGCACCGCGCGTGAATGGCTGACCGCGTCCCACGACGGGGAGCTCCCGGTGGCGCGGCAGGTGGCGCTGGACGCGCATCTGGAAACCTGCGCCGACTGCCGCCGCGTCCGGCACGACCTGACCGCCATCAGCGGCGCCCTGCGCGAGCACGCCACCGAGCACCGCCCCGACGAGCTGGCGTGCACCGGGTTGGCGTCGAGCGTGCTCGAGTCCCTGCCCGCCGGGTCCTGCCGGCCGCTCCCCCGCCGGCTCCGGGAGGCCGTCGCGGACGGACAGCGCCTGTGCGTGATGGGCGGCGTGATGGCTTCGATGCTCGTGGCGGGCCTGTTCGCGGCCATGGCCCTCAGCCTCTCGCCCCCCGTCCATCCGCACTCCCTGTCCGGATTCCTGCAGGGGGCGAACCGCCTCGGGTCGAACGCCAACCCGCTGCGCGGGTTCGAGACCGGCGTCAGCCTGCCCCACGTGTCGGCGGACACCCAGGCCGCGGCCATGCTGATTCGGCCGCTTCCGCCGCTCGTGCTGGAGAACCTCGCGCTGGCCGCGGTGGTGACCCGCGAGGGCGAGCTCGCGTCGGTCGAGGTGCTCGGCCAGTCGTCGGCCGGCGCCGCCCGGAGAGTCGGCGGCAGGAACGCCGCGCAGGCGACGGAGGGCCGCGATGCCACCGGCGCCGCCGCACCGGACGCGGAGCTCCGGCGGGCGCTGTCGCGCCTCGCCTCGGATGTGCGCTTCGTGCCGGCCCGCGCCGGGGGCGCCCCGGTGGCCGTCAACGTCGTCTGGCTGCTCGAGCGCACGACGGTGCTGCCCGGCGCCCCCCGGACGCAGAGCCAATCGAGCGATCCCGACGCCGGGCATTCGACCGGCCTGCCGGCCAGCCGTCGCGCGTGAGGTCCACGCCGCACCACAGACCCCACGCCCCCGCCCTGCCGGCCAGCCGTCGCGCATGACGGCTGCCGGACCGAGGGCTTGCGCCCGCGGAGCCTCGGCGTCTCGCGCCAGCGCAACCCGCAACGCGACCGGGGCGTCAGCGCCGCCGCTCGGTCGGGTCGCGGCCGTCGAGGGGCGCGCCGGTGCCGGACGAGCCCATGAAGAACTTGCTGCCGTCCTCGAACGTCACGTCGCGGCCGTTGGCGCGGGCGCTGCGGTCCTTGCTCTGGTAGCCGTCGACGACGATCATCGTGCCGGGGAGAATGGAGTCACGGGTCAGCCCGCGCCGCAGCAGCGTGTTGGGCGTGCCCCCCTCGACCATCCAGACCTGCGTGCCGCCGTCGTCGGTCGTCACCTCCATGTGAATCCACGTGTGAGGGTTCACCCACTCCACGCGGACCACCGGCCCCCGCAGCACGACGGGGCGATTGGGGTCGAACTCGGCGCCGAAGGCGTGATGGGCCTGCGCCGGCACGCCGCCGGTCAGCACCAGTCCGGCGAGGACGAGGGTGGCGGCGATACCGATTCCGAACCAAACACGGGTCTGCTTGCGCATCGTCGTTCTCCTGACTGTCGAAGTCCGGTCTCCTACCGGGTGGGATTGGCCACGCCCTCGGGGTCCTCCCCGCGGAACTCCGCCTCGAGCAGGCGGGCGCCCTTCATGATGCCCTCGAGCGCGTAGTTCGCCTCGTGGCAGGCGTACTCGAACACCTTGTTGCCGCTCCGCGGCCAGGCGTACTCGCCGGTGAACGGCGCCGTCCACACCGTCGGGTCCTCGACCGTGAAGGTGTAGACGAGGGTGTCGGCGTCCTCCAGGCGGAAGCGCTCGGTCACCTTCATGTTGCCGGTCCCCTGGCGGAATGCGGGCCGGTCGACGAAGTTGGTGGTCTCGACGACCAGCGTGTCGTCCTCCCACCAGCCGATCGAGTCGCCCAGCCACTTCCTGATCTCGGGCGGATCGTGCTCGGCGTTCATCCGCACGATGCGGGCGTCGTGCACCATCTCGATGAGGATGACGATGGTGTCCTCGCCCTGCACGATCCGCTTGTGGTTGTTGTAGAGGGCGGGCAGCATCGGCGGGCCCGACGTCGAGCCGAAGCTGAGGATGCACCGCTCGGCGTAGGGCCGCTGCTCCATGTTGTCGTAGGGGCCGGGGGCGTCGAGCCCCGCCTCGAGCCAGTACGCGGTCCCGTCGTTCTGCGCGCGCCGCGGCGGACCGGCCTCGATGGCCGCCCGGAGCGCGGCCTGCCGCTCCTCGGTCATCGGGGGGAAGCGGCCGTTCGGCGGGTCGACGAGAATCGACGTCCGCCACTCGCCGTCGATCCGGTAGGCGCCGGTGCCGCGGTCGATCCAGAACGAGTTGTAGCCGCCGACGTTGCCGGCGGCGCCCCGCGACCCGTCGCCGCCCTCGGGGGGCGCCCCGCGGTTGGGGTCGCTGGGGGCGTTGCGCTCGGCCATGCGCTGCGCTTCCGCGGCCGCGATGGCCGCCGCCTCCTCGTCGGTCAGCGACATCGTCTCGCCGAGCTCGACGGGCCGCTGCATGGGCGTCAGCGTCGACACGTCGTAGGTGCCCGACAGGTCCGGACGGCCGCTCGGGGTCCGGGGAATGTCGCCGCTCTGCGCCGCCGCCGGCAGCGACGCCAGTCCGATTGCCGCGAGCACGCCGAGACCGACCGCGATTCGAGTACCCATCTTCTCAACCTCCCGATAGTCGTCGCCGCGAGAAGTCACGCGTCCCGACAACTCCCAACGCGACCGCAGGATTGCCCCGCGGCCTTCGGCGTCCGCTCGATTCGATCCTCCGGCTGTCCCCGCCGTCACCGCGAACCGCACGGTGCGGGAGCAACCGCAGGATTGCCCCGCGGCCTTCGGCGTCCGCTCGATTCGATCCTCCGGCTGTCCCCGCCGTCACTGCGAACCGCACGGTGCGGGAGTACACGCCGCCGAACTCTCACCCCGACCGCAGGCCGCTGGCTAGTGGTGTATCCGCGAAATGGCTCTACATCGCACCGCCGTGGTCGACAAGGCCGAAAACCCCCGGCCTTCGGGCGCCAACCGAGGGCAGCCGCGTCTGGCCCGGAAGCTGAACTGCAAGGTCATTCCAGTGACACACCACTAGCGAGGCAGCGGCTCGCGGCGCCACTCGCCGAACAGCAGCTCCTCGACGAACTCGACGCAGCGAAAGTCCATCAGCCGGGCGTTCTCCTCGATGCGGCGGTAGATCGGCATCTTGATGGTGAACGGCTCGGTCAGCACCACCGGGTCCTCGATCGTCGCCTCGTAGTCGATGTGGTTCGGCCCCAGCATCGTGTAGCGCTCCACCACGCGGAGCTGGTTGCTGTGGTGGCTGCCCGCCCGATCGAACCACGTGCCGTCGTGGAGCCCGGTCACGTCGACGACCAGCGTGTCCCCCTCCCAGCTTCCGACCGACCATCCCATCCACGAGTCGATCTGCGAGGGCCCGGGGTCGTCCAGGTAGATGTCGCGCACGGCCCCCGCGAACTGGTACGCGATGAAGAAGTCCTCCTCGCTCTGGACGATCCGGAAGGGCATGGGGAGGTAGGTGGCGCGCGGGACCCCCGGCAGGTAGCACTTGACCTCGGGGTCGCGGTCGATCCAGTTGGCGCGGTTCTCCTCCTTGAGGGCGCGCGCCTCCTCGGTGTAGGGAATCCGGCCGCCGCCGACGATGACGCCGAGGCTCCCCGGCACCGCGCCGACCGCCCCGAGGCGCAGCGTCGGAATCGCCGGCACCGGGTTCACGGGTCCCGGGCGCATCTGCATCGAGTGCCGGGCCATGTGCGGCTCGAGATCGTAGTTGGCCTCGTTCAGCACCTGCCAGATGCCGCTCATGTCGGGAAGGCCGTTCGAGAGCCGCGGTATGCCGTCCTGCGCCTGAACCGGCGCCGCCGCGCCGAACAGTCCCAGGGCCACCGTCAGTGCAACGGACGTCGTCTTCATCTAGTCACCACTCCAGGAAACGCCGCGGCCCGCCGGGCGCGGCGAGAATCATGCGGCATGCGCTATTCTAACCGGCTCCCGCAGCCACGATACAGCGTCGTCTCGCGCGGTCCGGGGCCGATGCGGGAATCGGCCGGCCCGCCCATCGCCGCCGAACGCGACCGCAGGTCGCGCTACGGCCTCCGCGGGGCACCCAACCGTTCCTGCCGGAGCCCGCGCCGTTCCACGGCGCCGACTCCCGGCGGGGATGCGTCACCGTTGCGGCTCCCGCATCCGGGCCGCGGGCTCACGAGTCGGACCGCGGGAACTCCCCCGACGCCGACGGCGTTCCACCGGGGTCGGCCGACCCATCGCGACGCTCGGTGGGCTCCCCGCCTCCGGCGAGGCGCCGGCGCTCGGCGACGATGAGGCCGTACTCGGCCGCGCGCTTCCACACCCGGTTGGCCATCTCCGTCAGGTGGACCGCGCGCAGGCCGTAGTAGAGGAAGACGGCGCCGACGACGCCCACCACCAGCGCCTGCAGCGCGTCGACGGCGGGCTCGCCCAGCTCCGGCACGAGCCGGCCCAGGCCCTGGTAGACGGCGAACCCCACCGCGGCGAGGAGGGGCCCGGTGACGGTTCGGACGCTCCACGACGCCACCCGCGAGTGCTTCTCCATGAGGGCCGCTACCGCCCGCAGCCGCTCGAGGCCGCGATCGATGCGGTCGAGGTCGGCCCCCAGCAAGACGTCTCGCAGGGTGACCTGGGCCCGGCACGCCCGCGCCACCCGGCGGTCGCCGCGCAGCCGGGACACGCCGTCGACGGCCACCGTGAAGTCGGGAAACCGCGTTCGCAGCCCGGCGATGAGCCGCGCCTGGCCCGCCTCGGTGTGCTCGTGCAGGGTCGAGGCGGGGTCGATCCGGATGCGGCGCCGGGACGGCGTCAGCACCAGCTCGTGCAGCTCGCCGTTCTCGGGGTCCTCGACGTAGGCGGCGGCGCGAGGGGCGATGCCCTCGTGCAGCACCGCCTCGCGGTCCAGGCACGGCAGGCGGGGCACCGCGGCGGCGACGTCGACCTGCAGGCGGTACAGCTTGACGGCCCGGAGACGGACGAGCGGCGCCAGCTCGGCGAAGAACCGGCTGCCGACCTCGCACGCCCCGAGCGCCGGGTCGGCGGGCACCGCGCCGACGCCCTTCAGCCCGGTCGCTGTCTCCCGTTCCATCGCGCGATCGCGGGGAACCGCGGCTCCGCCTCTCGCGTATCCCCTGACTGTATCGATGCGCCGACTTGGCGACGAGCGCCCCCGACCGTGGGGATGCGCAAGCGCCCGACGGAAGCGACGCGCCAAGCGCCCGACCGAAGCGACGACTAGGCGCCCGACGGAAGCGACACGCAAGCGCCCGACGGAAGCGACGCGCAGGCGCCCGACCGAAGCGACGACCAAGCGCCCGACCGAAGCGACGACCAGGCGCCGGTCGGGAACGGCGCCGAGCCTGCGAAGGCCTGCCAGAATAGCACGCGCCCGCGGCGCCGCCGTCGGGCCGCCGGGCGCCGGGCAGGGCCGGCGGCGTGACGACGAATGGCGCCGCCGTCGGGCCGGCGGACACCGGGCGGGACCGACGGCGTGACGACGAACGACGCGACGGCGAAGTAGAGGCGATGTCGCATCGACGCCCGAAGCGGCGCGCCGCATCGCACCGACTGACGACGTGAGGACAGGAGAGAATCGATGTCGGACCAACAGTGGTACCGGGCCGAGGGCGGAAACCAGGTCGGCCCGATGTCGGAGGCGAAGCTGGCCACGGACATCCGGAACGGCGACGCCGGCGCCTCGACCCTCGTCTACACCGCCGGCATGGCCAACTGGACCCCCCTCGGCGACGTCCCGCGCCTGCGGACCCACCTGCCGGCGGAGACCCTCGCGGTGCTGCCGGTGCCGGCGGGCCGCATCGCCCACGAGATCGACTACCACGTGCAGGGCGTCGAGATGCAGTACGTCGAGATCGAGCTCGACCCCGGCGAGAGCGCGGTCGCGGAAGCCGGCGGGATGATGTACATGCACGGCGGCATCGCCATGGAGACGGTGTTCGGCGACGGCAGCGAGCCGCCGCAGGGCGGGTTCATGAACAAGCTGCTGGGGGCCGGCAAGCGGCTGCTCACCGGCGAGAGCCTCTTCATGACGGTGTTCACCAACAACGCCCACGGGAAGGCGCGGGTGGCCTTCGCGGCGCCCTACGCCGGCAAGATCCTGCCGATGGACCTGAGCCAGCTCGGCGGCGAGCTGATCTGCCAGAAGGACGCCTTCCTCTGCGCGGCCAAGGGCGTCTCCATCGGCATCGCCTTCCAGAAGAAGATCGGGGTCGGCCTGTTCGGCGGCGAGGGCTTCATCATGCAGCGCCTCGAGGGCGACGGCCTCTCGTTCCTGCACGCGGGGGGCAGCGTCCACCAACTGGACCTCGATCCGGGCGAGACGCTGCGCGTCGACACCGGCTGCCTCGTGGCCCTGCAGCCGACCGTGAGCTACGACATCCAGTGGGTGGGGGGCATCAAGACCGCGCTGTTCGGCGGCGAGGGGCTGTTCTTCGCGAACCTCACCGGGCCGGGACAGGTGTGGCTGCAGTCGCTGCCCCTGAGCCGCCTCGCCGACCGCATCTACAAGGCGGCGCCGCAGACCGGCGGGCGCCGGCAGGGCGAGGGCTCGGTGCTCGACCACGCGCTGGGCATCGGCAACCTGATCGACGGGAAGTAGCCTGCTGGGCCCCCGGGGGGTGGGCTCCCGGGGCGGCCCGCTGACAACCCGGTGCCGTTGGCGGCGCCGCGCTCGCGTACGGACCGAGGCCGCGGGCGGCGCGGCGACGCCGCAGGCCGGGCCGCGGGTGCACGACAAGACAGTGGTGCGCCGCCACGCAAGCGGCGTAGAATCTCGTGTGCCAGCGCCGAACCCCACGGCGGCGTGTTCGCGAGCGCCAGCCCAGGCCGCTCCCGTGAATCGGGGTCCTTCGCCTACCCCGCCTTCGAAGCCCTGCGCGACGCCGACGAGACCCTCGCCGGGATGTTCGCGGCGACACCGACGTCGCTGATCCTGGTCGAGCGGCCGACAGGGCCGGGGGCCGTCGCCTCAGAGTGGTGTCGTGCGCCCCCGGACCGCTCCGCTGTGGGGGAACTCCAAAGGGGATGATATAGTTTGCCGTTCGGTTTATTCGCGCCGCCCGCGGCCGCGTGCCTGCGTCAGGCCGCGCCTCCGCCGGGCGCGGGAGTTCCGTGCAAGTGCGTACGGCGGCGCTGGCCGCGCGCACTCTTCGGCAAACCGGCGTCAACCGGGCGGCGCGTGCCGCCTCTGATCGCCCCCAGACAGACGAGGTATGAGAGAAATGCGGAATCCGTCCCCCAACCCCGGTCGCCACGTCTCCGCGGCGTGCCTGCTCGCGACGTTCTGCCTTGCCGCAGCCCTCACGGCGACGCCCGCCGCCCAGGACCAGACGATCTGGGACGGCGTGTACACCGAGGAGCAGGCGGCCCGCGGCCAGCGCACCTACGACCAGGAATGCGCGGCGTGCCACCTCGACGACCTCATGGGTGACGGCATCGCGCCGTCGCTGATCGGCTCGGCCTTCTTCTTCCGGTGGAGCGAGCTGTCGATGGGCGACATGTACACCGCCATCCGCACCACCATGCCGCAGGGCGCCCCGGCGAGCCTGAGCCCCTCGGGCTACGCGGACATCTCCGCCTACATGCTGCAGAAGAACGACGTGCCGGCCGGAAGCATGGAGCTTCCCAGCGACACCGACGATCTCGAAGCCATCATGATCACCGAGGCGCAGTAGCCGCCTCCCGTTTCCGCCGGGGCCGGCCCGCCGGCTCCGGCGCCCGACTGCCGCCTCGTCGAGCGCCCTCGGACCCAGCCTGCCGATTCGGAAGCTCCGCCTTGCGGCGGCTCTCTCCCCCCTCACGACCCTCTGGCATCCCGTGCGGACGCCGGCTTCGGCCTACATGCTCCTGCCCGCAGGATCCGTCCAACGACGGTTTCGTCCGAGGTGATCGCGGGCTCGCCGCGCTCCGCACTTTCGCCTCCCCGGCCAACCGGTCGGCGGCGGCGTCCTAACTCGACAGGGGACGCGGCGAATCGGCGAACTCGCGTCACGACCCACGGATCCGGGGGAGGGATCATCGACATGGCGACGACGACCTGCACGAGAAGAAGGCTGTGGAGCATCGCGGTGCTGGCGGCGCTGGCGGCGCCAGCGTTGGCGCCGGAAGCGGAGGCAACGGCACAGGAACGCGAGGAGACGGAGCGCACGGTGGTGAGGCGGCTCGAGCTCGGCGGGTCACGCCCCGAGATCGGCGTCTCGGTGCGTGACGTCGAGGAAGCCGCCGAAGGCGCCGAGGGCGCGGTGGTGACGGACGTGCGCGCCGAAGGCCCCGCCGAGGCCGCCGGCATCGAGGCGGGGGACGTCATCGTCGAGTTCGACGGCGAGCGCGTGCGCGGCGCCCGCCAGTTGGCGCGCCTCGTCGAGGAGACGCCGACCGGCCGGGCCGCGCCGGTGCGCGTGCTGCGGGGCGGGTCGCCGGTGGCGCTGAGGGTCACGCCGGCGGAAGGCTCGGGCTGGGCGGCCCGCGTGCCGCGGGGGTTCGCCGACCGCATCCGCGTGGAGGTGGACGAGTTCGAGAATCGCCGCGCCGAGCTCGAGGAACGGGCCAGGGAGTTCGCCGAGTCGCGGGAGCTCGCCGCGCTTCGCGGGTTGCCCGAGGTCGTCCGCGGCTTGGCGACGCGGCGCTCGGGGCCCGCCCGACTGGGCATTCGCGCCGAGTCGGTCGGCGGACAGCTCGCCGAGTACTTCGGGACCGAGGCGGGCATCCTCGTCGAGCATGTCGACGACGGCACCCCGGGAGCGGCCGCGGGCCTGCGCGCCGGCGACGTCATCACCGCGATAGACGGGCAGGCGGTGGACGATCTCCGGGCGCTTCGCCGGCAGCTCGCGCGCCTCGAGCCGGGCGCGGGGTTCGGCCTCACGATCGTGCGCGACCGCGCCGAGACGTCCCTGACGGTCGAGCCCGAGGAGGAGGAGGAGGAGAGTCCGCGCCCGCGGCGCCGCGGGTCGGCGATCTGATCCGGCGGTCCCCGGACCCGGCGTGAGGCCGCCCGTTGCACGAGAACGGCAAACGCCGTGGCCGGCAGCGGCAGCACCCCCGCACCGCAGTGCGCCACGAGACGCCTGACTCTCAGGTCGGGCGTGGCGCGCCTCTAGCAGCCCGTGGTGGAACCCCACGTTGCACCGAGAGCAGCGAGGCGCCCGCCTGACAAGGCGTGAGGAGGGCGCATATTGGGCATATGTAACCGACGAACAACGCAGTCAGGCGGGATACATCGCTGCTCGAATGCAGCGGGGACTTCCACCACGGGCTGCTAGCTCCAGCCGGAATCCTGGTGACGCCGGTTCACTCGGCGCGCAGCGTCCCGGCCGGCGGCGCCTGGAGAGCACGGGTGGCCGGCACGAGACAGGCGCCGGCCGCCAGACCGAGCATCACGAGAGCGGCGCCGCCGATCACCAGGGGGTCGAGGGGGGCGACCCCGAACAGCAGCGCGTCGATGAACCGGGCGGCGGCGAGGGCAAGGACGAGGCCCACGGCCAGACCCGCGGCGACCGGGCGCAGCCCCTGGGCGCACACGTGGCGGACGATGCCGCCCCGCGTGGCGCCGAGGGCCAGGCGGATGGCGAACTCGCGGCGGCGGCGGACGACGTGCTGGGACACCGTGCCGAAGACACCCAGGCAGACGAGCACGAGCCCGCCGGCAGCGAAGCCGGCCGTCACCTGCAGCAGGAAACGCCGGACGGCGACGCTCTCCGCAAGCACGTCGTCGAGCACCCGCACGTTGCCGACGGGAAGCAGCGGGTCGAGGCCGCGCACCGACTCGGCCACCGCGGCGAGGACCGTGGCGGTATCGGCCCCCCCGCGTGCGACCACGGTGGCGTTCGCCGGCGCGAACTCCCAATACGGGAGGTAGGCAACGAGGCCGGGGTCGACGTCGAGCCCGAGGATCCTCGCGTCGGCGACGACCCCGACCACCTCCTGCGTGGGGCTGTCCGGGCTGTCTCCCCGGAGGAAACGCCGGCCGATCGGATCCTCGCCGGGCCAGAGCCGCGACGCCGTCTGCGCGGTGACGACGGCAACCGGGCGGCCACGATCCTGCCCGGTGAAGAGTCGGCCGCGGGTGAGGACCATCCCGAGGGTGTCGAAGTAGTCCGGGCTGACCAGGCGGTAGTTGCCGACGAGCCCCGCCAACTCGGCGAGGTTGGTCGGCATCTCGCCAGCCGGCACGAGGGCCTCGACGAACGCCTCGCCTTCCAGTGGCAGGCGAGACGTGATGCCGGCCGACACGACGACGGGCGCACCTGCCAACCGCGCCAGGAGGTCGTCGTAGAGCCGGGTGCGGCCGTCCGGGTCGTAGCGAGACGCTGGCGGATTCAGATCGACGGCGACGACCGCGGCCGAGGCGAAACCCCGATCGATCCCCATCACGCGCAGGAAGCTGGCCAGCAGCAGCCCCCCCGTCACCAGCAGCACCACCGTCAGCGTGACCTGAACGCCGACCAGCAGATCCCCGAGCCGGCGCCACGAACCGTCGCTCCCGGTCCGCGCGTCGGCCTTGAGGGCCGCGGCGGGAGCGGTGCGGCTGGCGCGCCACGCTGGCGGCAGGCCGCAGCCTATCGCGCTGACCGCGGCCGCGACCGCGGCCAGCGCCAGCGCGGGCCCGTCGATACCGACCTCGCCGAGGCGCGGCACCTCGAGCGGGGCCACCGCGACCGCGAGGCGCAGGCACGCGTGCGCGACGGCAACGCCGACGACGCCGCCGAGCCCGGCAAGAAGGGCGCTCTCGGCGAGGACATGCCGTGCCAGGTCCCCGGCGCCGCCCCCGAGGGCGCTCCGGACCGCGAGCTCGTGCCGCCGGCGCAGCCCGCGCGCCGACAGCAGGCTCGCCACGTTGACGCACGCCACCAGCAACACCGCCCCGACCGCGGCCAGCAGCCACTCCAACGGGGCGCGCACGTCGCTGGCGATCTGAAGGTCGAGAGGCGTGACGATGGGCGTGATGGTGAACGGGGCCTCGCCGAAGGCCTCGCGGGTCAGCACCGTCAGCTCCGGGCGCGCCTGCTCGGCCGAAACCCCCGGCGCGAGACGCAAGATCGCCGGGTAGTCGAACCCGCCCAACTGGCGCGCCTGCTCGGGCGTGTAGCGGAGCGGCCGGAAGATCTCCGGAGGACCGCCGCCGCGCGCCGACAGCGGCGTGAGCCGATCCAGGTCGGGGAGCCAGAGCGACTTGGGAAGCACCCCAATCACCGCGACCCGCTCGTCGTCCAGCGTGAGCACACGCCCGACGATGCCCGGGTCGCCGCCGAACGCCCCCTGCCAGACGTCGTGGGTGAGAACCGCGACGCCGGGCCCGCCAACGGCGGTGTCGGCGGGCCGCAACCCCCGGCCGAGGGCCGGCGCCACGCCGAGCAGGTCGAGGAAGTTCGCCGTCACCTGCGCACTCCGCAGATCCCGGGGCTCGCCCGCATTCGTCAGGGTCGACCGGTACGGACGGACCGCCGCGACACCGGCGCAGATGTCCCGGCACCTGGCCCACGCCTCGACCGCCCGCAGGTTGGCGGGAAACGCGGGGAACCGGTCCTCCATCTCGCGGACGTGGATCTGCACGGTGACGAGCTGGCCCGGATCGTGGAACGGCAGCGGCGACAGCAGCACGCCGTGGACGAGGGAAAAGATCGCGGTCGACGCCCCGATACCCAGCCCGAGCACCGCGACCACGACGGCGGTGAACCCCGGGCTGCGGCGCAGCCCCCGGGTCACGTGACGCAGGTCCCGGCCGAGGCCGTCGAGCCAGCGCCACCCCCAGACGGCGCGCGTCTCTTCCCGGATGATGGCCGGGTTCCCGAGCCGGCGGCGGGCGGCGCGGGCCGCCGCCGCGGGGGCGACGCCAGCGTCGACCAACCGCTCGCGCTCGAGCTCCACGTGCAGGCGCATCT
This sequence comes from Vicinamibacterales bacterium, assembly GCA_965204675.1. Lineage (GTDB taxonomy): Bacteria > Acidobacteriota > Vicinamibacteria > Vicinamibacterales > UBA8438 > JAJEEA01. The sequence goes on from OZ242003.1 coordinate 4,951,787, forward strand.
CCTGTTCGAGGTCGTCTCCGGCCCGGCGCCGGCCGAGGTAGGGAACGATGCGGGAAAGCCGCTCCCGCCAGCTCCCCCGCCGCCTGTCATCGTCCTGGCGCGTCATTCGGGCACCTCCGGTAGATTTCCTACCAGTGAACCACGCCTCAGGTAGAGTGTCAACTTGAGCAGTCCGAACAACCCGCGGCGCGGGCGCCCCGCGTGCATCCCCAGCACCGCACCCGACGCGAAGGCGCCTTGCGTCGCGTTCACCCATCACCCACGCCCCACAGGTCCTCGCCACGCTTCAGCGAGCGGGAGCTCGGGCCGTCTCGCAGCCACGCACGGCCCGGACCCACCCGGCCTGCCGCCGCCGGCGGGGGACGGCCCGGAGTGATACGATGGTCGACAGGTTCCCGCCGCAACCTGCCGCCTCGGCGCGGCGCCGCTCGCCAGGTGTCTGCGCCGTAGAACGACCCGGACTCCCGGAGGGTTGGTTGCGGCGCCCGGCGGAGCCGAAGGGCGCCCGGCGGAGCCGAAGGCGACGATGGGCGGGCCACCAGGGCGGGCCTCGCTGTCGGACGCCCGGCACCGGCGCGGAGACCGCGAGAGACCCGTCCATGGACACCTACTACCATCCCCCCGATCTGGCGAAGTTCGGCGACGTCGGCAAGGACGCGCCCGAGCTGTGGGAGAAGTTCTCGGCGTGGTACGACGCGGTCTTCGCCGAGGGCGCGCTGACCGAGCGGGAGAAGGCGCTGATCGCGCTGGCGGTATCGCACGCGGTCCAGTGCCCCTACTGCATCGACGCGTACACGACGGCGTCCCTGGAGAAGGGCGCCGCCCCCGACCAGATGACCGAGGCGGTGCACGTCGCCGCCGCCATCCGGGGGGGGGCGGCGCTCGTCCACGGCGTGCAGATGCGCAACCGCCTCGACAAGCTGTCGATGTAGCCATGTCGCTGCCGACCCTGCTCAACACGCGCTCGCCGCTCGCCCCGCCCGCCGCCCAGCGCGCGCGCCTCGACGCGCTGCCCCTCGCCCGCACCTTCCGCGAGGCGGCCGCTTCGGCGGGACACGAGCCGCTGCGGCCGGTGGCGCCCACGACGCTGCAGATCAACGTCGGCAAGCGGTGCAACCAGGTCTGCCGCCACTGCCATGTCGACGCCGGCCCGGACCGGCGCGAGGTGATGCCGGACGAGGTGGTCGAGGCCTGCTTCGCGCTGCTCGCGGCGACGGACATCCCCACCGTCGACATCACCGGCGGAGCGCCCGAGCTGCACCCACGGTTCCGGGACATGGTGGCGCGGGCGGCGGGGCTCGGCCGGCGCGTGATGGACCGGTGCAACCTGACGATCCTGACCCTGCCCGCCTACGAGGACCTCGCGGAGTTCCTGGCCGATCACCGGGTGGAGATCGTGGCCTCGCTGCCGTCGTACGCCGGCGCGATGACCGACCGGCAGCGCGGCGACGGCGTCTTCGAGAAGTCCATCGAGGCGCTGCAGCGGCTCAACGCCCTGGGCTACGGCGCCCCCGGCTCGGGCCTGGAGCTCGACCTCGTGACGAACCCCGTCGGGGCGTTCCTGCCGGCCGGCCAGGCCACCCTCGAGCGCGACTGGAAGCGCGAGCTCGAGCGGCGCCACGGCATCCGCTTCAACCGCCTGTTCACCATCACCAACATGCCCATCAGCCGGTACCTCGACTGGCTCGAGCAGTCGGGCAACCTGCAGGGGTACATGGACCGCCTGGTGCAGGCGTTCAACCCCGCCACCGTCGACGGCCTCATGTGCCGCCACACGCTCAGCGTCGGCTGGGACGGCCGGCTCCACGACTGCGACTTCAACCAGATGCTCGATCTCGCGGTGGAGCCTTCCGCCCCGCAGACGCTGATGGACCTCGCGCGCGGCCTGCCGGCACCCGACGGCGGACCGGCGTCACCCGCGCTGGCCCTCGCCGCGCTCGAACGCCGGCGCATCGCGACCGGCCCGCACTGCTTCGGCTGCACCGCGGGCGCGGGAAGCTCGTGCGGCGGTGCAACGGCCGCGACGTAGCGACGGTTCCCCCGCGGGCTCGCCGCCGGTCCACTACCCGCCCCAGCGGTAGCCGAGGCGCGCGTAGTAGTAGCCGCCGCTCATGCCCCAGGGCGTGAACTGGCTGTAGGGCAGGCCGAACCGCGCCGCGAACAGGTCCATCCGGTCCGAGTAGGTGTCGAAGACGTTCTGGCCGCCGACGGCGAGGGTCGCGGCGGCGGTGAGGGGGACGCTGGCCTCGAGGTCGAGGATGAAGCGGCCGCCGAGGACGGGGGCGAGGGCGCCGCGCGCCGAGCGCGCATCGAGGTGATCCACCCACGACCCGTAGTAGTGGAGGCGGCCGAGGAGGCCGACCCGGCCCGCGCGCTGGTTGACGGCCACGTTCCAGCGCGTTTCCGGCACGCCCCGCTCGATCGCGCGCACGTCGCCGGGGCCGAGGAGGTCGGAGGCGTTCGTCACGTCGGTGTCGGTGTGGTTCATCGCGAAGCTGAAGACGGTGGCGCCGCCCAGCGCGAGAGGCGTCCAGGTGGAGACGACGTCGACGCCCCGCGTCCGGGTCGAGAAGTCGTTGATGAAGAAGCGGAAGAAGGCCAGGGTGCGCGCCGAGGCGATGCCCTCGGACAGGAGCTGCGCGCGCTCGTCCGCGCCGAGGGTGAAGTTCTGCGACAGGGCGAGGCGGTTGCCGACGTCGACCTGGAAGTAGTCGGCGGTCAGGGTGAACGGACCGGTGTCGACCACCACCCCCGCTGTCGCGTTGACCGAGGTCTCGGGGTCGAGGGGCCGGCCTCCCCGGAGCTGCGCGGCCCGGAAGGTGGACGGCACGGTGGCGCTGTCGACGAGGTCCAGGGTCTCCGGGTCGATGGTCGACTGCACGTTGAACGTGTTCTGCTGGCCGGGCGTGGGGGCGCGGAACCCGGTGCTCACGCCGCCGCGCACGGAGACGACGCCGGTCAGGGCGTACCGCGCCGACAGCTTGCCGTTCGTGGTGGCGCCGAACACGTCGAAGCGCTCGAGCCGGAGGGCGCCGCCGACCGTCCAGCGGTCGTCGTCGGGCTCTCGCAGCTCGACGTCGCCGTAGACGGCGGCGTTCGCGCGCGTCCACGTGCCGGCGGTGTAGTCGGGGAACCCCGCGAAGCCGTTCGAGCCGGACACGAAGCCCTGCGCCGCGTAGGGGCCCACCTGCCACGACAGCGGCTCGCCTTCCCGGATCGTGAAGCGCTCGTCGCGCCACTCGGCCCCGCCCGCGAGGTGGACCATCTCGGTGGCCGCATAGGCAAGGTCGAGGTTCAGGTTGACCTCGGCCTGCCGGTAGAGCCCGGGGTCGAAGTCGCGCGGCGTGTCGGGGCCGAGCGAGGCGTTGACGGTGTCGTAGAGGAAGAAGTCGGCCTGGTGCGAGCCGTAGCCGGCGCTCGCGTCCCAGGTGAGGCCGTTGGCCGCGGTCCGGCGCAGGCCGGCGACGGCCGACACGTCGGCGATGACCCCGCTGAAGGAGGGGGTGAACCCGCCCGGCGCGATCTCCTGGAAGGTGAAGCAGTTCGGGTCGGCGAGCACCTGCGCCAGGGCCGCCGGGTCGGGCCGGTCGTCGGTGATCGCCACCGTCGGACAGCCCGCCGAGCCGTCGCGCACGCCGTCGCGGGCGTCGAGCACGTCGCCGACGAGCAGCGTCTGCCCGCGGTCGAGGCTGAAGATGTTGGCGCGGGTGTTCGGATTCCGGTAGTAGAACCCCTGCGTCGACGTCCTGCCCGCGTAGTTGGCGTGGCCGTAGAGCTCGAGGCCGTTGGCGTACCGATGGCCGAAGTTGCCGAAGAGCTTCAGGTCGTCCTCGCTCGTCGGGTCGCCCCACGGCTGCGCGGGGTCGGCCACCGCGGTGTTGCCGGCCGCGGCGAGGGCCGCCGCGTCGGCCCGCTGCACGCTGCGATCGGTGGGTCCGGTGTTGCCGTACTCGAAGCTGAGGTTGGCGAAGCCGGTGTCGCCGACGGGCAGCCCGACGTTGCCGGCGGCGCTGTAGGCGTCGCCGTCGCCCGCGCGGTACGTGCCGGTGTCGATCTCCAGGCTGCCGCCCGACCGGTCGTCCTTGAGCAGGAAGTTCATCACCCCGGCGATGGCGTCCGACCCGTACTGCGCCGACGCACCGTCGCGCAGCACCTCGACCTGACGCAGCGCGATGGCCGGAATGGTCGAGATGTCGGGGCCCTGGGTGCCGTCGGTCACCCCCCCGAACCAGACCAGGATGGCCGAGCGGTGGCGGCGCTTGCCGTTGACCAGCACCAGCGTGTGGTCGTGGGCGAGGTTGCGCAGGCTCGCCGGCCGCACCAGCGACGCCGCCCCGCTGATGGGGTGCGTGGCGACGTTGAACGACGGCACCAGCGTCCGCAACTGATAGTCGAGCGAATGCCCGCCCTGGCTGGCGACGTCGCGGAACGGGATGGCGTCGATGGGGACCGGCGACGCCGTCACCGACCGCGGCCGCGCGCGGCTGCCGACCACCACGACCTGCTCCTCGAGCTCGACCACCAGTTCGACCTCGAGGGTGACCGCGACCCCTGCCGCCGCCTCGACCCCCGTGCGCACGACCTCGTGGAAGCCGGGCAGCGTGAACCGCACGTCGTACCTGCCCGGCCGGAGTCCCCCGAACGCGAAGGCGCCGGCGCCGTCGGTGACGGTGGTCGTGACGAGGTCGCCGGTTTCCACGCGGCGCACTTCCACCGTCACCCCGGGCAGCACGAGGCCCGTCGCGTCCGTCACTGCACCATCGATGACCCCATCCTGCGCGTGGACGATGTCCGCCCATCCAAGCGTGACGATCAGGGCGAGAGCGGTTCCCGCCAGCATCCTCTCCAAACGACGATCCATGGCTCCCTGCCGCACCCCTCCATTATTTCGGAACCGCTCCCTGTTTCCGGTCCTGCCGAACGCGCCGGTCGCGCAGCCGACGCTGGAGTTCATCCATCGAGAGGGTCGGCTCCTTGCGACGCGCTTCGATGAGCTCCCACAACGCGGGGCCGGTCTCGAGAATCACGGCTTCCCAATCCTCGCCCTCGACGCCGAGCAGCACGACTGCGGGCGCTCCACGGGGCCGGGTCGCCTCGGCGGCCGACACGGTGGGGGCGGTCGCAGACGGCCGGGCGTCCTGCTCGACGGTGATTCGGGTCGTGAGTCCGACGCGGGCAGCCATGTTCACCAGCTTGTCGATGGAGAACTTGCTGATCCGGCCGTTGACGAGCTCGCTGACGCGCGATCGAGGTACGCCGAACCGTCTGGATGCCTCCTCCTGCGTGATGCTCTCACGACCGATGTACGCTTCGAGGGCGTCCATCAGTTGCGAGCGCAGCTTGAGGTTGACAGCCTCTTCGGCGTCGTCGGCAACCGCGTCCCAAACGCTCTCGTAGGTGCGTATCTCCGGGCTCATGTCCATGATCTCTGCTGTCGCCAAAGCGACTTCAGTCGAGACCTCGCAAGGCGAATGTCCCCAGCCGCGGTTCTCCGCGACTTCTTCACGAAGACGTGCAGAACATGGACGACCTCGGAGATGTTCGTCACGTAGATGCTCCGGTAGGCGTTGCCGGCATCGTGTATGCGGATCTCCCGTACGCCCTGACCCACGCTTGGCATGGGCCTCCAGTCGCTCGGCTCGAGTCCCCTCTGAACCCGATCGATCTGGCGTCCCATGTCCTGCCGGGCAGGTTTGGGCCAGCTCCGAAGGTCATCGAGGGACGAGCCGACGAAGTTCACGTCCCGCATGACGATGTTGTCTCAGAATTGCGACAACTTCAAGGCGCGCGCGACAGGCCAAGCCGTTCTTCCGCCATCAACGGCCCGCGCCGCCGGCCTCCGCGCGCAGGGCGGCCAGCGCCCCGTCCGCGGTGGGGCGGCAGCCACCGGTCAGCGTCCGGGCGAGGACGCCGGTGACGTTGGCCACCGCGAAGCTGAGGCCCTTGAGATTCCGCTCGGGCGGGATGCCGGGGGCCGGCCGGGGATAGCCGGAGGCCCGGCAGACCGGCCGCCCGGCGGCGTCCGTTCCCACCTCCACCGCGAGCCGCGGGCAGGTCCAGTCCAGCTCGACCGCCACCACGCCGTCCAGCGTCCCCGGGAGGTACCGCACGTTCTCGTGAAGCCCCGCGCTCACGATGAGCGCCCCCGCCGCCGCCGCCCGGTCCGCGGCCGCCCGCAACGCCGCGGCGTGCGCCTGGTTCGCGGTGCCGAGGCTGAGGTTGACGAGGTCCGCCCCTTCGCGCCACGCCGCGTCGATGCCCGCGATGAGGGTGTCGATGGACGCCGACAGCGTCCGGTCGAAGACCTTCACGATGAACACGTCGGCTCCCGGCGCGCGTTCCTGGATGGCCGCGGTCACCGCGGTGCCGTGACCGATGCGGTCGACATGGTCGCCGTCCGCCGCGCCGGGCACCACCGTCAGGCCCCCGGCGACCCGCCCGATGTGGGGGTGTGAGGGATTGACCCCGCTGTCCACGACCGCCACCCGCACCGGCCGCGGCCCGCGCACGGCCCCCTCGTCCGCGCGGGCGTGATCCAGGTCCATTCCCTTCGTCCTCACCCCCTTGTGTGACCTCCGGGCTCGGCTAACGAAGCGCGATCCGCCGCGAACAGCTCCGCGAACCGGCCGTCCCGCGCCATCAGCTCGTCGGGGGCGCCCTCTTCGACGACGCGCGCGCCGTCGAGCACCGCGACCCGGTCCGCCCGGCGCGCGAGGGCCGCGCGGTGGGTGATGAGCACGGTCGTGCGCCCCCGCATGACCGCCTCGAACCCCTCCGCGACCCGCTGCTCCGACTCCGGATCGAGGGCCGCCGTCGGCTCGTCGAGGACCAGCACCGAGGGCGCGGCGAGCAGGGCCCGCGCCACCGCCACGCGCTGCCGCTCGCCCGCCGAGAGCGCCGCCCCCCGCTCTCCCACCACCGTCCCGTAGCCGTCCGGCAGCGACGCGGCCAGCGTCTCCAGCCCCGCCGCGCGCGCCGCGGCCCGGACCTCGTCGTCGGTCGCGCCGGGCCGCGCGTAGCGGATGTTGTCGGCGATCGAGGCGTGGAACACCGCCGGCTCCTGCTCCACGAGACCGACGTGCGCGCGCAGGTCGCGCAGCCGGAGCGCGCGCAGGTCGCGCCCGTCGAGCCGCACCGTCCCCGCGTCGGGGTCGAGGAACCGCAGCACGAGGTCGGCGACGGTGCTCTTCCCCCCGCCGCTCGGGCCGACGATGGCGAGGCAGGCGCCCGCCGGGGCCCGCAGGGTGACGTGCTCCAGCACCGGCCCGCCGCGATCGAACGACAGGGTGACGTCGTCCAGCGCCAGCTCGCCGCGCACCTCGGGAAGCGCCGCCGCCGACGGGGGATCCACCACCTCGGGCTCGACGTCGAGGATCTCGTGCACCCGGCCCAGCGACACGCGCACCGTCGCGAAGCTGGCGTACAGCCCCATCAGCGCCTGCACCGGGGCGAACAGCCGAAGCTGGTAGGCCATGAACGCCACGAGCGTGCCCAGGGTCAGGGTGCCGTCGATGACCCGCTGGCCGCCGTACAGGAACACCAGCGCGGTGCTGCCCGACAGCACCAGCCCCGGGAGGCCGCCCGACAGGTAGGTGGTCCACTGCATGGCCATCAGGGCGTCGATGAACCGGCCGTTCCGGCGCCGGAAGCGCTGCACCTCGCGCTCCTGCGCGTTGGCGGCGACCACGAGCCGGACCCCCTGCAGGGTCTCGATGAGGAAGCTGCCGATGTCGGCGCTCCGCTCGCGCAGCACCGCGACCCGCTTCTCGAGCCGGCGCCGGTAGTGCACGAGGGCCCAGATGCTCACGGGAAGGGCGGCGGTGCCCAGCAGCAGCAGCCGCAGGTCGAGATACGCCAGCATGACGACCGCCCCGATGAGGAACAGCACGTTGCCCACCCAGGCGAGCACGACCTCGGACGCCACCCGCTGGATCTCGCCGATGTCGTTGTTCAGCCTCGACATGATGTCGCCGAACCGGGTCCGCGCGTGGAACCGCGGCGAGAGCCGCTGCAGGTGGCGGTAGAGGGCCAGGCGCATGTCGAAGAGGACGTCCGCCGACACGCGGGTGTAGCGCAGCCCGCTCCACACGTTCAGCCCGAACCCGGCCGCGGTGACCGCGACGAAGACGAGCACGACGAGGCGCAGGGCGCCGGCGTCGCCGGCGAGGATCGCGCCGTCGACCAGCGTCCGGGACAGCAGCGGCACGACGAGCGAGAAGCCGGTGGAGACGAGGCTGAGCACCACCACCAGGGTCAACTGCCACCGGTAGGGCCTGAGATAGGACAGGGCGCGGCGAAAGTGCGGGTCGAGCACGGGTGACAGAATATGCCGAAATGGACCTCGCGCCTCTCGACGTCGCCGTCATCGGGGGCGGCCCCGCCGGTGCGGCGGCGGCCCGCCTGCTCGCCGCGTGGGGCCACCCGGTGCGGGTGCTGGCGAAGCCGGCCGACGACGCCCGCACCCTCGGCGAGTCGCTGCCGCCGAGCTGCCGCAAGCTGCTCGACCTGATCGGGGTGACCCCGGACGTCGAGGCGGCGGGCTTCCTCCGCAGCACCGGCAACACGGTGTGGTGGGGCGGACAGGGTCCGCGGGCGGTGCCGTTCGCGGGCGGGGGCATCGGGTGGCAGGTGCGGCGGAACGAGCTCGACCGGCTGCTGCTGCGCCTCGCCTCGCAGGCAGGCGCCGCCGTGGAGCCCGACGCCACGGTGCGGCAGGTGGATCTGGCGCCCCGGTCCGCCCCGGCCGAGGCGGCGGAGCCCTCGCTGCGCTACCTGGCCGGCGGGCAAGCCCGTTCGCTGACCGCGCGGTTCGTGCTCGACTGCTCGGGCCGCGCCGGGGTCGTCGCGCGGCGCGGGTTTCGCCGACACGCGGCGGGCCGCACGACGCTGGCCCTCACCGCGGTGTGGTCCCGCCGCGGCGGATGGGGCCTCGAGGACGAGTCGCACACCCTCGTCGAGAGCTACGGGGACGGCTGGGCGTGGTCGGTCCCGGTGACGGCGGAGCAGCGCTACTTCACCCTGATGGTGGACCCCCGGGTCACGCGCCTCGAGCGCGGCGGACCCCTCGCGCCCTGCTACGAGGCGGAGCTCGCGAAGACCGCGGTCCTCGGCCCCCTGACCGCCGGGGCGACCCTCGACGCCGGGCCCTGGGGATGCGACGCCTCCGTCTACGACGCAACGGCCTACACCGCCCCGGGCATGCTGCTCGTCGGCGACGCCGGATCGTTCATCGACCCGTTGTCGTCCTACGGCGTCAAGAAGGCGCTGGCGTCGGGGTGGCTCGCCGCCGTCGTCGTGCACACGGCGCTGACCGACCCCGCGCTGGCCGGCGTCGCGCTCGACCTCTTCGACGAGCGGGAGCGGGAGATGCACGCCGCCCTCGAGCGGCAGTCGGCCGAGTTCTTCGCGGAGGCGGCGGGCCGGCACGAGCATCCCTTCTGGACCGACCGCGCCGGGGCGGGCATGCCGGAGGCGGCCCTCCTCGCCCCCCCCGAGCCGGCCGTCGACGCCTTGCGCCGGGACCCCGCCGTCCTCGCCGCCTTCGAGGCCCTCCGACGCGCCCGGGCGCTGCGGCTCCGGCGCGGCGACCGGCTCGGCATCGTCCGCCGCCCCGCCATCACCGCCCGGCGGATCATTCTCGAAGACCGGCTCGTCGTTCCCGGCTGGCCGGACGCCGACGCTGACCGGGGCCTCCGATTCCTGCGTGACATCGACCTCGTCCGCGTCGTGGAGCTGGCCCCGCTCCACCGGCAGGTCCCCGATCTGTACGAGGCCTACAACCGCGTCTGCCCCCCGGCCCCGCTGCCGGACTTCCTCGGCGTCCTGTCGGTGCTCATCGCCAAGGGCGCGCTGCAGGAGGCCGGCGACCCGTCCCCGGCGTGAGTCCGAGGCAGCTCGAGAAGCGCCACCTTCCCCACCGACCTGCCGACACGCGAGAGCCAATGTCCGCACGTCGGGAGCCGACAGGTTACTCCATCGTCCTGCGTGCCCTAACCCCCCGCCTGGTACGGCGCTGCCGGTAGTTGCGAGAGCCGACAGGTTCCGCCATCGTCCTGCGCGCCCCACGGCCCGGCGGAGCGCGGAATGGTCCCGGACCGGCACGTGACGAGCCCCGCCGGCCCGCATGGCGGCAGGTCAGGGGCGTCTTCCGGCGAGGGTTGTCGGCCGTTCGTCCGCACCCATGCGCACGTCACACCTGGCGGCTATTGCCCTCGCGAGCTTCTCGAAGTCGCTGAAGCAGTCCTGCACGGCGTAGACGTGACCGCCGAGCGCGCCGTCCGCGGCCCTGAGATGGAACATCGGCTTGCGGGCCTCCTGGGCCATGGCCATCAGGCTGAGGTAGTGCTTCAGGGTGGCGAGACACTCGGCGTCGTCATCGGTCGAGGACACGCCGTCACCGACCTGATCGAGCGCTTCCTTGCGATAGACGTCCGGAATCCGCGCGATCCACTTCTGGTAGGCCCGGACCGGACGACCCGCGCGCACCGCGTGCTGCATGACGATATAGCCGGCCGGCACGATATCGGCCGACGGCAGATCGAGGTCCCGAACCGCCGGGCGACGCGCCAGGCGATCCTGCCAAGCGCCGCGCCACTCGCGGATCGTCGGTCCCACGTTGCGCAGCGCCTGGAGCGAGAACAGGTCGGGGGCGAGGGGGAAGACCACGAAGTTTGCCGCGATGAGCGCGGCGCGGTTGATGGCGCCCAGGTTCGGACCGAGGTCGATCAACGCGAGGTCGGCGTTCTGCTCGTCGCCGGCCCCGAGAATCGTCCGATGGAACGCCGACTCGACGCGAAACGCCGACTCGTCGCGGCTCAGGCAGTCCGGCCACGCCGAGGACAGCTTCGCCTCGAAGCTCGACAATCCCAGATCGCCGACGACCAGGCCCAGGTTGTCGGCGACCCTCTCGACGTGCGGCGCCCTGATGTCCCCGAGACCGCGCAGAATGGGCGATACGGCGCCCAGAATGCTGTCCGGATGATCGCCGTCGGGCCACAGCCGCTCCAGCCGCTCATCGTCGAGGAACACGGTGCTGAGGTTCGCCTGCGGATCGAGGTCCGCGGCCAACACCGAGAATCCGAGCTCCGCGTACATCCAGGCCAGGTGGTATACCAGCGTGGTCTTGCCGACGCCGCCCTTGTTGTTGAAGAAGGCGATCGTCTTCAAGGCGCCCTCCGGATGGTCGCCAGCACCTGGGTGGGATCGAACGTGAATTCCGCCTCGGGGTTGCCGTTCCTCCGCAGGGCGTCCTGCGCCCGGACGACCCCGCGCCCGAAGGCGTTGACGTACCCGAGGGTCGCGAGGGCCTCGGACAGGACCGGATTGCGGTAATCCGTCTGCCGCGGGAAGTTCTCGCGCGACGCCATGCCGTACAGCCCGCCAGGGTTCTGGATCTCGATGCGGTCGTCGTACCAGTAGAACCGGACGGGCGCATTCGACTCGTACGAGCGGTGCATGATCGCGTTCAGCAGGAGCTCGCGGACCGCGATCGGCGGGTAGTCCGTCTCGGTCCTCTCGCGGAGGGCCGATTCGGTCACGGGACGCGCCTGCGCGGGGAGCGAAATGAACGCATCCAACTCCCTCAGGACCGTGATCAGGTCGCCGCGGAACCGCCTCTCGCCGATCGGATCGTGCGCCATCGTCGTCCCCGCCCAACGGACGAACTGAACCCAGGCGCCGGGCATCCAGCGCAGGGGGTCCCGGGCGAACAACAGCGTTCCCGCGTTCGTGGGACAACCGGCGCCCAGGTCGTACAGCCGTAGCGACGCCATCTGCTCCTCGTTCCCGCGATTGTTCTCGGCGATGACCGCCAGGTCCACGGCGGCAGGCAGGTAGGTGACCAGGAACAGGTCCAGGGCGAGGTCGTCGAGCGTGCAGCCGTGGCACGGGCGGACGTCGAACGGCCGCTGCCGGGCGGTCCGTTTCTCGATCAGAATGCGCTCTTCCTGCTGATTCGCGCCACGACGGGACGGACCGACGCGAACCCAGACCCGGCCCTTGTAGCGAACGGGCGGCAGATCGGACGGCAGGACCTCGACGACGGCCACGTCGCCGTCCGGCAGCGCGTACTTCTGGACGATGATGGCCGGAAGCGGCTCGAGGTTGACGTTCGAGCGCAACGCCCCCAGGCGCTTGAGCAGGTCGTCGGTGACCGCCAGGCCGCCGACCGTTCCGGCGTCGTCGACGCCGACGATGAGACGGCCCGGCTGTCCGTGATCGGGGAAGTCGTTGGCGAACGCGCAGATCGCCTCGCCGAACTTGTCCGTGTTCGTCGTCGAGACCGTGAGCTCGACGCGGTCGGATTCCCCGCCGGCGATCAACGCGCGCAACTGGTCCGTCGTCAGCACGATCCTGCTCCAGGACAAAGCGTACATCAGCGGCCCGCCCGGCGGCGACGGCCCGCGGGCACCGTTACGCCGAGCCGGCGGCGCCCGCCTCGGCGGCTCCGGGCTGACCCCCAACCCGGGGCGGCACCGCACGAGCCGCAAAGCTGACAGACGCCGCGGTATGTGCTACAAAGGGCCGTCCGCCGGAGTCGACCGATGCCCCAGCCCCGTCTGAAGCTCCTGTTCCGGCTCACGCTCGTCGCTCTGCTCTCGACGGCCGGCGCCGCCGCCCAGCCCGCCACGACCGATGGCCCCGGCATTCCCGTCGACGACGAGACGGTGCGGCAGGCCTGCGGCTCGTGCCACCAGGCCGACGACGCGGGCCGGCTGTCGCGCATCTCGTTCCGGCGCACGACGCCAGAGGGATGGCAGCAGACCATCCGCCGCATGGTCACCCTGAACGACGTGGCCCTGACGCCCGAGACGGCCCGCGAGGTGGTGCGCTACCTGTCGAACAACCTCGGCCTCGCCCCCGCCGAGGCGCTCGACGCGGCGTGGGAGGCGGAGCGGCGCAGCGACGACCAGCCCTACGACGACGCCGACGTGGAGGAGACCTGCATTCAGTGCCACTCGATGGGGCGCGTCATCAGCCAGCGGCGGACCGGCGAGGAGTGGTCGCTGCTGATGGCGATGCACCGGGGCTACTACCCGTTCACCGACTTCCAGGCGTTCCGGCGCGGCAACCCCGGCGACGGCGAGCCGCAGGCGGTCGACCGCGCGGTGGCCCACCTGTCGGAGCGGTTCCCGTTCGAGACGGCCGAGTGGTCGGCGTGGTCGGCGACGATGCGGCCGCCCCGCGTGGGCGGGGAGTGGCTGCTGCGCGGGCACGCCCCCGGCCGGGGCGCGGTCTACGGGCGGATGACGATTACCCCGGTCGCCGGCACCGAGGACGAGTTCACGACGGAGGCGACGTACACCTTCGCGCACACCGGCCGGACGGTCGAACGCACCGGCCGCGCCATCGTCTACACCGGCTTCCAATGGCGGGGCCGGTCGATTCCCGGCGACCCCACCGCCGACGAGCTCCGCGAGGTGATGTTCGTCGAGCGCGACTGGCGCACCATCAGCGGCCGCTGGTTCACCGGCGGCTACGACGAGACCGGCATCGACGTCACCCTGGAGCGCCTCGGGGACGGGCCGGCGGTGGCCGGGGTGCATCCCCCTTCGCTGCCGGCGGGCGCCACCGCGACGGTCCGCGTCCATGGCCGGAACCTCGCGGCGGCGTCGGCCGACGCCGTCGACCTCGGCCCCGGCGTCACCGTGCTCGAGGTGACGGGGACGACCGGCGAGTGGCTGGACGTGCAGGTGCGGGTAGACGAGGACGCGGCCACCGGCGGTCGCGACCTGGTGCTCGACCAGACCGCGGTCACCGGCGCCCTCACCGTCTATGACGAGGTCGACCGCATCGCGGTGACCCCGCGGGCGGGCATGGCCCGGGTCGGCGGGGTCCGCTTCCCCAAGCAGTTCCAGCAGTTCGAGGCGCGGGCGTGGCACGACGGGCCGGACGGCGAGCCCGCCACCGACGACGACCTCGACCTGGGGATGGTCGACGCCCGCTGGTCCATCGAGGAGTACGCGGTGACCATCGGCGACGACGACATCCGCTACGTGGGCGACATCGAGGCCGGCGGGCGGTTCGTCCCCGCCGTCGACGGGCCGAACGTGGAGCGCAGCGGCAGCCGGAACAACGTCGGCGACGTGTGGGTGGTGGCGACCTGGCCCCCGGACGCGGGCGACGGGGACGGGCTGACGGGACGCGCCCACCTCCTCGTCACCGTGCCCCTGTACCTGCGCTGGGACCCCACCGCCGTGGAGCAGCCATGAGCCTTGGCGCATCGGTACCCGTAGCGCGCTCATCGTTGGCGCCGGAGCCCCGCCGCCGGGGAGCAGCCATGAACCTTGGTGCAGCGGGACCCGTCGCGCGCGCTCACCGTCGGCGCTGGGACCCCACCGCCGTGGAGCAACCATGAGCGTGCTGGCCCAGGGAGAGTTCCATCCGTTCACCGCGGCGGGCCGCCGGTTCCTGTACCTGGTGCCGAGCGCCGCGGTGTTCGCGCTCGACGAGCCCGCGGCGGCGCTGATCGACGGCCTCGACGGGCGGCGGGTGCCGCGCGAGGACCTGCTGGCCGACATCGGCGCGCGGTTCCCCGACACCGACCTCGCGCAGACGCTGGACGAGCTCGAGCAGGTGCACGCGGTGCGCACCGTCGCCGCCCCGGCGCCTCCCGCGCCCCCGGCGCTGGCGATCATCCCGCTGACGCCGTTCCCGCTGACCACCGCGGTCCTCAACGTCACCAACCAGTGCAACCTCAGTTGCTCGTACTGCTACGAGTACAGCGAGGACAAGATCGTCGACACCGCCAACGGGTCGCAGCCCAAGTTCATGAGCGAGGAGACCGCCCGCAAGAGCGTCGACCTGCTGATGAACGAGTCGGGCGACAACCGGGTGGTGCACGTGAGCTTCTTCGGCGGCGAGACCCTGATGAACTACCCGGTCCTCAGCCGCGTCGTGCCCTACGCCCGCGAGCAGGCCGCGGCCCGGGGCAAGCAGGTCGAGTTCAACCTGACGACCAACGCGACGCTGCTGACCGCCGAGATGATCGGGTTCCTCGCCGACAACGACATCGCCGTCACGGTGTCGATGGACGGCCCGCGCGAGATGCAGAACCGCTTCCGCGTGTTCCACGACGGCCGTGGCAGCTACGACGAGCTCCTGCCTCGCGTACGCGAGTTGCTGCGGCGCCACACCAGCCGGCCCATCGGCGCCCGGGTGACCCTGACCTCGCAGGTCAGCGACGTCGCGGGCATCTACCGGCACCTGACCGAAGAGATCGGGTTCCGGGAGGTGGGGTTCGCCCCGGTCACGACCTCGCCGGGCCGCGAGTACGCGCTCGACGGGGACGGGTTCGACAAGATGGTCGAGCAGTTCACGGCCCTCGCCGACGAGTTCCTCGAGGCGGCGCTGGCCGGAAGGCACCACGGGTTCTCGAACGTGAGCGAGACCCTGGAGGAGATTCACAAGGGCGCCAGCAAGGCCTATCCGTGCGGGGCCGGGCTGGGGCTGGTGGGGGTCGCCACCGGCGGCGACGTCGCCCTGTGCCACCGGTTCGCGGGCTCGGACGAGCACAAGCTCGGCACGGTCGACGACGGCCTCGACCGGGAGGCCCAGAACGCGTTCCTCGAACGTCACCACCTCGCGAACAAGACCGACTGCCACACCTGCTGGGCGCGGCCGCTGTGCTCGGGCGGGTGCTATCACGAGGCGCACACCCGGTACGGGACGAGCGAGCGACCGAACCTGCACTACTGCGAGTGGATCCGCGGGTGGACCGACGTCTGCCTGCGCGTCTACGGCGAGCTGGCGGCCCGGAACCCCGAGTTCCTGCGCCGGTTCGAGTGAACGGCGGCGAGACCAGGAGACAGGGCCGCCCGGTGTGCTTCCCGCCGGGCGGCAACCTGCGCCGGTTCGGGTGAACGGCGGTGAGACCATGAGACACCTGAGAGCGATCAACCAGAAGGCGGCCCGCGTCGAGCGGACCGTCGCCGCCCCGCCGCCCGACGCGTCCCCCAACGGGGACGTCGTCGCACTGCAGCAGCAGGGCTCGGGTCCCCCCCAGCAGCCCGAGGGGCCGCACATTCCCTTGGGCTGCTCGCTCGTCTTCCAGCCGGGCTGGGAGGCGGACCGCAACGGCGGCACGGCGGGGCTGTGCCAGCCGGTCGAGCGCGACCTCTTCGACTGCCACCGCGGCTGCTTCTGGCCCGCGCACGTGCCCGACCAGTTGAACCACACCCCCGACTGGACCGGCAAGTGCGCGGCCGCCCAGAAGGACTGGCGCAACATCGACCTGATCTTTCCGTAGGGGTCCGCGCCGCAGGAGGCCAGCCCCGCCAGCGAGGCGGCCCGCCTCTGCAGAGCCCCCTCGACGGGTGTCGTCTCGCTGGGCGGGCGCCGACTCCCGCGGGGCGCAAGGCGGCGCGTCGCAAGGCAGTGGCGGGGCGACCGGCAACGATTCGCGGGCAGGAGCCCGTCCCTCGTTCGGGAGAATTCGACCCATGCGCAAGGTGGCCGGCACATTCGCGATCCTGAGCGTCCTCTCCGCCAGCGCGCTCGCCCAGCCCGCGGGCGAGCTGACGGGCGGCGACGGCACCTTCTACGTCGGCGCGTTCCCCAACCGCATCTACGTCATCGACGAGGCGACCGAGCAGGTCGTCGACACCATCGAGATGACCCTCGGGGGACCGCCCAACGACATGCGGATGTCGGCCGACGGCTCCCGCATGTACATGCGCGACCGCACGTTCGAGCACATCGAGGTGATCGACCTCGAGACGCGAAGCACCATCGACACCTTCACCCTCAGCGAGGGCGCGACGAAGGTGCGCATCCGCAGCCTGGTGGTGTCGCCCGACGACGCCTACGCCGTTCTCCTCGCCGACACCGCCATCAAGCACGCCGACCGGTTCGAGATCGCCCCCCGACGGCTCCTGCAGGTGGACCTCGCGTCGCACGAGATCATGCGGGAGATCCCGTGGCCGGACGGCGAGGAGCGGACCGGCGCGAGCATGATGTTCTCGCCCGACGGCGGCGTGCTCTACCTGTTCGGCGGGGAGATCATCGCCCTCGACACCGACTCGTTCGAGGTGGTCGACCGGTGGGAGCTGTCGTCGATAGAGGCGCCCGACCTGGAGCGCTTCAGCTTCGGCTTCGGCGTCGACCGCAACGAGGAGCCCGGCTACTTCACCAACCTCTTCCGCGTGAGCGACCCCGTGCAGAACCGGCGCCTGATGGGCATCGCGCGGATAAACCTGGCCGAGCGCGACGTCGACTTCTACACCCTCGGGCCGGACGAACCGCTGTCCTCGTTCTCGCTCGCGCCCGACCGCCGCAAGGCCTACGCCGTCCTCAAGCGCATCGGCCACTACGAGATCTGGACCTTCGATCTCGAGGGACGCCAGGTCGAACGGCGCGAGGTCGTCGAGGGCCGCCCGCGCATGTCGCTCGCGGTGAGCACCAACGGCCGGCTCCTCTACGTCCACCAGGCCGGCGCCACCATCGACCTCCACGAGGCGTCGACCTACCGCTACCTGCGCACCATCAGCCTCGACGGCGACATGACCAACCTGTTCCTGGTGCCGAACCAGGGACAGTGACGGGAATCGCCTTGCCGCGCCCCGGGTGCACCGACAGCGCCATGCGCGCGGGTTTCGGCGCAACCTCGAGCACGTCGCCAGTTTCTGCAACCGGCTCCCCGACGCCGTGCGCGACTGACAGCGGCATGCGGGCCCGACCAAGCGGTTGCGTCAGGCCGAGCTCGCCGGCGCGCACTGACCGATGCCCAGATCTACCCTTCGCCCATATCCCGAGGCGTTAACATACGGCGTGTGGATCGATTCAGGGACAAGAACGCCGAGCGCATCTTCCGCGGCCTGCCGGTGCGGCGGCTGCCTGCGGACATCCGGCGTCGAGCGCGCATGCGGCTTCAACGAATCGTCGCCGCCGTCGCTCTCTCCGACCTGCGTCTCCCGCCCTCCCACCGCCTCGAGGCGCTGCGCGGCGACCGGGCAGGTCAGCACAGCGTCCGCATCAACGACCAATGGCGCATCTGCTTCGTCTGGACCGACCAGGGTGCGAACGAGATCGAGATCACGGACCATCACTGAGGGCAGGCACCATGACCCACACCACGCCCATCCACCCGGGTGAGCACCTCGCCGAGATGCTGGCCGAGCTCGGAATCAGCCAGTACCGGCTGGCCCGGACCATCGGCGTACCCCCACGGCGCATCAACGAGATCGTCCACGGCCGCCGGTCGGTCACGGCGGACACGGCGCTGCGAATCGGGCGGGCGCTTGGAACGACCCCCGAGTTCTGGCTGAACCTGCAGCGGATGCACGACCTCGATCTGGCGCGTACGTCGGCGGACGTCAGCAACATCCAACCACTGGTTGCGGCAGGCCAGGAGTCCACTTCGTAGAACGACGCTGCTCGTCGTCCCTGCCACCCCAAGCGAACCACGCACGATCTCCGCGATTCGGCGGTCGCCCCGCTTCAGGTGCGGGTAGGCGCTGGAGTCCAACAGGATCTTCACCGCCACATGGCCGCGTCGACTCGGGCGAACTCCCCGATGGCGCGTTCCATCTCGTCCGCTTCCTCCGGGGTCCAGGTCCCAATCAGGTGATCGAGTGACGAACCCACGACATGCGCGCCGGCGGACTCTCTCCCCAGACCAGCGCCTCGACGAAGCAGCCTCAGTACCGCCTGATTCAACGAGATGCCTTCCTGGGCCGCCAAGCCCCGATGCACCGCGACAACTCGGCGTCGAACCCCCTGATCGTCAATTGGCGCATGGCGTTTCGCGTCCCGAACGACTCACTATCCGTTTCATCACGGCCTGACGCCGCGGTCACCCGATGAAGCGCGGGGCGATCAGCAGCACCAGGGCGGGGACGACGGTGACCGCGATTAAGTCCATCAGCATGCCGTAGCGGATCATGTCGGTGATGCGGACCCGGCCCGAGGCGTAGACGATGGCGTTGGGCGGGGTCGACACCGGCAGGGCGTCGGCCACCGAGGCGGACAGCGCGGCCGCGACCGACGGGATGATCGGGTTGACCCCCGCCGCCGCCGCGATCGAGATGACGATGGGCACCGCGATGTTGGTCGCCGCGGTGTTCGACATCGTCTCGGACAGGATGACCGTGAACAGGGCGGCCGCGAACGTCAGCGTGACCAGCTCGCTGGTCGGCACCAGCCCGGTGATGCCCTCGCCCACGACGCGGGCGAGGCCGGTCGACGCGGCCAGCCCGCCGAGGGCGAGCCCGCCGCCGAACAGCAGGATGGTTCCCCAGTCGATCTGGGCCGCCTGCTTCCAGGTGATGGTGGTGGGCTCGTTCGGGCCGTTGGGGAGCAGGAACAGGAGCACCACCCCGGCGAGCGCCGCCACCGCCTCGGGCACGCTGGCCAGCACCGAGCTCGCCACCGGATGGTCGGCGCCCAGCACGAGGGCGAGCAGCCCGGGGCCCACCCAAAGGCAGACGGTGACGCCGAACGCGATCACCGCGTTGATCTCGCCGCGGCGCCACGGCCCGAGGGCCGCCTTGCGCTCGGCGATGATGCGGTCGGTGCCCGGGATCTCCTTCATGCCGGTCTGGCCGACCCAGTTGAGGTAGACGAAGACGATCGCCATCAGCACGACCACGATGGGCACCGAGAACAGCATCCACTGCACGAACGTGATGCGGAAGTCGAGCTGCTCGCTGAGCATCCCGACCGCGATCAGGTTCGGCGGGGTACCGACGGGGGTGGCCATGCCGCCGCGCGAGCAGCAGTACGTGGTCATCAGCATCAACGCCGTCCCGTACTTCTTCGGGATGTCCGCCGTCGACTCCATGAACCGGATCAGCGATATGCCGAGGGGGACGAGCATCGCCGCCGTCGCGGTGTTGCTCATCCATGCCGAGAGGGCGGCGGCGATGAGGCCGTAGGCGAACAGGATGCGCGTCGGCCGGGCCCCGATGATCGGCAGCGAGAGGACGCCGAACGCCACCCGCTCGTTCACGCGGTGAACGAAGAGGGCCCGGGCGAGGATGAAGCTGCCGATGAACAGGAAGATGGTGGTGCTGGCGAACGGCCGGAAGGTCTCGCCGGCCGGCGCCACCTGCAGGAAGATGGCCAGCGCCGGCCCGAGGAGCGCGGTGACGGCCAGCGGCACCGCCTCGGTGACCCAGAACACGATGACGAGGGCCATGACCGCCGCGAGCCGGTGCCCCTCGGGCGTCAGCGACTCGAAGGGCCACGCGAGGACCAGCAGGAACGCCAGCGGTCCGACCACGAGGCCGATCTTCCGCCGCTTCTCGTCGAACGCGGCTTCCGCGGCGGACTTGGCGGGGCGGTGGTCGCTCGGCGCGGCACCGGCGGTCGACGGCGGGGGCTCAGATGTCATAAGCTGGTCGATCTATCACACTTCCGGGCCGCGTCAAAGCCGATCGGCCGGCCCGCCTCCGCGCACGACGCCGGCGGCGGCTCGCGGCACCGCGACCCCGCCACGTTTCCGGGGAGCACGTCGACGGCCCGACGCCCGGAGAAGGCCGCGGCGTCGCCAGGCTCTGCGCGCCGCGCCCCGACGTGCTATTCTCTTGGTGGAGATTCCCGGCTTCGACGAGGAAGGTGCCCTGTGATGGACCAGACGGTTTTCGCGCTCATCGGCACGCTCGGCGTTCCCGAGCTGATCATCATTTTCCTGATCCTGATGCTCATCTTCGGCGCCAACCGGCTGTCCGGGCTCGGCCGCGGCATGGGTCAGGCCATCCGCGGGTTCAAGGACGAGATGGGCGCGAAGGAGAAGCCGGCCGAGGCCGACCCGCCGCGCGACGCCTGACCCGGCCGCCGACGCGGCGTTCGTCCCACCGTACGCGGGCAGGGCCGGCGCGCCCGCAAGGCACGCCGGCCCTGCGACTCAATCCGCATCCCACCGGAAAGCGGCCGACCTTCGGGTCGCTCTGCCGCCTGCCAATCGTCGCCTGCGGTTCCGCCGGCGCCCCGACCGGTCCGTCAGGGATTTCGCGCCGTTTCGCGTGCAGTCCGCGCCGTCTCGCGTGCAGAGTGCCGACTCGCCAATCGCCGCCTTCGACTCCGCCGGGCGCCCGACCAACCCTCCGGGAGCGGCGCCATTCTGCGCCGCGGACCTTCCTAGTGGTGCGTCACGTCCCAATCTTCGGACACGGACATGGGTTCAGAGCCCGCAATCGTTGACGAATCACCGCCCACGCACCCGAACATTCAGCCATGACGCAGCTAGTCGAGACCGAGATCGCGCATGTGCCCCACCAGGTCCCGCCCCGCCGTCGACGGGTTGACCCGCTTGTCGATGCGCAGGACGCGGCCGTCGCCGCCGATGATGAAGGTCCACCGGGACGGAAACCCCCGCCCGCCCCGGCGCACCACCCCGTAGGCCTCGGCGACCTCCCGCGTCGGATTGCTCAGAATGGGGAAGCCGGCGCCGAGCGACTCGGCGAACCGCCGGTTCGTCTCGGGATCGTCGACGCTGATCATGAAGTACGCCATGTCGATGGCGTTCAACTCGTCGCTGGATTCACGCAGCGACCTGCACTGGGCCGTTCAACCGCCGGTGAACGCCATGGGGAACCACGCCAGCACCACCGGCGTCCCCGCGTAGTCGGACAGGCTGTGGGTCTTGCCGTCGCTGCCCGGCAGGCTGAACGCCGGCGCCGTGTCGCCGACCTTCAACGGCTGGGCGGCGGCGCTCCCGACGCCCACCGCGGCCACGGCCACCACGGCCACGATGCAGAGTGCCACGAGCATTCTCATTCTCTCCCGCTCCTTCGAGTGACGACGATTGCGACACGACGGCATCCTGTCACCTCCGCAGAGCCCCCCCGCCGCCGCGTTGGCATGCTGCGGCCGCGCCCTCCGGCGTCGACGCCGGCCTCGCCCCCTGACCCGGGGTCGCGCCGACGGTTCGCCATGCCGGCGGGAGGCTCGACGAAAGAGCGGCTGCAGACCGTCCGGCGCGGTCGACGGCCCGTCACCCGCGGTCCGCCCGACCCGGCGCAGCCGGCGAGGCGGCGGCCGTCGCGTCGAGCACCCCGATGTACGGCAGATCCCGGTACCGCTCGCCGTAGTCGAGACCGTAGCCGACCACGAACCGGTCGGGAATGGTGAACCCGACGTGGTCCACGACGACCTCGACCTCGCGGCGCGACGGCTTGTCCATCAGGGCGACGGTGCGCAGGGAACGGGGGCGCCGGGCGCGCACGAGATCGATCAGCCGCGCCAGGGTCCGCCCGGTGTCGATCAGGTCCTCGACGATGAGCACGTCGCGGCCCCCGACGTCGTCGTCGAGGTCCTTCGTCAGCCTCGGCGGACCGGACGGGCGGGTCCCCGACCCGTAGCTCGCCAGCCTGACGAAGTCGACGGTCACGGGCCGGGCCAGCGCCCGCATCAGGTCGGCGACGAAGACCACCCCGCCCTTCAGGACCGACAACAGGTGGAGCTCGCCCCCCACCGGGTAGCCCGCGCAGATCTCCGCGCCGAGTTGCCGGACCCGCTCCTGGATGCGCTCGGGGGTGAACAGGACCGACGGGACGGGGCCGGCGGCCACACCCGAAGCGGTTTCGGCGGTCACCGGCGAAGACTCCGCGACGTTGGGCAGGCGCCATCCTGCCTGACCGGCGCCGTCCTTCGGGGCCGAGCCGCTCCGCGAGCACCCGCCGCCGGCAGGCCGCTTCGTCACACCGGTTCGCACGGATGCGCCTTCAGCCTGCGGGGCTCCGCGCACACGCCGGTGCGCCACGGAACCCCGCCGGCGGCTGGTGTCGGACGAGGAAGTGGTGGGCGCTAGTGGATTCGAACCACTGACCCCCGCCGTGTGAAGGCGATGCTCTACCACTGAGCCAAGCGCCCACTCCGAGGTCGGTCGTCTATTCTAACCTACGCGGCCGACCGGCCCATAGCCCGCCTGTCGTCGGCTGCGGCTCCGCTGGCGCCCAACCACCCTGACAGGAATCCGGCGGGACCGCACACCCGTCACGGAACTCGTCGCGGAGTGCAGCCGGCCTCCAGGAACAGCGGCAGACCGTGCGCGACGAACAGCAGGCCCCGCTCGGGACATGCGGGCGATCGTCGCCTCTCGGCGCCCCTGCTCCGATCGCCGGCGGACAGTCAGGGGACGGCCTCCAGCAGCGCGCGCAGCATGCGGGCGTAGCTCGCGTCGGCCTCGGCGTGCTCCGCCGTCGCCTCGTCGGTGAACATCACGACGGTCCCGGCGACGTTCGCGCTGTCGCCCGGCGCCCCCGCCTGCAGGCCGTTGGCGCCGACGTCGGTCACCAGCACCTTGCTCTCGGCGACCGACGCCATGTTGAGGTCCATGTAGACGTCGCGGAAGCTGCCGGCGGCGAGCTTCTGCTCGACGTAGAGCGGGGGGTCCATGCGGGCGGACACGACCATGAGCTGTCCCGGAAAGCGGAGAGCCGCCACGAACCGGTCATCGCCCTGTGGGCCCTGCGGGTCGCGGGCCGCGATGCTGTCGAGCTGCGCGCTCTCCAGGGCCGCGGCCAACTGCCCCGCCAGCGGCGCCGACTCCTGACCCTGCGCCCAGGACGCGGCGCCCACGATGAGCACCGTGACCGCCGCAACCAACGCGGGTCTCGCTACACACCGAACGCATCCCAACATGGTCCCCTCCTATGTCTCGAGCAGCTTCTCGTCCTCCTCCGTCGACACCGGGCGACCGCGACACGACGAGCCCGTGCGAAGCCGCGCACCGAACGGTCCAATGCGGCGGATTTGCCCCGGGCTCGTGGTCCCCATTCTACACCCGGTCCGCACCCCCGCTACGCGGAAACACACCCGTCAGGACAGCGCGTAACCGGGGCTGCGCAGCGCCTTGATCTTGTCGCGCAGGGCCGCCGCGCGCTCGAACTCCAGGTTGGCCGCCGCCGCCCGCATCTCCGTCTCCAGCGACCGCAGGTGCGCGTCGAGCTCGCCCTGCGTCCCGAACGTCTCCGCCGTCTCGCGGACCGCCGGCACGGTGACGTAGTCCCGTTCGTAGACCCCGGACAGGACGTCGTCGATGTCCTTCACGATCGACTCCGGGGTCAGCCCGTGCTCGAGGTTGAAGGCCTCCTGGAGCGACCGGCGGCGCTGCATCTCGTCGAGGGCGGCCCGCATCGAGTCGGTGACGACGTCGGCGTACATGATCACCAGCCCGTTGACGTTCCGGGCGGCCCGGCCCGCGGTCTGGATGAGGGAGCCCGACGACCGCAGGAAGCCCTCCTTGTCGGCGTCGAGAATCGCCACCAGCGACACCTCGGGCAGGTCGAGCCCCTCCCGCAGGAGGTTGATGCCCACGAGCACGTCGAACACCCCCCGCCGCAGGTCCCGCAGTATCTGCACCCGCTCGAGGGTCTCCACCTCCGAGTGCAGGTAGCGCACCTTGACCCCGAGCTCCTGGTAGAACTGCGTCAGGTCCTCGGCCATCCGCTTCGTGAGGGTGGTGACGAGCACCCGCTCGCGGCGCCCGGCCCGCTGCCGGATCTCGTGGAGCAGGTCGTCGACCTGCCCCTTCACGGGGCGAACGTCGACCACGGGGTCGATCAACCCGGTGGGACGGATGATCTGCTCGACCACGACGCCCTGGCTCTGGTCCAGCTCGTACGGCCCCGGGGTGGCGGACACGAAGACCACCTGGCCCACCCGGCTCTTCCATTCGTCGAACGTGAGGGGGCGGTTGTCGAGGGCCGAGGGCAGGCGGAACCCGTGCTCCACCAGCATCTCCTTCCGCGACCGGTCCCCGTGGTACATGCCGCGCACCTGCGGTACCGTCTGGTGGCTCTCGTCCACGATGGTCAGGGCGTCGGGCGGCACGTAGTCGAGCAGGGTCGGCGGCGGCTCGCCGGCGGCGCGGCCCGACAGGTGCCGGGCGTAGTTCTCGATGCCGTGGCAGTAGCCGATCTCGCGCATCATCTCGAGGTCGAACATCGTCCGCTGGTGCAGCCGCTGCGCCTCGAGCAGCTTGCCGATCGACTCGAGGTCGCCGCGGCGCTCGGCGAGCTCGGCCTTGATCGTCTCGACCGCCTCGAGGGTCCGCGCCTTGGGCGTCACGAAGTGCGACTTCGGGTACACCGCGATCTTGTCGTGGCGCCGCAGGGTCCGGCCGGTGACGGGGTCGAAGCTGATCAGCTCGTCGACCTCGTCGCCGAAGAGCTCGATGCGCACGCCGACATTCTCGTAGGACGGATGCACCTCGACGACGTCGCCCCGCACCCGGAAGGTGCCGCGGTCGAACTCGTGGTCGTTCCGCTCGTACTGGATCTCGACCAGCTTGCGCAGGATCCAGTCGCGCTCGACGCGCTGCCCCCGCTCCAGCGGCAGCATCAGCCCGTAGTACGCCTCGGGCGAGCCGAGCCCGTAGATGCACGACACGCTGGCCACGATCACGACGTCGCGCCGCTCGAAGAGGGACCGGGTGGCCGAGAGCCGCATGCGGTCGATCTCGTCGTTGATCGTCGCCTCCTTCTCGATGTACGAGTCGGTGGCGGGCACGTAGGCCTCGGGCTGGTAGTAGTCGTAGTAGCTGACGAAGTACTCGACCGCGTTCTCCGGGAAGAACCGCCGGAACTCGAGGAACAACTGGGCGGCGAGGGTCTTGTTGTGGACCATCACGAGGGTGGGGCGGTTCACCTCGGCGATGGTCCGGGCCATCGTGAACGTCTTGCCGGAGCCGGTCACCCCCAGCAGGACCTGGTGCGGGTCGCCGCGCCGCAGGCCGTCGGTGAGCTCCTGCACCGCGCGGGGCTGATCGCCGCGCAGCTCGAAGTCGCTGACGAGCTTGAACCGGTCGTAGGTGGACGGCACGGGGGACCTCTCGATGGACCCCGGGCGCGCGCTAGCGCGGCGCAGGTTGCTCGACGTAGGGCGCGAAGTAGCCTTCGCGGGTGCGGATGCGGGCGTCGTCGAGCTCCGGCCGATCCCCCCGCAGGCTCACCGTCACCCGGCGCCATGCGCCGTCGGTGGTCCTGTCGGTGGACACGTAGCCGAGCGAGTAACGCGCCTCCAGCTCCTCCCGAATCTCCCCGTAGATCTCGTCCAGGTCGTCCCGCGAGATCGGAAAGTAGGCGCGCCCTCCCGTCAGCTCCGCGATCTGCCGGAGCCGCCGGCGCTCCCGCATCTGCCTCATGGTCCGCCGTTGCGCCTGGAACCCGATGGCGTACACGGTCACGTCGGAGGCCCGCAGCAGGTCGCGCAGCTCGCTGTAGCGCAGCCGGCTCCGGGTGTCGGCGCCGTCGGTGTAGAGCAGCAGCAGCTTGCGTCCGTCCTGCGCGAAGGCGCCGTCGAGATAGACGCCGAGGGCGTCGTAGAGGGCGGTCATCCCTTCGGCCCGCTGACTTCGCACGCGCTCCACGAGCCGGGGAAAGTCCGCCTGGGTGAACCGGCTCACCCGCACCTGGGTGTCGAACTCGACCAGGGTCATGTCGGCCGCGAAGTCCAGCCCGCGCAGGAACCGGATGGCCGCGGTCTTGGCGAACGACGCGTCGACGGTCATGCTGCCGCTGACATCGAAGAGCACCCCGAGGTGCAGCGGGATCCGATCGCTGTCGAGCCGGAGCCCGCGCGAGAAGTAGGCGATGCGCTGCTCCTGCCCTTCCTCGACCACCCGGAAGTCGTCGGCCGTCAGCCCGGAGACGATCTCGCCCTCCTCGTCGAGGACGGTGACGCCGAACCGAACGAGGTCGACGCCGCTCCGGAACACCGGCTGCGCGGAGGCCGCGGCCGCCCCCGCGAGAACCAGGACGACCGACGTCACGACTCGGTGCATGGCGCTCTCCTCGCCCGCCAATCGTCGCCTCCGGCTCCGCTTGGCGCCCAACCAAGCCTCCAGGAGTCCACGCCGTTCTACGGCGCAGACTGCTGCTTCGGATGTCGGCGATCTTATCCGATTCCCCCCCTCGCCGGACCGGCGCCGGTCGAGGGCCGCCGCGACTATAATGGAGACTCGGGCGGCTTCGGAGCGGCCCGAACGGTCAGCAGCATGAAGTGCCTCGCCGTCTGCCAGGACGAGCTTCTCGTCCGACTCCTGGCCCGGACGCTCAAGTCGCGCCTCGACGCCGAGTTCATCGTCGAAGACCGGCTCCTGGGACGGCGCCTGGAAGACGCCGGCATCGCCGTCCACGTCGGCAACCCGCGCCGGGTCGACACCTGGCTCAAGGCCGACGTCGGTCCCGCCACGTGCGTGCTCGTCGAGGACTCCCCCCGCCGGAGCCCGCGCCGGACGATCGAGGCGATATGGGACGCGGGGGCCACGCTCGTGTACCTGCTCGACACCGAGCGGCCCCGGAGCCCCCGGCAGCAGGAACGGCAGCGGATGCTGACCGCGTCGGGAATCACCCGACTCGCCCTCTCCGAGCTGCTCCGGGGCGCCCTGGGGGCGGCGCTCGAGCGGTCCATCACCCGCGCCCGGGTCGAGCAGTACCAGCGTTACCTGGCCGACGCCGACCGCATCCTGATTCTGTTGCACAACGACCCCGACCCCGACGCGATGGCCAGCGGCCTCGCCCTCCGCACGCTGCTCCACCGCACCAAGACGACCGCCATCATCGGGACGTTCCAGGCCGTCACCCGACCCGAGAACCTGCGGATGGCCAACCTCCTCGACATCCAGATCGAGCTTCTCAGCCGCCGCTCCCTCACCGAGTTCCCCCGCGTCGCCACCGTCGACGTGCAGCCGCACTACTTCGGGGGCCTGCTCAACCGCGTCGACCTGGTCATCGACCACCACCCCGCCCGCGCCGGGTACAGCGCCGCGTTCAAGGACATCCGGCCCGACTACGGCTCGACCTGCACCATCCTCACCGAGCACCTCCGCGCCGTCGACGCCAACATCTCCGAACGCACCGCCACCGCGATGCTCTACGCCATCAAGTCCGACACCCTGTTCCTGTCGCGCCACACCGACGAGTCGGACCTCGACGCGTTCCGTTTCCTCTACCCCCTCGCCAACGCGGCCCTCGTCCGCAAGATGGAGGGGTCGGAGACGAATCTCGAACGGCTGGCGTGCCTGTCCACCGCGATGCAGCGCAGCCGGGTCGACGGGGCGCTCTACACGTCGCACCTCGGCGAGGTCGCGCGCGAGGACCTGATCACGTTCGTCGCCGACTTCCTGCTCCAGGTGGACGAGATCTCGTGGTCGGTGGTGTCGGGGATCGTGCGCCAGAACGTGGTGATCTGCGCCCGCAACCTCGGCGTGACGGGCGACGCCGGCAAGTTCGTGCGGCGCTCGTTCGGCGACATCGGCAGCGCCGGCGGCCATCGCGTCATGGCCAAGGCGGTCGCGCCCGTCGAGCGGTTCGTCGAGCGGTTCTCATCGGTCGAGCCGGACCGCGTGCTCGCCGTCACCCACGCCCTGGCCGGGGAGTTCCTGCACGCGTCGTCGGCGTCCGAGCGGCGCCGCGGCGCCGAGGCTTCCGCCGACGCCGGGCCGGCGGTCTGAGCCGGAGGGCCTGCACGCGCGTTCGGCGCCCGGTTTCCGGGCGGGGACCGTCGTCCGTCCCGCTCGGGACGCGTGGTCCTATGCCAGCGGTGAGACCGGGGTCGGGGGGCGGGGTCGCGGCGTCGGCGCCATTTCCTCGCCGCTGGGGGCGACGACCGGGTTGACGAACTGGCGGTACCCGTCGTCGAAGCCGCGGTCGACGAGGTCGGTGAGGGTCCACGCCCGGTCCGAGCGCTCGTCGTAGGCGCCCGCGAAGTCGAAGGGCCCCAGGGGATTGTGGACGGGGCGGATCTCGAAGAACGCCTGGAACAGCCGCGCCCGGCTGGCGACGGCGTCGCGCGCCGCCGCCGCCTCGATCGACTGCAGCGATTCGCCGATGCGGCCGCGGCCGTCGCGCCGCTGTCCCCCGAGGGCGTGAGGACCCGACAGCGGGGGCCGGGCCGACACGAAGATGACCTGCTGCACGCCGGCGAGGGCCACCTCGTCGAGCAGGCGCCCGATCGCGTCCGGCCGGTCGCACAGCCGATGGGTCTCGCCCCGCCAGCCGCTGCCGGCGGGGAACTGCACGAACCACGGCTCCGTGACGACCGGCAGGCCGAGGGAGGCGGCAAGGGCGTCGAACGAGTGCCGGGCCGCCCATCCGCTCAGGTCCAGGGCTTCCAGGGGCCGGTCGGCGCCCCCGCCGCGGCGCCGAAAGAACGGCCCCCGGAACTTCTTCGTGAGCATGGCGAGGACGAGGTCGCGGGATCCGTCGAGGTCGTGCACGACGACCAGGATCTCGCGGAACCCGGGCTGGCCGAGACTGTCCGAGAGCAGGCGCGTGTACCGGAGCCCGAACTTCTCGGGGCTCGGGCGCGCCATCGCCGAGGCGCCCCGCACCGACTTCCACAGGCCCTTGCCGAACCAGCGCTGCCCGTAGTCGGCGTCGAGCGGCGCCCCCGCCAGCAGCCACCACAGCGCCCCGCGCCCGCGCCGCCCCGGCCGCGTGCGGTACCACGTCAGCACCGCCGACCAGCCCAGCACGCCGAGCAGCAGGACGAGGGCGAACACCGTGACCCGCGGCAGCCAGACCGGCAGCACGCCGGGGGCGAAGACCCAGTCGACGAGCCGCCCGAACCCGCTCGTCAACCACGTCCCGTTCAACCCCGCGACCTGGACGAAGTAGGCGATCGCGTAGACCAGGGTGGCGACGACGACCACCCCGAGGGGGAGAAGCAGGGTGGCGAGCGCGGTCCCGAGGACGGCGGCGGCCGCAACCAGCGCCGGGCGCCACCGGTACAACCGGGCCGCGCCCGGCGCCGCCCACAGCCCCGACCGCTCCCAGAGCTGGTCGGCGCCGTCCACCGCGCCGAACAACGCGCCGACGGTGCCGATGCCGCGCCCGGCCATCAGATCGACCTTGACGCCGGCCTCGTGCAACGCCCGCAGCACGCCGGCATGGTAGGCGCCGGCGGTGCCGGTGCCGGTCAGCACCACGGCGGTGCGCCGGTGCGGCGAGTATCGCGCCCTGGACCCGGACGGCGGCGGGGCCGCCGCATTGCCCGACGGGGTCGGGGCGGGCGGTCTACTCGCCATGAATCGTGACGAGCTTGATCAGTTCGAACTCGCGTATCCCGCTCGGGGTCGGCACCGCCACCTCGTCCCCTTCTTCCTTGCCCATCAGGGCGCGCCCGATGGGTGACGCGGTGGATATCCAGCCCTTCTCGGGATCCGCGTCCTCGGGCATGACGAGCCGGTAGACGATGCTGTCGCCGTCCACCTCGTGCAGGTGCACGGTCGACCCGAAGCCGGCGCGATCGGTGGGAATCCGGTCGAGGTTCAGCAGCGACAGCTCGGCCACCCGCTTGCGCAGCATGGCGAGGCGCGCCTGCACGAAGACCTGCCGCTCCTTCGCGGCCTGGTACTCGGCGTTCTCGCGCAGGTCGCCGAGCTCGCGGGCGCGCTTGATCTCCTGGGGCAGCTCGCTGTTCAGCTCGCGCTCGAGCTCGCGAATCTCTCCCTCGAATCGCTTGAGCAGTTCCGCCTTCATTCGGGCGTCGTCTCCACTGGCCGAAGCACCGCAACCGCCCGGCCGACCCGTGACGAGAGCCGTCGCGCCCGACCGTAGCCGCGGACTGCGCCGTACGCCCCCTGCAGGCGTGACGGCGTGCCCGCCAAAGGGTAACGATAGCACATCTGCTATGCTCGCCCAGGGACCCGTTGCGTCGCCCCGGGCCGCGTCGAAACCGGCCGGCGGCGGGCCGTGCCCGTGTCCCGCGCCGGATCGGCCGGCCACCTCACGGCCCCGGGCGCGCCGGCGGCGGGGCAGGGGAAGGAGCCCACGAAACGGCGCGAGCCGTCGGCGCCCCGCGAGGCCAGGCGCCGATTCCCGGACCCGTGGAAGCGATCACCAGCCGGCGCAACCCGCTCGTGGCGCGCTTCCGGCGCGCCGCGCGCCGCGACGCGGCGGCCGGCTCGACCGTGCTCCTGGAAGGCCACAGGCTGGTGGAGGACGCCCTGGCGGCAGGGGTGCGTGTGGACGTCGCGGCGGTGCCGACGGCCCCTTCTCCCCGGGTCTCGGCCCTGGCCCGCCGTCTCGAACCGTCCGCCCGCGTCGTTCGGGTGACCTCGGCAGTAATGGACGCGCTGAGCCCGGCCTCGACGCCGAGCGGCCTCGTCGCCCTCGCCGCCTTCCGTCCCGCCCCGGTGGAAGAGGCCATGCGGGCCCCGCGGCCGCTGGTCGTCGGGCTGAGCGGCATCCAGGACCCCGGCAACACCGGAGCGGTCGTCCGCGCGGTGGAGGCGGGTGGCGCGTCCGGCGTGGTCACCGTCGGCGGCGCCGACCCGCTCGGGTGGAAGGCGTTGCGGGGCGCGATGGGCAGTACGTTCCGGCTCCCCGTCGCCTGCGCCGACGATCCGGCCTCGGTGGCCCGGGTCGCGTCGACGCACGGCCTGCGGGTGATTGCGGCGGCCCCGCGGGGAGGAGCACCGGCGGCCGAGATCGACCTGAGAGGCCCCTGCCTGGTCTGGCTCGGGACGGAAGGGACCGGCCTCGACCGGGGTGCGGCCGCGACCGCCGACGAGACGGTGTCCATTCCCATGCGCGCTCCCGTCGAGTCCCTCAACATCGCGGTGGCGGCGGCGCTCATCGTTTACGAAGCGGCCCGGCAGCGGGACGATCGGGTGACGCCGCCCGCACCGGCAGCCGCGTGCAGTACGCCAGAATCGGCATGACTTCGCGATCCCTCTTCGACGAGCCGTCCGGCGGCGTCGACGCCCTCCCCGGCGCCGAGGCCGGGGCGCCGGACACCCCGCTGGCCGAGCGCATGCGCCCGCGGCGCTTCGACGAGCTGGTCGGCCAGGACGATCTCGTCGGCCGGGGACGCCCGCTGCGGCAGGCGATCGAGCGCGACACGCTACGGTCGATCATCCTGTGGGGCCCGCCCGGCAGCGGCAAGACGACCTTGGCCCGGCTCATCGCCGACGTCACGACCTCGCGGTTCGTCGCGTTCAGCGCGGTCCTCTCCGGCATCAAGGAAATCCGGGGGGTCCTGGCGGGGGCGGCGGCGGCGCGGGCGCACGGGGGCCGGCAAACGATCCTGTTCGTCGACGAGATCCACCGCTTCAACAAGGCCCAGCAGGACGCCTTCCTGCCCCGGGTCGAGGCCGGCGACATCGTCCTCATCGGCGCCACCACCGAGAACCCCTCGTTCGAGGTGAACGCGGCCCTGCTCTCGCGCTCGCAGGTCTACGTGCTGAAGCCGCTGCCCCGCGAGGCCGTCGCCGCCCTCCTCGCCCGCGCCCTCGCCGACGCCGAGCGCGGGCTGGGCGGCGACGGCTTGCGCGCCGACCCCGACGCCCTCGCCGCCATCGCCCGGCACGCCAACGGGGACGCCCGGGTCGCCCTGAACCTGCTCGAGCTCGGGGCGGCCGCGGCCCTCGCCCGCGCGGCCGAGAGCGGGGCGGCGGGCGAGGCCCGGCTCACCCTCGAGCTCGCCTCCGACGCCATGCAGCGGCGCGCCCTGCTCTACGACAAGAGCGGCGAGGAGCACTTCAACCTGATCTCGGCCCTGCACAAGTCGATGCGCAACAGCGACCCCGACGCGGCGGTGTACTGGCTCGCCCGCATGGTCGAGGCCGGCGAGGACCCCCTCTACGTCGCCCGCCGCCTCGTCCGGTTCGCGTCGGAGGACGTCGGCAACGCCGACCCGCAGGCCCTCACCGTGGCGGTGGCGGCCAAGGAGGCGGTACACTTCATCGGCATGCCGGAAGGCAACACCGCTCTCGCCCAGGCTGCGGTCTACCTGGCCACCGCCCCGAAGAGCAACGCCGTCTACCGGGCCTACGGCCAAGCCGCGGCCGACGCCCACCGCGAGGCCGCCGACCCCGTGCCGCTGCACCTGCGCAACGCGCCGACCCGCCTGATGAAGGACCTCGACTACGGCAAGGGCTACCGCTACGCGCACGACGAGCCGGACGCGGTGGCCGCCATGAGCTGCCTGCCGCCCTCGGTCGCGGGACGCCGCTACTACGCGCCGACCGCGCGCGGCTTCGAGAAGGAGATCGGCCGCCGGCTCGCCGGGTGGCGGCGCCTCCAGGCCGAGCGCCGGGCCTCCGCCGACGCCGGGCGCAACGGGGCCGGCCCCGCTCACCCGCCGCATGATGCGGAGGCGTCCGGCGACGGGCCGTCCGGCCGGGGAGGAGACGACTGAGCCATGCCCGGCGCCCTCTACTACGTCGGCCGCGGACTCCAGCTCCTGGGGATGGCGGCGCTCCTCGAGTCGATTCTCATCGCCGGCCCCATGGGGCCCAGCCCCCGCATCTTCGGTTTCGGCGTCGCGGTCTTCCTCGTGGGGCACTTCATCGTGAAGCGCACGACGGGATAGCCGCGCCGGGCGGCGACCGCCGCCCCGCCTACTGAACGACCCGGCGAACTATCGCCCCACCTCTTCGCCGCCGAACGCGGTCTCGCCCACCGTGACGCCGACGATGGCGAACCCCGACCCGCCCAGGACGTTCAACTCGTCCCGCATCGTCGAGGTCCGGGTGGTCGCAAGCAGCCGGTAGTCGTACCGCGCTTCGGGCGTGTCGTCGTCGCGCTCCATGACCACCACGACCTCCTGTCCGCCGAAGAACGTCTCGAAGACGGTCTGGCCGCGGTAGTCAGCGTCGCCGGGCGATGATGACCCAGACCTCGGCGTCGGGCGACCAGGCTTCCTCCCGGTAGCCGCCGAGCACGGCGTCGACGTCGAAGCCCGCCGCCTCGAGGCGTTCGATCATCGCCGGGACGCTCAGCGTGCGGAAGGCGATGGACACGGGGTAGCTCTTGCGTCGCCCCCGGCGCGTCTCCACGAACTCCTGGTCGAAGACGGTCAGCCCCTGCCGGGGCACCTGGCGCACCGACTCGATCAGGGTCACCCGGCGGCCGCCGCTCATCGGCCCGCGGAGGCCGACCCGCCGGGCGTACTCGCCCCACCGCGGCAGGCCGGGGGCCAGGTCGACGCCGAACGTGCCGCCGGGGGCGAGCACCCGGGCGACGCCGTCGAGGGTCGCGGCGAGGTCGTCGTCGGAGAGGAGCGACTGCAGCATCCCGTAGGGCGCCATGACCAGTCGGCAGCGCCGGTCCGGGCGGATGGGCAGCGCACGGATGTCGCCGCGCACGAGCGAGGCGCGGGCGGTCAGGCGAGCGCGCCGCAGCCGTGCGCGCAGCTTCCGCAGCATGGCCGCCGAGCGGTCGACGCCCACGAAGCGGCGCGCCTTGCGCGCGACCGGCACCGACAGCCGCCCGGTGCCGCAGCCCAGCTCGAGGACCGTGCCGTCGGCGCGGCCGGCGAGGTCGGCCCAGAACCGCACGTCGCGGCGGCCCACCGTCTGGGCGTTCTCCCAGTCGTAGAAGCGCGCGTAGGCGTCCCAGCCGTGCCAGCCTTCGGTGGGGGTGCTCATGCCTCGTCAATCGGACCAGCGGCCCGGGTCCGCTGCACAGGAGCCCTCGACGCCACCGGGCGCAGGATCGCGCTTGGGTCGCCGCCGCAGAAATCCCCGCCGGCGGAACGTCCGGGGCGACCATCAGTCGCGCGGGCGCGCTAGATGCGTTCGAACCGCTTCTCGATCTCGCGGCCCGAGAGGCGCAGGACGACGGGGCGGCCGTGGGGGCACACGGACGAGTGGGCGGTGCGCCGGAGGGCGTCGAGAATCCAGACCATCTTCTCGGGCGTCAGCCGGTCGTGGGCCTTGACGGCGGCGTGGCACGCGGTGGTGGCGGCGCTGCGCCGGAGCGCCTCGTCGACGGCCGCGCCGTGGTCGAGGCCGTCGAGGTCCTGGGCGAGGGCGCGCACCGCGGCCTCCGACGCGGCCAGGGGCACGACGGCGGGCACCGCGGCGATACGGACGCTGTCGCCGCCGAACGCCTCCACCTCGAACCCCAGCCGATCCAGCACGTCCCGGTGAGCGGCGAGGGCCTGCCGCTCGGCCGGCGGCAGGTCCAGCACGATGGGCTGCAGCAGGCGCTGGCTCTCGAGCCGGCCGGCGGTCAGCCGCTCCATCACCTGCTCGAACAGCACCCGCTCGTGGGCCACGTGCTGATCGACGATGGCGATGCCGTCCTCGTCGATGGCGATGATGAAGGTGTCGCGGAACTGGCCGAGGGGCTGCATCGGCCGGTCGACGACCCCGCCCGCCGGCGCCGCCGGGGCGCCGGCCGCCGGACTCACGGTGACCGCGGCGGGGCGCA
Source organism: Vicinamibacterales bacterium (assembly GCA_965204675.1). Taxonomy (GTDB): domain Bacteria; phylum Acidobacteriota; class Vicinamibacteria; order Vicinamibacterales; family UBA8438; genus JAJEEA01. The sequence goes on from OZ242003.1 coordinate 4,986,889, forward strand.
GCTCGCGGACCGCGTCGGCCAGCGTGGGTCCGCCGGCGCCGGTGGAACCCGCGGCGCCGGTGAGCGCGGCTGACGCGCCGGCGCCGGGCCGATCCGCCATGGTCCCGCGCCACCCGTCCGCGGCCTCTCCCGCCGCCGGGTGCGAGACGGGGCGCCAGCCTTCGGGGCCTCCCGCCGCGGGCACCGGTGTCGCCCCCGAGGCCTCGGACGCGGGGCCGGCGTGCGCCGGAGGTGCCGCCGGCGCGGCGGTGTCCTCCAGGGTCACGGTCGGGGCGGCGGTGGCGCCCAGGGCCTCGGCGATGGCGCGGCGCAGCACCTCGTGCACCAGGGAGGACTCGAGGAAGCGGACCTCCGCCTTCGTCGGGTGCACGTTGACGTCGACCCGGTCGGGGGGCAGCTCGATGAAGAGGTGCACCTCGGGCCGGCGTTCCTTGATGGTGGCCTTGTCGTAGGCGTGGGCGATCGCGTGGGCGATGGTGCGGTCCTTCACGGCCCGGCCGTTGACGAAGACGTTCTGCGGACCCCGCGCGCGACCGCCGGGCACTCCCGTGAGGCCGGCCACGAACCCCGTCACCGTGACCCCCGCCGCCTGCTTGCCGACCTCGACGAGGTCGTCGCGGTCCTTGTAGAGCTGGAACAGCCGGTCGGCGAGGCTCTCGACCGGCGGCCACCGCGCGAGGCGGCGGGTCCCGCTCGTCAGGGTGAAGCCGACCCGGTGCCGGCCCAGCGCGAGCTGGGTGACGAGCCGCGAGATCTGGGCGGTCTCGGCGCCGTCCGACTTCAGGAACTTGCGGCGCGCGGGCACGTTGTAGAAGAGGTCGGTGACCTCGACGATGGTGCCTTCCGCCGCGCCTGCCTCGCGCGCGGCGTCGACCACGCCGCCGGACACCCGCACCTCGACCCCGCGCGAGGCGCCGCGCGCCCGGGTGCGCAGCAGCAGGCGAGACACCGACGCGATGCTCGGCAGGGCCTCGCCCCGGAACCCCAGGGAGGTGATGGCCGCGAGGTCCTCGACCCGCCGGATCTTGCTGGTGGCGTGCCGCTCGAGGGCGAGCCGCGCCTCGTCGGCGGTCATCCCCTCGCCGTCGTCCTCCACCCGCACGAGCCGCTTGCCGCCCAGCTCGACGGTGACCGCGACCCGCGACGCCCCGGCGTCGAGCGCATTCTCGACCAGCTCCTTGACCACCGACGCGGGGCGCTCGACCACCTCGCCGGCGGCGATCTGGTTCGCCAGCTCGGCCGGCAGCCGCACGATGCGGGGCGGACGGTCTTCCTGGACCTGGTCGGACGGGGAGGTCGGCCGGGGGTGGGGGGTCACGGGGTTTTCAACAGGGCGGCCATCACGAACTGCAGGGTGTCTCCCCGCTCGGCTACACGCTCCGAGAGGACGTCGACCTTGCTGTCGAGATCATCGAGCTTCCTGCTGTTCCGCACTTCGACGACAGCGGCGGTCACCGCGCCGATGGCGACCCCCAGCGAAACGACCAGACTCGCAAACTGGAGTGCGTCGTTCATCGATCGGCTTCTCCCCGTCGGCAGGAGGCAGATTATCATCGCGGAGGAAACCGGCCAACTCCCCGGGACCGGCTCCGATTGAACCCCAGGAGTCCGCGCCGTTCTACTTCCTGGTACGCCTCCTCGACCACAGCCCGGCCCCGGCCGCCGCCGAACCCGCTACGCTTGCCGCGCCGTTCTACTCCTGGTCCGCCTCCTTGACCAGCGCCGACACGTCGGCGAGCTGCAGGATCAGGTGCTCGAGCCGCTTCAGCAGGGCGAGGCGCCGGCGCCGCAGGTCGGGGTCGACGGCCATGACGAGCACGTCGGTGAAGAAGCGGTCGACGGCGGGGCCGAACGCCGCCGCCTCGGCGAAGGCCGCGTGGTAGTCGGTCCCCGCCGCCACCGCCGCCGCGATGGCCGGCCGGCGGCGGTCGAGCTCGGCCGCCAGGGCCGCCTCCGCCGGCTCGGGCGGCTCGTCCGACACCGCGGCCCGCCCCGCCTCCACGTCCGCCAGCTCGGCGTCGGGCAGCTCCCGGGCGATGTTGCGGACCCGCTTGAAGAGCGCCGCGAGCTGCTGGAAGTCGGTCGACCCGGTGAACCCGGACAGGGCCTCGAGCTTGCGCCGCGCGTCGAGCGGAGCGACGGCGCGCCAGGACGGCCACGGCTGCGTCACCGCCCGCACGTTCCGCACGTCGTGGCCGCGCTGCTCCAGCACGAAGCGCAGGCGTTCCAGCAGGAACTGCTGCAGCCGCTCCATCACCTCGGGTTCGGTGGTGGACTCGTGCCCCGCTTCCTGTTCCCCTCCGTTCGCCGCGCCGTGCGCCGCCTCCGCCGCGGACACGAGACCGCCCAGGTCCGGGCGGGCGGCCAGGCCGGTCAGCTCCGGCAGATCGACGAGAATCGCGAAGACGCCGTGGGCCTGCCGGCGAAGCCCGAACGGATCCCGAGCCCCCCGCGGCCGCTCGCCGGCCCGGAACAGGCCGACCAGGGTGTCCAGCTTGTCGGCGAGGGCGACGGCGGCCCAGCTCGTGCCGGCCCCGCCCAGGTCGTCCGGCCGCGGGTGGGCGTCGGCGGTGACGCCGACCGGCAGGTAGTGGTGGTAGACGGCGCGCCACACCTCTTCCGGCTCGCCGTCCTCGCGGGCGTAGATGCCCCCCATGACGCCCTGCAGCTCGGGGAACTCGCCGACCATGTCGGTGGTCAGGTCGGCCTTGGCGAGGCGGGCGGCGCGGGCCGCGTGACCGACCGCGGCGGGCGCGCCGAACGCGTCGCCGGCCACGGCGGCGGCCAGCTTCTCGATGCGGCGGGCCTTGTCCAGATAGCTGCCGAGCTTCGCGTGGAACCGCAGCGTGTCGAGACGGTCGAGGCGCGAGTCGAGGGGCGCGCCGCGGTCCGCCTCCCAGAAGAACCGGGCGTCCCGCAGCCGCGCCACGAGCACGCGCTCGGAGTTGCGGGCGATCGCCGCCACGTTGTCCTTCGGGACGTTTGTCACCGCGAGGAAGTGCTCGGTGAGGCGGCCGTCGCCCGTCGCCACCGGGAAGTAGTGCTGGTGGTGGATCATCGTCGTCTTCAGCACTTCCTCGGGCAGGGCGAGGAACTCCTCGGGAAAGCGGCCGGCGACCACCGACGGATACTCGACGAGATCGGGCACCTCGTCGAGCAGCGACGCCGACCCGCCCGCGCCCCCGACCACGCCCCCCAGGCGCTCCGCCTGGGTCTCGAGCTTCTTCGCGATGCGGGCGCGGCGCTCCTCGCGGGTCAGCAGCACGTAGTGCCGCTTCAGCACCTTGCGGTACTCGGCGAACGAGCCCACCCGCACCGGGCGCCCGGGCCGGCCGTCGCGCGAGAAGAACCGGTGCCCGCGGGTGGCCGAGCCGGCGCGGATCGGGGCCACCCCCCGCGCCGCCGCCTCCGGCGTCCGCCCGATGACGAAGGGCACGACCCGTCCCCCGAACAGGAACACCAGCCAGCGGATGGGCCGCCCGAACGGCAGGTCGCCGCGGCCGTCGTCGAGCCGGGCGTCCCAGTGCATCTGTTTCGGAAAGGCGAGGCCGCGCAGGGTCGCGGCGAACACGCCGCCGAGGACCGAGCGGGCGGCCCGCCCCCGCTGGCGGCGACGGTGGGCGAGATAGGCCCCCTTGGGGGTGTCGATCCGGATCAGCCGGTCGACGGCGACCCCCTGCTTGCGGGCGAACCCCGCGGCGGCGCGAGTGGGCTCTCCCGTGTCGGTGAAGGCGGCCCGGACCGGCGGTCCGGTGACCGTCTCCTCGAGATCGGGCTGCCGCTCCGCCACCCGCGCCGCGCGAACCGCGAGCCGGCGCGGCGTCGCGAACGCCTCCGGCGCGGTCGGGCACGCGAGCCGGGCCGCTTCGAGCCGGGCCCCGACGCAGGCGCCGAGCTGCCGCACCAGCGGCGGCATCCAGCTCGCGGGCAGCTCCTCGCATCCGATCTCGATCAGCAGCTCTCGATACATGACCAAAGCACCCGATTCCCCTGCTGTGGTTGGCTGGTCCCGTTCGACTCCGGGAAATACCGCCGCTACGAATCCGGACCGGGCGGCCAAGAGCGCCGGGGGCTGGACATGGCCGCGGTTGAACGTCAGCTCGGCTGCGGTCACTTTCTCGATGCCGATGTCCGATCCCGATCCTCCGGCGGGAAAGCGTGGCGCGGCTCCCCGTCCGACAGGTCCCGCCAGCTACCTTGCGCCGACCGGGGACTCCGGTTCCCCGGGGGCCGCCCCGTCGCCGTCCGGCTTGCCGTCGTCGGCTTCCCGGCCCGCATGAGCCCCGGCGACCGCCACCGCCAGCGCCCGCACCCGGAGGATGTACGCGGCGCGCTCGGTCACCCCGATGCCGCCGCTGGCGTCGAGGATGTTGAAGGTGTGCGAGCACTTGAGGCACGCGTCGAGGGCCGGCAGCACGAGACCCGACTCGATCAGCGTCCGGGCCATGCGGTGATGCTGCTCGAACAGGTCCCGGTGAGCGGCGGCGAACTCGGCCTCCGGCATGTCGACCATGCCGAACGCGTACTTCGTCTGCTCCACCTCGTCCTGGTGCCGCACCGTGCGGTAGGTCACCCCCGGCGCCCACTCGAGGTCGTAGACGTCGTCGACCCCCTGCAGGTGCATCGCGATGCGCTCGAGCCCGTAGGTCAGCTCCACCGACACCGGCGAGAGCTCGATGCCCCCGGCCTGCTGGAAGTAGGTGAACTGGGTGATCTCCATCCCGTCGAGCAGCACCTGCCACCCGATGCCCCACGCGCCGAGGGTGGGCGACTCCCAGTTGTCCTCCTCGAAGCGGACGTCGTGGCGGACGGGGTCGATGCCGCACACCCGCAGGCTGTCGAGATAGAGGTCCTGCGCCGCGTCCGGCGACGGCTTCAGGATGACCTGGAACTGGTGGTGCTTGAACAGCCGGTTGGGGTTCTCGCCGAAGCGGCCGTCGGCGGGGCGCCGCGACGGCTGCACGTAGGCGACCCGCCACGGCCGGGGCCCGAGCACGCGCAGGAACGTCTCGGGGTGCATGGTGCCGGCCCCCACCTCGGTGTCGAGGGGCTGGTGGATCAGGCAGCCGCGCGACGACCAGAAGCGCGACAACGCGGCGATGAGGTCCTGCAGGGTCACGGCGTCACCACCCGGTACAAGGCTCCCGGCGGCACGGTCGGGAGCGTCACGCCGCGGCGGCCCGCCGCGGCCCGGCCCCCGGGAACGCACGGCGCCGCCCCGCGCCGCGCCAGGACCGGGGAAGCGCCGGTCGATGATGACACGACGGAACGGCACATGGTCGTCATGACGGCGTCACTCCGGGGCTGCCAGCCCGTGGCGAAAGCCCCGTCGCATTCGAGCGGCGATGCATCCCGCCCGTCTGCCTTGCTCCTCGGTCGAATACGCCAATACTCTCCCCCATCTCGCCTTGTCGGGCGGGGCGCCTCGTCGCTCTCCGGCAACGCTCGGTTTCACCGCGGGCTGCCCGTCCGGGCCATCGCCCGCAACACTCTCGCGGCCCGCAGCTCCTTCTCCAGGTGCATCGCGAGCAGGCGTCGATGCGCGCGATCGAGCTCCTGGTCGGCCCGCGCCGGCAACCCGACCCGCGCGAGCGCGTCGGGCGGCGTCGATGCCGCGTCGCGGAGAAACCGCAGAGCCGCCACCGACAGCGGGAGCCCCCGGTCGCCGGCGCACGCCCCGCACCGGAAACCGCCGCGCGCGGCGTCGATGCGGCCGCCGGAATCCGGGCGGCCGCCGCACTGCTCGCAGGCGGTCAGCGAGGGATAGACGCCCTGCAGGCGCAGCACCCAGTACTCGAAGTAGCGCGCCAGCCGCGCGATCGGGATCTCCCCCGCCAGCAGCGCCCCCACCGCGGACCCGAGACGGAACAGCGGCGCGTTCGGCTCCGCCTCCTGCGCGCACTCGTCGAGGATCTCCGCGAAGTACTCGACGTAGCCCAGCCGCTCGCCGTCCCGCGCGAGCATCGGCGAGCGCACCGGCTCGACGTAGCGCAGCCGGACGAGCTCGCGGTGCTCCCGCTCGTAGTAGGCGAGCCGCACCGCCGTGAGCGGCTCGAGGCCCCCCGCGAACCGCCGCGAGCGCGGGCGGCGCGCGCCGTTGGCCACGCCCCGCTTCTTGCCCCGCTCGGGCGTCAGGAACACGACGATGCGGTCCGCTTCACCAAGGTGGTAGGTGCGCAGGATCAGCGCGTCGGTCGTCAGGACTGGCATCGCGAGCGCGACCGGCCAACATTGTAGCGTCCCGGCGCCGCCGACGCCACGGGGCCGCCGCGGTCAACCCAGGCGTTCCAGGTAGGGCAGGAAGACGGTGGCGAGGCCGAGAAACGCAAAGAACCCGAAGACGTCCGTCAACGTCGTGATGAACACCGCCGACGCCAGCGCCGGATCCACCTTGAGGGCCCGCAGGGCGATGGGAATCAGGGTCGCGGCCACCGCCGCCACGAGCAGGTTGATGACCATCGCGAGGGCCAGGATCGCCCCCAGGTAGACGTTCCCCGACAGCAGCCACGCCACCAGGGCCCCGACCGTGCCGAGGGCGAGGCCGTTGCCGAGCCCGACCACCGCCTCCTTCAGCACCGCCTTGCGCGAGTTGCCCCAGGTGAGCTCGCCCAGGGCGATGGCCCGCACGATGACGGTCAGGGTCTGGGTCGCGGCGTTGCCGCCCATGCTGGCCACGATGGTCATGAGGACGGCCAGCATCACCACCTCGTCGATGGTCGCCTGGAAAGCCCGCACGACGAACGCGGCGAGCGCCGCCGTGACGAGGTTCATGGCCAGCCACGGCAGCCGCTTCCGCGCCGATTCCCCCGCCGGGGTGAACACGTGCTCGTCGCCGCTGACCCCGGCCAGCCGGTAGAGATCCTCGGTCGCCTCGTCCTTGATGATGTCGATGACGTCGTCGACGGTGATGATGCCGACGAGCTTGTTCTCCTCGTCGACCACCGGGATCGCGAGCAGGTTGTAGTTGGCGACGTGCTGCGCCACCTCCTCCTGGTCGGTGTCGACCCGCGCGCTGATCAGGTCGGTGGTCATGATGCGCTGCAGCGGGGTCTCGGGGGCCACGAGCAGCAGCCGGCGCAGCGACACCACGCCCACGAGGTGCCGGCGCTCGTCGACCACGTAGAGGTAGAAGACCATCTCCACCTCGCGCGACCCCTGCAGGGCGTGGATGGCCTCGCCCGCCGTCAGGTCCTCCGACAGCGCGAACACCGTCGGGTTCATGATGCGGCCGGCGGTCTGCTCGGCGTACTCGAGCAGGTTCTCGACCTCGCCCGACTCGTGCGGGCGCATGCGCTCGAGCACCGCCGCCGACACGTCCTCGGGCAGCTCGTCGATCAGGGCCGCCGCGTCGTCCGACGGCAGGTCGAGCAGCCACAGCGCGAGCCGCTCCGGCGGCTGGTCGGCCAGCAGACCCGCGCCGGGCTCGACCCCGTACTCCATGAGCGCCTCCATCGCGAGGCGGCTGTCGCGGTCTAGCAGCAGGTTGAACGCGTCGTGGCGGTTCTTGTCGGTGAGCTCGCCGAGGACCTCCGCGAGGTCGGCGGGACGCTGTTTCTGGAGGAGATTGAGGAGGTTGGCGGACGCACCTATCCGCTGCAGTCGCTTGACCGAGTCGAGCACCACGTCGATTCGGCGCTGGAAGGGCATCGTCCCGTCGATCGGGGAGCGGTCGCGGTCGAAGGCCGCGACAAGTCGGGTTCGTCCGGATAGTCCACGTTCAGCATCAGGATCATTTCAGTGTAGCACAGCGGCAAGGGCGCCAGCCGCGGTCGAGGGCGCCCGTCGCACGAGCTCCCTGCCGGCAGACGCACCTATTCACTGCGGTCGCCTGACCGAGTCGGAGCTCCCGTGCCGGCAGACGCACCGATTCACTGCGGTCGCCCGACCGAGTCGAGCACCACGGCGATTCGGCGGTGGGAAACTGGTCCCGTCGTCCCGGGGCGGTGGCGGCGCGCTTGCAATGGCGTCCACCGCCCCGGACGACCGGGTGCGCTTCACTCGCTGGGGGGCGTGCAGCGCGGGGTGGGCGGATCGTTGTAGCTGTCGCGGTAGACGCCGTGGCAGGCCGAGCAGGCCTCGCTGACCTCCCCGGTCATGATGATCGCCTCGAAGTCGTCGTACTCGCGAGCCACCGCCCACTCGTAGGCGGTCTGGCCCGCCGCCCGCAGCCCGGCCACGTACTGCTGCCAGTCGTCGCGCCCGACCGGCGCGGGCAGGCCGTTGCGCGCGGGGTCGTCCTCGACGTTCTCGCACAGGCGGGGAAGCTCGATCAGGTTGGCGGACTCTATCAGCGCGACGGCCGCGTTCTCGACCGCCTCCCACCCCGAGTACATGGTGCTGAAGCGCGCGCTCGCGGAATCACCGGCCGCCGCCTCGACCGGATCGTTGGGGTTGATCGTCTGCACGTCGAAGATGATGTTCGAGTTGGGGAAGAGGATGCCGCGCATCACTTCGGCCAGATCGCCGAACACCTGGGGCTCCGCCTCCTGGGCTCGCGCCGTGCCCGCGACCAGCAGAACCGCCATGAAGACAACGCTCAATCTACGCATTCGCTCATCTCTCCGATTGGATTCCCGGATCAGGACCGGCAGTGTATCCCGTGGTCGGCGAGCGGGTCAACCAGGGCAGGAGCACCGGGCCGAACCACGTCGTGGGCGAAGCGCGGTCACGAACGGCCGGCGCAGTCGGGGGAGGACGGGGGGCACTCAGGGGCGCCGGGGTAATCGGGGACGCCGGGGCACTCATGCACCGCAGCGCAACGTGGGCCGCAGCGCGGTATAGACTCATGTGAGACTTCCACATTCGAGGAGGATACGTGACCCGAACCAGTCTTGCCCGAGCCGTGCCCGGCGCGGCCGCTCTCGCTTTCGCCTTCGCCCTGTTCACGATCGCCGATTCGGCCCCGCTGGTCGCGGCCGGACCCGTGCAGGAGCCTGCCGCCGAGGCCCCGGAGAACCCCATCGAGGCGACCGAGGAATCGGTGAGGTCGGGCCTGCGGGTCTACGGGCGATTCTGCCGCTCGTGCCACGGCATCCGCGCCGACGGCCAGGGCATGACCGCGCCGACGGGGTCGAGGCCCGCGAACCTGATCGACGACGAGTGGGTGCACGGCGACCGAGACGGCGACATCTTCCTGGTGATCCGCAACGGCGTGCCGCCGGCCTACGACATGGACGCGTGGGAGGGCCGCATCACCGACGAGGAGATCTGGCACATCGTCAACTTCCTGCGCAACATGGCCGAGCGGTTCGGGGGGCTGTAGGTCTGCCGAAGCAGCGGCGCCCACGCGCTACCCGAGCAGCCTACCGGCGAACACCTGCTTGAAAATATCGTGCTTTTTTCAAGCGGTCCTTGAATTTGTCGACAGTCCGTCGTCGACAACCTGGCGGGGACGCGGGCCCCGGTGCTGCTCCCGCAACCGGATGCTCTTCGACCTGTGGGGAGGACGCCGACGTGGTGTCCGTGACGGCGCCGCGTCGTTCCTCATCCCTGCTCGGTCGAGGCCACGCCGGCCTGGTCGAGGATGCGGTCGTCGTCGCGCCAGTCGGCCCGCACCTTGACGTGCAGGTCGAGGTACACGGAGACGCCGAAGAACCGTTCGAGGTCCTGCCTGGCCTCGGTCCCGATCTGCCGGATGCGCGCCCCCCCGGGACCGATGACGATGGGCTTCTGGGACTTCCGCTCCACCAGGATCGAGCAGAACAGGGCCAGGCGCCCCGGCTCGCTCTCGTCGTCGAAGCGGTCGACCACCACCGCGGTCACGAACGGGAGCTCGGCGTGGGTGTGGCGCAGCACCTTCTCGCGCACCGTCTCGGCCGCGAGCACGCGCTCGGGCTGGTCGGTGAGGAAGTCGTCGGGATAGAGCGCCTCGCCGGCGGGGAGCCGCCCGACGATCTCGCGCTCGAGGATGTCGACCCCGTCGCCGGTCGCCGCCGACACCGGCACGAACGCGGCGAAGTCGCGCTGCCGGCGGTACCAGTCGATGAGCGGCAGCAGGCGCGGCTTGGCGACGAGATCGATCTTGTTGAGGATGAGCAGTACCGGCGCCGGGACCCTCGCGAGGGCGTCGATGATGAACCTGTCGCCGGCCCCGACGCCGTCGGTGACGTCCCGCACCAGCCCGATCAGGTCGACGTCGCCCATCGACTCGAGGGCCACGTCGACCATGCGCACGTTCATCCGGTGCAGCGGCCGGTGAATGCCCGGGGTATCCACGAAGACGACCTGCGCAGGGGCCTCGCCCACGTAGTTCCGAACCGCGAGGATGCGGTTCCGGGTGGTCTGCGGCTTGTCCGAGACGATGGCCAGCTTGGTGCCGACGATGCGGTTGAGGAGGGTGGACTTGCCGGCGTTGGGGCGCCCGACGAGCGACACGAAGCCGGCGCGCAGGGCCGGGGACTGCGTTTCCGCCACGGCTATGCCCCGACCGCCTCCGCCGTCGCCCGGCGGCTCAACCGCACCTTGCGCACGCGCCGGCGCTCGGCGTCGAGCACCTCCACCAAGAGATCGTCCACCTCGAAGGTCTCCCCCACCGCCGGCACCCGCCCGAGCCGGGTCAGCAGGTAGCCCCCCACCGTCTCGAAGCCGTCCCGCTCGATCGACACCCCCAGGCGCTCGGCCAGCTCGCCGACCCCCACCGTGGCGAGGAACACGAAGCGTCCACCGCCCTCCTCGACCACGGGCTCGGACTCGTCGCCGTCGTACTCGTCGCGTATCTCCCCGACGATCTCCTCGAGGAGGTCCTCGATGGTCACCAGCCCCGCCGTGCCCCCGTACTCGTCGACGACGATGGCGCTCTGCGCGTGCCTGACCTGCAGCTCGCGCAACAGGTCGGCCACCCGCTGGCCCTCGGGCACGACGCAGGCCGGCCGCAGCAGCCGGGGGACGATGGGGGTGCTTCCCGAGAGCCCGTCGACCTTCACCAGGTCCTTGGCGAAGACGAAGCCCAGGATGTTGTCGAGGTCGTTCTCGAACACCGGAATGCGCGAGTACTCCTCCTCCGCGAAGAGCGCCCGCAGCTCGTCCACCGTCGCGTCGTGGGCGATGGCCACGATGTCCGGCCGCGGGGTCATCACCTCGCGCACCAGCGTCCCCCCGAAGTCCACCACCGACTGCAGGAGCCGCCGCTCCTCGGTGTCGGCGGCCTCCGCCCGCGTCTCGTCGTCCTCGCCCGGCGCGTCGTCCGCGCCGCCGACGGCGCGGCCGTTGGCGTGTCGCCCGCGCCGCGGCCGCGCCAGGAGCAGCAGCCAGCCCGTCGCCGGGCCCAGGACCCGGAGCGCGAGGTCGAACGTCGGCAACAGCAGCTCGAGCACGCGCCCGGCGTTGCGCCGCGCGAGGGCGGAGGGCACCACCTGCTCGCAGACGAGGACGAACCCGACGATGCTCAGGAGCAGCACGCCGACCTCGCGGGGCGTGGCCACGCCGATGAGCTGGGCCAGGATGACGGCCGCGAGGGCGAAGAGCCCGCCCCGCAGCAGGCGGGTGACGACGTACAGGCGCAACGGGTCCTCGAGGTGGGTCACGAGCGACTCGCTGCGGGCGTCCCGCTCGGCGGTCAGCCGTTCCGGCAGGCGGACCATGGCGCCGAACGCCGACTCGATGGTCGCGACGTAGATCACCGCGCAGCCGAGCAGGAACAGCGCCAGGGGCATCATGAGGCGTCCACCCGCAGGCCGCCGCGCCGCTGGAGCCGCCGCTCCAGACGCCGCATGCGGCCGTCGTCGCGCTCGTGGTCGTAGCCCAGCAGGTGCAGCAGGCCGTGGAGGGCGAGGCGGCGCCGCTCGTCCGACTCGGCGAGACCGGCCGCGCGGGCCTGCCGCGCCGCCCGCCCCGTCGCGATCGCGATGTCGCCCAGCCACCGCCGACCGCCGGCCGCGCCGTCGCGGGGGGGGCGGGCCTCGTCGGGCCCGGCCGGAAAGGACAGGACGTCGGTCACGCGATCGATGCCGCGGAACCGACGGTTGAGGTCGCGCATCTTGCGGTCGCACACCAGCGCGACCACGGCGAGGCCGGCCGCGGACCGGGGCGCCACCCCCGCGAGCCAGGCCGGAAGGTCGCCGGCCGCCTTGGGCCGGCCGCGCCCGTCCGTCACCACCACCTCGAGTCGGGTGGACGGTCGGGCGCGGCGGGGGTCGGGGTCGTCCGCGGTCATCGGAGGTCGATCACCGTCATGGCGCCGGATCGAAGGTTCCCGTCGCGCAACGCCCCTTGTCGGTCGTCATCGTCGGGTCCGTCGAGCAGGTCATGGCGTCGAATCGCGTGACGCCTCGTATCGGCCGTCCAGGTCGCACCCATCGAGCGGATCATGACGTCGAAATCGCGCAACGCCGCGTGTCGGTCGTCATCGTCGGGTCCGTCGAGCAGCGAAATCGCGCAACGCCGCGTGTCGGTCGTCATCGTCGGGTCCGTCGAGCAGGTCATGGCGTCGAGTCGAAGGCTCCGCTCCCGGCGGGAGCCGGCGACGCGGCCGGCTCGTCCGGACGCTCGGCCCAGGTCTCGTAGGCCCGGACGATCCGGCGCACCAGCGGGTGCCGCACCACGTCGCGGTCGTCGAAGCGGGTGAACGCGATGCCGTCCACGTGCTCCAGAATGCCCAGCACCTCGACGAGGCCGGACACGCGCCCCGCCGGCAGGTCGATCTGGGTGATGTCGCCGGTGACGACCGCCTTCGACCCGAACCCGAGCCGCGTGAGGAACATCTTCATTTGCTCGGCGGTGGTGTTCTGGGCCTCGTCGAGAATCACGAACGCGTCGTTGAGGGTCCGTCCCCGCATGAACGCGAGGGGCGCGATCTCGATGGTCCGGCGGTCGAGCAGCCGGTCGACCCGGTCGAGGTCGAGCATGTCGTAGAGGGCGTCGTAGAGGGGACGCAGGTAGGGGTCCACCTTCTCCTGCATGTCCCCCGGCAGGAACCCGAGGCGCTCGCCGGCCTCGACGGCCGGGCGCGTGAGGACGATGCGGGTGACCTTCTTCGCCGTCAGCCAGGCGACGGCCTGGGCCATCGCCAGATAGGTCTTCCCCGTCCCCGCCGGTCCGACCCCGAACACCACGTCGTGCCGGTCGATGGCCTCCAGGTACCGCCGCTGGTTGAGGCTCTTGGGGGCGACCTGCCGCTTGCTCGACGCCTTGACGGTGGTCTTGACGAAGTAGTCGCGCAGCCGGACCGACGCGTCCTGCATGACGAGCTGCGCCGCCTGCCGCACGTCGTCGGCCGACAGCCGGTAGCCGTCGCCGACCAGCGCCGACAACTGCCGGACGGTCCGCTCCAACCCTTCGACCGCCCGCGCCTCGCCGTCGACCAGCAACTGGTTGCCGTCGGTGCGGACCCGCACTCCGAACAGCTCCTCGAACGTCGCGAGGTGTGAATCGTGGGCGCCGAACAGTTGCTCGATCCCGTCGTCGGGTACAGGTATCCGCGTGGCCGCGGCAGAGCCGGATGGGCTGGGTTCTTCGGACACGTGCTTCTGCGATCGTGCACCAATCGGCCGGCTACGGCAAGTGCCCTCAGCCCTCGGTCTGCAAGTGCAGCTCGCGCAACTGGTGGAGGCTCACCGTCGACGGGGCGCCGGTCATGAGGTCGACGGCGGCGGCGGTCTTCGGGAACGCCATCACGTCCCGGATGGACGCCTCGCCGGCGAGCAGGGCCACGATGCGGTCGACCCCGAAGGCGATCCCGCCGTGCGGCGGGGTCCCGTACTCGAGGGCGTCGAGGAAGAACCCGAACCGCGAGCGGGCGTCCTCGTCGCTGATCTTCAGCAGCTCGAAGATGCGCCGCTGCAGCGGCTGCTCGTGGATCCGGATGCTGCCGCCGCCGATCTCCCACCCGTTGAACACGAGGTCGTAGGCCTTGGCCCGGATGGCCCCGAGGTCGCCGCCGTCGAGAAGCCGGCGGTCGTCGTCGTGGGGCGACGTGAACGGGTGGTGCCGCGACACGTGGCGCCCCTCGGTCTCGTTCCACTCGAACATCGGGAAGTCGACCACCCACGCGAGGGCGGAGCGGGACTCGTCGACGAGCCCCTCGCGCCGCGCGAGCTCGAGGCGCAGCTTCCCGAGCAGCACGGACGGCTCCTCGCCCGTCCCCGCCGCCACCAGCACGAGGTCGGCGTCGCCGGCGCCCGCCGCCTCGAGCAGGCGCCCGAGGGTCTCGGCCCCCGCCACCTTGAGGATCGAGCTCTGGACGTCGCCGTCCGGGCCGCGCCGCGCCCACACGAGGCCGGAGGCGCCGAGCGAGATCGCCTCGTCGACCAGCTTGTCGACCTGGCTGCGCGAGTACCGCCCCGCCCCCGGCACGACGAGAGCGCGGATGACGCCGCCCTCGGCCACGCACTCCCGGAACACCCGGAAGCTCGAGTCGGCGAAGACGTCGGAGACGTCGGCGATCTCCATGCCGATGCGCAGGTCGGGCTTGTCGGACCCGTACTTCGCCATCGCGTCGGCGTAGGTCAGCCGGGGGAACGGCGTCTCGACGGTGAGGCCGGCAGCCGCGCATACCGCGTGCATCAGGCGCTCGACGATGCCGAAGACGATGTCCGGGGTGGCGAACGACACCTCCATGTCGATCTGCGTGAACTCCGGCTGCCGGTCGGCGCGCAGGTCCTCGTCGCGGAAGCAGCGGGCGATCTGGAAGTAGCGGTCCATGCCCGAGATCATCAGGATCTGCTTGAAGATCTGCGGCGACTGCGGCAGGGCGAAGAACTCGCCCGGATGCACCCGGCTGGGCACCAGGTAGTCACGCGCCCCTTCCGGCGTCGACTTGGCCAGGATCGGGGTCTCGATCTCCAGGAAGCCCTGCTCGTCGAGGGCGCGGCGGACGGCCAGCACCACCCGGTGCCGGAGCTGCATGTTCCGCTGCATCCGCTGCCGCCGCAGGTCGAGGTAGCGGTACTTCAGCCGGAGGTCCTCCGAGACCGGGCTCTCCTCGGCGATGTGGAAGGGCGGGCGCTTCGACTCGTTCAGGACCTCGATGGACCGCACCGCAATCTCGACCTCGCCGGTGGCGATCTTCGGGTTGAGGGTGTCGTCGGACCGGCGCTCGACGACGCCGGCGACTTCCACCACGAACTCGGGCCGAAGCCGCTTCGCCTGCGCGAGCAGCGCCTCGTCGTCGCGGGCCACCACCTGGGTGACCCCGTAGCGGTCGCGCACGTCGACGAAGATGAGGGCGCCGAGGTCGCGCACCCGGTGCACCCACCCCAGCAGGGTCGCCTCCTGCCCCATGTCGCTCGGGCGCAACGCGCCGCATGTATGTGTCCGCACTGGTCTACACCCTGTCGCCGGCGCCCCCCGCGGCGAGCGCTTCCGCGACTTCGTCGCGGGGCACCCGACGCTGCTCGCCCGTCTCCATCTCCTTGACCGCCACTTCGCCGGCGGCCAGCTCGTCCTCGCCGACGATGAGCATGTACCGGGCCCCGCTGCGGTTGGCCCGCTTCATCTGCGACTTCGAGGAGCGGCCGCCGTAGTCGATCAACACCCGCAGGCCGGCCCGGCGCAGGTCGCGGGCCAGCACCCGGGCCGACGCCCACGTCCCGTCGCCGAGGGCGACCACGAAGGCGTCGACCGGCGCCGCGTGGCCCGCGCCCTCGGGCAGGGCGAGGACCAGCCGCTCGAGCCCCGCCGCGAATCCGATGCCGGGGCGGTCGGGCCCGCCGAGCTGCTTCACGAGGCCGTCGTAGCGGCCGCCGCCCAGCAACGCGTTCTGCGCCCCGAGCCCGGCCCCGAGAATCTCGAAGGTGGTGCGCATGTAGTAGTCGAGGCCTCGGACGAGCCGGTGCGACACCCGGTACGACAGCCCATAGGCGTCCAGGTGGCCCCGCACCTCGGCGAAGTGGTCCCGGCACGCTTCGCACAGGTAGTCTTCCGAACGGGGAAGCGCGTCGATGATCGGCTGGTCGGCCGGCACCTTGCAGTCGAAGATGCGCAACGGGTTGGTCCCGGCCCGGCGCCGGCAGTCGCGGCAGAGGTCCGACACCCGCTCGCCGAGGGCCTCGAGCAGGGCGGCGCTGAACGCGGGCCGGCACGCCTGGCACCCGACGGAGTTGATGACGAGCTCGGCCCCCTCGATACCGAGCTCGGTCACGAAGGCCGAGGCCATCTCGATGACCTCGGCGTCGACGGCCGGATCGTCGATGCCGAACACCTCGACGTCGAGCTGGTGGAACTGCCGGTAACGGCCCTTCTGGGGACGCTCGTAGCGGAACATCGGCCCCAGGCTGTAGAGCTTGGCGAACGGCAGGGCCTGCTCGAGGCCGTGCTCGGCGAAGGCGCGGACCAGGCTGGGGGTCGCCTCGGGGCGCAGGGTGACGCGCTCGCCGCCCTTGTCGGTGAACGCGTACATCTCCTTCTGCACGATGTCCGTCGACTCGCCGGTGCCCTTCGCGAACAGCTCCTCGCGCTCGATGACCGGGGTGCGCACCTCGACGTACCCGTAACGCTCGCACACCTCCACCGCCGCGCGCTCGACGCGCCGCCACCGCCCCACCTCGTCGGGCAGGATGTCCCGCGTGCCGCGAATGCCGGAAATCACCGTGAGGAGGGGTCCCTTCGTTCTGCCGCCGACCGAGTCGTCACCTGTGTTCCTCTGGCCAGGAGAGCGTCGCCTACGGCTCCGCTCACCGCCCCAACCGACCCTCCGGGAGTCCGCGCCGTGCCAGCCCGCCAATCCCGGCTCCGCTCGGCGCCCAAACCACCCCGGCAGGAGTCTGCTCCGTTCTACGGCGGAGACTCCTGGCACGCCGACTCCCGGGGTCCGCCCGAGGACATCAGGAACTCGCGCTTGTAGGCCACGTAGTGGTCGGCATAGCGGCGGATGGAGGCCGCCTCGTCGCCGGTGGTCGCCCGCCGCACCCGGCCGGGGCTGCCCATGACCAGCGAGCCCGGCGGAATGGCGGTCCCCTCGGCCACGAGGGTGCCGGCCGCGACGATCGAGCCGGACCCGACGACGACGCCGTTCAGCACGATCGCCCCCATGCCGATGAGGCACCGGTCCTCGACCGAGCACCCGTGGAGAATCGCCCCGTGCCCCACCGTCACCTCGTCGCCGAGCCGGGTCGGGTGAGTCCCGCTCATCCCGTGGAGCACGCTCCCGTCCTGGATGTTGGTGCGGTCGCCGACCCGTATCCAGTGAACGTCGCCGCGCAGCACAGCGTTCATCCAGACGCTGCTGTCCTCGCCGATCTCGACGTCGCCGATGACCTGGGCGCTCTCATCCACGAACGCCGACGCGGCGACTCGCGGGAAGCCGGCGCGGTGGGACCGAAGCACGGCGTGAATTATATGCCGAACCGGCGGGCGGCCGGCGTCGCGTCGGCCCCCGGCGGGGCGGCGCGGTGGCATAATGAAGAGCGATGGAGGTTCAGGATCGGCTCGGCCGGCCGCTCGCCAACCTGCGTGTCTCGGTGACCGACCGCTGCAACCTGCGGTGCCAGTACTGCATGCCCGAGGCGGAGTACGTGTGGCTGCCTCGCAACGACATCCTGACCTTCGAGGAGATCGACCGGCTCGTCGACGTCTTCGCGGCCCTCGGGACCGACAAGGTCCGCATCACCGGCGGCGAGCCGCTGCTCCGCACCGACCTGCCCGACCTCGTGGCGCTGCTCGCCGGCAAGGCCGCGCTTCGCGACCTCGCCCTGACCACCAACGGCATCCTCCTCGCCGAGCAGGTCGCGGCGCTGCGGCAGGCCGGCCTGCCGCGCATCACCGTCAGCCTGGACACGCTGGACCCGGACCGTTTCAAGGCCCTGACCCGCTTCGACCGCCACCGGGACGTCCTGCAGGGGCTGGACGCGGCGGCCGGCGCCGGCTTCGAGAGCGTCAAGATAGACACCGTCGTGATCCGCGGCGTCAACGCCGACGAGCTCGTGCCGATGCTGGAGTACGGCCGGCGGGTGAACGCCGAGGTCCGGTTCATCGAGTACATGGACGTGGGCGGAGCCACCCGCTGGTCGATGGACGACGTCGTGCCGCGCCGCGAGATGCTCGACCGCTTGGCCGCCCACTATGGCCCGGTCGAGGCGGTCGACGAGTCCACCGCCGCCCCCGCCGACCGTTTCACCCTGCCCGACGGCCTCGTGTTCGGCATCATCTCGTCGACGACCGAGCCCTTCTGCCGGCAATGCGACCGCAGCCGCCTCACCGCCGACGGGCTCTGGTACCGCTGCCTCTACGCACGCACCGGCACCGACCTGCGTGGGCCCCTGCGGGCCGGCGCGAGCCACGAGGCCCTGCAGGACCTCTTGGCGACAACCTGGCGGCAGCGCGACGACCGCGGCGCCGAGGAACGCCTGGCCGCCGCCGACCGCTCCACCTTCATCCCCGTCGAGGCGCTGCAGGAGCAGCCCCACCTCGAGATGCACACGCGCGGCGGTTAGGACAGCGATCGATATAAGAGGGCCAACTGCAACCCGGATGCAGCCGGTTTTCGGCGGTTCCTGCCCTGGGCATGTGGCAAGGTAATTCCCGTCACTGTCTTGGCCGCGGGGCCGTCCTCCAACCTCGTTCGCCCTCCCGCGGCCCGCAAGCGGCGCAGCCCGCGTTCGGTGCGATCCCTCGCGCCTTGCGGGCGGACGGCCCCGCGCCAATCATGTCAAGATGGGGCCGTCCACCGGGAGCGGCGGCGCCTGACGAGGCGCGGTACGGAGCGAGGGCGACATGACAGGACAACGAAGCAGTCGGGCAACGGTCTGGAGCCGCCGCGAGGCGATGCGCATTCTCGGACTCGGCGGCGCCGGCCTGGCAGCCGCGTGCGGCCGCCCGCCGGAGACCGCGCCACCCACCGAGTCGGCGGCCCCCGTCGGGCCGTCCTTTCCGGAAGGGGCGATTGTCCGCACCATCCTCGAGGACGTTCCGCCGGACCGGCTGTCGCACGGCGCGGTGCTCTTCCACGAGCACATGTCGCTGGACCTTGCGTTCTGGGACCGCCTGCTGGGGGCCGACAACCCGGGGCGAGAGCGGTTCATCGGTCCGTCGGACTCTCCGTACTTCATGCAGGACGTCGACGTCATGGCGGCCGAGCTGGAGGCGGCGGCCCGCGAGGGCGTGGCGGCGCTCGTGGACGGCGGCCACGACGACATGGGGCGGAGCGTCGCGTTCCTGCGCGAGGTCTCCGAGCGCTCCGGCATGCCGATCGTGGCGAGCGGCGGCTACTACACCGACCCGTTCCATCCCCCGGAGCTGGCGGATCGGAGCGAGGACGAGCTGGCGGAGGGACTGGCCGAGGCCGCGGCGGCGGAGCGGTGGGGCGCCTTCGGCGAGATCGGGAGCTCGGCCGAGATCACGCCGTCGGAGCGCAAGGCATTCACGGCCGTCGGCCAAGCCCACCTGCTGACGAACCTGCCGATCTTCACGCATACCGCGAACGGCGAGGCCGCCGAGGAGCAGCTCGACCTCTTCGAGGCGCTCGGGGTGCCGCCGGGGCGCGTGGCGATCGGCCATCTCGGCGGGCTCGACGACCCCGAGGCGGCGGTCCACCGGCGCATCGCCGCGCGCGGCGCGTTCGTGGGCTTCGACCGGCTCGGCGGCGGGCCGGACGCCGACGGGCGCAAGGTGCCGATGATTCAGGCGCTGATCGCGGACGGCCACGTGGACCGCGTGCTGCTCGCGTCGGACTTCGCCGCCGCCCAGGACATCCAGCGCAACGGCGGGCCGGGCTACGCCAAGACGGTCACGCGGTTCGTGCCGATGCTGCGCGAGGCGGGGGTGGCCGACGGCGAGATCCGCGCCATGACCGTCGACAACCCGTTGCGGTTCCTCGCCTTCGTTCCGCCGGCGTAGCACGTGGCGCGGCGCTCGCGGGAAGCGGCGGGGTCGCAGGCCCGGATTCGCGGAAGCGGCCAAGTCCCCGTCGATCGCCAATCGCCGTCAATGAAGCGACGTGGCCCGCGCACCCTCCGCGCCCGATGTCCAGCGCAACCGTCAGGGCGTGGTCGAGTCGTTCGATCCGTTCAGCGCCGAAACTGCCCACGAAGTGCGTCAACCGCGACTTGTGCAGGCTCTTGAGTTCGTCGCAATGGATGCTGCTGTCGTGCCTCAGCCCCTCCCTCGGTCCGACGTCGACCTGCGTCGCGAGACCATGCCGCGCGGTGTACACCGGCGCGCAGATCACGGACGAGAATCGGGAGTCGATCGACGCCTGTCGGCTGACGACCACGAACACTCGAAACCGCTTCGGATCCCCGCCGTGAGGTCTCGCAACGCGATAGAGGTCGCCGCGCCTCACGGGTCCGCCTAGTAGCCGGGAACGTCGGCCGCCTCTTCGTTGAGCTCGTCGGCGTTGGCGTCGAGAATGGCCCGATCGCGCCGGTCGATCGCGGCCCGTTCCTGTTCGGCGAGGCTCTGTCGAAGCAGCCGCTCGATCACCTGCGAACGACTCTCGCCAGCTCGGGCGGCCCTCTCCACCGCCGCCACCACCCCTTCTTCCAGTGTGATGGAAGTCTTCAATTTCATACTCAAATCATATCCACCACGGCGAGCACCGAGCAACCACCGCCGCCGAGTCGGCGGCCCTGCCTTCGGTCCGAGCCGGAGGCGCGACCGGTCCTCGACCGGTCAGCGCCCTCGCGTCTTCCGGCGCGAGAACAGGAGGCCCGACCAGTCGTCGTCGACGGCGCAGATCTTGTAGTCGACCAGTCCCTGGTGCAGACCGGCCGAGCGGACGTCCCGCTGCGAGACGTCGGCGGCGAGAGGCGAAGTCCTCTTGGGCCAGACGATCCACAGCCGGTCGGTGGTCACGGCGCCGGCCACGCGCTCGAGACCCTCCTCCAGATCTCGGCGGCGCGGGACGAACCAGAGGGTGAGGTCGCACACCCCACCGCGGCGCCGGGTGACCCTGGCCCCCTCCGGCAGCTCCCCGAGGGTCGTCTCGAACCCCGCCGGCGCGTTCAGCAGCCGCACCACCGTCCCCGGCTTGATGCCGAGCTTGCGAGGCAGCGGCGTGCCGGAGTAGCCGGCCAGCACCGACGGGGGTCGCGGCACGTCGGCGGGCGGGCGCTCGACGACCTGCCGCACCGCCGCGAGGACCTGTCGGCCGGGGGTGCAGACCGCCCCCGGAAGCAGGTGGCGAATCTGCGAGAACCGTTCCGGGCTGCCGTCGACGAACACCAGGGGCAGCGCGCGCGACGACGCCTGCTGGCGAATCCCCAGCCCGAAGTCCCGCCCCCGGCTCGGCGCCCGCGACAGGTCGACGGCCACCGCGGCGGGCGGGTCCTCGCCGATCGCCTTCATGTCCGCCGGGGTGCGGAGAGGCCGCACGTCGACCGCGTAGCCGGCCGCCCGCAACTGCTCGATCCAGACGGCGGCGGGGTGGTAGTTGAGAACGCGGATGGACGGCCTGGGCATCGTCGAGGTCGGTGACCGGGTGATGGTAGCACCGGCTTCCGCGGCAGGCCGCCCGAGCCGCGACGCGGGCCGCCGGATACAATCTTGCGGTTCGGGACCGCGGCGCGGACGCCCCCGCTTCCCGCGACACTCGTCTGGAGCCCCCGCCGCTACGCCCGCGTTGCCGGCCCGTGCGGGGGAACCTCCATCACGCCGATACGGACATGGCCTACACTCCCCCGCCGGACGACTCGCTCACCGCCCTGCTCCACCCGCGCTCGGTCGCCATCATCGGCGCCTCGGACGACCCCGCCCGCATCGGCGGGCGGCCGCTGGCGTACACGCGCGACGCCGGGTTCGACGGGCCCATCTTCCCCGTGAACCCGCGGCGCGACACCGTCCAGGGCCTGCCGGCGCTCGCGAGCATCGCCGACGTCCCCGAGCCCGTCGACACCGCGATCATCGCGGTGCCCGCCCCCGCCGTCGTCGATACGGTGGAGGCGTGCGCCGCCGCCGGCGTGAAGGCCGCGGTCATCTTCAGCGCGGGGTTCGCGGAGACCGGCGACGACGGCCGCCGGCGGCAGGACGCGCTGACCGCCGTCGCCCGCGCATCGGGCATGCGCATCGTCGGCCCCAACTGCCTCGGGGTCTACAACTCGGAGATCGGTTTCTACGCCACCTTCACGACCACCCTCGAGGCGGCGCACCCCGTGCCCGGCGGGGTCGGGCTGGTCAGCCAGAGCGGGGCCTACGGCAGCCACCTGTCGCTGCTCGCCACCCGCCGCCGCATCGGCATCCGGTTCCTGGTGACGACCGGCAACGAGTGCGACGTCGACGTCGCCGAGACCATCGGCTGGCTCGCCCGCCATCCCGACATCTCCGTGATCGTCGCCTACGTCGAGGGCGTGACCGACCGCGACCGGCTGCTGGCGTCGCTCGCCCTCGCCCGCGAGCACCGCAAGCCGGTCGTCCTGCAGAAGGTGGGCCGCACCGAGATCGGGGCGGAAGCGGTGCGGTCCCACACCGCCACCCTCGCCGGAAGCGACGCGGTGTACGACGGGGTGTTCCGCCAGTTCGGCGTCCACCGCGCCCGCGACGCGGAGGAGATGCTCGACGTCGCCTACGCCGCGAGCTTCGGGGCGTTCCCGGCGAGCCGCCGGGTCGGGCTGATGAGCATATCGGGCGGCGTCGGCGTGCAGATGGCCGACGAGGCGGTCGCCTGCGGGCTCGACGTCGCCCCGATGAGCGAGCGCGCGCAGGCCCGGCTGAAGGCCCGACTGCCCTACGCCTCGCCCCGCAATCCCGTCGACATCACCGCGCAGGCGTTCAACGACCTCGACCTCATCGGCTCGAACCTCGACGTCATGCTCGAGGAGGGCCGCTACGACGCGATCGTCGCCTTCTTCACGTTCGTCGCCGCGGCCGAGGCGATGGTCACCCCCGTTCGCAAGATCCTGCAGGCCGCCCGCCGCCGGCACCCCGACCACCTGCTGGTGCTGTCCATCGTCGGTCCGCCCGACGTCGTGGAGCACTACGAGGCGGCGGGGTGCCCCGTGTTCGAGGACCCCTCGCGCGCCGTCCGCGCCGTCGCCGCCCTGGCGCGGTTCGTCGAGAGCTTCGACCGGCCGGCCTCGGCCGCGCCCGCCGTCGCCCCGGCCACCATCCCGCTGCCCCCGCCGCCCATCGGGGAGACCGCGGCCCGCCGCATCTTCGCCGATGCGGGGCTTCCCGTCATCGAATCGCGGCTGTGCGGCACGGCCCGCGACGCGGCGGAAGCAGCGGCGGAGCTCGGGTTCCCCGTCGCCCTCAAGATCGCGTCACCCGACATCGCGCACAAGAGCGACATGGGCGGCGTGGCGCTCGACCTCGGCACCGCGGAGGCCGTGGTCCGAGCCTTCACCGCCCTCATCGCCGCCGCGCGATTGGCCCGCCCCGGCGCCCACGTCGACGGGATCCTCGTCTCTCCCATGGTCACCGGCGGCGTCGAGATGATCCTCGGCGTGCAGCAGGACCCGACCTTCGGTCCCGTGGTGATGTGCGGGCTCGGCGGCGTGTTCGTCGAGATCCTCGCGGACGTCTCCTTCCGGCCCGCCCCGTTCGACGCCGCCGCGGCGCACCGCATGCTGCGCGAGCTCCGGGGCTACCCGCTCCTCGCCGGCGCGCGCGGGCGCCCGCGCGGTGACATCGACGCCCTCGCCGCCGCGCTGGCGGCCCTGTCCCGCTTCGCCGCCGCCCATGCCGATCGGCTCGAGAGCGCGGAGCTGAACCCGGTGGTGGTGCGCCCTTCGGGACAGGGCGTCGTCGCCCTCGACGCGCTGATCGTACCCGGCACCGAAGCGCAGTGATCCGGACCACGAGAGCAGCCTTCGCGGCCGTCCGGCGCCGCCGCGGCTCGTCCGGGGAACATCATCGGCCACGAAGACAGCGACACCCCGCCGGCGCGTGTGACCTGCGGGCGATCGGACGGACTCCCCAAGGTCCCTTCCGATCGCGCCGACGGACGGGGCCCGATTCGCTCGTGTCGATGCGCTAGAATCGGTCCCGTGAAGGTCGTGTCGAAACGGGCGCCCGGGGCACGTGTCCTCGACGACGTGGCGCGTCTGCAACGCACGCTCAACCGGCTGCGGGGGCGAGGACTGGTGCCGCGGGGGCTGTACCGATTCTCGTCCTTCGAAGAGGCGGACCGATGGATGATGAGTCAGATCGCGCGTTCAGCCGCGCACCTGAACTCGAAGACCTCCTCGCCCTCTGCCGCGCGCTCCGCGCGGAAGGCGTCCGCTACCTCCTGATCGGCGGATTCGCCGTCATTCTCCACGGCTTCGTCCGTACGACGAAGGACATCGATCTGCTCGTGGACCCTTCGGACGAGAACGTCGCGGCCATCAAGAGAGCCCTGGCGACGCTTCCCGACAACGCGGTCTCGCAGATCGAGGACGACGACGTGCGGCGCCATACCGTGGTTCGAATCGCGGATGAGATCGTGGTGGATCTCATGGCCTCGGCGTGCGGCATCACCTACGATGACGCGACCTCGCTGGACATCGAGGAACGCCTCGTCGGGGATGTCGTCATTCCGCTGGCCGGAAAGCGATTGCTGATTCGAATGAAGGACACCGTGCGCAACTCCGACAGGATGGACGTGGGGTTCCTGAGGTGGCGGATCGAAGACGAAAAGGAGTAGGTAAGCCCAGGGCGACTGGTCGACTCGGCTCGCGATCGAGGCAGTTCACAGCATTGGCAGGAGCTACTCTTCGGCGTGCCCCATGTCGTCGCCGGATTCCCCTTCGAGGTCGGTGTCCTCGCGGTAGGCATGACGGAACTCGCCGCCCACCGTCTCGGGGCGCGAGTCGGGGTAGATTCGCAGCAGGTCCCAGGCGTTGATGGCGGCCCTGACCTTGTAGCGCATCCGAGCCTGGATGCCCACGCCGCGGGCGCCGGTCTCCAGCCGCGGAGCCTCCCATTCGTAGGCTTCGCCATAGAGTTGCCGCAGCGTCTCGAGGATGTCGCGCACGTCGTCGGCGGTGGGCGCCGACAGGCGGATGCACTTGCGTTCGAGCAGACGCATGCCCGCCTCGGCCCCGCGTACGCGGTCCGCGTAGCGGCTGTCCGCCAGCCGCCGGCCGGCGCCCTCGCGGTCGTTCTTGCCGTCGGGACCGATGATGGCGGTCGCGAAGTCGCCGGTCACCGTCCCGACCGCGATGAGGCCCGCACCGGGGTCGCCGGCGGCCTGCCCCAGCCACCTGGCCAGCTCGGCGTAGGATCGACCGCGCTGCAGGAGCGAGTAGGAGCCGACCAGCTCCAACTCGTCCAGCAGGACCACCCAGCCCTTGTAGCCGGCGCCCCGCATCAGCTCGACCGCGAAACGCAGACGCTGCGGGGGCAGCTCGGCGACCCTCGGCGCCCGGAAGGCACGCCGCTGCCCGAGCACCCGCAGTCCCCGCTTGATCTCGGACACCCGTATCCGGTCGCCCGCCCAGAACGACTCGATCCGCGCGCTGAGCTCGGGGTCCCTGGCGCCCTCGTAGACGGCCACGCTGGCCGGGAAGATATCGTGCAGCGCCCCGTTCGCCGTCGCGGCGTCGACCCACTCCACGAACGCGGTGAAGGACGCCGAGTCCCGGTCGGCGGCGACGCCCAGCTCTTCGAACAGGCGTCCTCCGCGACCCGGCATCCGCGCGCTGTCGACGGCGGCGCTGAACACCTTGCCGAGGTCGTAGAGGGGCGTCTCCTTGCTGACGGCCACCGTGCTGCAGACGAAACCCTGCGCCAGGGCCAGGCGCTCCAGGTGGACCAGCAGGTGCGACTTGCCCGCGCCGAAGTCGCCGGACACGAGCACCCCCCGCGCGCGACCGGCTCCGGCGCTTGCGTCCCCGGCCCGGTTCAGCAGCTCGGCGAACGCCGCCTCCGCCTTCGGCTGGCGGCAACCCAGCATCTCCACCGCCGCCCGGTTGGGCACGCCGTTGCGCAACGCCTCGATGGCGCGGCGCGCCGTCAGCTTCCGTTCGTCGCGAACCATCTTGCCGCCCGTCGCGCCGCCACGACCGCGCCGGCGAGGCCGCCGGATGGAGCGGACGGCGGCCCTGCACGTCTTTCGTCACCCGGGTCTTCAGCGCCGCGTGACGGTTCCCGTTCCCCACGGTCGTCCCGCCGTGCGTCGAGTTGCGACAACCGCACCAGCGCGGCCACCGGGTTGAGCAGACGCCGGTCCCGCACGTCGTTCATCACCCGCGTCTTCAGCGCCTCGTAGATGCCGAAGCCGCGCGAGCCGCGGCCCGCCTCGTCGTCCAGGAAAGCGTCGGCGGTCGCCACCACGAGCAGGGCGCCGGCGAGCCGATCGACGCCGTCGATGAACTCGCGCAGCAGCTCGTAGTGGTCGACGGTCATGGCGCGGGTGTAGTACCGCAGACCGTCCCTGGGGTTGCGCGCCACCGTGACGCGACGGTTGTCCAGCAGCACCACCGTCCCCGCGAGGCCGGCCTCGCGCACCCAGTGCAGCGCCGACTCGATGAAGTAGCGGGCGGTGGCGCGGTTGACGGCGGTGTGGATGAGAAAGGGCCGCACGGGGCTCAGGCGCGTCTCCTCTCCGGTCAGCCAGTCCAGCACCGGCTGGCCGGCGTAACTCCCGTCCGGCCCGTCTCCGGTCTGCTCGCAGAGAAAGGTCATGGCCGCCCGGAAGTCGCGGACCATCGCGGCGTGCTTGAAGACGCGCGTCTCGATGTCCGGCCTGAGACGCATGAGCACGGTCTGCGGTTCGAGATCGTTGGCGCCCGCGATGTCGTCGAACACGTCGCCGCCCCCCGCCGGAGCGATGGCGTCGACACGATACCGTCTCTCCGCGGCCAGCCGCAGCACGCGGCGCCGCGCCAGACCCCGCCAGTCGATCTGTCGCGCCAGCCCGAAGAAGACGTCCTGCGGCATGTGGGCCCGCAGCTCCGCCGCGTCCAGGGCGGCGAAGAGGTAGCCCGACTCGCGGCAGCGCTGTTCCAGGGCGTCGCGCAGCACGGGGCGCGCCTCGTCCGGGGTCACCGCGAACTTGACGGCCGCGCCCCCGTCGCGGACGAACCCCGACAGGTACTCGTCGTCGATCCGCCGCAACCACTCGTCGAGGGGGATGGCGTCCGTCATCACCCGTCCGCGGTGAAGCTGATGCCGTAGTACCGCGCCTCCTGGCCGTCCGGGCCGACGAACGTGAACAGGCCGGACCGCCGCGTGCCGGTGGAGGCGGGAAAAGCGACGGCGGCGCCCTTCCGCGTCCGGCGGGGACCCTCGGCTTCGAGAATGAAGAGGTCCCGGGCGAAGTCGGTCCGGTCGTACTCGCGGCTCGCGCCCGGCAGCGACGTGAGCAGCTTGTAGATCCTGGTCAGGGGAACCACGGGCCCGTCGCCGGCCGCGCGGCCCGCACCGTCCTCGCGCACGATCTCGGCGTAGACCGTGTAGATCGCCTCGAGGAAGCGGTCCGACCGGAATCGGGCGGGCTTGCTCTGGTTCTTCAGCAGCAGGCCGGCCAGGTGGGACGGGCGGATGGCCGCGACCCGCTTCCCGTCCACCCGCACCGCCCGGTCGCCTGGCAGGATGCGCAAGATGGACGGGTACGAGATCAGCTTGCCGTCCCGCTCGTAGACGTTCAGTCCGAGCACTTCGGCGACGGCGCACAGCTCTGCGGCGTAGCCGTCCTCGTCCTCGAGATACCGCAGCTCTTCGTCCTCGGCGAGCGGCCACGAGCCGGCGGCGCCCGAGACCGCCTGACTCACCTCGGGCAGGACAGCGTCGAAGTCGCTCCGCGCACGCTTGATGGCCGCGACGTTGCCCTCGCGCGCCGCCTTCTGCATCTTCTTCGCCAGAGAGACCAGCCCCTGCGCCGACACGACCGCTGCGTCCGCGGCACGCTCCACGTCCTCGAAAGCCTGTTCGAAACCACTCACCGCCCGCATTTCCTCCCCGCAGCGTTGCACCGCCCGCCAACATCCCTGTGAAACCGCCGCTCCGATGCGGGCGAGTCTACTACAGACCGTGTGCGGCGCCCCCCGGGGGGGCACGACAGTTCGCGGGGCGCCTTGAAGGCGCCGTTTCTCAGCAGGTGAGAATCCCGCGCGGCGGCGTCTCACGCTCCTGTCATGCACCCATCCCCGGGGACCCGAGCGTCCGGCACCCAAGCCATGGTAGTCTTCTGCCATGCAGACTACCATCGACGCGGCCGGTCGAGTGGTCATTCCGAAATCGATGCGTGACAGCCTGGGCCTGACGGGCGGACGAACCATCGAAATCAGCGAACGGGAAGGCGTCATCGAGATCCAGCCGGCAACCACGACGATGCGTCTCGAAGAGCGGAACGGGCATCTCGTCGCGGTTCCGGATCGCGAGCTTCCGCCGCTGACCGATGATCTCGTTCGCGCCACCCTCGAGAAGACACGACGGTGATGCTGGCGGTCGATACGAGCGTCGTCGTCGCCGGCTTCGCGGCATGGCACGACGGCCACGAAGCGGCTCTCACCGTGCTCGATCGGCGTCCCCGGGTGCCCGCCCACGTGCTGATCGAGAGCTACTCGGTGTTGACGCGATTCCCACCGCCGCACCGGACGCCGCCCGCGATCGCGATGTCCTTCCTGAAGAGGCGGTTCGTCGACCCGCCACTCGGCCTGCAGCCCGACGACCACGCGCGGCTGGTCGAGCTGGTCGGGAGACGCGGACTGGCCGGCGGCTCCGTCTACGATGCGCTGATCGCGTGGACCGTGAAGCTCGCCGGCGCCACGCTGCTCACGCGCGACCGTCGAGCGATCCGTGCATACGAGACCATCGGTGTGCCGTTCGATCTGATCGTCTGAGGCGAGAATCGCCCTGCCCGACAGCCCGACCGCGACACGCCCCCGCCGCGGCGAACGGTTCCGGTGCAAGCGCCGGTCGAGCATGACGAGGATCAGCCGCCCGGTCGCCGAGCCGAGCGGCTGCACGTAGAATCGGCGACATGGGCGGCCACGAGTGTTACCACTGCAAGCAGTGGGTCGAGGAGGGCGAGGCGCACGACTGCTGGACCACGACCGAGGCGGCGTTGACCGCAGACCTGTCCGAGGACCTGCGGGACGCCTGGGAGCGACTGCGCGAGACCGCGACGGAATTCGGCGAGCAGCGTGTCTATGCCTCGCACCGATCCATCATGTTCTCGCGCGGATCCTGCTACTGCTTCGTCCGCCCGAAGCGCACCTTCCTCGAGCTGAACGTCTTCCTCGGCCGGACGGTGGACGCGCCCCAGGTGCGCCGCGTCGACCGCGTCTCGAAGTCCAAGCTGCGGCACACCATTCCCATCCGCCACCGCGACGAGGTGGAGCCGCCCATCACCGACTGGCTCGCGGAGGCGTACGCGCTCTCCCGTGAGCCCGCGCCGGACGGCCCGCGAGCCAAGCGCCGGTAGCGCGCCTCCCGTCGCCGCCGGCGGACATCGCAGCGGCCACGCCGGTCGCCGAATCGCCCCCGAGCGACTCTACGTTCGGCAACGGCCGCTCTCCCGCGTACACATGAGAAGAGGGCCGCGCGGCATCCGCCGTGCGGCCCTCTGGTGTCCGTCGAGCCGTTCGCCGCCCGTCGACCGCGCGTCCCGGTTAGCCGACGCCGACCGGCTGGCGCTCCTCCGCCTTCGCCTTGTCGCCGCCGAGGCCCTGGATCTGGATGAGGCCCTCCGCGGGCGCCTCCTCCTTCAGGATGTGCTGGCGGTAGAGCTCGGCCATGCGCTTGTTCTCGGCTTCCTGCTTCATCCGCTCGCGGGCCTCGAGCTTCTCCTGGCGGGCGTTCTTGGCGATGCCCTTCTCGTCGAGGTCGGTCTGCTGGCCGGCGGCCACCGCCTCGGGGTCGAGCACGAGGTGGTGCTCGTTGCTCGCCATGTCGACGTTCTTGCCGCCGGCGAAGATCTCGTGGCGGCCGTGCTCGTCGTACCACTTGGTGAGGGTGGCCGTCATGTGCATCTTCTCGATGATGTTGCGCCACCCGATGCCGGTGTTGTACGCGCAGAACGAGATCTCGCCCTCCTGGGTCGCGTAGGGGATGATGCACCGCTCGGTGCGCCGGAAGTCGTAGTTGAAGAGGTCCTGGAACCACATGCCGGCGATGAACAGGAAGTTCCAGCGGTCGGACCGCCGCCTGGCGATGTCGGCCCGCGTCCGGTCGCCGGTCACGCTGCCGTAGTCCTTCTTCGAGGCGCCGAAGGTCTTGTCGAACTTCTGCAGCAGGTCCCACAGCTTGAAGTGGGTCGGCGCCTTGAACGGGTCGTAGTTCCGCATCAGGGCGAGGGCCATGCCGAGGACGGAGGTCCTGCGGCCGCGGCCGCCGTCGTTCACCCGGCCGAGGTCCTTGGCGAGCCGCTCCGCCTTCAGGAACGCGGTGACCGGCACCGACTCCTTGGTCTCCTTGTCGATCATCACCGCCATGCCGACGCCGCAGTTGGGATGGCAGCCGCAGTTGAGCTGGCCCCAGTCGGCCTGCGGGCCGTGGACGTAGTCGGCCGAGTCGGTGAACGTGCCCATGAACGAGATGGGGAACCAGTCGCGGACCGGCTCGCCGATGCCGGTCTGGTCCTTCACGTCGTGGGCGAGGTGCGACAGGGTGTAGCGCTGGGCGTGCCGGCGCTCGTCGGTGATCTCCTCGTCGCGGCCCGTGAACGACACCGGCTGGAACGACAGGAAGTTGATCTTCTTCGGGTTGTCGAGCGCGAACTGCACGACCCGGCCCACCTGCTCGTTGTTGATGCCGTTGAGGATGGTGATGACGGGGACGATGTCGACCCCGGCGTTGTGCAGGTTCTCGATGGCCCGCAGCTTCACGTCGAACAGGTTGCCGACGAGCCGGTGCGAGTTGGCGGCGTTGCCGATGCCGTCGAACTGCAGGTAGGCGTAGCGCAGCCCGGCGTCGGCCGCAGCCTGCGCGAAGTCGGCGCTCTTGGCGAACTCGATGCCGTTGGTGGCCGCCTGCACGCTGTTGTAGCCGACCTTGCGGGCGTAGCGCACGGCGTCGAGGAAGTACGGCGAGATGGTCGGCTCGCCGCCCGAGAACTGCACCGACATCTGGCGCTTCGGCTTGATGGAGATGGCGTTGTCGAGCAGGGTCTTGATGTCGTCCCACCCGAGCTCGTGCACGAACCCGACCTGGTTCGCGTCCATGAAGCAGGGGTCGCACATCATGTTGCAGCGGTTCGTGAGGTCGATGGTCAGGACCGAGCCGCGGCCGTACTTGATGGTGCTGCTGCCGTGGTTGTGCAGCTTCTCGTCGTTGTGGGCCCGCATGTCGCTGCCCGGGAACGACTCTTCGAGGTGCTTGAAGAACTCCGTGTCGATGGCCATCACGTCCTCGAAGTGGCCATGGATCGGGCAGTCCTTCACCATCAGGATCTTGCCGTCGCGCTCGATGATGGTCGCCTTGATCTCGCCGACCTTCTCGTTCAGCAGGATCTTGTAGTCCCTCTTGCCGTCGAGAATCTCCTGCCGCGCCTCGCGGACGCACACGGGGCAGAGCGAGTCGGTCTCGCGGGGCCACCCCAGGGGCGGCTTCACCTTCTCGTGCGACTTGAGCAGCGGCTTGTCGGCCCAGGACGGCGTGAACGAGGGCCGCTGGTTGAACCGGTTGAGGAAGTCGAAAACCCGGAAGCCGGCGTCGGCGGCCAGCGTCAGACCCTTTTCGGCGTACTTGATTGGCTTGTGCATCTTCTTCAGCTCCTGCAGATCGGCGACGTTGCCGAGCGCGACGCCGCCATGCGGCCGCACCTCGTCCGGAACGCGGCGGGCCGGACCGGCATGCATCGACGTGCGACCCTACTCTAGTCCGGGCCGGCGGTGAACGCCGCGACTTTGCCCCGGGATGGCGCATTCGCGTGTTGAACGGGCATGGGGCGCGCTGATTGGCGCGCTCCGCCGCCCGGCGGGGCCACGGCGCGGCCCGGCCGGCGGGGGGTGCAGCCCGTGGTGGAAGCCCCGCGTTGCACCGAGAGCGGCGAGGCGCCCGCCTGACAAGGCGTGAGGAGGGCGCATATTGGGCATATACAACCGACGAACAACGCAGCCGGCAGTCTGCGCCGGTCACGGCGCAGACTGCCGGTAGGCGTGGCTGGGCGGCAATCGGAGCCGAAGGCGACGCTTGCCGGGCGCAGGCGGGATGCATCGCCGCTCGAATGCAGCGGGGACTTTCGCCACGGGCTGTCAGGCCGCGCCCTGACGAAACGTGAGGTTGAAGCGCCCCGCGAAACCGTACCCGGACGGTCCCGTTCCCGGGAGGATCGACGCCACGCCGTGATAGCGCAGCCGACTGCGGCCGCCGAACACGAACCCGTCTCCCGACGCCAGCCGCACCACCGTCTTCGGCTCCTTGCGGGTGAACCCGCCCATGACGAACCTCGCGGTGTCGCCGATGGACAGCGACACGATGGGCACGCCCGCGTCGATCGTCTCGGGACGCTCGTCCTTGTCCTGATGCAGCCCCATCCGCCCCGCGGCCTCGTAGTAGTTGAGGATGCAGACGTCGGGCGCGAGCCGCATGCCGGCGGCGGCCGACACCCGCGCCGCGAGGTCCGCGAGGTCGGCGGGCAGGGGAAGGACGGCGCGGCCGTCGTGGTCGCCGCGCACCGCCTCGTAGCGGTAGGTGCGCGCGTTCCAGTGGCGGCCCAGGCAGACCATCCGCACCCGCATCAGGCCTCCGCCCCGCACGCGCGGGACGTACCAGCCGGCCGGACCGCGGCCGATGGCCAGGCACCGCGCGGCGAGGCGGCGCTGCTCGTCCGGGGCCAGCACCCCGGGCAGGTGCAGCGCATCGGGGTGGATCTCGATACAACGGGGCGCCATCAGTGTTATTTTAGGGTCTCGTCAGGGTTTCGGAACGCGCCGGACCGACCCCTCCGGCGCACGACGGCACCGATCGAGGTCGGCGAACTTGACCACTGCCTGGAAAACGCGACACACCGCGGACATCGCCGTCATCGGCGCCGGCGTGTTCGGCGCCTGGACCGCACTGCAGCTCCGCAGCACCGGCCGCTCCGTCGTGCTCGTCGACGCCTTCGGCGCGGGCAACACCCGGTCGAGCTCGAGCGGGGAATCACGGCTCATCCGCTTCGGCTACGGCCGGCACGCCCTGTACACGCGCTGGGCCGAGTACTCGGCCCACGCGTGGCAGGAGCTCCTGCGCGACTGGCGCGAGGACCTCTTCGTCCGCACCGGCGTGCTGTGGATGGCCCGGGGGGACGACGCCGCCCTCGACGACACCGCCCGCAACCTGGGGTCGCTGCACGTCCCGTTCGAGATGCTGGATCGCGCCGAGCTGGAACGACGGTACCCGCAGTTCACGCTGGGCCCCGTCACGCGTGGCCTGCTCGAGCCGACGGCCGGGGTCATCCTCGCGCGGCGGGCGGTGCAGAGCGTCGTCCGCCAGGTGGTCAAGCGGAGCGTCGACTACGTGATCGCGAGGGTGCTGCCCCCGCCCACGAGCGCCGATCGCCTCGAGTCGCTGGAGACGAGCACCGGCGACCACATCGTGGCCGACAGCTTCGTCTTCGCCTGCGGCGCGTGGCTCCCGCATATCTTCCCCGGCCTCCTCGGCGAGCGCATCCACCCCACGCGGCAGGAGGTCTTCTTCTTCGGACCGGACCCGGGCGACCGGCGGTTCACGCCCCCGTCGATGCCGGCCTGGATCGACCCCTCGGGAGGAGTCTACGGCGTCCCCGACATCGAGGGCCGGGGGTTCAAGATCGGCCTCGACCATCACGGCTCGGACTTCGACCCGACCACCCGCGACGATCGGATCATCTCGGAAGGGGGCCTGCAGGTCGCCCGCATGATCCTGGCCCGGCGCATACCCGCCCTGCGCGACGCCCCGCTGCTCGACGCGCGGGTCTGCGCCTATTCGAACAGTTGGAACGGCGACTTCCTGATCGACCGCCACCCGGACATCGCCAACGTCTGGCTGGTCGGCGCCGGCTCCGGCCACGGCTTCAAGCACGGCCCCGCCGTCGGCAACTACGTGGCCTCGCAGATCGCCGGGCTCGACGAGCCCGAACCGTGCCTCACCCTGGCCGCGCATCGGCCGCAGCGGACGCGTCAGATCTTCTGAGTCCGCAAGGGCGGGGAAACGGCGCCGCGACGCCCTGGCTCCCGCCCGCAGAAGGGTCTGGAGGCGGACTTGCGCGGTCGGACGGCTCGGATTCCCCGCCGGTCCGGAGGGATGCGGGAACACCGCCGTCAGGAGACGGTTGGCGGGCGAGGGCCAGCCCGGAGAGCGTCGGCCGCGGCTCCGCTCACCGCCCAACCGACCCTGCCGGTAGTCTGCACCTTCTACGGCGCAGACTCCTGGGAGGCGACGCGCGGGCGCACCGCTCCGCGGCCGGCGCCCGCCGCCGCGAGCCGGGGACGGAGCCGGAACCAGAGACGCACGCCGAGCAGCAGGGCCAGCACCGCCGCGTAGGCGAGCGGCGGCCGGATGTCGATCTTGACCAGCCACAGGTAGTGCACGACCCCGGCGACGGCGGCCACGTAGGCCAGCCGGTGCAGCCGCCGCCACCGCTCGCCCCCCAGGCGCCGGATCATCGCGTTGGTCGAGGTGACCGCGAGGGGGACGAGCAGGACGAACCCCGCGAACCCCGCCGTCACGTAGCGGCGCTCGACGATGTCGTCGAGGATGAGGTCGAACGCGAAGAAGAAGTCGAGCACCAGGTAGGTGCTGAAGTGGAGCAGGGCGTAGAAGAACGCGAAGAGCCCGAACATGCGGCGGAAGCCGGCCGCCCAGGACCACCCGAACAGCCGGCGGGCCGGCGTCACGGCCAGCGCGATCAGCAGGAACCGCAACGTCCAGTCGCCGGTGCGGTGGGTGATGAACTCGATGGGGTTGGCGGACAGATTGCCCGTGAACGCACGCCAGACGAGCATGCCCAGGGGAATCAGGCAGGCGGCGAACACCCACGGCTTGACGCGGCGCACCGACATCTTCGTTCTGCGGTCCCGGACTCCCGGCTCTGCGGTCCCGGACGCCTAGTAGTACCGGCGCAGGTCCATCCCGTCGTAGAGGCTCGCCACCTGGTCGGCGTAGCCGTTGAACATCTGGGTCCGGATGCGGAAGAAGCTGCCGATCCGGCGCTCGCTCGCCTGGCTCCACCGCGGGTGGTTCACCTCGGGGTTCACGTTCGAGTAGAAGCCGTACTCGTTCGGGATGGCCACGTTCCAGGAGTTCCGCGGCTGGTCCTCGACGAACTGGATCCTGACGATGGACTTGATGCTCTTGAAGCCGTACTTCCAGGGCACGACGAGGCGCAACGGGGCGCCCTGCTGGTTCAGCAGGGTCTTGCCGTAGACGCCGACCGCGAGGATCGTCAGGGGGTGCATGGCCTCGTCCATCCGCAGCCCCTCGACGTAGGGCCAGTCGAGCGAGCGCCCGCGCTGGCCGCGCATCTCCGACGGACGGTAGAGGGTCTCGAAACGGACGTATCTCGCCCTCGAGGTCGGCTCGAAGCGCTTGATGAGGTCGCCGAGGGGGAACCCCACCCACGGCACCACCATCGACCACGCCTCGACGCAGCGGAGCCGGTAGATGCGCTCCTCGAGCGGGTGCGGACGCAGCAGCGTCTCCAGGGGGACGTCGGCGGCCGGCTTGTTCATCTCTCCTTCGACCCGGACCGACCAGGGGTCGATGGTCATCTCGTGGGCGTAGCGCGCCGGATCGCCCTTGTCGAGCCCGAACTCGTAGAAGTTGTTGTAGGTCGTGATGTCCTCGAACGAGTTCAGCGCCTCGTCGGTGCTGAACGGAGACTTCAGCAGGTTCGGGATGGGCTCCTGCGCCTCGACGCGGCCGCCCCCCGGTGCGAACGCGGCCCCCGCCATCGCCCCGGCCACCGCGCCGGACGCGGTGCGGATGAACTCTCGCCGGTTGCGGTACACCCGTTCGGGGGTGATCTCCGACGATCGGATATCCGGTGCCTGCTTGATCAACATGCTCGTGCTCCACTCGAGTGACGACGGGCGCCCATGCACCCACCAGTCATGTTCGCTCCAGCACGGTTGGCTTGTCAAACCGCGTCCTCGCCCGAGTCCCGCCAGGCGGGGTACATCGCGGCGAGGCGATCCGGAGGCCGGCCGGCGAGATGCAGCACGAGGATGCGGAGGTTGGCGGCGGTGCGGCGCCACCAGCCGTCCCGTTCCCAGCGCCGCGCCGACACCGTCACTCCGACGGAGGACGGCCGGAAACGCCCCCGCGCCCGGATGCGCGCCACGAGGTCGGCGTCCTCCATCACGGGTATCGGCCGGTAGCCCCCCAGCCGCCGGAAGAGGTCCCGCCGCACGAAGATGGCCTGATCGCCGTACACGACCCCGAGCCAGCGGACCCGCCAGCGGACCCCCGCCTCGATGACGCGCGCCTGCCAGCGGCGGGCGTCGATGCGCAGCCGGAAGCAACCCCCGACCGCGCCGGCGGCCCCGGCCCTGGCGATCTCGTCGGTCCATCCCGCGTCGGGCAGCGCGTCGGCGTGCAGGAACAGCAGCCACTCCCCCTCCGCCCGCGCCGCGCCCGCGTTCATCTGCCGCGCCCGCCCCGGCTCGCTCTCGACCCACACGACGTCCCGCCGCGTCCCCCGCAGGCGGCGGACGGCCGCGTCCCCGGCATCGCCGTTGGCGACGATGACCTCGCACCGGGAACGCCCCGGCAGCCGCGCCAGCAGCCCCTCGAGCCGTACCGCGTCGTGCAGCACGGGAACGATCACGGATATCGAAAGCGCGACGGGCGCCGGAGGATTGAACGCGGCCATGATCACCACCCGGAGACGCCGGGACCGGTCTAACCTACCATCCCGAAGGGCGCCCCCACCCCCGTGCGCCTCTATAATCCCGTCCCGTGGCCCACCCCTGCCGCGAGCCGGCACCGCCGCTGCTGCGGCGCGGCATCGAGCAGTTCAACGCCGGCGAGTTTTTCGAGCAGCACGAGACCCTCGAGGACCTCTGGCGGGCGGAAGCCCGGCCGGTCCGCCGTCTGTACCAGGGCATCCTGCAGATCGGGGTCGCGATGCACCACCTGCGGCGCGGCAACCACCACGGCGTGACGGTCATGCTCGCGCGGGGCACCGACCACCTGCGCCCGTTCGCGCCAACCTGCCAGGGCGTCGACGTGGCGGATCTCATCGCGGGGGCGGCGCGCGTCCGGCGGGCGGTGGACCACCTCGGCCCGGATCGGCTCGATGCCTTCGACTGGTCGCTCGCGCCGACGGTCAAGTGGTCCGGCTCGAGCCCCGGCGCCGACGGACCGCGGTAGCACCGCGCGCCTCACCCGGCCTCGCCCATCGCCGCCCCGGCGCCACCGGCGCCCCCACCGACCCGCCAGGCGTCGGCGCCGTTCCACGGCCCCACCGACGTGACCCGTGGCCGGGGGACCGCCGCCATCAGCTATACTCTGCCGCCGATGAGCACCGCCGACCTCCGGTTCACGGCGCAGACCGCCGCGTTTCTCGAGACCCTGAAGCGGAACAACGACCGGGAGTGGTTCAACGCGCACAAGGCCGATTACGAGGCCCACGTCCGCGCCCCGATGCTGGCGATCATCGAGCGGCTCTCGCAGGACTTTCCGCGCATCGCCCCGGACCTCGCCGCCACCCCGCGGTCCATGTACCGGATCTACCGGGACACGCGGTTCTCGCCCGACAAGACGCCGTACAAGACCCACGTGGCCGCCGCCTTCACGCACCGGACGCTGCCCAAGAGCGAGAGCGCGGCCCTGTACTTCCACTTCGCTCCCGGCCAGCTCTGGATCGGCGCCGGCCTGTACGCTCCGGGAACACCCCAACTGCACCGCATCCGCCAGCACATCGCGGCCGACCCCGACCGCTTCCGCCGCCTCGTGGAGTCGCCGGCGTTCCGGCGCCGGGGCGGCGTGCACGGGGCGAGGCTGCACCGGATGCCCCGCGGCTTCCCCGCCGACCACGAGCTGGCG
The DNA here is from genome assembly GCA_965204675.1 of Vicinamibacterales bacterium. Classification (GTDB taxonomy): domain Bacteria; phylum Acidobacteriota; class Vicinamibacteria; order Vicinamibacterales; family UBA8438; genus JAJEEA01. The sequence continues at coordinate 5,024,629 of OZ242003.1, forward strand.
GAGTACCTGAAGCTGAAGCAGTTCCTGGCCGGCGGCGAGGAGCGAGACCCCGACGTCGCCCTGGGTCCCCGGTTCTACCGCACGCTGCTGCGGCGCTTCGAGACCCTGGCGCCCTTCGTCGAGTTCCTCAACACGCCCCTCGTGGCGGCGGCCGGGCTGACCCGCTAGCAGCCCGTGGTGAGAGCCCCGCGTCGCATCGCGTCCGGAGGGCGCCATCGGATCGCCGAGGCGCCCGCCTGACAAGGCGTGAGGAGGACTTTCGCCGCGGACTGTCAGGGCAGCTCCCCGGCTCGCGACACGACCGACGGCCTCAGGAAGCACCGTTCGCCGGAGACGTCCGGGGCGCAGGCCCCGGGACGCGAAAGGCGCGATGCCCGCGGACCCCGGGCCGGTACCCGGGGGATGCGCGCGGCGCGGACGGTGTTACCATGCCCGGCGAGGGCAGGGTTCAGATTGTTCTTCGAGATCCTCGACATCCTCGGCCGCGGCGCGAAGCTGCGGTGCCCGTGCTGCGGGCACGGCCGGCTCTTCCGGACGAGATTCCGGATGCATGACCACTGCCTGGCGTGCGGCGAGCGGTTCGAGCGCGAGCCCGGGCAGTGGTTCGGGGTCGTCTACATCAACCTCGGGCTGTCCGGCATCCTCCCGGCCGGCGGTTACCTGTTCCTCAACGCCTTCACCGCGTTGCCCGCGTCGCAGGTGCTCGGGCTGCTGCTCCCCCTCGCCGCCCTCGGGCCGTTTCTGTTCTTCCGGCTCGCCACGGGCCTCTGGACGAGCATCATCTTCCTGGGCGAAGGACTCTACATTCAGTGGCCGAACCGGTAGCCGGCGCCTCCCGCGACGCATCCCGCCCCGACCCCGCCGCCGCGCCGACCGGTCCAGCGCTGTTGCTGCGGCTGATCGCGGCGTTCACGTTCGCCCGGTTCCGGAACATGTGGCTGGCCGCCTTCACGTCGGCCATCGGGACGTGGGTGCAGCGCATCGCCCAGCAGTGGCTGATCCTGAGCCTGACCGGCTCCGCCTTCTTCCTCGGGCTCGACACGTTCCTCGCCGAACTGCCGCTGCTGCTCTTCACCCTGATCGGCGGCGTCGTCGCCGACCGCTACGACCGCCGGCACCTCCTGATGGGCTCCCAGGGCCTGCAGATGGCCAGCGCCGTCACCCTCACCGCGCTGGTGTTCTTCGACGTCGTGGAGGTGTGGCACATCCTCGCGCTGTCGTTCGTGGCCGGCGTCGCCCAGGCCTTCGGCGGCCCCGCCTTCCAGTCCCTGGTCCCGTCCCTCGTGCCCCGGCAGCATCTGCCGAACGCCGTCGCCCTCAACTCGATACAGTTCAACCTCGCGCAGATGATCGGGCCCGCCATCGGCGGCGTGGTCATGGTGGGGCTCGGCATGGCCGCCTGCTTCGGCCTCAACAGCCTGTCGTTCCTGGTCGTCATCGTGGTGCTCGGGCTGATGTGGGTCCCGCCGCCGGCCCCGGCCACGCGCCAGCGGATCCTGACCGAGCTGGGGAGCGGCCTGCGCTACGTGCGCCAGAGCCGCGCCCTCCTCGGGCTGACGGCGCTGGCGTTCGCGACGACCTCGCTGGCCCTGCCGATCCGGGCCTTCCTGCCGGTGTTCGCCGAGGACGACGTCCTCCTGCTGAGCCGCATGATGACGACGTTCGGGGCCGGCGCGGTGGTCGGCGCCCTGGTCGTGGCGTGGCTGGGCCGGTTCCAGCACATGGGCCGGGCGCTGCTGCTGACCCAGATCGTCTTCGGCGGCATCGTCGCCGCGTTCGCCCTCCTGCCGGTCGGCGGCGCCAGCTACGTGCTGCTGTTCCTCGGCGGCACCGCCCTGCTGATGATCTTCTCGCTGACCAACTCGCTCGTGCAGCTCACCGTCCCCGACGACCTGCGCGGCCGGGTCATCAGCATCTACCTGGTCGCGTTCCGCGGGGGGATGCCGCTCGGCAGCCTGGTGAGCGGCGCCCTCATCGCGCAGTACTCGGCGCCCGCCGTCATCGCCGTCAACGGATGCCTGCTGTCGGTGGTCGCGGCCCTGTTCCTGCTCGGCCATCGCGAAGTGCGGGAGCTCTAGAGGGGTCCGCGGCGGAGACCCCGCCAGCCGACCTCCGCCGCGGCAGCCGGGCAGCGCCGGAGCTTCACGCCAGCCTCCGCCGCGGCAGCCGGGCGGCGCCGGAGCCTCGCGCCAGCCTCCGCCGCGGCAGCCGGGCGGCGCCGGAGTTTCGCGCCAGCGAAACTCCCAACGCGACCGCAGGTCGCGCCGCCCCTTGATTTCTCGTCCCGCTGCGCGACAATGGTGGCGAGCGCAGAGCGAGGGCGACCATGGCCAAGACTCCCGCATCAGCCGCGCCCGGATCCCGGAAGCCGCCCGGCGGCAAGCAACCACCCGGCGGCCAGAAGCCACCCGGCGGCAGGAAGAGAAAGCTGGCGATGGTCGTTCTCGCCATGGCCGCCGGCGGCGGCATCGGGCTGCTGGCGAGTTGGCTGACCGACCACGTCGACGGGTTGAACGAGGAGATCGCCACGCTGCAGGTCGCCGAGCAGCGCGCGGTCGACGAGGCCCGCGAGCAGTCCTCGCGGGCCGACGCGGCGGAACGGACGGCCCGCGAGGCCCGCACCGCCCGGGAGCAGGCCGAGACCGATGCCGACGCGGCACGGGAGGAGGCGGCCGACGCCGACGAGCGGGCCGCCACCGCCATCGCGCGGGCCGCCGACGTCGAGGCCACGTCGCTCGCCGCCCAGGCGGAGGCGCGCCGGGCCCTGGAGGAGGCCGAGGCCACCCGCCAGGCGGCCGAGAGGGAGATGAACCGGCTGAACGAGGCGCTGGGCAGAATCGCCGAGACCCGGCGCACCGCGCTCGGCCTCGTGATGAACCTCGACGAGGGCTCCCTCAGGTTCGACTTCAACCGGGCGGACCTGCGGCCGGAGAGCCGGGAGACCCTCGCCCTGATCGCCGGCATCCTGTTCACCTCGGAGGACTTCGCCATCACCATCAGCGGCCACACCGACGCCCGCGGCAACCGGCAGTACAACCAGCGCCTCTCGGAACGCCGGGCCCGCGCCGTCGCCGACTTCCTGATCGAGGCCGGGCTCGCGGCCGAGCGCTTCACGGTGGAGGGCCTGGGCGAGGCCTATCCCCTCGACACGGGGAACAACGACGCCGCCCATGCCAGGAACCGGCGCGTCGAGCTGGGCATCGTCAACGCCCGCATCGTCGACCCCCGGCAGCTCGACCCGTGAGCGAAGCCGCCTCCCTCGACCCTTGATCGACGCCGTTCGGCCTCCGGCCGCGCCGCGGTTGCGGGATAGAATCGCCGCGTGACCACGCACGGCACCCTCCGCGAGCTCGCCGGCCTGTTCCTCCGCCTGGGCGTCACCGCCTTCGGCGGCCCCGCCGCCCACATCGCGATGATGCGGGACGAGGTGGTCGAGCGCAGGCGATGGCTGAGCGACGCCGAGTTCCTCGATCTGCTCGCCGCGACGCACCTCATTCCGGGTCCCAACTCGACCGAGATGGCGATCCACCTCGGGCTGAAGCGCGGGGGCGCGTCCGGGCTGCTCCTCGCCGGCACCTGCTTCATCCTGCCCGCCGCCCTCGTCGTGGGCGGCATCGCCTGGGTCTACGTGCGCTTCGGCGACGCTCCGCAGCTCGGCTGGGTGATGTACGGCATCGGCCCGGTCATCATCGCGATCGTCGCCCAGGCCCTGTGGAAGCTCGGGGCGGCCGCGGTGAAGGGACCGCTGACCCTGGTGCTCGGCGTGACCGCGACGGGGCTCGCCCTCCAGGGCTGGAACGAGCTGGGCCTGCTCGCCCTGGGCGGCATCGTCATGGCCGGGGCGCGGCTCGGCCGGCCCGGCATAGCCGCCCTCGCCGCGGCGTGCCTCCCGGCGACGGCGGCGCTGGCCGCCGGCCCGGGCCTCGCGGCGCCCGTCACCCTCGCCCGCCTGACCCTGTTCTTCCTCAAGGTGGGGTCGGTCCTGTTCGGCAGCGGCTACGTGCTGCTCGCCTTCCTCCGCGCGGACCTCGTCGACCGCTGGGGCTGGCTGAGCGACGCGCAGCTCATAGACGCCATCACCATCGGCCAGGTGACGCCGGGCCCCGTCTTCACCACCGCCACCTTCATCGGCTACGTGCTGCACGGGTGGAGCGGCGCCATGCTCGCCACGCTCGGCATCTTCGCGCCGGGGTTCCTGTTCGTGGCCTGCTCGCAGCCTCTCATCCCCCGCCTGCGGGCCTCGGCCGTCACCAGCGCCGTCCTCGACGGCGTCGTCGTCGCCTCGCTGGGGCTGATGGCGGCGGTCACCTGGAGCCTGTTCCGATCGACGATCGTCGACCCGACGACGGGGGCGCTCCTGGTGGCAGCGGCCGTCCTGCTGTTCACGACCCGCCTCAACTCCACCTGGCTGGTGCTGGGGGGCGGCGTCGCGGGAGCGATCCTGCAGGGCGCGGGCTGACGACGGCGCGCCGCCTCGACGCGCGCAACCCCCTCGCGGAGCGCCCCGTCGAGTCCCGCGGGACCCGGCGCAACGCTACGCGACGAGACAACTCGCCGATCGCCGCCCGAGGCTCCGCTCGGCGCCACCGACCGACCCGCCGGCAGTCCCCGCCGTTCTACCGTGCAGACTCCCGGCCGTCGGGCGGGCATCCCAGGGCGCGGAAGCACGATGCAGCGCCGGCAGGACGCCTCGGCGGTCGCGCGCGGCGAGCCCTCCGGGGCGGTCTGACCGGTCGGTCCGCCCCCGACCGCAGCCGGGAATCATGCGGCGCGGGCCGGGACTCCGGCACTGGACGGGCCGGGACTCCGGCACTAGAATTGTCCGGGCTCGCCGGACCGGGCGCCGCCGTACGGCAACGGGGAACGAGGGGAATGGGGCAGACGATCTGCGTCTACTGCCGGGAGCGGCCCGCGGTTTCCCAGTGGGCTCCATTCTGCAGCGAGCGGTGCAAGCTGCTCGACCTCCGGAACTGGGTGGACGGACGGTATCGGATCCCGGGAGAAGACGCCGCGACGGCGGACGGGGACGACCCGGACCGACAGCCCTGACGGCCGCGCCGGAACGGGCCCGCGCAGGCCCGGCCCGCACGATCCGATCCTCGATGACAGGAACGACCGCGAACAGACATGGCTGACACCCTCACGATTACCGACAACCGCACCGGCCGGCAGTACGAGATCCCGGTGGTCGACGACACCATCCGCGCCCTCGATCTCCGGCAGATCAAGGTCGACCCGGACGACTTCGGGATGATGTCCTACGACCCGGCGTTCCTGAACACCGCCTCGTGCCGGAGCACGGTCACGTACATCGACGGGGAGAAGGGCATCCTCCGTTATCGGGGCTATCCCATCGAGCAGCTCGCGGAGCAGAGCACCTTCGTCGAGACCGCCTACCTGCTCGTGAACGGCGAGCTGCCGACCGCCAGTCAGCTCGCGGACTGGCAGGACGAGCTGGCGCAGCACGTGATGCTGCACGAGAGCGTCAAGAAGCTCGTGGAGGGCTTCCGCTACGACGCCCACCCCATGGGCATCTTCCTCAGCACCGTCGGCGCCCTCTCGACGTTCTATCCCGACGCCAAGGCGGTCGGCGACCCCGAGTCCCGGCGCCGGCAGGCGATCCGGCTGATCGCGAAGGTGCCGAGCATCGCCGCCTACGCCTACCGGCACGGCGTCGGCAAGCCGTACGTCTATCCGGACAGCGCGCTCAGCTACACCGGCAACTTCCTGAGCCAGCTCTTCAAGCGGACCGAGCCGGCCTACCGGCCCGACCCGGTGCTCGAGCGGGCCCTCGACGTGCTCTTCATCCTGCACGCCGACCACGAGCAGAACTGCAGCACGAGCGCCATGCGCGGCATCGGCAGCTCGCACGCCGATCCCTACGCGGCGATGGCCGGCGCCGCCGCCGCCCTCTACGGCCCCCTCCACGGCGGGGCCAACGAGGCGGTCCTGCGCATGCTGGCGAAGATCGGCAGCGCCGACAACGTGCCCGCCTTCGTCGACAGCGTGAAGAACGGCGAGGGCCGGCTGATGGGCTTCGGCCACCGCGTGTACAAGTCGTACGACCCCCGCGCCAGGGTCATCAAGGCCACCGCCGACCAGGTCTTCGAGGTGACCGGCCGCAATCCCCTCCTCGACGTCGCCCTCGAGCTCGAGCGGATCGCCCTCGAGGACGAGTACTTCATCGAGCGCAAGCTCTATCCCAACGTCGACTTCTACTCGGGGCTCATCTATCAGGCGATGGGCTTCGAGCCGGCGATGTTCACGGTCCTCTTCGCCATCGGCCGCACCGCCGGCTGGATCGCCCAGTGGGAGGAGCTGCTCTCGGACGAGACCCGCAAGATCGCCCGCCCCCGGCAGATCTACGTCGGCGAGGACCGGCGCGACTACGTCGCGATGGCCGAACGCTGAGGCGGAGGACAGACACGCCGGACCGGAATGTCCTTCCTGTCAGGCCGGATCGGGGCCGGGACGCTTCGCCGGGCGCGGCGCCGGGCGGACGGTGGCGCTGCATCCCGCCGCTGCCGCCGCGGGCCGGGGAGCGGGTTCTCCTGGTAGCGCACCTCGTCGCCGTACTGGAAGAACGCACCGATGGAGAATTCCGGCTGCTGCTGACGCGGCCGAGCCAGCGTCGTCCCGCGACGGCTGCCGAATCCACGGCGCCGGGCCGGAAAGCGCCGCCTGCGGCCCCGCTCGGCGGCCACGCCCACGCTCCGGGCGCCCGTCTCCTGCTACGGCGCAGTCTCGGACGAACGGCCCCGGTACGCGACCACCAGCACCGTCACGTCGTCGCTCTGCGGCGCCCCCCGCGTGAACCTCTTCACGCTGGAGAGCAGGTGCTCCATCTGCGCCGGCGCCTCCCGGGACGGGGCGCCGGCGATGCTGTCGAGGATGCGCGCGTCCTCGAACTCGGCGCCGTCGGGGTCGAACGCCTCGGACACCCCGTCGGAGAACAGCACGAGGAAGTCGCCCGGCTCCATCCTGACCGACTCCTCGGCGAACGGCAGGCCGTCGAAGAGCCCCATCGGCATGCCCCCGGTCTCGAGCCGGCGCACCTCTCCGCGGCCGTCGACGAGGAACGGCGGATTGTGCCCGCCGTTGCAGAAGGTCAACGTGCCGTCGGGGTCGAGCTGGGCGTAGAACAGGGTGACGAAGCGGCCCTCGATGGCCCGGTGGACGAGGGCGGTGTTGAGCCGGGCGAGCGCGTCGGCCGGACCGGAGGCGACGGCGGCCTGCGCGGCGAGGCTGCCCTGGGTGAGGGCGCCGAGCAGGGCGGCCGGGGGGCCCTTGCCGGAGACGTCGCCGAGCGCGAGTCCGAAGCTCCCGTTCGGCAGGTCGATGTACTCGAAGAAGTCGCCGCCGATCGAGAGACACGGCAGCATTTCCGCCGCGGCGTCGAAGAACCGCCCGGTCCGGCTGCGGGTCGGCAGCAGGGCCTGCTGTATCTGCGCCGCCGTGGCCATCTCCTGGTCGAGCCGGGCCTTCTCCACCGCCGCCCGGTAGAGCCGCGCGTTGTCGATGGCCACCGCCGCCTCGGCGGCCAGGGCGTCGAGGGTCGCGCCGGTCTCGGGCGACAGCAGGTCGCCCTTCGTGCGGCTGTCCAGATAGAGCACGCCGATGCGCTTGTCGTCGGCCGCCGCCTCCGTCGATTCGACGTACCGCACCAGGCGCAGGGGCACGCAGAGGACGTTGCGGATGCCGAGGGCGACGGTGCCCACGTGCTGGTCGGCGAGGTCGCCGTCGAGGAGATCGGTCTCGATGCGTGCCTTCCCCTCGCGAAAGACCTCCTCCGGAATCTTGCGGCTGGTCTGGAACGTGTCCCCCGGCAGGGTGGCCTGATCGCGCGAGCGGCCCAGCTTGAACTCGAGCCGGTCGTCGTCGCCGGCCAGCATGATGAATCCGCGCTCGGCCCGGCTGACGGAGATGGCCGAATCGACGACCATCGCCAGCACGTCGTCCAGCACCTTGCCGGAGCTCAGCGCCCTGAGCCCCTCCAGCAGCACCGCCACCTGGTGCATCTCGCCGACGGCGGCGCGCTCCGAGTGCGCGGCGCCGGAGCCGTCCTCTTCGGTCAGGAAGACGAACTCGGTCCCGTCGCCATGGCCGAGCCTGACCCGGTCGCCGTGGACGAGCCGATGCTCGGTGACGGCCTCGCCGTTGACGAAGGTGCCGTGGCGCGATCCGCGATCGCAGAGGCGGAAGCCGCCTTCGACGGCGGTTATCTCGGCGTGGACGCGCGACACGTCGCCGCTCGTCAGGTGCAGGTCGCTGCCGATGCGCCGCCCGATGGTGAACGGGTCCTTGTCGAGCGGGACCACCCGCCGGCCGTGCTCGTCACCGACGTCGAGTCTGGGGAGGGCCATTCAACTCCTCGAGTCAAACGGGCGCCGCGCGCCCCCCGGGGTCATGCTGCAGGCGCCCGGCGGGGGTCCGGTCCGGTTCGCGGAGCCGCTCCCGCCATGCGTCGCCGAACATCACCCAGCCGAGCAGCGCAAGGACCGCGAGCCCGAGCAACACCGCCCACGGCCAGCGCCGGCGCCGGCCTAGCCGCGCCGGCTCCCGGCGGCGCCGGGCGGTCGCGGCGCCGCACCGGAAGCAGATGAGCGCCCTCTCCGCTATCTCGGTACCGCAAGTTGCACAACGCATGGAGAACGAGAATCCTGCCTTGCGGCCCGGTCGCCGCCCAACCAACCCTTGCCCGGGGTCCGCGCGATTCCACGGCGCAGAACGCCCCCGTCAATCATCGCCGGCGGCTCCGCTCGGGAGCCCGACCGGCCCGCCTGGGCGTCCGCGCCGATTCTACGGCTCGGACTCCTGTCGCTCAGACTCCCCGGGACGCGATCCCAGACGGCGGATCTGCCGGGAGACCCGCGCCAGCTCGATCAGCGTGCGCTCGAGCTCCTCGCTGTACGAGGCCGCCGACATGCGCGGCCGGAGCGCCTTCAGCTCGTGGACCGTCTCCTCGAGGACCGCCCGCCGCGCCATCAGCGACGCCACTGCCGGATCCGTCGACGGGGGGAGCGTGGCCGCGGGACCCGCGCCGACGTGGAGCCGGGCCGCCGCCTGCCCGTCCGGGCCCGGCTGCCCGGCCTCCCGGCCGACGCCGTCGCCATTGTCGTCGATCAGCGGACGCTCCGTCGCCAGCCGTCCCCGTCGCCGATACCACTCCCGCACGCCGAGGGCGGCGAACTCGAAGGCCTCGAGCACGGAGACGCGGCCGTCCTTGTCCCCGTCGGCGGCGTCGTCGGTCAGCGAGCCGATGAAGAACTCCGGGAACACCGTGTCGTAGCGCTGCGCCGCCGACTCGGTCGCGGTGACGATGGTGCGACCCGGCCCCGACAACCGCCGGAGGAAGGGGAAGCTCGAGCTGCTGGTGTTGACCACGACGAGCCGCCCCGGCAGCTCCCGCAGCCACCGGTCCCACTCGCGCGCCTCGAGGTCCGGGCCGACGAGGTTGAACTTCGCGTCGACGCCGTCGAACGAACCATGGCCGATCAGCACGACGTAGAGCACGGCGTCCTCGCCCATGCGGCCGGCCAGGCGGTCGACGGCCTGCCGCACGCCGGCGCGCGACGCGCGCCCCACGCCGGGGCCGGGGGTCTCGGCGAGCACGATCAGGTGGTCGTCGTCGAACCGCGGAGAGCTGCGCAGGGCGGTGACGAGGGCGGTGCGCCACTGCGCGTGCCTCTCGTGAAAAGCGGCCCCGCCCGAGGCGCCGCTGACCACCAGGGCGTACCGATCCTGCGCCGAGAGGACGACCGGTACCGCGCCGGCCAGCATGACCGCGAGCAGCCCCGCCACGCCGCGCCGCCGGACCCGGCTCATCGCAGCCCCCATCGGCGCCGCAGGCCCCGTTCCGTCGCGAGCAGGCCGGCGAAGATCAGCCCCGCGCCGCCGGACCCGGCTCATCGCAGCCCCCATCGGCGCCGCAGGCCCCATTCCGTCGCGAGCAGGCCGGCGATCAGGAGGAAGCCCCACACCGTGTCCCAGGCATCGCGCAGGACCGGGGCGGGCGGCGGGCCGAGGCCGGCCCGCACCGCGCCCGCGAGGCGACCGGCACCGCCGAGCTCGAACGACCGGCCGCCGGTGGACTCGGCGAGCCGCCGCAGCAGCCGCTCGTGGCGGCGGGGCTCGCTCAGCTCCGGGTCGGTTCCTCCCACCAGCACCGCGGCGCCCGCCGGCTCCAGGGTGCCGCCGGCGTGCTCGACGACCGCGGTCACCCGGTGCGGGCCCCGTCCCCCCGGTGCGACCTCCACCGCGTAGCGACCCGGCTCTCCCGGCCGGGGCGACGCGGCATGCTCCCGTTCCTCGCCGTTCGGCTCGCGAACGCGCACCCGCACGCGGGCGTCGGTCAGCGGCGCGAACCGTTCGTCGGCCGCCGCGACCTCGATGCGCAGGACCTCGCCCGCGAACCGCCCGCCGCCGACCCGCAGGGCGGCGCGATCGGGCGCGCCGCCCCCCAGCCAGCGCGCCGCCTGGCGCCAGAACCGCTCGTAGGTGGTGTCGGTCGAGGGGGCCAGCATCTGCCACCGCCAGGACGCCTCGCCCGCGAAGACCATGGTGCGGCCGCGACCGAAGCGCTGCACCGCGACGACGGGCCGGGCCGTCGATTCGCCGGCCGCGACCGCCAGCACCGCCGCGCCGGGGCGGGGCGGCCCCAGGGGAACGACGCCACCCAGCGGCGGCATCGCCGCCCAGCCCTCGACCGTCTCCCCGACCCCGCGGCCGAGGCGCATGATGGGATGACGCTCCCCGTTCGGGGTCGGGGCGATGCGCGCCGGCGCGCCGGCGGCCGCGCCGGTGCCGAGGACCCCCGCCCGCCCCTCCTCCCGCAGGGCCAGCGGCAGCAGGGGCTCGAGCGGCGTCGCCTGGAACCCGCGCCCCTCGAACGAGCGGGCGCCCATGACGAGCAGGCCGCCCCCCCGTTCGGACACGAACGCGGCGGTGTCCTCGACCTGGGCCGGGCGCAGCCGCGCCGGCTCGACGTTGCCCAGAATGACCGCGTCGTAGCGGAACAGCGCCTCGCGCGTCGCCGGGTACCCCCCGGCCAGCGCCTCGGCCCGGCCGGCCGCGCCCTGGACGTAGAACGTGCGCTCGCCGAGATCGTTGCGGCCCTTGTCGATCACCGCGTCGACGACCACCCCGGGGTCGGCGCGCAGGACGCGCTTCAGGAAGCTGTGCTCGTACCCGGGCCCCCCTTCGACCAGCAGCACGCGCCGGGGCCGGGCGGGGGGCGGCACCAGCACGCTCCGGGCGTTGTTCGCGGGCACCAGCTCGCGCTCGTCGACGGGAATCTCGACCGTGTACAGGGTCGCGCTCTCCCGCCCGGGCGACACGGGGACGACGGTCCGGGTGACGGCGCCGTCCCCAGGCGGGGTCACCGTCACCACCCGGATGACCCGGCCGTCCTCCAGCACCCGGACGTCGAACGGCTCGGCGTCGAACCCGTGGCCGACGGTGGAGAACGCGAGGTCGATCGCCGACCCCGCCGCGGCCGGCCGGCCCGCCGTCAGGTCGAGCACCTCGCGGTCCCGGGCGGGCTCGCGGGCGCCCACGCCCACCGTGAAGACCGTCGGCCCGGCCGCCGACGGGTCGGGGACGACGGCTCCGGTGTCCGCCCCGTCGGAAACGAGCACGACGCCGGCCATCCGCCTCTCCGCGTAGCGGTCCTCGATCTCGCCGAGGGCGCCGGTCAGGTCGCTCCACCGGGCCTCGGGCCGCACCGTCTCGAGATCGAGGGGCTCGAGTCGTTCGCCGACCCCCCACAGATCGATCCGCACGTGGCCGGCGAGGGCCGGCATCACCTCGTCCCGGATCGCCGCCACCGCCGCATCGAGGCGACGCGCGCCGCCCACGTCGGCGATGCCCATGCTGCGCGACCGATCGAGGAGGATCGCGAGCACCGGGCGATCCGCGGTCGCAGGCTCCTCCCGCACCGGCCGGGCGAGCAGGAGGAGGATCAGCAGGAAGACGGCGAACCGGAGCCCGGTCAACGATGCCCGGCACCCCCCCGACAGGGTCGCGAGGGGCCGCAGGTAGCCCCAACCGGCGGCGACGGCGAAGGCCGCGGCCAGCCCCAGGGTCACCCACCACGGCCACGAGGCGGCGAGTCGCATCACGGGACCGCCCGCGGGTCGGCGAGCGACCGGTAGTACTGCTCCACGAGGCGGCGGTAGCGCTCCGGGACGGTATCGCCCGCTTCCCCCGCGTAGCGGTCCCGGAGCGCACGGTCCGACAACTCGCGCGCGCGGTCCCTCTCGAAGCGTTGCAGGGCGGTGATCAGATCGCGGCGCAGCACCGTCCAGTGGGCGAGGTCCAGCCTCGCGGGGTCGGTGCCGGGCGCGGATCGGCTGCGCCACTGCCGAGCCCAGCGCTCGAGGTCGGCGACCAACCCGGGATTCGCCTCGCCGAGGGCCCGGAGCAACTCGGGACGCTGCGCCAGCTCGGCCGCCGCCTCCTGTCCCGCGCCCGGCGACCCGCCGGCGCCCGGGCCGGATTGCTCCGACGCATCGGCATCGTGACGCCCCGACGCGTCCCCGTCCCCGTCCGGGGGCTCGCCCGCCGCACCGGCTTCGTTCCCAAGCCCGGAGTCAGGCGACAACTCCCCGCCGGACGGGCGGTCACCCGAGAGCTCGCCGGCGGACGGGCGGTCACCCGAGGACTCGCCGGCGGACGGGCGGTCACCCGAGGGCTCGCCGGCGTCCACGGCGCGGCCCGCGTCGTCCGCCGCCGACGCCCGCAGGCGATCGAGCAGCCGCCGGGCGGTCTCCAGCTCGGCCGCCAACCGCTGCTCGGCCTCGTCTTCCCGCGAGCCCGGCGCTCCCGTCCCCTCGCCCGGGCTCGCGCCCCGCAGCCGTTCCGCGAGCCGCCGCAGCGCATCCGCGGCCCGGTCCCCGTGCCCACGCGCGGTTTCCGCGTCCTGCCGGCCCAGGCCGCTTCCGGCGCGCTGCATCTCCTCCGACGCCCGGCGCAGCTCCTCGCCGGCGGTGCCGGCCGACCCCTCCGACGCCCGGCGCAGCTCCTCGCCGGCGGCGCCTCGCGACCCGTCCGACGCCCGGCGCAGCTCCTCGCCGGCGGCGCCTCGCGACCCGTCCGACCCCGCGCCGGGCCGGCCGCCGAGCCGTTGCGCGAGGGCCTCGAGCTCCGCTCGCAGCTCCTGCTGCTCGCGCCTCAGCCGCTCGAGCATCCGGCGCCGCTCGGCCTCCGTCTCCGTCTCCGCCGTCCGGCCGAGGTCGCGGTTGATCCGCTCCTGCCGGCGGGCGAGCTCCCGCAGGCGGGCGAGCGCCTCGTCCTCCTCGCCGCCCTCCTGTTCACCGGGCTGCCGGCCGGTCTCGTAGCTGGTCTCCTGCTCGCGCCGCAGCTCCCGGTCGAACAGTTGCGAGAGGTCGAGCTGAGCCTGCTGGCCGCCCGAACCCGCTCCCGGCTGCATCGAGACCTGGCGGCGCCGGACCGCCGCCTGCGCCGTCAGCAACTGGTTCAGCGCCTCGGTCTCGTGGGGTATCGCCGACGAGGTGTCCAACGCCTCGAGCGCCGCCTCGGCCGCCGTCATCGCCTCGACGGCGGCCCGCATCGCCCGGCCCTGCCCGGCCGGGCCGTCATCGCCGGCGGCGCCGCGCCCGCGCCGCCCGGGCCCCCGCCCCATCGCGCCCATCGTGCCCGCCGCCGTGTCGCGCACGTCGCCCTGCACCTCCGCCACCGCCCGCACGTCGTCGTCGCTCCTGCCCTCCGCCTCCTGGTCGAGCCGCCACGTGGCCACCACGATCTGCTTCTGCAGCGCCACCAGCCTGCCGATCTCGGCCGCCTGCGGCCCCAGGCCGCCCTGGCTCAGCGCCTCCTCGAACTCGTTGTCGAAGGGCCGGATCTCCAGGAAGTAGAGGTCGGAGCGCGCCTCGGTCGAGACGCCGCCGAGGCCGGCGTCGCGCGCCCGCGCGAAGTAGGTGACGACGTCGCCGGGCTCGACGGCGAGGTCCTCGACGAAGAACGTGCGGACCCCCGTCACCGCCGAGACGCCCTCGGGAATGTCGAACGGCAGCGTCCGCTCGGGCCGGCCGACGACCGTGTAGACCAGGTCGACGCGCTCGACGGCGTGGTCGTCGTCGGCCCGCACCTCGATGGTCACCTCCTCGAGCGGCGTGACCTCCCGATCGCCGCCGGGTCGCAGCATCCGCACCGCCGGGGGGCGGTCGGCGGTGGCGCGGATGAGGTAGTCGGCCGTGTCCCGGTTCGACAGCCCGTGGGCATCGACGACCCGCACCCGGTACCGGCCGTCGCCCTCGACGACGAGGGTCGCGGCGCGGCGGGCGTCGCCGGCGCCGGCCAGGGCCACCCGACGGCCGTCCGACAGCACCAGCGCCCCGTCGACGACCGGCTTGTCGGTGTGGACGACGAGCCTCGCGGCGGTGCCGGCAGGGGCGAACAGGTCGCCGCCGCCCTCCTCGGACCGCGGCGCGAGACCGGTGAAGGACGGGTAGACGTACTCGACGTCGATGCGCATGACCCGCGGCGGCGACAGGGCCTCGACGAAGTAGTCCGGCGACGTGAACGCGGCGGCCCCCACCCGGTACCGGAAGCTGCGGGTCACCGACGGAAACTCCGCGACGTAGCCGTCGCCGGACGGCCGCATGCGGACGTCGCGCGGGGCCATGCCGTCGAGCACCGACAGGACGGGCGGGGTCCGGGCCGCGGTGCCTCCGCCGTCCTCGAACCGGGCGCGGACCCGGAGAGGCTGGCCGGCCACGAGGCGGAAGTCGCCGGGCTCCACCGCGAGCTCCGCGACGGCCGGCGAGGCGTGCAGCCAGGCGGTGCGGGCGATCCGGCCGAGGGGGGTGGACCCGAGGGAGACGACCGCGACGAGGGCGGCGAGGGCGAGCAGGCCCCGAGTGACGGCGCGCCGCAGCCGCGCCGGCGTGACGACCCGGGCGACGTCGATTCGGCGAAGGCGCTCGGCGGCGTCGGCGACCACCAGCTCCTCGAAGCCGGTAGCGGGACGGGCCGCGGCCAGGACGGCGGCGCTGGCCACGCGATCTTCCAGCTCGGGGCACCGCTCCTCGACGAGCCGCGCGACCCGCTCGTCCGACGGCGGGCGGCCGAGCCGCCACAGCACGAAGGCCGAGAACGCGAGCGCCGCCGCGAGCGCGGCGGCCGCCGTCGCGAGCAACGGGACGTCCGGCGGCGCGAGGAGCAGCTCGGTCCCGATGACCGCGAGCAGGCCGACGCAGACGCCTCCGGCGACGCGGGCCAGACCGTGCAGCCACCGGGCGGCCAGCCAACGGCGCCGGACCCGGGTCAAGGCGATGCGGAGCTCTGCCCCGTGTCCGTCAGCCATGGCGCCAATTGTCTCACCCGTCCCCGGCGGCGGCAACCGGGCGGGCCGGCGGCTGCTACGGGGTGCGGGCGGCCAGCAGGCCTTCGGCGACGAGCACGAGGGCCATCCCGATCAGGAGATAGCGCCAGAGACCCTGCGCCGCCTCTTCCGGTGGCGCCGCCCCCTCGGGAGGCGGCGCCTCGTCGCTCCCGGCCCCCGACCCCGAGGCGAGCCGGCCGACAGACGCCCGGAACACCTCGTCGGTGAGGGGCTCGAAAGCCGACTCCCGGACGTCGACGTTCAGCACGACGGGGCCGGCCGCGCCCGGCAGTCGCACCGGCCCGGGCACGCCCGGGGCGCCCGGCGGGGCCGCGCCGACGACGAACTCCCGCGGCCGCGCCGGGCTGGCCGCCAGGTAGCCGACCATTTCGTGCACGAACGGCACGAACTCGGGCCGCCGGGGCAGGTCGTTGCCCTGGTTGCGCAAGTCCGAGGCGAAGACGAGGACGCGCCCGGCGCCGGCGGCATGCTCCACCAGCGCGGGGGCGCCGTCGGTGAACGAGAGGACCACCCCGCCGGTCGCGGCGTCGAGCCGCGCCGTCCGTGCGAACCGGGACCGGCCGAGCCGGCCGGCCAGCCCCCCGAGGGCGCGGACCAGCGGATGGCGGCGATCCGCGGGCACGAGGGCCAACGGCTCGGGGTGCGCACGCGTCGCGGCCGGGCCGGGGGTCGGGTCGAGGTCGGCGCCCGGCAGCCCCGCCCTCGCGATCGCGGCGGCGGCCGGGCCGTCGACCGCGAGCAGTCCGCCCCCGCCCCGCACGAACGCCGCGAGCCGCTCGCGCCCGGCGCGGTCGAGGCCGCGAGCCCCGACCAGCACCGCCACCGCCGCCTCCGCCAGCAGATCCGGCCGTCGCCCGAGGTCGGCCGCCGACACCGTGGCGAGGGTGAACCCGCCCACCCCGTCGCCGGGGGCGAGGGCCCGCTCCAGGAAGAGCTCGGGACGTTCCCCGTCCGCGGTGACGAGGAGGACCGCGGCCGAGGCCTCCGGCTCCAACCGCCGGTAGCGTCGATCGTCGGCGGGATACCCCGCCGGATCCGAGACCGCCGCCGTCACCACCCCCGAGGCGGGCAGGACGACGGAACGCCTGATCGTCGATTCGCCGGACCCCACCCGGTGGACGCTCTCGTCGACCACCTCGCCGTCGACCTCGAGGGTGAGCCGGGTGCTCTCCCCGCCGTCCCCCCATCGCGACAGCCGGACCGCCGTGCCCGACGGCTCCCGTTCGACGCCCACGACCGCGAGGTTCCCGGTGGGCGCGGCCACCCGCCTCGTCTCCACCTCGACCTGCGGCGAGAGACGGCCGCCCCCCGCCTCCCAGCCCCCCGCCTGCAGGTCCGTCACCACCACCACCCGCCCCGGCCGCTCCCCGACCAGGGCCGAGGCGGCGGTCAGCCCCTCGCGGTAGCGGGTGGCGCGCGGGCGCGGCGACAGCCCGTCGACGGCCGCGTGGGCCCCGGCGCGCGCGAGGGCGAGCGGGGCCACCACCCGCGCCGCGTCGTCGAACGCCACCACCCCCACGAGCTGCCCGTCGGGGACCGCGTCGACGGCCGCGTGGGCCAGCGCCCGCGCCTCGGCCGCCTGGCCGGGCGCGGAAACGCTGAAGGACGTGTCGACCAGCACCACCGTCGCGCCCTCCCCGGTCCCGACGGGGTCGGGGACGAACGGCCGCGCGAACGCCAGCGCGAGCAGCAGCAGGGCGGCGACACGGAGAGCGAGGAGCAGGAGCTCGCGCAGGCGCTGCCGGCGGGTCTGCTCGAACCGTGCGCCCCGCAGCAGCCGCACGTCGCTGAACGGCACCCGCGGCAGCCGCTCGCGCCGCAGGAGGTGCAGGACGATGGGCACCGCAACGGCCAGGGCCCCGAGCAGGAACGCCGGCGTGAGGAACGCCATTCACCGCCTCCGCCCGCGCGCCGCGAGGAACGCGAGGAGGGCCGCGTCCAGGGAACGGTCGGTGCGCAGCAGGTGGTGGTCGACGTCGGCGGGGCGAAGCGCGTCGCGGTAGCGCGCGACGAGCCCCTCGATCTCCGCGAGATAGCGCCGGCGCGCCCGGGCCGGCACCACCGGCACCTCGTCGGCCGACTCCAGGTCGTGGAACTTCGCCGCCTCCTCGAACGGAAACGTCAGCTCGGCCGGATCGAGGACCTGGAACACCAGTACGTCCGATCCCCGGAACCGCAGGTGCTTCAGCCCCTCGATGATGCCCGCGGGGTCGTCGAGGAGGTCCGAGACCAGCACCACGAGGCCGCGGCGCCGCATCCGCGCCGCGAGCCGGTGGAGGGGCATGGCCACGTCCGATCGCGCCCCCGGCTCGGCCCGGCTCAGCCGCGCGAGGATCCGGCGGAGATGACCGCTCCGGGCCCCGGCGGGCAGCGCGTCCACCACCTCGTGGTCGAAGAGGGTGAGGGCGACCGCGTCCCGCTGGCGGTGCATCAGGTAGGCGAGGGCGGCGAGCACGAAGCACCCGTACCGGAGCTTGCTGACGGCATGGGAGCCGTAGCCCATCGACGCGCTGACGTCGAGCAGGAGGTGGCACTCGAGGTTCGTCTCCTCCTCGAACTTCTTGACGTAGTAGCGGTCGCGGCGGGCGGCGAGCTTCCAGTCGATGGTGGTCGTGTCGTCGCCCGGCACGTACGGGCGGAACTCGCTGAACTCGACGCTGAACCCCTTGAACGGACTCCGGTGGAGGCCCACGAGGAACCCCTCGACGACGGCGCGGGCAATCATCTCGAGCGACCCGATGCGGGCCACGACGGCGGGGTCGAGCAGCGACAGCTCGGGGGACGCCGCGCCGGGAGTCTGCGCCGTGGGAACGGCGCGGGCTCCTGCAGGATTGGTGGGGCGCCAAGCGGAGCCGAAGGCGACGTTCGGCGGGCCGGGCATGGCCGTGCTCACATCCCGCTGGCCGGCGCGGGCACGGTCTCGAGCAGACGGTCGACGACGTCGTCGGCGTCGACGCCGTCCGACTCGGCGTAGAAGTTGGTGACGATGCGGTGCCTGAGGATGGGATGGGCGAGGGCCCGCACGTCGGCCACCGAGACGTGGTAGCGCCCGCGCACCAGGGCCCGGGCCTTGCCGCCGAGGACGAGGGCCTGGGACGCCCGCAGGCTCGCCCCCCACCGGACCCACTTCTCGACGAAGGACGGCGCGTTGGGCTGCCCGGGACGCGACGCGTCGACGAGCCGGACCGCGTAGCGCGCCACCTCCTCGGCCACCGGCACCCGCCTCACGAGATGCTGCACGGCGAGGATGTCGTCCCCGTTCAGCACCCGCTCCAGCCGGGGCTCGTCGTCGCCGGTGGTCGCGGTCACCACGCTCACCTCGTCGTCCTCCGACAGGTAGCGGATGACCACGTTGAACATGAAGCGATCGAGCTGCGCCTCGGGGAGCGGATAGGTGCCCTCGAGCTCGATGGGGTTCTGGGTGGCGAGGACGAAGAACGGGCGCTGCAACGGATAGCTGTGCCCCGCCACCGTCACGTGGTGCTCCTGCATCGCCTCGAGCAGCGCCGCCTGCGTCTTCGGCGGCGTGCGGTTGATCTCGTCGGCGAGGATGATCTGGGCGAAGATGGGCCCCTCGCTGAAGGTCAGGGTACGATGGCCGCCCGACTCGTCGAGGATCTCGGTGCCGGTGATGTCGGCCGGCATCAGGTCCGGCGTGAACTGGATGCGCTTGAAGGGCAGGTCGAGGATGTCGGCGAGGGCCTTGATGAGCCGGGTCTTGGCGAGCCCCGGCACCCCCGTGATCAGGCAGTGCCCGCCGGTGAACAGGGCGGTCAGCACGAGGTCGATGGCCTCGTCCTGGCCGACGATCACGCGCCGGAGCTCTCCCAGGATGCGCTCGCGGCTGCGCGCGAGGTCCCGCGCCCCGGCCGCCGCCGCCTCGGCCGCGGCGGAGAGGCCGGGCGGTGGAGCCGGAGCGGCCTCGACGGCGTCGACGCTCTCGGCCGGTACGTCAGCCATGCGCCCCGACCGGCGTGTCAGTGGGTGAGCGCATAGACGACCTCGTTGATCATCATGCGGTAGGCCTGGGCGGTGTACTGGATGTAGCCGGGGTAGTCCTCGGCGTTCGACCACTCCCAGCCGTCGCCCATGTCGGTGTTGAAGTTGAGGAGGACCATGGCGCGGCCGTCGTCGTCGAGAACCGCGTGCAGCCCCGCCTCGACGCCCCCCTTCTCCCAGGTGACCCCGTTGAAGAACGACCCGAGCCCCGGGATCTGCGGATACTCGGTCAGCCGGTAGAAGGCGCTGAACACGGGGTGGTCGAGCGGGAGCTTCACGATCTCCCGCTCCGGGAACACCCGCCGGAGCTCCTTCCGCACGGTGGCGAACTCGACCGGCCCGTGGAAGTCGTCGAAGGTCGCGGTGCCCCCCCGCAGCAGGAACTCCCGCAGCACCCCGACCTCGTCCGGCTTCAGCCGCAGGTTCCCGGGCTCGACGAAGTAGATCCAGGGGTACTCCCAGAGCCGCTCGTCCGCGAGGGTGAGCACCACCGGGTCCTTGACCCGGATCGAGGTGACCCGCCCGAGGC
Organism: Vicinamibacterales bacterium; assembly: GCA_965204675.1. Classification (GTDB taxonomy): domain Bacteria; phylum Acidobacteriota; class Vicinamibacteria; order Vicinamibacterales; family UBA8438; genus JAJEEA01. Next base: position 5,044,521 of record OZ242003.1, read on the forward strand.
GCCGCGACAGGTTCTGCTCGGCCGCGGGGCCGTCGATGGCCCACGGGTCGCTCCAGTACCGCGCCCGAAAGGCCCGCAACTGCTCTTCCCACGAGCTGTAGCGGATGCGCACGAAGGTCCACTCCAGGCCGTCGAGCTGGGGCGTCGGCGGCGCCGCGTCGATGTCGGTGATGACCGCCCCCGGCGGCTGACCGGCGGCCGTGGTCCCGCCCGCGAGTGTCAGGCCGGCCAGGAGCAGCGCCAGGAGAACCGCGGACCTCGGGCGGGGCGGCGCCGCCCCCCGGGTCCACGGACCGAATGCGAGGTCGCCCCCGCGGGCCCCACCGGCCGGAAGCCCCGTGGCGAGGCACGATCGCGGGGCTCCCGTCAGGGGCCGGCCTCCATGACCCGCCAACCACGACGCGGCGACCGAGGACGCCGCGATGCGCGCGGGGCCCGTCGTCACAGGCCGGCCTCCACGATGTCCAGCAGCATCTCCTGGGCACGCTCGTAGGTCGGGGCGATCTCGAGGGCGGCGATGACCTGCCGCCTCGCGGCGTCCATGTCGCCGGCGGCCAGGTGGCTGTTCGCGAGATCGACGTGGGCCGACACCCGATCGATGGGCCCCGCGGCGAGCGCGATCGAGAACTCCCGCACCGCCGTTGCGGTGTCGCCGGCGGCCATCGCGAGGCGGCCGAGCGACTGGTGGGGCTCGGCGTCGAACGGGTCCAGCGCCGTGATCAGCTCGTAGGCGCGGCGCCGGCGCCGGTCGTCACCCGCCTCCTCCGCGAGCACCGCGAGCTGCCGGGCCGCCCCGAGGGCGCGATGGTCGTGCTCGAGATGGGCCTCGAGATGCCCCAGCGCCCGCTCCCGGTCCTCCCGCTCCAGGGCGATGGCGGCCAGTGGGAGGTGGGCGCTGCCGTCGCCGGTGGCCATGGGCGCGAGCGCCGCCGCCCGCTCGAACGCGGCCCGCGCCGCCTCCGCGTCGCCGTCCGCCCACAGGGCGTGGCCCAGCGACATCTGGACGGGATAGCTCCCGGGATGCTCCTCGCCCAGGTCGCGCAGGCGGTCGAGCCGGGCCTCGCCCTCCAGCTCCCGCCCCGGCGGCGGGCTCGCGGGCTGGTCGGGGTCGCCCAGCCGTCGCACGAGCGCACCCGCCGTCTCCCGGTTCGGCTGCTCCGGGTTCTCCATGGCCCGGCGGAGCGCGCCGAACCGCACGTCGAGGAAGGCATCGAACGACGCCTGCAGCGTGTCGAAGTCCAGCCCGACCCGTTCGAGGGCCGCCTCGGTGTCGAGGCCGTCGCCGTAGGCCCGCAGGAGGTCGTAGATGGTCGACTCGCCGTAGGCGTCGATCATGTGCTCGACGAGCACCGAGGCCTGGAAGTACGAGATGGAGATGGTCTCGGGCCGCGAGAAGCCGCCGTTCAGGTCGCGCAGCGACAGCACGTCGCCCCGGTTGAGGTTCGTCGCGAACTCGAGATCCTGGTCGCGCGCCCAGTCGGCGCGGGCCCGCTTCTCCTCGTAGGTCGAGAGCCCCTCGGTCAGCCACCGCGGGACCCGCTGGTTCGACAGTTGGAGGGCGATGACGTGGGCCATCTCGTGCCACAGCGTCGACTGCCAGTTGAAATCGCCGGGACTTCGCGCGCGGGGCGAGTCGAGGGTCACCACCCTGCCGAAGCAGGCCCCGAGCGCCCCGATCATGCCGGGCAGGCCCAGCGTCCGCACCGCGAAGTGGTCGTGCTGCGGGAACATCTCGATCAGGATCGGCACCTCCGGCTCCATGCCGTAGCGGACCGAGAGCTCGTCGAGGGCCCGCTGGCCGATCTCGATCACGTAGTCCTTCAGCACCGGCGCCTCGTCGGGATGGAGCCGGACGATGAGGTCGCCCTCCTCGAACGTCTCGAACCCGTCGAGGGTGTCGAGCATCTCCAGCAGGTTGAACGTGATGACGTCGTAGGGGTCCTCCCCGAACGACCGCTCCAGGGCCAGCCGCGCCCCCGCCTCGTCGCCGGTGCGGAGCAGGTGCATGCCCAGCTCGGCGTAGGCGCGCGTGTTGGCCGGATCGATGGCCAGACCCCGGCGCACCAGGGCCGCCGCCTCCTCGAATCGGTAGTTGCGGGCGGTGAGGTTGCCGGCGACCCGATAGACCTCGCCGTAGGTCGGGTTGAACTCGAGAACGCGTTGCACCTCCGCCTCGAAGTCGTCCAGCCGATCCTCGACGTAGGCGACGGCGGCCCGCAGCGACCGCGCCTCGAGGCTCCGGTCGTTGATGGCGAAGGCGCGCTCGAGCGACGCGCGGCCCACCTCGTGGTCGCGGTCATCGAAGCTGCGCTGGGCGAGGAAGAGGTGGGCTTCCAGGTAGTCGGGGTCGATCTCGACGGCCCGGCTCGCCGAGGCGCTCGCGGCCGGGGGGTTCGTGTCGGCGAGGGCGCGGGCCATCCCCAGCAGGGCCGGCGCCCACTCCTCGTCGATCTCCAGTGCCGCGATGTACGACTGCGAGGCCTCGGCCTGGTCGTACTTCTCGCCGAAGAGATTGCCCCAGAGGGTGTGGATGGCGGGGTCGTCGGGGGCGATGCCGGCCGCGTTCCGCAGCAGCGCGTTGGCCTGACGGTAACGGCCGAGGGCCCGCGCGGCCCGGGCCGCCCGGTACAGGTCGACGGCGTCCGGCGAGCGCTGCAGCCGGTCGACGAGCACCCGGAACCGGGCCGCCGCCTCGTCGCGCCGGCCCAGGTACTGCTGCAGCAGCGCCAGCTCGAGCCCCGCCGCGCTGACGGGGTTCGCTTCCGCGACCGGGACGAGCCGCGCCTCGGCCGCCTCGTACTCGCCGCGCAGGACGTCGAGCCGCGCCAGCAGCGCCGCCGCCGACGGGTCGGCAGCGTCCCGCTCCCCCGCCAAGGCCCGCGCCTCGTCGTAGGCGCCGTGCGCCAGCGCGCGGGCGGCCGCCCGGTGGAACTCGTCCTCCTCCGCCCGCGTGTACCGCTCCTGGGCCGTCGCCGCCACCGGCCACAGGGACGCGACGCCGAGCGCAACCGCGGCGCACAGCACACCGAAGCCGGGACGTCTGCTCGTCACAACTGCCTCTCCCCTGCGCATCGGACCCTCGAAGGTCCGATTATATCCAGGTCCGACACGCGGGGGCTGAACGCCCGCGCCGGTTCGGCCTGCGAGGCCCCAGGTTCAGGGCCATCTCGATGCGGTGCCCCCTGGGACAGTGATCGACAGGAGGTTGCCAACCGCAACCCGGATGCGGCCGGTTTCGGCGGTGCCTGCCTTGGGCACGTGGCAGGGTGATTCCCGTCACTGTCCCTGGGATGGCGCGTGAAGCCGTCGCAGGACTGCTCGACGATGGCCCGGGACGGGACCCGGCCGGTCACGTGCATCGCACCCGGGTCAGGGACCGCCGGGCCGAGCCGCTCCCGGGCACGATCACAGGAAGGCGATCGACTGGTGGGAGGGAATCTCGAACCGTCGGCGGCACCGGGGGCAGGAGAGCATGTCGTCGACGCGCACCATGTAGTCGCGGAGCTTGCGGTGCATCTCGCGGTCCTCGGCGTCGGCCCCCCGCGGCGGCCGGTCCTTCTTGAGGCGCCGGATCCAGCGCACCTGGTACTCGGCCCGGTGCCGGCACCTGGGGCAGGTGAACGTGGCCGGTTTCCGCTCCTCGCGTTCGTTGAAGAAGTCGCGCTCGTGGCGTGCCATGGTGACGATAGCCGGGGCCGGACCGGGAAGCCGGCGCCCGCGATCCGCGTGCGCCCCGCCGGCGCCGGCCGGTCAGGCGTCCTTGATGCAGGTGACGAGCGACCAGATGCGGGGAATGTTGACCTTCTCGATCGACACCGGCTCGAGGCCGGCCTGGGCCAGGAACGCCGGCAGGTCCAGATCCGCCTTGAAGCCGAGATGCACGGTGACGGGCGAGATCCACCGTTCGATCTTCGCCCCCAGCGGGCTCCTGCTCATGAAATGGTTGAGGAAGACGAACCGGCCGCCGGGCCGGCAGACCCGCCGCATCTCGTGCACCGTCCTGATGGGATCGGAGACGACGCTGATGGTGTACGGCGCGTAGACGACGTCGAACGAGTCGTCGGGAAAAGTCAGCGCCTCGGCGTCCATCTGCAGCAGCCGGACGTTGGTCCGCCGGCGCCGGGCGATGCGCCGCTCCGCCTTCTCGAGCATCGACGCCGACAGGTCGATGCCGGTGACGTGGCAGTCGCGCGGATAGAGCACCGCGTTGATGCCGGTGCCGACCCCGACCTCGAGCACCCGGTCGCCGGGCGAGATGCCGAGCCGCCCGATCGACTCGAGCCGGCCCGCGTGAAGGGTCGGACCGAACGTGAAGTCGTACACCGAGGCGATCTTCTCGTAGACCTCCTCGACGAAGTCGGTCTCGACGGACGCGACGGAGAGCGTGCGGGTGGAGGCGTCGGGAGGCGCGACCGCCTTCTTGGGCTCCGACTCCTGCATCTGTAGGGACATGCAATCGCGCTCCGCGTGGCGGTCGAGCGGACGGCCTCGAGGGGCGGCCGTGCGGTATCGACCCGCCATCGCCCCGAGACGACAACCGTGCGACTATACCGTTTCGCCGACGTGACGGCAAGGAGAGAAACCGGGCGGGACCGGCCGGAGACCGAGGCGCGGGGGCGCCCGGCCGGTCGCTAACTCATTCGCTGACAACGCTTTGGCCGTCATCACGCGGTTTGACAGGCGGCCGGCGGCGCCGGTATAGTGGCGCGAGCCGGTCGTTTGCGCCGCCCCGTGGCGCCGGCCGGCCTCCCCGCCCGACCATGCCCGAGGAAGTCAGGTTCCTCACGCCCGAGCGGGCGCTGCTGACCACCCTGGTGGTCAAGATCGCGGTGGCGGCGACGCTCGCCACCATGCTGGTCCGGTTCGGCCAGTTCCGTCGGATTCTCCTCACCGAGAAGCGCGCGTGGCGCGAGCGGCTGACGTTCGCGTTCGCGTTCGGCATCCCCGTCAGCATCGGGGTCATCTCGCGGCTGCTGCTCGACTACGCGGCGGCCGACCTGTCCCTCGCCGGCTCGTTCCTCGCGGGGCTCATCGCCGGCCCCTACGCGGGAGCGATCGTCGGGGGCCTCGTCGGGCTCCCGGCCCTGATGGCCGGCGAGTGGATCGCGATCATCGTCATGGTCGGCTGCGGATTCGCCGGCGGCGGGCTGCGCGAGCTGTGCCCCAAGGAGGCGATCTGGCACGTGAGCCCGCTGCTGGTGACGGCCCTGCGACGGCACACGTGGCGGCTCGCGGGGCGGTTCCGCATCGACTGGCAGTTCACCCTGATGGCCGGTCCGGTCTCCCTCGAGCTGCTCCGGCAGGCGCTCACCGACCGGTTCGGCGCCCAGCGGCTCTTCGCTCTCGAGCCGACGAACGTCTGGCTGATGGCGGTGATCGTGCCGACCACGGTCATGTCGGTCGCCATCCCCATCAAGATCTGGAACACCGCGCGCATCGAGCACCGTCTGCAGGAGCAGGAGAAGCTGCTCATGCAGGCCCGGGTCGAGGCCCTCGCGAGCCAGATCAACCCCCACTTCCTCTTCAACACGCTGACGTCGATCTCGTCGCTGATCCGCTCTCAGCCCGAGACCGCGCGCATGCTGATCGGCAAGCTCTCCGGGCTGTTGCGCCGGCTTCTGCGGAGCCAGGAGCACTTCGTCACCCTGCGGGAGGAGATCGAGTCGATCGACGAGTACCTCGACATCGAGACCGTCCGCTTCGGCGACACGCTGGTCGTCGAGAAGCGCATCGCGCCCGAGACCCTCGACCAACTGGTGCCCAGCATGCTGCTGCAGCCCCTGGTGGAGAACTCCATCAAGCACGGCATCTCGCGCAAGGTCGGCGGCGGCCGCATCACCATCTCGAGCGGGCGCGTCCGCGGCCACACCGTGATCGAGGTCGTCGACGACGGCCTGGGCATGGTGACCGAGGCCCCCGACCCCGGCGGGCGGCGCGGCATCGGCCTGAAGAACGTGGACGAGCGCCTCCGGGTCATCTACGGCGCCAACTATCATCTGAAGCTGAACAGCGCGCCGGGCGAGGGGACGCGCGCCCGCATCGAGATTCCCGAGCTGGCGATGCCGCGGGCCGCCGCGGGCCGGGAATCCGCCGCGTCGAACGGCGGGAGCTCCCCCCGGGTCGGTTGGGCGCCCGGTGGAGCCGAAGGCGACGGCGGGCGGGCCAGGAGTCTGCGTCGTGGAACGACGCGGACTCCTGGAGGGTTGGTTGGGCGCCCGGCGGAGCCGCCAGGCGACGATGGGCGGGCTGGCGCGGTGGTCGGCGATCCGCGGTCCTGATAGAATGCCCCTTCGAGTTCTGGTCGCCGACGACGAGCAGCCCGCCCGCAGCGAGCTCTGCTTCCAGCTCGGTCGGCTCGACGACGTCGAGGTCGTCGAGCAGGCGGCGGACGGGCCGCAGGCGGTGTCGCTGGCCGAGTCGCTCGACCCCGATCTGGTGCTGCTCGACATCCAGATGCCGGGCATGACCGGGTTCGAGGTGGCCCGACGGCTGCTCGATCGCGGCGTCAGGAGCCGGGTCGTCTTCGTGACCGCCTACGATCAGTACGCCATCGAGGCGTTCGAGGTGAGCGCGGTCGACTACCTCCTGAAGCCGGTCGAGTCGTCGCGGCTCGCCCGGTCGATCGAGCGCGTCCGACGGCTGACGGCGACGCCGGCCGGGCAGCGGGAGGACACGGCGGCGAACCGTGAGCTCGAACGGATCGTCCAGTACGTAGCGGAACGGCAGCACCGGCGGGAACGCCTGGCCATCAGGGCGGGCGACCGCTTCCTGCTCGTTCGGTCCGACGACATCGTCTACGCCTCGCTGGCCGACGACGTCATCACCATCGTGACCGGCACCGTGACCGGCACCTCGAACTACCGCACGCTCGATGAGCTGCATTCACACCTCGACCCCGCCGTTTTCTGGCGCGTGCATCGATCGCACGTCGTCAACATCAACGAGATCAAGGAGATAGTCCCCTGGTTCAGCCGCAACTACATCCTGAGGATGAAGGACGGGAAAGGCACGGAGATTCCGGTCAGCCGCACCCAGACCAAGCGGCTCCGGGAGTATCTGAGCCTCTAGCGGGACCGGGCCCGGAAGGCCCGCCGCCCCACCTGCTGTCGCCGAGTCAGGCCTGGGAGGCCCAGCGCCGGGCGCAGCGCTCGGCCCTCGCGGCGCGCGCCGGCGAGGAGATCGTGGCGTGGATCAAGACCTTTGCGTCCGCCGCGGTCTACGCGACCCTCATCGTGACCTTCGGGTTCCAGGTGGCCCGGGTCGAGGGCCGCAGCATGGAGCCGACGCTGGAGGACCAGGACCGGCTGATCGTGAACAAGGCGCTGTACAAGTTCTTCGGCCGGCCCGAGCCCGGCGACATCGTCATGCTCTACTACCCGCGCGACCCCGACAAGTCCTTCGTCAAGCGGGTCATCGCCGAGGCGGGCGACGAGGTGCGGATCGAGAGCGGGCAGGTCTACGTGAACGACGTCCTGCTGCCGGACGAGTACGTGCCGCCCCGGTTCCGGAGCCGCGAGAACCTCGGTCCCGAGCGGGTCGAGGACGCCCACTACTTCGTCATGGGCGACCACCGGAACAGCAGCTCCGACAGCCGCCACTGGGGCCAGGTGCCGGAGAAGTACGTCATCGGCAAGGTGCAGCTCCGCTGGTGGCCCCTCTCCAACGCCACCATCTTCTGACGCGGGAACCTCCCGCTTTCCTGCTGATCGGAAGCCTGTCCGCTTCCGGCCACGGACCCGCCGGTGACGGCCGCCCACCCGGCCCGGGTGGGCGGTCGCCGGACACTAGAAGAACCGCACCGAGTAGCCCACCTTGACGCCGCGGCCCATCTCGGGAGCCAGGTCCTTGATGAAGGACGTGTGGTTCCGGTAGAGGGCGTTCGTCAGGTTGTAGCCCGTGAAGCTGAGGACGTGCGCCGCGTGCTGGCGCGGCCAGACGTAGGACGCGCGCAGGTTGACCACCGAGTAGCCCTCGGTCTCGGTCTCGTCGTGGAACACGCGGTCCTGGGCCCCCGCGAACTCCAGCTCCGGGCTGACCGTGAACCCGCCGTACGGCAGGTCGAGGCTCAGCGTCCCCCGCAACGGCGGAATGCGAGGCAGCGGCTCGTTGGTGGCGGTGAGCCTCGCGTCGACGTAGCCGATGCCGAGGGTCGTCCAGGCGCGGCCCCCCAGCCGGAAGCTCGCGCGGGCGTCCCAGCCCCGGAACCGGCTGTCTCCCTGGTGGAAGTCGAGGACCGCGAGGCCGTCGGCCTCCTCGCCGGTCCGCTCGCCGAAGATGAAGTTGTCGATCCCGTAGACATAGAAGTTCATGCTGGCCCGCGCCCGCTCGGACTGGTGCCGCAGGCTCAGGTCGAGGCCGAGCGTCGTCTCGGCGTCCAGATCGGGGTTGCCGACCTCGAACGCGAGGTTCCCGACGTGCGGACCGAAGTTGTACAGCTCCTCGAGGGCGGGAGCGCGGTGCGACGACGTGACGTTGGCCACGAACGCGCTGCCCGTGCCCAGATCGGCGTGCAGGCCGAACGACGCCGAGCTCCCCAGGAACTGCCGGTCCCGCGGGTCGGGCGCCACGAGCCCGCCGTGGTCGTGTTCGTCCTGAGCGTCGTCGTCCTGAGCGTCGTCGTGGTCATGGTCGTGGTCATGGTCGTGGTCATGATCGTCGTCATCGTCGTCAGGAACGTCTTGGTCGTCGTGCCCGCCTCCCGGCCGCTCGTCGGGCCGGTAGTCGTTCCGCTCGACCCGGCCGCCGAACTGCAGCCGGAAGCGCCCGAAGTCGACCTCCTCGTAGGCGAACGCGGCGAACGACGTCTGGTCCGTCCGCGGCGCCAGCGCCTCGACCCCGACCGCCTCGAACTCGCGCGTCTGGGCCCAGGCCCCGAACCGGCCTGACAGCCGCGCCGTCTGCTGCTGATCGACCTCGGCGCGCAGGATGGTGGTCCGGTTGGTGAACCGGGTGCCGATGCTCTCGATGCCCTCGTCGATCTCCAGCTCGTCGTGGCCCCAGTCGATGACGTTCGCGGTGAAGCGGACACCCTCGATGGCCCGGTTGGCGAGGTTGCGGAGGCCGAAGTCGAAACGGCCGACGCGCCGACGCGAGGCGAGATCGATCGCGACCTCGTGTGCCTCCTCGTCCTCGTGGTCGTCCTCGTCCTCCTCCTCGTCGCCGTGATCGTGGTCGTGGTCGTGACCGTGGTCGTCCTCGTCGCCCTGGTCTTCCTCTTCCTCGTGGCCGTGCGCCGCGTGGAACTCGCCGGCGAACGGCACGCCGTACCGGCCGTCCTCCGCCCTGAACCCGCCGCTCGCGAACGCCCGGTCGCCGAACCAGCCGACCCCGGCCTGCGCGTTCGTCAGCTCCGTCGCGGAGTTCTCGACGACGCCGTCCGGGGTGCTGTAGTCACCCGTCTGGCGCAGGCTGCCGCCGCCCCAGAAGAGGACGCTGCCCTGCGCGTGCTGGAAGCTGGCCGCGGTGCCCGCCTGGGCGTTCGCGCTCCCCGCGTCGACGGTGAACTGCCCCCGCGTGCCCTGGAACTGCGAGTCGCGGTAGCTCTCGTGCGGCGTGATCACGTTGACGAGGCCGCCGACGGCGTTCGAGCCGTAGAGCAGGGTCGCCGGGCCGCGGACGATCTCGATACGCTCGGCCCCGTTGGGATCGACGGTGACCCCGTGGTCGCCCGACTGGCTCGAGAGGTCGCCGGTGCGGATGCCGTCCTCGAGAATGAGCACCCGGTCGCCGTCGAAGCCGCGGATGATCGGCCGGTCCGAGCCCGGCCCGAAGCTGCGGCTCGCGATGCCCGGCTCGTTCCGCAGCGCCTCGCCGATGGTGTTGGCGCCCTGCGCCGCGACGTCGAACGAGTCGAGGGTGGTGACCGCGTTGAACGCCTCGAGCGTCGTCTCGGCCCCGCCGGCCGAGGCGGTGACGGTCAGCTCCTCATGGACCGCCGAGAGGCCGAGCATGAAGTCCACCATCGCCGTCTCCCCCGGGGCGACGGTGACGGCCTGCCGGCCGGCGGTGAGGTGCTCGCGCTGGGCGAGCACCTCGTAGGTCCCGGCGGAAACGCCGTCGATCTCGAACGCGCCGTCCTCGTCGGTCAGGCCCACCGCGCCCGCGCCGACGATCACGATCACCGCGCCGTGGACGGGACCGCCGCCCTCCTCGAGCGTGACCCGGCCGCCGACGGCGCCGGTCTCCTGCGCCCGGGCCGGCAGCGCCAGCAGCGCGGCCACGGCGAGGGCCGCCGACAAACGTGTTGCAGTGAATCGATACATCAAGCTCTCCTCGTCTTCCAAGCCTGTTCCAGCAGACTGTTCGGTTGCGGCGGGCAGCCGGCCGTCCGACCGGAATCTGCACGCCTCCGGGACGGTACCCGGGACTGACGCCCGCGACGCGGAGTACGCCGGCCGCCACGAGCACGAGCAAGGGACAACGGCGACCGCTGCGCGATCGACGAATGCAGCGAGTGACGCGAGCTGGCGACCCGTGGTGAAACCCGGCGTTGCATCGCGCCCGCGGGACGCTGGCGACCCGCCGAGGCGCCCGCCTGACAAGGCGTCAGGAAGGCACGTATCGGGCGTATGCAACGACGAACAACGCAGTCAACCGGGGTGTATCGCCGCTCAAATGCAGCGGGAACTTCTCCTGCGGGCGTCAGGCGGGGGGAGCGCGGGCGGGGAGACGGGAGGGATGCCCGGACGCGGCCCATCGGTCGCGGGGAAGCGGTTCCAGCCGCTCCGCGACCTCGGCGGGTCCGATCTCGAGATCGCCGGACAACTCGGCCACGGGCTGGTGACGCAACTGGCAGACCGCGCAGTCCTGGTCGCCGGCGTGGTCCCCGTGCCAAGCGGTTGCGGCGGACGCGGCACCGACCAGCGCGATCGCCAGTGCGGCGATCGAGACGCGCCAGCCGGGGCTACGCCGGGCGAGCCCCGTGTGCATGGGTCCTCCTGGGAAGCACCATCGTCGATGTTTCAGCTTAACCGGGATTCTGCGGGCGGGCAAACGGCGCCCCGGGGCGGCCGCGGGGGCAACCGCCGCCGTGCGGGGCGGACAGCCGTCGACGCGGCCGGCCTTCGGGAGCGGTCCACGCGCCCGGGAACGGCCGAATCCGGCCGGAGCGCGCGTCAGGCGTCCTGGTAGATCCCCTCGATGACGTCCTGCCAGCGCTCCATCACCACGCGGCGCTTGAGCTTCAGGGTGGGGGTCAGCTCGCCGGTGCCGATGGAGAACTGCGCCGGCAGGAGGACGAACCGCTTGACCTGCTCGAAGCTGGCCAGCTCGGCGTTGGCCTCGTCGACGATGGGCTGGAACAACGCTCGAACGTCTTCACGCCCGACGAGGTCGTCGAGGCTGCCCGGCGTCATTCCCGACGCGGAGAGACGCTGCTCCAGGGTCGCCGCGTCCGGCACCAGCACCGCCGACACGTAGGGACGCCGGTCGCCGACGAGCATCGCCTCGGCGACGATGGGGTCGCGCTTCAGCAGCGCCTCGATCGGCTGGGGCGCGACGTTCTTGCCGCCGGCGGTGACCAGGATCTCCTTCTTGCGGTCGGTGATGGTCAGGTACCCGCCGTCGTCGATGCGCCCGATGTCGCCGGTGTGGAACCACCCCTCCCGGATGCAGTCGGCCGTCGCCTCGGGGTTCTGGTAGTACCCCATCATGATGTTCGGCCCGCGCGCCAGCACCTCGCCGTCGCCGGCGATGCGCAGCTCGACGCGGGGCAGGGCCGGGCCGACGGTGCCGATGCGGGCCCCGCCGAGCGGATTCACCGTCAGCACCGGCGCGGTCTCGGTCAGGCCGTAGCCCTCGAGCACCGGCAGCCCGATCGCGTAGAGGAACTCCGCCACCTCCCGGCTGAGGGGCGCGCTGCCGGAGCACACGAACCGCAGCCGCCCGCCGGTCCGCGCGCGGATCTTCGAGAGCACGATGCGGTCGGCGACGGGCGCCTTGAGCCGGGTCATCAGGCCCGGCTTCCGGCCCCCGAGCCGGGCGCTGGCCGCGGCGTGGCCCACGCCGGTGGCCCACGCGAACAGCGCCTGCCGCAGCCGGGGCGCCTCCGCCACGGCCGCGATGACCCTGGCGCGGACCTTCTCGAAGACCCGCGGCACGCCCGTCATCACCGTCGGACGGACCTGCTGCATGTCCCGGCCGATCGTCTCGAGAGATTCGGCGAAGATGAACGTCGCGCCGTTGTGGAGGTACATGTAGACGGTGGTGCGCTCGAACGCATGGCTCAGCGGCAGGAACGACAACGCCGTGTCGTCCTCGGAGACCCCGATCACCTGATTGACGTCGGCGACGTTGGCCAGGAAGTTGCGGTGCGAGAGCATCACGCCCTTGGGGTGCCCGGTCGTGCCCGACGTGTAGATGATGGTGGCCAGCGCATCCGGCTCGATCGCTTGGGCCCTCTCCTTGTAGATGCGGCCGAGACCGTTCTCGGTCATCAGACGGTGGTGCCCGCGCTCCATGATCTCGGCCCGCGAGTACTCGCGCAGCGGCGCCTCCGCCTCGGCTTCGGAGGCTCCCGCCTCGGCCTCGCTCGCACCGGCGGCATCCACGGCGGGACCGGCGTCGCCCGCGCCCGCCTCGCCGCCGGCGGAACCGTCCGCGGCGGCGCGGTCGAAGACCACGATGGCCTCGACCGCCGGCGCGTCCTTCCGCGCCGCCCGCACCTTCGCGGCCTGCTCCTCGTCGGCGACCGCCACCACCCGCGCCCCGCTGTGGGCGAGGATGTAGCCGACCTGGCTGGCCGGCAGGGTCGGATAGACGGGCACCGTCACCGCCCCCGCGGTCAGTATCGCGAGGTCGCTGACGACCCACTCCGGACGACTGTCCGAGAGGATGGCGACGCGGTCGCGCGGCCGGACGCCGAGCGCTCCCAACCCCAGACTCAGGTCGCGCACCTCGTCGAAGAGCTGCCGGCTCGACCACTCGCGGATCCGGTCGCCCTCGCAGCGCCCCATGAGCACCGGCTTGGAGAAGCGCCCGGACACGCGGAACGGCAGCTCCGCCAGGGTCCGGATGTCGGAATCGGTCATGTCCTGTCTCCTGTCCGGCCGCAAGCGCGACCGCCGGTCGAGTCGGGGTTCTCGCGGCGCGAAGACCCCCGCGGTGCAGGCGCCCGGCCCCTCATTGCCCCCGCCGGTACTCGCCGCTGCGGCCGCCCGTCTTCCGCATCAGGCGAATCTCGCCGATCACCATCGTCTTGTCGACCGCCTTCACCATGTCGTACACGGTCAGCGCGGCCGCCGCCACCGCGGTCAGGGCCTCCATCTCGACCCCCGTCGGCGCCGTCGTCCGCGCCACCGCCTCGATATCGTAGCCGTCCGGCCGCTCCAGCAGATCGACCTCCACGTGCGAGAGCGGCAGGGGATGGCACAGGGGGATGAGGTCCGCGGTCCGTTTCGCGGCCATGATCCCCGCGATCCGCGCCGCCTGCAACGGGTCGCCCTTGGCGATCCGCCCCTCGCGGATCAGGGCCAGCGCATCCGCGGCGATGGTGATGGCGCCGCGGGCCACCGCCTCGCGGCGCGTGACGGCCTTGGCGCCGACGTCGACCATGCGAACGCGGCCCTCGGCATCCACGTGCGACAGGGGCGTCTCCGCGTCGCCGGCCGACGTGCGCAACCTGGTCTCGGGCATGGGGCTAGGGGCGGGGCGGACGGTCGACGCCGCGGGCCAGATGAAACGAGAGGCTCTCGAGCGACACCGTCAGGTCGACGCTCTTCAGCTTGACGTCGGACGGCACCCGCAACGCGCCCGGAGAGAAGTTCAGCAACGCCTTGATGCCCGCCTCGACGACGGTGTTCACCACCACCTGGGCCGACTCCGCGGGCACCGCGACCACCGCGATGGTGATCTGCTCCCGCCGCGCCACCCGCTTCAGGTCGCGGATGTCGTGAATGGGCACGCCGCTCCGCGACCGGCCGCCCACCTTCTCGGGAAGAGTATCGAACAGCGCGACGATTCGGAACCCCTCCTTGCGGAAACCGGGATAGTCGGCGAGGGCGAACCCCAGGTTGCCGGCGCCGATGATGGTCACGTTCAGGCACCGGTCGAGCCCGAGTATCTGCCGCAGGCGCTGCCGCAGGTCGGCGACCACGTAACCCACGCCCCGGACCCCGAGGTCGCCGAAGTGCGACAGGTCCTTGCGGATGAGGGCCGCGTTCAGATCGAACCGCGCCGCGAGCACCTTGGACGACACCGTGCGCACGCCGCCGGCCTCGAGCTCGTTCAGGAACCGAAGATACAGCGACAACCGATTGGTGGTCTGTTCGGAAACCTGCTCTGCCATGACACCCCGGCCGGCCCGCCGCCGGCGCCCGGTCGCCGCAACCGCCGGAGAGAGTATATGTTAGGATACCCGCGTGCGGAGCACGTCAACCGGCGACGGACGCCTTGTCTCCACGCCGGCGCGGCCGGGGCCGCACCTCCGGCGGTGGCGGTTCGCGGCCGCCGCCGTGCTTCTCCTCGCCGGCGCGCTGCGCCCCGCGGTCCCCGCCGCCCAGCCGCTCCGCTACATGCCGACGACCCTGGCCGCCCTCGACGCCTATCCCAGCTTCTTCCACCGCCAGGCGGTGGTGGTGCGGGCCACGCCGGAGGGCGACCTGCGGGACGTGTTCGTCAGTGACGGGGAACGGCGCCTCCGCGCGCTCTACGTCGCCCCGCCGGTCGCCGACGAGCGCGACGCCCTCGAGATCGAGGGTACGTTCTGGGACGTGGGCCGTCTCCAGCCGGACGACCCCCGCGTGGCCGACCACGGCATCGCCGCCATGTCCGAGAGGCTGCTCGGCAAGCCGTGGCCGTCGACCGGCGAGATGCGGCTCCTGATTGCCGACGATACGCAGCGGGCGGACGCGCCCGACGGCGCCACCATCCGGACCATCTCGCTCGAGCCGGCCCGCTACCGCGACCGGACCGTCACCGTGACCGGCCGGTTCCGCGCCCGCAACCTGTTCGGCGACCTCCCGGAGGCGCCGGGCAACACCCGCGACGACTTCGTGCTGCGGTCCGGCGACGCCGCCATCTGGATCGTGGGCATGGAGCCGAAGGGGGACGGCTTCGACTTCGACGTGATGGCCAGGGTCGACACCAACCGCTGGCTGCAGGTCACCGGCGTGGTCGGCGGCGGCAACCATCTCGCCACCATCGAGGCCGAGAGCCTCGCCATGGTCGACCGGCCCACCCCCGTCGCCGACCGCCGGCAAGCGCCCCGGCCCGAGCAGCGGCTCCCGTCCGAGGTCATCTTCTCGGCCCCGACCCAGGACGACACCGGGGTGGCGGTCGACGCGCCCGTCCGTTTCCAGTTCTCGCGCGACATGAATCCGGACTCGTTCGCCGGGAACATCCGGGCGGCCTACGTCGGCACCGACGGCGCGCTGGAGCTCACGGCCGAGTACCGCCCCCGCAACCGCGTCCTCAACGTGCAGTTCGCGGAGCCCCTGCTCCCCTACCGGCCGGTCGCGGTGACGCTCGGCGACGGGATCGAGGCCCTCGACGGCGCCGCGCTGATCCCCTACACGCTGCGGTTCGCCACCGGCGGCTCCTGAGAGCCCGCGGCCATCGAGATCCCTGCGCCCTGGAAACCCGCGGAAGCCCGGAGGATGGTCAGGCGCCGGAGCCGCCCCGGGCGACGATGGCGGCAGCGCGGACCCCGGTCGACGCGCGCCCCGACGCCCCCCGGCGGTTCGCGCCACCGAGAGGATGGTCAGGCGCCGGAGCCGCCCCGGGCGACGATGGCGGCAGCGCGGACCCCGGTCGACGCGCGCCCCGACGCCCCCCGGCGGTTCGCGCCACCGACCGGCCCGCCTCAGGGGATGGGCCCCGCCGCCAGCAACCTTTCCATCACCGACCGCGTGGCCCCGATCAGCTCGTCGCGCCGGGCGAAGCCGAACCGCCGCGACTCGATGGGCGGCCCGATCCGCACGCTGACGGTGACGGGTCGGATGATGGGGCTGCCCCGGCGCATCGCCTCGCCGGCGCCGAGTATCGTGAGCGGCACGACGGCTGCGCCTCCGCGGATCGCCATCACGAATCCGCCCTTCTTGAACGGCAGGAGCTCGCCGCTCCGGCTCCGCGTCCCTTCGGGGAAGACGAGGAACGAGAAGCCGCCCTTGAGCGCCGCGGCCGCGGTGTCGATGGCGGCCCGGCTCTGCTCGCGGTTGCGGCGCTCGATCGGCACGAACCCGGCGACCCCGAACGCCACGGGCAGCAGCGGCAGCTTCTGGAGCTCCGCCTTGTAGAGAATGCGCAGCCTCGGGTGCACGGCGCGAAGCGCCATGTAGACGATGGGCGGCTCCAGGTTGCTGGTATGGTTGACGCAATACACGGTGGGACGGTCGCCCCGGACGTGCTCGACCCCGGCGACCCGGTACCGGATGCCGACGGCGGCGAGCCCGATGCGCACCCCCTGCCGGCCGAGCCAGTAGAGCACGCCGGGATGCCGTACCACGAGGGCAATCGCCATCCCCACGGGGGCCGTCACCAGGACGTAGAGCGAGACGATCACGTAGGCGGCGAGAGACCTCGCGGCGGCGACGACGGTGGGCCACGGGAAACGCATGATGGGATGGGCCGGCGCATACGAAAAGAGCCCGACCCGGCAGGCGCCGGATCGGGCTCCCCGAGGACACCGATCAGCAGTCAGGACGCACGGGCTTCCTGCGCCCGCGCCGCAGGGGTCTTCGTCGCCTTGGCGACGGTCGCCTTCGGCTTGGTCTTCGCCGCCTTGGCCCGGGCCATGGCCCGATCCCGGTTGACGAAGCAGCGGTCGAGGGCCTTGTTCACCTTCTCGTCGATGGCTTCGGCGCTGTCGCCCACCACCTCGGAGATCTCGGACACGACCAGGAACTTCGCCCGGTCGAGCATGCGCTTCTCGCGGAACGACAGGTTCTTCGACTTGGCGAGGAACGTGAGGTTCTTCAGCACGTCGACCACGTCGTAGATCGAGCCGGTGCGCATCTTGTCCGAGTTGTCCTTGAAGCGTCCCTTCCAGTTCTGGTGATTGTCGATCTTGCCGTTCCCGAGCAGCGTGAACAGCTTCTTGACCTCCCTGTCGCCGATCGCACGACGCAGCCCCACGCCGTCGACGTTGTCGACGGGGACGAGCACGGTGGTGTCGCTGTCCGCCATACGCAACGAATAGAACCCGCAGGTCGTCCCCATGATGGTCCGGGTCTCGATGCACCGCACGACGCCCAGACCGTGGTTCGGGTAGATGACCTTGTCTCCAACTTCGAACTTCACGTAACCCCCCAGTTGGAATCCGGCTATCGCGCGCTCCGAAATCTGCCCAGTATAGCCCGTTTTGCTTCCTGGATCAACGGCAAACCCATCATTTCTCGACGGTTACGGAGTTCTCGGCCCCCGCCCGCCCAATGTCGCCGGCGCCTCCGCCCGGCGCCCGACCGACCCGTCGGGAGTGCGCGCGGCAACGGCGCGAACTCGCGGCCGGCCGCGGCTCCGGACCGCCCCCGCGCCGCGGCCGGCCCCGCCGGCAGGCCGGCCGCGAGTCGAAAGTACTGTAGAGTAGGGGTTGGCGCGACCGACCGTGGTTCGATCAGGAGACTGTCATGCGCAGACGGGCCGCAATGCTGACGGCGGTGCTGGCGATCGCCGTTGCGGTGCCGATCACCCCGCCGGCGGTGACCGCCCTCCAGCAGCCGGAGAGCCTGGCGCCCTACGTGCCCACGCCGTACGACGTGGTGAACCGGATGCTGGAGCTGGCCGAGGTGACCCGCGACGACGTCGTCTACGACCTCGGCTGCGGGGACGGCCGCATCGTCATCACCGCGGCCGAGCGCTTCGGCGCCCGCGGCGTCGGCATCGACTACGACCCCGAACGGATCGCCGAGGCGAACGCCAACGCGGCGCGCCGGGGCGTGCAGGACCTCGTGACCTTCATCCAGCAGGACGCGATGCAGGCCGACGTGTCCGAGGCCACCGTCGTCACCCTCTACCTGCTCTCGTCGTCGAACCGGAGGCTGCGCCCGATCCTGACGAGACAGCTCAGACCCGGCGCGCGCATCGTGTCGCACGCCTTTCGCATGGGCGACTGGCGGCCGGACGTGACGCACGAGTTCGAGGACGAGCGCGGCACCCAGCGCACCCTGCACCTGTGGCGCGCCGACGGCGTCGTGCGCCCCTAGGCTCCGCCCTCCGTGCCGGAGTGGTGAAACTGGCAGACGCGCGGGACTCAAAATCCCGTGGGCCTTACGGCCCGTGTGGGTTCGACCCCCACCTCCGGCACCAGCACTTCTCTCCAGACGTTCCCGGATAGTCCTACCCTCCGGACACGTGCCGGGCCGTTTTCCGTCAACTCTGATATCCTGCTCGGCATGGAGATCTATACGGCGATCGCGGCGACGGTCGGAGCTGTCACGGGGATGCTCGCCGCAGCCGCGAGTCTCTGGAACAGCTACCAGTTCAGCGTCCTCAAGGGGCGTGTGGACGAGCTCAGCGCTCACTCGACGGCGGCGTACGCGAGGCCCCGCTAGACCTTGACCGGCCCGAGGGCCATCCTGACCGCAGCAAGTCGCCGCGGCATCAGTGCACCGCAGTTGCCTGGACGCTCGACGAGATGACCCGGGCGATCATCTGGGTCAGCTCGTCGGCCGGCAGGTCGAAGGGGCCGGCGGCGATGGCGCCGCTGGGGATCTCGATGGCGATCGCCACGCCGGTGCCGGACGCGGTGACAATCCAGCTCAGGCCGCGCAGGGAGACATCGCCGGGCTCCGCCTCCTCCTTGCGGTTCACCCGGTCGAACACCCGGAGAATCGACAGCAACACCTCGCGCACGTCGGCGTCGGTCCATCCCGGCGGCTCGGGACCGGCGTAGGTCACCGTCTCGGTGACCACGTCGTCGGTCCCCTTCAGCAGCACCTCGACGTCGAAGGTCATGCGGTGGTTCCTCTCGCCGCGGTCAGCGGCGGCCCGCCGGCGCGCGGTGGGCGGTCAGGGTCGGCCCGCCGGCGCGCGATGGGCGGTCAGGGCCGCCAACCGGGCCCGGAAAGCCCCGGGATCGTTCACCGGCTGGTCGCAGGCGCCGTCCCGGCAGAGGTAGGCGGTCGGCCGGCCGTCCAGCATCTCCATCGACGCGACCCACGGCAGCCGCGCCGCGATCTCGCGCTGGTGCGCCCCCGGCTCGACGACGAGGCTGACCGCCGCGGGAAGAAAGCACTCGGTGAACGTGCGGTGCAGGGCCGCCGTCGCCGCCGCGTCGCGCGGGCCGAGCACGATCACCTGGGGCACGCCGGCGTGCGCCGCCGACGCGGCGGCCATCATCATGGGCACCACCCGCGCGAGCTGCGGCGACGCGGGGACCCGGCGCAGGGTCTCCTCGAGCTGCTCCCGATACCCTGCAGCCTCCTGGGGTCCGGACAGGTGCATCAGGGCCAGGAGGTTCCACGCCGTGACCGACGCCGCCGACGGCTCGGCCCCGTCGTAATCCTCCTTCAGCCGGAGGAGGACGCTGGCGTCGTCGCCGCTGGTGCTGAACCACCCGCCGTCCGCGGCATCCCGGAACAGGCGGCTCTGCGTCGCGTGGAGCTGCTTCGCCCAGTCGAGCCAGGCCGGATCGCCGCCGGCCTGGAACAGCTCGAGCAGGCCCCACACCACGCAGGCGTAGTCCTCGGCGTAGCCGTCGATGCCCGCGCGCCCGTCGCGGAACCGCCGCAGCAGCACGCCCCGTTCCCCGTCCCAAAGGTGGTCGCGCAGGAAGCGGGCGGCGGCGGCCGCGGCCTCGAGCGGATCGGGAGACGGGATCTCGTCCAGGGGGGCGAGCCGCGCGGCGCGCGCGAACGCCGCGATCATCAGGCCGTTCCAGCCGGACAGCACCTTGTCGTCCAGGGACGGGCGAGGGCGCCGGCCCCGCACCTCGAACAGGCGCGGTCTCGCCCCGTCGAGCACCGCCATCACCGATTCGAGGGACCGGCCGCTCAACCGCGCGACGTCGTCGACCCCGCGCGCCACGTAGAGCAGGTTCTTCCGGGTGAACTCGCCGTGAGGGTCCTGGAGGGCGTTGCCGTCCGGCTCGATCCCGTAGCGGAACCGGACGACGTCGGCGTCGTCGCCGAACAGCGCCTCGATCTCCGACTGGGCCCAGACGTAGAACGCCCCCTCCCGCTTCGCGGCCGGTCCGCCCCGTCCACCGACCCCGCCGGCCGCCGGCGCGCCGCCCGCATCGTCCCGCTTCGCGGCCGGCCCGCCTCCCCCGCCTGCGTCGCCGTCCGGCGGCAAGCTGTCGGCGTCCTCGGCCGAGAAGAACCCGCCCCCGGGGTGACGCAGGTCGCGGTGGACGTACGCCAGCGTGTCGTGGGCCACCTCGGCGAACGACGGCTCGCCCCCCGCCTGCGCCGTCTCCAGGAACGCGATGACGAGCTGCGCCTGGTCGTAGAGCATCTTCTCGAAGTGCGGCACCCGCCACATGGCGTCCACCGAATAGCGGTGGAACCCGCCCCCGACGTGGTCGCGCATGCCGCCGATGGCCATCGCCCGGAGGGTCTCGAGCACCATGTGGCGGGCCTCGACGTCGCCGGTGCGCGCGTGCTCGCGCAGCAGGAAGAGCATCTCCGCCGGCCGCGGGAACTTGGGCGCGCCGCCGAAACCGCCGTTGCGCGCGTCGAATGCCCCCGCGTACTCGCGCACCCCGCCCGCCAGCAGGTCGCCGTCCGGCATCCGCCCCCCGGACGGCTGCCGGTTGTGCCGCACTTCGCGCAGCCGCTCGATCACCCCGTCGGCGGAAGCCGCCAGCTCGGCCCGAGACTCGCGCCAGCGCTTCGCGATCTCGGCCAGGATCTCCGCGAACCCGGGGCGTCCCCAGCGCGAGGTCGGCGGGAAGTAGGTGCCGCCGTAGAACGGCTTCAGCTCCGGGGTGAGCCACACGCTCATCGGCCACCCCCCCGAGCCGGTCGTCGCCTGCACGAACGCCATGTACACCCGGTCGACGTCGGGACGCTCCTCGCGGTCGACCTTGACGGGGACGAAGCTCGCGTTCAGGACGCGGGCGATGTCCTCGTTCTCGAACGACTCGTGCTCCATGACGTGACACCAGTGGCACGTCGAGTAGCCGACGGAGAGGAAGATGGGCAGATCCTCGGCGCGGGCGCGGGCGAACGCCTCCTCCCCCCACGGATACCAGTCGACGGGGTTCTCGCAGTGCTGGAGGAGATAGGGACTGGGCTCGTCGGCGAGACGGTTCGGCATCTATTCGGCCTCGGGCTCTTCCCAGCGCGGATAAGACCCCAGCGTCCTGAGCAGCGGGGCGAACTCGGCGAGGTGCATGAGGGCGCGCGCGCAGGGCAGATCGTCGCGCGACGCGGTGAGGTCGGCGTAGAACAGGAACTCGAAGGGCCGCTCGGGAATCGGCCGCGACTCGAGCTTCGTCAGGTCGATGTCGCGCAGCGCGAACACGCTCAACGCCTTGAACAGCGCCCCGGCGTCGTTGGTCACGGTGAAGACGATGGTCGTCTTGTCGGCGGGGCCGAGCGGCGTCTGGTCGCGCCCCACCAGGAGGAAGCGGGTGGTGTTGTCGGCGAAGTCCTGCACCCCCGCCTCCAGTACCGACAGCCCGAACACCTCGGCCGCGCGCTCGGACGCGATGGCCCCGGTATCGCGCAGCCCGCCGTCCCGAATCAGCTTGGCGCTGCCCGCGGTGTCGTAGGTGGGCACGAGCTCCACGTCGAGGGTGCGGAGGAACCGCTGGCACTGCCCGAGGCCCTGCGGGTGCGAGAACACCCGCCGAAGCTGCTCGCGGGTCGTCCCGTCGAGCACGAGCAGGTTGTGCACGATGGGCTGCTTCACCTCGCCGACGATCGGCAGCTCGTGCTTCAGCAGGAGGTCGTAGTTGCCGTGAATCGTGCCGTGGCTCGAGTTCTCGATGGGCAGGATGCCGTGTGTCGCCCTCCCCTGCTCGACCGCCGCGAACACCGCCTCGAAGGTCTCGCACGGCAGGAGGTCGGCGGACGGCCGGAAGCGCAGGGCGGCCGCCTCGGAATAGGCGCCGGGCTCACCCTGGTAGGCGATTCGCATCGCTAAAGGATATCAGCAGGAGCGCCGGCGGCCTGCCGGCCGGCCACTCGTGCGCGGAGCTATAATCGACGAGACACCGGCTCGTGCCCCCCGACGTTCGCCCCATGCGCACCCTGCCGACCAGCGTCGATACCGGCAGCGAGGAGTTCCGCGCCAATCTGCGGGCGACGGAGGCGCTCGAGCGCGATCTCGAGGCCCGGCGGGCGCGGGCCGGGGAGGGCGGCGGCGAGGCGGCGGCGCGCCGGCATGCCGAGCAGGGCAAGCTGCCGGTACGCGAACGAATCGACCGCCTCCTCGACCCCGACACCCCCTTTCTCGAGCTGTCGGCGCTGGCCGCCGGGGGCCTGTACGACGACGAGGCGCCGGGGGCGGGGCTCGTCACCGGGGTCGGGCGGGTGAGCGGCCGCGAGGTGATGGTGGTGGCCAACGACGCCACCGTGAAGGGCGGCACGTACTTCCCCGTCACCGTCAAGAAGCACCTGCGGGCCCAGCAGATCGCCCTCGAGAACCGCCTGCCGTGCGTCTATCTCGTCGATTCCGGCGGCGCCTACCTCCCGATGCAGGCGGACGTGTTCCCCGACCGGGAGCACTTCGGGCGCATCTTCTACAACCAGGCCCGGCTGTCGGCGGCGGGCGTCGCGCAGATCGCGGTGGTCATGGGCTCGTGCACGGCCGGCGGCGCCTACGTGCCGGCGATGGCCGACGAGACGATCATCGTCGAGGGGACCGGCACCATCTTCCTCGGGGGGCCGCCCCTCGTGAAGGCGGCGACGGGCGAGGACGTCCCGGCCGAGGAGCTCGGGGGCGCCGACGTCCACACGCGGCTGTCCGGCGTCGCCGACTACCTCGCGCGAAACGACGCCGAGGCGGTGGAGCTGGCCCGCACCGTCGTCTCGACCCTGCACGCCGTCAAGCCGCCTCCCGGCGACGTCACCACGCCGGAGGACCCGCGGTACGATCCCGGCGAGATCGGCGGCATCGTCGGCGCCGATCTCCGGCGCCAGTACGACGTGCGCGAGGTCGTCGCGCGCCTCGTCGACGGCTCCCGCTTCGACGAGTTCAAGGCCCGCTACGGCCCCACCCTCGTCACCGGGTTCGCGCGCCTCCACGGCTTCCTCGTCGGCATCGTCGCCAACAACGGCGTCCTCTTCTCCGAGTCGGCCCTCAAGGCGACCCACTTCATCCAACTGTGCAACCTGCGGGGGGTCCCGCTCGTCTTCCTGCAGAACATCACCGGGTTCATGGTCGGCCGGGAGTACGAGCGGGCGGGCATCGCCAAGGACGGGGCCAAGATGGTGCACGCGGTGGCGAACGCCGCCGTCCCCCGGTTCACGGTGATCGTCGGCGGGTCGTTCGGGGCCGGCAACTACGGCATGTGCGGCCGCGCCTACGACCCGCGCCTGCTGTGGATGTGGCCCAACGCGCGCATCTCCGTGATGGGCGGACCCCAGGCGGCGAGCGTGCTCGCAACCGTGAAGCGGGACCAGCAGGCGCGGCGGGGCGGCGAGCTCGCGCCGGACGAGGAGGCGGCCATCCGCGACCCCATCCTCGCCCGCTATGACCACGAGGGGTCGCCCTGGTACGCGACGGCCCGGCTGTGGGACGACGGCGTGATCACCGCGGCCGAGACGAGGCCCGCCCTCGCCCTCGGCCTGTCGATGGCGCGCAACGCCCCCCTCTCCGACCCGAAGTTCGGCGTCTTCCGCATGTGACGCCGATGGCCGGGCCCATCTCCCGTCTGCTCGTGGCCAACCGCGGCGAGATCGCCCTGCGGGTCATCCGCGCGTGCCGCGAGCTCGACGTCGAGTCGGTGGCGGTGTGCTCCACCGCCGACGCGCGGGCCCCGCACGTGCGCGCGGCGGATCGGGCCGTCACCATCGGTCCGCCGCATCCGCGCGACAGCTATCTCGTTGTCGGCGCAATCATCGACGCCGCCCGCGAGACCGGCGCCGACGCCGTCCATCCCGGCTACGGCTTCCTGTCCGAGTCTTCCGAGATGGCCGCCGCGTGCGCCGACGCCGGCTTGACGTGGGTCGGGCCCCCGGCCGACGTGATCGCGCGCCTCGGCTCGAAGATAGAGGCCCGGCGCCTGATGCAGGCGGCGGGCGTGCCCATCGTCCCCGGCGAAACCCCGGCCGACCAGACCGACGCCGGCCTCGCCGCCGCGGCCGGGCGGGTCGGCTATCCCCTTCTGCTGAAGGCGTCCGCGGGGGGCGGCGGGCGCGGCATGCGCACCGTGCGCACCCCCGACCGCCTGCGGGAGGCGATCGACGAGGCGCGCCGCGAGTCGGCCTCGGCCTTCGGGGACGGCACGCTGTACGTCGAGCGGCTGCTCGTCCGCCCGCGTCACGTCGAGATCCAGATCGTGGCCGACGACGCGGGCCGGGTCGTGCACCTGCACGAGCGGGACTGCTCCATCCAGCGGCGCCACCAGAAGGTCGTCGAGGAGGGCCCCGCCCCCGGCCTGACGCCGGCGGTGCGCTCGCGGCTGACGGACGCCGCGGTCGCCGCCGCCCGTGCCGCCGGCTACCGCAACGCGGGGACGGTGGAGTTCCTCGTCGACGGCGCCGGCGACGACGCGACCGTCGCGTTCCTCGAGATGAACACCCGGCTGCAGGTCGAGCATCCCGTCACCGAGGCGGTGACGGGCCGCGACCTCGTGCACGCCCAGCTCGCGGTGGCGGCCGGGGCCGGCCTGCCGTGGTCGCAGGACGAGATCACGGTGCGCGGCCACGCCGTCGAGTGCCGCGTCTACGCCGAGCGGCCGGCCGAGGGCTTCCTGCCCGACGCCGGGACGCTGCTCCGTTACCGCGAGCCGGTCGGACCGGGCATCCGCGTCGACGCCGGGGTCGTCGAGGGCAGCGTCGTCTCCCCCGCCTACGACGCGCTCCTCGCCAAGCTCGTCGTCCACGGCGAGACGCGCGCCCAGGCCCTGGCGCGCGCGCGGGCCGCCCTCGCCCGCTACGTGGTGCTCGGCGTGCGCACCAACCTCGACCTGCTGTCGCGCATCCTGCGCCACCCGCGGGTGGTCGAAGGCCCGGTCGACACCGGGTTCCTGGACTCGGCGCTCGACGGTCTGCTGGCGGAGGAGGACGAGGGCCCGGCCCTGGCCCTGGCGGCGGCGCTGGCCGTCGACGCGCGGCTCTCCCCGGCCTCTCCGCGGGGCGGGACGCCGGCAGCCGCCGCCGCGCCGTCCGCGGACGCGGTGCGCGATCCCTGGACCACCCTCGGGGGTTGGCGGCTGTCATGACCCGTCCCCGCCTCCAGGTGTCCGTGGAAGCGGTCGCCCCCGACGCGGACGCGACGGCCGGCCGGGTACGCATCTCCGGGATGGACGAGCCGGTCGACGTGGAGCGAATCGACGACAGCAGCTATCGGGTCTCGCTGGGAGGGCGGCGGCTCGAGGTCGTCATCGCCCGCGAGCCGGGCGTCGACTGGGGCTGGGTGGGCGGCCGCGCCTTTCGCTGGGCGCACGCGCCGGAGGCGTCCGCGCGCGACCCCGAGCCGGCCGGCGACACGGGCACCATCCGCGCCCCGATGCCCGCCGTCGTCACCACGGTCGCGGCCGCCCCCGGCCAGACGGTGGCGCGTGGCGACACCCTGCTGGTGCTCGAAGCGATGAAGATGGAGCTTCCGGTGAAGGCGCCGCGCGACGGCCGGGTCGCCGCCGTCCTGTGCGAAACCGGCGACAGGGTGGATGCGGATACGCCGCTGGTGGAGCTGGACGACCGGGATACGGCGCAGGAGTGAGGGCTACACTGGCTGACACCCTCGCCCGGGCCGGGAAGCCGGGAGGCAGCACCGCCCGGACGAAGGTGACGGTGCTCCCGACTCAGGCGTTCCCCTCAGCCGCGACGTGAGCACCGCCGCCCGCACGGTGGACCCCGCCCGACGCGAGCACGGTCACCACCGTCTGCACGTGGATTCGATGGAGTCGACGCGACCCGACAGCCGCTCGACGCGACCCGACAGCCGCGAAATCTGCCCAGCGTTGAACAGCGCCCCGCCCGACGCGATCAGCAACAGCACCGTCTCTACGGTCACGGTCAACCTCAGGCGGTGGCCGACTCGGACTCGGCGGGCGCGTCAGTCCCCACCTCGGACTCGACGGCCGCGACGACGTCCCCGTACTCGACCATGTCGATCGCGTCGTAGTCGGCCGGACAGCCGAAGTCACGCTTGCCGGGCGCCGTCGGGTTGCCGATGGTCACGCACAGCCCGCAGCCGATGCACTTGTCGATGCGCACCGCGCAGACCCAGCGGTCGTTGGCGTCCTTCTCCTCGACGATGCAGTCCTCGACGGGGCAGGCCGCCTGGCAGATCGAGCAGGCGAACGCGCCGAAGCAACGGTCGGGGTCGACCACCGCGACCTTGCGGGGCGCCCGCTTGCGGGGGGTGTTCTGAAGCTTCGTCCACATGGGTGGTGATTATACCGCAGCCACCCACGGACTCTGGCCGGGTGGCCTCAAAGCCCCGTCGGGAGTGGGTCTGCCTGCTCGCGATCGGGTCTACTGCCGAGGTGTACGGGGGCTCGACGTCTTGTCGTCCGTCAGGCACAAGATCGATCCGCGTTGCTCCCGCCGCTCTCATCTTGCGCCACAACTCCGGGTTGCGCTCCTGCTGCAGCAGGTCGCCCACCGGAACCACGATGCCGCAGTCAGCCCGGACCTTGGCGCTTCCCCGGCGGTCGATGAACGTCTCAGGCGGTGCAAGCCTCATGTCGTCTGCGAGGTCGCTCATCGCGCTTCCGTGTTGAATGGCCGCAGTATAGCGTGCAGGCCGCGTTCGAAGCGAGGAATGCGTTCCGCCCCGTGCACGCGGGCCGTCCCTGCGGCCAGACGCCTACGTGCAATCGAACGTCCAGCCTTCCGGACCATCCAGGAGCCTGCGCGCCCGGTCTCGGCGATCGGGCCTGTCGGCAATCGTGAAGAGTGCTCTTTCCACGTCGACAGCCCTCAGACCACGGCGGGGAGAAGGCGGCTCTTCGTTGGTCAGCCTCGCGATTTCCTGGCACCAGCGCGCCCAGCATTGGTAGGCCATCATGTTGCTCCGGGTGATGCGAATGCCGCCCTTGTCGAATCGGAGATCGGACAACGGTGCGAAGCCACCGCTCGCGAACGCCTTCGCCACCTTCAGGTCGAGCACCGGGAATCGGGGGTCCAGGAACATCAGGATCTTGGTGGCGAACGACATCTGACCGAACTGGCGCAGCCTCAACCTCTTGAGGCCCAGCAACTCCGACCCTCCTGCCTCCGGCCGCGGCCGTTCTCCCATGGCTCCGACGAGCTCCGCGAACTGACCGAGCCTGGGATCGCCGACGGGAGTCGCGCCCCGGAAGTCACGCACCTTTGCGTCCCGCCGCCTCGGTTGCCGCGCGTACCCCCAAAACAGCACGTTCGACAAACCGTCGCGTATTCGCTCGGGAGCCCGACTGCGCAGCAGTGCACCGATGCACTCCTCCACCCCGAGCATGTCTTCGCAGCAGGTCTCGCTCTCCGTCCGAAAGTCGTAGACCACTCTCGGATAGTCGTAGCCCTCGACCGCCTCACGCAACAAGGCCGCGTACTCGCGCCGCGGCGGGCTCGGCGCTCCCGGCCGGCTCGGCACTTGCGGCAATCTCACCTCCCCGTCGGCGGGTGCCCTGCGCAGAGCCGAGCGCTTCCGCCTTGCAAGAGGCCTCTCCAGAGGCGTCGCAAACGGGTCGGAGTCCGTCGAATGGCGGACAGACCACAGCGCGGCCGGGCGCCCGCGCTGGGACCAGGAAGCGGGCTCTGAGCCGCCACGCCGCTCGAAGGCGCCGCTCGCCCGGAAGTCGCGGTGGAAGTTGCCGGGATAGAGCCGCTCGCCCCAGACCACTTCGTAGACTCGGCGAAGCTGGCCGATCGTGAACGCCGGCGGGCAGAGCTTCGCCGCGAGAGCCGTGTACTCGAGCTTGGAGCGAGTGCGCTCAACCGCGTCCTTGACGATCCGTTCGTGGTCGAAAGCCAGTCGGGCCGCACCGCGCTCTATCTCCTCCACCGGCGTCAGGACCGCCGCAGCCGCGTCCCCGCCGTGTCGCGGCGCCGGCAGATCGGCGCAGAGGGCCAGGTACGCGACCGTGACGACCCGCATGCGGGGGTCGCGGTCCGGCGCACCGTAGCTGGCGAGCTGCTCGAGGTGCCAGGCCTCCGCGTCTGCTCCGAGGCCTGTCTCCTCCGCCAGCTCCCGCGCCGCGGCTTGGCTCAGGTCCTCGTCGGGCTGCACGAAGCCGCCGGGCAGAGCGAGGGCGCCCCCGAACGGCTCACCTCCCCGTTCGATCAGCAAGACCTGCAGCGCGTCGCGCCGAATGGTGAAGACCGCCAGATCGACGGTCACTGCGAACGGCGGATAGGCCGTGGAGTCGTACTGCGGGCCGAGGGCCGCTGCCATGGAGAGAGCCTCTGCCGATTCCCTTGCGCGGCAGCGCGACCCTCACGCCATGGGTCGAGCGCCATCCATTGCGTCTCCCCGCACGTGGGCTGAGCCGCTTCAGTGCACCGGCGGGTGGGTGATGCGGATCCGCCCGCCGCGAATGGTGATGACCGCGCCTGATTCGAGCGCGAGTCGATGTTGTCGAACCACCCGGGCCATCAGGGTGATGCGTTGCGGTCCAGGAACATCCGGAAGGCGAACCAGGCCGGCATGCTGGAAGCGCCTGACGTATAACAGCCTTCCGAAATCCGTGTCGATCGTGACCAGTATCCTCCCCTCGGAGCTGGCGTGTTCGAGCAGTGCCTGATCGCCGGGGTCGGGTCCGAGCCGGCGGGACTCGACAACGTCATGTCCCTGGGCCCGCAGCCAGTCGGCCAACCGTGGCCCGACGCAGCGATCGACGAGGAACTTCATGGTTCCGGCACGGAAACGGCCGATAGCGTGTCGCCCGCGATCACGGCATGTGCGTAGGCGACGCACGCGCGAATGTCCTCCGGTTCCAGCTCCGGGTACTCATCGAGGATGGCTTCCGCCGTCACGCCTTGGGCCATCAAGCTCAGGATCAGTTCCACCGAGAGTCGCATGTCCCGAATGATGGGCTTCCCCCCGAAGATCTCGGGGCGCGCGGTGATGCGCTTCAGCAGCTCGGAATGGCTCATGTCGGTACTCCGTCGTCCGTGGCTCCACCGCGCCGCCGTGTCTCTCCCCCCGGTCTCCCCGATCGAGTGCGGGGAACGGACGGCGCCGGCTCGATGCCTCCACGGCAGAATACCAGCATCGAGGTCGCCGAGCCGTCAGAGTGCTCCTCCCGGCTGCACGAGGCCGCCCGGCAGGGGCAGCGCGCTTTGAACGGCCGTACACCCCTCAATCGGCAACACCGGCAGAGCGTCGTCGCGGATCGTGGTGTACCGTGACGCGTCTACGGTCACAGCGAAGTGGCGAGGGGGTCGTACTCGCGTTCGGGCGGAGAGGCCATGACCGTACCTTGACCTCATGGTTTCGATTGCCTATAATTGTCAAATTGATAATAACGCCACCGCTGAGCACGGTGCCACTCGGCCCACGGCGGCTTGCGCGGGCGGACAGGGAATCGGCAACCGGGCTGCTCGGCAGCGATTCCCGGAAACAGACGCACTGACAGGTTGTGACGCGGATGTGCGGAGAATGGAGAAGACGGCGGTCGCGGCCGCCGGGCGTCAACCAGAAAACCAACAGGAGGCACCGAATTGACACAAACGAGCTGGAACGGGATCGACGGCGTCGACAGGCGCAGGCCCCCTCGCCACGGGGAACTCCGAGTGCGGCATGAACCTGGCCGATGCGGCCCGCGGCGGCGACTGGCCGCGGATGCTCCGCATCCTCGACCGACACCCCGACTGCGTGAACGCGAGCCGCCCCGGCGGCCGCGCCCGCTACGCGCCGCTGCACCAGGCCGCACACATCGGCGCGCCAGCATGTGTCGCGAGTCGCCTCATCGACATGGGGGCTTGGCGGACGCTCCGCACGCGCGGTTGTGAGCGGCCGATCGACATCGCCCGCCGGCGCGGCCGGCCCTTCCTGATTTCGATCCTGACGCCGGTGTACCGGCAGCGTCGTGTGCCTGCACACGTCCTCCGTCGGCTCCAGCACCACCTGCATGCGGTCATCCGGCAGCATCGCGCCGGTCGGGCGCCGTTCCTGCGGCTGCCGGAAATCGAGCCGCTGCTCGAGCTCGACCGCGAAGAGGTCTGCTTCGAGGTGCCCGGCATGTACGGCGGCTTCCGGTTCCGACTCGCGGACGACGACATCGTGCCCCGGCTTCTCGTCGAGGCCTTCTGCCGCGTGGTCGAGGGCACCCTGCACTACGAAGTCACCCCCTCGGGCTGGCGACGCCTCGACCGGGCCAACACACCGCCGCCCGATTCCGCGCGCTTCGGCCGTAGACCGGCCGGCCCCGCACGCCAGGCGAGGCGACACTCGTCCGCCGCCAGCGGGGCGCAGGGCGACGGACACAGCCGCGCGGAGCGTTCCGGAATCTCCTGCCGCAAACAGCATCTGGCGTTCATCATGGACATGCACGAGATCCCCTGGTCCTGGGAGACCCCGGAAGCGGTTCTGGAGGCGCGGCTGCGCAGGAACGACGAGGAAGCCTATCGTCAGTTCCTCCGGGACCGAGGCGAAGCGTGATCGGCGGCGGAGTGGACGCGCTGCTTGCGGAGTCTTGCGGCAAGGGCATGGAGGCGAATCGGTGAGACGCGACGACTACCTGCGCGACGAATCGGTGAAGCCGTTCGTCGACTGGCTCCGCCTGCGCGTTCGAGGCGACGCAGATTTGGAACACAGCTACCGAATGCGCAGGCCGGCCTGCGACTGGCAGTGCAATTCCCTCTGGGAGGCGCACGAGAAGTACTGCTGGGGTGGCGGGAACTTCGACGCCAATCAGCAGCAACTGGATCGTCTCCGCTGCGAGATGCGGGCGGCGAGGCAAGACAACGACAACAGTCGCTTCGTGTGCGCCGCGGGCGGGATCCTGAAGTGGGACGGCGTGACGCGCCACAACCTCCCGACCCTACACAGCCTCGGCCCGCACGCGCTGCGGACTTTCCGCGAGGCCGCTTGTCTGCTCGACCCTTCCCAAGCAGACACGTCGAGGCTGGCAGCGCGCTGAACTCGGGGTGGACCAAGGTCCATGCGCTGATGCTCGACGACTTTCCGATATACGACGGGCGGGTGGGCGCGGCCATGGGCTATCTCGTACGGCGGTACTGCACCGACAAGGAGCTCTGCGAAATCCCGCGACTGCTGCGATTCCGGTGGCTTGCCGGAAGAGGCCGCCACGACCGCAACCCGTCGGCGGGCTCGCTGCACTTCCACCGGTTGAGCCACGCCGATCCCCGGATGTGGGCCGAGTGCAACGTGTGGGCGGCGTGGGTCCTGGGTGCGGTGAGCTGCGAAGGGAAATTCGGCGAGCTCCCGGTCAATCGCCGCCTGCGGGCGATCGAGGCGGCCCTGTTCATGATCGGCTACGAGCTCCCGAGCAGAGCGCCCGCGCCGAGTCGAACCGGCCGTGGCGTGTGATAACATTCGAGTTTAGCCGTGGCGCAGAGGGCGATCGTGATGCCGCCGAGTGAACAACAGTTGCGCAAGCGCATTCATCGGCTCTTTTCGCCCGACGGCTGCTGTGCACTGGCAGTCGAGGATCAGGACCACACCGAGTTCTGGGTGCCCCCCGATGGGAATCCCGAGCCGCTTCACGAATACCCGCTGAGTCCTCCCGGCGTAACGGAGGCGGAGTGGCTGGACAGCCCCCATCCGGCCTTCGGCGGAAAGTCCCCGAACCAGATCCTCCGCGGTTGCGACGCAGACCGCGAGAAACTCGCGAACGCCCTCTGCGCCGTCGAAGAGGGTGCATTCTCTTGAATGCCGCCCATTCGACTGCCCTTCCTCTGGTTTCCCTGCCGCAGCAGCATTGGTACCGTTGCGTTCCCCGCTCGCACGCACACTTACCGCCCAGAGTAAGCACCGCTCGGACGCGGTTCAACGACGACAACCTCCGGGTGCTCTACTTCGCCCCCGACGAGCGGGTCGCCATGTTCGAAGCGCGCGCCCTCCTCGGGTCTTTCTTCCACGCTTTCGTCGCCGCGCCCGACGTTCGTCATGTTGTGGTCCGATATCGCATCAGCCTCGGCGACAGCAACGTCATCGTCGACGCGAGAGAACACGCGCTGCCGGCCATCCAGACCACCATCCAGGAAATGACCGGCGACTGGATCACCTATCCCCGCCAGCATCCGGCCCCGAATACCATCGCGCCCACGCAGGACCTTGCGAGGGCGGTGCACCGTCTCCAGGGAAACCCGATCGGCCTGATCGCCCCTTCGGCGCGCAACCCTCTGGCGAACAACCTGATCCTCTTCTCTGAACGCCTTCCCAGGCGGTCGATTTCGGTCGACCCGCGAACGTCGCGGGAACCTCAACGTGGCCCACCGCCAAGAATCGCCCCGTCGCCACCTCCGTTGGGCGAACGCAGGATTCGCTGACGCGCGTGAAATGAACCTTGTCGACGCCCGTATCGCGTCGTCGTCGATAGGGCGAGGTGATCGACACTCGGTCCACGTGGGTCGCCGTCTCCAGCGGTCTCGACGTCCTTCGTGGCGTCGCGCACCCGAAGACGAGGCACATCACCGCGCCGCCGAGATGTCCGACTTCACCCACGACACCGCACCGGGCGAGTTCCCGGTCAGGGCGGCCAGGAGCTCTCGAATGCGCGAGCGACGGGCAAACGCGAGACTCAGGTGCCTCAGATCGACATCCCCCGCCCCGCGATGGGCCACACCACCTCGACCCGGTCGCCCCGGACGCCGTAGAGCTGGTCGTAGAGGTTCACCACCGGGTCGCAGTGCGACACGATGAGCTCCAGCTTGTCGCCGACGCGGTAGGTGCGGCTGGCGTTCTCCTCGTAGCGGATGGTCCCGAACTCGTCCGACCCCGAGGTGTAGCTCATGCCGGTCTCGCCGGCGACGATGGGCCAGGGCCGGTTGATGGTGTTGGCCTTCGCGCCGGCGTCGGTGGTGGCGCGGCCCTCGTACTGGTCGTTCAGCACCGTCGTGAGCACCGTCAGGGCGGGGGCGAAGTCGCTGTAGACCTCGTCGTCCTCCTCGCCGCCGATGCCCAGGTACTGCGCATCCATGAACACGTAGCTGCCGACCTGCACGTCGGTCATGCCCGGGGTCTCGTGGTCGATGTTGTAGGTGCCGGTGCCGCCGCCGCTGAAGATGCCGGTGTCGAGCCCCGACCGCTTCATGCGGTCCGCGGTGTCGGCCGCCGCCTCGAGGTTGGCGAGGGTGCGCCGGCGTCGCTCGGCGAACCCCGTCACGTGTTGCGAGCCGCCGTCGTAGCACAGCATGCCCCGCAGGCGCAGCCCCGGCAGCGTGTCCACGAGCTGGGCCAGCTCGAGGGCGGGGGCGCCGGGCGTGATGCCGGTGCGGTGCCCGCCGGGGTCGACGTCGACGGTGACGTCGGCGACGACCCCCGCCTCGGCCGCCGCGTCCGAGAGCTCGCGGGCGTTGGCGGCGGTGTCGACGGCCTGGACGAAGCCGTCGCACCACTTCCGCAGGTACATGGCGCGGCGGATCTTGCGCGGGCTCACATTCACCGTGGTCAGCAGGATCTGCTCGACGCCGTGCTCGAACATCACCTCGGCCTCGGAGATCTTGGCGGTGCAGATGCCCACCGAGCCCGTGGCGATCTGCAGGCGCGCGATGGCCGGGCACTTGTGGGTCTTCGCGTGGGGCCGGCTGGCGATGCCGTTGCCGGTGACGGTGGTCTGCATCCGGTCCAGGTTGCCCTCGAGGCGGTCGAGGTCGACGCAGAGGCACGGCGTGTCGAGGTCCCACTTGGAGATGCCCGCCTCGAGCCGGCCCCCCGGCGCCTGCCGCCTCATCTCGGCCGCGCTGTAGCCCTTGACCGGCTTGGGAATCCAGACCGACGCGGCGCCGGCGCCCGCCGCGTGCAGGAAGTGACGTCGAGACAGGGGATGGGTCATCGCAAGAAGCTCCTCTCGCCGGTGGTTATACCGCAAATCGCCGCGCGACGGCAGGGTGGGCCCACGAACACGTCAGTGGAAGGGGCGCGCCCACCCGGCGTCAGAACCTGAAAAGCCGGTTCACCTTGACCACCAGCCCGCGGTTGCGCAGCCCGCCCGTGTACCGGTCCGGCCGCAGCGGATCGCTGTCCCGGTCCTCGGTGTAGACGACGAACAGCTCGCTGCCGGGGCTGTACTCCCATCGCAGCCGGAGGTTGTTGCTGACGGTGCGGGTGCTCGAGTTGTACTGGACGAGGCCGCTGACGAACATGCGCGGCGACAGGGTCCAGGTGATGCGCGAGACGAGCAGGTCGGCGCGGAACGAGCCCTGCGGCGTCTCGATCCAGTTCACCGACACCGTCGGCTCGACGGCGAGCTGCGGAACGAGGACGAAGCGGGCGCGCCGGAAGCCGATGGATCGGATGGTGCCGCTGAAGTACTCGCCCGTCCGCACCGTGAGCACCCCGCTCAGGCGGCGCTGCCCCCCGAGGGTCCAGGAGGTCTCGAGATCGCGGAAGCGGTAGCCGCCGACGGGCAGCACCACGTCCCGCCCCGGCGCGAACGGCTCGACGAGGAACTCGTAGCTCTCGGCCGCCGACACGCCGATGCGGTCGCTGTTCTCGAACTCGGTCAGGAACGCGAGCTGCGCCTGCCGGGTCTCGACGACGCCGGTGTCGGCGGCCTCGACGTAGTCGAAGGCGCCCTCGAGCCGGAACTGCCGGATCGCCTCGATCGAGGCGGGCCGGGGGCTGAACCGCGCCGACCCGTACGAGCGCCGGAAGTTCTCGCGCCGCCAGAACCCCACCTCGGGGCGGAAGTTGTCCTCGACCGTCAGGTGCTCGGCCTCGAACCCGTAGCGGTCGCCGTTCCAGGAGAGCTGCCCCTGATAGCTCGTGTCGCGGCCGGCGCGGCCCGGCGTCCGCGTCCGCGCCAGGTAGGCCACGGCATTGACGTTGTCGTAGAACGAGAACGTGCCGTCCGCTCCGAACGTCTGGCTGGCGCCGAGGCCGGCGAGCGACACCGAGCGGTTGGTGAAGAGGACGCCGAGGGCGCTCCGGCGCAGGACGTCGCGCTTGATGCGGGCGACGGTGAAGTTCGTCGGCTCGACGCCGGCGCGCACCTCGTCGCCGGAAAGCGCGCCGGCGTGCATGTTCAGGGCCCCGACGTCGAAGGCGCCCACCTTGCCGGTGACTCTCGCCCCACCGGTGATGGGCACGACGGCCCCTGCCTGCAGCCCGATGCGGCGGGAGTAGAACAGCGTGGGGGCGAGGCTCTCCTCGCTGGACCTCCCGCTGCCGATCAGCCGCAGGGCGCCGTCGCGGCGGCTGGGACCGCCCCCGCGTGCGAAGTCGAAGATGCCGCGGTTCTCGAGGAAGAACTCGCGCTTCTCGGGGAAGAACAGGTTGAACCGGGTCAGGTTCACCTGCTGCTCGTCCACCTCGACCTGGGCGAAGTCGGTGTTCCAGGTCAGGTCCGCGGTCAGGTTCCGGGTGATGCCGTACTTGACGTCCACCCCGTAGTCGGCGTCGCCGGCGTTCCGGCGCGGCGTGTCGAGCGTGAGGTCGGTGGTGACGCCGGAGATGCCGTACGGCTTGATCTCGAGGTTGGTGCCGCTGTCGGGCACGTCGAGGCCCACCAGCAACGCGGCGTCGGACATGCGGAAGAAGCCCCGGCGCCCGGCCGCGATGGGCACCGACGTGATGTAGGTCTGCTCGTTCTTCCGGCGCACGAGGCGGCGGATCTGCACCCCCCACTGCTGGAGCGGCCCCGGCCGGTAGCGCAGCGACTTGAACGGAATCGCCATCTCCACCGTCCAGCCGCCCTCGAACCGGCCGGTGCGCACGTCCCACACCGGGTTCCAGTCGCCGTTGGGGTTGCCCTCGTTGGTGATGCCGAAGTCGCCGATAGCCCCCAGCGCGTTGGTGTAGAACGCGACGCCGTTGCGCCGGTCGTTGAAGGTGTCGAACGCGACCCAGAACGAGTCGTTCTCGCGGAGCTGGGGGGTGTCGCGCCGCATCTCGTTCGCCACCCACTCGTCCGGGGGCGCCGAGTCCCACACCCGCCCGCTGACGTAGATGTTCGCCTCGTCGAACAGGATCCACGCCTCGGTCCTCTCGGTCGCCGGCGCGCCCTCCACCGGCATCTGCTGGACGAAGTCGCCGATGGCGGGCACGGTCTCGTAGACCGGCTCGTCGAGCACGCCGTCGAGGCGGATGCCGGTGGCGAGGCGGACCGCCCGCACCGAAGCCCGGCCCTGCGCGTCGCGCGCCACCACGGCGGGCGGTCGCGGCGGCAGCGGGCGGTCCGCCACCCCGGCCAGCACGAACCCGCCGACCGTGGAACCCGACGCGTCGTCAGGCGCCCGCCGTTCCTCCGACGCGGCAACCGGTGCGGGGGTCCCCGGCACTGCCGCCGTCCCTCCCGGCGCCTGGCCCCGGGAGGAACCCTGCGCACCGACCGATGCGGGAGCGCCCGCGAGAAGCAGCGCGCACAGGACGCTCCGGAACGCCGACATGCCGAGTCGGCACCGAACCGCCGACCGGTCGCGTGAGGGCAACTGCAAGGTCAACCGACCACGAGCAAGCGCAGGAGCTTGACGTGCGATGAACTCAGAGAGACGGATGGCGTCTCGCACAATCGAGAATGCCGAGCTTTCTTGCGAGAGACTTGACGGCGCTGCTTCGTATTCTGCGGCGCTATTCTATCGAAACACCTCGCTCATCGGGCGCCCGGAATACCCGGTCATCTCCAGGTAGCCGCGCCCCCGGACCTGCCGGCCGCCGGCCCGGCCGGTCACCGTCACCGCGCCCTCCCAGTAGGTGACCCCGGTCGAGGCGGCGGTGTCGAGCTCCTGGGCGTCGAGGGCGGCGTTGACCGCGAGGCTCACCTGCCGGCCCGGAAGCTCCACCCGCCATTCGACGGGGTAGGCGGCGCCGCTGGCCGGCGACGTCCACCGCCGACCCGGCACGAGGCGGACGTCTCCCCCCTGGAGCGCGGTCACCGCGCCACCGCCGTCGACCCAGGTTCCGGCGGAGTGGACATCGGGCCGTCCGTCGGCTCTGCGCAACTGGAAGACCATGAGGTCCGTGCCGTCCTCGAGCTGGAGCGAGAACCAGTCCCAGCCGACCTGGCCGGGCTCGAGGAACGTCGTGCCGAACTCGTGATCCATCCAGCTCGCGCCGGTCACCTCGACCCACTCGCCGTCGAGCCGGATGCGGCCCGTCGTCGGCATCCGGGTCATGGAATAGTACTGCGACGCGTTGCCCGCCGACGGCCCCTTCCTGCTCAGGCCGTTCTCGCCGTGGAGGGTCGGCCCCCGGCCGGGTTCCAGGTCGAGCTCGACCCCGAATCCCCGGTCGACGACCTCCAGCCGGTGGCGGTCGCCGTCGAGTGACGCGCGCCAACCGCCGTTCCAGACGTCGAGGGTCCCCTCCCGCGCACCGGCCCAGCCGAGCCCGCCGCGATCGAGCCGCTCGGCGAACAGATGCCGGCCTGCCGCGAGGTCGGTCACCGCCAGGTGCGCCATGTAGAGATCACGGACCGCCCACCGCGACGGGTTCGCCGGGACCGGGTCGACGCCGACCCGGAAGAACGTCACCTGGTAGCCGAACCGCCGGCCACGGTCCGACGCGAGGTTGCCGGTGTAGTACCACCACTCGATACGGTACTCGGGGTGGCTGCCGTGGTCCCTCGGAAACCGCCACGCGTGGCCCGGCCCGGCCTGACGCCAGCCGTCCGGCGTCAGCCCCCCGCCGGCTTCCTGGCCGGGGGCGGTACTCGCATGCACGAAGAGCGCAGTCCACGCAGCAAGCAGCGCCGTTCCAATGCGAGACCGCGGCCGACCCCCACCGGTGCGCGGCGGGACCGTTGGGCCGGCGCCGCTCCCGATGCCGGTCATCGCTCCGCCCCCGCCGCCACCCGCGAGGCCACCCGGGCCGGATACAGGCCGGCCAGGGCCGTCGCCGCCGCGATGAGGACCGTCGACTGCGCGAGGAACCCGAGCGGCAGGTGGAACTGGATGGTCCAGCCGAAGCTCTGCACGTTGATGACGTAGATGAGGATCAGCGACAGCGCGATGCCCACCGCCAGCCCCACCCCCTGGCTGACGAGCCCGAGCATCGCGGCCTCGATGACCACCATGCGCCGAATCAGCGGGCGGCCGGCCCCGACCAGCCGCAGCATCGCCAGCTCGCGCCGGCGCTCCAGCACCAGGGTGAGCAGAGTGGCGGCCACCCCCAGGATCGCGACGACGATGGCGATGGCCTGGAGCGCCCAGGTGATGGCGAACGTGGCGTCGAAGATGCGCAGCACCTCGGCGCGAAGGGTTCGGTTGGTGCGGATGAAGAGCCGGTGGTCGGGGCCGGCGGCGGCGAGCAGCTCGTCGCGCACGGTTTCCGGGTCCGCGCCCGGCGTCAGGTAGAGGGTGAGGCCGCCCGGCCGCCGGGGACCGTAGTGGGCGGCGAAGGTCCTCTCGTCCATCACCACGATGCCACGGTCGCTCGAGTAGTCGTAGTACACGGCGGCGACCCGGAACGGGCGCGGCCCCCGCGGCGTATCGAGCTCGATGCGGTCGCCCACCGCCGCCCGATGCTTGATGGCGAAGCTCTCCGACACCGTCACCGCGTCCGCCCCGATCGCCCGACGCATCGCCGCCCGCCCGTCCGCGGGCGCCTTGAACAGCAGCGCCCCGTGCTCGAGCAGCACCTCGAAGCGTCCCGCGCCCAGGATGATCAGGTCTCCCGCCGGGCCGTAGGGCAGATCGACGCTGCGGAACCCGTCCACCGCGACCACCGCGGGATGCGACGCGATCCGCCGCTCCGCCGCCTCCGAGACCCCCGCCGACGCGCCGACCGGCCCGCCGTCCGCGACGGCCACGAAGAGGTCCGCCTGCAGGGTCTGCCCGACCCAGTAGGCGACGGTCTCCCGGAAGCTGCCGACCATGATGGCGATGGCCGCGAGCATCGCGAGGCTGACGACGAGCGCCGCGACCGAGACCGCGAGCCGCGATACCGCCGCCGACAGGTTCGCGTGGGCGAGCAGGCCCTCGATGCGGAACCGGCCGGCGAGCAGCGGGCGGCCCCGCCGGCGCAGCCACGCCAGCAGGACCGGCACCAGCGCCGCCGCCCCGAAGACGACGGCGAGTGCCGCCGCGAGGCCGAACACCGGGAGCCCGCCGACCGCGTCCAGCGTCGACAGCCACCCCCCGGCGCCGAAGAGCGCCACCGCGGCCAGAGCCGCCCGCCGCGGGAACCGCCCGCCGCCGGCCCCGCCGTCGGGCGGGCGAACCGCATCGAGGGGGCTGACCCCCGCGGCCTCCGCCGCCGGCATCGCCGCCGCGACGAGGGCGAGCGGGATCGCGACGGCCCCCGCCAACGCCAGGTCCGCCGCCCCCAGCGGCGGCACCACCGCCTGCGACGTCACGTAGAGCGTGTCGACGGTGGTCGAGGTCAGCGCCACCGCGGCGCGGGACAACGCCCAGCCCGCCGGCGCGCCCAGCCCCGCCGCCAGGACCGCGAGGACCGCCGCCTCGCCCAGGAACAGGCCGAGCACGAGACGGCGGGTCGCGCCGAGGGCGCGCAGGACCCCGATCTCCGCGCGCCGGGAGATCACCGAGACCGCCACCGTGTTGTAGACCAGGAACAGCCCCACGATCAGGGCGATCCACGACAGCGCGGACAGGTTGAAGTGGAAGGCGGCGAGCATGCGCTCGACCTGCCGCCCCCGCTGCGCGGGCCGCTGCACCCGGAGGCCGTCCGGCAGCCGCGCCGCGATGGCGCGCTCCGCGGCGTCGACGGCGGACGCGTCGAAGAGCCGGATCTCGACCCGGTCGACCCACCCGAGGCCGTCGAAGCGCCACTGCGCGGCCGCGATGTCGAGCAGCGCGAGCCGGCCGTCCGCCACCCGCGCCGGCCCTGAGTCGAGCAGCAGGCCGCGCACCGTCATCTCGTGCGCGGCGTCGCCGACCACGAGCTGCACCGGGGAGCCGACGTCGATGCCGTGCCGCCTCGCGAGTCGCTCGGTCAGCACGATCGACGTGGAATCGAGCAACACGTCGAGCAGCTCCTGCGGGCGGGGGGGCCGTCCCCGCCGGGAAAAGCGCAGCAGTCGGTACTCCCGGAACGGCCGCTCGCGCAGCACGTCGACCCCGAGCACGCGGAGCCGGTAACCGGCGCCGTCGGCGGTCTCGAGCCGGGCGTAGCGATCGATGACGGGGCTGACGCGCCCGTACTCGCGCAGCCACCCCAGGCCCGCGAGCTGCTCCTCGGGCACGCCGACGCCCGCCCCGACGATCTCCAGCGAGGTCTGTCCGGCCACGACGTCGAGCGCGGCCTCGAAGCCGCCCACCGACGCGGCGTTGGCGAGGCGGATGGCCACCACCACCGCCACCCCCAGGGTCAGCCCCGCCACCGTGACGAGGCCCCGCACGGGGTCCCGCCGCATGCCGCGCACGATGAACTGGCCGAAGAGCGTCAATCGACTGGCTCCGTCAACCGGGCAGCGCGCGCGGCACGTCCGCCTCACCGATCCGCGCGACGCGCGGGCCCGCCGCGCCCTCCTCTTCAACGCCGTCCCTCAGCCGAAGCACGCGATCGGCGGCGGCGGTGAGGGCCGGGTCGTGGGTGGCCAGCAGCACCGCGACGCCGGTCTCGCGGTTCAGCTCCCGTAGCAGCGAGAGCACCCGCCCGCCGTTGTCGGTGTCGAGGTTGCCGGTGGGCTCGTCGGCGATCACGAGGGCGGGCCGGTGCACGAGGGCCCGCGCGACCGCGGCCCGCTGCAGCTCTCCCCCCGAGACCCGCGCCGGATGGTGCTCCAGACGATGGGCGAGCCCCACCCGGTGGGCCCCTTCCCCGGCGCGGGCCAGACCGTCCTCCCGGGGCACGCCGGCGAGGAGCAGCGGCAGCGCGATGTTCTCGGCGAGCGTGAGCGTGGGCAGGAGATTGAAGAACTGGAAGACGAAGCCGATCCGGTCGCGCCGCAGCGCCGTCAGCCCCTCGTCATCCAGCTCCGCGAGGTCGACGCCGTCGACGGTCACCGTCCCCGACGAAGGTCGGTCCATGCCCCCGCACAGGTGCAGCAGGGTCGACTTGCCGCATCCCGACGGCCCCACCACCGCCACGAACTCGCCCGCCGCGAGCTCGAGGCCGACGCCGCGCAGGGCGTCCACCGCGCTCTCGCCGTCCCCGTAGCGCTTGTGCAGGTCCCGGGCCTGGAGCACCGGCCCGGTCGGCCGATCATCGCCTGACGGCTCCGCGCGGGGCCCGACCGACCGCGCAGGCGTCCCCACCGTTCCAGGACGCGAACGACCGAGCCCATGACCGCCGGGCGCCGAGAACGCTACCACCGGGTCGACTCGGACCACTGCGAACAGTATGGTTCCGGCAGCCAGTGGAGCCCCGGGTCGCCGATGGGGCTGCCGGGCGGGGGCGACGGCGGCTCCCACGCCTCGGCTCCGTCGGCCGGAGCCTCGAGAAAGCGGGCGATGTCGCGGCGCAGGGCGTTCCTGTGGGCCTCGAAGGCCGTCCGGTCGAACTCGCCAAGCCGGGTGAACTCTTCCGGACTGATGAGCGGCCACCCCCGGGTCCGCTCAAGCCGGTGGGCGGCGACTGCCCGCACCTGTTCCATCGGCGCCACCGATGCGAGGCGGATCAGGCGATCCACGACCACGCGCTGAACGGCCCGTTGCACCTCGACCTCGTAGCCGTCGGCCGACATCTCTCCGAGAGCCGTCTCCCAAAGTCTGTCGACGACTTCGACGAGCCCGGGCAGATCGCCGTCCACCGCGTGCTGCTCGACCAGACGGGCCGCCCGGTCGGGCCGGAGGAGCGCCGACACCGTGAGGTCGGCCGCGATCACGGCGGGGGTGATGCGGTCGAACGTCGATCCGGTGTAACGGGGGAAAAGCTCGCGGTGGCGTCCGTACCCCGCGGGCCGGGGCGGGATGAGGTCGGCGACGTCACCGGGAACCGTGAGCTCGTCGGCCTGCAGGGTCCGCATCAGCGCGTCGAGGGCCGCACGCTGGTCAGCCGCCGGGACCGGCCGGAGGGGCTCGCGCCCGTCTCCCCGGAACGCATAGTTGTAGTCGACACCGCCGAGGGCCGAGGCCGCCGCCTCGATCTGATAGCGGTGGTGCAGGAAGAGCGGCACCAGCGTCTCCTCGAGCAGCGCGAGCGGGGTGCCGTTCCGCACCGCGGTCTCCCCGAACCGGTCGAGCGCGGCCCGCCGCACGTCGAGCATGCGATGCAGCTCGGCCGCGGGCTCGGTGCCGTTGGCCCAGATGTGGACGCGGGGGTTGGCGCCGGTGTCCTGGCCGGTCAGGAAGCGGAGGTCCGCGTCCCACGCCGCGTCGAGCACCGCATCGAGGGCCGCCGGCTCGTCGGTCCCGGCCGGGAAGTCCTGGTAGCCGTAGCGAATCGCCACCTCGTCCCAGGCCCCGATGCCGACGTCGTAGGCGTCCGACAGGTCGATGCGCCCGTCCCGGTTGACGGTCACCAGGGGGTGCGGATAGTCCATCACCGAGATGCGCCCCTGCGTGCTCGCGTAGTAGTTGTGGCTCAGCCCGATCGTGTGCCCGACCTCGTGGGCCGAGAGCTGCCGGATGCGGGCGAGGGCCATCTCCGACAGCTCGGCCGGCTCCTCGTCGCCGTCGACGTAGGGCGAGAGCAGCCCCTCGGCGAGCAGGTAGTCCTGGCGGACGCGGAGCGAGCCGAGGGTCACGTGGCCCTTGATGATCTCGCCGGTGCGGGGGTCGGTGACCGACGAGCCGTAGCTCCAGCCCCGGGTCGACCGGTGCACCCACTGGATGACGTTGTAGCGGACGTCCAGGTTGTCGGCGCCCTCCGGCATCATCTCCACCCGGAACGCGTCGCGGTAGCCGGCCGCCTCGAACGCCTGGTTCCACCACCGGGCGCCGTCGAGGAGGGCGGAGCGAACCGGCTCCGGCGTCCCCCGGTCGAGGTAGTACACGATGGGCTCGACGGGCTCGCTGACCGCGGCCGCGGGGTCCCGCTTCTCGAGCCGGTGACGCCGGAGGAGCCGCCGCGTCATCGGCTGCCCCAGCGGGGCGCCGTAGTCCTCCCAGGTCAGCGCCCCGAAGCCGGCCCGCGGGTCGTAGGGGCGCGGCGTGTAGCCGTCGTCGGGCAGCTCGACGAACGAGTGGTGCTGGCGCACCGTCACCGCCCGCGCGCTGGGGACCACCGCCCCGAGCGAGCCGCGGCCGAACCCCGGCCCCCCGCCGCGCGGGTCGCCGGTGAACGTCAGCCGCGCCTCGAGCTCGGTGTTCCGGGGGAACCCCCGGGTGCGCGGCAGATGGACGGCGCTGCGGCTCTCGTCGAGCCGGTAGGTCCCGGGCAGCCGGTCGGCCACCCCGTGCGCGTCGCGGAGGAGGAACGGCGTCACGTCGACGAGCACGGCGCCGTCCGTCTCCGCCTCGACCTCGAACCCCCAGAGCACCGAGGTGGCGAACGCCTCCTCGAGCGCCCGCGCCTCGTCGGGGTTGTCGGTGTCGACCCGGTAGCGCTGGTTGGGCTGCACCATCAGCACCTTGGGGCCGACGCGCTCGAACCGCACGATGGCGGTCGCGCCGAGCTGGCCCCGGTCGAGCCCGATGTCGTTCGACCCCACCCCGGCCGCGAGCGAACGCACGTAGAGCAGATCGTGGTCGAGCCGGGCGATCTCCATCCACAGGGTGCCGGTCCCGGCGTCCCAGTGCAGCGGGAGGAGCCCGGGCAGCCGCTCCATGCCCGCCGTGCGCTCGGCGATGGCG
This sequence comes from Vicinamibacterales bacterium, assembly GCA_965204675.1. Lineage (GTDB taxonomy): Bacteria > Acidobacteriota > Vicinamibacteria > Vicinamibacterales > UBA8438 > JAJEEA01. The sequence goes on from OZ242003.1 coordinate 5,088,314, forward strand.
GGCCGGTCCCGCGCCGGAGCGGGAGCCGGCCACAACGCCAGCGCCGCCAGCAGGGCCGGCAGGAATCGTCTCGGGAGTGCAGGCATGGTTCCTTCCGCGGGCCCGGCCGGCCCGTTCAATTGCGGCGGAGAGGATCGGCGACGTAGCCGCGGCGGGTCCTGACCGTGAGGTCCTGTCCCTTGATGCGCACCCGGATCGACCGGTAGCTGCCGTCGGCCGGCCTCTCGGGACGGTAGCCGAGCATGTACTGGTGGTTCAGCTCCTCCGCGATCCGCGCCGTCGCCGGTCCCAGCTCGGGGCTGTCGTGCACCACCTCGGTGTAGCCGCCGCTCTCGGTGGTGATCTCGCGCAGCGCGTGCGGATTGACGCGGTCGTTGATAGCCCGCGTGTCGGGGGCGTCGATGGCGATGGCGTAGACGAAGGCGGAGTTGCGGCGCAGCAGGCGCCGGACGTCGCGCACGTTCGCCAGGCTGCCGGTGTCCGAGCCGTCGGAGATCAGGACCACCGCCGCTCGGGGATGGCTGCGATCCTCGAACAGCGGCAGGGCGTCCATCATCGCGTCGTAGATGCTCGTGCCGCCCCACGGGCGGACGTCGTCGAGCCGGTTGCGGAGCTCGCGCGGTCCCACCGTCCAGGGCACCGCGATGCTGGGCTCGTGGTTGAAGACGCTGATGAAGACCTCGTCGCCCACGTCGAGCCGGTCGGCCAGGAACTGGTCGAGGGCCAGCCGCGCGTCGTCGATGCGCTGGCCGTACATGCTCTGGCTGACGTCGAGCACCACACCCACGCTGAGGGGCACGCGCTCGCGCGTGAAGTGGGTGACGGGCTGCAGCCGGCCGTCCTCGTAGATCTCGAAGTCGTCCCGGCCGAGGTCCCCCACGAGGCGGCCGTCTCCGTCGACGACGGTGGCCGCCATCTGGACGATCTCGACCCCGGTGCGGAAGAAGTCGTCGCCGCGGTCGGCCTGCCGGCCGGAGACGACAACCGACACCGCGGCCGCGGCGAACGGCGCGAGGAGCATCGCGGAAAAAGCCTGCCGAGACATGATGGCGACCCTCATTCTATGCGAGCCGCGGGGCGGTTTCCAGACGCGGCGGCCGCCATCCCGCGGTTCGCGATTCGTGACGATTACTCCACGTGACGAGCACTCCACCATGACCGCACCCGCGGCTTCGAAGGCGCGGCGCACGCCTCCACGCGATGCACGCCGAGATCGCCGCCGACCGGTACGCACGAAAAGGCCCGAGTGCAGAGCACCCGGGCCTTTTCGAAGCTGTCTCGCCGCCCGTCGCCTATTCGGGCTCGGTGGGGTCGCGGCCGTCGCGCGGCGCGCCCGTGCCGGACGAACCCATGAACAGCTTCCGGCCGTCCCGGAAGGTCAGGTCACGGCCGTTGCCCTTGTTCGAGCCGTCCTTGGCCTGGTAGCCGTCCACGATGATCTCGGTGCCCGGAAGCAGCGAGTCCCTCGTGAAGCCCCGACGCAGCAGGGTGTTCGGGGTGCCGCCCTCGACCATCCAGCTCGTCACCGAGCCGTCCTCGTTCGTGACGTCCAAGTGGACCCACGCGTGCGGGTTGATCCACTCCATCCTCGTCACGGTGCCCTCGAGGTGGATGGGCCGGTTGGCGTCGAACTCGGCCGAGAACGCGTGATGAGCATCCCCGGGGACGGTGGTCAGGCCCACGAAGGCCGCGGCCGCCACGACAAACAGTACTCTTCGCATCTCGTACGCCTCCTCGCTGTGTAAGCTCACACTCCGGTGATTATCGGAATTCCCGTGTCCCGTGTCAATACCGAGATTCACGCAGCCGATCGGCCCCGCTATTGGGGCGGCTCGAGCACGATCTGGCGGTCGGAGCCCACGCCGCTGGCCCGGAAGACCGGGGTCAGGTCGGGGTCCTTGCGCAGGTGCCCGTACATCAGCTCCTCGGCGAACTCCACGCACTTGAACTCGAGCAACTGCATGTTCTCGTCGATGCGGCGATAGAGCGGCAGCCTGATGGTCCACGGCCGCGTGAAGGTCTCCGGATCGGTGATCGTCGCCTCGTACATCAGGTGGTTGGGGCTGATGGCGGTGTACCGCTCCTCGACGTGCATCTGGTTGCTGTGGTGGTTGCCCGAGCTGTCGAACCAGGTGTCGGGCACCTGCGCGGTCACGTCGATGACGAGGGTCTCGCCTTCCCAGCGGCCGATGTTGTGGCCCATCCAGGCGTCGACCGGCGCCACGAAGTCGGGGCGGTCCATGTAGACGATGCGGCTCGCGCTCGCGAACTCGTAGGCGAGGAGCACGTACTCGGGCGTCTGCACGAGCTGGAACGGATAGGGCATGTAGGTCGCGCGCGGCACGCCCGGCATGTAGCACTTCACGGCGGGGTCGCGCTCGAGCCAGTACTGCAGGTTCTCCTGCTGCTGGGCCCGCGCCTCGTCCGTGTAGGGAATCTCGCCGCCCTCGACGATGCCGAGGCCGCCGGGAATCGCGCCCAGGGACGCCAGCTCGACGACGGGGCCGAACCGCGCCGCGTGCGGCTCGATGTCGTGGTGTGCGGAGCCGATGGCCTGCCAGATGCCGTTCAGGTCCGGGTTGCCGGCGGCCGTGCGCGGCGCCATGTACTCGTCCTGAGCCAGAGCCGGCTGGACGGCCACCGTCAGGCCGAAGACCATCACGGCCGCCGTCAGGCCGGCAATCGTTGCTGTTCTGAGCCGATTTCGCATTTCTCTGTGTCTCCCTCACACGCCCATGCGTGTCTGACGGGCGGGAACCCGCACGTCCGCGGGGGCCCGCGCCACCTCGAGCTTGCCCTACGACGACATGAGTCTACCCTACGACAACAGTCCGATGAGGCGCGCGCCGATCGTGACGCTCGTCCAGAGCGCGATCGACGTGATCCCCACCACCTTCGGCCAGACCGGCCCGAAATGCCCCTCCTCCTTCGATGCGATGATTCGACGAATCACGAACGTCACCACGACGCCCACGAACAGCGCCTCCATCTTCCACCAGAAGAAGGGGCTGTAGTACTGCTTCAGCGCGGTCGACGACATCTGCGGGATGCCGGTCAGCACCAGCACCACGAAACTCCACACGAGCCACGGCTGCGCCGTCCGCGCCAGCTCGGGAATCGACGCCCAGGTCAGCCCCCGGCCGAGGAGGCGCAGGTCGACGACGAGCACCGCGCCCGCGAACACCGCCACCGCGAGCAGGTGGATGCACTGCACGATGGGGGTGGGCCAGACCGAGTTGAGGAAGTAGGCGCTGAAGCCCAGCTCCTGCATCCACTGAAAGAACGGTAGCAGCATCGCGTTACCCCAGCCCCATGTCGGCCCACCACTGAGGCACGAGACCGCTGTAGGCGGTCATGCGCCCGGTCACGATGACGCCGGCCCAGAACGCCAGCGACACGTAGCCCGCCACCCGGGCCTTGAGCGGCGCCACCGGATCGTTCTCCCACTGGTCGACGGTCTTCTCGATCTTCTGGTGGAAGTAGGCGGCATTGCAGGCCAGGATGACGAGCATCCCCATCTTGAACCAGAACCAGAAGTTCGGATAGTACCGCATCGGCTGGCTGTAGAGCATGACGAAGCCGGTGCCCGCGTTGATGATCACGCCGGCGTACAGCCAGGGGAACAGCCCCGACTTCACCTTCGTCACCGGAACCCACCTGAGGGCGATGCCCGTCAGCCGCATGTCCCAGTACGCGATGACCCCCGCCACGAGGCCCATGCTGACGACGTGCGCCGTCAGCAGGTAGACGTAGCCGTTCAGCGATTCCCGCAACGCGATGCTGCTCGGCATCGCGTCGACCCACTCGAAGAGGGGCCGCACCAACTCAAGCAGGCTGCCAATCATCCGCTGCCACTCTCCCTCGGCCGTCTCGCCGCCCGCTCCGTCCGCACCCCGACGGCCGCCGGGAGGGGGGAAGCGCGGACCCCGATTCGGAGTCGCGGCCGGCACGGCGGTCTCGTCGGGATTGCCGCGACGGTCTCCGCCGGCTCGTACCGGCGCTCGCGAACCCGAACCGCACCGCCGCATCCGTCCCGGTCGCCGCCTCGGGCTGCCGAGCCCGGCGCGGCCGGCACGAACCGCCACGGCAGGCGCGGAGTTTACCTCGCGGGTCTGTCAAGGTCAACAGCCCGTGGCGAAAGTCCCCGCTGCATTCGAGCGGCGATGCATCCCGCCTGACTGCGTTGTTCGTCGGTTGCGAATGCCCGATATGCGCCATCCTCACGCCTTGTCAGGCGGACGCCTCGGCCCTTGCCGGCGCCCTCCGGGCGCGGTGCAACGCGGGGCTTTCACCACGGGCTGTCAAGAAGGCAACGAGGCCGGATGGGTGAACCGCGTCAGAAGTCGCGGCCGTGCAAGGGCGCGGACTCCGGTGGGTCGGCCGGGCGCCGGACAGGGCCGAAGACGACGATCGGTCGGTCGGCGAGCGGAGCCGCAGGGCGACGCTCTCCGGGCTACGAGGACGGGCGCAGGCGCCGGGCATGGCGGCGCAGGCGGCGCCAGCCCTGGGCGGCCGAGGTCACGCTCACGAGGATGCCGCCGAGGCTCAACCCGATCACGATCGCGTCCCACAGCGGTCGCTGCGAGTACAGGAACGGGAAGTCCAGCCCGTGCAGGCCCCGGTAGAGCCAGCGGTTGACGCGGGTCAGGCGCTCCTCCTTCCGGGCGACGGCGCCGCGGTAGGGGTCGAGGTAGAGCCACGTGGCGGCGGCGTCGTCGTAGCGGGCCCGCAGCACGGGCAGGGGCCGGCGCCGGCTGCGGTCGTAGTAGTAGTCGTCGTAGGCCCGGAGCCAGACCGCTTCCTCGACCGCGGCGCCGGGCATGGCCGCGGCCGCAGCGGCCTCGATGCGTTCGTCGCCGAACCGGGCGAAGGCGCCGTCTTCCGGACGCAGCATCGAGACGAGCCGCTGCTCGGGGACCTGGGACCGCAGGGTGGCCAGGGTGGTCGGCAGGGCCAGGCCCTCGGGCGGCGCCCCCTCGGGGTCGACGGCCCGCACGTGAGGCTCGTTGGCGAGCTGCAGCACCTCCAGCTCCCTCGGCGGGAAGGACCTGCCGATCGCCGCCGCGGCTGCGCGAAGGCCGTCGGCGGTGAGGGGGCCGAGCCGCAGCGGCCCCCCGGACAGCGCCAGCCGCTGCGCGGCCGTCGCCCCCGTGCCCGGGTGCCAGCTCCAGGGGTCCATCGACAGCCCGCCGCTGAAGATCCACGTGAAGGTGAACAGGCCGAACACGAGGCCGGCGTAGTGATGCCACCGCATCAGGCCCGCGTAGGGCGAGTGCGAACGGCCGTCCCGCAGCCGGTAGGCGGTCGAGGCCGCCAGCCGCCACAGCCCCCAGGCGATGCCCGACAGGGCCAGCAGGCAGCCGAGCACCGACAGCCCGATCACCAGGTCGGACCAGAAGGACGCCCGCGAGCGCAGGGGCGTGAAGTACAGCCAGTGCGGCACCGCCCCCAGCCAGGCCCAGAGCCGGCCCCGGCGGGTGGTCTCGAGGACCGGCTCGACGGTGCGGTCGGAGATGTAGAGGACCGTCGCGTCGTCGTCGCCGAGGGCCACGCGATGGAGGGGAAAGAAGGCGCCGCTCTGCAGCGTCCACTGGTCGGGCGCCGTCAGCCGCGCGTCGTACCGGGCGCCGGCCGCATGCTCGGGGGCAAATCGCCGCGCGATCTCCAGGGCCTGCTCCGGCCCCAGCCCGCCCGCCGTCTCGCCCGTGTCGGCGTAGATCGTCGTCCAGCCGCCGCCCCCGGCGAGCCGGTAGACGGGCCGGCCGCCGTGCATGCCGACGAGAACGCGCGCCGGCGCGAACCCCGCCCGCACCGCCGCCTCGCCCACATCGAGCCGGGCCGCCGACAGGTCGAGGACGGGCGCGCGCGCCAGCCGTTCGGCGGGGTCGAGGGCCGGCATGCCCGCGTACATGAGGACGATGCCGGAGGCGAACCAGACGACGAAGAGCAGGCTGCCGGCGATGCCCAGCCAGCGATGCGTGTAGATGAGGACCCGGCGCAAGACGATGGATGGGCTCGACACCGATCCGCCCCCGTTCCCGCCCGGCGGGCGCCGCGCCTTCGCGGTCCGCGGCGCCCGCGGCGAAGGCCGCTAGGCCCCCGGCTCGATGGCCCGGCCCCGGTCCGCGTCGTCCACCCAGTACAGGGTGTGGCAGTTGTTGCACGTCTCGTAGACGACCTCGCCGAGATCGAATATCCGCTGAGGATCCTCGGCCGCGGCCGCGTCGAACGCCAGCATGGCCGCGTCGGCCATCGCCTCGGACATGCGCACCCACTGGTCCTGGTCGCGAGCCCGGCCCTCCATGATCAGCAGGTTCGCCGACTCGGCGAGGGCCACCGCCCCCAACTTCACCTGCAGCCAATCCTCCTCGGTCTCCGGCTCCCAGTAGGTCTCGCCGTTCTCGTCGAGTATCGTACCGACGGCGTCCCACAGGAGGTCGGCGGCCGGGTCCAGCATGTTCGCCATCAGCATCTGGACGGTGTTGTCCGTCCGGAACGGCGGCCCGGCCGGCGGCTCTCCCCCGCACGACCCCGCAAGCACCACGGCGGCGGCGACTATCGCGGTCCTCGTTCGCATCTCGTCTCCTAGCCCGGTGAGCGTCGCCTGCGGCTCCGCTCACCGCCCAACCAACCCGCCAGGAGTCCGCGCCGTTCTACGGCGCAGACTCCCGGGGCGTTTCCGCCGCGGGAGTTCGCGTCAGCGAAACTCCCCACGCAACCATGCGTCGCACCGCGACCACAGGGCCGCGCTCACTCCCGGTCCGCGAAGCGTACGGCCGGCAGGCGAGCGGCCGACCGCGGCCGGAAGGCGCCGCTTCGACCCCCGACATCCGCCCCTCGGGCGAATCTGCAGCCGTTCCTCGGACGACGGCAGGGATTATATCGTGGCGGGCCGCGTCCACGGCCGTCCCGGCGGCCCTATAATGGCCGCGCTTCACTCTTTCGACTCGGCGCGCAGCGCCCCGCGCCGGCCGCCGCGGGGCGCATCGCAATTCAGAAGGAGAACGACCGATGACCGCATGCCGCCGACTGTCGCTGCTGCTGGGGGCCGCCGCCTGCGCGGCGATGCTCTCCGCCGGGTCCCGCGCCCAGGAGCCGGACGCGCCGCCTCCCCTCGTGAGCGCCGAGCAGTTCGAGCGCTGGCTGACCGAGCTCTCGAACTGGGGCCGCTTCGGCCCCGACGACGAACTGGGCATGGCCAACCTCATCACCCCCGCGAAGCGGGCCGAGGCGGCCGCCCTCGTCACCGAGGGCCACACCGTCTCGCTCGCGTCGAACGCGCAGAACTACCGCACCGCCGACGTGCCGTGCCCGGTCGAGTGGTCGATGTCGCGGGCGACCCGCACCGGGGCCAGCGACACCATCGCCTACCCCTGCATCCACGGCCCCGGCACCACCCACCTCGACGCGTTCGCGCACGTCTTCTTCGACGGCAAGATGTGGAACGGCTACGACGTGGACGGCCTCGTCACGATGGAGGACGGCGCCCTGAAGAACTCCATCATGGTCGTGAAGGACGGCCTCGTGACGCGGGGGGTGCTCTACGACATCCCGCGTCTCAAGGGCGTGCCGTGGCTCGAGCCGGGAACCCGCATCACCGTCGAGGACCTCGAGGCGTGGGAGGCGCAGACCGGGGTGCGCGCCGGTCCCGGCGACGCGTTCCTCATCCGCTGGGGCCGGTGGGCCCGGCAGGACGCCTTGGGCCCCTTCGACACCGGCGCCGAGGCGGCGGGGCTCGACAACAACGTCATCCCGTGGCTGAAGGAGCGGGACGTGGCGATCGCGGGCTGGGAGACGCCCGGCTACGTGCCGCAGCCGGAGGGCGACCTGCCCCGCACCGCCCTGCACAACTTCGCGCTGACCATCCTCGGCATCCAGGTCCTCGACCGGGCCGACTTCCAGGCCCTGGCCGAGGCCGCGGCCGAGCGCGGCCGGTGGGAGTTCATGGTGACCATCGCCCCCCTGCGCATTCCCAACGGCACGGGGTCGCCGGTCAATCCGATCGCGATGTTCTGACAACCGCGGATCGTCCCGGACCGGGTTGCCGCGCCGAGCCCGCCCGGCCGGTCCGCGCGGTCGGGGCACGGCCCCCCGGCTCGGGCCGGCGCCGGCCGGCCGCCCCAGGGTGGGGAGCACCAGCCGAAGGAGAAGAACCACGTGAAGGTCACCGCCGTCGAAGCGACCACCTGCGTCGTGCCGCTCGAGCGCGGCATCGCGTTCGCCACCCGGGCGGTGTCCGAGCGCCACTACACCCTGGTGCGGGTGCGGACGGACACCGGGGCCGAGGGCATCGGCTTCTGCTACGGCGGCACGAGAGGCGGCCGGCTCGCCACCCTGGCCGTGCGCGAGCTGCTCCGCGACCTGGTGGTGGGACGCGACCCCCACGACGTCGAGGCGATCTGGGAGGCGATGTTCCGCGAGGCCTTGCTGCAGGGCCGGCGGGGCGCGGTGGTGCGGGCCATCAGCGCCGTCGACCAGGCGCTGTGGGACGCCGTGTCCCGCGAGGCCGGCCTCCCCCTGCACCGCTACCTCGGCGGCTACCGCACGGAGATGGCGCCGGCCTACGCGAGCGGCGGCTACTACGCCGAGGGCAAGACCCCCGACGACCTCGCCGACGAGGTGCGCGGCTACGTGGACATGGGCTTCACCGCCGTCAAGATCAAGGTCGGCGGCGTGTCGACGGCGGACGACGCGGACCGGATCGCGGCCGCCCGCGAGGCCGTCGGACCCGGCGTCGAGCTCTTCCTCGACGCCAACAACGCCTGGCGCGACGCGGCGAGCGCGATCCGGGCGGTGCGGGCGTGGGAGGAGTGGGATCCCGGCTGGATCGAGGAGCCCCTGATGCCCGACGACGTCGACGGGCACGCGCGGGTCGCGGAGTCGGTGGCGACGCCGGTCGCCACCGGCGAGATCCACGCGACGCGCTGGGACTTCCTCCAGCTCGTCGACCGGGGCGCCGCCGACGTCCTCCAGCCCGACGCCGGGGTCTGCGGCGGCATCACCGAGTGGCGCCGCATCGCAGGGCTCGCCGCCGCCCACGACCTCGCCGTCGCCCCCCACTGGCTCGCCGACCTGCACGTGCACCTCGTGGCGGCGACCCCCAACGCGGCGTGGGTGGAGTACTTCACCGATTTCAAGGTCCTCAACCTCGGCCGGCTCTTCTCGACCGCCCTCGAGGTCGTTCCCGGCGGCGTGGCCCTGCCGTCGGGTCCGGGGCTCGGGATCGCCCTGGACGACGACGCGGTGTCCCGCTGCTCGATCGACGACTGGAGCTGACTAGTCGATCGACGACTGGAGCCCCCCCCGGAATCGGGCGGCCGACGACGGCGCCCGCCCGCGAGGCCGACGGCCCACTTGAATCGGGGGTGGACACGAGGCTAGACTTGTCGGCGTCCACGCGCACACATGCAGACACGAGCCATCGTCTCGACCGCCGGCCTGTACGTTCTCCTCGCGGGCGGTGCGCCGGAGTCCGTCTCCGCCCAGACCGCGCCGGGCGCCGACGCGCCCGAGCGCGTGGTGCGCGGCACCTGCGTCGGCTGTCACAACGACCGGACGCTGCGCGGCAACCTGTCGTTGGAGCGCTTCGACCCGACGGCGGCGGCCGACCACCCCGAGATCGCCGAGGCGATGGTCCGCAAGCTGCGGGCGGGCATGATGCCGCCGCCGGGGCCGCGGCGGCCCGGCGACGCCGACCTCCGCGCCCTCGTCGAGACCCTCGAGGACCAGCTCGACGAGGCCTCCGGCATCGCTCCCGACCCCGGCGGGCGGCCCTTCCAGCGCCTCAACCGGGCCGAGTACGCCCGGGCCGTCCGCGACCTGCTGGGTCTCGAGGTCGACGCCGGCGACTGGCTGCCCCTCGACCAGGTGAGCGCCAACTTCGACAACATCGCCGACGCGCAGACGCTGTCGCCGACGCTGCTCGAGGCGTACCTGAACGCGGCCAGCGCCATCGCCCGGCTCGCGGTCGGCGAGCCCGGCCGGCGGGCCGTCGACCACACCTACTCCAACTCCGAGTACGTGTCGCAGCACCCTTGGGACCACGTCGAGGGCGCGCCCTACGGCACCCGGGGCGGCATCGTCGTCGACCACGTGTTCCCGGCCGACGCCGAGTACGTCTTCGGGCTGACGTTCACGTCGGGGGCGAACACGCGCATCGAGGACATCGACGTCTCGATCGACGGCGAGCGGGTGGCCCTGCTGCACTACAACACCGACCGCCGCGTCGACGCCGACGGCCGGGGCGGCGTGACCACCGCGACCCCGCCGGTCTTCGTGCGGGCGGGGCCTCGCCGGGTGGCGGCGGCGTTCGTCCGCCGGTCGGACGGCCCCTACGAGGACCTGATCCGCCCCCACGACTGGTCGTTCGCGGGCGGCGGCTCGGGCGGCGCGGGCGTCACCACGCTGCCCCACGTGCGGGACCTCATCGTCACCGGGCCCCACGGGGTCACCGGCCTCTCCGAGACGCCGAGCCGGCAGCGCATCTTCACGTGCCGGCCCACGAGTCCCGACGAGGCCCGGCCGTGCGCACGCCGCATCGTCGAGCGCCTGGGCCGCGAGGCGTACCGCCGGGCCCTGACGCCGCGCGACGTCGACGGGCTGCTGTCGTTCTTCGACGAGGGGGCGGCGGCCGGCGGCTTCGAGGTCGGGGTGCGGACCGCGCTCGAGGCGATGCTGGCGAGCCCGCACTTCGTGCTGCGGCTCGAGCGGGCGCCGGTCGACGCGCCGCGGCGGGGCTACCGCCTCGGCGACGCCGCCCTCGCCTCGCGCCTGTCCTTCTTCCTGTGGGGCACGCCGCCCGACGAGGAGCTCCGGGCGTTGGCCGAGGCGGGGCGCCTGACCCCGGAGGAGTTGGAGCGGCAGGCCCTGCGCATGCTCGCCGACCCCCGGGCCGCGGCCCTCGGCACCCGCTTCGCGGCGCAGTGGTTCCGCCTGCAGGACATGGACAAGGTCCGGCCGGACCCCAACTTCTTCCCCAACTACGACGAGAACCTCGCCCGCGCGATGCGTCGCGAGACCGAGCTGTTCTTCGCGAACCTCGTCCAGGAGAACCGCAGCCTGCTCGACCTCTACCGGGCCGACTACACGTTCGTCGACGAGCGGCTCGCGCGGCACTACGGCATCCCGGGGGTGGCGGGCCGCCAGTTCCGGCGCGTCGCCTATCCCGATGACACGCGCCGCGGCGTGCTCGGGCACGGCAGCATCCTCGTGCTGACGTCGCTCGCGAACCGCACGTCGCCGGTGCTGCGGGGCAAGTGGGTCATGGAGGTGCTGCTCGGCACCCCGCCGCCCCCGCCGCCCCCCGACATTCCGGCCCTCGAGGAGACGGACGAGACCCGGGACGGCCGGCGCCTGACGACCCGCGAGCGCATGGAGATGCACCGGTCGAACCCCGCGTGCAGCTCGTGCCACCGGCTGATCGACCCCATCGGGCTGGCGCTGGACAACTTCGACGTCACCGCGAAGTGGCGGGTGCGCGAGCACGGCGTCCCCCTCGACACGCGCGGCGACTACTACGACGGCACCCCGGTGTCGACCCCGCGCGAGCTCGTCGACGCCCTGATGGCGCGGCCGATCCCGCTCGTCCGCACGTTCACCGAGAACCTGCTGGCGTTCGCGATCGGCCGGCGGGTCGAGCACTTCGACCAGCCGGCCATCCGCGCCATCACCAGCGCGGCCGAGGCGAACGACTACCGGATGGCCTCGTTCGTGCTCGGCGTGGTCGGCAGCGACGCGTTTCAGCGAAGTCGGGAACCCCGGGCGTCCGGGCCGTAGGACGGCGCAAACGCCTCGCCGGGTTGGTTGGGCGGCATCGGATGCCGCAGGCGTCCGGGTTGGTTGGGCGGCAATCCGATGCTGCAGGCGTCCTGGCCGCAGGACGGCGCAGACGTCTGGCCGGGTGGGTCGGGCGGCAGTCGGATGCCGCAGCGCGACCTCGCGGTCGCGTAGAGGCGACGATTTCCGGGCGAGGATCCGGCCCCGGCCGGACCCGGCCGATGTAGAGGAGACCTCATGGCGTTCATCACCGGAAAGCACCTGCCCCGGCGGACGTTCCTGCGCGGCATGGGCGCCACCGTGGCGCTGCCGTTCCTCGATGCGATGGCCCCGGCGGGGCGCTTCGGGCGCACCGCCCTGGCCGCGGTCAACGACGTGACCCGGCTCGTGTGCATCGAGGAGGTGCACGGGCTGCCCGGCTGCAACGAGTGGGGCGCCAGCCAGCACCTGTTCGCGCCGGCCACGGTGGGGCGCGACTTCGAGCTGCTGCCCGACAACGCCCTCAAGTCGCTCGAGCCGTTCCGCGACTACCTGACCATCGTCAGCAACACCGACGTCCGGATGGCCGAGGCGTTCAGCCCGCCGGAGATCGGCGGCGACCACTTCCGCTCCTCCGCCGTCTTCCTGACCCAGTCGCACCCCAAGCAGACCCAGGGGTCGGACCTCTTCGTGGGCACGTCGCTCGACCAGCTCTACGCGCAGCGGTTCGGGCAGTCGACGCCGATGCCGTCCATGCAGTTCTGCATCGAGAACCTCGACCAGGCCGGCGGGTGCACCTACAACTACTCGTGCGCGTACACCGACTCCATAAGCTGGTCGTCGCCGAGCGAGCCGCTCCCGATGATTCGCGACCCGCGCGTCGCCTTCGAGATGCTGTTCGGGGCCGGCGGCACCCCCGAGGAGCGGGCCGAGCGCCGGGCGACGCGGCGCAGCATCCTCGACTGGATCCTGAACGACGTGGCCGAGGTGCGGAACGAGCTCGGCACCGCCGACCGCCGGCGCATGGACCGGTACCTCGACGACGTCCGCGAGGTCGAGCGCCGCATCCAGATGGTGGAGGGCCGCAACGACGGCTCCGCCGATCCGCGCGAGCTGCCCGACGCCCCGCCCGGGGTGCCCGATTCGTTCTCGGAGCACATGCAGTTGCTGTTCGATCTCCAGGTGCTGGCGATGGAGACCGACATGACCCGCGTGATCTCGTTCAAGACCGGCCGCGACGCCCAGAACCGGGTGTTCCCCGAGAGCGGCAGCAACCGGCCGTTCCACCCCGCGTCGCACCACGGGAACAACGAGGGGCGGATCATGGACTTCAACACGATCTGCAGCTACCGCGTGGGGCAGCTCCCGTACTTCCTCGAGAAGATGCAGCAGGCGACGGAGGGAGACGCGTCGCTCCTCGAGAAGACCGCCGTCATCTGGGGCTCGCCGATGGCCGATGCCAACATCCACAACCACCGGCGGTGCCCGCTCGTCCTGCTCGGCCACGCCAACGGCCATCTCCGCGGCAACCTGCACCTCAAGGCGGCCGACGGCACCCCCATGGCGAACGCGATGCTGACGCTGATGCAGTCGCTGGGGCTCGAGATGGACCACTTCGGCGACAGCAACGGGACGTTCGCGCTGTCCGGGCCGATGGCGCCGGAGACCACCGAGGCGGGAGGGTAGCGCGCCGAACGCGCCACGCACGCAGGGCGCCGGCGGCAGTCGCCTTGCCGGTGCCGGACGCGCACGCCACGGAGAGAAACGCGCAGACCGCAGATGAAGCTGCGCTGCGCCCGAGCAGTTCGACGTCGCGCCCTGCAGGCCGTCGCCGCGCCGTCGCGTCCGGGCAGACGAATCCGAACCTCGCGGAAGCGGGAGGGTAACGCCGTGCATGTGTCACGCACGAAGGGTCGTGTCGCGAAGGCCGTCGCCGGAGCGTTCTTCGCCGCCGCGGCGACCGTCGGGATGGCCGTCGTCAGCGGCCTCGCGGCGGCGCCGGGCGACGCGCCGGTCGCCGACGCGGCGCGCATCGGAGACCTGCACGCGGTCCGTGCGCTGCTCCAGGACGGCGCGGACGTCAACGCCGCCCACGGGGACGGCATGTCGGCCCTGCACTGGGCGTCCGAGCGGGGCGACGCCGAGATGGTCGCGACCCTGGTGCAGGCCGGCGCCGCCGTCGACGCCGTGACCCGCATCGGCCACTACACGCCGCTGCACGTGGCGAGCACGGGGGGTCACGCCAAGGTCATCGAGCGCCTCGTCGGCGCGGGCGCCGACGTGGCCGCGGCGACCAGCAACTCCGGCGCGACCCCGCTGCATCTCGCGGCCGCGGCGGGGAGCGCGGCCGCGGTGGCCGCCCTGCTCGACCGCGGCGCCGACCCCGACGCGCGGGAGGCGGCCTGGGGACAGACGCCGCTGATGTTCGCGGCGGCGCGGGACCGCGTCGAGGCCATCCGCGCCCTTCTCGACCGCGGCGCCGACCCCTCCATCACCTCGAAGACCATCGATCTCGTCGCCGACGGCCGCCTCGCCGGCGAGGCCCGGCGGCGGCAGCGCGCGGTGATGGACGCGTTCGAGGCCGGAGACGCGCGGGCGACGCCGAGCCAGGTCCAGGCCGCGGTGCTCGCCGGCCGCGCGCGCTACCTGTCGGGCGAGGTGCCGCCGGCCCCGGAGAACCCCAACGCGCGGCCCCCCGCCATCGAGACCAAGGGCGGGCTGACGGCCCTGCTCCACGCGGTGCGGCAGGGACACGTCGGGGCCGCGATGGCCCTGCTCGACGGCGGCGCCGACGTCGACCAGGTCGGAGACGGCGACGGCACCAGCCCCCTGCTGATGGCCGCCATCAACGCGCACTTCGATCTGGCCCTGATGCTCGTCGACGCCGGCGCCGACCCCGACCTCGCGTCCGGCCTCAACGGCGTGACGCCGCTGTGGGCGACGGTGAACGCGGAGTGGCAGCCGAGGACCCGGTATCCCCAGCCCCAGCAGCACGGCCTGCAGCAGGCGACCTATCTCGACGTGATGGCGGCGCTGCTCGACGCCGGCGCCGACCCGAACGCGCGGGTGACCCGGCACCCCTGGTACATGGTCTACAGCGGCTGCGGCAACCGGAACTGCGGCCTCGTCGACACGCGGGGGTCGACCGCGTTCTGGCGCGCCGCCTACGCCACCGACCTGCCGGCCATGCGGCTGCTCGTCGAGCACGGCGCCGACCCCGACATCCCCACCCTCGCCCCGCCGTTCCGGCGCGCGCGCGGAGGCACCACGGCCGAGAACGACGAGGAGGCGGACGTGCCGCCGGTCGTCCCGGCCGCGCCCGGCCTGTGGGTGGCGACGGACCTGGCGACGATGGGCCCCGACCCCTCGGGCCTGCTCCCCTACAAGGAAGGCGACCCCGGCGTGTATCCGATTCACGCCGCGTCCGGCGTGGGCTACGGCGAGGGATTCGCCGGCAACGCCCACCGCCACGCGCCCGACGCCTGGCTCGACACCGTCCGCTACCTCGTGGAGCTGGGCGCCGACGTGAACCAGCGCGACCACAACGGCTACAACGCCATCCACCACGCGGCGGCGCGCGGGGACGACGAGCTCATTCTCTACCTCGTCGACCAGGGCGGCGACGTGACCGCGGTGAGCCGACGCGGCCAGACCACGGCGGACATGGCCAACGGCCCCGTGCAGCGGGTGTCGCCGATCCCCCGGACGGTGGCCCTGCTCGAGAGCCTGGGCTCGAAGAACAACAACAACTGCGTGACGTGCTGACCCTCCGACTTCCGCTCGTGCGTCTCTTCCTCGCCTTTCTCCTGCCGGCGCTCGCCGCGCCGGCGGAAGCACAGGACCCACCGCCCTGGCTCGAGATGACCATCGTGCAGGTCGACCCCGCCCGCGTCGGCGAGTTCCTGGCCGCGCAGCGGGAGATCTCGGCCCTCGACCGGGAGGCGGGCGTGCCGTGGCGCAGCGTGGGCCGGACCGCCGTCTTCGGCGACACCTACCGGTTCGTCATCACCACCCCGCTCGCCAGCTTCGCCCAGCTCGACCGCGCCGGCGACGACGACGGCCCCCGCGCCGGCATCGTCGGCCGCATCCGGAACGTCATCACGAGCCGCGCCACCTACGCGGTGCGGACCGCGCCGACCCTCGACAACCCGCTGCCCGAGGACGAGATGCCGGCCCTGATGCTCGTGCAGGTGGTGTCCATCGCCCCGGGCCGCGAGCAGGAGTACCTGCAGGTGATGGCCGAGGACGTCCTCCCCCACTTCGACGAGGCCGAGATGCACCACACCACCGGCGCCCTCACGTTCGGGGGCGAGGGCGGGTACGTGCACGTCTTCCACGTCGAGAGCTTCGCCGCCCTCGACCAGGGGTCGCCGCTGGCCCGCGCCCTCGGCGCCCCGGCCGCCCTCGAGGTGATGGCGAAGCTGTCGGGCGTCGTGACCCGCAGCGAGCAATGGCTCGTCCGCTACCTGCCCGACGTCAGCTTCCGGGCGGAGCCGGAGGCCGAAGACCGGCCATAGACATCACGGCGCACGACAACCCTGCCAGGCGGCATGGCTTGTGATGTGAATCGCTCGACGCGTGCTATTCTCGAGGACGATGGCAGAGTTCGACGCTCCTGTCGCGGGGAATCGAGAGGCCACCATGCACGTCGGGCCGCTCGGGTCCACCATCCACGTCCTGCGCGCCGACGCCGGGACCATCGCCGAGCTCGCCGCCATCGACTGGAACAGCTCTTTCGGGCGAGTCTGCCTCGATCCCGTCGGCGGACTCATCGTCCTGATGACCCCGTCGCGCCTCCACGAAGATCTGTCGGAGATTCTCGGCGACGTCGTGGACATCGCCGCCAGCACGCTCAGGGGCGCAGTCAGGGGACTGCGCACCTCCCGCCTCCGTGAACCGGGGGCCCCGCCCGGCACCGGCATGGAGCCCGACTGCGCCTTCTACGTCGGCGAGAACGCACGAGCTTATCGCGAGGCCCTGGAGGAAGGCGACGATGCGGCCGACGCGTTCTTCGAGAGGGTCCCGCCCGACCTCGTCGTCGAAGTCGAGATCACGAGTGCCGCCCGAGGCAAGATCGCCCGCTATGCCGATCTGGGGGTGCCGGAGTTGTGGCTCTTCCGCCCCCGCGACGGCAAGGAAGACAACCCGGAGCTGGACTTCCTCGCCTTGCGGCCTGACGCCGACCCGCGGCCGCTCGCCGTTTCGAACGTCCTCGGCAACCTCACGCCGGCCGACGTGCGCGACGCGGTGAACGGCATGCGGCTCAGCGTGACCCACGACGAGCGCGCGGAGGCCGTCGCCCGCATCGTGCGCCGCCGCCAGCGCGGCAGCGTGCGCGTCCGCGAAGAGGACGCGCCGTACGCACCGCACCACGCGTAGCGCGATTCACCGCGCCGGCCGGTAGCCCTCGCGGGCGCGCACGCGGAAGCTGCCGCCCCGGACGTCGACGGCGAGGCGCCGGAACTCGGCGGCGGCGCCGGCCGCCGGCGGGGGCGTGAAGCCGAGCAGATACTGGTGGCGGAGGTCGCCGGCGAAGGTCGCCAGCGCCCGTTCCAACCGGTCGAGGCGGTCGACGGAGAAGACCTGACCGCCGCTGACGTTGGCCAGGCGCGTCGCGACCTCTCGCACCTCTCGCACCTCGGAGCGCCGGCCTAGCGTCACCACGTACAGCGGCGCGTCCGATTCCTCGACCCGCCGCTCGACCGACTGCAGGCTGGAGAAGCTCGAACGATCGTCGCCGTCGGTGAACACCAGCACCGCCTTCCGTTGCGGCTCGCCCCCCAACAGACGCAGCGACCGGCCGATGGCGTCGTAGAGCGACGTGTAACCCGACGTCTCCAGCCCGGCCACCAGCGCGAGCAGACGGGCCCGATCCGCTTCGCGCGTCGCCAGCTCGAAGACCCGGTCGTTGAACGCGAGCACGGTCACGACGTCGTCGGGGGCGAGGGTCTCGATCAGGGTCGAGACGCCCCGCTTGAGGGCGGGCATGGCGTCGCGCATGCTGCCGCTGATGTCCAGGGCGACGACCAGTTCCAGCCCGCCGTCGGCCGGCGGCGAGAAGTAGCTGACGTTCTGCCGCACGCCGTCCTCGCGAATCTCGAACCGGTCCCGGGTGAGGTCGGTCACGTAACGCCCGCGGCGGTCGGTCACGATGGCCGGAATCAGCACGACGTCCACGGCGCTCCTGAACGTCATGCCCGCGCGCGCGGGCGTGTGCACCCGGCGAATCAGTCGGCGCCCGTCGGCGAGGGTGGCGAGGACCCGCACGACGCGCGCGTCGCCGGTGGGACCGGCGTCCCAGTCGCATTCGAAGGGAAGCCGCTCGCGCAGACAGACGCGTTGCCCGTCGACGAAGAACTCGACCCGCGCCGACGTGCCCGCGGGGGTCAACCTGACCGCCAGCCGTTCCCGACCCGACAGATACCGGGCGCCGTCCGGCGACAGAACTTCGAGCACGGGGGCCGCCGGCTGCCCCTGGGCGGGAGCGGCGCAGACCACGGCGACCGCGATCGCGCGAAGCGCGGTCCGCCAGGCGGAGGGTACGGGCGCACAGGGTGTGTTCGTCATGTTCGGACTGCACGAGCGGTTCTTCATCGATCAATCCCCTGGTTTCCCGCCGCCCTCCGTCGACCGCGTGTCCAGGGGCGCCGGCAATCGCGTCGTCGCCCGGGTCCCGCTTCGCCGGGTCGCCGGCGAGGTCCCCCGGACTCAGTCCCGTCCCCGCCCCTCACCGGTGGCCGGGTCGCAGGATGCCGGTCCCGGTCAAGGTCGACACGAAGTCGTCGAGATCGGCCGGGGCCAGCGTCGACGGGTGGCGGGCCACCGCCGGCCAGTCGTCGGGGTGCCTCGCGCGGACGCGGTCGAGGAGGTGGCGCATGGCGACCTGCATGACCTCGCCGGAGATCGTCGCCGGCAGGCCGCGCTCGCCCAGCCCGGCCGCCACCCACACCGCGAGGTCCGGGGTCAGGGTCGGTCCGATGCCGCTGCCGGGCACGCCGGTCCAGTGCTCCCACGACCCGGCCGGAGGCGTCTCGAGACAGAGGCAGCCGGTCACTGGCCACGCCGGCGCGCCCCAGCCGCGCAGCGCGGCGCGGCCGGCCGCCTCGTCCTCCGGCCAGCCCAGCCAGAACAGCTCCCGCGGCGAGAACCAGGCGGCGAGCCGCTCCGGCTCGTGCGCCAGGGTCCAGTCCAGCAGGACGCGGCGGCGCGCGCTCAGGCCGGCCGCCGCCGCCACCGCCCCGGCGTCGACCGGCGTCTCGGACAGGCGCGCCACCCGCGCCCGCCCCGCCCCGACGGCGGCCGCGATGACCCCGAGCTGATCCTGCCGCTTGTCGAACGGACTGAAGAGCACGGCGCCGGTGGTGAGCACGCGGCGGTCGTACGCGTCGAGCACCTCCCGCACCGGCGGCATGGTGGTGACGATCTGCGAGAGCCTGAGGTTGGCCGTCGCGAGGTCGAGCCCCAGCAGCGCCCCGTGGGCGTACCACGGCCGGTCGGACGCGGTCCGGACTACCGGCAACCGCCACGCGGCGCGCCGCCGCTCGGCGCCGTCCCGGATGCGGACGCCGAAATCGTGCCGGGCGGCGAGGTCGCCGCCATCGAGGACCCCGCTGTCGGGATCGCCGACCAGCCCCGCGTACACCAGCGACCGCAGCACGTCGCCCACGATCGCGTCGGCCAGTCGCAAGAGCCGCCGGCCGGCGTCTTCCGCCCGATCGATGCGCCGCGGCTCGCGGATGGCCTGCACGTCGCGGCGCGCGCGGGGCAGATAGTCGGCCACGTTCAGCGAACCGGCCGCCGGCCGCTCCTGCAACCGGCCGTGCAGCGACTCCAGCTCGCGGGCGGCGGCATGGACCGCTTCGAGCGTATCGGGGACGGCGGCCAGGCCGGCCGCGACCGCCGACAGCTCCAGCGCGACGTCCAGCGAGTTGCCTCCCTGCGCCCACCGCGCCGCCGCGAGACGCCCGAGCGTCGCGCCCCCGAGATCGGCGACGTAGTCGAACCCCTCCCAGGGCACCAGCGCCTGCGGCGGCCCGCCGCCGGCCGCGCCGCGCCCGGCCAGGGCCTCCAGCACGACCTGTTCCTTCGGCGCCGCGTGTCCCTCGCGCTCCGTTCCCAGCGCGGGAACGAGGACGCCGGCGATCCAGTCGGCCATGCCACCCGCGTACTCCCGGTCGCGGTCGAGCTCGACGGCCGTGGCCGACGCCGCCAGCGACTCGGCACCCTCGTCGGTCAGGGCGCCGGTGTAACGTGCGCGATCGACGAGGGCAAGCACCCCCTGGAACTGCGACAGCGCCATCCCCCGCCGCTCGGGGTCGGAAATGGAGTCGAGGCGCGCCGCCCGCCGCAGCGCGGCGGCGTAGACGGCCGGCCGCCGCACCCCCATCCGATCGAGCGTGAGCACGAGCGCCCGGAAGTGCGAGAAGCCGCGCAACGCGACCAGCACGTCGGGCAGGTCCGCCGCGGTCGCGCCCGGAAACCGCCGCTGGGCGAACGCCAGCGCGTGGAGCCGGTCGTCGACCAGCTCGGGCCGCTCGAACACCCGCTGGGCCAGCCAACCCGCGTCGAACAGGTCGGTTTCGGTCGCCCCGCGCACGTCCCTCTCGGGGTTGCCGGGCAGATCGGTCCCCGAGAACACCTCCTCCCAAAGTCCCCGCCACGCGGGCGGCGCCGGCCGGCCCGAGCGATCCACCGCCAACGTCGACAGCAACACCGACGGGTCGGGATAGCGCCGGTTGAACGGCCGCTCCGGCAGAATCGGGGTCTGCGCCCGGAAGACGCGGTAGAGCCGCCACCAGCGCGAGCGGCGCTCGTCCTCGTCGAGCCAAAGGCTCAGGGCGAACCGCTGGTGCGCATCGTCGAGATGCGCCACGACGTCGTAGAAGTACGCCAGCGCCCCGTCGTCCCGCCGCAGCGCCGCCTCGATGAAGTCGTCCGGCCGGTCGACCCGCTCGCTGGTGAGCGATCTCCACAGCGACTCGGCATCCGCGCCGCCGGGCACCGCCACGCGGTCGCCGGCCACGGCCAGGCTGCGCCCGTAGAGCGCCAGCGACTCGCTGTGGTCCTCGTACAGGTCACGCAGCAGCCGTGGGTTCGCGACCAGGAATCGCCGGGTGTCGGCGGACATCGACAGCAGACCGTGATAGAGCAACGCGGCGCGCCGGTCCGCGAGCAGACGCAGCCCCAGCAGCGCGCGGTCGCCGGCGCGCGCGCGCAACACCGTGTCCTGCCAGACCTCCGCCGTCAGGGGCAGGGGCACGTCGAAAGACGGCAGCTCGAACGCCAGCGCCTCGCCGGCGTTGAGCCGGCGATCGAGATCGTCGACGGCCAGACCGGCGGCGCGCAACGACGCCCGGCGCGCCCGCTCGTCGTCGCCGTCGTCGACCCGCACGACGTACGCGCCCGACGACCGGCGCAGGCGGAAGCCCGCCGCCTCGACCAGGTCCTCCAGACGGCGCCGCGCGCCCCGGTCGGGGGCGCGGGCCAGGCTGGCGTCCCCGTCGGCGGCGCGCACCGCCTGCCAAGCCTCCATGAACTCGGTCACCGTCCGGGCGTGGCGCCGCACCGCGCGCACGGCCGGAGAACCAGCGTCGGGAGCGTCGTAGAGATGGCGCACGAGGTCCAGCAGCAGGCTGGCGCGGTCGCCGTTCCACGCGGTGAAGCCGGCGACTTCGAGGAGTCCTTCGGTCGTGCCCGGCACCGGCAGCGTCGTCACCGTCGCATCGCCCGCCGGCTGCGCGGCCGCCGCCAGCGAGCCCGCGAGCAGCGTGACGACCATCCCGCTCCACCCGACACTGCTTGCGCGGCGACGGACGGGCGCTGGCCTGCACATTCCGCAGTCGCGGTGAAATCGCCTCTCCATCGTTCAGTCCCTCGGGTTCACGCCGCCTCCGTCGACCGCGTGCCCGGGGGCGCCGACAATCGCGTGACGGCCGAGATCCAGATTCGCCGGGTTGCCGGCGAGGTGGCGAATCGAACCGCCGTTCAGGCGCATCGCGCCCGCCGCGATGCCGATGCCGTCCGCGTCGCGGTCCCCGGCCCGGACGTAGTAGCGAAACCGCAGCGCGGTCCAGCCTTCCGAGTTCGACCAGGACGCACCGTAGTACGTAGCGGGTCTCGACCGGGCGCCGATGGTCAGAGCCACGGTCGGCGTCCCGGTGACGGTAACGATCTTGTCGAAGTAGACGCTCACGGATACGCGCTCACCGTGCTCGTAGGCGTCGCTGCTACCGCCCGAGACGCGTGCGGGTCCACCCGTGGTTCGCCGCCGCCGGTGCATTCTACTATCCAACCGTGTACCCGGTGACACTCGTCATCCGCGGCCGTCGTGGGCACCGCCGGCAGCGGTAAACCGCGGAATCAGCTCCGCCCTTCGTGGAACAGGCTCCTCAGCACGAACAGCACGTTGGCCGGACGCTCTCCGAGCCGGCGCATGAAGTAGGGGAACCACTCGCTCCCGAACGGCACGTAGACGCGGACCCGGTGCCCCTGGTCGACGAGCCGGGCCTGCAGGTCGCGACGCACGCCGTACAGCATCTGGAACTCGAACCGTTCCGGCACCAGACCGAGAGCGCCGGCTTGGTCGCGGGTGGCCGCGATCATGGCCGGGTCGTGGGTGGCGAATGCGGGGTCGACGCCGTTCTCGAGGAGCGATCGCATCAGCCGCACGAACGAGGCGTTCACGTCCGCCTTCCGCGGGTGGGCGACGCTCGCGGGCTCCTGGTAGGCGCCCTTGCACAGCCGCACGCGGGCGCCGAGTGCGTTCACGCGGGCGAGGTCGTCGGCCGTCCGGTAGAGATAGGACTGCAGCACGACGCCGACGTTACGGTGCCCGTCCCGCCAGACCCGTTCGAACACGTCGAGCGTGGCGTCGACCCACCGCGACTGCTCCATGTCGATGCGGACGAAGCACCCGTCGCCGGCGGCGTCGAGAACCCGTCGCAGGTTGGCCTCGCAGGCGGCGGGGTCCACGCCCAGGCCGAGCTGGGTGAGCTTCACGGAGATCTGACAGGCGAGGCCGGCTTCACCCGCCTCCTGCACCACGCGGGCATAACCGTCGGCCGCGGCGCGCGCCGCCGGCGCCGCGGTGACGGCCTCTCCGAGATGGTTCAGGGTGCAGCCGATGCCGCGCTCGGCCAGCGCCCGGGCGGCGGCCAGCGCATCGTCGACCCGCTCCCCGGCGATGAACCGCCGGGCGAACCGGCCCTCGCGCATCCCGTAGCGCGAGGCGAGCCGCTTCACCTTCGCGCTCGCCGCGAGAGTGTGGAACAGCGCGCGCGACAGGGGCTCGAGCATGCGATGGAGCGGCCGAGGGTCAGTGGATTCGCGGAACCGGCCGCCTGATCGTGAGATGTCGGCGCGAGCGGAGCAGGACCGCGACGGCGACGATACCCGTCCGCTGCGCGGGGGGCGGGCTCACTCTCGACCGTTACTGTCCTTGCCCGCCCGGCGGCCCGCCGCTCTGCGGCGGACGGGCTTCTCGAGCCCA
This sequence comes from Vicinamibacterales bacterium, assembly GCA_965204675.1. GTDB lineage: Bacteria > Acidobacteriota > Vicinamibacteria > Vicinamibacterales > UBA8438 > JAJEEA01. Next base: position 5,111,556 of record OZ242003.1, read on the forward strand.
ACGACCGGCCGAACCCGAGGGCAGGTCGCGGCGGCCGGGTTCTTCGGCCCGGCCGCCGGGCATCACGCCAGGATCTCGTGCACCACCCGGGCCGGCTCGACCCCCGTCAGGCGGGCGTCGAGCCCGCGGTGCCTGTAGGTGAACCGCTCGTGGTCGATGCCGAAGAGGTGCAGGATGGTGGCCTGGAAGTCGCGGATGTGCACCGGGTCCTTGACGATGTTGTACGAGAAGTCGTCGGTCTCGCCGTAGACCGTCCCGCCCTGCACGCCGCCGCCGGCCATCCACAGGCTGTAGCAGCGCGGATGGTGGTCGCGGCCGTAGTCGGTGGGGGTCAGGCGGCCCTGCGAGTAGATGGTGCGGCCGAACTCGCCGCCCCAGATGACGAGGGTCTCGTCGAAGAGCCCGCGCTCCTTCAGATCCTGCACGAGGGCCCACGCGGCGCGGTCGACGTCGCGCGCCTGCGCCGGCAGCACCTGGGGCGCGAACGCGTGAACGTCCCAGCCGCGGTGGTAGATCTGCACGAAGCGCACGCCGCGCTCGACGAGCCGCCGCGCCATCAGGGCCGCGTTCTGGAACTTGCCGGCCTGCTTCGCCTCCTCGCCCCAGCGCTCGAACGTGCTGTCCGGCTCGCTCGACAGGTCGGCCATCTCGGGCACCGACGACTGCATGCGGAAGGCCATCTCGTACTGCTCGATGCGGGCGAGGGTCTCGGGGTCGCCGACCTGCTCGTGCCGCAGCCGGTTCAGCGCGCCGAGCCCGTCGAGCATCTCGCGCCGCACGCCGGGCGACACGCCGTCGGGGTCGCGCAGGTAGAGCACGGGGTCGGCCCCGGTGCGCAACCCCACCCCGGCGTACTCGGGCGACAGGAACCCGGCGCTCCACAGCTTGGCCGAGATCGCCTGCACCCCGGCGCGGGGATGGCTGCGCTCGGCGTTCATGACCACGAACGTCGGCAGGTCCTCGTTCATGCTGCCGAGGCCGTAGGCGAACCACGCCCCGATGCACGGCCGGCCGGGAATCTGCTGGCCGGTCTGGATGAACGTGATGCCCGGCTCGTGGTTGATGGCGTCGGTGTGCATGGACCGGATGACGGCGATGTCGTTGGCCATGCTCGCGGTGTGCGGCAGGATCTCCGAGAACCACGCGCCGCCGTCGCCGTGCTGCGAGAACTCGAACACCGACGGGGCGATGGGGAAGCGCGACTGCCCCGACGTCATCGTCGTCAGCCGCTGGCCCTGGCGGATCGACTCGGGCAGGTCCTTGTCGTACCAGTCCCGCATCTTGGGCTTGTAGTCGAGCAGGTCCATCTGGGGCGGCGCGCCCATCATGTGCAGGTAGATGCAGCGCTTCGCCTTGGGCGCGAAGTGCGGCAGCGACGGCAGCCCGCCCACCGCCGCCGGGGCCTGCCCCGGCAGGGCGAACGCGTCGTCGGCCATCAGGTTGGCCAGGGCCAGCCCCCCGATGCCCCGGGCGGTACGGCCGAAGAACTGACGCCGGGTCTCCGCGCGAACGGCTTCCTTGAATGGGTGCATCATTTCCTCGCTAAAGCGCTGACCGCAGATTACTTCGCCGTGTACCAGAGGCGCGAAGCCACTGAAACCGGCTGCGCCCGGATGCGGTTGGCATCCCGTAACGATCACTGTCCAAGGTCGCGCCCTTACTTGTTGAGGACCTCGTCCAGGTTCATCAACTGGCTCGCCAGCATCGTCCACGCCGCCGACTCGGTCAGCGGCAATGCCGCGTCGTGGGCCGACTCGCCCACGTCCAGCAGCTCCCGCGCCCCGTCCGCGTCGGTCCCGTAGAGGTCGACGAACCGGTCCCACGTCCGGCGCGCGACCGCCCGCTCCGGCCCGGTGAAGCTGCGGGCGAGAAGCCGCGTGGTCATGTAGTCGAGCCGCTCGTCGAAGTCGTAGCCGCCGTCGCGCATCGCCCGCTGGGCGAGGTGCCGCGACGCCTCGACGAACTGCGTGTCGTTCATCGTCACCAGGGCCTGCAGCGGCGTGTTGGTCCGCTCGCGGCGCACCGTCGAGTGCTCGCGCGTCGGCGCGTTGAAGATGTCCATCGACGCCGGCGGGGCCGACCGCTTCCAGAACGTGTAGAGGCTGCGCCGGTAGAGGGCGTCGCCGCTGTCCCGCTCGTAGACCCGGGTGTTGCTCTGGGGCATGGCCACCGTCGACCACACCCCCTCGGGCTGGTACGGCTTCACGCTCGGCCCGCCGATGGTGCGCACGAGCAGCCCGCTCGCGGCGAGGGCCTGGTCGCGGACCATCTCGGCGTCCATCCGGAACCGGGGCCCGCGCGAGAGCAGCCGGTTCTGCGGGTCGCGCTCGAGCTTGTCGGGGGTCACGGCCGCGGCCTGCCGGTAGGTGGCCGAGGTCACGAGGGTGCGGAAGAAGCGCTTGACGTCCCACCCCGACTGGCGGAAGTCGTGGGCCAGGTAGTCGAGCAGCTCGGGGTGCGAGGGCGTCTCCCCCTGCGCCCCGAAGTCCTCGCTGGTCGCCACGAGCCCGGTGCCGAAGACCTGCTGCCAGAACCGGTTCACGGTCACCCGGGCGGTCAGGGGGTTGGCGTCGTCGACGAGCCACCGCGCGAGGCCGAGGCGGTTGCGGGGCCATGACTCCGCCATCGGGGGCAACGCGGCCGGGGTGCCCGCGAGGACCCGCTCGCGGCGCTGGTCGTACACCCCGCGCTCCAGCACGTGCGCCGCCGCCTCGCCGTCCATCCGCTCCTGCATCACGTGGGTGATGCTGCCGCGCCGCCGCACCTCGCGCCACTCGTCGTCGACCGCCCGGCGCCGGGCCTGGAGCCGGCGGTACGGCTCGTCGTCGATGCTCAGGTAGCGCAGCCGCAGGACGTTGCGCTCGGGCAGGGTCAGGCCCTGCGGCGACTTGACGGTGGCCCCCCGCAGGGTCCGCCACTCGGACACGACCCTGGCCTCCTGCACGGTCAGGGCCCGGTCGAAGACGCGCAGGTCGGCGACGCCCCCGCCCGCGAAGTGGCGGGTCTCGAGCACCCCGCGGTTGACGGCGTCGCCCCGCCCCAGGTAGAACGGCTTGTCGGTGACGATGCTGCCCTCCGCCTTGGCGAAGAACTCGCTGCCCTGCTCCTCGACGCGCTCGCCGTTCTGGTAGACGTGCAGCCCGCCGCGCTCGCCCGACCCGTCGTGGGTGAGCACGACGTGGGTCCACTCGCCGGCCGGCATCCGCTTCGTGTTGATGGGCCCGACGCGGGCGCTGGTGGCGGCGCCGCGCTCGTTGCGCTCGCCGGTCAGCCGGAAGTTGAGCTGCCGCGAGCCGAGGGTCACCGACCAGCCTCGCGCGCCGTCCTCCTGGTCGTACTGGCCGGCCACGACGAAGTTGCCCTCGCCCTCGGGCTGGTAGATCCACATCGCGATCGAGAACGGCGTGTCGGCGTCGAGGTCCAGCGACGGCAGCTCGACCCACGACTCGCCCTCGAACCGGAGGGCGGGATGGCCGTCGGGGCCGTCCTCGATGGTCACGCCGGGCTCGAGTGCTATCGCGTGCCGCTCGCCCTCGTGCACGACGGCGGGGCCCGCGAGGTCGCCGAGGTCCAGCGTCAGCACCTCGGCCTCGGGCTCGAGCGGCGTCACGAGGTCGCGGTGCTCGCCGCGGGTCACCCACTCGATGAAGTCGGGGTTCACCGACACCGCGCGCTCGTCGAGCCTGACGTCGAGCTCGGCCGCCTCGTCGCGCAGCGCGTGCCAGAGCTCGCGGTCCGCGTCGTCGGGCACCACGAGGATGGGCGGCGGGTCGGAGACGTTGCCGTCCATCACGTACTGCGTGGTGTTCCGGAAGAACGCGGTCATCGCGTAGAACTCGCTCTGCGCGATCGGATCGAACTTGTGGTCGTGGCAGGTGGCGCAGCCGACGGTCAGCCCGAGGAAGACGTTGCCGACGGTCTCGGCCCGGTCCTTGGCGTAGATCGCCTCGTACTCCTCCGGCACCACCCCGCCCTCGTTGGTGGTGATGTTGTTGCGCTGGAACCCCGTGGCGACGAGCTGGTCGAGGCTCGGCTCGGGCAGGAGGTCGCCGGCCACCTGCTCGACCACGAAGTCGTCGAACGGCTGGTTCTCGTTGAACGCCCGGATCGCCCAGTCGCGATAGGCGAACATCTCGCGGTAGTTGTCGATGTGGATGCCGTGGGTGTCGCCGTAGCGGGCCGCGTCGAGCCAGTAGCGGGCGCGGTGCTCGCCCCAGTGCCGCGACTGCAGCAGCCGGTCCACGAGGGTCTCCCAAGCGTCGTCCGAGGTGTCGTTCAGATACGACGCGAGGAGGCCCGCATCGGGCGGCAGCCCCGTCAGGTCGAGGGCGACCCGGCGGGCCAGGGTGCGTCTGTCGGCCTCGGCCGCGGGCGCCAGCCCCTCGGCCTCGAGCCGCGCCAGCACGAAGCGGTCGATCGGGTTGTGCGGCCACGCCTCGTCGGCCACGGCGGGCGGCGCATGCTCGGCCACGACCTCGAACGACCAGTGCTGGTCCCAGGACGCGCCCTCGTCGATCCAGCGCGTCAGCACGTCGATCTGGTCGGCCGACAGGCGCTTGTTGGACAGCGCCGGCGGGGGCATCCGCAGACGCTCGTCGGCGTGGGTCACGCGCTGGTGGAGCAGGCTCGCCCCGGCGTCGCCGGGGACGACGGCGGCGCCGCGGGGGCGCGTCCCGAACGCCCCGTCCTGCGTGTCGAGGCGCAGCCTCGCCTGGCGGGTGCCCTCGTCCGGCCCGTGGCACGAGAAGCAGTTGTCGGCCAGGATCGGCCGCACGTCGCGCTGGAAGTCGACGGCGGCGGCCGGCGCGGGCGGCGGACCCTGGGCGGCGAGGCCGGCCGGGGCGGCGGGGAGCATGACCGCGGCGCCAACGGCCGCGGTCAGGGCGAGAGCCAAGCGACGAATGGACATGGTGTATGCACTCCTCGCCCCACGCCGGCCGTCCCCGGCCGGCACCGGCTCGCGTCGGTCCGGGGAAGCCGCCGATCAGAAGCGGAACAGTCTGGTGAACTTTACAACGAAAGCGCGGTTCTGGAGCAGCGGAAACCGCTGGTCCGGCACGAGGACGGTGTCCCGCTGGTCGTTGTAGACGACGAACAGCTCGCTGCCGGGGCGGTACTCCCACCGCAGGCGCAGGTTGGTGCTCACCACTTCCTGCACCGGGTTGAACTGCACCAGCCCGCTGAAGAAGACCCGCGGGTTGAACGTGTAGGTGAGGCGGCTGATGGCCAGCGGCGCCGTGAAGGTCGCCTCGGGAAGCTTGACGTGGTTGACGGAGATGCTGGGCTCGAACGAGAACTGGGGAGTGACCTCGATGCGGCCGCGCGAGTAGCCCGCCGAGGTGATCTCGCCGTTGTAGAACTCGCCGTACTGCAGCGACAGGTTGCCCGAGAGGCGGCGCTGCGCCCCCATCGAGTACGAGACGTAGTAGTCGCGGAACACGTACTCGCCGGCCGGAATCATGTACTCGGTGCCCAGCACCCGCTCCCACGGCACGTCGAGGAACTCGTAGCTCCGCTGCACGTCGGCGCTGAACCGGTCGCTGTTCTCGAACTCGATCTGGAAGTTGGCCTGGGCGAGCTCCGTCTCGGCCACGCCGGCCACGGTCTCGAAGTAGTCGTAGCTGCCGCCGAACGTGAACTGGCGAACCGCCTCGATGCCGGCCGGGCGGGGCGCGTACTTGGCCTGCAGGTACGTGCGCCGGAAGTCGTCGCGGCGCAGGAAGCCCACCTCGGGGTTGAAGTTGTCGCCGACCAGCAGGTGGTCGACGCTGACCGCGTAGAGGTCGCCGTTGTAGGTGAACGCGGCCTGGTAGCTTTCGTCCTCGCCCACGAGCCCCGGCGTCCGGGTCTTGGCGTAGTAGCCGTTGAAGTTCACGTTGTCGTAGAACGAGAAGACGCCGTCCACGCCGAACGCCTCGTTCGTCCCGTCGCCCTTGAGCGACACCGACCGCCCCGTGAACAGGGCGCCCACCGCGCTGCGGCGCAGGATGTCGCGCTTCAGCCGGAGGACCGTGAAGTTGGTGGGGTCCGCAACGTCGAGGACGTCGTTCGTCTGGATGTTCAGGGCCCCCACCGTGAAGTCGCCGACCTTGCCGGTCAGCCGTCCGCCGGCCTGAATGGGCACCGTGGTTCCCGACTCCAGGCCGATGCGCCGGCTGAAAAAGACGGTGGGCACGTCGCCGCCCCCGAAGAAGCCGCCGGAGCTCGGTCTCCCGCCGCCCCCGGGCCCGCCGCCGCCACCGAACCGCACGCCGCGGCCGAAGTCGAAGATGCCGCGGCCCTCCAGGAAGAACTCGCGCTTCTCGGGGAAGAACAGGCTGAAGCGCGTCAGGTTGACCTGGGCCTCGTCCACCTCGACCTGGGCGAAGTCGGTGTTGTAGGTGAAGTCGGCGGTGAGGTTCTCGGTCACGCCGTACTTGACGTCGACCCCGAACTCGGCGTCGCCCTGGTTGTAGACGTCCGAGCGGACGTCGGTGGCCGACGACCCGATGCCGTAGGGCTTGATCTCGAACGTCCGGTTGCCCGACGGCACCTGCAGCCCGGTCAGGGTGCCCGCCGCCGACAGCCGGAACATCCCCGGCCCGGCGGAGATGGCGACGGGCGTGATGTAGTTCCACTCGTTCTTCCAGCGGACGTTGCGGCCGAGCTGGATGCCCCACATCTGCGACTCGCCGCCCGGGAACCGGATGGACTTGAAGGGAATCTCCATCTCGACCGTCCAGCCGCCGTCGAAGCGCCCCGTCCGGACGTCCCAGATCGGGTTCCAGTCGCTGTTGGGGTTGCCCTCGTCGGTGATCTGGTAGTCGAAGAACCCCCCGATGGGGTTGACCATGAACGCGAACCCGTTGCGCCGGTCGTAGAAGGTGTCGAGGGCGACGCTGAACGTGTCGTTGTTGATGATCTGGAACGAGTCGCGCTGCATCTCGTTGGCGACCCAGCGCGACTCGGGGGCCGAGTCCCAGTTGCGGGACGAGATGTAGATGCTGCTGTCGTCGTAGAACACCCAGGCCTCGGTGCGCTCGGTCGCCGGGGCCCCCTCGTCGGGCTGCTGCTGCACGAAGCCCGTCAGCGGCTCCACGATCTCGTAGACGCCCTCGTCGAGGCTGCCGTCGATGTCGAGGGGCTGGTTCAGCGGTACCGCGCGAATGGTCACCCGGCCGGCCTCGTCGCGCGCGAGGGTCGCCGGGGCGAGCGGCGGCGCGGGTCCCTCGATGATGCGGGGAGCCGCCGCGGCGAAACCGGCCGTGCCGCCCGCGCCGGCAGCCGGGCCGGGGGGCGCGCCGAAGGGAGGCCGACCACCCGTGCCCGCAGCCGTATCCCCGCCGGGGCCGCCGAAGGGGGGCCGACGCCCCGTGCCCGCGTCACCGCCGGGGCCGCCGAACGGAGGCCGACGCCCCGCGCCCGGCCCCGCGCCACCCCCGGGGCCACCGAACGGAGGCCGACGCCCCGCGCCTGCCCCCGCATCGCCGCCGGGGCCGCCGAACGGAGGCCGACGCCCCGCAACCGCCCCCTCATCGCCGCCGGGACCGCCGAACGGAGGCCGACGCCCCGCACCTGCCCCCGCGCCGCCGCCGGGCGGGACGAAGGGAGGCCGGCGACCCTCCGCCACCGGCGGGTCTCCGGCGAAGGGATCGAGCGGTGCGCCCGGCCGGCGCGGCGCGGGGGGCGGCGCGACGCCGGCGGGCGGCAGGTTGGCGGCCAGCGCGGGTCCCGACCCCGAGAGCCCCCGGCGCAGGTCGGCCGACAGCCGGTCCTGCAGGTCGAAGAGGTCCGTCAGCACGCCGTCCACGGTGGTCGCGTGCTGCACCGCGGCCGTCGCCACGTCGACGATCCGCGCGGTCAGCCGCACCTGCTGCCCAAGCCGCTGGAAGCCGCCGCTGACGACCCACCGCGCCCCGAGGGTCCGCCCCGCCTGCACCGCCGGGGTGTCGCTCAGGTCCACCGCCGTCCCCGCGTCGACGCGCGCCGCCCGCAGGGCCGCCTCGACCGCGTCGTTCCCGACCACCGAGACCGTGCCCTCGCCGGCCAGGTCGGCGGTGATGGTCTCGGCGATGCCGAACCCGATCCAGTCGTCCTCGGCCGCGCCGGTGATGTTGGCGAACGCCACGACCGCGACGGTGTCGCCGGCGGCCCCCGGCGGAGCGAACTGGGCCTGAACCAGCGCCGGCGCCGACACGAGCAGGAGCGCGGCCGGCAGCCAACGCCGCATCCCCGCGCGCCGGCCCGGGCCGGCGGCGGAACTGCCGCCGCGGGCTTCCCCCGCGCCAATCGACTGCCGCGAGGCGCAACCGTGCGCCGCTGCCGTGGAGACTCTGGGCTTCATCGTGCCGACTCCCTGCGCTACGTCGGACAATTGTCGCATACCCTTACAGGACGTTCGAGACGTGCGTTCCGTTGACAGGCGCCCCGTCCCGCCCGGACCGGCCCCCGGCGAACCCGCCATGCGCCGGCCGGTGCGTTCGCGTCATAATGCCGGGACGAGAGCGCCGACCGGCGGTTGCGGGTCCGTGCACGGAACCACGGATTGGCAATCGCGATGGCGGGACGGCGCAGCTCAGGGACCCCGCGGCCCCCGGATCGAGCAGAGGTGACCGACCGGCAAGTCGCGGCGAAGGACCGGGACCTGAAGCACCGACACGGGAACGGCACAGGCAGGAGACGACGAATGGCGAGACTTCCGATACGACTCGTTGCCGCGGGCGCCGCGATGGCCGCGCTCGCGCTGGCGGTTCCGCCGGGGACGGCGGCGCAGGAACCCGACTACACCCCGGTGACGGACGAGCGGCTGCGGTCGCCGGCCGACGGCGACTGGCTCATGTACCGCCGCACCTACGACAGTTGGGGCTACAGCCCCCTCGACCAGATCACCACCGGGAACGTGGCCAGTCTCGAGCCGGTGTGGCTGCTGTCGACGGGCGTCACCTCGGGCCACGAGTCGCCGCCGGTCGTCAACGACGGCATCATGTTCATCACCACCCCCGAGGACCGGGTCATCGCGGTGGACGCCCGCACCGGGGAGCAGCTCTGGCTCTACCAGCGGCAGTTCCCCGACGACATGGCCCATCCCCACCGCACCAACCGCGGCGTCGCCCTCTACGGCGACAAGGTCTACTACACGGCGCACGACGCGTTCGTGGTGGCCCTCGACGCGGCGACCGGCGAGCTCGTGTGGGAGACCGCCGTCGCCGACTACCGCACCGGCTACTACATGACCATCGCGCCGCTCATCGCCAACGGCAAGGTCCTCGTCGGCCCGTCGGGGGGCGAGCGGGGCATCCGCGGGTTCGTCGCCGCCTACGACGCCGAGACGGGCGAGGAGGTGTGGCGGACGCACACCATTCCCGGCCCCGGCGACCCCGGCATCGAGACGTGGCCGGGCGAGACGTGGCGCACCGGCGGCGCCTCGATCTGGATCACCGGCTCGTTCGACCCCGAGCTGAACCTGACCTACTGGGGCACCGGCAACCCCGGCCCGTGGATCGGCGACCAGCGGCCCGGCGACAACCTCTACACCAACTCGGTGGTCGCCTTCGACGCCGACACCGGCGAGCTGAAGGGGTACCACCAGTACCACTGGAACGGCTCGTGGGATTGGGACGAGGTCTCGGCCCCGCTCCTCATCGACGTCCCCCGCGACGGCCGCACCATCCCCACCCTGGTGCACCCCGCCCGCAACGGCTACCTGTGGATGCTCGAGCGCGGACCCGACGCCATCACCTTCGTCGACGCGCAACCCTACGTGGACCAGAACGTGTTCACGGCCATCGACCCGGTGACCGGCCGGCCCGAGTACGACCCCGAGCGCAAGCCCGGCACGAACCGGCCGGCCACGTTCTGCCCCTCGCTGTGGGGCGGCAAGGACTGGCCCCCGGCCGCCTACAGCCCGCAGACCGGATACCTCTACATCCCCGCCAACGAGAACCTCTGCTCGACCATCGTCGGCCGCGACGTCGAGTACGTCCCCGGCCGGGCGTTCACCGGCGCGACGTCCCGGGTCTTCGTGGTGAACGACGCCGAGCACCTCGGCGAGCTGCAGGCGTGGGACCTCTCGACCGGCGAGCAGGTCTGGACCCACGAGTTCCCCGAGTCGCAGAACTGGGGCCCCATCATGACCACCGGCGGCGGCCTCGTCTTCGCCGGCGGCACCAACGACCGCTACTTCCGGGCGTTCGACGCCGCCACCGGCGAGGTCCTGTGGGAGCAGCGGACGAACTCGGGGGTCATCGGCGTGCCCTCGTCCTACGAGGTCGACGGCGTCCAGTACATCGCCGTGCAGTCGGGCTGGGGGGTCGACGCCCAGGGCATGCAGCGGGCCGTCAACGAGCACTTCGAGCGGAACGTGCAGGTGCCCCAGGGCGGCGTCCTGTGGGTGTTCGCGCTGGGCGAAGAGTAGTCCTGCCCCGACGCGGATTCGCGGCCGCGGACGGGGCTCCGACCGGGGGTTCCCGTCCGCCGCCGACTCCGTGAGACGCACGTCCCTGGGCGGTTTCCCGCCCCCCGAAACCGCGTTCCCGGCTTCCGACATCCCGCGCCGCGACGGATGCAGGGAGCCGCACACCGCCCGTGCCCTGGTCGGCGAATCCAGCCGTACGCCAGCAGCGGCCACCCGGGTTCCCCTACGTCATCGTGCGTCTCAGGTCCGGGGTACCTCGACCTGTGGCCGGCGCGGTATCCGAACCGGCACTTCGTCCAAGGTTCGCGCCCGACCGCGCCCGCCATCACGACATTCGATGAATATAGGGGTTGACGTGTTCGGGACAACACGTTTATGCTGATTGTCTTCCTCGAGCCGAAGCGAAGAGGGTCATCAGTCTCCAACGCAGTGGGTTCGACACCCCACGCCCGAGGCGCACGTACTGGTCGAGCGCCACGGAACCTCCCTTTTCCGATCCCTTGTTCGAGGCGCAGTTGCGCGCTACGGCGACGGCGGTACGCCGGAGCGCCGTACGTGGGGACGGGTACATGGCGATGCAGGTTCTCAAGAGTGTTCACGGGATCGCGGCACGGCAGTCCGAGCCGATGGTCGGCCGCGAGGCCGAGATGGTCCGCAATGCGGCGGGCGGGTACGTCTTCCCGGTCACCGACTGGACCCGGCTCGAGCGGTTCCTGATTCTCGGGAGCGACGCCGGCACCTACTACGCCGGCGCGCGCGCCCTGACGCTGGACAACGCCGCCGCCGTCCGCCGCTGCCTGGCCGCGGACGGGCCGCGCACCGTGCGGACCCTCGTGGACGTCAGCTTGCGCGGCCGGGCGCCGAAGAACGACCCGGCGCTGTTCGCGCTGGCGATGGCCGCGAGCTTCGGCGGCGAAGAGACGCGCCGCGCCGCCGCCGCCGCGCTGCCGAGGGTCGCGCGCACGGGGACGCACCTCCTGCACTTCGTCTCGTTCGTCAACGACATGCGCGGCTGGGGCCGATCGCTCAAGCGCGCGGTCGGGCGCTGGTATACCGATCAGGAGATCGACCGGCTGACCCACCAGGTGCTCAAGTACCGCCAGCGCGACGGGTGGAGCCACCGCGACGTACTGCGGCTGACGCATCCGAAGGTCCCCGCGGGCGGGCGCCTGAGCCACCTCCTGCAGTGGGTCACGCATCCCGACACGGCGGAGGTCGATGCCGAGCGACTGCCCCAAGTCGACGCGTACAGGCGTCTGCAGCGCGCGGAGACGGCGGCCGAGGCCACCGCGCTGCTGAAGGCGCATGCGCGCGCCCTCTCGCGCGAGATGGTGCCGACCGACCACCTGGGCGACCCGACCGTCTGGCGCGCGCTGCTGCCCAACCTGCCGCTGACCGCGCTCGTGCGCAACCTGCCGGTGCTGACGCGGCTCGAGGTCGTACGGCCGCTGGCCGACGAGACCCGCGCGGTGGCCGCGCGCCTCACCGACGGCGAGGCACTGCGCCAGGCGCGCGTGCATCCGCTGCCGCTCCTGGTCGCGCTGCGCACGTACAGCCAGGGCCGTTCGGAGCGCGGATCGAGCACATGGACGCCGACGCCGGAGGTCGTGGACGCGCTACAGCGCGCGTGCGTGCTGGCGTTCGATCAACTGGAGCCGATTCGCCAGCGGGTCTACCTGGCGGTGGACGTGTCGGGCTCGATGGGCTGGGCGCACGTCGCGGGGCTGTCGAACCTGACGGCGCGCGAAGCGGCGGCGGCGATGGCGACGGTCATCGCACGTCAGGCGGAACGCCACGTCATCAAGGGCTTCTCCGCCGATCGGACCGCTGGCTGGTCGTTCGCCGACACGCGGATGCATCCGCTGCCCATCACGCGGTCCAGCACGCTGAGCGACGCGGTCCGGGTCACGAGCGATCTCCCGTTCGGCGCCACCGACTGCGCGCTGCCGATGCTGGATGCCCTGGAGCAGGCGATCGAGGCGGACGCGTTCATCGTGCTCACCGACAACGAGACGTGGGCGGGCGACGTGCATCCGAGCGAGGCCCTCCGCCGGTACCGGCGCAAGACCGGGATTCCGGCCAAGCTCGTGGTGGCGGCGATGACCGCGACCGAGTGCAGCATCGCCGATCCCGAGGACGACGGCATGCTCGACGTGGTCGGCTTCGACACCGCCGCACCCAACGTGATCCAGGACTTCCTGGGCCGCGCCGCGGCATGACGGCACGGATCCGCGCGGCGACGCACGTTGGTCGAGGCTCTGCGCTGAGCCGAAGCGGGAGGGTTATCTACTTCAAATGGACCTCCTCCCGCACCCCTCGCTCAGCGCACCTCCGTCGGCCGGGGCGTCGCGCCGTCGGGGCTCGGGCACTCCGAGTCGGCCGCGTCTCGTGCGGAAGGCAAGGGTTCCTGCGCTGAGCCGAAGCGGGAGGGTTATCTGCTGGAAACAGACTACTCCCCCTTCCGCACTCCCCGTTCAGCGCATTCCGTCCGCCGCCTCGCGCGGAGCGGCCGGCCGAGGTCCCTGCCGGGAGCACCCTGCCGACGCGGCCCGCGCCACCACCCGCGAGGTCCGCCGAGACAAGCTCGGCGGACCCACTCGCACCCCGCCCGAGCGACCTCACATCCCCGAAACGCGGCCGGCGATGCGGTAGCAGTGGAAGATGATGTGCCAACCCAGCACCACCGCCGCGAGCCACGCCACCCAGTAGTAGTCGCCGGGAATCCCCAGGTTGCCGCCGAAGAACGGGGTCGCGTGCTCGTTGGCCATCGCCCACAGCAGCGGCAGCGACATGTAGGTGTTGTGCTTCGAGCGCAGCCCGGCGAGGGCCGGATCGGCGGGGTCCGGGGCCTTGCCGGCCTTCACCGCGGTGATGATGCGCTGCTGCGCCGGCCAGATGCGGAACCACACGTTGAAGGCCATCATCGTCCCGAACATCGCGCCGGTGTGGATGAGGACGGAGCGCGGCGGGAACCCGCCGACCTCGACGAACAGAAAGACGACGACCGCGAGCAGCACGAACGAGGTGATGGTGGCGGCGCGGACGTTCGACTTGAGCCCGCTCTTCCAGAGCGCGTCGTAGGCGAAGACAGCCAGGAAGGTCACCGCGATCATCGAGATCGCGCCCGCCCCCCAGCTCGCGTCGACCTCGATCGCGAGACGGCCGTGGTAGAAGATGAGCAGGAGCAGGAGGACCCCGGTGATCCAGGTCCAGGCCGCGCCCCAGCGGAACCAGTAGAGCGCCCGGGGCATCAGCTCCGGCACGACCTTCTGCTTCGTGGGCCCGTCGAGCTTCGCGGCCAACGGGGCGTTCACGAAGTTGAAGAAGTAGAGGTGCCCTATCCAGATGATCCCCGCGAACACGTGGAGCCATCGGAAGAGGAACTGCAGACTGTCCATCATGGTCGTTTCCCCCCTTCGTTGCAGAGCCGGAGACTTCCCCGATTCAGTTGCAGACTTCCCCGATTGTACGCCCTCCCGGCCGCGCCGCGGCTACTCGATCGCCTCGTACACCAAGGTCTGGAACTCGCGCTCGAGGTCGTAGGCCGCGAACGGCATGAACTGCGTCCACACCATGCCGACGAGCTCGTCCTCGGGGTCGATCCAGAAGAACGTGTTGGCGGCGCCGGCCCAGCGGAAGACGCCGTCGTGGTCGGGCTCGGGCGAGGCGTCGGCGTCGACCATCACCGCGAACCCGAGCCCGAAGCCGTAGCCGGGGCTGAGGAAAGCGCCGAGCTCTATCGGGACCATCGCGTCGGGGAGGTGGTTGGAGCGCATCTTCTCGACGGTCTCGGGCGCGAGGATGCGGACGCCGTCGAGGCTGCCGCCCTCGAGCAGCATCTGGGCGAACCGGATGTAGTCGGACGCGGTCGAGGTGAGGCCGCCGCCGCCCGAGGGGAACGCCGGCGGGCTCGTGTACTGCCCGTCGACCGGGGAATCGGTGACGACGAGGTTGCCGCCCATCCGGGCGTAGTTGGCCATGAACCGGCCCCGCTTCTCCTCGGGCACCCAGAAGGCGGTGTCGTCCATGCCGAGGGGGTCGAGGATGCGTTCCTCGACGAACCCGTCGAACGGCTGCCCCGAGGCGACCTCGACGACGCGGCCGAGGATGTCGGTCGACACGCTGTAGTTCCACCGCGTGCCCGGGCTCGCGATCAGCGGGAGCTCGGCGACGCGCCGGCCGAAGTCCTCCAGGTCTTCGGCGAGGGTGAGGGGGTTGGCCTGGTTGTAGAGCCGGTCGACATCGGAGTCGCCGAAGAACCCGTAGGTGAGCCCCGAGGTGTGGGTCAGCAGGTGCTCGACGGTCATGGGGTCGTCGGCCGCGACGCGCTCGCCGCCGTCGCCCAGGACCTTCACGTCGGCGAACTCGGGCACGAACTTCGAGACCGGGTCGTCCAGCGCGACCTTGCCCTCCTCGACGAGCATCATCACCGCGACGCTCGTCACCGGCTTGGTCATCGAGTAGATGCGGAAGATGTCGTTCCGCTCCACCGGGTCGCCGGTCGCGGTGTCGCGCGTGCCCGTCGCCTCCCAGTGGACGACCTGCCCCCGGCGCGCCACCATCGTCATCACCGCGGCGAGCCGGCCGTCGTCGATGTAGGCCTGCATGGCGGGCCCTATGCGGGCCAGGCCGTCCGCTGACATGCCGACCGCGACCGGGGCCGCGACGGGAAGCCCGGCGTCCTCGGAAGCGGACGACTGCGCGAGCGCGGCAGGCGCGAACACCGCCAGCACGACCGCCGCAGCCGAAACGAGCCCGACGAGCCCGACCGCGCTACCTGCACATTGACGAATCATGCACGTTTCTCCTTCTTGGGTCTTCTCGGGAACCGAGTTTCGGGGCAAGACTACCGCACCCCGAGCAGGATCTCCGTCGTCAACTGGTCCAGCCGCTCGTAGGCCAGCTCCCGCCTTCCCAGCGCCGCGCGGTCGAAGCGGTGGCCCTTCAGCGCCACGGCGGCGTCCGGGCTGAACGCCCCGACCCCCGGCGCGGCCTGGGTGGCCTCGGCGAGGCCCGCGAGGAGGGCGCGGATGTCGGGGTCGGCGTTCCATCGCGCCGCCTTCTCCTTCAGGATGAGGTAGGTGCGCATGCACCCGCGCGCGAAGTCCTTGACGCCCCCGATGCCCTCGGTGCGGTAGGCGTGGGCGTCGAAGTGGCGCGGGCCGGCGTAGCCGACGTCCTCGAGGAACTTCACCAGCCAGAACGCCGCCTTCGGGTTCGCGGCCCCGAACCGGAAGTCCTGGTCGTAGCGGCCGATGACCTGGTCGTTCAGGTCGATGTGGAAGAGCTTCCCGGCCTCCCACGCCTGGGCCACCGCGTGGGTCATGTTCAGGCCGGCCATGTGCTCGTGGGCGACCTCGGGGTTCACCCCCACCAGCTCCGGGTGGTCGAGGGTCGGGATGAACCCGAGATAGGCGCCGGTGGTCGCGAAGTAGATGTCGCTGCGCGGCTCGTTCGGCTTAGCCTCGAGCGCGAAGCGGTACCCGTAGCCGTTGGCGATGGAGTACTCGCACAGGAAGTTCAGCGCCTCGCGGAACCGCTGGACGGCGGCGTCGGGGCGCCGGCAGCCGTCCGTCTCGGTCCCCTCGCGCCCGCCCCACATGACGAAGATCCTCGCGCCCAGCTCGGCCCCGAGGTCCATCGCCCCCATCGCCTTCTGGACCGAGAGGGCCCGCACCGCGGGGTCGTTGGCGGTGAACGCGCCGTCCTTGAAGGCGGCGTCGGTGAACAGGTTCGTGGTGACCATGGGCACGACGAGGCCGTGGTCCGCGCACGCCTGCCGGAACTCCCGCACGATGCGGTCGCGCTCGGCCGCGGTCGCGTCGATGGGCACGAGGTCGTTGTCGTGCAGGTTCACCCCCCAGGCCCCCACCTCGCCGAGCAGCTCGACGAGCTCGACGGGGGTCAGCCGGGGCCGCACGGGTTCGCCGAAGGGGTCGCGGCCGGGGTTGCCGACCGTCCACAGGCCGAACGAGAACTTGTGCTCCGGGCGCGGAGCGTAGGCATCTTCAGACATGATCCGTCTCGCCGCCGTTGCCGCCGCAGGTCCGCACGCGGCGGCCTGCGCTGGTGAAGACTGCGACGCCCTCTGCCGCTCCGGTCTGCGGATGCAGCACGCCGCAGACGTGGTCCGTCTCGCCGCCGTCGACCGCTGCGGGCTCGGCCGCCGCCCCGGGTCCGCGCGAAACTCTCGCGATGCAAGCTCTCCCGAACCGGTTTGCGCGCGGTGCGCGGTCCGAGCAACGAGGCCAGACGCATGGAGCGCCGGCCCACGGGCGTGTCATGTGCCAGCCCGCGGGTGCAGGGCACCATACAGGGTTCGGAAGCGGCCGTACTGCCGATCGAGCGTTTCCATCGCACGCGGGTCCGGCGCCACCGTCCCCGCCACCCGGACCGCGCACGAGCACGCCTCGTCCACCGCCCCCCAGACGCCGGCCCCGACCCCCGCGAGCAGCGCCGCGCCGTAGGCGGCGCCCTCCTCCGCCGCCAGCACGTCGACGGGCTGGCGGTACGCGTCGGCCTGTATCTGACGCCACAGCGGCGACCGCGCGCCGCCCCCGCCGAGCCGGATGCGGGTCGCCGGCACCCCCATCTCGTCGAAGATGGTCAGGCTGTCGCGCAGGCTGAAGGCGACGCCCTCCAGCACCGCGCGGATCACGTGCGCCCGGCCGTGCGCGGCCGAGAGCCCGACGAGGGCGGCCCGCGCCTCCGGGTCGAGGTGCGGCGTCCGCTCGCCCATCAGGTACGGCGCCCAAAGGACCCCGTCGGCACCGGGCGGGGCCTGCGACGCCTCGGCGCACAGGCGGTCGTAGTGGTCTTCCGGCCCGACGGGACCGCCGTCATCCGCCCCGTCGGGACCGCCGCCACCCGGCGCGGCGGAACCGCCGTCATCCGCCCTGTCGCGGCCGCCGTCGCCCGCCCTGTCGCGGCCGCCGCCACCCGCGGTGGCGGGACGGTCCGTGCCCGCCCCGAGCAAGTCGCGCAGCCAGCGCAGCGACAGGCCCGCGCCCTGGGTGACCCCCATGACGTGCCAGCGGTCGGGCACCGCGTGGCAGAACGTGTGCACGCGCCCGCGGGGGTCGAGGGCCGGCCGGTCCGTCGCCGCGAACACCACGCCCGACGTGCCGATGGTGGCGCTGACGGCGCCGGGCCGCACGATGCCCATCCCCACCGCCCCCGCCGCCTGGTCACCCCCGCCCGCCACGACCGGGGTCCCGGCCGCGAGGCCGGTAGCCTCGGCCCCGGCGGAGACGAGACGGCCGGTGACCGCCGGCCCCTCGTGGACCGCGGGCAAGGCGACCGCGTCCATCCCCACGTGCGCGATCAACTCCGACGACCAACGCCGCCGCGCCACGTCGAAGAGCAGGGTGCCCGAGGCGTCGGCCGCGTCGGTGGCGCGCTCCCCCGTCAGCTTCCACCGCACGTAGTCCTTGGGCAGCAAGATCGTCCGCACCCGCGCCCACGCAGCCGGCTCCTCGTCGCGCACCCACAGCAGCTTGGGCAGGGTGAACCCGGTGAGGGCGGGGTTGGCGACCAGCTCGATCAGCCGCGCCGCCCCGACCTCGTCAGTGAGCCGCCGGCACTGGGCGTCGGTCCGTTGGTCGCACCAGATGAGGGCGGGCCGGACGACCTCTCCCGCCGCGTCGAGCAGCACCGCACCGTGCATCTGCCCCGACAGTCCGACGGCCCGGATGTCGCCGGGCGCCGTCGCCCCCGCCGCCAGGACGGCCCGGATGGCCGCCCGCGACGCGCGCCACCAGTCGGCGGGATGCTGCTCGGCCCAGCCCGTGCGGGGCGAGTCGAACGCCGCGTGCGCCTCGGTGGCCGTCGCGGTGACGGACCCGTCTTCGTCGACGATCACCGCGCGCGACCCGCCGGTCCCGACATCCAGCCCCAGCACCGCCATCGGCTCCATAGGATATCGCGCCCGCTACGGGAAACGCGGTACCATGATGGGCACGGCATGACCCGACCGCGGAAAGGATGTGGACCGTGCGACACGCAGTTCAGCTCGTAGCCATGGCAGCAGCCGCCCTCTCGCTCCTCGCCGGCCCGCCGCCGGCCGCGGCGGAGACCGCGAAGGTGCTCTATCTCACGCAGTCGGCCGCGTTCGCGCATCCCGTCCTGCCGCACTCCGAGGCCGTCTTCAAGCGCATCGCCGAGGAGTCGGAGCGCCTCGACCTGACCGTCTCCCGCGATGCCTCGGCTCTGACCGCGGAGACCCTCGCCGAGTACGACGCGGTGGTCTTCTTCACGACCGGCGAGCTGCCCATGGACGAGGCGCAGAAGGCGGCGCTGCTCGCCTGGGTGCGCGGCGGCGGCGCGTTCGTCGGCGTGCACAGCGCCACCGACACCTTCTATGAGTGGCCGGGCTATCTCGCCCTCATCGGCGGCTACTTCGACGGCCATCCCTGGCACCAGGAGGTCACGGTGCGGGTCGAGAACCCGGAGCACCCCGCGACGCGGCATCTCGGCGAGTCGTTCCGCATCCACGACGAGATCTACCAGCACCGCGAGTGGTCCCGCGACAAGGTCGACGTGCTGCTCAGCCTCGACACCGGCTCGGTCGACATGAACGCGCGCAACATCCGGCGCGACGACCGCGACTTCGCCCTCGCGTGGACGCGGCAGGAAGGCGACGGCCGCGTCTTCTACACGGCGCTGGGCCACCGGCCGGAGGTGTGGGACGACCCCCGCTTCCAGACCCACCTGTTGCAGGGCATCGCGTGGGCCATCGGCGCCCCGGCGCCCGCCGCCGACGAGGCCGCCGCCAACACCCTGACCGCCGAGGAGAAGGCCGACGGCTGGGAGCTGCTCT
This sequence comes from Vicinamibacterales bacterium, assembly GCA_965204675.1. Taxonomy (GTDB): domain Bacteria; phylum Acidobacteriota; class Vicinamibacteria; order Vicinamibacterales; family UBA8438; genus JAJEEA01. The sequence continues at coordinate 5,130,767 of OZ242003.1, forward strand.
TCGACGGCGAGAGCCTCGCGGCGTGGCGCGGCTACCGGCGTGAAGGGGTGCCCGACGGCTGGCAGGCCGTCGACGGCGCCATGGCCCGGGTCGGCCGCGGCGGCGACATCATCACCGTCGAGCAGTTCGCCGACTTCGACCTGCGCTTCGACTGGAAGGTGGAGGAAGGCGGCAACAGCGGCGTGATGTTCCGCGTCGCGGAGGGCGACGGCCCCACGTGGCACACCGGCCCCGAGTTCCAGATCCTGCACAACGCCGGCCACCGCGACGGGCAGGCCCCCATCACCTCGGCCGCGAGCAACTACGCCGTCCACCCGCCGGCCCGCGACGTCACCCGGCCCGTCGGCACCTGGAACAGCGCCCGCCTCGTCGTGCGCGGCGCCCGCGTCGAGCACTGGATGAACGGCGAGAAGCTGCTCGAGTACGAGCTCGGCAGCCCCGACTGGCACGAGCGGATGATGGCCAGCAAGTTCGCGTCGATCCCCCGCTACGGCCGCGAGCCCCGCGGCCACATCGCCATCCAGGACCACGGCGACCCCGTCGCGTTCCGGAACGTCAGGATCCGCAGGCTCGACATGAACTGATCGGCGACGGCCGTGGCGAGCGCGAGCGTGCCCGGCAGCGCCCGCGTCAAGATCCGCAGGCCCGACATGAACTGAACGGCGCCCCTGTCGCGCCCCGTCTGCCGGGCGCCTCGGCCCCCGCCGCCCTTCGGGCGCGGTGCAACGCGGGGTTCTCCCCCCGGGGCTCCATGCCCGCCCGCCGCCGCCAGGTGCCGAACCGGCAACGGGTCGTCGCTCGCGGCGCGGGATGGAGATCCGATCGAGAAAGCGCGCGCATGCCCGAGATCCGCCTGACCCTTCGCATCCCGGGGTGGATGTGTGGCAGGTCGCTCCCGGCCGGCGCCGGCATCGCGGCCGGGTTCGTCGCGCTCGATCTGCTGTTGTTCGTTCCCCTCTACCTGCTCGCCTCGCAGGAGCACGATTTCTGGCCATTCTTCCCCCGGGAGCATCCTCGGGGGCACTACGACTGGGGATGGGCGGGGCTCGGGCGCAGCAGCTACGAGTACGTCATGCAGTTGTTCGTCCGACGCGGCAACATGGACATGTTCCGGGTCAGCGCGGACTGGGTCTTCATTCTCTCGTCGCTGGTTCTCGCCAGCCGATTCGCCGTCGGATGGCGCGCGACCGCGGTGTCGCTGGCGTGGTTCGCCTACATCGCGCTGCTTGCGTTCATGGCCTACACCGGCTTCGTCCACGCGCTCTTCGACCGCCCCGGCACGGTGCTCGACGACGTTCTCATGCTCGAGAGCGCGTGGATCTTCGTGCGCGACACCTGGGGATTCACGGACGTCCTCTACGCCGCCGCATTCCTGGCCGCGGCCGCCGGTCTCGGACTGCTGGTGGCGCGGTACCTCGGGACCGCCTGGCGCTGGGGGGCCGAGCTCGACCGGCGGGCCGCGGCCGCCGGGTGGGTAGTCGTGAACGCCTACTGCGCGCTGTCGCTGTCATGGTTCGGCCCGTGGCGGGACGATCCCGTCATCCAGCTTCAGGCAAGGCACGCGTACTCCAATTGGCAGCGGTCGCAGGACGTGCTCACCACCGTCGAGGCGCTCGACGGTTCCGCCCTCCGGGAGGCGGCCGGCCTCGCCGAAACGACCCCCGTGCGCCGCCCCGACGTCTTTCTCTTCGGCGTCGAGTCGTACGGCGCGGCACTGTGGGCCGACGACGACTACCGCATCGCACGACGGGGGCTGATGGACCGGGTGCAGAGCGAGCTGGACGCGCTGCGGCTCCCGTTGTTCACGCGCTTCGCGGCGGCCCCGGTGAGCGGCGGCGGGTCCTGGATGAGCACCGCGTCGGCGTTGAGCGGGATACGAATCGGCAGCCATTCGACGTATTGGGCCTGGAAGCGGATGGCCCGTCGCTATCCTCACCTGATCTCGTACCTGGGGCGCCACGGCTATTACACGCTGGCGGTTCAGCCCGGCGCCACGTGGGCGGAGGACCTGTACGGCTACGACGACGTGGTCCTTCGGCAGGACTTCTCGTACGACGGTTTCCTGTACGGGTTCGGTCACGTGCCGGATCAGTGGGCCCTGGAGTACGCGTTCGAGAACTACTGGAGCCGGCGCCCGCGGCCTCGGCTCTTTCACTTCTCGACCGTATCCACGCACTTCGCCTGGGAGCCTCCCCCGCGGATCACGGAGGACATTGCGGAGCTCGAAGACCCGCAGCCGTCGTTCATCGAGACCCGACCGGACTACGTGGAGCTCGCGCTGACGGTCCCCCAGGGTTGGAAGCGGAGCTACTTCATAACCCTCGCCTACGAATGGGAGCTGTTGCTCGCGGCGTTCCGACATCGCATCGAACCCGGATTCATCGCCCTGGTCTTCGGCGACCACCAACCGCCGTTCATCGCGGACGGGCAGGGCGACAGCGACGTCGCCTTCCACGTCGTCACGGACATTCCCGCTCTCTCCGGACCGCTGGCGGCGGCGGGTTTCGCGGTTGGAGGGAAGGTCGCCTGGGAGCCCGGCGCGTCGACGGCGTTCCGGATGGAGGCCCTCTATCCGTTCCTGTTGAGCCTGCTGTCCACGGAAGCCGGGGAGCCCTTGCGGTACAGCCCGACGGGCATCGGCGTCCCCGAACTGCCGACATGGTGACACGACGCATGACCTCTGCGATGGTCTCGATTCAGCCCCCCTTCGACTGCCTCGCCGACAGCCGCCGGGAACCTTCTGCTCGGTCTCGAAGCGCGAAGAACCCAAAGCCTAGTCATTTATCAACCAAAGCAATATAAATGCATGCTATTTCAACAGAACCCCTATGTCCGATGTGCTGCAACATGCGGACCCGCCGAGCCTGCTGCGAGAGTCCAGGAAACTGCCGGATGGAACGATGGTGCGCTACGACCTGCTGTCGCTGCCCCTGTATCTGGTCGGCCAGGCGCGACGGCTGATCCGTGAGGCGGCCGCCGAACGCCGCTCATGAGCGGTCGACTACGCGAGCGAGACGTCTCATGACAGGCGGGAGAGCAGCTCGTCGCCGTCGGCGCACGCGATGATCAGGTCGCCGGCCTCGGCGAGGCGATCGGGGTCCTCGATGCCGGCCAGGAGGTCGGCGATCCGCTCCGCGGTGCGCGGCCCGAACTTCTGCGCCACCAGCCGGCCGAGGAACGTCCGCTGGCGAACGATGTCCTCGGCCCGCCCCTGCGTGAAACCTTCGGCCCGCCCCTGCGTGAGACCCTCGGCGCGCCCCTGCGTGAGACCTTCGGCCCGCCCCTGCGTGAGGCCTTCCGCACGGCCCGCCCGGAGTCCGGCGTCGTGGGCCTGCCGGCGGTGGCGGCCGAGCTGCGGGTCGTCGTCGGGGGTGGTGCCCTCCTCCCGGCCGAGCCGCCGGCCCACCCGGGTGAGGTCGGCCAGCGTGTGCGCGCTGAGGCGGCTCTCGTTCAGGGCGGCGTGGAGCTGCGCGGCCGTCCAGGTGGGGAACGCGCGGCTCTCGTCCGCGATCCGGAAGCGGCGGTCGTCCAGCACGTAGATCGTCAGGCCCGGCCGCAGGCCGCGGGGGCGGTTCGGCGACGACTCGTCGGGGGTGTCCACCCACACCTCGGGGAACCCCCATGCCTCGTACACCGGCAGCTTGTTGCGCCGGACGTCGGTGGTGTGATCCACTTCGAGAATCACGTCCGGCAGGGGGTCCACCCCCAGCACGATGGCGGGGTCGCGGGGCCGCCAGACCTTTCGGTCCAGGTAGATGGTCTGGTCGCCCACGAGCACCTGCCGTGGCCGGCCGTCCGCGTCCCGCTCCATCAGGTAGACGGCACCGGCCAAAAGGAAGCGCGACCCGCGCTCCAGGCACATGCGGGTCAGCAGCTCGCTCAGCAGGTTCGGGGCATTCTCGTGGACGGGGCCGGCGTCGCGCATCACCCAGGCTGTCCCCGTCTCGCGCAGCCAGTACTCGATGCGCCCGTCGTAGGCCCACACGTCGTCCCAGGTCGGCAGGGAGACGGGGTCGCAGCCGGGAAAGTCGGGGGCGGCGGTCGGCGTCGGCGCGGTCGGCCCGACGACGCGGTCGGCGCGAGCGGCACGCCTGGTTGCCGGGGGTATCGATGCAGCCATCCCGGCCATTGTGTCATATCGAACCCAAGAATCGCCAGAGGGCGCAGCACCGAGGACGGACGTTCTCCCGCCGATATCGCGCGGGCACTCGTCCTCAGCGTGTCACATTTAGCTCAAGGGACGGTGCGCGACCGCCGGCATGGCCCCGCCACTTCACTCCTCGACCCGCCCGTGCATCGCCGAGCACGCGGACGGTCGGGTCGGCGGCGACTCCGGTCGCGTCGCTAGGCGAGCGAGACGTACGAGTTCGCGATGGCCTCGCGGGCCTTGTCGGACAGCTCCCGGTAGTCGGCCCCGGCGATGGGCGGGGAGACGACGATCTCCACCTCGATGCGGCGGTGGTGGAGCAGGCGCCACACGTGGGGGAAGAACGCAATGCCCCCGTACCAGCAGACGTCGTCCCGGTTCCCGGGGCCGACGGGAACCGAGTCGAGGGCCCGGTAGTTCAGGGTCAGGGGCAGCACCGGCGTCCCCGCCAGGGCGCAGGCCTTGAACAGGGGGCTCTTGAAGGGCTGCACCCCCGCGCCGTCGCTCGCCGCGCCCTCCGCGAACAGGGTCACGGAGACGCCGCTCTCGAGGAGGGCGGCGACGCCCCGTATCTCCTGCGCCAACTGTCTCCGGCTGATCCGATCGACGAAGAAGCACTGGGCGAACCGGCAGATGTGCCCCAGAAAGGGGGTCCCGTGCATCTCCCGCGACGTGACGAAGGTGGAGGGAAAGAGGGCCCCGTGGACGAGGATGTCCAGATACGACAGGTGGTTGACCGCGTAGAGATGCGTCCGACCGGGAACGACGCGGCGGGCGTTCCTGAGGGTCACGGCGATTCCCCAGTGCCGCAGGAACGCCCGGCAGCCGAGCGACGTGACCCGGTTGGCGTAGCGTCTGGCGGCGAGAGGGAACCACCGCCTGAGGCAGAGGCCGAAGGTCTGCCAGAAGGCGAAGGCGAGGACGATGATGCCCCCGCCGGTCAGCTTGAGCAGGGCGCTGAAGGACCTCATGCGGACGTGGGCGGCGGCGCCGGCCGGCGCGGTCGCGATGGACGGGCCGGACGGCCTCCGCCGGCGCGGGAGTCTGCGGCGTTTCACGGCGCCGCCTCCATGGCGCAGAGACGGCGACTCGCCGCGGGTCAATCGGACCGGCGGCGCCGCGCCGCCGCAGCCGCGAGGCGCCGCTCTCCGGGCTACTTCTCGACAGCCCGGAGCACCGGCCATCATCCAGGGCGGCGCAGCCGCAAGGCGCCGCTCTCCGGGCTACCTCTCGACAGCCCGGAGCATCGGCCATCATGCAGGGCGGCGCAGCCGCGAGGCGCCGCTCTCCGAGCTACGGCAGGGCAAACACGAAGATGTTGTTGCCGTTGCTCGGCCGCAGCTCCGGGGTCAGGCGCATGTTGTCGCGCGAGCTCAGCGACGAGCCGGTGCTCGCCACCACGTACTGCTTGCCGTCGACCGCGTAGGTGATGGGGAAGCCGGTGACCGACGTCCCCAGGTTGATCTCCCACAGCGACTCGCCGGTCTCCTGGTCGAGGGCCCGGAACCGCCCATTGCCGTCGCCGCCGAAGACGAGCCCGCCGCCGGTGGTGATGAGCGAGGTGGTGCCGGCCCGCTGCTCGTAGACCCACGCGGTGTCGCCGGTCTCGGCCGAGATCGCGTAGACCGCCCCGACCTGGTCGGTGCCCGGCGCGATCTGCTGCCGCTGCGCGAGGTTGTAGAGGGTCAGGCCGCCCTCGGTGGTCGCCATCATGCGGGCGCAGACGTTCCGGAGCGGGTAGTACATCAGCCCCGTCAGGGGGCTGTAGGCGCCGGCCTCGTGGTCCTTGCCGCCGGTCACGAAGCTCGGGCAGATCAGCATGTCCTGCCCCTCGCGCTCGAAGACGAGCTCGGCGTTCTCGGTGACCGCGCCGGTCGCGCCGTCGATGCCGCTGACCACGTTCTGGGCGGTGGTGGGCATGGCCCAGAGGAACTCGCCGGTCGCGCGGTCGAGGGTGTAGACGATGCCGGTCTTGCCGGGAATGCCGGTCATGACCTTCCGCACCTCGCCCGGCTGCAGCGCGGGGTTGATCCAGGGCACGACGGCGGGGTCCGGGGCCACCGCGGTGTCGAGGAGCAGCCGCTCGAACGGGTGGTCGAGGTCCCAGTGGTCGTTCAGGTGCTGGTAGTACCAGACGATGTCGCCGGTGTCGGCGTCGAGGGCGAGGGTCGAGTTGTGGTAGAGGTGCTTCAGGTCGGTCCCGCCGATCATGAACTTGGGCGCCGGCGAGGTGACCGACGTGCCCACGTAGACGAGGTTCAGCTCGGGGTCGTAGCTCGGGACCATCCACGAGCCCACGTGCTTCCGCTCCTCGAAGGGAACGGCGCCCCAGCTCTCGTTGCCGGGCTCGCCGGGGCCGGGGATGAGGCGGCGGCGCCACAGCTCCTCGCCGGTCATGGCGTCGTGGGCGACGATGACGCAGGCGTGGGGGCCGCCCTTCGGCGCGCAGCTCCGGCCCGACACCACCTTGCCGTCGGCGACGATGGGGCCCGAGGTCTGGTTGGCGGGATGCACCCGGTAGTCGAGGACCTCGGTCTCCCACACCAGCTCGCCGGTCTTGGCGTCGAGGGCGAAGATGTAGTCGTCGCCGCTCGTGTCGATGATCAGCTCGCCCCAGATCGCGATGTTGCGGTTGGTGTCGGTGAGGCTGCCGATCATGTACTCGGCGAGGTCGTCGGGCCGGTCGCGGCGGTACTCCCAGATCAGATCACCGGTGACCGCGTCGAGGGCCTGGATGACGTCGCGCGGGTTCGGCATGTACATCACCCCGTCGTAGACCACCGGGGTCCCCTGCTGCAGCCCCGGCCCCAGCGCCCGCGTCCACACCATGCGGATGTCGCCGACGTTGCCGCGGTCGATCTGGTCGAGGGGGCTGTAGCCCAGCGTGTCGAGGGTGCGCCGCCACATCAGCCAGTCGTCGGGGTCGGGATCCTGCAGCATGGCGTCGGTGACGGGGACGAACTCGGCGGCGTCCTGGGCATGAACGGCGGCCGGCAGCCCGAACGCCAGCCCGAGAACGACGAGGGACGACGAGACGAGGCGGCGTGCGTGCATGATTGCTCCTTGGAACGCTGACGGAAACTGCGTTGCCCTGCGCCGTGCGCGCCAAGGCCCGCAAAACGGGCGGTGGCCGCATGCAGTCGGCAACTTCATGTCAATCACTGTCCTCTGACGACGTTCGGACGCGGTCACTCGCGCCGTCACGGCCCGCCGATCCCCTGCCCACGCCCGCGTCTTACCCCTCCCAGCCCGCCGGCGCGCTGGCCGCTCCCGGTACGACGCGGGGTTCTGTCACGGGCGGGCGGCGGATCCGCTCACGATCGACCCGCGACCGGCGGGTCGACGACGACCCGGGCCCCGAGCAGCGGCGTGGCGTACTCGCGGCGGACCGCCCGCGGCGGCGGCACCGGCCCCACCTCCAGGCCGGCCGCGATGCGCACCGGCGAGAACCGGTCCCGCGGCACGACCTCGGCCACCTCGCTCCAGTGGTCCTCAACCACGATGGAGACGGCAGGCGGCCCCGGCAGGAAGCCCGGGCATCCGGTCGGGGCGGCGTGGAACACGGCTCACGGCCCCTCGTGGGTGTGGATGTAGCGCTCGCCCCGCGCCACCGCCTGGCGCCCCGCGGCGAGCCGGTGCTCGTTGGTGACGCCCTCCGAGCACGCCTCCTCGAAGAACTCGTACTCGCCGTCCCGCCCGATGCGCCCCATGTCGAACCGCAGCGTCCACGGGCTCGTGAAGACGGTGGGGTCCTCCATGGTCGCCTCGTAGCGCAGGGTGTCGTCGTCGAGGAGCGTGTAGCGCTCGACCACCCGCAGGTTCTCGCTGTAGAAGCTGCCGTGGGAATCGAGCCACGGCTCGTCGTTGAAGTTGGTCACCTCCACGACGAGCGTGTCGCCCTCCCAGCGGCCGCGGGAGTCGCCGTTGTACATCCTGATGGCGCCGCCCACGTGCGGGCGCCCGTCGGTCGGGATGATCCGGTAGGCGTGGGCCCATTCATACTGAATCACCACGTAGCCGTCGTTCTGGCGTATCTCCAGATCGCCGCGGTAGTTGCTGCGGGGCGCCCCCAGCAGCAGGCACCGGTCCTCGGGGTCGATGTGGGCCAGCTCGGTGGGCGTCTCCATGTCGTAGAGCATCTCGGTGCGTCGCTCCGCCGCCCACGCCTGATAGGGGATGCGCCCGTCCGGCGGGTCGATGATCACCTGAAACGGCAGGCCCAGGCGCTCGGGACCGCGGCTCTGCATGCGCGCGTGGATCGGATCGCAGCATCCGTCCTCGATGCTGTGGGAGGCGTTGGCCGGCCCCCCGTCCCAGTAGCCCTGCATGTCGGGGCGGTCGCCGGCGGTGCGCCGCGGCGACCACGCCGACGCCCCCTCCTGGACGGCCTCGACCCCGGACGCGGCTTCCGCCCCGGCGCCCGCCGAGGACGCCGACTGCCCGAGGGCGGAGGACGGCGGCAGGCCGCCCGCGATCAGGCCCGCGGCGGCCACGACACTCCAGACCGTGTATCTGCTCTTCATCGTCGGCGCCTCTCTCGGATCCCTCCCGGGGCCTCCGTCGGTCCATCACCACCGCCCGGCGTCCCGGACGGCGAGGGCCTCACTGCGGCCGCGCTCCGACCGCCAGGTCCTCCTCCGCGTAGGCGTAGCACTCGTACTCCAGAAGCTGGACGCCGGCCTCCTGCCGCCGGTAGAGCGGCATGCGGATGGTCCACGGCCGCGTGAACACCTCCGGGTCCTCGATGGTGGCCTCGTACAGCAGGTGGTCGGGACCGGTCGGCGTGTAGCGCTCCACCACGTGCAGGGCCGAGCTGTGGAAGTTGCCGGCCCGGTCGAACCACGTCTCGTCGTTGAAATGGATCACGTCGACCACCAGCGTGTCCCCCTCCCACCGGCCGCGCGAGTCGCCCATCCAGAAGTCGATGTGCCCCTCGGGGTGAGGCGTGCCGTCCATGTACACCGTCCGGGTGGCGTGGACGTACTCGTAGAGGATGAGCACCCGCTCGGAGAACTGCAGGATCTGGAACGGGAAGGGCATGTAGGTGATGCGCGGCACGCCCGGCATGGTACAGCGCGTCTCGGGGTCGGCCGTCGCGCGGTTCTCGAAGTTCCGCTGCTTCTGCTCCAGGGCCCACGGCTGGTAGGGAATCTCGCCCCCGACCACCACGCCCTGGCCGGCGGGGACGCCCAGGCTGCCCGCGTGGTCCTGGAGGTCCCACGCCGCGGTGTTCAACGCCTGCCAGATGCCCTGCAGGTCGGGGTGGCCGTCGCTGGTCCGCGGCGGAACGTAGGCCTCGGCCCCGGGCTCCGCCGGCTGGGCCTGGCCGGCGCCCGCCGTCACGACGAGCAGGCTCAGCACCAGGAGCGACTCACCGCACCCTCGCACGAAACGGCCGACAGTAGTCATCAGCAAGCTCCGCCCCGGCTGGCCGGCGCAACTCGAACACGCCGACTGTATTCCGCAGACTCCCGCGCGGGGGCCGCGAGAGGGCGGCTACACGCGAGACGCGAGGGCCGTTCCGCGGCGCAGACTCTACCGCGGGTTCGGCTCGGGCGCGCCCGTTCCCGACGAGCCCGCGAACAGGTTGCGGCCGTCGGGGAAGGTGATGGTGATGCCGTTGGCGGTCGGCGTCGCGTCCTTGGCCTTGTAGCCCTCGACCACGATCTCCAGGCCCGGCGGGAAGTCGCTCCGCCGCAGGCCGCGCCGCAGCAGCGCGGTCGGATTGCCCAGCTCGACCGCCCAGTTCACCACTTCGCCGTCGGGGCCGGCGACGTCCATGTGGATCCACCCGTGCGGGTTCACCCACTCCAGCTCGGTCAACGTGCCCTTCAGGGTGACGGGCTGGTCGATGTCGAACTCGGCCGAGAACGAGTGGTGCGCCGACACCACCGCCCCCGCCAGCAGCACGCCGAGAGCCACGACGCCGACAGACAGCATTCTCATGCCCAGACCTCCTGCCGTCCCGAACGAACCCATGCGCGTAGCCGCAGGGTACACCCGCGCCGGCCGAGACGCAATCGGCCCGAGGCCGATGGCCCGAAGAGGGTCGCCGGCGGGGCGATGGCGTTCTGCGGCGGGTGCTCCCTGCGGACCTCGCGACGCCGGCCCGGACGCGACGAGGCGGTAAACTGGCCCGGAGTCGCCACTGGTCGGCGGCGTGCGGCGTCGCGCAGGCGGGCGCGTGCCCCGGGTCGCTCCGCCCCGGAAACACGCACAGATCGGACCCATCATGACCAAGCCACTCCCGAACGCGCTGATGACGACGGCGGCGGCGTTGATCGCGCTGCAGACGGTCCCCGCGGCCGGCGGGCAGCCCCCGGCCGCCCCGTCTCCGCCGAACGTCGTCATCATCGTCGCCGACGACCTCGGCCGGCGCGACGTCGGCTTCAACGGCGGCGACCTCGCCACCCCGAACATCGACCGCCTGGCCCACGAGGGCGTGTCCCTCGGCCGGTTCTACGCCGCCCCGGTCTGCTCGCCCACTCGCGCGGGGCTGATGACCGGACGCTACCCCATCCGGTTCGGCCTGATGCGGGCGGTCATTCCCCCGTGGCGCGACTTCGGGATGGACCTCGCCGAGACGACCCTGCCCGAGCTCCTGGCCGAGGCCGGCTACCGGCACCGCGCGATCTTCGGCAAGTGGCACCTCGGCCACACCTCGGTGCGTTACCACCCGCTGCGCCGCGGCTTCACCCGGTTCGCCGGCCACTACAACGGCGCCATCGACTACTTCACGCACGAGCGCGAAGGAGAGCGAGACTGGCAGCACGGCTACGAGTCGGTCGACGAGCCCGGCTACGCCACCGACCTCATCGCCGGGCACGCGGTCCGGTTCATCGACGACCATGCCGCCGACGCCGAGCCGTTCCTGCTGTACGTGCCGTTCGGCGCGGTCCACTCGCCGTTCCAGGCCAAGGAGCCGGACCTCGCCCTGTTCGGCGACCTCCCCGGCATGGACCTGCCCCGCGACTGGCGGGTGGCGACGGCGGCCGCGCGCGAGCCGCCGGCCGACCGCCGCACGCGGAACCGGCGCGTCACCGCGGCCATGAACCGGGCCCTGGACGCCGGCGTCGGCCGGATTCTCGACCGCCTCGACCACCACGGCGTAGCGGACGACACGTTCGTCCTGTTCTTCTCCGACAACGGCGGCGTGGTCGGGGTCGGCGACAACCGTCCGTTCCGGGGCTCGAAGGGGACGGTCTTCGAAGGCGGCACCCGGGTAGCGGCAGCGGCGCGATGGCCGGCCGGCGGGATCGCGGGCGGACGCGAGGTCAACGCGCCCGTCGCCTACATCGACGTCCTCCCGACGCTGCTGGCGATGGCGGGGCTGGACCCGCCCGAGGAGCGCCCGCTGGACGGCGTGGACGTCGGTGCCGTGCTCAGGGGTGAGCAGCCACGGCTCGACCGCGACCTCTACTCGTTCATCGCGCAGCTCGACCCCGCGGTCGAGCAGGTCAGCGTGACCGAGCCCCGGTGGAAGCTCGTCGTGATCGGGCCGGCCCTCACCGATCCGGACGCGGCGGCGCGGTCCCGGGTCGAGCTGTTCGATATCGTCGACGACCCCCACGAGACGGCGAACCTCGCCGGCGACCATCCCGAGGCGGTGGCGCGGCTGCTCGACAAGGCGCGGGCGTTCCGCGCGCTGCAGCCGGACGTCCACGTGCCGCCGTTCCGGGCGGGGCGGCAAGGGTTCGTGGCGCCCCCTCGCTGGCGGCCGGCGGACCTGCCGGTGCCGGCCGATCCCCGGTGAGGCGCGTCGCGAGGGGATCCCCCCTTGCGCACGAGGACGATCGCAGCCAGGGCGCGCTCTTGATCCGGCCGGGGGGGATCTCCCCTTGCGCACGAGGACGATCGGCGGGGCCGGGCCCACAGCTCGGAGTCGCCCGGCCGTCGCCCGCTCACAGACGGAAAGGGTCCACCGCCGTTTCCCGATCCGAGCGGCTCGTGAGCGCACCCCCGCCGGGCCCCGTTGCGGTCACCGCCGAACAAACCGGGGACCACGGCGTATCTCTTCCTGAGGCGACGGACCGGCCGCCCCGCTCGCCGTGGAACGACGGCGCCGGGGCGCACCGCGGAGACCGTCGCAGCAGGGAGACACGCACATGCCCAGCCTGATGCCGAGACGCGACCACTTCGCCGCCACCGTCGGCCCGTTCTTCTTCATCGTCCAGCAGCAGACCGTCTCCGTCGTGCAGCGGCTCGGCAAGTTCGACCGCCTCGCCGAGGCGGGCCTTCACGTCAGGATCCCGTTCATCGAGAAGGTGGCCGGCACCGTCAACCTGCGGGTGCAGCAGCTCGACGTCGAGGTCGAGACCAAGACCCGCGACAACGTCTTCGTCCGCGTCATCGTCTCCGTGCAGTACTTCGTGCTCGCCGACAAGGTGTACGACGCGTTCTACAAGCTCGACGACCCCGTCAACCAGATCAAGGCGTTCGTCTTCGACGTCGTGCGGGCGCGGGTGCCCAAGATCAAGCTCGACGACGTCTTCGAGAAGAAGGACGAGATCGCCGGCGCGGTCAAGGCCGAGCTGTCGCAGGTGATGGACGACTTCGGCTACGGCATCGTCAAGACCCTGGTCACCGACATCGACCCCGACGCCAAGGTCAAGGAGGCCATGAACGAGATCAACGCCGCCCAACGCATGCGCGCCGCCGCCACCGAGAAGGGCGAGGCCGAGAAGATCATGCAGGTGAAGGCGGCCGAGGCCGACGCCGAGGCGAAGGCCCTGTCGGGCAAGGGCGTCGCCGACCAGCGGCAGGCCATCGTCGAGGGGCTGCGCGAGTCGGTGGACGAGTTCCAGCGGACCGTCCCCGGCACGTCGGCGCAGGACGTGATGAACCTGATCCTGATGACCCAGTACTTCGACATGCTCAAGGACATCGGCCAGTCGTCGAAGGCCAACACCATCCTCCTGCCCCACTCGCCGGGCCACGTCGGCGACATCTCGTCGCAGTTGCGCGACGCCATCATCACGGGGAACGAGGCCGCCTCCCGCAGATAGACGCCGGCGGCCGCGTGCGGGGCGGGCGGCGGCTCAGCGGATCTCGGATTCGTCGCGGTCCCCGCGGCGGGCGTACGCTCGGTCGTCGGTGTTCTCGAGATTGACCTCGCTGTGGATTTCTCCCATCGGGTTCACCGTGCCCGGGGCTTCGCTGACCCGTGAAGGGGCGGGAAGATGTCGTCGAACTGGAGCTCGAGCCCCGGGTTCACCCTCCTGATGCTTGAGATTCGGGGCAGGGACTTGCCCGGGCGCAATGGGGAATCGGCCCGACGAAGCTGCCCGACGTGTGTCGCCGGATCGGCATTCCTCTGCTGCACCACGCCCCCCCATCGGATGTAGCGGCATGCGCACGAATCGTGCTCGCCGCCGAGGCGGAGGGTTGGCGTCCCCGCCGCAGCGCCGCTCAATCACGGGCGAGGGATCCGTGGCGAGGCCGGGTCCGTGAATCCGAGCCCCGCTCCTTCCCCGTTGACGACGTCAACAGCATGGAACGCGGGGCCGAGTCCACCAACCACCAAGGTGTGCAGTTATTGGTTGCCACAAATGGGAGATTTGCAGTTGCCGCCAACACATCCCCGCGTGTGCGGGGAATCCCGACATGGCTGGCCTCTCCAACGATGCCGTCATGGTCCATCCCCGCTACTACTGGATTCTCCGCAAATCACTGAAAAAAACAGAACTTATATCTGGACCCCGCCCGTGTCGCCAAGCTTTCCCACATTTGGGTCGACATAGACGTCGCACACCTCGTCAAGGTGGTCGGCGGTCCTCGAGTCGGCCAGGGCCTGCCAGTGCTCCTGGGTGTCTTAGTTCTAGCCCGACCATCCGGTCGAGCCGAGCTTCACCACCGCGACGAGCCTGCGCGGGTCGGCGAAGGATGCCGGCGGTGCGGCAGGGGTCATAACCGCACGCCCATCGACGTGGCGCGCCGAACGACGGCCTTCCGGTCGGTCGTGCCCAGCTTCCGGTAGATGTTCTTCAGGTGGTGGCGCACGCCGTCCTCGGTCACGCCGAGCCGATCCGCGATCTCGCGGTTGCGTCGGCCCTTGCGAAGCTCGGCGAGCACGGCCCGCTCACGCGGCGAGAAGACCGGGTCGCTCGGCGGCATCGGCTCGTCGAAGCGCGCGACCGTCGATTCTGCCGCGTCGCGGATCTCCGGGTCCGGGTTCGTGTCGAGCAATCGCGTCAGGAGCTCCCGGCTGACATCGCGATGGCGGACCAGTGGCCGCAGGTAGTCGGTTTCGCGCGTCAGCCGGAGGAACTCGACCAGCGGTTCGGTGGCTCGATCCGAGTCCGAGTCAATCGTCATCGACAGCGCCAGCGCCCGCATCAGCGTGCGCCTCAGACCCCGCTTCGACGCGATCCTGCAGAGCCTGTTGGCCAGGTTGCGAGCGGCGTCGCGCTTGCCGAGTTCGGACAGCAGCCGGATGCGCGCGCACGACAACGCTTCCATCTCGCGCCACGACTGCCCGTCGAGATCGAGCAGGGCAGCAGCGTCGGTCGGCAACCCCTCGTTCCGCCAAGCCTGTTGGGCTTGGCGGGAACGTCCCGCCTCGACCAGGAAGAGCGAGAGCATGGCCGACGCATAGCGCACGATCGTCGCGCGGCCCATGGCGCGGCACTTCGCGATCTCATCCGTCAGGAATTCGATGCCCACCGCCGGGCCGTGGCGTGTGAGGGTCAGCTCTGCGGCCACAGCGATCGCGGCCTCATGCACCTCGATCCATGCCCCGCGCAGTGTTGTCAGTCCGCTCACGGTTCGCTGGTCGACGGTCTTCAGGCGGTCCCGCTCGATGTCCAGTTCCATCACCAGCGCGTCGTTGATCGCCGCAAGGGCGGGGTCGGACGCGAAGCACGCCCTCGTGACGCGCCGCGCGGCGGCGTACCGGCTGGCGGCTTCCTCCACGCGCCCCTGGGCCATGGCGGCCAAACCGAGGTACAGGCTGACGAAGACCTCGCCGTGCCGAAAGCCGCCTCGCGTGACGTACGAGAGCGCTTCCAGCCCGTCCTGGCGGCACAGCTCGAAGGAGGCTCCGGCATAGCTGCCCACGCAACTCAACAGCTGCAAGCCACACTGGACCATCGTGGCTTGGTCGGCTCCCGCATGGTCCGCCACCCCGGCCTCAGCCGCCGCCTTCAGATCGTCGCTCGCCGACCGGGCGTGGGCGCCGGCCAGCGTGACGCCCGTGAAGAGGCGGTCGATGAGTACCGCCGGAGAGCTGCCGCCCGTGCGAGCGATTTCGTCCAGCTTCCGCTCGGTAGCTTGGAGCAAGGCACGCGCCTCGTCGAACTCCAGCCGCAGCCGCCGGGCCACACAGCGGATGAGGGCGAGCCGCGGAAACTCCTCCAGCAACACCGGGGTCAGGAACCGGTCGGTGGCCGCCAGGCACGTCATGCCCTCGCGCAGCCACATGCGGAACACCCCGACGCGCTCCATCATTCGGCCGAGGAACTGCCCGTCGCCTGTCTCCCCGGCATGGCGCCAAGCGGGAATCATGTGGCCACGTCGCGCCAGGGCCTCGGCGATCCGCCGGTGGAGTTGAATCTTGCGGGCCGGATCCTGACTGGCGAGCACGCGGACGCAGTGCTCTCGGAGGAGCGGGTGCAGACGCCGCACGTCGCCGCTCCCGTCCACAGGCGTCAAGAGCCCGTCCAGGACGACGAGCGCGTCGACTCGCAAGCGGGTGTTGGTCGATTCGAACACCTCGTCCGCCAGCTTCATGTCGACCCAGTCGAAGACCGCCAAGTCGAGAAGCAGGGCTCGGTCCCGGTCCGACAGACGGCGCAGCAGGCGCACGTCGAGAAAGTCCCGGGTGATCGCCTTGTGTCGCTCGACGCCTTCGGCCGAGCCCGCGGCCCGGATGCTGCGATCGATGCGCAGGGCCACGGGCCACCCGGCCGTGCGGTCGACGACGTCGGTCAGCTCGCGTCGCGGCAGCTTGCCGCCGAAGAACCGGGTGACCTCCGCCTTCGAGAAGCGGAACTGTTCGGTGGTCACAACGACCGCCGAACCTTCGAGAACGATGCTCGCCAGGTCCAGCCCCGGATTGCTGCGGAACGAGAGGGCGAACCGGAGATTGCGAGGACCGCCGCGCAGCAGGCGGTCGAGCAACGCGAGGGATTGCGAGGGAAGCCGCCCGAGCTCGTCCAGCACGAGCAGGCAGGGTCCTGCATGCGTCTCGATCGCGCGAACCAGCATCCCGATCTGGTGCGAGAGCGGGGTTGCCGTCCAGGCATCCTCGTCGTCCGGCGTCGCCAGATCCAGTCCCGCGTGCTCGAACGCGTACGCGAGATGGGCTCCGAACAGGCCCGGCGCGTCGTCCTCGTCGACCGTGAGCCAGGCAACGAGCACGCCGCGCTTCTTCGCACGGCGGCTGATTTCGGCAAGCGTGGTGGTCTTGCCGAATCCTCCGGGCGCCCGCAGCACTGAGATCCGTCGGTCGGCGATCGGATCGACCTGCTTGATCAGTGCCGGCCGATGGAAGTACCCCTCCGCCGGTTCGGGCACCGTCACCTTGGCCCTCAGCAGCCAGGGTGCGCGGGGTTCGGAGCGTGCGGCCCTGGCCGCGCCGGTTGGGGCGGTCCGAGGGTCGGGTGTCGCCTGCGCGTCTGGCATCCACCTCGGCGACGGCCATACGGATCCGGCCCGTGCAGTCATGCTCACGTTGGGGTTGCTGAACGGGTGACAACCATCGGCACCCTCTCGAGGCGGGCCGAATGTTATTTCAGTTCTCTCTGCACGGCAGTCTTCCGGACGGGTGGTCAGGGGCGCCGCGTGCCTGGTGCGGACGGCGCCGGACGCCGTGGCGCCACCGCCTTCCCGCCGCGTTGCTACGCGCGTCAGGGTCGCGATCCGGCGCTCGTCCTCAGATGCTTGGAGCGTCCGCAGTGCGAATCCAGCGCTTTCCGCCGGATCTACGGCCGGGGCGCTGGTGCGCCGGGTGCTCGAGCGCTGCCCGCATCTGCTCCGCGTTCCAGGCCGTCCAACGGTTGAGGGAAAATCTCCATGCCCGGTGCGGCGACCGCGTCACGGCCCGCTCCCGTCGACGTCCGCCTCACCACCGGAGCGGTTCGATCCAGGTGCCGCCGGTCTGGTCCACCTGCACCTCGAACCGGTTGATGCCGCACCTCAGCGGCCGGTCGCTAGCGACCCAGACGTGGAGCGCGTCGAGCACGCGGCGCCCGCGCCCCTCGGGCGTCGCATCGGGCATCCTCCGGATCGCGGCCTCGTCGATTCCGGAACCACACCTATCCGTCGTCGCGGTCCAGGTCGGCCCCGAACCAGAGGGTGCCGTTGGGCTCGCGCGTGGTCTGGCGCGGCGTCAGGGTGCGGCCGTCGCGCCATTCGTCAGCCGCTGCGTTGGCGCGGCACTACACGGTAGCGACAGAAGCTCGACGGGTTCTCCTGAACTCCGTCTGACGGAGCGACCGACCCGGACGGACCGCCGCGGGCCGCATTCGCGGTGGGTCCCACCCTGGCACCAGCGGCCTCAGCCCAGGGGCCGGGCCGGTCGCAACTCTCTCAGTCCTCGCCACGCCAGTTCACGCCGACGTCGAGCTGGTAGACCCGGGCGCGTCCACCTAGCACGCGGAGGTCGTAGCACTGCGGCGTTCCGACGTAGAAGGCGTGCCACGCCCACTCACGGGACCTTCGAATCACCATGACATCCGCAACAGGTCGGGATGCCTGCTCCGGGCTCGGATTCAGCGGCGGCATGCGACCGGCGGGCCATATACCAGCGACGCTAGCCCGCTGCGCGTCATGGACCTTGGCAGTCAGCACGAACCAACCCGCATTCAGGCAGAAGCGCGTCTCAGCGCTGTGCTCCGACTCCGTCGAGACGCTAGCGGTATCCGCGGCCGGGACCCGCGTCAGCACGCCGATCGCTTCTTGGGCTGCGGTGGCGGGAACGGCGACGAGCCAGGCGACGACGACGATCGCAGGGATGCGCATGGCGACTCCAACGATGGTCGGAAGAACGGCGAATCCGACACGAATCTGCGACGACGGTCGACGGCCGGGGGCGCCGGTGGGGTCATGGGGGCGCAGAACGGAGTATAACGCTCCTGGAGTCTTGTGGAGTCTTCTCTCGTGCCAAAGGCGCCCCCGAACGGGGACTGGCCGCGGCCTGATACGAACCCCTGCGCCGTGCACGTCGGGCGCTCGCCCTTGAGGGCGGTGTCCCGCGGGCGTCCCTCTCACCACCGGAGCGGTTCGATCCAGGTGCCGCCGGTCTGGTCCACCTGCACCTCGAACCGGTTGATGCCGCACCGCAACGGCCGGTCGGCCGCGACCCAGACGTGGAGCGCGTCGAGCACGCGGCGCCCGCGCCCCTCGGGCGTCGCATCGGGCATCCTCCGGATCGCGGCCTCGTCGATTCGGAACCACACCTGTCCGTCGTCGCGGTCCAGGTCGGCCCCGAACCAGAGGGTGCCGTTGGGCTCGCGCGTGGTCTGGCGCGGCGTCAGGGTGCGGCCGTCGGGCCAGTCCTCGGCTGCGGCTGCGATGACGATCGCGTGTTCGCTGTCGGGCATGGGCGTTCTCCCGTTGTCGCGACCTCAGCGTGGGGTCCGTGGTTCGCCGCGGGCGTTCTCCCGGGCGCGTCCGTGTGGTTCGGCAGAGTCTACACCTGTCGGCCGTCTCGCCGGCGCGCCCGCACCGCGCCCCGCCACGCCAGCAGCGCTCCGAGCAGCAGCGCTCCGCCGATCGGCAGCGCGGGCACCGCGTGGTCCCACAGCGTGAACTCGAGCTCCCCGAATTGGTGCGGTCCGATTTGCCCGAACAGCACCAGCGTCTCCGGCGTGCTTCCGTCGCTCCCGCCGTCGGCGTCGGTGTCCGCCTGGACGTACAGCTGCCTCCTGCCGCTGTCCTTCGCGGCGACGATCCGGCTCGACCCGAGCCGGAAGTCGGCGTCGGACGCGGTGCTGGCGGCCGCGTCGCGCTTGACCTCGATCTCGATGGTCTTCGGTACCGGGGCGCTCGCGGTCACCGTGATCCAGTAGAGCTTGCCCTCGACGAGGTTGGGGTCCTCGGGGCCCGACAGCGTGTACGTGATCTCGGGTTCCGGCTCGTCGTTGTCTTCGATCGTCACCGTCACGGCTCCGACCTTCCGGGTTCCGACGAGCCCGTTCAGCGTCAAGCTCTCCCGGCCCCCGAGCAGATCGCTCGCGCGTCGGCGCCCGGGCTTGGGGGCGTCGCTCTTGCTCACGCGAGGGTGCCGCCCGGGCACGTCAGTGCCGGACGCTGGCCGCCGTCGGCGTGAATCGGCGTCCGACAGCCGGCACGGAAGCCGCGGGACGGCTCCCGCCGCGCGACCGCTGGCGTATCGCTGCCGGAGTGGTCGAGGCCCGCAGGACGTACCGGCTCACGAATCGCCGAGCACGTCGGGGATGCAGGCCCTCGTGCTGCTCGAGGGGATCGAGCGCTTGTGGACCGTGTTCCTCGGGCCGGTGCCCCACGAGCTGCGCGAGCTGCTGGCCGTCCCCGAGGTGTTGTCCGGCCCGGGTCTGGCCGGCGGGCCGGATACTCCTGATCGCGGCCCGCCGGCTCAGTTCGTGAAGTCGTAGATCAGCGGGTCGCCGGGTAGGTCTGCGAGCTCCACGGCGACCTGGCCCGTGCCCGGGCCGTAGGCGTCTCGGTACCGTGTCTTGACCACCGTCAGGTCGAAGGCATACGAGTCCGTCGGGAAAGCCTCGCACGGGTCGCCGTTGCCGTCGTGCCGCAGGTCGGCGGGCAGGCTCACCGGTGACGACTCGACGAACGACGCCCCGACGACGAGCGTGAACACGTGCGCCCTGCAGCCGCCGCTATAGGACACCGAAGCGGTAAGGGTGTCGCCGGCGATCTCCGCGCTGTTCAGGACGTAGTCGTCGTCCGCCAGGGTTCCCTGGGTGCCGTCCACGACGACCCGCCCGGTGTGCGGCCCGGCCGGTGTCGGGCTCGGCTCGGTAGAGATCGGGGTCGGCGCCGTGGGCGCCGGCGACTCGCCGCAGCCCCAGAGCATCGCTAGCAGGAGCAGCGTCCAGCGTGTCGCCCGCGGGCGTCGGGCCCGCTCCTCGGACGGTTGGGCGTTCGTCGAGATCCTGCTTGCCGCCCTGCCCGGCTGGCGGTTCATCGTATCCGGCCTCGTCTACCGGCCGATCTGCATCCCGATGTTGGCCGTCAGCCCCTCGAGCTGTCCGGTGTAGGCGCCGCCCTGTCCGATCAGGCGGTAGCCGGCTCCGCCCCCGATGCGGAGCCACGGCGTGACGTTCAGGTGAATCGAGGCCTGCGGCTCGGCCAGCAGGAAGTTCTGCCGGGCCGGGACGAGGTCGGCTGGCCAGCCCGGCCATCCCGTGTCCCAATCGCCCTGTCCGTGACCGGGGTTGTCGAAGGCGATGGCCCCGGCCGTGATCGACTGGGCTCCGGTCCAGCACGGCTGGACCGGCATGCCCCACCCGCTGTTGTTGGCGATTCCCGATAGGTCGTCGTTGACGATGCCGCCGGCGTCGCTGCAGCCTGCGCTGAATCCGGCTCCGCTCGAGAGGGCGGCCGTGCCCACTCCGACGAAGCCCCGCAGGCTGAACTCGATCAGGCCCCCCCGGTTGCCGAACCACTCCATCAGTCCGCCGCCGTACGCCATGCTCACGCCCTGCGCGCCCTGCAGCGCGTAGGCGGCGCCGCCGACGAGCAGGTTCCGGTCGATGAAGTTGCCGCCGTACGCCCCGACCAGCGTGCCGTCCTGCTCGTTGACTCGCGTGAACTTGAAGTCGGGTCCCAAGACCCACCCTCGATCGCTCCGTTCCTCGGTCGCGGGGAGGTCCTGCGCCGCCGCCTCCTGCGCCGATCCCGGGGCCGGGGCGCCGGCCGCGAGCAGGATGGCCAGCGTCGCCGCGGGCAGCCATGCCCGCCGTCGGTACCCGCCGGTCTGTCCTTGCGCCCGCGCCGTCCGGTCCGTGGTGCTGCTTGGGTTGCGCATCTGCCACCACCTCCTGTTGGGGTTCGTTTGATCCTACCGGATGCAACTCTTGTGCCGCGAAGGGCTTCAGTTCTCGCCGGGCGTTCCAGCCGGCGTCTCCGGGTCCGGTGTCTTGCCACGGCGACAGAACGTCCCCTACGCGGTACGCCCGCTTCCGGGCTTGGCGGCCGCTCACGGCCTGTCCGGCTGTGCGATGTCCGCCCCACTGGAGCCTTCAGAGACGGCCGGCTTGATGGAGCCGGCGGGAATCACGTTCCTCAGCGCCGGTGTGCGCCACGGCGTCTTCGTCAACATGCGCGCCGCAGTACGCCCTGCGGTAGGCGCCCGACCTTCTCGATCCTCTCGGTTGCCACTACCCCCGCCCTCTACCCCCCCTCTTGAGGTGGGGTAGCTCCCCGGTAGCTCCGCGCCGTGCAAGCGCGGCAACGCGACTACCGCATGTTTCGGCTCGCTCCTACCTTCCACTCGCTGATCCTGCGGGCAATACTCCCGGCCGAGCTCACGGACGTGCAGATGGGGAAGGTCGATCTCCGTTGCCTACGAGGACCCTCCGCGCGTCCGCGCGCTCCGCGCTGAGGCGGCGAACGACCGCACGGAGTCGGGACACCTGCCGGTGGGCGCGCGGAAGCGGAAAGCCGGAGCCGCCCAGGCTGGTGCACGTGTTCGAGGACCAGACACGATGCCAAGCTCGAGTCCCAGTCCACTTTGCAGCGGCGCCCCCAGGGGACGTCCGCCTCTCCACTTCCGGCCTGGCGCTCTCCTCGCGGCTGTAGCCGCATGCCTCCTCGCGGCCGCCCCGGCGTTCGCGCAAGCGCCGGGGGTCGAGTCGGCCCCGCCGAACCCCCACCTCGCCGAAGCTCCGGTCTCGACGGTCGCCGTGACCGTCAACCCGGCGCCGACCGCAGCCCTTCGGGTCCCGATCGGCAGCGCATCCGGCGATGCGACGGACGGTGAGGCGCGGGCGACGCAGACGAGCCAAGGGCGGGCGACCTTGAGCCTGTCGCCGAACCCCGTCGACGAGGGTTCTCCGGTGACGGTGACGGCAACGCTGTCGGAACCGGCGTCCACCAGCGTGACGATCCCGGTGACGATCACCGACAACACGGCCGAATCGGACGACCGCGGGACGCTGACGAGCATCTCCATCAGTCGCGGCGCCACCACCGGCACGGGCACGATAACGACCAATCAGGACGACGACGCCGACGACGAGACCTTCACCGTGGCCTTGGGCGCGCTGGCGTCGTCCTTCGCCCTGGCACAGGGCGCCCAGCCGCCGGCGTTCGTCGTGGGCACCCCGGTGGAGGTGACGATCAAGGACGACGAAACGCTGGTACCGCTGTCGGTCTCGCTGTCGGCCTCTCCGAGCACCGTCCAGGAGGGGCGCTCAGTCACCGTCACGGCGACGCTGACCCAGGCGGCGACTCAGGACGTAACGATCCCGCTTGACGTGGAGGGAGTCGCCGCCCAACTCACCATCCGAAGGGGACAGAAGACCGGTACCTACGAACACCGCACAGGATTCGTACCCGATGGCCAGACGAAACGCGAACGGATAGCGATCGATGCTCAGAGGCTGGCGTCCGTGATGCCGAGGATCAAGCTCGGCGAGCCGTTCTTCGTCGACGTGACGGTCGTCGACACGAAGGCGAGCCCGCGCCTGTCGAACCTGGTGGCCGAAGGTGCCGGGAGCGCTGACGGACCGTTCACGGCGTTGGAGATCGGCACGTTCGCACCCGGAACAACATCCTACACGGTCAGCGTGCCGCACGGCACGACGCACGCGAGGCTCAAGCCGGCGTCGAGCAAGAACGAGCTCCTGGTGATCAAGACCGGCGTCCAGGGCGGGACGCTCACCCAGGTAGCGTCGGGCGGCGGGACCGGCCCGGCGATCGCTCTGGCGGTCGGCGGCAACGTCCTGGTCGTGCAAACGTGGTTCAACGGCCAGCACGAGACCTACTCGGTACGCGTGGAACGCGCGGCCGCCCCGCCGCCGCTGACGGCGTCGTTCGAGAAGGTGCCGGAGGACCATGAGGTGAAGAAGGCGTTCACCCTGGACGTGCGGTTCAGCGAGGCGCTGGGCGACGGCGGCGCGGGACCGACCGTGGCGTCGTTCGACGTGCGCGCCGGCAAGGCGAAGGAGGTCGAGGATCTCGGCGGCGGCCTCTGGCGGGTGCGGGTGAAGCCCGGCTCGTGGCGGGACGTGGTGGTGACGCTGGCCGGAGGCCGCGCCTGCGGCGCGGCGGACGCGGTGTGCACGGCGGACGGCCGGGCGCTCTCGAACACGGTCGAGGCGTCGGTGGGCGGTCCGGTGCGGATCCGCATCCAGGACGGCAAGGCGCGGGAAGGCAAGCATGCGGGGATCGACTTCGCGGTGACCCTGAGTCGGGCGTCGTCGGCGACGGTGTCGGTGGACTACGCGACCGCCGACGGCACGGCCAAGGCCGGCGAGGACTACGAGGCGGTCTCGGGGACGGTGACGTTCGCCGCCGGCGAGACGGAGAAGAAGGTGCACGTGGCGATTCTCGACGACGACGTCGACGAGGGCCGCGAGCAGTTCGAGATGCGCCTGTCGAACGAATCGGGCGCGCACCTGCGGCGCATGCACAGGAAGGCGACAGGAACGATCCGGAACACGGACATGATCCCGGCGGCGCTGCTGGCCCGCTTCGGGCGGGCGACGGCCGAGCAGGTGGTGACGCAGATCGAGGAGCGCATGGCGGCGCCCCGGCGGCGGGGCTTCAGGGCGCGGTTCGCGGGCCGGGAGCTTCGGCCGGGGCAGGAGCGGGACTTCGCGCTCGGCCTGGTGTCGCAGCTCGCGCCGATGGGAATGGGCTCGCACCCGGGCGCGGGCCCGCTCGGGACGGGCTCTCACGCGGCCGGGGCCGGCGCCTTCGGCCTGAGCACGGGCGGTATGCCGGGTGCGATGGGCATGACGGGCCGGCATGCGTTGATGGGCGGCTACGGGCCGGCGGGCGCCTCGCACGGCGGCGGCTTGGTCGGCTCGATGGGGATGGACGGTGACCTCTTCTCGAGCTCCGAGCTCGAGCTGAACCGCGAGAGCCGGGGCGGCATGCTGTCGCTGTGGAGCCGCAGCTCCCGGTCCCAGTTCAGCGGCATGGAGGACGCGCTGTCGCTCAACGGCGACGTGCGGACCACGATGGTCGGGGCCGACTACTCGCGCGGCGCGCTGACGGTAGGCCTGTCGGTGGGCCGCACCCACGGCCTGGGCGGCTACCGCGGCACGAGCGGTGGCGAGATGAGCACGTCGATGACCGGGGTCTATCCCTGGGTCGGCTACCAGGTCAACGACCGGGTCTCGGTGTGGGGGACCACCGGTTACGGCACCGGCTCGCTGAGCCTGACGCCGGACGCCGCCTCGGCCCTGGAGACGGGCGTGTCGATGATGATGTCGGCGGTGGGTACCCGGGGCGAGCTGTTGGGCTCGCGGGCCACCGGCGGGTTCGCGCTGGCGTTCAAGGCCGACGCGCTGTGGGTGGGCGCGGCGAGCGACCTCGTGGAGGGCCCGGCCGGCCGGCTGAACGCCTCGGAGGCGGCGGTGACGCGGGTGCGCACGGCCCTCGAGGGCTCGCGGGGCTTCACCCTCGGCGGCGGGCTGTCGCTGAGGCCGAGCGTCGAGCTGGGTGTTCGCCGCGACGGCGGCGACGCCGAGACAGGCGCGGGCGTGGACGTGGGGGGCGGCCTCGTCTTCAGCGATACGGTCACGGGGCTGTCGCTCGACGTGCGGATGCGGACGCTGGTGGTGCACCAGGCGGAAGGGTTCTCCGAGCGCGGGCTGTCGCTGTCGTTCGGTTGGGACGCGACGCCGTCGAGCCCGCTGGGGCTGACCGCCCGGGTGGCCCCGTCGTGGGGCGGTTCGGCGCAGAGCGGCGCCGAGGCCCTGTGGAGCAGCCAGACGGCCTACGGCATGGGCTCGCACCAGATGTACGGGTCCGGCGGGCAGGTCGCCGCCGAGGTGGGCTATGGACTGCCGGTGGGCGCCCGGTTCGTGGGCACGCCGCGCGTCGGGTTGACGACGTCGGAGCACGGCCGGGACTACCGGGTCGGCTACGGCCTCGGCGTGCTCGACCGGGGCAAGCTGAACTTCGAGCTGGGGGTCGACGCGCAGCGGCGGGAGATGCCGACGCAGGGCCAAGCCAGCAACGGGTTCATGGGCCGTGGTACGCTCGGCTGGTAGAGCGGCTGCGCGACGAAGCCGCCGCCGTGCGGGTGAGCTTCCGCCGAATCGCCTTGACGCGGTCGGCGCACCGGGGCATGGAGGTTGCCCGCGAGCGTTGGACGGCCTGGAACGCGGAGCGGATGCGGGCAGCGGTCGAGCACTCGGCGCACCAGCGCCCCGGCCGTAGATCCGCCGAAGAGCGCCACGGAGGAGGATCCACATGCAGTCGGAAGCGGAAGTGAGGGCCCACATCGCGATGAAGGCGGCCGAGGACGACGACTTCCGGGCGCGGCTCGTCGCCGACCCGCGGGCGGCCCTCGAGGAGGAGACCGGCCTGCGGTTCCCGGACGACTATCGGCTCCATGTGCACGAAGAGTCGGCCACCGACGCCCACTTGGTGCTCGCGCCGAGGCCCGAGCTTAGCCAGGAACAGCTCGACCGTATCGCTGGTGGTGCTTGCAAAAAGCAGGGAAGCAATTATTGTTGGTGGTGATCCGTCCGCGGCGTCGAAGAACCGTCATCCGGATTCACGAGCAATCCCGCTGGATTCGCACTCCGGACGCTCCAGGCATCCCCGTGAATCGTCGACGGGCCGACCGGTGTCTGCGGGTTCGTGGAAACACCGTCGAGGGAGGATGCACATGCAGTCGGAAGCGGAAGTGAAGGCGCACATCACGATGAAGGCGGCCGAAGACGACGACTTCCGGGCGCGGCTCATCGCCGAGCCTCGCGCGACCCTCGAGGCGGTAACGGGCCTGCGGCTCCCGGACGGCTACCGGCTGCACGTGCACGAGGAGTCGGCCACCGACGCCCACATGGTGCTCCCGCCCAAGCCGGAGCTCAGCCGGGAGCAGTTGGAGGGTATCGTCGGCGCCTGCAACTCCGATAAATACCCGAAATGTTGGTGATCCACGCGTCGACGCGGCCAAGCCGGAGGTCAGCCGGGAGCAACTGGGGCGCATCCACGCTGGAAATGGCAACTGAAAAAGGGACCCCCGTGGCCACGTGAAAAGGGACCCCCAAGTCTCCGTCAACACATCAGATTCTGGGCCCTCCCTGTCTGAGCGTTCCCGGGCTGTCGGGCGGGCCCGCCCGGGACCGTGCGCGCAGCCGGCGTCAAGGCCGTCAGCCCCGCGAAGCGGGGGCGGAGCGAAGCGACGCGCCTTGACGCCGGCGAGCACACGGTCATGCTGATGGGCCCGACAGCCCGGGTCAGCATCATCGACGGCCTCCCTTCTTGCCGGATGCCGGCGCCTGGTTCTGCTTCGCGGCCGGCAATCTGAAGCTGCCGCCCGTGGTCTGCAGTACGGTCGCGTGGTGTACGACCCGGTCGATGACCGCGGCGGCCGCGGTCGGGTCGAGGAAGACCTCGGACCAGCGCGCGAACAGCAGATTCGTCGTCACCACCAGGCTCCGGCGCTCGTACCGCTCGCTGATGAACCCGAACAGCAGGTCGGCCCCGGTCTTGTCGAGCGGGACGTACCCCAGCTCGTCGACGTGAGTGCTCATGCCTACCGACTTCGCCGGTCCGCTGGCCGTGATCGTGCAGCTCTCGGGCGCCCTGCCGCCGAGCGCGAGCGTGAGCGCCGGATAGGGGATGTCCTCGGCGTCTCGGGGTGACGGCGGAGTCGCTCGCGCCGATTCGGAGACGAACTTCGAGCGCGCCGCGGCGCCGAGGGTAGCGGACATCAGCAGGGCATGTCCGCCGAGGGCCAGATGTGAGCGCAGTACGCCGAGCAGCACCTCGTTCATGTAGGCGTCGCTCGCATGCAGCTCGTCCACGATCAGCAGGCTGCGCGCCAGCGAGGCCGCTCTGAAGTGCGCCCACTTCACCCGCAGTCCGGCAAGCAGCACCTGATCGACGGTCCCGACCGCCGCCGGCGCGCTCAGGAACTTCCGGGCGCTCTCCGCCGACCACCTGGCGAGGCGTTCCGACTCGTCAGGCTCGTCCTCCCAGAACACTTCGAACCGGCCCGCGCGGCGGCCCTCGGCATCGCCCACCTTGAGGTAGCCTGGCACCGCGAGGGTCGTTCGGCCCCGGGCTGCCGCCGGGAAGAGCCGATCCAGAGCCCTGGAGACCCGGCCGTGCAGTTGCCTGGCCGCAGCGCGAGTGGGCACCGCGAAGTACAGGCCGTCCACGAGCCCGGCGCGCCACAATGCCGCGAACCGCAGGACGGCGGCCTCCGTCTTCCCCGACGACTCGTCGAACTTCCCCCAGGCGTACACGTGTCGGCCTCCATGGTTCGGCCGAGCCGGCGAGCCCGGCGTGCGTCCGCGCCATCGGCGGCGTGATGATCGTATGCCCACCGCCGTGAGCACCTTCGTCGCGATCGACTTCGAGACCGCCACCACCCGGCGTGACAGCGCTTGCGCCGTGGCCCTCGTGGCCTGTTCTGGCGGGCGGGTCGCGCTGGCCAGAACCTACCTGATCCGCCCGCCCAACCACCGCTTCACGTTCTCGACGCTTCACGGCCTGACCTGGAGCGACGTTCGGGATGCGCCGACCTTCGCCGAGCTGTGGCCGGTGCTCCGCGCGTGGATCGACGGCGCGGAGTTCGTGGCCGCCCACAACGCGCCGTTCGACCGGAGCGTCCTGCACGCCTGCTGCGCCCGGTACCGGCTGCGCCCGTCACGGACGCGATTCACCTGCACGGTTCAACTTGCCCGGGCGCAATGGGGAATCCGCCCGACGAAGCTGCCCGACGTATGTCGCCGGCTTGGCATTCCGCTGCTGCACCACGACCCCGCGTCGGATGCAGCGGCATGCGCACGAATCGTGCTCGCCGCCGAGGCCGAGGGTTGGCGTCCCCGCCGCCGCACAGCTCGATCGCGGACGAGGATCCGTGCCGAGGCCGGGTCGGCGCGGTCGCGAACGCCACGGACCCGGGCTCCACCGCGCCCTCACGAGCGGGCTATTGGCCCTCGCCCGGAATCGGGGGCGATGATCCTCATCGGCGACAACCCGCCTCGGCCGAAGCGCCCGCGGTGGAGGGCGGTCGCCCTGTCGCTCCAGACGTGGTGGAAGCGTCTGCGCAAGGCCATCCGGCAGACGGGGCGCTGACGACGGGCGCCCAAGGTAGAGACGTACACAACGCCGCAGCCACACGCGACGGCTCCGAAGACGACCGCGCTCGATGCCCGGTACGGGGCGCGGTCACGAGACCGCACCCTCGCTCTCCCGCGAATCGATGCGGAAGGTCACCCGAACGAACCTGTTGCGTTCGTCGTTGAGCAGGTCCGGCCCGGTGTCGTTGAACGCCCGTATCTTCCGCCGCATGATCAGCCACCCCCGGCCACACGCCGACCTTCGGTGGGCATCGCCTGCAGGAACACGGACCACGAGGCCGTGACCGGCGGCGCCCGGTCCCGCCGCGGGCGTTGGTACAATGGGTGGCCGGCCGGAGCGACGGGCCTGGCGCCTCGTCGCAACGTCAACCGGCGCTCGCTGCATCGGCCCCGCGTCGTCACCGGATCAACTCGGCGCACTGCGCCCATCGCGCCGGCAGGGTCGGCGGCACGACCTCAGGAGCACCTCGATGTCCCGAGTACAGCTCGCCATCAACGTGACCGACCTCGGCAAGGCGATAGCCTTCTACTCGCGCCTGTTCGACACGCCCCCCGCGAAGGTGAAGCCCGGCTACGCGAACTTCGCCATCGCCGATCCGCCGTTGAAGCTGGTCCTCTTCGAGGGCCCGGAGGGCGCGACCCTCAACCACCTGGGCGTCGAGGTCGAGACGGCCGAGGAGGTCGCGTCGGCGGAACGGCGCCTGAGCGGGGCCGGCCTCGCGACGACGGGCGTCGAGGACACCGTCTGCTGCTACGCCGAGAAGACGGAGACCTGGCTCGCCGACCCCGACGGCGCGCGGTGGGAGTGGTACGTCAAGTCGGGCGACGCCGGCCAGCTCGACAAGGCGGTGGCGCGCGGTCATCGCCCCGAGGCAGGGACTGAAGGGGCATCCACGACCTGCTGCTCGTGAACCGCTCGACCGCGGCGGGTTGACGAGGGCGGTCGACTCGGGGAGCCTGCCCTGATCGATCCCCGGGGCCCGAGCACGCGTCCGGCCCGCGGAACGGAGAAATCCCATGACCCTCAAGCGCATCCTGCTGCCGACCGACTTCAGCGACACCGCCCGGCACGCCCTCGGCTACGCCCGCGAGATGGCGGAACGGTTCGGGGCCGAGGTGCACGTGCTGTACGTCGTGCCCGACCCGACGCCGCAGGACTGGGCGGTGGGGGCGGCGGCGCCCATCGTCTCCGACCTGCTCGAGAAGTGGCAGGCCGACGCCGAGCGGCATCTGGAGCGGGTCTCGCTGGAAGGCGTCGAGACGGTGCGGGCGCTCCGCGTCGGCCACGCCTTCGTCGAGATCGTCCGCTACGCCACCGACAACGCCGTCGACATGATCGTCATGGGCACCCACGGGCGCGGCGCGGTCCGGCACCTTCTGCTCGGCAGCGTGGCCGAGAAGGTGGTGCGCAAGGCGCCCTGCCCCGTGCTCACGGTGAGGCAGCCGGGGCATGAGTTCGAGATGCCGGCGCCGCCGGCCGCCGAGTGAGGGGCGAGGCGAAGCCCTCCCGCTCTCAGGGGTCGGGCTTCACGGCCACGAGCGGCTGCTCATGAATGGGAGAGGGGCCGGGCTTCACGGCCACGAGCGGCTGCTCATCGATGGAGTAGGACGATGGTACTGCTGGTTCGCAATCGCGTGAAGGACGCCGACCGGTGGAAGCGCGTCTTCGACGCCCAGGCGGCCGCGGGAACGGCGGCGGGTCTGACCGTCCTGCACGTGTGGCGCTCGGTCGACGCGCCGGCTCAGGTCTTCTTCCTCCTGGACGTCGAGGACCGGGAGCGGGCGGAGGCGTACATGGCTTCGCCGGAGGCGGCGGCGGTCGGCGTCGAGGCCGGCGCCCTCGACGGCGAGGTCCATTTTCTCGAGGCGTTCCCGTCGTAGTCCGGCGACAGCGCGGACGGGATGTCGTCCGTGCCGGCGGCCGTCCGCATGGAACCGTCGGGCGGCGTCGTTCTGCTGTCGACGAGAGTCGTCGACAAGAGTCTGCCGACTGCGCTCGGGCGCAGCGCGTTTCCGAGGTCCTGCGCTCGGCGCGCGGCAACGTGAACGCCGTCACCGGCCGGTGGGTGCCGGCGGAGTATCACCGGGTCGCCCCCCTGCGCTCGGCGCGCGGCAACGTGAACGCCGTCACCCCTTCGACCCGGACTGGAACGCAGGCACATGCGAGACAGCGGACACGAGCGCACGCCGACGCGGTCGCAGTCGCGCGGCGACACCGCGACGGCGGCCGGACCGGCCGTGCGGCTCGGCATCTCGAGCTGCCTGCTCGGCGAGGCGGTCCGCTACGACGGGGGGCACAAGCGCGACCCCTACCTGGTCGAGACGCTCGGGCCGCTGGTGGAATGGGTGCCGGTGTGTCCCGAGGCGGAGCTGGGCCTGGGGACGCCGCGCGAGCCGATACGGCTCGTCCGTGACGCCGGCGCGACCGACGGCGTGAGGCTCGTCGGCCGCAGCGGCGTGCGGTTGACGGGGCGGATGCGGCGCTTCGCGCGGAGCCGGGTGCGCGCCCTCGCGAAGGAGGACCTGAGCGGCTACGTCCTGAAGAAGGACTCGCCGAGCTGCGGGATGGAGCGCGTGAAGGTGTGGGCGGACGGCGACGGCCGGGCGGCGGAGCGCAACGGCCGCGGCCTGTTCGCGACCGAGTTGCTGCGGCAGTACCCGAACCTGCCGGTCGAGGAGGAGGGCCGCCTGCGGGATCCGGTGCTGCGCGAGAACTTCGTCGAGCGGGTCTTCGCCTATCGCCGGCTGCGGGCCCTCCTCTCCTCGCGCTGGACCGTCGGCGGCCTCGTGCGCTGGCACACCGCCCAGAAGCTGGCCCTGATGGCCCACTCCACGGTCCGCTACCGCGAGCTGGGGCGGCTGGTGGCCGAGGCGGCCGGGATCCCCCGGGCCGAGCTGGGCCGCCGCTACGAGGACGAGTTCATGTCCGCGATGCGGATCCGGGCCACCCGGGCCCGCCACACCAACGCCCTCATGCACGCCGTCGGCCACTTCAAGCGGCGAATCGACACCGCCTCGCGCGACGAGCTGCTCGCCACCCTCGAGGACTACCGCGTGGGCCTCGTCCCGCGCATCGTGCCCTTGACCCTCGTGCGGCACCACGCGCGGCGGCTGGAGGTAGCGTATCTGCTGGACCAGACCTACCTCCACCCCCACCCGAAGGAGCTGGCGCTGCTGAACCACGTCTGACGGCTGGCGGGCCCGTTCAGAGACCGCCGTTGCACGAGGGGCGGATGAATCGGAGGGTCCTGCGCCGGAGGACACAGGGCAACCTCGATGGGCCGGCCCGCCGGGCCTGTCGGCTGCGACCGCGCCTTACGGCTTGGCGACGTTCCAGTACACGCCCGCCCCGCCGTAGGTGTCGCCGAGCTCGGCCAGCCAGACGGCGCGCTCGATGTCGGCGGGGCCGCCGTCCGGCTTGGCGAAGCTGTAGGTGGCCTGCCCGCGGTTCTGCCCGGGCGCCTCGTCGTCGGCGTAGGTGTAGAGGGCGTAGCCCTTGTAGGCCCACTGGCGAGCCCCGTCGCCGCGCTCGATGACCTCCCAGAAGCCCGTCGACCGGGCGTCGGCGGGGGCCGGGAACGGACGCCAGAGCGCGAGGCAGTCCTCGTCCGCGCAGGCGTCGCCGCCCAGCCGCTTGCCCCGGTGCCAGGCGTTCTTGAAGCTGTCGCGCAGGTTGCGCCCGCCCCAGTACTTCTGGAACGCGGAGCCCGAGTACAGGGTCATGCCCGCGAGCGACAGGGCGTCGCCGTAGCCCTCGAGGGCGGTTACCCCCACCCGCGGCGGCCGGAAGCCCTCGGTCAGCACCGCCATGCGCCGGCGCGGGTCGGCGTCCCGGCCGTGCGCGTCGCCGGGCAGCAGGTCGCCGCGGTACCGATAGAGGGGCCGTCCCCGGTACGCCCACTGCCGGGACCCGTCCGCCCGGCTCACCACCGAGAAGTCGCCCACGTCGAGGGCGAGGGCGGGCGCCGCGACCGGCCGCCAGCGCGCCTCGCAGGCTCCGCCGGAGCAGCCCTGGTCGTCGTCGGCCGCGTCGCCGTCGAACGCGTAGAGGGTGAACCCGGCGAAGTCGGTCAGGACCACGGCCTGCGCCGACAGCACCAGCCGCGCCTCGATGCCGTCGGGCGCCGCGATGGACCGGTGCGGCTCGAAGCGGGCGACGCGCCAACCCGGGGGCGGCAGCAACGCCCCCGCCGCCTCCGGCCGCTCGGCGAGCTTGAGGTTCGCGGTCTCGGCGAGGCCGACGTTGGTCGCGACCTCGCCCGGTGCCTCCTCGTGCGACCAGGTGTGCAGCGGGCGCAACTGGTAGGCCCACTGCAGGCCCCCGTCCGGGCGGCGCAGCAGCGACCAGTCCGCGAAGGGCTCGGCATCGGCGGGCGCCACCAACGCCGGGAACTCGGCCGCGCAGGCGGCCACGCAGGCCGCGCCGCCGGTCCGATAGTCCTCCGCGAACAGGAGGGTGCGGCCCTCCTCGTCCCCCAGCCGCGTCCAGAGCATCTGGGCGGCCGACGCCTGCAGCTCGCGCACCACCTCCACCAGGGTCACCCCGGCGGGCACCGTCGGCGGCGCCTCGCGCTCTTCCGCCTCGGCCGGGAACGGCCCACCCAGCACGAACGCCGCCGCGGCAACCGCCGCGAACCGAGCCGTCGACCCACCGCATCGCAAACGCATCATGGCAACTCTCCCGCCCCGCAGCGCACGGCCACCCGCCCGCCGTATCAGGCGCGGCGTCAGGCCAGCACCTCGGTGAACGGCCGCGACACCTGGTTCGACTCGGTGCCCCAACTGCCGCTCACCAGCCCCAGCGCCTGCTGAATGGTGAACCCGACGCGGGTAGCCGCATCGCCCTCCGCCGCGACGTGCAGCCCCGTCTTCATGCGGCCGCCGCCGCTGCCGGCGGTGAGGATGGGGTAGCGCTTCATCGAGTGCATGCGCGCCTCGCCGTGGTCGGTGAACGCGAAGACCACCGTGCGGTCGAGCAGGGTGCCCTCGCCCTCCTGGATCCCGTCCAGGGTCTGGACGAACTCCCGGAAGAAGTCCATCATCCGCTCGGCCAGCCACTTGCAGCCGGGCTGGTAGCCGAGCTCGGGATGGATCGGCTCCTCGTGGGTCAGCGCGTGGTAGGCGTTCACCTCGCCGGGCAGGCGCAGCCGGGAGAACGCGGAGCCCATCGTCAGGTTGAAGATGCGCGTCTGGCCGCACGCCATCGCGTGGGCGAGAAGCCGCGCGAGCTGCCGGTGGGTGCGCTCGACCTGCTCGACGAGGGCGCCGATCTCCTCCGTCCCCGCCTCGGGCACCCGGCACGCGGGGAGCGGCGCCGGCCGGTCGAGCTCGAACGCCAGCTTCTGCTCGAGATCGCGCACCGACGAGAAGTACTCGTCGAGCCGCGCGCGGTCCGTCGCCGACACCGACGACATCAGCTTCCGGCGCTGCTCGGACACCGCCGAGAGCACGCTGTGCCGCACCATCACCGCCGGGTCGGGCTGGAACTCGGCGAGGTTGGGGTCGCGGAAGCCGTCGCCGAAGATGCGGGCGTAGAGGGCGAGGGGCGACGTCTCGGACGGGTTCAGGCCGCTCGACCCGCGCGCGCTCCAGCTCGCGCTGGCGTCGCCGTCGCAGGTCACCTCGAGCGAGCGGAACCGCGTGCCCCGGCCGATGTGGTCGCCGATGAGGGTGTCGATGCTCGTCGAGTAGTCGCCGCCGTTGCGCGACACCATGCCGGTGGCCTGGCCCTGGGCCCCCGAGTAGTGGTTCTGGTTGACCTTGCCGTCCAGGAACACCTGCATGCCGCTGAACAGGTTCATCTTCGACCGGATGGGCTGCAGCCCCGCGAGGTGCTCGGGCAGCTCATAGTCGGGGCCGGCGACCGCGGGCTCCCAGTGGTTGGGGATCAGACCCAGCCCCCAGAACCACGTGCCGAAGCAGGGCGGCAGCGACGCCCCGGTGGCCGCGTACGCCGTCCCGTTGGCGTTCAGGAACGATTCCAGCACCGGCAGCCCCACGGTGACCGCGGCGCCGCCCCTCAGCATGCCCCGCAACACGGTGCGGCGGCCGATATCGCGTGTCGCTTTCATGTCGCCTTCCTCTTCGTGACCTGCTCCGGGGGCAACCCGGGGGTCGCTCCGCCGAAGCCCCGCCGGCGACAGGCCGTCTCCGCCCGCCGGCTCACACTCGCCCGCCTCGTTGCCCGGAACCGCCGCCGGTCACCACTTGCTGAACGAGCCGTCGCTCCGCCCAAGCCGCGTCGCTCCGCCTGGAACCGGTCCGGTCACTCCACCACCGTGTAGAAGTCGGAGTTGCGCGCGATGCGCCGCATGAGCGCGCGCCACTTCAGGCCGCCGTCCGCCAGCTCCGCCTCGACGTCGGCGAGCCACGCCTGCTCACGGTCCGTCGGCGGGCGCGCCGCCCCGTAGGAGAAGGCCCGCTCGATGAAGCAGGAGGTCGCCCTCGGGTCGTCCCGCAGCGCCTCGGCCAGCCCCGCCGGTCCCGCGTAGGTCCGGCCGTTGAGCGCGCCGCTGGCGTCGATGGGCGCGCCGTTCTCCATCGTCCGGTAGCCGCCCGCCGCGTCGAACACCTCGAGGGTCAGCCCGATGGGGTCCGTCAGGTTGTGGCAGCTCGCGCACGCGGGGTTCCGCCGGTGCTCGGCCAGGCGGTCGCGCGTCGTCCGGTAGTCGGGGTTGTAGGTGTCCTGCAGCAGGCTGAAGTCGACGTCCGGGGGCGGCGGGGGCACGGTGCGGCACAGGAAGATCTGCTGCACCGCCTGGCCCCGCAGCGTCGGTGACGACCGCCCCGGGTGCGAGTGCAGGGCGAGGAAGCTCACCTGCCCGAGCAGCCCCACGTGGCTGCTCTTGTCGGGGAACCGGTACGGCACCCACGGCACCGCCCCGCCCAGCTCCTGCGAGCGCGGCAGCGGCACCCCGTAGATCGCGGCCAGCGGCGGGGTCAGGAACGTGTCGCGGGTGACGAACAGGTCGCGGTAGTCGCGGTTCCGGTCGAGCAGGTGGTCGGCGACGGTCCGCAGGGTCTGCTCGCGCGCGTCGTCCTCGACGTTCTTCGTGAACCGGGGGAAGAGGCTCGAATCGATGGACAGCGTCGCGAAGCGGTCGAGCTCGAGCATGTCCGAGAAGAACGCGCGCACGCCCAGCTCGGCCCGCGGCGAGGCGAGCAGCCGCCCGACCTGGCGCTCGAGCCCCTGCGGGGTGAGCAGCTCGCCGGACTCGGCCGCGTCGAGGAGCAGGTGGTCGGGGGCGCTGTCCCACAGGAAGAAGCTGAGGCGCGACGCCCGCGACCAGGCGTCGAGGCGCAGCCGCCGCGGGTCGGCGGGGTCGGGCTCGCTGCGCTCAACGCGAAACAGGAACTCGGGCGCCACGAGCATCCCCGCCAGCCCCGCGCGCAGCCCCGCGTAGTAGTCGCCGAGGGTCTCGGCCGCATCGCGCGCCACCGCCACGTACAGGTCGGTCTCGCCCCCGGTCAGCGGGCGGCGGAACAGGAAGCGCCCCGCCCGCTCGACGAACCGGGCCGTGCACGCGTCGTCCGGGGCGTCGTCCGCCGCCGGCCGGCACCCGATGAGGGTGGCCCGTCGCGCCGGCTCGGTCACCTGCGCGGCAATCTGCTGCGCGAAGGCCTCGTAGCGCTCCACCTCGGCGGCGGTCAGCGTGCTTCGGCGGGCCCCGACGGCGAGCAGCCCGCGGTCGCGCACCCCGAGCACGGCGCCGCCCTCGTCGACCCGGATGCTCGGGCCGAAGACGTCGTGGACGGCGCGCTGGTACTGGGCCGGCGTGAGCCGAACGAACGTCAGCTCCTCGGCCGCGCCCGGCACCGCCGACACGCCGACGACGAGGGCCGCCAGCAGGGCCGGCAGGCGGACGATGCGCCGCATGGAAATGCTCCCGCTCATGTCGTCACTCCGGGTCCGGAAAGCCCGTGGCGAAGCCCCGTGGTGCGCCACGGGCTCCTCGAGGTCGCGTCCTGGCGCCATCGTCCCGCTCATGTCCTCATTCCGGGTCCAGCGTCACGTTCTCGTGCACCGCCGGTCCGCTCAGCTCCGGGCCGGGGCCGACCGCCTGGGCCACGACCTCGCCGGCCAGCGTCGCGTGGAACGCGGGCACCGCCTCCAGGAAGTAGGCGGCCGAGATCGCGGTGTTCTCCCCCGTCTCGGGGTCGGGCACGGCGTCTGCGAGGCGCTTCATCGCGTAGTACACGCCGGGCAGGTCGACCTGGGCGTTCTCCTCGCCGCGGATGGCCAGGTAGTGAAAGTAGTCGCGCCAGGGCTGGTAGCCGCCGATGATGCCCGACGCGCCGCCGTGGTCGGCCATCTCCAGGCGCAGGCGGGTCCCCGTGAACCGCAGTATCGCGTAGAACTGCGACTCGCCCTGAATGGAGAAGTCGCCGGGCTCGATGGTGAGGACCCCGTCCTCGATGCGCCCCGCGAACACGCTGTGCGAGCGCGGGTCGGGATCGACGACGTAGGTGGCGCCCGACAGCACCCCGACGCGCGCGTCCCGCATGGCCACGTTCAGCGACCGGTCGAAGGTGACCGTCACGTCCCCGTCGGCGTCCAGATCGTCCCCGGTGACCGACATCAGCCACGCCGGCATCGCGTCGAGCGCGGTGTCCCAGGCGATGTCCTCGTTGTAGGGCCGCACCGGCCGGCGCACCTGGTAGACCTCGAAGCAGCCCAGGGCGCGCCACATCTGGTTGTCAACGCCCAGATCGCCGCTGACCGGGTCCTCGAACGCGTCGGGCTCCACCACGCCGTTCAGGTCGAAGCCGTGGGCGAAGCGGCCCTCCGCGGTGCGGACCTGCGGGTCGGCGACGAGAACCGGCACGTTGCCGGGGTCGACCTCCCGGCCGTCAAGGCGCGGCAGCTCCCTGATGGGCACCCGGTTGCCGTCCGCGTCGACGCCACCGCCGGCGAGGATGACCCGGGCCTCCTCCTCGCTGAAGCCCCGGCCGACGAGGCGCCGTACCTTGAGGTCGGTCAGCCCGCCGTTGCCGCCCCGCGGGCAGGTGTCCGTGTTGCCCCAGGTCGCGGTGTGGACCATGGAGATCACGTAGCCGCGGGTCTCGGCCGGCGCGGCGGTCGGAACGCCGACCAGGACCACGGCCACCGCAACGGCGGCGAGCCCGGCGGTCGACTTCTTCCGAAAGGGCCTTCGACGACGCATGCCGGCGGCAGTCATCGCTCCTCCCGTCGTCTTCACCGGCCCCGGCGCCCCGAGCCCGGTCGCAACGCTGGTCCGTCCGTCGCGGACGCTGCCCGCAACCATGCCGCTACCGGGGCGGGTTGTCAAGATCGGCGCCCCGTGCCCACGCCGCGCACATAGCATATGTGCTATATTCCGGTCGGTGCGCTGGTCGGTCGAGACCCTGAACGGGACCGTCGACAGGGAGCTCGACGCCCTGCCCCCGGACATGCGCGCCCGGTTCGTGCGTATCAGCAACCTGATCGCGACGGTCGGACTCGTACATGCGCGTGAACCGTACGTCAGGCACGTGCAGGGTCCGCTCTGGGAAATGCGCCTGACCGGCCGCGACGGGGTAGCCGCGCCCTCTACGTCACGGTCCGTGACCGACGCGTGGTGGTGGTGAGGGTGTTCGTCAAGAAGACGCGCAAGACGCCCGCGGGCGAGATTCGGCTGGCCCTGCAGCGGGCGCTCACGGTGATCGAATGAGCAAGGTACAGGAT
Source organism: Vicinamibacterales bacterium (assembly GCA_965204675.1). Taxonomy (GTDB): domain Bacteria; phylum Acidobacteriota; class Vicinamibacteria; order Vicinamibacterales; family UBA8438; genus JAJEEA01. The sequence continues at coordinate 5,168,808 of OZ242003.1, forward strand.
CTGCACCGGAAATGGAGCCGCGATCCAGCGTATCGCGAGGCCTACGATGATCTCGATGCCGAGTTCGCGCTGACGCGCTCGCTGATCGAGGCGCGCCTCGGCGCCGGACTCACCCAGGCGCAGTTGGCCGAACGCATGGAGACGACCCAGTCGGTCGTCGCCCGGCTGGAATGCGGGCGGGGGAACCCCTCCACCCGCACGTTGGAGGCATTCGCCCGAAGCACCGGCACGCGTCTGCGGATCTCCTTCGAGCCCGTCGACGACGACCGGGCTTGACACCACCATCCTCCCTGTCGGTGGTCCTGCACCGGAGCCGAAGCCCCTTGCCCGTCCCCCCGGACCACCATCAGGGCAGGGCCAGGGCCACCCACTCCGCAGGGCGGTCGCGGCCCCCGACGGGGACGACGATGTACTGCCGGCCCTCGTGCAGGTAGGACATGGGGCCCCCGGTGGTCCCCGCCGGCAGCTCCGTCTCCCACACCACCGCGCCCGTCGCCTTGTCGTAGGCCCGGAAGGCCGTCCCCCACATGTTGTCCTGGATGCCGCCGAAGACGTTGCCGCCCTCGCCGATGAAGAGCAGCGTGGCGGTCACCAGCGCCACCGGTCGGCTGGCGATGCCGAGCCGCGGCAGGTCGAGGCCGCGCAGGGCGGGATGGTCGCGCAGCCCGCGGCCGTTGGCGACCCGCCACGCCAGCGCTCCCCGGTTGAGGTCGATGGCGGTGATGCGGCCCCACGGCGGCTTCACGAGGGGGATGCCGTCCAGGTACGGCGCGTCGCGGTTCGGGCTGAAGTACGTCATCTCCGCGTTCTCCTCGCCCGAGGCGTCGGCGAGGCGGTAGACGCGCGGCACGACGTGGGAGAAGGCGTAGTAGAGGCCGGTCTCGGGGTCGAACGCCCCGGTGTTCCAGTTGCCCGACCCCCACGAGCCGGGGAGGGCGAGGGTGCCGTCGGTGCCGCCCGGCTCGTCGCTGATGAGCGACGGCGGCGTGAACAGCGGCCCGAGGACGAAGCGGCCGGCGACCTCGCGCGCCCGTTCCTCCAGGTCCGCCGTGAAGTCGATGAGGTCGTCCTCGCTCACGCCCTGGTGCGCGAAGGGCGGCGGGCGCGTCGGGAACGGCTGGGTCGGCGACGCCTGCTCGCCGGGCACCGTCGACGCCGGCACCGGTCGCTCCTCGATGGGCCAGACCGGCTCGCCCGTCACCCGGTCGAACACGTACAGAAAACCCGTCTTGCTCGGCTGCATCACGGCGCGGATGCGGCGGCCGTCCACCGTGATCTCTCCCAGGGTCGGCGGCCCGACGGTGTCGTACTCCCACAGGTCGTGGTGCACCATCTGGAAGTGCCAGACCCGCTCGCCGGTGGCCGCGTCGAGCGCGACGAGGCTGTTCGAGAAGAGGTTGTCGCCGGGCCGGTGGCCGCCGTAGTAGGCGGCGGTGGGGGCGGTCAGCGGCACGTAGACGTAGCCCAGCTCGGGGTCGGCGCTGAGGCAGCACCACGCGCCGAGGTCGCCCGACGCCTCGAGCGACCCGGCTCCCCACGTGTCGGCGCCGAACTCGCCCGGCCGCGGCACCACGTGGAAGGTCCACCGCAGCGCGCCCGTCCGCGCGTCGTAGCCCCGCACGTTCTCCGGGGCGCTGCCCCGCCAGCGCGCCCCGCTGTCGCCGGCCCCGTCCACCGTGCCCGCCGCCACGACCACGTCGCCGACCACGATGGGGCTCGCCCCCCCGTGTGCGCTGCGGGCGCCCTCGGGCGTCAGGTCGACACGGCCGCCGTCGCCGAACCCCGGGATCGGCTCTCCGGTCGCGGCGTCGAGGGCGTACAGGAACCGGTTGCGGAACGCGAAGATCCGCCGGTCCGCGCCGTCCGACCAGAACGCCACGCCGTGGGCGCCGCGGCCGGCAACGCCCTCCAGGGTCGGCAGCGGCGGCGGCTGCAGCCAGCGGGTCTCGCCCGTGCCGGGATCGAACGCCTCGACGAGCCCGACCGCGTTGGACGCGTAGAGGACGCCGTCGACGAGGATCGGGGTGGACCGCAGGTAGCCGGACGGCTCGAGCTCGGGGAACGGGGCGATGATCGAGGCGTCGACGGCCGGCCGCCGCCACGCCACCCGCAGGCCGGCGACGTTGGTCCGGTCTATCCGGTCGAGGGGCGCATAGCGGGTGAAGGCGTGGGTGCCCCCGAAGTAGGTCCACGCGCCCGACGCCCGGCCACCTGTCTGGGCCACGGCGTCCGCCGCCGACAGGCCGGCGGCGGCCAGCGCGGCGAGGGCGAGCATCCCGAGTTGCCGCGTGCTCCTACTCATCGAAGCCCCTTCAGCCGCACCGTGGGCAGCTTCTTCGGACACCGGATGCGCGCCGACCTGCCGGAGACACTCATCGCAGCCCCTTGAGCCCGCAGCGCCGTCCGAGTTGCGGAGCCATATGCGGTGGCCGTCTCGCGACTCTACGTCCGTCACCCGAATCATGTCCCCGCCCTCTCCATTGCCGTCAGGCGGTCGGCAGCGTTCAGGCCTTCCGTGGTCACCTCGACCTCGACGGTCGGCTGGGACGCCAACGCCGCCCCGTACCGCTCGAGCGTCCAGTCCATCCAGCGCCCGCAGCGAACCTGGAGCGCGTCGACGCGCCCCGCGTTGACCAGCGGGGCGTTCGAGTCGCCAGCGTAATCCGTTGCGGCGTTGACCAGGGCGTACGCCGTCGCGCCGAGCTCGTTTCGGTACTGGTCGCCGAGATCGCGCAGCCACGGCCCCAGCCGCAGCCAGGCATCGCGGCGTCCGGCGTTCCTCGGAAACTCCGCCGGCGGCCTCACCTGCAGGATCTCCAGCATCCCCGCCAGGAACTTCTCCTTCGGCACCCGCAGCCTAGTCAGCCTTTCGAGCTTGTCCCTGCATTCAGTCATGTCGAAACGTCGCTGTGCGAACGCTTCGACAACACGGCCGTCGAGGTCTACGTCCTTCGCGTGCGTCACGTTCAGCTTCAGCGACTGCTCGCCGAAGATCATGCCGTTGGTGCAGATCCACCGACAGACCCCGACGGTGAACCCGAGCGCGCGGCTGCGGTTGTAGCTGTTGGTCACCCGCAGGAACGGCAGCCAGTCGTCCCCCTCTCGCGGGGCGAGCTCCAGGCCGTGCGCCGTCAGGTCCATGTGCACCCACGACCTCGTGGCGGGCATGGTGACGTTGAAGAGCTTCAGCCGGGCCGTCGCGCCGCCACCGAAGACGAGAGCGAACGCACGGCGGCCCAGCTCGTACGCACGCAGGTTCGACACCAGTCGATAGTCCTCGGTGACGATCGCGAAGACCTCCCGCCGGTCGTCGGATACGACCGCCCAGTGCCGCCGGAACGCGTGGCCGGTGTCGGTCGCCCGGACGCGCACCTTCGACACCGGGAAGAAGGGCTGCTCGACCGGGGGCTCGACGAGCGGCCCAGTTTCGCCGACGACGGCGTTCTCGTACAGGTACTCCGGCGCGAGATCGGCGCCGGTCGGCCATACGATGGTGTCGAGCTCGACATCGAACCTGAAACGCCGAAACAGCCCGATGTCGCGCAACGGCTCGAATACCTCCCCCCACAGCTCGTGCTCAAGATCGATGACTCCTCGTTTCCCGTCATCGAACGTCACGAAAATCTTGTACTCGCGAAGGTACTCCGCACCACTGAGCCTTGGGATCATCGCCCTACTCCAGCGGATCGATCTTCCGCAACGGCTTCCGTTGCCGCGCAAGCTCCCAATTGGTCAACAACTCGTCTCGATGCAATGCCGCCCATTCGAAGACCAGATCTCCCGCACGTCTGGGAAAGTCGCCCGAGAGAATGCGGGTGTGCTCTATCGCCACACTGATCCGATGTTCGCCATACTTCGCGTGGAAGTGCGGCAGCGCATGGTCCGTGTAGTACATCGTGACCACGATCCCGAAAAACCGGCTGATCTCCAGCATCCATTGTCGCTCCATCGCCATGGACGACTCCCGCGCCGACAACGGCGACGCTCATGTGCCCGAGTTCGTCGACGCGCGCCGGCCGTAGCAGATGGAACCGCCCCCGCCAACCACCCGTTCGTCGGTTCTCCACCGTCATAGCCGCAGGACCGTCACCCGCGCGCGGTCGTCCGCGAGGTCGGCGACGGCAGCGTCAAAGGTCACGAGGCGGCCGCCGTGACGCGTGGCCACCGCGAGCAGGTGCGCGTCGGTCACTTGCCGGTATCCGTGCAGGCGGTCGAACGTCGCCGCGCACGTACGGACCAGGTCGATGTCGTCCGGCCACAGCTCGTGACCCGTCAGGTCCGTCATGGCGCGCAGCACCGCCGCCGCTTCGCCCGGGGTTCGGGCGTCCGGCAGGACCTTGCGGTTCGACGAGACCCGGATGAAGCCCGCCTGCGTAATCGGAGCCGTGGCCCAGGCCGCCGGCGCGTGGTCCGAGAACCAGGCCGCCGCGCGATGGTGATGAACGTGGGTGGGCCAGGCGAGCGCCACCAGGACGTTGACGTCAAGCAGCGGTGTCACGAGTCCTCATTGGCGGCACGCACCATCTCCGGCGTGATGGGCGGACTGTCCGGGTCGACCGTGAAGCCGGGGATGCTGCGCTCCGTGGCCACACGGCGGGCGCGCAGGCTGCGCCGCGCCAGGTCCGAGAGGGCCGCGCCGACGGAGACCCCCCGTTCCGCAGCCAGCGCCCGCGCACCGGCCAGCACGTCGTCGTCGACGTTCAGCGTGGTTCGCATCGCCTCACCAGCGTATCACGTCATCATCGGACGATGACCACGACTGAACACCCTCGAAGACACGGGCGAAACCGCTGCGCACCGGCCACGCTATCGCTGCCACGGAACGCTGACGTGCGGTTCGTGGACCGCCGCCAGATCTTCGATCTTGCCCACGGCTCAGGTCCTCGCCACTGCAGGTCGACGCGGCTGACGTCTATCACGCTTCGGTCCCCGAATCTGACGCCTGCCTTGGTGGCGCGTGCCTCGGCTGGGAACCGGCGGCGTGAGCGAGCATCCCCAACATCGTGCTGTTGACGATGGGAGAATGCCGAACTCCGGGTTCATTTGCGCCGGCAGATTGCCGGCGGCCAGCGCCGCTATCCTGTGCAGAATCGCCGGAGCACGGCGAACGAGCCGGGTCTCCTCGCCTGGCGCTTCGCAACCGGTGAAGTGGAGGATGGCCGCGGCAGGCGACTTCCACTTGAGAGCGCGATAGTCCCCGCCAGCTACTCGTCCCGCAGCGCGACAAGCGGATCGACGCCCATCGCCCGGCGCGCCGGCAGGTAGCAGGCGGCGAGCCCCGTCGCGACGAACACCAGCGACACGACCGCGAAGACGCCGGGATCGGTGGGCGCCGTCGCGTAGAGGAAGCTGGACAGCGTCCGAGAGAGCGCTACGGCGGCCGCAGCGCCGATGGCGAGCCCCGCAACCACGAGGACCAGGCCCTGCCGCAGCACCATGGCGAGAATCGACCTGCGCTCCGCCCCGAGCGCGAGCCGCAGGCCGAACTCGCGGGTGCGGTGGCTGACCGAGGTGGCGATGACGGCGGCGATGCCGCTGACGGTGATGACGAAGGCGAGCGCCGCGAACAGGCTCAGCAGCATGACCGAGAGCCGGCGCGTCGCGGTGGTGCCGGCGCGGGTCTCGGCCAGGGTCCGGAAGTTCTCGACCGGCTGCTCGGGGTCGACGGCGTGCACCGCGTCCCGCACCTGGGCGCTCAGGGCCCGCGGGTCGCCCGGCGCCCGGACGAGGACGCGGGTCGGCGAGCCGGCCCCCTGCAGGAAGGGCCGGTAGAGCTGGTCGGGGGGCTCGCGGTCGAGCCCGTGGTCGCGCACGTCGCCGACGACGCCGACGACGGTCACCCAGGTCTCGCCGTCGTCCAGGGTCACGCGCTGCTGGAGGGGGGTCTCGCCGGCGCGCCAGTGCCGCTCGGCCAGCGATCGGCTGACCACCGCCACCGGCGTGGTCTCTACGTCGTCGAGCCGCGTGAAGGTGCGGCCGGCGAGCAGGGGGACGCCGACGGCCGCGAAATAGTCAGGGCTGACCACGCGCGTCTCCAGCTCGGGCCGCAGGTCGGGGTCCTCGTAGGTGCGGCCTTCGATGACGAACTGTTGCTGCTGCCCCACCTCGCTCGCCATCGGGAAGCCGTTGGCGACCGCCGCCGCGGTCAGACCCGGCCGGCTCTCGAGGCGCGCGAGGACGTCGGCGAAGAGCTGGCGGCGACTCTCCTGCGTCGTGTACTTCGACCAGTTGGGAAAGACCTCGGCCGTCAGCACGCGCTCGGCGTCGAACCCCCCGTCGACCTGCTGCAGCCGGTAGAAGCTGGTCAGCAGCAGGCCGGTGGCGATGAGGAGCACGAACGCGGCGGCGACCTGCGACGCCGTCAGCAGCCCCCGCACGCGGTGGCGCCCGGGGGTGTCGGTGGTGTGCGCGCCGGCCTCCTTGAGGGCCGCCGACACGTCGCGCCGCCCTCCCAGCGCGGGGGCGGCGCCGAACGCGACCCCGGTCGCCAGCGACAGCCCGAGGGTGAACGCGAGCACCCGGCCGTCGACCGCCACCTCCGTCGTCCGGGTCGTGAACAGCGCCGCGAACGCCACCAGCAGGTCGAGGCTCAGCCACGCGATGAGCAGGCCGAAGGCTCCCGCGGCGAGGGCGAGGAGGCTCGCCTCGGTCACGAGCTGGCGGAGCAGGCGGCCGCGGCCCGCGCCGAGGGCCGACCGGAGGGCGAGCTCGCGCTCGCGCCGGCTCATGCGCGCGATGGTGAGGTTGGCGACGTTGGCGCACGCGATGAGCAGCACGAGGACGGTGGTGGCGAGCAGGACCAGCAGCGTGGGGCGCGCCTCGCGCGTCAGCTCGTCCGCGAGGGGCAGCGGGGTCGCCGTGTACCCCGAGTCGTCGGGATAGGTGTCGGGATGGGCGCGCTGCAGCCGGCCCGCCACCGTGGCCAGCTCCGCCCCGAAGCGGTCGACCTCGACGCCGGGCGCGAGCCGGCCGAAGGCGGTCATGCCCCGGAACGCGGTGCGGTCCTCCTCCATCCTGGCCTCGGCGCGGGCGCGGAAGGGACACGCCGACGTCGGCATGTAGACGTCGTTCTCGCGCGGGTACTGGGGGACCGGCGGCAGCACGCCGACCACGGTGTGGGGCCGGTCGTTCATCTCGAAGACCTGGCCGACGATGTCGGGGTCGGCGCCGAAGCGCTGCTGCCAGTAGGGATAGCTGAGGACGAGGACCGCCTCGGCCCCGAGGTCGTCGTCGGCGTCGCGGAACGTCCGGCCGTGCAGGGGCTGGACGCCGAGCACGTCGAAGAAGTTGGCCGACACCACCCCGGTCAGCACGCGGTCCGGCTCGCCCCGGTTCAGCAACGTGAACGACATGCCGTGGTACTCGACGAAGCCGTCGAGGGTCGCGAGCTGCTCGCGGTAGTCGCTGATCTCCTTGACCGAGAAGGGGATGTTCGCCGAGCCGGCCCGCTGCGCCTGCTGCCGGGCGAGCACCAGCTCGTGCCCGTCGGCGTAGGGCAGGGGCCGCAGCAGGACGCCGTCGACGAGGCTGAAGATGGCGGTGTTGGCGCCGATGCCGAGGCCGAGGGTCAGCACCACGGTCAGGGCGTACCCCGGCGACCCGAGCAGCGAGCGCAGGCCGTAGCGAACGTCCCGTGTCAGTGCATCCAGCATGGGTTCGGCTCGATCGTTCCGGCGCACACGGCCGGGCCTACTCGTAGTCGGCCGCGTCGAGCGACAGCCGCACCACCTCGGCGTCGTTGCGGGCGACGACGTGCCGGTTCGCGAACGCGGGGTGGGCCCACAGCACCGCCCGGTCGCCCCACCGGCCGCTGGCCCCGCCCTGGGTGCGGGTGGTCGGATCGAGCAGCCGGGTCCGGTCGATCTCCCGGTAGCCCTCGGGCGTGAACCACGCGATGATCAGGTCGCCCGAGTCGTTGGTCACGAAGTAGCGGTCGCCGTTGCGGACGAAGTACGCGGTGGCCCAGCGGTCCTGGGCGTTCATGCGGTCGCTCTGCCAGAGCCGCTCGCCGCTGGTGGCGTCGATGCCCCGCAGCTCGCCGTAGCTCCCGACGCCGTAGAGATGGTCGCCGACGACGATGGGGGTCGAGAGAATGGCGTGCAGCGTGTCGGTCTGCTCGGGCAGCTCGCCGCGGTTGCGGCCCCGCCACAGCACCCGCGCGGCCGGACGGTCGGAGTTCAGGGCCAGCATCATCGCCCCGTTGAAGAACTGGCTGACGACGAGGTAGCGGCCGCTGCGGACCGGCGTCGTGATCGACAGCCCGCCCCCGATGGCGAAGGGCTGCTCCCACCAGACCTCGCCGGTCGCGGGGTCGAGCGACGTGATGGCGGTGGCGTGCCAGACGATGAGCTGCCGCGCGCCACCCGCGTCGATGACGATCGGCGACGCGTAGCCGGTCTCGGAGGTGTTCTCGAGCGCACGCCACACCTCCTCGCCGGTGGCCTTGTCGAAGGCGGCGATCTTGGCGTCGGGCTCGCCCCCGAGCACCACGATCAGCAGGTCGCCCTCGACGAGCGGCGACTGCGAGATCCCGTAGACGGGCACGGTGACGCCGTACTCGGCCGGGGTGTCGATGCGCCAGACGAGGTCGCCGGTGGCGGTGTCGAAGCACGACAGCATGCCCGCCGCCCCGAGGATGTAGACGCGGTCGCCGTCGACGGTGGGCGTGGCCCGCGGGCCGGTCGCGAACTTGAAGTGGATGTTGCGGTAGGTGGCCGGCCACTCCCGCGTCCACAGCAGCTCGCCGGTCTCCTCGTCGAGGACGACGAGCCGCTCGTTGCCGTCCATGGTGCGGCTGCCCGGCGTCTCGGCGTAGTCGAGGACGAAGACGCGGCCGCCGGCCACCGCCGGCCCCGCGAAGCCGCCGCGCACGGGCACGCGCCACTTCACGGCGAGGCCGTCGTCGGGGAACCGCTCGACGAGGCCGGTGTCGCGCCACACCGCGTCGCGGTCGACGCCTCTCCACTGCGGCCAGTCCTCGGCACCGAGCGAGGCCGCGGCGAGGGAGACGGCGGCACAGGTAAACGCAACCGCCACCCGGTTGCGCGCATGGTGATGAGACATGGGCTGCTCCACGGCGAATTCGCGGGCGGGCGACCGGGTCACTCGTAGTCTGCCGCGGCAAGCGACACGCGCACCACCTCGGCGTCGTTCCGCGCCACCACGTGCCGGTTCGCGAACGCGGGGTGCGACCACAGGACCGCCCGGTCGTCCCAGCGGCCGGAGGCGCCGCCGCGGGTGCGGGTGGTCGGGGTCAGCAAGTGCGTCCTATCGATCTCCTCGTAGCCGGCCGGCGTGAAGCGGGCGAGGACGAGCTCGCCGGTCTCGTTGACGACGAACCAGCGGTCGCCGTTCTGCACGAGGTACGAGTTGGCCCACCGCTCGTGCGGGGTCAGGCGGTCGGTCGACCACAGCCGCTCGCCGGTCGCGGCGTCGAGGCCGCGGAACTCGCCGTAGCTGCTCAGGCCGTACAGCGCGTCGCCCGCGACCACCGGGGTCCCGAGCGTCGCCCCCTGCGGCGGCCGGTCGGTGCGGTTGAGGTTCTCGCCGCTCCACAGGGGCCGCGCGTCCGGCCGGTCCGAGTTGAGGGCCATCATCAGGCCGCCGTTCTCCACCTGGGTCACCAGCAGGTACCGCCCGCTCCGTACCGGCGTCCCGATGGTCAACCCGCTCGGCACCACGAAGTCGTGCTGCCACCAGACGTCGCCGGTCGCCGGGTCGAGCGACGTCACCGCCGCCGCGTGCCACACGATGAGCTGGCGCACGCCGCCCGCGGTGATCACGATCGGCGACGAGTAGCCCGGCTCGGAGGTCGTCTCGATGGCCCGCCACGCCTCCTCGCCCGTCGTCTTGTCGAACGCCACCACCATCGCGTCGGGCTCGCCGCCGAGCAGGGCGATGAGGTGGTCGCCCTCGACGAGCGGTGACTGCGACACGCCGAACACCGGCACCGTCACCCCGTAGTCGACGGCGGTCTCCACCCGCCAGACGAGGTCGCCGGTCGCGATCTCGAAGCACGACAGCGTCCCCGCCGCGCCGAGGATGTAGACGTGGTCGCCGTCCACGGTGGGGGTGGCTCGCGGGCCAATGGCGAACTTGAAGTGGATGTTGCGGTAGGCGGCCGGCCATTCCCGCGTCCACAGCACCTCGCCGGTCTCCTCGTCGAGGACCAGCAGCCGCTCGTGGCCGTCCATGGTGCGGCTGCCCGGCGTCTCCTGGTAGTCGAGGACGAAAACGCGGCCACCGGCCACCGCCGGCCCCGCGAAGCCGCCGCGAATCGGCGTGCGCCACTTCACGACGAGCCCGTCCTCGGCGAACTGCTCGACGATGCCGCTGTCGCGCCACACCCCGTCGCGGTCGACGCCGCGCCACTGCGGCCAGTCGTGGGTGGCGCCCGCCTCCTGTGCGGACGCGGGGGCAGCCACCAAGGTCCACGCAAGCAACATCGCGGCGGTACCGCGGCAACAAGTCAGGCGCGCCATTTCGAGACTCTCCTGTCGTGCACCGTCACGTACTCCGCCAGCAAAAGCCCTCTGATGACGTCCATGTGGTAGCTCGGGGGAATGCCGGCTGCTTGCACGATCTCTTGGGCGGTCGGCGTGAGCGAATCGCCGCATTCCCGAATCTCCTGGGCGCACAGGATCCCGAACAAGTGCACCATCGTCTTTTCCCGAGCCCTTCCGGTTCTGGTCCACCGGGCGGGTTCCGGGTGGTCGTACATCTGCTTGAGAATCCCTGCGAGCTTGCGAATCCTCTCGAGTTCCTGCCTGTCCATGGGCCGCGGTCTCTCCTGCCGTCCGAATCGCTCACTCGTAGTCGGCGGCGGCGAGCGACACGCGCACCACCTCGGCGTCGTTGCGCGCGAACACGTGGCGGTTCGCGTACGCCGGGTGCGCCCACAGCACCGGGCGGTCGACGTCTCGCCAGCGGCCGGAGCCGCCGCCGCGGGTGCGGGTGGTGGGCGTCAGCAGGTGCGTCCGGTCGACCTCCTCGTAGCCGGCCGGCGAGAAGCGCGCGATGACGAGGTCGCCGGTCTCGACGGAGATGAACGTGCGGTCCCGGTGCCGCACGATGTGCGAGCTCGCCCAGCGGTCCTGGGGCACGAGCCGGTCGCTCGACCACAGCCGCTCGCCGGTCGCCGCGTTCACGCCGCGCAGCTCGCCGTAGCTGTTGAGCCCGTAGATGGCGTCGGCCGTGACGATGGGCGTCGACGTCATGGACCGCTGCACCGGGCGGTCGGTGCGGTTGGGGTTCTCACCCGTCCAGACCACGCGGGCGGCGGGACGGTCGGGGTTGAGGGCCAGCATCAGGCCGCCGTTCTCGACCTGCGTGATGAGCAGGTAGCGCCCGCTACGGACGGGCGTGCCGATGGTCAGGCCGCTCGCGAGCGGGAAGTCGTGCTGCCACCAGACGCCGCCGCTCGCCGGGTCGAGCGACGTGACCCCCGCCGGGTGCCAGACGATCAACTGCCGCACGCCCCCCGCGGTGGTCACGATCGGCGACGAATAGCCCGCCTCCACGACCGTCTCGATCGCGCGCCACGCCTCGACCCCCGTCGCCTTGTCGAACGCCACGACCATGGCGTCGGGCTCGCCGCCGAGCAGCGTGATCAGCAGGTCGCCCTCCACGAGCGGCGAGTGCGCCACGCCGTAGACCGGCACGGTGACGCCGTAGTCGACCACGGTGTCGATCTGCCAGAGCAGGTCGCCGGTGGCGGTGTCGAAGCACGACAGCATGCCGGCGGCGCCGAGGACATGGACGCGGTCGCCGTCGACGGTCGGGGTGGCCCGGGGTCCGGTGGCGAACACCGGCACGATGTTGCGGTAGGTAGCCGGCCATTCCCGCGTCCAGAGGACCGCTCCGGTCTCCTCGTCGAGGGCCAGGAGCCGCTCGCGGCCGTCCATGGTGCGGGTTCCCGGCGTCTCCTGGTAGTCGAGGACGAAGACGCGGCCGTCGGCGACGGCCGGCCCCGCGAAGCCGGCACGCACCGGGGTGCGCCACTTCACGATCAGCCCGTCGTCGGCGAACCGCTCGACGATGCCGGTCTCGCGCCACACCGCGTCCCGGTCGACGCCCCGCCACTGCGGCCAGTCCTCGGCCTGGAGGGGGATGGTCAGGAGGCAGGCGACGGCGCACTTGATGGCAAGGGTCAAGCGGGTCGGACGATGACGATCAGACATCGGCTGCTCCACGAACAGGTACGGACTCGCCGAAGGCGCAGGCTCGCCACACCGGTAGCGCCGACAGGATAGACGATTCCGGGCGGGACGGCTACGAGGAGGACGCGAACTACTCCGAACCTTCGGGGAGTACCCGGCGGCTTGTCGCGTCACGCTCGGCCCGGATGAACCCCGCGACGTCCAGGTCCGTGCGGGTGCCGCCGTGATGCACCAGAATCCCCTTCTTCCTGACCAGCGCGGGTTCCGCGTCGACCCTGCGGAGCTGCAGGCAGTCTCCGGCGGCCACCATCTCCAGCTCGGCACCGGCGACCAGGTTGAAGCGCTCCCGCAGGCTCTTCGGCACGACGATGCGCCCGGCACGGTCGATGGTGACGATCACGGCACGATGGTAGCTGTAGCAGGGCGGCCGATCAACGACCCGCGCGGGCGAACCGCGGCGGCCCGGAATCGGTCATAATGGTTGGTTCCACCTGTCACGGAGAACCGTCATGGCGACCTTCGAATCCAGAATCCACGCCCTGCGCATCGAGCCGCATCCGAACGCCGACCGCCTCGAGCTGGCCGCGATCGGCGGCTTCCGCTGCGTCGTCGGGAAGGGCTCGTTCACCGACGGCGACCTCGCCGCGTACATCCCCGAGGGGTCCGTCTGCCCCGAGTGGCTCATCGCCGAGCTCGGCCTCGAAGGCAAGCTCGCGGGGAGCAAGAAGAACCGCGTCAAGGCGGTGAAGCTGCGCGGCGCGCTGTCGCAGGGGCTCGTCTACCCGGTCCGCGACGGCAGGGTCCGCGGCCGGCCGGTGGCCGAGGGCGACGAGGTGACCGACCTGCTCGAGCTGGTGAAGTACGAGCCGCCCATCCCCATCGCCATGCAGGGCGAGGTGCGGGCGGTGCACGGCGCAACCATCCACTACGACATCGAGAACGTCAAGAAGTACCCGGACGCGCTGCAGGACGGCGAGCCGGTGGTCATCACCGAGAAGCTGCACGGCACGTGGTGCTGCCTCGGGTGGCATCCCGACCACGGCCCCATCGTCACGTCGAAGGGAATGTCGGACCGCGGCATGGCCCTGATTCTGAACGAGGCGAACCAGAAGAACCTCTACGTGCGCACGTGGCGCGCCTTCGAGGCCCCGTTCGAGACCGCGCGCGCGCGCCTCGCCGGGGACGGGCAGGCGTTCTACGTGCTCGGCGAGGTGTTCGGCCGGGGCGTGCAGGACCTGCACTACGGCGAGCCCAACCCCGCGTTCCGGGTGTTCGACGCCTACGTCGGCGAGCCGGGCCGGGGCCGCTACCTGCCCCCGGACGAGGTCGAGTCGCTCGGCGACCTCTTCCCGCTCGTGCCGGTGCTCTACCGCGGGCCGTTCAGCGCCGCCGTGATGCTGGAGCACACCGACGGCGCGACCGCGCTCGGCGGCAAGCACGTGCGCGAGGGCGTGGTGGTGAAGCCGGCAACGGAACGGGACTCGGCCGAGTTCGGGCGGGTCATCCTGAAGAGCGTCTCCGGCGACTACCTGACGCGCAAGGGCGGCACTGAGTTCAACTGAGGCGGGCGGCGCCGGCGGCGGTGCAACATCCCCCGCAGCCGGTTCTCCGATCTCGGGAACCATGAAAATTGGACGCTTGACGTCCAATTTCATGGTAGAGGCGAGTCGCCTTCCCGCGCACCGGACATCCCGGCGGCGGCGGTCGATCCCACAGCCCGCACGCGCACGCCATCGCGGGAATGCAGGTCCCCGGGGCGATCTCTGAAGCCTTGACCTTCTACACGTCCGTCTGCTACATGTAGAAGCTAGAGGCATCGAGATGAACGCACCCAAGACCGAACTGCCGCAGGGCACCCTCGATCTGCTGATTCTGCAGGTGGCCGCAGCCGGCCCCCTTCATGGCTACGGCATCGCCCAACGCATCAGGCAGATATCGCGCGACGTGCTCCTGGTGCCGCAGGGGTCGCTCTACCCCGCGCTGCACCGCCTGGAGAACCGCAAGCTCCTCGCGGCGGAGTGGCGGCCCTCGGACACGGGCCGCGACGCCAGGTTCTACCGGCTGACGCCGAAGGGCCGGGCCCGGCTGCAGGAGCAGACCGAGAGCTGGGCCCGCCTCGCCGAGGCCGTCGGCCTGATTCTCGGCACCGCCGGAGGCGCGCGGTGAGCTGGTGGCGGCGGCTGCGGCGCCGCGACCGGCCCGAGGACGAGCTCGACCGCGAACTGCGCGACCACGTTGAGCGCCAAGTGGCCGATCACCTTCGGGCCGGGCTGTCCGAACGGGAGGCGCGCCGGCGCGCCCGCGTCGACTTCGGCGGCCTCGACCAGATCAAGGAGTTGTGCCGCGACGCGCGCGGCACGCGGTGGATCGAGGACGTCTCGCGCGACCTCCGATACGCGTTCCGCCGCCTGGGACGGGACCGCCCGCTGGTGGCGCTGGCCGTCTCGACGCTGGGCCTGGGCATCGGCCTGAACGTGACCGTCTTCACGATGGTCCACGCCATCTTCGTCCGCGGCCTCCCGTACGACGATCCCGGCCGCATCGTCAACGTCTGGTCGAGCGCCGATCCGGACAGCCCGCAGCGGCGCGTGTCGCTCCCCGACTTCGAGGATTACCGGCGCGACGCGAGCTCGCTCGTCGATCTCGCGGCGTTCACCGTCGACGGGCGCATGAGCCTGAGCGACGAGGAGAACGCGCCCGAACCGCTGAACGGCTCGTTCGTCTCCCCCAACACGTTCCACCTACTCGGCCAGCCGGTGCTGCTGGGACGCGACTTCCTTCCCGCCGACGGCCGGCGCGGCGCGGACGACACCGCGATTATCGGCCACCGCGTATGGCGGGACCGCTATGGGGCCGACCCCGACGTCGTCGGCCGCGTCGTGCGCGTCGACGGCGCGCCGGCGACGGTCGTGGGGGTGATGCCCGAGGGCGTGCGGTTCCCGTTCCGCGCGGATATCTGGCGGCCGCTCCGACCGACCGAGAGCCTCGACCGCCGCGATGCCCGCACACTGACCACCGTCGGCCGCCTCCGCCCCGGCGTGGATCTCGCGGAGGCGCAGGCCGAGCTGAGGACCATCGCCGAACGGCTCCGCCGGGAGCATTCCGACACGAACGAGGACGTCCGCGCGCACGTGCAGTCGTTCAACGACTGGGCCGTCGGCGCCAACGTCGCGCTCATCTACCGCACGCTGGCCGGCGCGGTGGCGTTCGTCCTGCTCATCGCCTGCGCCAACGTCGCGAACCTCCTGATCGCACGGTCCGCGCAGCGCGCCCACGAGTTCGCGATCCGACTCGCGCAGGGCGCCACCCGGCGGCACATCGTCCGACAGTTGTCGGTGGAGAGCCTCGTGCTGGGCGCCGCGGGCGGTCTCGCGGGCCTCGCGGTCGCGGCGGGCGGCGTGCGGCTGGCCGATCTCCTCACCCGGGACATGGGCATGCCGTCCTGGATGGCGTTCACCATCGACCCGCCGGTCATCGCCTTCTTCGTCGGTCTGTGCGCCGCGACGACGCTGCTCTTCGTGTTCGCCCCGCTGCTGCAACTCGCGCGCACACCGGCCGCAACGTTGCTGCAGGAAGGCAACCGGTCGGGGACCCGGAGCGTCCGCGCGCGCCGCCTGAGCGCCGCGATGATCGTCGTCGAGACGACGCTTGCCCTCGTTCTCCTGGGCGGTACCGGGTTGATGCTGCGCAGCCTCGGCGAGCTGTACCGGATCGACCTGGGCATCGATCTCGACCGCGTCCTGTACGGAGAGATCCTGCTGCCCGCCGGGAAGTACGGGGCGCCGGCGGAGCGCGCGCGGTTCGTCACCGAGCTCCAGGACCGGCTGAACGCGTCGCCCGGCGTGCGCGCGGCCAGCGTCATGACCAATCGGTCGACCGCGGCGTTCGAGGTGGACGGCCAGCCCACGCCCGCGGAGCCGCCGGTCGAGGCGCTCGTGATGGGCGTCGGCCCGCGCTACTTCGAATCGCTGGGAGCGCGGGTCCTGCGGGGGCGGGCGTTGACGGGGAACGACGGGCGCGCCGGTTCGGAGGCGGCCGTCGTGAACGCGAGGTTCGCCGAGCTGTTCCTCGACGGCGGTGACGCGCTCGGCCGCCGCATCCGGGTCAGGACGCCGGACGGGTCGCCGGGACCCTGGTTGACCGTCGTCGGCATCGGCTCGAACATCCACATCGGAGACCTTCGGAGACGCGACCCGCCGCCCGCCGTGCACGTGCCCTACGGCACGGCGCCCGAGCCCAGGCTCGGCCTCGTGATGCTGACCGACCGCGATCCCGCCGGGTTCGTCCCGCGTCTCCGGGCGGCGGCGCGCGCGCTCGATCCCGACCTGCCGGTGCACGGGGCCGGGACCATGGCGGCGCGGCTCGCTGACTCGCGCTGGGAGATGGTCGTGTTCAGCGGCACGCTCGGCGTGTTCGGGGTGTTGGCCGTGGTCCTCGCCGCGGTGGGCATCTACGCGGTCGCGGCCTGCGCCGTCGCGCAACGGACGCGGGAGCTCGGCATCCGCATGGCGCTCGGCGCGCAGCCGCGCCAGATAGCCTGGACCTCCGTCGGACGGGTGCTCGCGTGCGTCGGCGCCGGCCTGGTACTCGGCTCGGCGGGCGCGCTCGCGGCCGGCCGGGCGATCGAGGATCTGCTGTTCCGGGTCCTGCCCATCGATCCGCCCACGCTGGTGCTCGTACCGCTGGTCCTCGCCGCGCTGGCGGCCATCGCGTGCGCCGGACCCGTACGGCGGGCAGTGCTGCTGGATCCATCGGACGTGTTCCGCATCGAGTAACGCGCATCCCGCGCCGCCTCTCGACGGGGCAGGTAGTCGGCCCGCCTGGCGCGGGCAGGGAGTCGTACATGGAGGTCAGCTCTGGCGGTGGTTCTTCACGGCGCGCACCCCGTTGCGACGCCGCCGCGCCCACGTGGCGGCCGGCCGATCCGCGGGTCGGCGGTTCTTCGCGGCGCCCGGCGAGATGTAACTCGCGCCTGGGGCTGCTGTCCGTACTCGCCGCGTTCCATGCCGCGAGGCGACCGCCCTGTTCGCGGGTCTCCGGTTCTTTGCGGCGCCCGGCGAGGTGCGGCTCGCGCCCGGCGCTGCTGCCCGTATTCGCCTTGGTCTGCGCCGGCGTCGGCACCGCCGTCGGCGTCGAGACCGTCAGCCAGGAGGACGGGGAGCCCGACGTTCACGCCATCGTGGTCGAGGCGGTCGAACGCATGGACGAGGCGCTGCAAGCGGTGGCCGGCGACTATCGGGCGCTGGTCACGAGCGAGTCCCGGGAGTTCGACGGCCGCGGCGAGGTCGAGGAGGAGACCCGAGTCGAATGGGAGTCTGTCCCCATCGACGGGGCCAGGTTCTCGCGGCGGATTGCCATCGACGGGCGGCCCCTGACCGAGGAGGAGCGCGCCCGCGAAAGCGAGCGCGAGGCGGCGTTCCGAGAACGGCTCCGCCGGCTGCGCGCCGGCGAGATCGAGCCCGAGCGGAACGAGAACCAGATCATCTTCGACGAGGAGCTCGTCGCGCGCTACGACATGACGCTCGAGGGCGAGGAGCCGTTCCGGAACCGTCCGAGCTACCGCATCGCGTTCACGCCGCGCGCCGGCGACCTGCCGGTGAGAAGGCAGATCGAGCGCGCGCTCAACAAGGCGCGCGGCCGGGTATGGGTCGACCGCGAGACGCACGAGATAGCCCGGCTCGAGTTCGAGCTGATCGACAGCGTGCGCCTGTGGTGGGGGCTGGTCGGCACCATCCACCGCTTCCGCGGCTCGCTCGATCGCGGACCGGTGCTCGACGGCAGGTGGGCGAACCTGCAGAGCGAAAGCTACAGCGACGTCCGCGTCTTCTTCAGCCGCTCGCGGCAGGCTTCGCTCCAGCGCTGGCGTAACTACGCGTGGATCGAGGATCCGCCACCGCCGGACGCCCCGGATTCCGCTTCCGCGGAACAGGCTTCGACCGTCGCGGATTCCGCTTCCGCAGAACAAGCCTCGACCGCTGCGGATTCCGCTACCGCGGAAGAAGGCGCGCGGTGAGCTGGTGGCGGCGGCTGCGACGCCGCAACCGGCTTGAAGGCGAGCTCGACCGCGAACTGCGCGACCATGTCGAGCGGCAGGTAGCCCATCACATCAGGACCGGCCTGCCCGAGGACGAGGCGCGCCGGCGCACGCGCCTGGAGTTCGGCGGCCTCGACCAGATCAAGGAGCTGTGCCGCGACGCCAGCGGCGCGCGGTGGCTCGACGACCTCGGGCGCGACCTGCGGTACGCGCTGCGACGACAGTTCATGGGCCGCCGCTCGGGCGTCTCCCTGTTCGCCGTCGCCGCGCTGGCCCTGGGCATCGGCGCCGGCACCGCCATGTTCAGCGTGCTGGATGCCGTCGTGCTCCGAGCTCTGCCGTTCCCGCAGGAGGACCGCCTCGTCGCCGGGTGGAAGACCAGCCGGGCCGACCCGGCGCGCCTCGTCGAGCTTTCCTATCCCGAGTTCCTGGCGTGGCAGGCACAGTCGACGAGCTTCGACCGCCTGGCCGCGCTGCCGACCACCGTTTACGGGTACAGCTACGTCCTGACCGGCCGCGGCGATCCGGTCACCGTCGAGAGCGCGCGCGTCACCGGCGCGTTCTTCGACGCCCTCGCGGTGCGGCCCCTCCTCGGCCGCACCTTCCGGGCGGCGGACGACCGGGAGGGAGCCCGGCCGACCGTCGTCGTCACGCACGCGTTCTGGACGAACGTCCTCGGCGCCGACCCCGGCGTGGTGGGGTCCGGCCTGACCCTGACCGGCGTCGACTTCACGGTGGTCGGCGTGCTGCCGGCCGGGTTCGTCTTCCCCCGGGGCGTGGATGTCTTCACGGCGCTCGGCACGCGGCCTGGACTGGCGAACAACCCCACCGTCTTCCTGCAGGTGGTGGGGCGCCTGCGCCCCGGCGTGTCGCGGGAGCAGGCGGCCTCCGAGCTCGACGGCATCGTATCGAGGCTGGAGAGGCAACGGCCGGGCGCGATCGCGGGGGATCAGGTGGCGGCGCTCACACCGCTGCGCGACTACGTCCTCGGAGGCGGCCGGCTCGTCGCGTCGCTGCTGTTCGCCGGGGCGGTCGTGCTGCTGCTGGTGGCCGGCGTCAACCTCGGCGGACTGCTGGCGACGCGCGCGGCCCGGCGGGGCGGCGAAGTGGCGCTGCGTCTCGGCCTGGGCGCCTCGACCCGTCATCTCGTCCGGCAGTTCGTCGCTGAGGGGCTGGTTCTGGCGACCGCCGGCACCATCGCGGGGATTGGTTTCGCCGTCGCGATGCTGGACGCGGTGGTCGCCCTTGCGCCGGACGGCATCGCGCGGATGGCGTCCGCTTCGATCGATGGCGGGTCGCTCCTGTTCGCCGCGGCGTGCCTCGTGGTGCTGACCCTCGGGATGGGCTGCGTCCCGCTGTTGCTGGTCCGCGCCCCGTCCATCGATACGCTCCTGCGCCGCAGCGCCGCCGGCGCGGGAGGCTCGACCCGCGCCGCGCGCGTCGGCGGCGCGCTGGTCACCGTCGAGGTGATGGGAACGGTGGCGCTGCTCGTCGTCGCCTGCGCCGTCGCCGTGAGCTTCGCCAACCTGCGCGGCGCGAACGTGGGCTTCGACCGAGAAGGCGTCCTGACCGCAGCCGTGAACCCGAGTCGCGTGCGCTATCCCGACGCGGCGGCGCGGCGCCGGTTCTTCCGGGACGTGATGGCGCGACTCGAGGCCAACGCCGAGGTGGAAGCGGCCGGCGCGGCCCTGCTGAGGCCCCTGGAGGGCGTCATCGGTTGGGACCTGCCCTACGCGCTGCCCGGCCAGGGCCCCGAGGACGCGGCCGGCAACTCCATCCTGAACCTGGAGGTCGTGACGCCCGCCTGGTTCGACGCCATCGGCACGCCGTTGCTGGCCGGCCGTGCCTTCGCCGAGACGGATGGCCTGCCCGCCGCCAGCGGCGCGCTGGACCCTGCTACGCAGCCCGCAGACGGGTCCGCGGCCGGGCCCCGGTCGCCGGCGGCCGTCGAGTCCACGGCCGGACCCCGGCCGGCAGCCCCCGTCGAGGCCACGGTCGAACGCCGGCCGCTGGTGGCCATCGTCAGCGAGAGCGTGGCCCGCGAGATGTACGGGTCCCCGCTCGACGCCGTCGGCAGGCGGTTCATCGGCGGCCGCAACGCGCCGCGCTCCTACCGCATCGTCGGCGTCGTGGCCGACGGCCGCTACCGCCGCGTGCACGAGGTCAGCCGCGACGTGTTCCTGCCCTATACGCAGACCTCCATCCCGCTGCGGTACGTCGTGGTCCGCACGTCCGCGAGCCCCGCCGCCGCGCGGGCGATGCTGCGGCGCGCGCTCGCCGAGGTGGATCCGGAACAGCCGATGAGCGCCGACCTCACGACGACGGAGCTCGTCGGGCGGGCGCTGTCGCGCGAGCGATTCCAGAGTGCGCTGCTGCTCCCGTTCGGGCTCGGGTCCGCCCTGCTGGCGGCAATCGGCGTGTTCGGCATGGTGAGCGATGCCGCGAACCGCCGGCGGCGCGAGCTCGCGCTTCGCCAAGCCCTCGGCGCGACCCGAATCCAAGTGGTGTCGTGGCTGCTCCGCTCGACCCTGGCGTGCGTGCTGGCCGGCCTGGGCGCTGGCGTGTCGGTGGCCGTCACGGCGGGCCGCATGTTGAACCTGACCCTGTTCGAGACCGCCCTCGCGAACCCGTGGATCATCGCCGCCGTCTGCTGCCTGATTCTCGGCGTCTCGCTCGTCGCCTGCGCGGGGCCGGCCGCGCGCGTGGTGCGGCTCGACATCGGCGTGGAGCTGCGACAGTGAGAGCGCCGCACCCGAATCGCGGCGCCGCCGGCAGAGGTGCGCAACATGCTCGGCGTCTCGCTCGTCGCCTGCGCGGGGCCCGGCCGCGCGCGTGGCGCGGCTCGACATCGGCGCGGAGCTGCGACAGTGAGAGCGCTGCGCCCGAATCGCAGCGCCACCGGTGGAGGTGCGCAATGAGCTGGTGGAACCGTCTCAGGAACCGTGATCGGCTCGATGGAGAGCTGGACCGCGAGCTGCGCGACCACGTCGAGCGGCAGGCGGCCGAGCACGTGCGGGCCGGCCTGCCCGAGGACGAGGCGCGCCGACGCGCGCGGGTCGAGTTCGGCGGCCTCGACCAGATCAGGGAGCTGTGCCGCGACGCGCGCGGCACGCGGTGGATCGACGAGACCTGGCAGGACCTGCGGTTCGCGGTGCGCCTGCTCGCCGGCCAGCGGTCGTTCACGGTCGTCACCGTCCTGGTGCTGGGGATCGGGATCGCCGTCACCACGCAGTTCTTCACGTTGTTCGACGCCCTCACGTCGAGGAGCCTGCCCCTCGACGACCCCGAGCGGGTGGTTCACATCTCGACCCGGGACGGCCGCGCGCGGCCGGGCGGCGTCTCGTACGCGGACTTCGAGGACGTTCGCGATGCCGCGACGTCGTTCGGCGCGCTCGCCGCCTACGAGGCGACGCCGGCCGCCGTCGCCGAGGACGACCGCGCGCCGGCGCGGCTGCAACGCGTCTTCGTTTCCGCGGCCACCCTGCGCCTGCTCGGCGAGGCCCCCGTCCTCGGCCGGGACTTCCAGGCCGCGGACGAGCAGCGCGGCGCGCCGCCGGTCGTCATGCTCGCCGGGCACGTCTGGCGCGACCGGTACGGCGGCGACCGGGCCGTCGTCGGCCGGACGATCCGGATCGACGGCGAGCCGGCGGAAGTGATCGGCGTCATGCCGGACGGCTTCCGCTTTCCGCGGCTCGCCGATCTGTGGCAGCCGGTCTCCCAGGTCGCGGATCTCGCGGACCAATCCCGGGACCGGCGCACGTTCGGCGTGATCGGCCGGCTCGTCGACGGCGCGTCCGTCGCGAGCGCGCGGGCCGAGATGGAGACGATCGCCGCGACCCTCGCCCGGGACCATCCGGGAGCTCACGACGACGTCCGGCACGTCACGGTGCCGGTCGCCGAACGGTTCGTGGCCAGCGACCCGACCGATCCGGCGTGGTTCGCCTTCCTGTCCGCCGGGGTCGTCGTCCTCCTCATCGCCTGCGCGAACGCCGCCAACCTGATGTTGATGCAGGCCGTACGGCGCCGCCGCGAGATCGCGGTCAGGCTCGCCCTCGGCGCCAGCCGGTGGCGCGTCGTGCGACAGGTGCTGATGGAGTGCACGGTGCTGGCGTTCCTCGGCGTGCTCGTCGGCGGGGGCCTCGCCATGCTCGGCCTCCGGACGCTCGACAACGCCATTCCCGACGGCGTGCTGGGCTACTGGATCACGTTCGACTTCGACACGCGGGTCTTCGCCGCGATGGTCGGCATCGGTGTCGCATCCGTCCTCCTCTTCGGTCTGGTTCCCGCCCTTTCGGTGTCCAACCGGGGCACTGGGGCGCTCCGCGACGACGCGCGCACCGGCGCGGGCCCGGGCGCCGGTCGTCTGACGAGCGTGTTCCTGGCGGCCGAGTTCGGCCTGACGCTCATCCTGCTGACCGCGCTCTCCACCTCGGTGCTCAGGTTCGTGGAGGGTCGAAGGACCTTCACCGCAGTCGATGCGGCGGACGTGCTGACGGCGGAGGTCGCGTTGACCGCGGACCGATACGAAGCCCCCGAGGTGCGCACTGCTTTCTTCGAGGACGTGCGCACCCGGCTCGGCGCGCAGAGCGCGACGGCGGCGATCGTCGACGCGCTCCCGGGGGGCGCCGCCACCCAGGGTGGGGTGATGATCGACGGACGACCGCCGACGCCGGCCGAGCTGCTCCCCACCGTCGTGACCCTGACGACGGGGCCGGCCTACTTCGACGCGCTCGGCGTGACGCTGCTGCGAGGACGGCCCTTCTCCGAGCGTGACGGCGCGCCGGGCGCGGAGGCCGCCATCGTGAACGCCCGCTTCGTCGAGATCCACTTCCCCGACGAGGAGGCTCTCGGCCGCCGGATCCGGCTCGTCACCGACGGCACCGAGCAGCGCGCCTCCTGGCTGACCGTCGTCGGCGTGGCCCCGACGCTACGGCAGCGCCCGGGGCGCCGCGAGCCCGACCCGCTGGTCTATCTCCCATCTCGCGCCGACCCGCCCCGCGTCGCGACTCTCCTGGCCCGGGCGCCCGGCGACCCGGCCACCGCCGTGTCCCTGGTCCGCGAGGCCGTCCGCCGGATCGACCCGGACCTGCCCCTGTTCCGCGTCCGCACGCTGGAGCAGGCGCTCCGCGACGCCTCGTGGAACGGCCGCATGAGCGAGGCGATACTCTGGACCATCGCGTTCATCGCGCTCGTCCTCTCGACGGCCGGCCTCTTCGCCGTGACCTCCCACGCCGTCGAACGGCGGATGCGCGACCTCGGCATCCGAATCGCGCTGGGCGCGCGACCGCCGCAGGTCGGCTGGATGGTGCTCCGCAACGTGGCCCGCCACCTGACCCTGGGCACCGTCGTCGGAGCGGTCGGCGTCTACGTCTGGAGCACGTGGATCGAGGGCGGGAACGGCGGCGGCGAGGGGCCCCTCGTTCGACTGCTGCTGTTCGCCCCGGGGCCGGCCGTCGTGACCCTCGTGGGCCTGACGGCCAGTCTCGGCCCGGTGCGGCGCGCCGTCCGGCTCGACCCGGTGAACGTGCTGCGGAGGGAATGACGTCGATGGACCGGTAGCGGCGGCCGCGGCGTCGCGGCTGCCGACTGGAGGAGCCTCATGCTCGAGGTCGTCAACGTCTCCAAGTACTACGGCGCGGTCGTCGCGGTCCGCGGCGTCAGCTTCACGGCGCGCCGCGGCGAGGTGCTCGGCTATCTCGGCCCCAACGGCTCCGGCAAGTCGACGACGGTCAACATGATCGCCGGGCTCCTCGATCCGACGAGCGGCCGGATCCGCGTGGACGGCGCGGACATCCGCGACGACCTCCTCGCCCACCGGCGCCGCATCGGGTACGTGCCGGAAACGCCGGACGTCTACTCGTACCTGACCGGTCCCGAGTACCTCACGCTGGTCGGACGCCTCCGCCGCATCGCCCCCGACGTGCTCGAGGAGAAAATCGAGCGCTTCCTGCGCCTCCTCGGCATCTACGGCGACCGGTATGCCCAGCTCTCGGGCTACTCGAAGGGCATGCGGCAGAAGATCCTCATCGCCGCGGGGCTGCTGCACGACCCCGAGATCGTGATCCTCGACGAGCCCTCGTCGGGCCTCGACGTCGGCGCAACCCTCGTCCTCAAGCAGCTCATCCGCGCCCTCGCGGCCGAGGGCAAGATCGTCCTCTACAGCTCGCACGTCCTCGAGATCGTCGAGCAGGTGTGTACGTCGGTGGTCATCCTGCGAGATGGGCAGGTGGCGGCCTCGGACCGCATCGAGAGCCTCGAGGAGCTGATGAACCAGCCGTCCCTGGAGCAGGTGTTCACGCAGCTCGCGGTGCAGGACGACGCCAGCGAGGTCGCGGGGAAGCTGATGGAGGCGATGAAGCTGTGAGGAGCGACCGCGCCCGCCGCGACGGCCTCGACGAGGAGCGGGAGCAGTTCCGGGTCCTGTTCCGCGCGTTCCTGCGGCGGCTCTTCCACAACGACCTCGTCCCCGAGACCGTCGACCTGCGCGAGTCGGCGATCGTCATGGCCGCGGTGCTCACGGTGCCTCCCTCCCTCTACGCCGTCGCGGCGGCGTGGAGCTACGGCTCGTGGATGGGCGACCTGCAACTGGCGATGCGGGCGGTGCCCCACAAGCTGTACTTCATCGGCTACTCGATGGCCGCGGTCGGCCTGGTGACGGTCCTCGTGTGGGACGCGCTGTTCCCCGACCGCCGCGACGCGATGGTGCTCGGCGGCCTGCCGGTGCGCCCGCGCACCGTCGCCTTCTCCAAGCTCGCGGCGCTGGTCGCCTTCGTCGGCGGCTTCGCGGTCGTCGTCAACGCGCCGGCCACCGTCGTCTTCTCGTTCGTCGCCGGCGGCTACCTGCCGTTCGAGACGTTCCTCCGCTACCCCGCCGCCCACCTCGCGGCGACGGTGTCGGCGGGCCTGCTCGTGTTCCTCGCCCTCGTCGCGGTGCAGGCGGGCCTCGCGCTGGTGTGTCCGCGACGCCTCCACCAGCGGTTGACGATGCTGGCGCAGTTGCTGTTCGTGATCGCGCTGATCGAGTGGTTCGCCTTCGGGCCGGGCCTGCTCTACAGCTTCGCCGGCATCGATTCCGCCGTGACGAACGAGCAACTGACCGCCGCCGGAGGGCCGTACCGGTTCATCGGGCTGACGGCGAGCGGCGCCGGCACGTGGCTGCCGCCGGTCTGGTTCCTCGGGCTCTACGAGGTCGTCTGGGGCTTCGATCCCGACGTCTACCGGCGTCTCGCCGCGACCGCCGTCGTGGTGTTCGCGGCCACGCTGTCCATCGCGGCCGTCGGCTACGGGATCGGCTTCCGGCGCATGGTGAAGCGCACGCTGGAGACGCCGCCGGACACGTCGGGCCGTGCCCGCGCGCTGCCGCGCGCGGCGGCGCGCCTCGCCACCGCGGCCGTCGCGCGCCACCCCGTGGCGCGGGCCGTCGCGGCGTTCGCGGCCGCGAGCACGGTGCGCAGCCGCCGCCACCGGCTCATCATCGCCGCCTACGTCGGCCTCGGGCTCGCGTTCGTCATCGGCTCGTTCCTCAGCCCCATCACCGGCATCGCCGAGGACGCGCTGGCCGAGCCGCTCTCGGCCCCGTCGGCGCGGCTGCTCTCGATCCCCTTCATCCTCTCGTTCTTCGTCCTCGCCGCGCTCCGCTTCATGTTCGCCGTGCCCACGGAGATCCGCGCGAACTGGGTCTTCCGCATCACCGAGATCGACGATCGGGGCGCGTATCTGACCGGCGCCCGAACCGCCCTGTGGATGCTCGGCGTCGCACCGGTGGCCCTCGTGACGACGCCGATCTACCTCGCGTTGTGGGGACCCGGCCTCGCGCTCGCCCACACCGTCTTCTGGCTCCTCATGGCCGGCGCCCTCACCGAGCTGCTGCTGTGCCGGTTCCAGAAGGTGCCGTTCGCGTGCAGCTACGTGCCCGGCAAGGCCAATCTGAAGCTCCTCTGGCCGCTGTACGCGCTCGCGTTGACCGCATACGCCTCGTGGACGGCGCGCCTGGAACTCTGGCTGCTCGGCCGACCCCTCTGGTGGAGTGTCGCCTGCCTGACGCTGCTCGCCGGCCTCGTCACCACCATCGTCTGTCGCCGGCGCGCCCTCGCGTCGGCCTCCCCGCTCCAGTACGAGGAAACCGTCGACCCGGCCGTCCAGGTCCTGGGCGTGATGCGGACCTGAGGCCTCGACCGGCCGCCGCCCGCGTCGTTCGCCGTCGCGATGCTGGACGCCGTGCGCACTCGAATACCGCGGGTGGACCGGTTTTTCAATGTAAATTCAGTATCTCAGACGTATCGGAAGTACGATTTGATGACAGTACAGAAAATCTGATAGATTTGGGAGCATGGAAGTAGCGAGGATCACGGCGCGCGGCCAGACGACCATTCCCAAACGCATCCGAGAAGGGGCCGGTCTGCTCGAGGGAGACGTGGTCGCCTTCGAGATCGAGGGCGACCACGTGATCGTGCGGAAGGTCGCGAGAGGCCGGGACGAGTACCTGCAGGGCCTTTCCGCAACGGTGAGCGAGTGGGCCTCGCCCGAGGACGAGGACGCCTGGCGTGACCTGTGAGCCGCTAGACGTCGTCGCCGTGCCGTTCCCGTTCACCGACCGGCCCGCGGTGAAGCGCAGACCGGCGCTGGTGGTGTCTTCGGCTGCGTTCAACCATGCCCATGCGCAGTCCATCCTGGCGATGATCACCTCGGCGCGGAGCATTTGGCCGAGCGACACCGCGCTACGCGACTGGCGCCAGGCCGGTCTTCACGTCCCCTGTCGGGTCCGCCTCAAGCTCTTCACGCTCGACGACGCCCTGCTGGTGCGCAAGCTCGGGACCCTGTCGAAACGCGACGGCCAAGCCGTCTCGCACGCGCTCTCGCGCTTCCTCGCCGTCTGACCCTCGATCGGGGTCTCAGGGCCAGAGATCGCCGAGGCTGAAGGTGACCGCATCGAAGGGGGGGACGCACACCGGCTCGGCGTCCTTGGCGGTCGCCGTCAGCACCCACCGGCCCTCGCGCAGCTCGAACGCCTCGAAGGTGTGGTCGGACGGCTCGACCAGCCACAGATGGCCGACGCCCTCGCGGGCGTAGATCGGGCGCTTGTCCTGCAGGTCGAGCCGGCGCGTCGAAGGGGAGAGGACCTCGCACACCCAGTCCGGCGCCAAGGTAACGTAGGCCGCGTCGGGATACTCGGGCATGCGCTCCCGGCGCCACCCCGCCAGGTCGGGCACCAGGATGTCCTCTCCGAGATGCAGCTCCGGCTCGTCGATGATCCACCATCCGCCGGGACCGCCGCGCCCCCGGTCGAAGGGTCCCGTGAGCTCGCCGCCCAGACGGGAGCTCGCCAACGCATGCGGCATGGCCGGCCGCGGTTGCGTGTGGAGGACTCCGTCGACGAGTTCGGCCACCCGATTGGCCGGGGCATCGAGCACGTCCTGGTAGGTAGCCCGCATGGGCGCTTCCGACTCGCCGCCCCGGACTGCCGCGCCGGCCGTACTCATCGATCCCTCCTTCGCGCCCATGGATGTCCGGGGCGGCCGTGGTGGATTTCCGACCCCCATGGAGTCCTACTATACGTCTTCGCGCCCTGTGCCCGGTCTTGCTGCGAGCCGCTCGACGTCGTCGCCGTGCCGTTCCCGTTCGCCGACCGGCCCGCGGTGAAGCGCAGGCCGGCGGGCGGGTTTCGGAGGCCACCCCGCGACCGTGGCCGTCACCGGACGACGGCGCCGTCCCACAGCTCTTGCAGGAACTGTTGCACCGGCACGATCTCGACCCCGTGGTCGTCCCGCCGGCGGCGCGGCTCGTGGCAGACCACCAGCTTCCGCCGTAGCGGAATCTCCTCGGCGAGAGCGAGCAGGCCTCGACAATCGCGGACCGAAACGCGCGACTTGGCCTTGACCTCGATGGCGACGGCGTCGGCGATGACGAGGTCGACCTCGAGCTGCGACCGGCTGCGCCAGTAGGTCAAGGGGTCGTCGCGGCGCCGATAGTCGAGCCAGCTTCGCACTTCCAGGAATACGAGATGCTCCAGCGCGCGGCCGTAGGCGTCCGATCCCGGCTCGATGACGCCGGTGCGGCGCAGGGTGTTGGCGACGCCGACGTCGAAGAAGTAGAACTTGGCGGTCGCGACCGGCTTGCGGGTGCGGGTGCCGCGGAACGCGGGAAGCTGATCGCCGACGAGGGTGTCCTCGAGAATCCGGTAGTGCTCGCGCACCGTGCTCGGGGCCAGTCCCGTATCCGAGGCGACCTTCGCGAAGTTGATCTGCTCGCCGTTGGTCAGGCCCGCCATGTCGAGAAAGCGGCCGAAGTTGCCGATCGAGCGGGTCAGCCCTTCGGCCTGCACCTCCTCTTGCAGGTACGTCCCGACGTACGACCGGAGGTCGTCCCGCCACGCCGGCGCGTCGAGGAACGCCGGCAAGCCGCCGCGGTTCGCGCGATCCAGAAGCCGGTCGTCCCCGACTTCCGGCGACACCAAGGGGTGCAGCCGCGCCACGCGCGCGCGGCCGGCGAGCAGGTTGGCGCCGCCCCGCTTGAGCTTGCGCGCGCTGCTGCCGGTCAGCACGAACCTCAGCGACCGGTTGCGTTCGATCAGCAGGTGAATCTCGTCCAGCAGCGGCGGGCACTTCTGGATCTCGTCGATGACCACGACCTCGCGGCGCGGGTCCAGGGTCTGCCGCAGGTGCTCGGGATGGAGGCTCAGTTGCCGGAACGTGTCGGCTTCGAGAAGGTCGTAGATGGCCGCGTCGGGGAACGTGCTGCGGACGAGCGTGCTCTTGCCGGTCTGGCGGGGTCCGAGCAGGAAGACGGAACGGTCTCGGACGAGGGCGTGCAGATCGAGGGCGCGACGGTACATATCAGCGATATTATCGCTGATTTACATGGAAATCAGCAACTATAACGCTGGTTTTCACCGCAGCCGGTCTTCCGGGCACGAGGGCGATCCGGCGAAGCGCCATCGCGGAACGCCTACCGCTCGGACTCGATCCGGAACCCGCGCCGCGTCTCCGGCGTCCAGGTGCCGGGCATCACGTAGTCGTCGCGGCGCGGCATCCGCACCTGGGGCAGCGTCTCCGCGCTCATGACGGCCTCCTCGGAGATGATGTCGTTCCGGTAGAGGAGGTACGCCGTCACCGCGTAGGCCTCGTCGTCGGTGAGGATGCCCGGCCGGTCGTAGGGCATGACGCGGCGGATGTAGTCCCAGACGCCCGGCGCGAACGGCCAGTGCCGGATCGGCCAGTAGTTGGTGCGCGTGGTGACGTCGCCGCCGACGAGGGAGATGGACGGACCCTCCTCCCCGGTCGGGCCGTGGCAGTTCGAGCAGCCCCGGCGCGCGAACACCATGGCGCCCTCGGCCGCGTTGCCGCTGCCCTCGGGCAGGTCCGCGCCGTCGGGTCCGACGATGCGGTCCGCCCGCTCGGCCGCGGTGGGCGGGCGGCCGAGGCCGGAGGGGGACGCCCCCTCCTGCGCCTGGACCGCCACGCTCAGCAGGCAGGCCGCGACGAGGGCGCCGGCAACGCGCAGACCCGCCAGCTTGCCGGCCACCCCGTACCGGCTCGGCGACCCCGCCGCGACGAGGGCGCTGGCGAACCGCAGGCGAGGCAGCTTGCCGACCACTCCGTAATCGCTCGGCGACCCCACCGCGATGAGCGCGCGGGCGACGCGCAGACCCGCCTCGACAAGCGCGCCCACGACGCGCAGGCGCGCCCTGCACATCCGGCCGGCCCAAGGAGCGTCGCCCGACGGCTCCGCCCCCCGCGCAACCAGCCATCGGAAGGCCGATGCCGCCGCGCCCCGCAGACCGTTACGCGTGCACGTCGACCACGACGTCGACGGGCTCGAGCCCGTTCGTGACCTTGCCATCGGAACCCACCTTCCAGGGCTGAATCCAGTTGCAGTGCCCGAGCTGGCTCTGGATCGTCCCGTAGAGCTGCCCCCGGGTGAGGCCCCAGTACTGCGCGTACTCGGCCTCGGTCGGCTGGAGCTGCCCCCGCTCGTCGAGGCAGCGCGACTGCAGCACCGCCTGGTCGCCGTTCCAGCGCCACGGCAGGCAGAAGCGGGTGTGGGCCTTCGACAGCACCGGCCCCACCAGCTCCGCCTCCTGGTAGGTCGCGCCGCCGTCGGTCGACACCTCGACCCGGCTCACCTTGCCGCTGCCCGACCACGCCAGCCCGCTGATGACGTGGGCGCCGTGCGCGTCGAGCCGCTGGTCTCCGGACGGCCGGGTGATGACCGAGTTCGGCCCGAAGTCGTAGCTGTCGCGCTGCGTCTTCGGGTCCGGGGTGAGGAAGCGCGAGTGCTCCTGGAACGACAGGTACGGCTGGTCGACGACCTTGATGCGCTTGAGCCACTTCACGTTGTAGATGCCCTCGAACCCAGGCACCAGCAGCCGCAGCGGGTAGCCGTGGTCGGGGCGCACCGGCTCGCCGTTCTGCCCGTAGGCGACGAGCACGTCGTCGAGGGCCTTGGCGAGGGGGACGCTCTTGGTGTGCCGGCCGCCGTCGGCCGCCTCGGCGATGATCCACGACGCGCCGTCGCGCACGCCGGCCTCGGCGAGCAGGACCGACAGCGGCACCCCCGTCCACTCGCTGCACCCCATGCGGCCGTGCGTGGCGGTCACCGTCGCCCCGCGCGGGTTCGGCCGGTTGCCGACGCACTCCAGGAAGTGCACGCGCGAGACGAACGGCAGCCGGTGCAGCTCGTCCATCGTGAACACCAGGGGCCGGTCGACCATGCCCTCGACCATCAGGGTGTGCTCGGCCGGGTTGATGTCGGGGATGCCGTAGTAGTGCTGCGTCGTGAAGTGCAGCGACGTGGGCGTGATGGTGCCGGTCAGCTCGGCCAGCGGGGTCTTCGCGCTCGGCCGCTGCGGGTTCGGACGGATGCGCGGCGTCGTGTAGTGGCTGCGCCCCTCGATCTCCCGCGTCGTCGTGACGAACCGCGAGCGCCGGCCGTAGAGCACGCTCTCGATGGCGTTGCTGTCGGCGACCACCGGCACCTGCGCGGCGGCGGTGGACGAGCCGCCGGTCAGCTCCAGCGCCGCCGGCGGCGCCGCGACGAGGCCGGCCGCGACCGCGCCCTTCTTCAGAAACCGCCGCCGGCTCGGGTTCGTACCGCTCATCGTCTTCCTCCTCGCGGGTCCTTCGCTCCAGTCGAACACACCGGAAACTCGCCGGCAGCCCCTCGCGGCAGCCCACGGTTTTCGCCATGGCCGGCCGTCCGCCACGATTTGTAATGCCGGCGCCGACGCGAACCGTCCTCGACAGCCCGTGGCGAGAGCCCGCCGCATCGGCTGGCGCGACGCGGCCCGTTGCCCGCGGGCTCCCGGCGAACACGGTCCGCAAATGCCGGGAGCCCCGCCGCATCGCACCGGTGCGGCGCGGGATCCTGCCCGGGACCGTCGATCAGAAGATCGCCAGCGCGTTGACCGGCGACCCCGTGCCGTTCTCCACCGCCAGCGGCCCCGCCACGAGGGTGAACTCCCAGCGGTTCAGCGACGCCGCGGTCTCCGCCAGCGCCTCCAGGTCCTGGTTGTCGAACAGGTCCACCCCCATCGCCACGATCGTCAGCAGGTGCACCGGCAGGCGGACGTCCTCGACCAGCGACGGCACGACGTCGAGGGCCGCGTCGCTGCCCATGAACGAGACGTCGCGCGACTTGAACCACGGCATCGTCGAGGCGTGCAGCCCCGCCGCGTTCTGCGAGATGTTCCACGGGCCCACCTCGGCGCGCCGCGCCCACCGGCCGGTACGGATGAAGACGGCGTCACCCGGTTGTATGGTGACCCCCGCCATCTCCTCCCAGGCGTCGAGGTCCTCGACGTAGATGGGGGTCCCGGGCTCCAGGTACGGCACCCCCTTCAGGCGCGGGACGTCGACGAGCACGCCGCGGGTGACGATGCCGCCCTGCAGGTTGACGATCGACGCGTGGGAGCACCCCTCCTCGGTTATCGTGTCCTGCGAAAAGCCGTTGTACATCCGCCCCTTGTGGAGGATGTGGCACAGCGAGTCGATGTGGCTGTGCGAGTAGCCGTGGTAGCTGACCTGGTAGTTGTCGCTGACGCCGCCGAAGAACGCCGACTTCGCCTCCTCGTCGGGCACCCCCAGCATGCTGTGCCCGAACGGCAGGGGCACGTCGTCGGCCTCGTCCTTCAGGACGCGGTGCGCGAGCGACACGGTGATGCCCTCGGTGGCCAACGCGAGCGCGGCCAGCCGTTTCTCGGGCGTGATCAGGTTCGCCGCCCCGAGCTGGTCGTCGGGCCCCCAGCGGCCCCAGTTCGACAGCTCGTCCACCAGGCGCTCGATGTCGGCCTGGCCGAGCTCGCGCGACTCCGGGGTGAAGGCCGGCGGCACGTAGGCCGCGGGCGACTGCATCGCCTCCGCTGCGCTGGCGGCGTCGGGCTTCCCGTCCGTGGACAGGAAGAACACCACGAGCGCACCCAGCACGAAGCACCCGGCCATCTGTCCGTATCTCATCGCGTTACCTCCGCAGCCACCGGACGCGGGCACCCCGCGAGAACGGTCAGCCGCCATCCGGCGGCGATCCCATTCGCTTCCAGCGAATGGCCACAACAGTATCAGTCGCGAACGAACCTCACAACCGGTTCTTCGGAGCGCACGTCGACGGCCTGGAGATCCAGCGCCGCGCACGGGAGCGGGCGCGTCATCGGCGTCCGGCGGGGCGCAGATCGAGGAGGCCGAGACTCAGGCGAAGGGCCCGCTCGACCCGCCTCATGGTCGGTGGCTCGACCCTCCCGAGACGCTTGACGAGACGCCGCCGGTCGACCGAGCGGATCTGGTTCAGCAGGACGATCGAATCGACCGAAAGACCCGCTTCCGGCGCCCTGACGAGAACCTCCGTCGGGTAGCGCCGGTCGTCGACGGACGAAGTCACCGCGGCCACGATGGTGATGGGGCTGTGTCGGTTGGCGCTGTCGTTCTGCACGACGAGGGCCGGGCGGGTCTTGCGGATCTGCGCTCCCAGCGTCGGATCGAAGGCGACCAGATGAATCTCCCCCCGCCTCGGCTCCGTCATGGCGACGAATCTTCCGGAACCGACTCGATGGGAAACCACTCTTCGACGAGCTGCAGATCGCGATCCGCCCTGTCCCGTGCGCCGGCTGCGATCTGCTCCCTGATTTCCGCGTGGGATTCCTCCTGAACGTACCGAACGACCGCGCGGTCGATGAGAGCGCTGCGCCGGCCTTTGCCGGCGACCCGGTCGATGAGCTCCACCGTTGGTTCGGGCAGGGAGATGTTGAGGCGTCGAGTCATGTGCTCCTCCAGCAGACATGGTATACACATCCGCGGTGTGTATCAATGCCGCAGCCGCCGGCTCCGGAGTGACAATCGTCACCCGAGCCGCTATAACACTGATCGACGATGATGCCCGCACCGTACCGCCCCCGGCGCCGGCCGCACCGGGTGAGAGGGTCGATCCTCGCAGCCGCGCTGGCCGCCGGCTGCTCGGCGACGCCGGCCCCGCCCGACCCCGCCGACTTCCCGGAGCCGTTCACCGGCTCGGCCGCCTGCCGCGACTGCCACCTCGAGATCCACGACCGGTGGCAGGAGACCCTGATGGCCAACGTCCTCCTCGACCCGCGCGAGCGGCCCGACGCCATCCTCGGCGACTTCGACACGCCGAACCCGCTCGTCACCTTCCGGCCCGACGACGTGACGTTCACCTACGGCCGCAAGTGGAAGCAGCGCTACTTCACGCGGCGCGGCGACGACCTCTTCGTCTTCCCCGCGCAGTGGGACGTGCAGAACCGCGAGTGGCGCCGCTACGGCGCCCGCCCCGGCACCGAGTGGTGGGTCGAGCACTATCCCGACGACCAGATGCAGCGGCCGACGGGGCCGCTTTGCGACGGCTGCCACTCGGTCAACTACGACGTCCGCGCGAAGACGGTCACGGAGTGGAACGTCGGCTGCGAGGCGTGCCACGGCGCGGGCCGCGCGCACGTGCTCGACCCGGTGGCCGAGACCATCGTGAACCCGGCGCGCCTCGACCCGGTGCGCGCCACCGACGTGTGCATCCAGTGCCACTCGCAGGGCGTGCCTCTCGACAACCCCGTCGAGGGCCGCCACTTCGACTGGCCCGTCGGCTACGCGCCGGGCGAGCGCCTGAGCGACGTCTGGGAGCTCGACGCCCCGCACCTCGGCGAGGAGACCTTCACCCACTGGCCCGAGGGCTCCGCCCACAAGAACCGGATGCAGGGCAACGACTACGTGCAGAGCCTGATGTACGTGAAGGGCGTCACCTGCTCGGGCTGCCACGACGTCCACGGCACGGAGCACGACGCCGACCTCATCGAGCCCGGCAACGCGGTGTGCACGTCGTGCCATCAGCCGCAGCTCCAGCCGGGGCCGCCGGGGTCGATCGAGCACCACACACGGCACGCGCCGGACAGCGAGGGCAGCGCGTGCGTCGCCTGCCACATGCCGCGCATCGCCCGCACCATCGGCGACGTCAACGTGCGCAGCCACACGTTCCGCTTCGTCTCGCCGGCCGACACCGAGCGCTACGGGGTCCCCAACCCCTGCACGTCGTGCCACACGGACGAGACCGACGAGTGGGCGCTCGACGAGCTGCGCCGCTGGCCGCAGTTCTCGCCGTGGCGCGTGGCCCCGTGACGCGCCCGCGCGCCGCGACCCCTGCACGGCCGAGCTCCTCCCCACGACCGGCTTGTCCGGGGAACGCGCGCCCCTTCGGCGCGGGGCGGCCGACACGTAGCGGTCGCAGCCGGCGAGGGCCTGAGCTCCAGCAGCCCGTGGTGGAAGCCCCGCGTCACACGGAGCGCGGCGAGGCGCCCGCCTGACAAGGCGTGAGGAGGGCGCATATCGGGCATACGCCACCGACGAACAACGCAGTCAGGCGGGATGCATCGCCGCTCGGATGCAGCGGGGACTCTCGCCACGGGCTGCCCGGCCCCTTCCGCGCGGGAGCCGCCGACACCGCTTCGGGCGGCCTCGCGCAACCGCGGTAGAATCGGGATCGTGGCGCCCAGGCAGGGAGCGGGTCGCCGCGGCGAAGCGTCAGAGGCAGCAATAATGACAGAAGAACAAGTGTACGATTCCATCGCCGTCGAGTATCGCGAGTCGAAGTGGCTGCTGTTCCGCCACTTCATCGAGCGCTACTCCCTCATGGAGCTCCTCGGCGACCTGCGCGACCGCACGGTCGCGGACTTCGCCTGCGGCGAGGGCGTCTATACGCGCCAGCTCAAGCGATGCGGCGCATCCGCGGTCACCGGCGTGGACATCTCCGAAGGGATGATCGCGCTTGCGCGGGCGGAAGAGCGCAGGGAGCCGCTCGGCTGCCGCTACGTCCAGTCGGACGCCGCCGCGTTCACCCCGAAAGAGCCCGTCGACATAGCCACCGCGATCTACCTGTTCAACTATGCCCGCACCCGGGAAGAGCTCGACGGCCTCTTCCGCGCCTGCTACCGCGCGCTGCGGCCCGGCGGGCGGCTCGTCGGCTTCAACGACAACGCCCGGCGTCCGCCCCGCCCCGGGGAATCGCTGGCGAAGTATGGACTCGAGAGGACCTGCCCGCACCCGCCCCGTGAAGGCGACCCGGTCCTGTGGCGGA
Organism: Vicinamibacterales bacterium; assembly: GCA_965204675.1. Lineage (GTDB taxonomy): Bacteria > Acidobacteriota > Vicinamibacteria > Vicinamibacterales > UBA8438 > JAJEEA01. The sequence goes on from OZ242003.1 coordinate 5,204,562, forward strand.
TCACCAACCACGACGGCCGGACGTTCCAGTTCGACAACTACTATCTGGAACCGGCCACCTACGCGGCGGCGGCGCGCGAGGCCGGTTTCGAGGACTTCCGCTGGGTGGACGCCATGCTCGAGCCGTCGGAGCGCGGCGATTCATACTGGGACGACTTCATGGCCCAGGAGCCTCTGGCCGGCTTGACGGCGTCGAGGCGATAGGATGGCGGTGCGCTACTCCGCCAGAATCTTCCCCAGCTCTCTTCGGGCCGGCGCGGTCAGGGCGTAGCTGCCAGGGCGCGGCTCGTTGAGTTGCCGTTCCTTGATCAGGTTCCGCAGGTATCGGCTCAAGTTCTTGCCGTAGACCGGCTGGTAGTACTGCCTCGCGGTCTTCATTTCCCCGAGCAGCGCGGCCCGCGAGAAAGCTCTCTGCCCCGCCCCTAGATTCAGTCGCGCGGACGCCGCGAGCACCAGGTCCGTGCCGTGCTTGCATCCAATCTTCCCGGCGATGTCGGCCGTGGGGGAGGCCGCCGGTGTCATCGCATCCGGACCGCCCGAGGCCCTTCCGTCGGCCGGGCTGGCGGACTCCTTTCGGCCGGCGTGCTTTCCGCCCGAGGTCTCACCAGCCGAGGCCCTGGTTGCCGAGCTCTTTCCGGTCGGGGTCTTTCTGCTTCTGGTCGGGGTCTTTCTGCCGGACGTCCTGGAGGAGGCCTCCTCTGGCGAGGCGGTGTCGGCGGCCGCCGCCCCGGCTTGGCGGTCGGAACCCGCGGGAAACGTGGAGGCGGCTTGAAGCAGGCTTGCCAGCTCGGTCTTGAGAAACTGCTCGCTTCCTTCGTACTCGACCTCGGTATCTCCCCTGCGGACTCGGATTCTGGTGGCCATTCAGGCTCCTCCCGGCAAGCGGCATGCGCAGCAATAGGCGGCGTCTCCATCTGACCCCACGCGCGGAATCCTAATGAACACAGGCAGCCAATGCAAGCAGCGCGGTGGTCGCCGCGCCGCGCGCCCTCACGCCGATTCCTGCTCTTGGGATTCGGACCGGGCTGCCCACAGCAGGACGCCCGCCGCGACCAGCCACAGCATGAACACGACGCCGGTGACCCTGTGCGCGACGGTGGCGGCATCGATCCAGATCAACTGCATCGCACTCCCGAGAACCGCCGACGCGGGCGCGAGCCGCTTCCAGGCGCCCTCGAGACGCCACTGCGACGGCGCCATGACAATCAGCGCCCCGCCCGCGAGCGCGAACCCGAGCGCGCCGAACAACGGCCGGAGGCGGGCGGTCGCTTCCAGCGAGGCCGCGGCGGCGGCGAGCGCGCCGGGATCGGCGACATCCCGGATGACGACCGCCATCAGCACCGCGTATGCGCCGGAGACGGCGGTGCAGGCCCCCGACGCCGAGAGCAGGCCCGCGGCCAGGGGAGTGGTGGGAACCCGGATCCCCGAGGGAATCCGCGACAGGTACCAGGCTGCCGCCATCAGGGTGAGACCGGAGGCCAGCCGACCGGCGCCCCCCGCGCCGTACAGCCAGGCGGCGCGGGCGATCGCGGCCAGCGAGTCGACGAGCGCGGGCTGGTCGGCGCCGGCCGAGACCCGTCCGACCACGGCGACGACGGTGGCGGCGGCGGTGAGCCCGAGCAGGGCGCCCGCCCGGCGGGACGCACCGCCGGACGCTTCGCGGGCGGAACGCCCCTGCCGGGCCGCTGACCCTGACAAGCTCATGTCGTTGCTTTCACGATTCACCGGAACAGCTTCGTCCCGTGCTCCACCAGGGTTCGGCCCAGACCCTGGACCCGCCGACGCTGCTCCGGATCGACGAGCCGGCCCTCGGCGTCGAACGCCTCGCGGGCCCTCGGCACCGCCACCTGATCGGGGAGCACCACGCATCCGAGGTTGCCGAGGATCGCACGCACGTGCACGAGCCCCCGCAGCCCGCCCAGCACGCCGGGCGAGGCGCTCATCAGCACGACGAGCTTGCCACGGAACGCCACCAGCGGACCGGGATCGCCGGGGTCGGGCCGCGACGCCCAGTCGATGCCGTTCTTGAGCACCCCGGTGATCGAGCTGTTGTACTCGGGCGCGGCGACGAGCCACGCGTCGTGGTCGACGAGCTGCCGCTTCAGCCGCCGGGCCGGCTCGGGCTTGCCGTGCTCCGACTCGTCGTCCTGATCGAAGACGGGCAGGCGATAGTCGCGCAGCTCGATCTCGGTGACCTCCGCGCCCGCCTCGCGGGCGCCGTCCGCGGCAATCCCGACGAGGGCCTGGTTGAACGACGCCCGGCGGGTGCTGCCCGCAAAGGCGAGGACTCGCAAGGGTTCCTGCATGGGGAGTCTCCTCGATGTCGGGGGACCGCGGACCGGCGGGAGCCCCGCGGCGCAGCCCCGCTGCACTCGGCCGGCGCAGCCGCCGGCCCTCGCCGGGCGCGGCTTCGCGCTCGCCCCCCGTTATAATCCGGGCCACCGTCCGACCTCGAGATCCGGGCCACCCGTCCGACCTCGAGATCCGGGCCACCCGTCCGACCTCGAGATCCGGGCCACCCGTCCGACCTCGAGCGCCAACCGATGTCTGCCGCGGCCCGTCTGCGCCGCAGCGGCGGCGCCCGGCAGCGCTGATTGGATGGCGGGCGGAACCGAAGCGACGATGGGTGGCGGGCGCCGGGCGAAAGTGCCGAGGGCGGGGCTCGAACCCGCACGACCCGAAGGGTCACGAGATTTTAAGTCTCGTGCGTCTGCCAGTTTCGCCACCTCGGCATGATCGTCACGTCGAATGGACCTGAACGGCGCCGCGCCGCCGCAGACCGTCTCGAACCCGGTGAACGATGCCTGAGATCATAGCGCGCCCCATCCTGACCCGGCTCCGTCGGATCTGCGGAAGCGGCGGCGAGACCGCCTTCCGCCACCGCTGCCTCGTGGGCGTGGCCGTGGCCTGCCTGACCCTCGCCGCCGCCCGCGGCGCGGAGGCCCAGCCGCCGGTCGCCGGCGACGGCGCGCACCACGGCTACCTCGCCGCGCGAATGACGGAGGGCGGAGGTCTGGAGGTGCTCGACGCGCTGAACGCCGGCCGCTTCTTCGTGCCCGCGTCGGTGCTCAAGGCGGTGACGGCGGCGGCCGCCCTCGAGCACCTCGGGAGCGGATACCGGTGGCGCACCCGACTGACCTCCGCGGCCGAGGTCGCCGGGGCAATCCTCGACGGCGACCTCGTCATCGAGCCGGGCGCCGACCCGACCTGGGGGCGTGACCGGTTTCCCGGCGGCGCGGCCGAACCGCTGGCCGTGCTGGCGGAGCAGGTCCGCGCGCGCGGGATCGCCCGCGTCACGGGCGACCTCGTGGTCGACGCGAGCCGGTTCCCCGGCCGCCCGCACCCGCTCGATCGCGGCTTCGGCGATCTGCCGTACCGTCACGGCACCCCGCCCACCGCGCTCGCCGTCGACGAGGCGACGATCACGGTGCGGGTGGCGCCGGGCGCCTCGATCGGCGCGCCGGCCCGGGTGGAGGCGCCCGACGGCGTGACCGTGCTCAACCTGACGACGACCGTGGGCCGCGACCGGCACGGCGCCGGCACCCTCGATTTCCTGCCGGTGTGGGGCACCGACACGCTGCTGCTCCGCGGCGAGTACCCGCTCAGCGAGCCCCCGTTCACGGTACCCGTGAGCGATCCCGCGCCGTCGCTGCGCGCGGCGCGCCGACTGCGGGCGGCCCTCGGCGAGGCCGGGGTGACCGTCGACGGCGAGGTGCGGGTGGAGAGGACGCGGGCGGCCGCGGCGGGGCCGGGCCCGGTGCTGGCCGAACTGCCGTCCCCCCCGCTGGACGACTTGCTGGACCGGCTCCTCACCAACAGCCACAACTGGTACGCCGACACCCTCGCCCTGACCCTGGGGAGGGAGGTGGCGGGAACCGGCCGCTTCGACGACGGGGTCGAGGTGATCGCCGACTTCGCCCTCGATCTCCGCGACGCCCCCGCGGCCGGGCCCGACGATCTGTCGATCCGGGACGGCTCCGGGCTCTCCGCCGCCAACCTCGTGACCCCGGCCGCCGTCGTCCGGGTGCTCGCCCACGCGGCCCGGCAGCCCTGGGGCGACAGGCTGATCGAGGCGTTGGCGCGACCCGGGCGAGGCACGCTGCGCGCGTGGCCGCGGCTGCCCGCCGTCGCGGCCAAGACCGGCACGCTGCGGCACACCGTCGCGCTGGCCGGGTTCCTCGATCCCGCATCGGAGAACCCGGTGGTCTTCTGCTACTTCGTCAATCATCACCAGGGCAGGGCCGCGGCGCGCCGGGCGATTGCCGCCGCGCTCCGGTCCTGGCGCGGCGGCGAACCGGCGGGCGGCCGTTAGGACAGTATCGATACAGGTTGCCGAACTGCACCCCAAGGCAGCCCGTTTCCCGCGGGATGGGGCGCGCGGCTCGTGGCAACGCAGCTCTCGCAAGCGTCCTTGGCAGCCGCGGCGGAGCCGCCCGACGGACCGCTGGTCGACGAGGTTCTCACGTCGAGCGCGCCGGCGGCCCCTGGCAGCCGGGGCAGGGGCGGCCTGCCGGGCGGCCTGTGGTAAGGTTTCGGCTCCGGCGTTGCGGGAGCGCCGCCGCGCCGATTCCGCGCTGGAGGAATGCCATGACCCCTGTTCTCATGACGTTGAGCCTGTTCGTGGCCACCGCCGTGGCCCAGCTCGTGTACGGCTCGACCCTCTACTTCGCCTGCACCTCGATGGAGGCCGGGCACGTGACGTTCAGGCACGCCTTCACGAACGCCATGGGCGTGCTCATCCTGAGCCTCTTCGTCGTCCTCACGACCGTCGCGGTCCTCGACCACGGGTCGTGGATCTTCCTGTTCCTGCCGGCGTGGATGGCCATCACCGTCATCTCCTACGTCAGCAACCTGTTCGAGGTGTCGTTCAGCCGGTCGCTGGCCATTCTCCTGCTCGCGGGGATGTTCTTCGGGGTCACGGCCCTCGTCATCGGCCGGGTCGGCGAGCTGATCCTGATCCAGATGGCCGCGGCGTAGCCGTCCGCACCGCCGCGCGCCGCGGGGTCACGGCGCGGCCGGGCCGGCGGCCCGCGGCCAGGAGAGGATCGGGCGAGCAGCGGCGCCTTCACGTTCAGGGCCGGGAGTCGGCGCCGAGGAACGGCATTCGTCCGCGCGCGGTCGTTCAGCAGACAGCGGCGGGAAGCGGCGACATCAGGCCCGGGAGTCAGCCATGCGATCGAACACACCATTCCGGAACGAGTCGAGGACCGGGCGCCGCAGCCCGCGGGCGGTTGCCATGGGGGTCGTCGCCGCCCTGTGCCTCGCCCTGCCGGCGGACGCCGCCGCCCAACCGGAGACCCCGCAACACGAGCTCGACCCCGCCTGGCCCAAGGTGCCCCTGCGGGACCGCATGCTGACGGGCGGGCTCGGCGGGATGTGCGTGGACGGCCGCGGCCACGTCTTCGTCCTCAACCGCCAGAACGTCGTCCCCGAGGACCTCGACGGCGCGACCCTGGCCCCGCCCATCGTCGAGTTCGACCCCGACGGCAACGTCGTGGGAGCGTGGGGCGACCCCGAGACCCTGGGCGGCCGCCTCCACGACTGCCATGCCGACGCCGACGGCAACCTGTGGATCATCGCCGCCGGGACCGGGGTGGTGCAGAAGTACTCGCGCGACGGCGATCTCCTGCTCCGCATCGGCGAGGCGGGACGCTACGACTCCTCGGACGGCACACGGACCGGGGAGCCCCTGAACTCCGACCGCGCGCAGTTCTTCCTTCCCGCCGCCATCGACATCGACGCGGAGACCGGCGAGATTTACGTGGCGGACGGCGAGCTCCCGGGCGGCAACCAGCGCATCGCGGTGCTGTCGCACGACGGCGAGTTCCTGCGCCAGTGGCCGCTGCACCGCACCGACGAGGAACGCGACGTCACCCCGGTGCCGCACTGCCTGCGGGTGTCGGGCGACGGGCTCGTCTACGTCTGCGACCGGGAGGCGGACCGCATTCAGGTGTTCGACCGCGAGGGGACCTTCATCCGGAACATCGACGTGCCCTGGGAACCGCTCACGCCCTCCGAGGGACGCCCCAGCGGCACGCGGGGCACGGCGGTGGTCGTGGCGTTCTCGCCCGACCCCGAGCAGCGCTGGCTGTACGTCCTGAACCAGAACCGGGTCATGGTCGACGTGCTGGACCGCCGCAGCGGGGAGGTCGTCTCCAGCTTCGGCGGCGGCCCGGGACGGTACCGCGGCCAGTTCACGCTGCCCCACGGCATCGGCGTCGACCCGGACGGACACGTCTACGTCGCCGAGCAGGAGGGCCGGCGCATCCAGAAGTTCCGGCGCGTCGGGTCCTGAGGGAGGCCGGCAGGCGCCGGGCGCTGCGAGGCGCGTCAACCGACCTGGGGCCTCCTGCCCCGGGTGTTCCCCTTCGAGACGATCCGCTTGGCCCGCGACTCGACGGGTCCGGAAACGCCGCCCCTGTTCCTTTCGCCGCTCGATCGCTCTCTCGCCTCGGATCGCCCTTCCGCCTCGATCACCCTTACGCGAAGACGCACAGGTCTACGGTAAAGACTCCGGGCCCGTCCCCGCGACCAGCCCCGGATCGAGCACCAACTGCCCGACCCTCGGCGTCGCGCCGGATGAACCGACGTCCCGGCGCGGCACTGCCTCGTAGCGCGCAATCCGCACCCTCGCGGCTCCGGTGCTGTCGATGGCGGTCGCCACGACGTGGCCCGTTCCCAGGCGGTCGAGCGTGAACTGCCATCGTGCCGGGTCGTCGGCGACGGCCGGGGTGAAGCGAATGCGGATGCCGTCCCGCGTACCGGCCGGCAGGTCGAACCAGAATCCCGACAGCGGGAGCGTCAGGCCGCGCCCGCGCGCCTTGACGTAGGACTCCTTCAGGGTCCAGTACTCGAGGAACCGCAGCCGCCGCCGGGCCACCGGCGCCTCGCGCAACGCGCGCGCCTCGGCCGGCGCGAAGAACCGCTCCGCGAGATCGAGCCAGCGCCGGTCTCGGCCCAGGTTCTCCGCGTCGACCCCGAGCTCGCGTCCCCGGCCGACGAGACAGACGACGAGGCCGGCAGTATGCGACACGTTGAACCGGAGCGGCGAGGCCGGCGAGGCGATCTCGGGGCGGCCGTGCTCGTTGGTTCGGAACCGCCACCGGGCCGGCGGCACGCCGCTGTACCGGGACAGCATGGTCCGCACCAGCGCCCGGGTCACGAGGCTGGCGCGGCGGTCGCGCGCAAGGCGATAGCGGTCGGCGCGCGCGCACTCGTCGTCGGTCAGCAACGCCCGCAGCCGCGCGAGCTGCGCCGCCTCGCCGAACGCGGCCGGCCGCGCCCACCACAGATGCGCCTCCGCGGAGGCAAGGGAAACTTGCGCCCCCACGCCGGCACCGGGCATGTGCCCCTCCGCAGCGGCCAGGGGCATTCGCGCCTCCGCGGCCACGGCCACGACCCCGGCGGGTCCGGCCGCCGCTCCGGTCTCCGCACGCCGACCCGCCCCGCCGCGCGCGCCCGCCACGCGCTTCTTCCTCATCGGTGATGCACCGGCCCCTCCCGCCACCGGGCCGCCGGCGGCCCCGGCAGGATCTCGCGCAGATAGCCATCGACGCCGCGCTCGCGACGCCAGTGCCGGGGATAACCCAGGGACACCTCCTCGAACCGGACCCCGTCCATCCAGTCGGTGGTCCGCACGTGCAGGTGCCCGGCCACGACTACCTTCGCGCGATAGCGCACGTGCCACGACTCCGTGCGCCGGGTGCCGCACCACACGCAGAAACGGGGAATGCGGGGCAGCCGGACGAGGTCGCGGCGCAAGGGGAAGTGGTTCACCAGCACGAGGGGATGCCGCGCCGCTGCCTCGGCCAGCCGCGGCATCGTCTCGCGGATGCGCGCGCGGCACCAGGCGGCTCGCGACGGGTACGGATCGGGGGCCAGGAAATGCTCGTCGGCGCACCGGATGCCCGCCTCGGCCGCCCACGCCGCCGCCGCCTCCGGCGGCACCGAGTCGGGCCCGAAGCTGTAGTCGTACAGCAGGAACAGGGGGGCGATGACGCACCGGGGCGCCTCGGGCCAGACGACGTAGGGATCTTCCGGGGTCACCACGCCGAGCCGGCGGCACGCTTCGACGACCGCCTCGTACTTGGCCACACCGCGGGGGCCTTCCCCGCCGTGGCTCCACAGCTCGTGGTTCCCGGGCACCCAGAACACCCTGGCGAACCGCTCTGCCGCCGCCCGCAGGCCGAGCTCGATGAGAGCCATCGACTCTGCGACGTCGCCGGCGAGAATCAGCCAGTCGTCGGGCCGCGCGCGCCAGTCCGCGAGGGCCTCGCGGTTGGCGCGGTGGCCGAGATGCAGATCGCCGAGCGCGTAGAGCTTCATCGCTGATCGGCCGGTGCCGGCCCCGAGTCCGTGGCAGCGTCCCGGTCGTTCGACCGGCGCTTCGACCCCGCGTGGGCTGCGACGCTCTCCGGCCGCGTCGTGGACGCCATCAACGCGTCGTTCGACCGGCGCTTCGGCCCCGCGTGGGCTGCGTCACCCGGCGGACCGCCTCGCGGCAGCGCACCGTTCGCGGCCCGAAGCGATGGTGGACGAGAGCGCGCACGCCGCTCCGCGACAAGCCGGGTCGGCAGCCCTTCCCGGAACGAATGTACCACCGGCAGCGTCGTAGTACCCTGCGGACCGCGGACGACGGGCCCGGCCGGACCGCCCGGCTCGGCCGCCGTCGACTGCTACCGAATCGAGGTGACGATGCCGACCGCCGCCCTGCGTTGCGAGGACCTGGTCAAGACGTTCGCGGGGACGACCGCCGTCGCCGGCCTGAACCTGAACGTGCCGGCCGGCGCGATCTTCGGGCTGCTGGGACCCAACGGCTCGGGCAAGACGTCCACCATCCGCACCAGCCTCGGTCTCTACGTCCCCGACGGCGGGCACGTCGAGCTCCTCGGCTCGCGCGACCCGCTGGCGGTGCGGCACCGGGTCGGCTACCTGCCGGAGGAGCGCGGCCTCTACGCCAAGATGAAGGTGGCCGAACAGTTGACGTTCCTCGCCGCCATTCGCGGCCTCGACCAGGCCGAGGCGGCCCGGCGCGCGCACGCCTGGCTCGACCGCGTCGGCCTCGCCGCCAGCGCGAAGTCCGACACCGGCGACCTGTCGAAGGGCATGCAGCAGAAGGTGCAGTTCGCGGCCGCGGTCATCCACGAGCCCGACCTCATCGTCCTCGACGAGCCCTTCACCGGCCTCGACCCCATCAATACGCGCCTCCTGAAGGACCTCATCCTCGAGCAGCGGGATCGCGGCGCGACGGTGGTCCTCTCGACGCACCTCATGGAGCAGGTGGAAGCCCTGTGCGAGTCGATCTGCCTGATTCACCGGGGCCGGCCGGTGCTCGACGGGGTCGTTGCCGACATCCGGGCCGGCCACGGGCGGAACACCGTGGCGGTGGAGTACGACGGCAACGGCGCGGCGCCGCTGACGGACCTGCCGGGGGTGCGGCGCGGCGAGGACACCGGGCAGGAGGCGCGGCTCGAGCTCGATCCCGGGGCCGACCCCCAGGCGGTCATCCGGGCAGTGGTGGACCGGGTGGCGATACGGTCGGTGCGCCTCGAGCATCCGAGCCTCGAGGACATCTATCTCGAACGGGTCGGGGCGTCGCCGTCCCCGGCCGCGGAGGACGCGTCGTGAATCCGAGCCAGATCGCCAAGGTCGCGCGCCGCGAGTACCTGACGCGTGTGCGCAGCAAGGCCTTCATCCTGATGACGGTGATGATCCCCATCCTCATGGGCGGCTACATCTTCATCATGCCGGTGCTGTTCACGTCGTCGGGAACCGACGAGCTGCGCATCGCGGTGGTCGACGCGGGGACCGGCCTCGCGCCGGCCCTCGCCGGGCAGCTCGCGGCCATCGAGCAGCCGCGGATCGACGTCGCCGAGCAGGCCGTCGTGCCGGACGCCTCGGAGATCGTGCGGCGGCCCTACACCGAGGCGGTCCTCGACGGGAGCCTCGACGGCTACCTGGTGCTCACCCCCGACCCCGTCATCGGGGCGCGCAGCCGCTACTACGCCCGCGAGACCGGGAACCCGGTGATGCTGCGCGACATCGAGCGGGCCATCGAGGCCACCCTGCTCGACCGCCTCGTCGCCGGCACCGGCGTCGACACCGAGCGCGTCCGCGCCTGGCAGCGCTTCGATCTCGAGGCGGTGACGGTGTCGGACGAGGGCGAGTCGGAGGGCGGCTTCGAGGCCGCGTTCTTCAGCACGTTCGCCCTCGCGATGCTGCTGTACATGGCGGTGCTCATCAACGGCCAGGGCATGGCGATGGCCATCGTCGAGGAGAAGTCGTCCCGCCTCATCGAGGTCATCCTGGGGGCGGTCACCGCCACCGAGTTCATGACCGGCAAGATTCTGGGGGTGCTCGGCTCGGGCCTGACCCAACTGGGCATCTGGGTCGGCGCGCTGCTGCTCGGCGTACTCTACGCGGCCCCGATGCTGTCGATGGGCCCCGATCTGGCCGACTTCGACCTGGGCGCCATCCTCAGCGTCGAGCTGATCCTCTACTTCTCGATCTTCTTCGCGCTCGGCTACTTCCTCTACTCGGTCTTCTTCGCGACCATCGCCGCCACCTGCACGAGCACCGAGGAGTTGGGACAGGCGATGTTCGCGGCGGTCCTGCCGATGGTCGTCGCGCTGATGTCGAGCTTCTACGTCATCGCCAACCCCGGCACCGTCGCGACGCGGGTGCTGAGCCTGTTGCCGCCCTTCACCCCCCTCGTCATGCTGGCCCGCGTGAACGTGCTGACGCCGCCCCTCTGGGAGATCTGGCTGGGCATCGCCCTGCTCGGGCTCGGCATCGTCGCCTCCGGCTGGCTGGCCGCGAAGATCTTCCGCTATGCCCTGCTGATGCACGGCAAGCGGCCGACCCTGCCCGAGCTGATGAGCGTCATCCGGGCGAGTTGACCGGTGCGGCCCGCCCCCGAACCGCAGTTGCGGAACGGCGGCAGACCCGCGCGGCGCCGATTTTCGCTATCATTCCTGCGCACGTATCGCCCACCGCCGACGAGACGGCGATGTCCCGATGGGCACGCCATCCCGCGCGGCGACGATGACGAAGAGGTACGATTCATGAGCATGAGATCGATGTCCATCGCGGTCGCCGCCGCGATCGCACTGTTGACCTTCCCGACCGGCGCGGCGGCCCAGGAGCCGTCGACGGCCAACGGCGAGTGGCCGTCCTACGGCGGCAACCTCTCGCACGACCGCTACTCCCCCCTCGACCAGATCACGGCCGAGAACTTCAGCGAGATGGAGCTCGCCTGGCAGTTCAACACCGACAGCTTCGGCCCCCGGCCCGAGACGAACTACCAGTCGACGCCGCTGATGGTGAACGGGATTCTCTACGTCACCGCGGGGTCGCGCCGTGCGGTGGTCGCCCTCGACCCGGCGACGGGCGAGCTGCTGTGGATGCACCGCGTCGACGAGGGCGAGCGCGGCGAGACGGCGCCGCGCCGGCTGTCGGGCCGCGGGCTCGCGTACTGGGACGACGGCGGCGACGGGGTCATCCTCTACGTCACCCCCGGCTACCAGCTCGTGGCCGTCGACGCCCGCACCGGCTACGAGGAGGAGGGCTTCGGGAACGGCGGCATCGTCGACCTGAAGCAGAACATCGACCAGGACCTCGAGCCGACCTCCGAGATCGGGCTGCACGCCGCGCCCATCGTGGCCGGCGACACCGTCCTCATCGGGGCCGCCCACCGGCCCGGCGGCGCCCCGCCGTCGCGGACCAACGTCAAGGGCTACGTGCGCGGGTTCGACGCCCGTAGCGGCGACCGCAAGTGGATCTTCCACACCATTCCCGGCGGCGACGAGTTCGGCAACAGCACCTGGCTGAACGACTCGTGGCGCTACACCGGCAACACCGGGGTGTGGGCCCAGTGGAGCGTCGACCCCGAGCTGAACATGGCGTACTTCGCGGTGGAGGCGCCCACCGGCGACTACTACGGCGGCCACCGGCCCGGCGACAACCTCTACTCGGGCAGCGTCGTCGCCGTCGACCTCGACACCGGCGAGCGGGCGTGGCACTACCAGACCGTGCACCACGACATCTGGGACTGGGACCTGCCGGCGGCCCCCGTGCTGCTCGACATCACCGTCGACGGCCGGGACGTCAAGGCCCTGATCCTGCCCACCAAGCAGGCCTACATGTTCGTGCTCGACCGCGAGACCGGCGAGCCCGTGTGGCCGATTCCCGAGGTCCCGGTGCGGGCCGGGAACGTGCCGGGCGAGTGGTACGCGCCGACCCAGCCGATCCCGATGCGGCCGCCCAACGTCGACGACGTCGACCTCAGCATCGACGACCTCGTCGACTACACGCCGGAGCTCTTCACCCGGGCCATGGAGATCTACAACCGCCACACCATCGGCTGGCTCTACGACCCGCCGACGGTGGCCGAGCCGGGCATGCTCGGCACCCTGCAGCTCCCCAACTCGACGGGGGGCGTGAACTGGCCCGGCGCGTCGGCCGACCCCGAGACCGGCTTCTTCTACATCTACACGAAGACCCAAGTCGGCGTCCTCGGCCTCGTCAACGACCCCGAGCGGTCGGACATGGACTTCATCCGCGGCCGGCCCCCGGGCGTGGGCTTCCGCGAGGCGTCGACGAGCATCGACGGGTTCCCGATGATCAAGCCGCCGTGGGGGCGCATCACCGCCATCGACATGAACGCCGGGGACATCGCCTGGCAGGTCCCCCACGGCGAGGCGCCCGACAACATCCGGAACCACCCCCTGCTCGAAGGCCGGGACATCGGCCGCACCGGCTGGCCGGGCCGGGTCGGTGTGCTCGTGACGAAGAACCTGATCGTCGCCGGCGAGTCGGGCTTCTACACCACCGAGACCGGCGAGACCGGGGCGATGCTGCGCGCCTACGACAAGGCCACCGGCGACGAGGTGGGCGCGGTGTACATGACCGCCCCGCAGAGCGGCTCGCCGATGACCTACGAGGTCGACGGCCGGCAGTTCATCGTGCTGGCGACGAGCGGCGGCGGCCGGTCGGCCACGCTGCTGGCCTACGCGCTGCCGTAGCCGGCGCCCGAGGGTTGCACGCCCCGCGCGGCCGCCGGGCTGCGCGGGGCGTCTGCCGATGCCCGTGATGACCAGGCGCCACCGGTTCTTCTCCGATCTGTCGAGGATCTTCGACCGAGCCGCGTCGTTCACCGATCACCCGGCCGGCCTCCTCGACCAGATCAAGCGCTGCAACGCCGTCTTTCGCTTCGACTTTCCGGTGCGGCAGTCCGACGGCGGCATCCAGGTCGTCCGGGCGTGGCGGGTCGAGCACAGCCATCACCGCCTGCCCCTGAAAGGCGGCATCCGCTACAGCGCGCAGGTCGACGAGGACGAGGTGATGGCCCTCGCCGCCCTCATGACCTTCAAGTGCGCCATCGTCGACGTCCCCTTCGGCGGCGCCAAGGGCGCGGTGCAGATCGACGCCGGCAACTACACCGTCGACCAGCTCGAGCGCATCACGCGGCGCTACACCCACGAGCTGGTGCGCAAGAACTTCATCGGACCGGCCGTCGACGTACCGGCGCCCGACTACGGCACCAGCAGCCGCGAGATGGCCTGGATCGCCGACACCTACGCGGCCCTGCGCCCGGACCAGATCGACGCCCTCGGCTGCGTCACCGGCAAGCCCGTCGAGCTCAGCGGCATCACGGGACGCACCGAGGCGACGGGCCGCGGGCTGTACTACGTGCTGCGCGAGGCGTGCGGCAACGCCGACGACATGCGGCGCATCGGCCTCGGCCCCGGCGTCGCGGGCAAGCGCATCGTGGTGCAGGGGTTCGGGAAGGTGGGCTACTGGGCGGCGCGATCGTGCCACGAGGCGGGCGCGAGCATCGTGGGCATCGCCGAGCACGACGGCGCGCTCGCCGATCCGCGAGGCCTCGATCCCGACGCCGTCCGGCGCCATCGCACCGCCACCGGCTCGATTCTCGACTTCCCCGGCGCCACCACCCTGGCGGACACCCGCGCGGGCCTGGAGCTGCCCTGCGACGTCCTGATTCCCGCCGCCCTCGAGCACCAGATCACCGACGAGAACGCCCCCCGCATCCAGGCCCGCATCCTGCTGGAGGGCGCCAACGGACCGACCACCCCGGAGGCCGACACCATCCTCGCCGACAAGGGCATCCTCGTCATCCCCGACATCTACGCCAACGCCGGCGGGGTCATCGTGTCCTACTTCGAGTGGCTCAAGAACCTGTCCCACATCGGGTTCGGCCGCATCGAGAAACGGTACCAGGAGAGCACCTACGGCCGCATTCTCGGCGCCATCGAGAAAGCGACCGGCGACCGCTTCACCCCGGACCAACGCGCGGCGGTCATCCGCGGGCCGGATGAGCTGACCGTGGTCAACTCCGGGCTCGAGGAGATCATGGCCGTGGCCTACCGCGAGATCCGCGAGACCCTCGCGCGCCGCCCCGAGATGAGCTCGCTGCGCATCGCGGCCATGGCCAACGCCATCGAGAAGGTCGCCCGGTCCTACCTGTCGCTGGGCGTGTTTCCCTGATCGCAGCAGGCGGACCACGTTGCATCCGGGGAGAACGGGGAGGTCAGGAGGATGCCGCCGGGGGGCCGCCCCGCAGTCTCTCGAGCAGTTCGGCGTCGACGTGCTGCTTCACGGTCCGACGGTCGAGGGCGAGGCGGCGCGCGGTCTCCTGGTAGCTGCCGGTGCGGGCGTAGACGGTCGTGCAGTAGCGGCCGAGCAGCTCCCGGGCGGTGAGGCCGCCGTCCCGCAGCGCCATCGCCACACCGTCGTCGGCCGCCTGCGGCGGGGCCGCCGGGGGTCGGTAGCGCCTGCGGACCAGGACGTTCCGGACGCACTGCTCGAGCTCGCGCACGTTCCCCGGCCAGGGGTAGTCGGGGCCGAGGTCGCGCTCGATGCAGTCCATGACCTCGTCGGCGAGTTCGGGCGCGCCGGCCTCGCCGACGACGCGCTCGCTGACGAAGAGCACCAGATTGCGGAGCTCGTCGGGGGCGTCGCGAAGCTGGTCGCGCAACGACGGCGTCACGACGAGGTCCGAGCAGAGCCGGTAGTACAGGTCCTCGCGGAACCGCCCGGCGCGCATCTCCGCCGCGAGGTCGCGGTTGGTCGCCGCGATGAGCTTCCCCTTGAACTCGCGCGGCGTGGTCTCGCCGATGCGCTGGAACTCGCGCGTCTGCAGGACGCGCAGCAGCTTGACCTGGATCGACGCGTCGATCTCGCCGACCTCGTCGAGGAGCACGGTGCCCATGGCCGGGCACGATTCGAGCCAGCCCACCCGGTCCTGGACCGCCCCGGTGAAGGCGCCCTTCCGGTGGCCGAACAGCTCGGACTCGATGAGGGTGGGGGACAGGGCCGAGAGGTTGAGGGTGTGGAACGCGCTGCCGAGGGTCGCGGTGAACGCCTCGCGCGCCGGGTCGAACGGCACGTAGCGCGACAGCCCGATCGCGCGCGCCACCAGCTCCTTGCCGGTGCCCGAGGGGCCGGTGATCAGGGTGGTGATGTCGTGCATCCGGTCGTAGAGGGAGCGCCAGTAGCGGCGCATGTCGTGCGTGAAGATCGACTGCCACACCGACGCGCGCAGGTGTGCGGCGGGGCGCGACGCGCCGATGATGTGGCGATAGATGAGGCGGAAGGCCCGGCCGACCTGGTGGAAGCAGGCGAACAGGTGCGCTGGATCGACCTGCCCGGGGAGCCGCAGCCCGGGCACCGCGAGGAAGTGATCGTGGTCCCGGCGGAACTGCCGGTAGCAGGCCACCCGCCCGGGCCCGCGCGCGGTGTCCAGATCGACCTGCTGCAGCGGCTCGGCGTGGCGCTGGAACAGGGTGTAGGCGACGACCTCCCCGTAGAGGATCAGTTCGTCGCGCGCCGCGGCCGGGCGCCTGCGCAGCCGCTCGCGCGCCCCGCGCGCGGCCCGTTCGGCGATGACGCCCACCATCGCGAGGGCCCGGTTCTCCGCCTCGGGTTGCGCGCGCAGGTTCCACACGGAGCGGTCCGGAGCGTGATCCGGTCCCAGGAGCGCGCGCTCCCGGTCGACGAACTCCGGCACGAACGGATTGCACGCGGCGAACTGCGCGACCGACTCGACGGTGCGGCGTTCGGCTGGCGAGAACAGGGGCATCGGGTCTGCGGAAACCGTGGTCGGACGTGAACGTACATCCAATGTACGTTCATGAACACTCAACGTCAATCCACAGATCGGAGGCGGCAGATCTCTGCTCCGTCGGATCGGCGATGCACCCCGCGCGAACCCGCACCGCTCCGCCGGCTGCCTTCAATCCGCAGACCGGTCTGGCGCAGCGCCGCGGGTCTCTGATACGATGGTCGGCATCTCATTGCGTCGCGTATCTTGCAGGGAACGGCCCGCCGCCTCTCGAACAAGGCCGGCAAGCTTGTCGTGCGCCCCGCAACGATGCAGCTCTGTTCCTGGAGGAGTCGATCATGAAGCGTTGGTTCTTTTCGGCCGTCGTGCTCGCCGCGGGCATCGGGCTCCATCACGCGTCGGTCTCGGCGTCGGGCTCCATCGGACCCGGCCCCGGCAAGGTGAGCCCCCGCGCCGCCTACTCGCAGGGCAAGGCGCTCACGTTCAGGGAGCTGGTCTGCAACACGTGCCCGCTCCAGCGGGACGACCTCGACCAGGACCGGGCGCGCAGCCTGACGGCCAGCCTCGAGGCCGCCTACGAGGGCGGCGAGACCGGCTCGCCGGACGACGCGGCGGTCCAGGTCCTGTGCGCCGGCACCGACGACTGCCAGCTCAAGATGGAGCTGGTGCACTACTTCCTCACGCGCCGCTACAAGCTGTAGGTGGCGGCCAATGCCCACTGACCAGGAGTCTTCGGACCAAATCATGCACAATCCACGTCTCTCCTTCTCGACCCTTCTCGTCGGCTCGGCCCTGCTTTGCGCCGTGTCGGCGCATCCCGCGTCCGCCCAGGGCTCGCCGTGGATCGCGGAGCCGGGAACCGGTTCCGTCAACCTGTCGTTCGTCAATCAGGACGCCTCGGAGTTCTACCGTCAGACCACGAAGACGACAGGACCGCTGGGGCCGACCGGCGCCCACCTGTCGCAGAACACGCTGTGGTTCGGCGTCAACTACGCAGCCACCGACGCGGTGGCCATCGACGTGCAGTCGGCCTGGGCGGCGAGCTCGCTGCCGGGGGCGGTCGGCCCGTCCGGGGGCGAGGAGGGCTACAGCGGCCTCTTCGACTCGAACGTCGCGGTGACCTGGCGTTTCGTCGACGAGCTGGTCAGCAACGCCCCGAGCGTCGCGCTGCGCGTCGGCGCGATCATCGCCGGCGCCTACGACACCGGCTACATCAACTCGGTGGGCGACGGGGGCCACGGCATCGAGACGTCGCTCATCATCGGCAGGTTCGGCAGCGCGGCCGGGTTCTCGGGCGAGATCGGCTTCCGCGCCCGCACCGGCACCGAGGTCAACCCCGATGCGGTGGGGGCCATGGCCGGGGAGCAGGTCGACATTCCCAACGACATGTTCGTCAACCTCGGCCTCTTCATCCCGGCCGGCGATGTCGTGACCATCGGCGTCGACTACCGGCTGGTCAATGCCTTCTCGGGCATCGACATCGGCGGGGAGGGCTTCTCGCCGAGCCGGTTCCCCGGCCTGCACGAGGACAGCCACATCGTCGGAGGCAGGCTCATCGCCAACGTCACCGACCTCGTCAGCGTGAACGCGTTCTTCGGCCAAGTGGTGAAGGGCCGCAACGTCGCGGCGGCGCGCATCTTCGGCGCCGGACTGAGCTTCGGCTTCGGCGGCTCGTTCTAGGCGCCCATCCGCAGCCCCGGCCCGAGCTTCGGCTTCGGCGGCTCGTTCCAGGCGCCGGCGGCTCCGCTCGCCGCCACCCGACCCTCGAGAATCCCGACCGGTTCCGGGGCCTGCCTGTTACCGCCCACGGCTACCCATCGCGGTCCCCGCCGCGGTTCATCGAGAGGAGGCGCCGCCCGCAGAATCCGGGGGCGGCGCCTTCCTCGTGCCGGCATCCCGCACGGAAGAGCGACGCCGCGTTCGAGGGGTTGCGGCGCGCGGTTCCGTTGACACTCGACGGGCGGTCAGGACTCGTTCGTGGTCTCGACGGCAGCGGGCGGCGCGTTGAGGCTCCAGTCGTACTCGAACTCCATGATGCCGTCGAAGCCCCGCAACTGCTCGGCCAGCTCGGGCTCGGCGTACTGCAGGAAGTGCGCGATGACGTCGGCGTCGGTCTCGCCGAAGTCCTCGCGGTACCAGTCGGGCGCGTAGATGCTCGAGGCGACGGCGAACGCCTCGTCGAGCACCTCGACGCCGCGCGGGTGGTTCACGAAGTCGTGCGCGCCCTGCTCCAGCAGCTCCTCCAGGTTGTCGCGGGTGAAGGCCCGCGCCAGGAGATGCGGGCAGCCGTAGGCGGCGCAGTTCACCGCGTAGTGAATCCGCGCGTCCTGCCAGATCGGCCGCAGGATGCGGTGCTCGATGTCGTCCAGGGTCAGCGGCTGCCCGGCGACCGAGGCGCGGACGTCTCCCCACGGGCCCGTGAGAGGCACCACGCCCTCGTGAATCTCGCGGATGGAGTCGACCGGATAGTCGCCCAGCACCACGTGCACGGTGAGTGCGTTGTACAGGTTGATCCAGTAGGCCATCTGTTCGTCCGCGGCGAGGCGCCGCGGGTCGATGGCCTGCAGATCGTCCAGATAGCCGGTCAGTCGTTCCCGGTCCGCGGTGCTGGCCTCGAGGGCCGCGTAGTCGAACAGGTTGACGCCGGTCTCGTCCGGGCTGACGTAGGCGTCGAGAATCGCCTGCCAGCGGTCGTGGTCGATCCGTTCGGGGTTGGCGTCGTCGCGCTCGTCCCAGAAGGGGACCGACTCAGGGCGCGGCGCCCGGCAGGCGGCGCCGGCCAGCAGCGACAGGGCGACGAGGCCGGCGAGCGCCGGCCGCAGGGCGCTTCCCCGCGATGCGTGCGTCGTTCGTGTCATTGTTCCGTGTTCTCCCTCTCTTGCCGCAGTCCGGAATGCTCTCCCCGCGCGGTGCGGCCGGGAACCGCCGACGCCCGCCGCCACCGGAGCCGGGCGATCGTCGACAGGATGCCGATGCTCGCGCCGATGACGCCGCGCACGGTTCCCCCCACCTTCGAGGCGCCGAAGCGCCGCCGTACGGTGTCCACCGGCACCTCGCCCATCCGCAGGCGGTGCTGAACGGCCTTGACCTGCATCTCCACCGTCCAGCCGTAGGCGCGATCCTGCATGCCAAGGCGCCGCAGGGCCCCGGCGCGGATGGCACGGTAGGGCCCGAGGTCGGTCACGCGCTCTCCCCACAGCAGCCGAATCAGCACACCGGCGACGCGGTTCCCCATGATCTGCGGCGGCGACAGCGCCCCCGGCTCGCGCCGGCCCAGCGCGCGCGACCCCACCGCGAGGTCGGCGCCGGCCGCGATCGCGTCCAGAAGCCGGATGCACTGCCCGGCCACGAACGACCGGTCGCCGTCGGTGAACAGCACCACGTCGACGGGACGGAGCGCGTCGATGGCGGTCAGGCAGGCGATGCCGTAGCCCGGGGTCTCCTCGCGCACCACCCGCGCCCCGGCCTCGCGCGCGCGCTGCGCGGTGGCGTCGGTCGACCCGTTGTCGCAGACGACGAAGTCGTCGACGAGCGGCCCTCCCCCGTCGCCGCGCAGCGCGAGCAGCTCGCGGACCACCGCGCCCACGTTGTCCTCCTCGTCGCGGGCCGGCACGACCGCGCCGACCGTCAGCCCCCTGTACACCGCGCCCCGTCTTCCCGGCCGACCGGTCCGCGCACGTCCCGTGGCTCCGCTCGACCGATCATGCCATGGCGCCCCGGCGTCGCGCCTCGTCGCACGGGCACCTCACGTCCCGCTGCCGCCCGCGCCGGCCTCGGTGCGCACGCGGCGCCCGGCCACCGACCCATAGCCGATCGCCGATGCCATGACGCCCAGCGTCGCGCCTCGTCGCACGGGCACCTCACGTCCCGCTGCCGCCCGCGCCGGTCTCGGTGCGCGCGCGGCGCCCGGCCACCGACCCATAGCCGATCGCGGCGGCGATCAGGCCGTACTCCACCGGGCGCACCCACCCCGGATGGTCGAAGGGATGCAGGGTCAGGTCGTTCAGGTTGAGCCCGGTCAGGTAGGCGAGCAGCACTGCGACCGAAGCCGTCCACGCCCACGCGCTCGGCCGGATCGCCGCGAACGGCAGCAGCCACAGCAGGTACCAGGGGTTGACGACCGGCCACAAGGCGAGGAACCCGCCGTAGACCCAGTCGCCGCGGGGGACGGCGCCGGCCGCGGCGCGCCGGTGACGGAGATAGTACCAGATCCACCCGCCGGCCACCGCCAGCCCGCACGCCAGCCGCGCCGCGCCGCCGGGAATCCACGGCGTCAGCAGCCCGTACACCGCCGCGTTGAACTGCCACTCGCGCGCGAACACCGCCAACGTCGGCAGGTCGGTGCCGCCCTGCCAGACGAACGGCAGGTACAGCAACGCAAGCACTCCGGCGAAGATCCTCCAGTGCGCCGGCCGCCCCCGCACGAGGACCAGCGGCACCATCAACAATGCCAGCACCTTTGCGCCCGCGCCCAGGGCCAGGCAGGCGGCGGCCCCCCGCAGGCGGCCGTCCCGCGCCAGCACCACCCCGGCCAGCAGCAGGCACACCGCGACGCCGTCGGGGTGCGCGGTGAACGCGATCTCCTTGACCACCAGCGGACACCACGCGTACAGCAGCACCCCGCGAGTCGGCGCCATCCGCAGCAACAGTCCGATGGCGAGCAGGTCGACAACGACGAGGACCGCCTGCAGCGCCGTCACGCTGCCGGGACTCAGCCCGTACGCCAGGAGGAACACGAGCTGGGTCACCGGCCCGTATATGGTCGGCAGCTCGGGATAGTTGACCTGGTCCAGGATGTTCTGGAACGCCGCCGGCACCCCCGGGTCGGTGAAGAACGCCTCGGGGGCCACCCCATAGGGCGTGCCGTCCTGCGCGAAGCGGTACCCGTCCCAGAGATAGCGGTAGAAGTCGTCCTCGAAGAACGGGCCGCCGACGAGGCCGCAGACGCGGAACACGACCGCCCAGACGAGCAGCCGGCCCACCGGAAACGGCGCGTCCCCCCACCGGGGCCAGGCGGCATACAGACCGAAGGTCAGCAGCGAGGTCCAGCCAGCGATCGCCAGGAAGAGGACCAGCGACGGCTCGCCCGGCTGCCGCGCCGCCCACGCGAGGGCCCCGTACCCCAGGGCGCATCCGAGACCCGCCGCGTCGACGAGTCCGGTCCGGCGGCGCGTCGACGCGAACGCCGCGGTGACCTCCATGCCGTCATGATCTCACGCGGATCGGAAGGGGTGCGGACCGATGGTTGACGCCGTGCATGTCGTACGTGCATGTTCATGTGCATGTGGACGACTCTCGACCTCGACGACGACCTGCTCCGGGAGGCCGCGCGACTGACCCGCATCCAGGATGAGTCGACCCTCGTGAACCGCGGGCTGGAAGCGTTGCTCGCGCGCGAGAGCGCGCGCCGCCTCGCGGCCCTCGGCGGCAGCGAGAAGGGGCTGCGACCCATCCCGAGGCGCCGACCGCGACGGGCCCGATGACGATGAGCGACAGACTGATTCGGATACGCGCCGGCGAGGTGTCCGTGACCGCGGCGCTGAACGACTCGACCACCGCGGACGCGCTATGGGACGCGCTTCCCGTCACCGGCCGCGTCCAGACCTGGGGCGACGAGATCTACTTCCCGATCCCCGTCGACGCGCCGGAAGCGCCGGACGCGGCGGCGACGGTCGACAAGGGGGCCGTGGCCTACTGGCCGCCGGGCAGCGCGCTCTGTCTGTTCTGGGGACCGACGCCGATGAGCCGCGGAGACGAGATCCGGCCGGCGAGCGCGGTCAACGTCATCGGCGCCATCGACGGCGACCCGACCGTGCTCGCGGGAATCCCGAGCGGCGCCGAGATCGTCGTCGAGCGGCAGTGACGCCGCCCCGAGCAGCCGTCAACCCGATCCGCCCTCTCCCGACAGCAGGGACGGTCGCTCCCGCTGCAGGCGGGCGCGGTCCATCCTCAGCAGCAGGCGCTCCTGCTCGGGATCGCGCGGCCGTCTCCCAGGCGCCCGCCCCGACGGCTCGGCGGCCAGGATCTTCGCCCAGCGCTCGCGTTTGAGCCGCCGCACCTCCGCCTGGAACTCGTCGTAGTCGATCATCGCGGGTGCGCCTCCTGCTCTACCCGCTGCAGGGCCTCGGCTTCCTCGGGGACGTCCTTCGTCCGCGCCCGAAGATAGCCCCAGTCCAGACGGTGCGCGTAGAGCTTCGCGAGCCGCCGGGTCCAGCGTCCGTCCTCGTCGCTCTTCCAGTGCACCCAGGCGCGGAGGCGGTCGACGAGCAGGTCCTCGAGGCCGATGATCACCACTCGCAGACCATCGACGTCGACCTCGGTTCGCGGCGCGTCCTCGCCCGGAAGCCCGGCCGGCGCCGGCGCCTCGAAGAACAGGTCGAGGTCGGCGTGATGCCACAACCGCCCCTCCTTCTCGAACCCCAGGGCAGCGAACGCGGCGTCCACCTCGGGTGCCGACGGCAGGGCCAGGTCCACGTCGCCGGTGGCGTAGCCTCCCGCGGTGTAGAACTCCACCGCGGCGCCGCCGACCAGGATCGGCTCGATACCCCGGGGCGACAGCCAGGCGGTGAGCAGCCCGAGCATGATCAGCCGGCGGCGTCGAGGGTCCGCTTCCTCGCGGAGGCGGCCGAGCCTTTCCAGGAGATCACCGTGTTCGGCGTCCATCGCCTTCACGCGTGCAGCGTCGCCGTTCGCGGTCACCGGCATCCCCGACCCGACCCGAGTATAGTGGACGCGGGAGGTGACCATGCCCTGCACGCGGCCACGCTCGACGGTCCTTCGCCTCGTGATGCTCCTCGCGTGGTGCGCGCCCGCGCTCGGCCCGGCCGACGCGCGCGCCCAGCACGGCGCCGCCGACGGCGAGTGGCGGAGCTACGGCGGCGACGCCGGCAGCACCAAGTACTCGCCGCTCGACCAGATCGACGCCGGCAACTTCGGCGATCTGGAGATTGCGTGGCGCTGGCAGTCGGCCGACGGCTCGCTCGATCTCGACGCGTTGCGCGAGCGGGTCCCCCGCATCGGCATCCGGATGTTCCAGGCGACGCCGCTGATGGCGCGGGGCGTCCTCTACATCTCGACGGCGCTGCACCAGGTGGCGGCCATCGACGCCGCGAGCGGCGAGACGCTATGGGTGCACGACCCGCAGGTGTACCTCCGCGGGCGGCCGACCCACTTCTACAACTCGCGGGGGGTCGCGTGGTGGAACGACGGCGACGACGCCCGCATCTTCTTCGGCACCCACGAGGCGTACCTGATCGCGCTCGACGCCGAGACCGGCGCACCCGTGCTGGAGTTCGGCGACGACGGGCGCGTCGACCTGATGGAGGGCATCCCGCGCGCCGACCGCGGCGGCACGAACCGGCGCGGCCGCAACCTGATGGGGGTGGCGTCGCCGCCCGTCGTCGCGCGCGACGTGGTGGTCACGCCGAACGTCATCTCGGACGGGGTCATCGCCAAGGAGGCGCCGCCGGGCTGGATCAAGGGGGTGGACGCCCGCACCGGCGACGTGCGCTGGGTCTTCCGCACCGTGCCGACCGGCGACGACTTCGGCGCCGACACGTGGGGCAACGAGTCGTGGCGCTACTCGGGCAACACCAACGTGTGGCCGCCGATGAGCGCCGACGAGGAGCTGGGCTACGTGTACCTGCCGACGGGCACGCCGACCGGCGATTACTACGGCGGCCACCGGCCCGGCGACAACCTCTTCGCGGAGAGCGTGGTCGCCCTCGACATCGAGACGGGCCAGCGGATGTGGCACTTCCAGGCCGTGCACCACGGCGTCTGGGACTACGACTTCCCCGCCGCCCCGAGCCTCGTCGACGTCGCGGTCGAGGGCCGCGCGGAACCCGTCAGGGCCATCGCGCAGGTGAGCAAGCAGGGGTTCACCTACGTCTTCGACCGGGTGACGGGCGAGCCGGTGTGGCCCATCGAGGAGCGCCCGGTCGAGACCGCCAGCGACATGGAGGGCGAGGTGCTGTCGCCGACCCAGCCGTTCCCGACGAGGCCGCCCCCGTTCGAGTACCAGGGGGTGGGCATCGACGACCTCATCGACTTCACGCCCGAGATCCGGGCCATGGCCGTCGAGGCGGTGCGCAACTTCCGCCTCGGGCCGCTCTTCTCGCCCCCGACGCTGAGCCACGACGGCGGCCTGCAGGGGACGATTCAGCGTCCCCACGTCGGTGGCGGCGCGGGCTGGGCGGGGTCGGGGGTCGACCCCGAGACGGGGCTGCTCTACGTGCCGTCGGTCAACCGGTTCTCGGTCATCAAGTACTACACGCCGGACCCCGCCGAGGGCGGCAACCTCCGCTACACGATGCGGGGGCTCGCGGCCGGCGTCCAGCCGCGGATGCCGAACGGCCTGCCCCTGCTGAAGCCGCCCTACTCGCGCATGACCGCGATAGACCTGACGCGGGGCGAGCACGCGTGGATGCAGCCCAACGGCGACGGCGACCGCGTGCGCCGGCACCCGGCCCTGCGCGACCTCGACCTGCCGCCCCTCGGGGGCGACGGTCGCGGCGGCGTGGTGATCACGAAGACGCTGGTCGTCAGCGGCCTCACCGCGGGCGGAACCGAAGACGGTCCCCGGCTGGTGGCGCGCGACAAGGCCACCGGCGCCGTCGTCGGCTCGGTCGACCTGCCGGGCGGCCCCATCGGCACGCCGATGACCTATCTGCACGAGGGGCGGCAGTACATCGCCCTGACGGTGGGCGGCGAGGTGCCGGAGCTGGTGGCGCTGGCCCTGCCGGAGTAGCGGCCGAGACATCCGGCACCGCGCGCCGCGCCGGGTGTTCCAGCCGCCGACTGTCGCAGGCAGGGAGGGGGCGGCCTATGTCACCGACACCGCGCCGGGGGGAGCCGGCAGCCATGTGCCATGATGGAGGGGCGGCGGGAGTCCGACTGCAGACCCCGGCCGGACGGCGGGAGACGGCCAGCGCGTTGCGGGCCGGCTCGAATCAGAGGGGTCGCCGCGGTGCAGATTCCGGGCGCCGTCGATTGGCCGGCGTGCGGACCCATGGGGTAGCGACCTCTCGGGGCAGGAATCTGCGTCGGGGAACGGGCGACCCGCGACGCGTATCGAAGTCGCGCTCGACGCCGACCGGCGCCCCGGTACGTGGAGCGGAGCGACGATGACCACGCTCTCCCCGGAAGTGAACGCCCCGGACGGCCGGGACGATCGGGTCCTGTTCATGCACCTCGATCCGGTCGTCCGGTTGAACGACGACCAGTTCTACGAGCTGTGTCGGCTGAACCGGAACCTGCGCATCGAGCGCACCGCCGGTGGAGGAATGTCGATCATGCCGCCGGCCGGGGGCGAGACGAGCCGCAGGAACGCGGAAATCGCCAGGCAACTGGGCAACTGGGCCAAGCGGACCCGAACCGGGGCCTGTTTCGATTCCTCCTGCGGCTTCGTGCTCCCGAACGGCGCGGTTCGATCTCCGGATGCGTCGTGGGTCCCCCACGAGCGCCTCGACGCACTGACCGACGAGCAGCGCAGCCGGTTCCTCCCCCTCTGTCCGGATTTCGTCGTGGAGTTGCGCTCCCCCACCGACGACTTGGCGGCGCTTCACGACAAGATGCGCGAGTACGTCGACAACGGGGCGAAGCTCGGCTGGTTGATCGATCCTCGCGGCCGGGAAGTCTTCATCTACCGCCCCGGTGTTGCGGTCGAGTGTCTGCGCGAGCCGCCGGTCGTCTCTGCCGAACCGCTGCTGGCGGGCTTCCGCCTGACGTGCGACGAAATGTGGTGACGGCTGTCGTGGCCGGGGGCGCTATGATCAGGTTGCGTAATGGATGTCGTCCCGCTGGAAGAAGCCGTCGCGGCGGGATTCTGTTTCCGGTGGTCGCCGCACGACGCGGCCTGGCCGGCCATGATGACGGTGGGAGACTCGCCTCGATGAAGATCACACGTATCGGAACGCTTTGCCTGATGCTCGCGCTGGGAGCGGCTTCGACCGCATCGGCGCAGCCACTGCCCGATGTCGACGGGGTCGGACCCCAGGTCGGCGACGTGGTGCCGTCCTTCTCGCTCCCCGACCAGACCGGCGCGGCGCGGGACCTCGACTCGCTGATGGGGCCGGCCGGGCTGATGCTGGTGTTCAGCCGCTCGGCCGACTGGTGACCGTACTGCAAGACGCAGCTCGTGGAGCTGCAAAGCCGTCATGACGAGCTCCAGGACCAGGGCCTCGGCGTCGCCGTCGTCACCTACGACCCGGTCGCGACCCTCGCCGGCTTCGCGGACGCCCGCGGCATCGAGATTCCGCTGCTGTCCGACGAGGGCTCGGCGACCATCCGGGAATACGGCCTCCTGAACCACGAGATGGACCCGGCCCGCGCGCCCGAGGAGCGGCGCGAGATGATGCGCCGGCTCTACGGCATCCCCTATCCCGGCACGTTCATGCTGGACACGGCGGGCCGCGTGACCGCGCGCTTCTTCGAGGCGGCGTACCAGGAGCGCTCCACGGTGTCGAGCATCGCCGTCCGCCTCGGTGACGCGATGCCCGGGGCTCCGGACCGGGGTGCGACCCGCGTCGACACCGATCACCTCGAGGCCCTCGTCTGGGCCACCGACGACGTGGTCGCGCCGGGCAACCGCCTGTCGTTCGTGGTCGACGTGACCCCGAAGACCGACATGCACGTCTACGCGCCCGGCGACCATGCCTACCAGGTGATCCGCCTGCGCCTGACCGCGCCGGACTTCCTGCGGAGCCACGAGGTGACCTACCCGGCCTCGGAGATGTACCACTTCGAGCCCCTCGACGAGACGGTGGCGGTCTACGAGCAGCCGTTCCGGCTCGTGCAGGACGTGACCATCCCGATGCGCCGCGACATCGACGCGCTCGCCTCGGAGCCCGACGCGACCCTGCGGGTCGAGGGGGTGCTGGAGTACCAGGCGTGCGACCACGAGATCTGCTACCTGCCGGCGGAGGCGCCGCTGAGCTGGGAGCTCGCGTGGCGCCCGCTGGTGCGGGACTGACGGCACGCGGCCGAGCCCGCGTTTGCGCCGAGAGCGACGCGGCACCCGGCTGACAGCGTTGGACGCGAGCTGGCGGGCCATGCGGCCCGAAACCAGGCGGTCGGGCGGGGTGCCTCGCTACGAACGGAGCGGGGCCGCCCCTGCCGAACCGCCGAGGAGTCGACATGCGCAGGGTTCTGTCAGGATGCTCGATGGGGTTGGCCGCCGCCGCGCTGACCGCGGCGGCGGCCGCGGCCGGCCAGGTCACGACCGCGACGGACGTGACGGTGGCGGAGTACATGGCGGTCAGGAACGCCCCCGAGGGCGGCGTCGACCGTCAGGTGAAGGTCGTCGACATCGGCAAGTCGAACGTGGCCGTGGGGATCCTCCACCGCGACGCCCTCGAGCCGGCCGGAGATGCGGCGGTGGGAATCGTCCACACGCTGGTGACCGAGGTCTACTACATCGTCTCCGGGAGCGGCACCCTGATGACCGGGGGGACGATCACCGAGCGCCGGGACATCCCCGCCGACAGCCACATCGTGCAGGTGCTGGTGGGCGAGAGCTACCGCGCCTCGGCGGAGGGCGGTCAGGTCCGCGACGTATCGGAGGGCGACGTCGTGGTCATTCCGGGCGGGGTGTTCCACGGCTGGACCGCGATTCCCGACCACGTCACCTATCTGAGCATCCGCCCCGACCCCGACAAGGTGCTGCCGGCCGGGTGGGTCAACCCGGTCATCCAGTAACCGAGGCGGTTCGTCCGCACGTCCCCATCCCTCTCAGGGCCGCTCCTCGATGCGGTAGAGGTGCGTGTCGCTGCGCAGGAACAGCGCGCCGTCGGAGACCGCCATCGAGGCCAGCATCGAGCCGTCGAGCCGGTTCCGGGCCAGCACGTTGAACTCGGCGCCAGGCTCGAGCACCGTCGTCACGCCCCGCTCGTTCTGGAAGTAGATGCGCCCCCCCGCGAACACCGGCGACGCGGAGTGGTTGCCGCCGAGCCGCTCCTGCCAGTGGATCTCGCCGGTGAGCGCGTCGACGCAGGTCGCGATGCCGAAGTCGGAAACCATGTACAGCTCGTCGCCGACGAGAATCGGCGACGGGGTCAGCGGGGCCCCGCGCCGCAGCCGCCACGCCACGTGCGAGCGGGTCACGTCGCCCGCGCCGTCCGCGCGCACCGCCAGCAGGGTCGGCTGCTGGAAGCCCGTCGACAGATACACCAGCCCGTGGCCGTAGACCGGCCGCGGCACGTTCGAGAAGCCCCGGGGATAGACCACCTCCCAGATCTCCCGCCCCGACGCCGGATCGTGCCCCGAAGTGCGGAACGCGCTGACGTTGACGATCTGCTCGCGGCCGCCGGCGTCGATGACGATCGGCGTGGAGTAGGCCTGCGACACCGGATCGGGCCGGACCGAGCGCCAGCGCTCCTCGCCGGTACGCGCGTCGACGGCCACCAGGTAGGCGACGTCGTAGCCGTCGATGCTGACGATCAGCCTGCCGTCGTGGAGGATGGGCGACCCCCCGTTGCCGTGCTGCGAGATGTAGGGGAAGCGGGTGCGCCACAGGATCTCGCCGGCGGTGCTGACGGCGGCGGTCCCGGTGGCCCCGAAGTGGACGTAGACCCGCTCCCCCCCGGGGTCGAGGACCGGCGTCGGCGAGGCGAGGCTGTTCTTCGGGTTGAGCGGATAGACCTCGCTGCTGTCGAAGACCTCCACGTCGAGGGCGGGGTCTCCCGTCTCGGCGTCGAAGGCGAGCAGCCGGAGCGAGCTGCCTTCGTCGGGGTCGATCAGCGCGGTCGTGAGCCAGAGCCGCCCGTCCGCCACCACCGGCGACGACCACCCGAGGCCCGGCACCGGCGTCTTCCAGGTGACGTTCTCGGTCTCGCTCCACGCGAGCGGGACCGCCGCGTCCGGCGCATGCCCCTGCCCCGTCGGCCCGCGGAACTGCGGCCAGTCGCTCGCCCGTGCGGCGGCGGCGCCGGCCAGCACGGCCACCACCGCGCACGCCGCACCCGCCCCGAGTCTCCGGATCCCGGCATCGTGGATGATCATCGCCTGTACTCCCACGGCGCATTGTATCCGGCTCCTGCTTGCGGGACGTCTGCGAGGGATCGCAGTCGACACAGGGTCGTCCGGGCATGCGGGCTGCACAGCCAACGCCAGGCGCCGGCCGGCTGTGCGATAATTAGCACAGGCGCATGACCCCCTTCACCCCGCCCCCGACACCCCGTACCGGATACGCCGGCACGCCGGCCGCGCCGACCCCGACCGCGGCCCGGGACTTCCCCGGCTGCGACGCCGTCTCGCTGCCGACCTGGGAAGACGTGTGGGCCTACGACGGACGCATCGAGTACTGGTCGCGCGAGACGGGAACAGCCTGGGTGATGCGCGACGCCGGCCCCGTCCACGAGAATGCCCCGAACCTGCTGAGCGAGCTGCTGACCCGCCTCGGTCAGGAGCGCGGATCGCGCTTCCTGTTGGCCGGGGCCGTCTACCTGATGGAGCGGGACGCGGACGGCCGGCCGCGGCAGGTGCTCGTGGGCGACCAGACCGTCTATCTGGACCGGAAGGTCTGGCGGCCGCGCGATCCCGCCATCGTGCTGGGGGTGGACCCCCTGCCGGACGTGATTCTCGAAGTGGATCACACCACCGACATCCGGCGCAACAAGCTACCGGTTTACCAAGCGTGGGGGTTCCCCGAAGTGTGGGTCGACACCCCCGACGAGCCGTCGCCGAACCGCCCCCGAGGCGTGCGGCCGGGCCTGACCATCTACGTGCTCGACGGAGGCCGCTTCCGCACCGTCGACGAGAGCCGCGCGTTCCCCACGTGGACGGCCGCGCAGATCCACGCTTCGCTGAACGAGCCGCGCCTCGGGCCGCGGACGCTGGCCGACCTGACGCGGGTGGGCCGGCGGCTCGGCGAGAGCGAGGGCACCACCCCCGACGACGACCCGCAGCTCGGCCGCCACCGCCGGCAGGCCCGCGCCGAAGGCATCGCTCAGGGGCGCGCCGAGGGCATCGCCCGCGAACGCACCCTCCTTCGCCGGCTGGCGGCGCAGAAGTTCGGTCCCGCCACCGCGGCCCGGACGGCCGAGGCCCTCGCCCGCATTGAAGACCCCCGCCGCCTCACCGAGGCCTTCGACCTCATCACCGCCTGCGACGACGCCGACGACCTGCTCTCCCGCCTCTCCTGACCCGACGCCGAACCTCGAACGCCATCGGGAGACCCCGCGCGGCTCGGCCGATGACAGAGGGTCATCGGATGGTATACCTTGTGTATGTACGAAGTTCGCTATCAGAAACATGCAGCTCGCCAACTCCTGCGCATGCCGCGGGAAGTCGCGAAGCGGGTTCGCGCCGGAATCGAGGCAGTGGCGGCGAATCCCTACGGCAAACACCCGAATGCGACGCGCCTGTCAGGCCGGGACGGCTTTCGACTCCGAGCGGGTGACTGGCGCGTCGTCTACACTCTCGACGACGGGCAACAGCAGGTGCTGGTGGCGAAGATCGAGCGCAGGGGGCGGGCGTACCGATGAACGATCGCAGTGTGCAAATCATCGAGAAAGACGGTCGACCCGAGTATGCCGTCGTGCCGATCGACGAGTACCGCCGCATGGTCGCCTCACTGGAGGAGTCCTCGGATCGCGCCGCCATCGAGCGGGCCGTGCGTGAGAACGCGGCGGGCGAAACGGTTCCCGGCGAGGTGGTGCACGCCATTCTGGACGGTGAGCGCCCCCTGCGAGCGTGGCGGCGGCACCGCCGCTTGACGCTCGGCGGGTTGGCTGCGAGAGTAGGCGTCACGAAGGGGTACCTGTCGCAGATCGAGAACGGCCGGAAGTCCGGTACGCTGGATCTCGTCCGCCGGCTGGCGGCCGCACTGGGCGTGACACTGGACGACCTGGCGGGCTGGCGGGACGGGGACGACGACGGTTCCTGACGCGGACCGGGAGGCCGCGAGCGGCGCGGCGCATCCATCAATCTGGCGGTCGACGACTTCGATGACGATTACCTGGAGCAGGCGTCGACTGCGACGTGTCCGCGGTGCGGCGTCAAGCGAGACTTGGCGATCCTGATCTTGCGGCGAGACGACGATGGAAACACGATCTTCGAGACATGACAATCCGAGCACGCTGACCTGCACGCTGGTGCTTCCGGCGATCGCGGCAGTCCTCGTGGCCGCAGTCCCGGCGGCGCACGCCCAGGACGTGGAGTGGCGGTCGTACGGGTCGGATGCGGCCGGCACCAAGTACTCGCCGCTGGACCAGATTGACGCCGAGACGATCGCCGACCTCGAGATCGTCTGGCGACAGTCGGTGCTGCCTGACGCGATGCGGGAGGGGCGGGAGGACTTCACCCCGTCGATCGCCTCGCAGAACACGCCGCTGATGGCCGGCGGCCGACTCTACATCAGCTCGGCCCTCGGCACCGTCGCGGCCCTCGACGCGAAGACCGGCGAGGTGCTGTGGTTCGACACGCCCCCCGACCGGGACGGGGAGCCGTTCACCCGCGTGCGCCAGACCCGCGGTGTCGCCTACTGGGAAGACTCGGAGAGCGACGACGCACGGGTTATCGCGGTCGTCGGCTCGCACCTCGTGGCCCTGAACGCCGGCACCGGCGAGCGCTACCCCGACTTCGGCGACGGCGGCGAGGTGGACCTGACGCAGGGGTTCGACGAGCCGGTGGAGACGTTCAGTTGGGGGTCGCCGCCCCTCGTGGTGGGCGACGTCGTGGTCATCGGCTCGGCCATGAGCGACGTCACCAACCCCAACATGCCGGCGATGAAGGAGATGCCGCCGGGCGACGTGCGCGGCTTCGACGTGAGGACCGGCGAGCAGGTCTGGATATTCCATACCATCCCGCAGGACGGCGAGTTCGGCAACGAGACGTGGCTGACCGCCATCGACGAGGACCGGCCGTCGTGGGAGTACAGCGGCAACACCAACATGTGGGCGTGGCCGAGCGCGGACGAGGAGCTCGGCCTGGTGTACGTGCCGCTGTCGACCCCCACCAACGACTACTACGGCGGCTACCGCCCGGGCGACAACCTGTTCGCCGAGAGCATCGTCTGCCTCGACGCCCGCACCGGCGAGCGCGTCTGGCACTTCCAGGCCGTGCACCACGGTATCTGGGACTACGACTTCGCCGCCGCCCCCAACGTCCTCGACCTCCAGGTCGAGGGGCGCGCCGAGCCGGTGAAGGCGGTGGCGGCGGTGAGCAAGCAGGCGTTCACCTACGTCTTCAACCGGGTGACGGGCGAGCCGATCTGGCCCATCGAGGAGCGGCCGGTACCGCCGGGCGACGTGCCCGGCGAGTGGTACGCGCCGACCCAGCCGTTCCCCACGAAGCCGCCGCCGTTCGATCAGCAGGGGACGACGGTCGACGACCTCATCGACTTCACCCCCGAGCTGCGGCAGGACGCGCTGGAGGTCTTCGAGCAGTACGTGACCGGCCCCCTCTTCACCGCGCCGTCGATGGTCGACGACTCGCCGGGGGGCACCGGGGGCACCCTGCAGATGCCCGGCGTGGTGGGCGGCGCCGACTGGGGCGGCTCGGCCGTCGACCCCGAGACCGGCATCCTCTACGTGCCGTCGGTCCACAGCGAGTCGGTCATCGGCATCGTGCCGTCCGAGCATCCCCGCTCGGACATGCGGCTCGTGGTCGAGACCCTGGCGCCGCTCCAGGGCCCCAACGAACTGCCCATCTTCAAGCCGCCGTACGGGCGGCTGGTCGCCATCGACCTGAAGACGGGCGAGATCCTCTGGTCGAAGGCCAACGGCGACGGGCCGCGCGACCACCCGATGCTGAAGGACCTCGACCTGCCACCGCTCGGCCAGCCCGGCCGGGTGTCGCCGCTGGTAACGAAGTCGCTCGTCTTCCTCGGCGAGGGCGGCAACGCCGGCGTCGTGGTGCTGCAGCCGATCTGGGGCGGGGCCGGCGGCAAGATGTTCCGCGCCTACGACAAGCTGTCCGGCGACGTGGTCTGGGAGATGGAGCTGCCCGGGGGCACCACGGCGGCGCCGATGACCTACATGGTCGACGGCCGGCAGTACATCGTCGTCACCGTGGGCTGGGAGGACATGCCCAGCGAGTACGTGGCCCTGGCCCTCCCGGAGTGACGAGCGTGTCCCGCTGGATTCGCCGGTGCGCGGGCGCGGCCGGCTCGACAACGCCCGTGCCGGACCAGTTGCGGTGCATACTGAAGGACACAGGTAACCGAGAAGCAACGCAGTCAGGCAGGATGCTCCGCCGGTCGAAACGTAGCGGGGCCTTCTGCCACGGGTTGCCGGACCCGCAGGAGGACAGTCCCATGCTACGAAGGGTCTTCGGGCGGCGCGGGGAGGTCACGCGGCAAGGGGTGATCGGAGCGGCGATGTGCCTGGCCGTATCGGCCGGCGCGGCGAGCGCCCAGGACCACGTCGAGCACGACCCGGCCGACATCGCCTACGGCCTCGCGGTGTACCTGGACCAGTGCGCGAGCTGCCACGGCGAGACCGGGGACGCGGTCGCCGGCGTCGACCTGCGCAGCGGGCAACTGCGCCGCGGGGCGACCGACCGGGACCTGATCGGGGTCATCCGGAACGGCATTCCCGGCACCGGCATGCTGGCGTTCGAGCTCGACGCCGCCGAGATGGCCGGCATCGTCGCCTACCTGCGGAACATGACCTACGAGGCCGACGCGGTGACGCTGGGCGACGCGGCCCGCGGCCGGGCGATCTTCGAGGGCCGGGGCGCGTGCCTCGACTGCCACCGCGTGCGGGGCCGGGGTCCCCGGGCGGCGACGGACCTCACGGCGGTGGGCGCCGAGCGGGCGCCGAGCGCCCTGCGGCGGTCGCTCCTCGACCCGACCGGCACGATGCGGCCCATCGACCGCCCCATCGAGCTGGTGACGACCGACGGCGAGCGGGTCACCGGCCGGCGCCTGAACGAGGACACCTACACCGTGCAGATCCTCGACGGCGACGCGCGCCTGCGGTCGTTCGACAAGGCCGACCTGCGCGAGCTCCGGATCCTGACGACCTCGCCCATGCCGGCCTACGGCGACCGGCTCGACGCCGACGAGCTGGCCGACCTGCTGGCGTACCTCGTGTCCCTGAAAGGCTGAGGCGGACGATGCGAACCAACCAGACGATGCGGCGGATCGGACTCGCGGTGCTCCTCGGCGCGCTGGCCGCCGGCTCGGCGTCGGCGCAGGTGCCGTTCGAGCGCCTCCGCGACGCGGCGCAGGCGCCGGCCGACTGGCTCACCTATTCCGGCACGTACTCGAGCCAGCGCTACAGCGAACTCGACGACGTGACCCCGGCCAACGTCGAGGACCTGCAGCTTCAGTGGGTCTACCAGACCCCGGTCTTCGGCCCCTGGCAGGCCACGCCGCTGGTCGTCGACGGCGTCATGTACCTGACGCAGCGCCCCAACGACGTGGTCGCCCTCGACGCCCGGACGGGCCGCGTGTTCTGGGTGTACAGCTATGCGACGCCGCCCGATCACCGCGCCTGCTGCGGCTCGAACAACCGCGGCGTCGCCATCCTCGGCGACCGGCTGTTCATGGCCACCCTCGACGCCCACGTCGTGGCCATCGACGCCGCCACCGGGGCCGAGCTGTGGGACGTCGAGCTGGCCGACAAGGAGCTCGCCTACTCGTTCACCCTCGCTCCCCTCGTCGTCGAGGACAAGGTCATCGTCGGCTCGGCCGGCGGCGACCGGGGCATCCGCGGCTTCATCTCGGCCCTCGACGCGGCCACCGGCGAGGAAATCTGGCGTTTCCACACCATCCCCGGGCCGGGCGAGCCGGGGCACGAGACGTGGGAGCCGTGCCCGCCCGACCCCGAGACCTACTGCGACCCCGAGGCGTGGATGCACGGCGGCGCCGCCGCGTGGCTCACCGGGTCGTACGACCCCGAGCTCAACCTGATGTACTGGGGCCTCGGCAACCCCGGCCCCGACTTCAACCGCGAGCAGCGCCCCGGCGACAACCTCTACTCCGACTCGGTGGTCGCCCTCGACGCCGACACCGGCGAGCTGCGCTGGCACTTCCAGTTCACGCCCAACGACCCCTACGACTACGACTCGGTGCAGATTCCGGTGCTCGCCGACTTCGAACGCAACGGGGTCACCCTGAAGGCGATGCTCTGGGCCAACCGCAACGGCTTCTACTACGTGCTCGACCGGACGACGGGCCGGTTCCTCAACGGCCTGCCGTTCGTGACCGTCAACTGGGCGGAGGGGCTCGACGACAGCGGCCGCCCCGTCGAGACGCCCCAGCCGCCGGGCGCGCCGACCTTCCCCGGCGTGCAGGGCGGGACGAACTGGTACTCGCCGTCCTTCAGCCCCCGCACGGGGCTCTTCTACGTCCCCGCCTGGGAGGACTACGCGTCGGTCTTCGACGGGCAGCCGCAGGTGTACGAGCCGGGGCGCTCCTTCATCGGCGGGCGGCCGCGGACGGCGCCGCCGGTGCCCGACGCCCCGACGGTGCCCGGGTTGACCCGCGGCCCCATCAACACGTGGACCGACGCGGCCGGCTCGGGCGCGGTGGTGGCCCTCGACGCGCTGACCGGCGAGCCGCGGTGGAAGTTCGAGATGACCGACGTGACGAGCAGCGGCATCCTCACTACCGCCTCGGACCTGCTCTTCACGGGCACGCGGTCGGGCTACTTCCAGGCCCTCGACGCGCGCACCGGCGATCTGCTCTGGCGGACGAGCCTCGGCGGGCAGATCACCAACGGCCCCATGACCTACGAGGTGGCGGGCCGGCAGTACGTCGCGGTCATCGCCGGGCACTCGCTCTCGACGTTCGCCCTGCGCGACTGAGGGCGCCGCGGCGGGACCGAATCTGCGTTCTCGAGTCGGAGTCGCGGCGGGTGATCCGCTGCGCCGCTGGCTGTCTCAGTGTTCCCGGCCGCGCTGGAGCCGCCCGCATCGCCGGCCCCAGCCGTGTTCCTCGGCGTTCCCCCCCAGCCACGCCGGGCCTCCTTCGCCCTGTTCACCCGCCACGGGAGATAATCGGCCCGCCATGACGAAGAGCGACGTCACATTCAGCCAGGCCGTTGCGCAATTCGACCGATCGACCCGGGAATCCGATCGCCGGGGGTATCAATCGCAGCGGGCCGAGATCCTGAAGCGCTTTCCGCGCGACAAGTGGCCGGACATGGCGCTGGAAGACTATGCGCTGGGCCAGGCAGAGTCAGAAGACACCTACTGCCGCTGGCTGGAGTTCAAGTCCCAATCGCTGGGCAGCATGCGAGGCGGAAACGCGAGGAAGCTGATCGTCTACAAGCGGAAGGACCAGGAGGGATGGTACTTTCCGAAGGGGTTCTCGAATGAACGGGAGGCGTGGCGCCGGTTGCGGAGCGAGTTCGTGCAGGCATTCAAGCTGGCCGAGCGTGGCGACTGGGAGCGCATCGACGAGCTCGAGACGCTGGCCCGCGGGCGGGCGCTGAAGCTGAAGTCCCTGCACCTGTATTTCCCCGAACAGGTGCTACCCGTCTACTCGATCCACCATCTGCGTCATTTCCTGCGCGCGCTGGGACGCCCGACAGAGGAGGTCGACGCGTCGTCGGCGGTGGCGCTGAACCGCAACCTCCTCGCGGCCCTGCAATCCGAACCCGCGGTGGCGGACTGGAACACCGAGGAGCTGCCGTGGCTGCTCTACGACTGGCGCGATCCGCGCACGACGAGGCGGGTGTTGAAGATCGAGCCGGGGCGGGATGCGCGGTTCTGGGACGACTGCCGGCGGGAGGGCTACATCTGCGTCGGTTGGGACGACGTGGGCGACCTCTCGGCGTTCGAATCCAAGGAGGAGTTCCTTGCCCGGTTCGAGGAGGCGCATCCCCACGACGGGCACCGCGCCCACGCGAGACGGAAGGGCAACGAGCTGTGGAAGCTCCGCGAACTGGAGCCCGGCGATTTCGTCGTAGCCAATCGCGGCATCCGCCGGGTGCTCGCCGTAGGCGAGGTCGTCGAACCGGGATATCGATGGGCCGATGAGCGTCCCGAGGGCCGGCACACCGTGGCCGTCCAGTGGGGCACGAACTCCGAGCGGAGCATACCGGCACAGGCGCGTTGGGCCAAGGTGACGGTGGCCACAGTCTCCGACACGCTGCTCCAGACCATCCTCGACAAGCCACCCAAACCGGTTGTCCCCTCCGTGTACCCGCGCATCGCCGCCGCGCTCGAGCGCAAGGGCCAGCTCATTCTGTATGGGCCGCCCGGGACGGGAAAGACCTACCAGGCCAGGCGCTTCGCCGTCTGGTGGTTGATGAGGCAACTCGGCCGCGAGGAAGCCGACGCCGTGTTCGTCGACACCGATCGGTTGCGCGAGGCGGAGCGTGAGCTCTCGACCTCGCAGGTGTCGTCGCGGGTGTGGTGGGCGGTGGCCAACCCGAAGGAGTGGAGCTGGGATCGGCTCTTTCAGGACGGGCGGGAGAACTATCGATACGGTCGCCTCAAGCGGAACTATCCGTTGGTACAACGGGGCGATCTGGTCATCGGGTACCAGAGCACGCCCGACAAGCAGGTCATGGCACTTGCGCGGGTGAGTCGGGAACTCCGGAGCGACGGCGACGCCCCCCCGACGATCGAGATCGAGCCGGTCGAGCGACTCGACCGGGGACCGACCTATGACGAGCTGAAGCGGGACGCGGTACTGGCGCAGAGCGAGCCCATGCGGTTCAACAACCAGGGCACGCTCTTCCGGCTGACGCAAACCGAGGCCGAGCATCTCCTCGGCCAACTCGCGGAACGCCATCCGCAGCGATCCGTCCTGCAGCGCGCCGCAGACTCGGGCACGACGGACAGCGTCGGCCCGCTGACCCGGGTGACGTTTCACCCGTCCTACACATACGAGGACTTCATCGAGGGGTTTCGGCCCGCCGACGCCGGCGGCGCGGGCGGCGGGTTGTCGCTGTCGCTCGAAGACGGCGTCTTCAAGAGGGTCTGCCGCGCCGCCCAGGCGAATCCCGGCCGGCCGTACCTCCTGATGATCGACGAGATCAACCGCGGCAACGTCGCCAAGATCATGGGCGAGCTGCTGACGCTGCTCGAGCGGGACAAGCGCGGCCTCACCCTGACCCTGCCCCAGAGCAAGGAGACCTTCAGCGTGCCGCCCAACGTGTTTCTACTCGGCACCATGAACACCGCCGACCGCAGCATCAAGCTGCTCGACGCGGCGCTGCGGCGGCGTTTCGCGTTCATCGAGTGCATGCCCGACAGCGATCTGGTGCACGGCGCAGAAGTCGGTGACCTCGCGCTCGACGAGTTTCTCGAGGGGCTGAACCAGCGGATCGCCAAGGTCGAGGGCCGCGAGAAGCAGGTCGGTCATTCGTACCTGCTGGTCGACGGTCAGCCGGTGGACGAGGTGGAGGAGTTCGCGGCCCGGTTCCGAGAGGAGATTCTTCCCCTGCTCCAGGAGTACTGCTACGACGAGTACGCAACGCTGGCGAAGTTCATCGGCAACGAGCTCGTCGATGCCGAAGCCGGGACCCTGGATGCGGAGAAGGTCGACGACGCCGAGCAACTGGTTGCGGCGTTGGCGCGGGAATTCGGTGAGGGCGAGGTTTCGTCGGGATGACGGGTCCGGAGAGCGTGCGGCCCCTCGGCCCCTTGAGCGAATGGACGACGGAAGTCTTCCACGACCTCGCGCTCACGCCGGAGGACCGCGCCGTTGTGGCGCAGTCGTCGGTCGCGGCCGAGCACCGGCTGCAGATCGATGAGTTGCGGCGGGGGCTTCGCGTTCGGACGCGGTCGTGGGTGGGCGTCGTGCGCTTGCCGACCGTCGAGATTCGGATCGTGCCGAAGGTCACGGACGACCGGCTTGGACTGGTACGGCTGATCGAGTACGCGTCTGGGCTCGACGCCCTGGCCCGGCTTGGTGACAGGGCAACTCTGGAGGCGTCCGGCGACAACCTGCTCGAGCTCTTCGTCCTGCTCTTCGTCGAGGCCACGGAGCGGGTGCTCCGGCGGGGCCTGCTGTCAGGCTACGTCGAACGCGAGGACGACCTGCCGATGGCGCGCGGCCGGATTCTCGGCGACCGTCAGGTGCTCGAACGATTCGGCCGGCTCGACCGAATCGTCTGCCGCTTCGACGAGCTGGAGCACGACATCCTCGAGAACCGGCTGCTTGCCGCGGCCCTGCGGGTGACGTCTTCGCGGGTCACCTCCGTCCCGCTGCAGCACCGCATCTCGCGGCTCCGGGGCGTGCTCGAGCCGATATGCGACACCGACCACCTCGACCTCGCGGCCGCGCGGGCGACCCTGACGTACAACCGGTTGAACGCGCACTACGAGGCCGCCCACCGCCTGGCATGGCTGCTGCTCGACGCCTTGGGCGTCGATGACCTGCTCGCACCCGGCGAGACCCGGTCGTTCTCGTTTCTGCTGGACATGAACCGGTTGTTCGAGCGTTTCGTGACCCGAGTCGTCGAGCAGATCCTGCCGGCGACCCGATATCGGGTGACGTCTCAGATTCCCTTCGGTTCCGTCGTCTGGAACGTCTCGAGCCAGCGTCCCTACACCCGCATCGTCCCGGATGTCGTGGTCGAGCGGCGGGAAGACTCGGGCGGCCGGGTCGCCATCGACGCCAAGTACAAGCTGTACGATGAGCACGGGTTCGACCAGGGCGACATCTACCAGGCGTTCCTCTATGCGTTCGCCTTCGGGGCGACAAGCTCGAGTGGGGTGCCGACTTCCCTGCTGGTGTATCCGGCGACGGTCGAAGAGCCCAGAAGAACGCGGCTCAGGATTCGGCGGCTGTCCGGCGGGACGGGAGCGGAGATCGTCGGTGTCGGTCTGCCGGTCTCGGCGCTGTTGAAGGAGCTGACGGCCGGCGCCGGCGAGACGCCCTTGCGCGATGGCCTGGCGACACTCATCGACGCGTCGTTCGGGAGCCCTCCTGCGGTGGAAGCCGGTCTCAGGGCGGCCACGCCGACGTAGACGCCGGGTCGGAGCCGCGGAGCGTGGGTGCGACCGCGCGAAAGCCGGAGGGCGGTCTCGCCGCGATCAGCAACGACTCACGACACATACATGAAAATCTAAAGTGACACT
Organism: Vicinamibacterales bacterium; assembly: GCA_965204675.1. Lineage (GTDB taxonomy): Bacteria > Acidobacteriota > Vicinamibacteria > Vicinamibacterales > UBA8438 > JAJEEA01. The sequence goes on from OZ242003.1 coordinate 5,244,624, forward strand.
TTGGATTTTCATGCATGGTGCCGACGTGATTCCTCGCAGCGACCATGACCTGGACAGCGCAGGTCGGGCCGACGAGCGCCGGTAGCGCGTCGTTGTTCTTCCAGTCGCCAACCGGCGAGTGGCCGGCTGGAGAATACACTCTCGTCGTTGACGGACCGGGCGATCTGGAAGCTCGCCTGCCCATCCGTCTTCAGTAGAGCCGTGGGGAGCCGTCTTCGGACGGCGCTCCCGAACCCCCGAACCCTGCCCCGCGCTGGTCGTCCTGATCGGTGCCGTCGGCGTTCACCCGCCGTGCACGTGCGTTTACCGCGTTCGCCGTGAGTGAACGTGGTGGCTGCGCCCCTCGCGCCGTGGCACGAGAATCTCAAGAAGCGGCAGGTCAGGCCCCAGGGTCTGCGTTGCGGACACCGCGCTGTTGCACGCGGTGCTCGCGCTCGATTCCGAGACCGCTCTCCTTGGACCCGGCCGGGGGGGCGCCTGCAAGCCGTGTCTGCTACCATGCGTGCACAGACTGACACGCGCCCTCGAGACGCCCCGCAACGCGCGGGTGCGTTTCGACGCGCCGGGCCGCGCGGGTTTCGGTGCGACGCGGCGCTTCAACAACGGGCTTCCAGGGGCCGCAGCATCCTGCGGCGCACAATCCCGGGTCGCAACGGCAATCCGGGCCCAGCGATGGAGCCCGGGGACGATGCGGGGTCGCGTTCCGTTTCGGCGACGCGGATCCGGTCCCGCCATGCCCCCGCCAGGCAGATGGAGGCGACAGTGAGGCAACGATTCCATTCTCCAGGTACAGCCAGGGCAGGTGCCGTCTTCTCGGCGGCGCTCCTGCTGGCCGCATCCGCCGCCGCCCAGGTCGACTTGGGCCGGATCGACGTCACCGTCCAGGACTCCACCGGCGGCGTGCTGCCGGGTGCGGGGGTGTCCGTGACGGGGCCCGAGAACCGGTCCGACATCTTCACCGACGCGCAGGGCGCGGCGCGCCTCCTGCGGCTGCCGGTCGGCACCTACGAGTTGCGCATCGCGCTGCCGGGGTTCCGCACCTTGGTGGACACCGGGGTCCAGGTGCGGGCGGCCGCGTCGACCCCGGTGGTGGCGGCGCTGGAGGTGGGCGGGATCGACGAGACGGTGACCGTCTCCGGCACCGCCCCCATCATCGACCCGCGCCGCCAGAGCACCGACACCCACATCACGGTCGACGAGCTGCAGGAGATTCCCTCCTCCCGCGACCCGTGGGTGCTGCTGCAGACCATTCCGGGCGTCGTCGTCGACCGCGTCAACGTCGGCGGGGCCGAGTCGGGCCAGCAGTCGCTCTACATGGCCAAGGGCGCGGGCACCCAGGAGAACACCTGGACCCTCGACGGCGTCGTGGTCACCGACATGGCGTCCCTCTCGTCGCCGACCTACTGGGACTTCGACCAGTTCCAGGAGGTGCGCATCAACACCGGCGGGGCCGACGTGCGGAACCAGACCCCGGGCGCGGCGGTGGACGTGGTGCTCAAGAGCGGCACCAACCAGCTCAGCGGCAGCACGCGCGGCTACTTCGCCAACGAGGGGCTGCAGCGCAACAACCTGTCGCCGGCCCTGGCCGAGGCCATCGGCGGAGAGACCGGGAAGGGCAACCGCATGGAGCAGTACGCCGACTACGGCTTCGAGCTCGGGGGCCCCATCGTCAGGGACCGGCTGTGGGGCTGGGGCTCGCTCGGCGAGACCGACATCCGGCTGCGCACCCTCATCGACACGCCCGACCGCACCACCCTGACCAACCGGGCCTTCAAGGTGCAGGGGCAGGTGACCGACGGCCTGCGCGTCGGCCTCAACCACTTCAACGGGGCCAAGATCAAGCTGGGGCGGAACGCGGGACCGACGCGGCCCGACGAGACCACCTGGAACCAGGGGGGCAGCGGCGCGGGCCTGTTCACGGGGACGGCCAACTGGGTGGGCAACAACGACCTCGTCGTCAGCGCCAAGGCGACTCACTTCAACTGGGGCTTCTTCCTGACCCCGCGGGGCGGCCTCGACACCGACGTCTACCGCGACGTCAACCGCGTCTACCACAACTCGTTCGCCGACTTCCGCTCGTGGCGGCCGCAGTCGGTGGCGGACGTCGACGCCAACTACTTCCGCGGCGACCACGAGGTGCGGTTCGGCGTGAACTGGCGGAGGAACATCCAGCAGGAAGAGTTCATCTGGCCCGGCAACGGAACGCTCTCCCTGCACCAGCCGAGCTATCCCGACGACGGACTGATGCTGGCCATCGTCTACGGGGACGAGGTGCTGAACGCCGAGGGCCGGTACCTGAGCCTCTACGCGAGCGACCGGATAACGCTGGACCGGCTGACCGTCGACGTCGGCGTCCGCTTCGACCGATCGGCCTCGTCGCTGCTCGAGGCGCAGCGCCCCGCGAACCCCTTGATCCCGGACCTGCTGCCGGCTTTGACGTCTCCCGCCCTGAGCAACACGCACGTGTTCGACATCCTGGCGCCGCGCATCGGCGTCAGCTACGCCCTCGGGACGGAAGCCGACACGCTCGTCCGGGCCGGCTACGGGCAGTTCGCCTCGCAGCTTCCCGTGGGCGCCGCCAGCATTCTGGCCGCGGGGACCAGCTATTCGGCCGCCTTCTTCCTGGCCGCCGATGCGAACGGGGACGGGGTGACGCAGGCCGGCGAGCTGGGCCCGATGCTGTTCGCGGACGGTTTCGATGCCGCCAACCCCACGTCGGCCGAGAGCGTCAACCGCGTGGCGCCGGACCTGTCGTCGCCGAGGACCCACGAGTTCATCTTCGGCCTCGACCGCGAGCTGCCGATCCCGAACTCGGCCCTGACGACGTCGGTGACGTGGCGCCGGTTCACCAACTTCACGTGGGCCCCGCTGATCGGGATCACCTCGGCCGACTACGGGGTGGTCGACACCCTCACCGCGACGCTGCCCGGGGCCGGCGGGGGCGCGACGGTCAGTCAGGACGTCTACGCGCCGCTGCCGGGCGTCGTGCTGCCGCCCGGGGGCGGCGCGGAGGAGCGCAACCGCGAGGGCTACCACCAGAACTACTGGGGCTGGGAGACCAGCTTCATCAAGCGGCTGGCCAACCGCTGGCAGGCCCGCATCGCCTACTCGTTCAACGATCACCGCGAGTACTTCACGGACCGGGCGGCGGCCATCATCGATCCGACGCCGTCGCCCGTCAGCCCGTTGCGTGACGGGGGCCTGGTCATCACCCGCACGGGGGGCAGCGGCAAGTCGGACATCTACTTCGTGAGCCCCCGGTACCAGTTCGTCGCCAACGGGCTCTACGAGGCGCCGTTCGGCATCAACATCGCCGGCAACCTGCTGATCAGACAGGGTTTCGGGCAGCCCTACTTCCAGGAGATACAGGCCCACGCACGGGATGCGGGGGCATTGAAGGACGTGCTCTTCGCGCCCGACGTCGGGGCCAACCGGCTGCCGACCATCAGGAGCTTCGACGTGCGGATCGGCAGGGAGTTCCGGGGCGACGGCTACACGGTGAACGTGGACTTCGACTGGTTCAACATCCTCAACGCCGGGACCGTGCTCGGGCGCCAGTACGACGTGGGCACCGCCGAGGGCCCCACGGGGCCCGGCCAGACGCTCGAGATCATGAACCCGAGCCTGCTGCGGTTCGGATTCCGCCTCGGGTTCTAGGGGTGGCGACCGGGCAGCGGTGGGACTCGAGCTGGCCGGCAAGGCGCCAAGCCCGCTCGTTTTCCCCCGCCGCTCGCCGTCGAGGACAGGGGCGTGGCGGCATGGCGCTCGACCGGCCGACGACAGTCCTCCCATGAATATCTGAAGTGTTGGTACAGATATTCATGGATGGAACCGACGTGGCCCCTCGTATCCGACCGTGCAGCCCGAGCCGCCCCTGCAGTTCACCGGAGCGCCCGGCGCTCACCGGAGATCGACGGCGACGAGGGTGTCGGTGTTCCTCGCGTAGAGGCGGCCGTCGGCCAGCGCGGGATAGGCGCGCACCACGCCCGGCAGGATCCGGGCCCGGGCGAGCGGCCGGAGCGCCTCGGGGGTCGCCTCGGCCAGCATCAGCTCGCCGCTCTCGCGCAGGACCACGAGGAGGTCGCCGGCGAGGGTGACGGTGCCGGCGCCGAAGCGGTCCTCGCTCCAGCGGACGGCGCCCGAGCGCAGGTCGACGGCCCGCAGGCTGGGGCTGTACTCCTGCCGGCCGTGGTAGCCGTAGAGCACGCCGTCGTGGATCACCGCGGTGGCATAGTGGTTGGTCATGCTGTCGTCGCCGGACCACTCCTCGGCCAGGGTTCCGCCGTCGACCCGCAGCAGGGCGGCCCCGGTGCCGTAGCTGGCGGAGATGAACACGCGGTCGCCGACGACGAGGGGCGTGGCCGCGTTCACCGACGCCCCGAGGCGCGAGCGCCACCGGTTCTCGAACCGGACCTCGCCGGTGGCGGGGTCGAGCCCGACGAGCCCGGTGCGGGTGAAGACGAGGGCGAGCCGCCGCCCGCCGAAGGTGCCGGCGGCCGGAGACGAGTAGCTCGCCTCGTGGGTGGTCGCGGTCCACAGCTCGTCGCCGGTGGCGGCGTCGAACGCCACGATGCCGCCGCGGCGGCCGCCGACGTTGGCGATGACCCGCCCGTCCTCGACGAGGGGCGAGCCGGCGGCCCCGAAGAACCCCTTCCGCACGCCGTAGCGGGCGTGGGTGTCGACCCGCCAGACGCCGGACCCGGTCTCGAGGTCGACGGCGTGGAGCTGGCCCTGCGCCCCGAAGGTGTACACCCGGCCGTCGTGCACGACGGGCACCGACCGCGGCCCTTCGTCGAACCCGAAATCGTCGCGGTAGCTGGTCGCGTAGTCGTAGCGCCAGACGGTGTCGCCGGTCCCGGCGTCGAGGGCCTCGACGACCTCGCGCCCCCCGAGGCGGTGGAACAGGATGACGCGGCCGCCGGCCACCGCGGGGCCCGCGAAGCCCGCCCCCACCGGCCTCGACCACAACTGCGTCGGGCCGCCGCCCGGCCAGCTCTCCGCCAGCGGCGGACCGGTGTAGCGGCCGTCCCGCCCCGGTCCGAGGAACTGCGGCCAATCCTGCGCGGCCACGTGGGTCCCCGCCGCCGCCACGGCGATCAGGGCGAGGGCGCTCCACCGCATCCGGCGCGGTATCCGTCTAACGGTCTGTGGTGATTGCATCTCGGCATGATTCTACGATGGTCGCGGGCCGGATCGCAGGCCCCTCGCCCCGCCCCCCCCGCGGCGGCGTGCGGGGCAGCTCGACTCGGCGCGATTGCCGGGCACGCGGAAGCGTCGTTGCATCGCCGCCTCGGGCAGAAGACGGCATCGCTGTCGCGGCGGAGGCGCGCGCGTTCGACATCGAATGGGTCGACCAGTCACTGCACGACCGCGCGGTCGACGCACGCCGGGAGGCACCGGGCCGTGGTATAACGGTCGGGGCAGGGCACGGGCGGCCGGCCCGCACTCGGAGGCACGCACACGGCGGAGGATCGCAGATGAGACTCGCGCGGCGCCGTCTCCCGGCGGGAATCGCCCTGCTGCTCGCGGTCGGGTTGGTGACCTCGCTCGCGGCGGGCGCGGGCGCCCAGCGGTTCTTCGGCGAGGGCAACATGCCCCCCCGCTACCCCCCGTCGTCGATGCCGGATCGCGACTTCGCGTTCTGCAAGCTGATGTACCGCAGCGTCCGTTACGAGGCGCTGGGCATGGGCTGGATCACCGACTACCCGTACGCGGGCATCAACCTGATGTTCCGGTTCTCGGAGTTGACGACGGCCCAGGTGAGCCGCGACCGGCGGGGCGAGCCGAACCACTGGGTGGTGTCGCTCACCGACCGCGAGCTGTTCAACTGCCCGTTCATCATGGCCGCCGACGCGGGCACCATCGGGCTGAGCGGGTCGGAGATCACCCAGCTCCGGAACTACCTGCTCAAGGGCGGGTTCCTCTGGGTCGACGACTTCTGGGGCACCGCCGCGTGGCAGCACTGGCAGTCGGAGATCAGCCGGGTGCTGCCGCCGGCCGAGTACCCCATCCGCGACCTGCCGCTCGACCACCCGGTGTTCCGGGCGCTGATGTACGTCGAGGAGGTGCCGCAGATCACCGCCATCCAGTTCTGGTGGCGCAGCGGCGGCACCACGTCGGAGCGCGGCCGCGACAGCGAGACGGCCCATCTGCGCGCGATCACCGACGAGCACGGCCGCATTCTCGTGCTGATGTCGCACAACACCGACGTCGCCGACGCGTGGGAGCGCGAGGGCGAGGACCCGCGGTACTTCCGGCAGTTCTCGCCCAACGGCTACGGGCTCGGCATCAACGTCCTGCTCTACGCGATGAGCCACTAGTCGACCGCCTTGGAGAAAGATCGCGGCCACCTCGGTCGTCTTCTCCCCATGTGGCACCGGTTCGGCGATGAACCGACACGACGGTCCAACAGGAACACCAGGAGCAAGCACCGTGACACGGAGCAACCCAGGCCCCCGCCGTTTCGCCGCCCTCGCCCTCTCGCTGGTCATGCTCGCCGCCCTCGCGCCCGCGGCCGGCGCCCAGGACTCGGCCGGCGTCCGCATGGTCCCGCCGGAGGGCGACGGCGCCCGCTGGTGGTCGCGCTGGCGGGGCCCGTCGGGGCAGGGCGTGGTCGAGGGCACGGGCTACCCCGACCGCTGGTCGGACACCGAGAACGTCCTCTGGAAGGTCCCCGTGCCGGGCCGGGGCCATTCTTCGCCCATCGTGTGGGAGGACCGCATCTTCCTGACCACGTCGCGCGACCGCGGGCGGCGGGTCTCGATTCTGGCCTTCCGCCGGTCCGACGGCATGCTGCTGTGGCAAGCCGACGCCCCGAACGGCCCGGGCGAGCGCACCCACGGCAAGAACAGCCCGGCGTCGGCGACGGTGACCACCGACGGCGAGCGGGTGTACGCCTCGTTCGGCAGCCGCGGGCTGCTCGCCGTCGACTTCGACGGCAACATCCTCTGGCACCGCGAGCTGGGCCGCATCGACAACTACCACGGCCCCGCCGGGTCGCCGCTGCTCTACCGCGACACCATCATCATCTACCAGGACCAGAACCGGGGGGCGTTCGTCATCGCCCTCGACGCCCGCACCGGGGAGACGCGGTGGCGGACCCAGCGGGCGGCGCGGGTCGGCTGGGGCACGCCGATCGCGATCAGCGTCGGCGACCACGACGAGCTGATCGTGAGCAGCCAGCGGTTCGTCCAGTCCTACAATCCCTCGACCGGCGAGGAGCTGTGGCGCTGCGAGGGCATGCTGCGCGAGGTCATCCCGACCCCCGCGGTCGGGCACGGGCTGGTCTACTGCGCGTCGGGCCGGGCGGGGCCGACGCTGGCCATCCGGCCGGGGGGCCGCGGCGACGTCACCCGCACCCACGTCGAGTGGAGCATCACCCGCGGCTCGCCGTTCGTCCCGTCGCCGACGGTGTACGGCGACTACCTGTACCAGATCAACGACATGTCGAGCATCATCACCTGCCTGAACGCGCGGACCGGCGAGACGGTGTGGCAGGAGCGCCTCGGCCGCCCGCGGCGCGAGGGCATCTCGGCGTCGCCGATCGTCGTCGACGACAAGCTGTTCGTCACCAACGACGAGGGCCAGACCTTCGTGCTGAAGACGGGCCCGGAGTTCGAGATCCTGCACGTCAACGACATCGGGGCCCCGACCCTCGCCTCGCCGGCGCTGGTCGACGGCATCTGGTACATCCGGACCGCGGACGAGCTGTTCGCCATCGGGCATTGACCCAGTCGACGGCGACCCGCGAGACCGCCCGCGGTGTGGCCCGGTCTAGCCGTGCAGCCCGCCCTCCCGAAGGCCGCGCGGAAGCCCATACCCCGCGGCCGGCGCACCACGACACCATTGTAAGGTGACGACCCCCGGCCCTGTCGGCCGCTCGATTCACGGGAGCGGCCCGGGCCGGCGCTCGCGAACACGCCGCCGTGGGTTCCGGCTCGGCACACGAGGCTCTGCGCGCCGCTTGCGTGGCGCACCACTTTGTTGTCGTGCACCCCTGGGGGCGGGGTGCACGTCAGATTCGTGAGATGGACTGTCAGGCGGCCTTGGCGGCTCGTCGTTCCCAGAAATCCTCGAATCGGCCACTGAGAATGCAGCACCGCAGGGCGATGATGGCGTTGGCCCCGGCCACCGTCCAGTGCATGCCGGCACGCTTGAGCCGGGCGCCAATGGCGTCCTTGCACCCGGCCTCGACGACACCCGACGATACGCAGAGACCCGCTGCGCGGAACTCTGGATAGCGCATCCGGTGGCGGTTGCGGGTCAGGTAGTCGATGCACTTGCGGGCCTCCTCGCAGGTCTCGCTGTGGGCGCGCAGCTCGGTCAGAATCGCGTCGATCCGCCCCGCGTCCAACTCGTCCCGCCGGGCCTTGCCCCACCGGGCGGCCAAGTCCGTGCCGGCCCCGTAGACGGCCTTGGCGACATCGCACAGATGCCCCTTGGCGTGGTAGATGTCGACGATTTCGATGGCGCCGGGGAACTGTTCGCCGGCCAGATTCCAGATCCACTCGGCCCCGTCGCCCATGACGACGCGCCGCGCCGCCGTGTCGAAGCCGCGCCGCCGCGCTTCGCGATACGCCCGTTGCGCGAACGGGGGGCCCAGCGGGTCGGCGCCGCGGCTGGCCGCGCTCTCGACCGCGGCGCTGTAGCTCACCGACCCGGGGTCGCGTTCGGGCAGGCCGTCGGGGCCGCGCGTTTCCGCCGTCCACACCATGGCGAGCTTGACCTCACGGGTCTTGGCCGAGCCGTCGGGCTGCTTGCCGCGCCGACCTTCCACCTCGGACTTGCGCACCGGCACGCCGGTGCCGTCCAGCCCCAGGTACATCGTCGATGCCGCGCCGGGTGCGGGCTCGACCCGCTCGCGTTCGTCGGTCGCGACCTCGCGGCCCAGCGCTTCGGCGGTGCGCTCGACCTGTTTGGGACTGACCGCCATCCCGGCCAGTTCCGCCATCAACTCGCTCGCCTCGACGAAGCTGACTTTCGTCGCCGTCAGTCCCACCAGCCGCGTGGTGGCGGGCGACAGCGACGTGTCCTGCAGGCCTAACACCCGGTCGCGCGGACACATCCCGGCATGGCAGGCGGCGCAGTGGTAGTAGGCGCGGTGTAGGGTCAGCGGTCCCAACAGCGTGGTGAAGGTCTTCGGGCGGCGGCCGGCGTAGTCCGCCGTCTGGCCGCAGGCGCACGCTATCGTCGAACTCGAATGGTCGGAATCGTCCGCGTCGTAGTACGCCCCCAACGCCTGAGCGGCGAGGCCGAGGGCTTGGCGGCGGAGGGCCTGCTCGATGGCCTCGAAGTCCTGGGCGGCGAACTGCCGCGGTCCGATGAGTGCATCGATTTCAGTCGCAAACGCGGCTACGAACGCTGCGCGCCAATCACCTTGGCGGCTTGGCTCGCCGTGGCGAGGGCTCGACGGTGAACGGTCTGCAAGAGGGTCTCGAAGTCCTGGGCATTCGCGTCTCTGCGTCTGAGGAACGCGTCCACGTCGGCCTTGACCGCCGCCTCCAACGCGGCGAACAGCTCTTTGACGCCCCCTTTTTCGGCCGCGTGATCGAGCGGTTCCATCAACTGCGCCTCGGGCATGGTTGGAGTCCTCCTACCCGAGGAATCGGTCGATCAGTGCTCGCGCAATACCCCAACGGCAAATCCCCAACTTTCTTGACGTGCACCCCTGGGGGCGTTGCGCCTTGTTCGACAGGGTCGTTCCGTGGTACCGTGATGTGCAGTCGTCGTTCCTGACCGTTCCCTTGCCGCGGGACGCCCGTCCCGCGGGCGCCCCCGCTCCACGCACGGTTTCACCCAGGGATTGCCGGCCCGATACCCGCAAGAGTGTAGTTTCTGATTGGCGGGCACGGACAGGATTGTAGAGCGGGCGCGCTTCCCGCCGCCGGGAGGCGTCGTTCTCCAGGTGCGTCGCGGGCCCCACCCAATTGGCACGACGTTTGCTAGACGATATCGAAGAGAGGCTGACAGACAAGAGAGAGGACCGCCGGTTCCCCCTGTTCGATCGTTCCGGCGCTGGTCGACCCGGCGCCCTGGAGACCTGTCAAATGACTGCTGCACGCAACGATTTCCTCGTGGAAGATCATGGCCCCCTGACGGCACGCCCGGGTGACGGGCGTCTCGCACCCACGGTCGACGACGACACCTGGAGCGACTACCCGTGGGTCGAGCGGAATCCCTCGGCTGCCGCGCAACGGCGCGAGACCGCCGTCTGGATCGAGGAGATTCTGGCCGAGGTCGATCGACGGCCCTGACCGGCCCGTGAGGCCCTGCCGGCCCCGGGCGCCGGCTCGGCCCCGCCCGTCTCGGAGGCTCCGGCGTAGCCCCGCGGCCACCGAACCAGGCACCGGAGACGAAGAGAAATGAAGCCATTTGTCGTGAACTCGCACCGCCGCCTCGTTTTCCCGTCCAACTTCTTTCCCGAGCCGGACTTCTCGTCCATCGACACCGTCGACGATCTCGCCGCCATCGTGCGGCGCGACTTCGAGGTCAAGGCGCCGACCGGTTCCGAGATCCGGGAGCGGGCAGAGTCGGGCGCGTACGCCAACCGGTACGAGCTGCTGCGCGATCTCGGGCTGCACCTGTTCTGGATGAACCGCTACGTCATCACGATGTACGAGAAGCGGCCGACGCGGTGGCGCGACGTGCCCCGGCGCCGCGACGACATCTTCATCCCGGCCCTGACGCCCTGGGAGGACGGCGAACGCAAGGTCGCGGCCGTCGAGTCGTGCTACCGGCAGCTTCCCGCGGCGTGGGCGCCCGAGGTCGAGCACGAGCTGTTCCGGATGCTCTTCGACGTGTTCCGCCACAAGCGGCACCACGCCACCGACCTGCCGGCGATCAAGCCGACGGTCGCGGAGGCCGTCGCCACCGGGTCGCAGCTCGTGTATCGCCTGGGCTCGTTCGAGCCCGACTATCCGCGGTTCAGCCTGAACGAGATCCTCGACTGCCACGAGAGCGTGCCCGAGCTCGAGGCCCTGCGCCGGTGGACCATGACCCTGCACAACCAGTACCCCTGGGACCGCTCGGACACCCGGCTGACCCCGGTGGGGGCCCTCAAGCCCGACGACGTGGTGGTGGTCTACCAGCCCCGCAACGGGGACGTGCTCGACTTCATCCGGCGCGTGAAGAACGGCGCGCCGCGCCGCCCGCGCATGCCCGCCGCCGCGCCGCCGCGGCAGCCGGTCACCCCCCTCGCGCCGGTGCAGGTGCGGTCGCAGTTCGAGGTACAGCCCCGCATCGAGTCCCTCGCGGTGCGGCGGGGCGAGCTCCTCTGCACGAACGACGACATCATCCGCAACTCGGCCTCCAACTGGTCGCCGATGAGCGCGGCGGAGATCGCGGCCAAGACCGGCATCGAGAGCCGCTGCTACACCGAGGGCGGCCTGGAGCACCTCGCCCTCGACGCGGCGTCGAGCGCGCTCGACCGGGCCGGGCGGGCGCCGGAGGAGATGGGCGCGGTCCTCTTCTGCACCTGCACCAACACCCGCCTGCTGCCGTCGGCCGCCACCTGGCTCTCGGGCCAGCTCGGCATGTTCCAGACGCATACCTCGGTCGACCTCGTCGCCGCCTGCGCCGGGTTCCCCTACGGCCTCGCCGACGCGATCCGCATCCTGCAGGAGGTGCAGCGCCCCATCCTCCTGGTCTGCGCCGAGAAGTTCTCCGACAAGGTGGGCAGCGTGCGCACGTCGCGCATGATCTTCGGCGACGGGGCCGCCGCTCTCGTGGTGGCTCCGACCCCGGACGGCGCCGCCGGCGACGTGGACGTGCTGCAGACCTACGCCAGCGGCCCCGAGAGCCAGGTGAACTCCATCATCTGGCCGAACGTCGAGTTCGGGTGCGACATCACCGTCTACGGGCCCGAGGTCAAGGCGCTGGTGAAGCGCTATCTCGAGCAGATGATCGGCGAGCTGCAGAACCTGCCCCATCCCGACGGCGAGCCGGGAAGCCTCGTCGACGCCGTCGACCTGATCATCCCGCACCAGGCGAACAAGCGGATGGTCATCGACCTCGCCGAGCAGGCGGGCATCGGCCGCGACCGCATGTACTTCAACATCGCCCGCGTCGGCAACACGTCGGCGGCCAGCATTCCCTTGGCAATCCACGACGCGGTACGCGAGGGCGTGCTCTCGACGCCGACCCGCGTGTTCACGCCCGGCTTCGGAGCGGGGGCCGTCGCCGGCTACGCGGTGCTGCGCGTCGACCCCGCCGTCGTCGCGCCGGAGCGAACGGGGCCGCCGCTGGCCATGGACGCCGGCCCGCTGCCGGCGCCGCCCCACACCTCGTCGTCGGCCGACGTCGAGGCCGCGTTCGGCGGCTGACGCCGCCCCGGCCCGGAGCGAAAGCCGGCTCCTCGACGGCCCGGGGGCCCTCGACGGCCGTGATACCCTTCCGCTGCCTCCGGGAGGGTGCGGCGGCGAAACAGCGTTGCGGAACTCTCGCCGGCGGCTTCCGCCAACCCGGGGGAACGGAGGAAACAGGATGTTCACAGGAAGGGTCGCCGTCGTCACCGGGGGGTGCCGCGGCATCGGCGCCGCCATCACCCGGAACCTAGCCGAGGCCGGCGCCCACGTCGCGGCCGGCTACAACCGGGGGGCAGAGGCGGCCGAGGCGCTCGCGGCCGGCCTGCGGGCCGAGGGCCGCTCGATCTCGCTGCACCAGGGCAACGTGGCCGAGCCCGAGGCCTGCTCGCGCGTGGTGCAGGAGGTACTGGAACAGCACGGGCGCATCGACTTCCTCGTCAACAACGCCGGCATCAACGTCGACAAGACGGTGCGCAAGATGACCGTCGACGACTGGCACGCGGTGCTCCGGGTGAACCTCTCCGGGGCGTTCTACATGATCAAGGCGGTGCTCAACCACATGATCGAGCGCCAGAGCGGCCGCATCGTCAACATCAGCTCGGTCATCGGCCAGAGCGGCAACATCGGACAGGCCAACTACGCGGCGTCGAAGTCGGGCCAGTTCGGGTTCACGAAGAGCCTCGCCCTCGAGGTCGCGCGCAAGGGCATCACCGTCAACTGCGTCGCCCCCGGGTTCATCGAGACCGAGATGGTCGCCTCGGTCCCCAAGCCGGTCCTCGAGCAGGTGATCGGCCGCATTCCGGTGGGCCGCCTCGGGCAGGCCTCGGAGGTCGCGCGCTGCGTGCGGTTCCTCCTGGAGGACGAGGCCGGGTACATCACCGGCGCGGTCCTGACCGTCAACGGCGGCCTGGAGATGTAGCCGCCCGTGGTGAAGGCCCCGCGTTGCACCACGCCCGAGAGGGGGCCGGCGCATCGCCGAGGCGCCCGCCTGACAAGGCGCGACGCGGGAGAATGTTGGCATGTTCGACCGAGGAGCAACGCAGTCAGGCGGGATGCATCACCGCTCGAATGCAGTGGGCACTTTCTCCGCGGGCTGATAGGGCGGCTGCCGCATGTCCACCAAGCGATCCGGCCCCGACGCCGGCCTCGGCGAGTTCATTCGCCGCCAGCGCGAGCTCGGCCACCTGTCGGTCCGCCAGCTCGCCGACGTGTGCGGCATCTCCAACGCCTATCTCAGCCAGATCGAGCGCGGCCTGCGGAACCCCAGCAGCTTCGTCCTCAAGGCCCTCGCCGACGGGCTGGAGATATCGGCCGAGACGCTGTACGCGCAGGCCGGCATCCTCGACCCGTCGGACGGCGAGGCGAGCGACGTCGTCGAGGCGATTCGCCGCGACCCCTACCTGTCGGCGCGTCAGCGCGAGATGCTCGTCGAGATGTACGAGTCGTTCCGCAAGGTGAACGACGCCGCCGAGTGACGCGCACTTCGCGCCGGGGGGCGTCACCTTCGGGCGTCTCCCGCAGCGCCTCCCGAGAACTGCTTGCAAAAGTTACCGTTCCTTGTTACCATCTTCCCGTCCATCGACGGGCGCGACCGGTGCTCGCGTGAACGCGGACGCCGGCACCGGGCCGCACCCACGGTAATTCGGAGGGAGAACCCCCATGATCAACTGGACCAAGCAGACCGACGACATGCTGCAGGCGTGGACCGACACCCAGAAGAAGCTCTGGAGCGGTTGGGCCGAGGCGACGGAGCAGCAGGCCAGCCAGGCCCAGCTCGCCGAGACCTGGCGGAAGGCCGTCGACACCTGGGAAGAGGCGGTCAAGAACGGTCTCGAGACGCAGAAGGCGGTCATCGGCAGCCTCGCCGACAGCGCATCGGCCATCCCCAGCATTCCCAAGGACCTGCTCGACTGGGCCGAGCAGACGCAGGCCCTCGGCAACCGCTGGACCGAGGCCCAGGCCGAGCTGTGGGAGAGCTACTTCGGCATGGTCCGCAAGGCGGTGCCGGTGAAGATGCTGGGCACCATCGACGACGAGAACCAGAAGCTGTTCGCGGCGTGGCAGGAGTCGGTGGAGAAGGTCAGCGCGGCCCAGTCGGCGTGGGCGCAGATGTGGACCGAGCGCGCGGCCAGCGCGGTGCCGAAGGGCACCCGGACCACCGCGAAGGCGAGGCCGGCGGCCAAGAGCGCCGCGTAGCGGCAAGGGGCGCCCCGCAGGAATCCGCCCCCACGCGCGGCGCGGCTCCTGCCGGCCCGCTCGGGCGGCGGGGAGGTCGGTGGCGACGCAATCCGAGCGAGCCGCGATTTCGCGGATTGCCCCGGCAGGCGACCCGACCCGTCGCGGCAGGGGGTGGTCGCCGCGGCCCGAGCGATGACGAATCCGGCCGGCGCCGGCATGCCCGGCGCCGTCGTTCCCGCGGAGGAGATGACCGGCATGTCGGTGCAGTCCACCCCCGGCGGCGAGAACGCCTGGTCGGCCTGGCAGACCGAGATCGAGCGCACCATGCAGCGCGTGCGCAACCTCGGCGAGCTCGTGGCCGAGTCCAACGAGCCCGCGGTCGGGCAGAGCCCCCGCCGGGAGGTCTACCGCAAGCACAAGGCGCGCCTCTACCGCTACGACGGCGAGGCCCGCCACGGCACGCCGGTGCTCTTCGTCCCGAACCTCGGCATCAGCCGCCCCACCGTCTTCGACCTCCTGCCCCAGGCCAGCTTCATCGGCTACATGGTGGAGCAGGGGTTCCCGTTCTATCTGCTCGACTGGGGGGTCTTCGGCCCCGAGGACGACCACCTGACGTTCGCCGACTGCGCCACCCGCATCCTGCCCCGCATGGGGCGGAGGCTGCTGGCCGACGCCGACGCCGAGGCCTGCTCCGTGGTGGGCTACTGCATGGGCGCGCCGCTCGCGGTCAGCTTCCTCGGCAGCCACCCCGACTTCCCGGTCCGGAACCTCGTCAACCTCGCGGGCCCCATCGACTTCTCGCACGCCGGCCTGTTCGGCTGCTGGCTCGACCGCCGGTACTTCGACGTCGACAAGCTGGTCGACACGATGGGGCAGATGCCGGCCGAGATGGTGCAGCTCGGCTTCAAGCTGCTGCGCCCCACCATGGACCTGAGCACGGGCCTGAACCTCTGGTGGAACGCCTGGAACGACCGCTATCTCGAAGGCTACAAGGCGCTCCAGAAGTGGGCCAACGGTTACGTCCCGTTTCCCGGCGAGTTCTTCCGGCAGTGGGTCAAGGACTTCTACCAAGAGAACCGTCTGGCGCAGGGCACCCTGCAGGTCAACGGGCGGCCGGTCGACGTGGGCAGCATCACGTGCCCCCTCCTCGTGGTCGGGGCCCGCGACGACAACATCGCCCCGCCGGCGGGGGTCCGGGCCCTCGTCGATCTCGTCGGGAGCCGGGACAAGGACTACAGGGAGCTGCCCGGCGGGCACATCTCGCTGATCGCCGGCCGCAGCGCGTCGCGCGACTGCTGGCCGCACGTGGCGAGCTGGCTGGCGGCGCGATCGTAGACATCGGTGCCGCGGCACGGCGCCGATTGCCGACACGGTCGGCCGGGCGGAGAGCGGACCCGAGGCGACCGCGCCCCGGCCGGGAGCCCGCGCCGAGCGGGCCACGTGGAGATAGACGATGCCGAGGGCGAGGCGAGGCAACCGCGTCCCGGCCAGGAGCCCGCGCCGGAGGAACGGCGTCGACCCCTGCAGGGCGATTGGGCGCCGAGTGGAGCCGCAGGCGACGACTGGCGGGCCGAGGGCAGTGATTCGACATGATTCGCCGCGTGTACCCGGACACGGCCCGTTTTCCACTGTCTTCCGGGCCTGCCGCGTGGCAAGGTGATTCTCGTCACCGTCCCGAGGGAGCTTCGTGATGGCAGACTCCAGTTCGGACCGCGACGACCTGTTCGCGCAGTGGCGCAAGCAGGTGGAAACGGGCACCGCGGCGTGGATCAAGACGGTTCGACAGATGGCGAGTCAGGGGCACGTCCCGCCCCCGCCGGACCCGATGCAGTTCTGGCGCCAGTTCTCGAACCTCGGTGCGATGAACGTGCCCCCGTTCCCGGGGGCGGGACCCGTCGATCCCCAGGTGCTCGCGCAGTGGAAGCAGTTTCTCGACGACTGGATAGCCGCATGGAGCCGGGCCCTCGAGAAGGCGATGGGAACCGAGCCGTTCGCGGAGGCCCTCGGCAAGACCCTCGACCAGTTCCTGACCATCCAGGGCAAGGCCCGGCAGGCGGCGGAGCGCTCCGGCAAGGCCGCAATCGACGCCGTCGGCCTGCCGTCGCGCGAGCAGGTCGTGGGCCTGTCGCGGCAGATGATGGACCTCGAGGATCGGCTCGAGGCGCTCGACGACAAGATCGAGGACGTTCGGAACGGTCCTCGGCCGATGGACCTGGGAGACCGGCTCGAGGCGCTGGAGGACAAGATCGAGGGCCTTCGGAACAACCCTCGAACAACGGATCTGGGAGACCGCCTCGCGGCGCTGGAGGACAAGCTCGAGGGTCTCCGGGACAATCCTCGGATGATGGACCTGGGGGACCGGCTCGAAGCACTCGAGAACAAGATCGAGGGCCTCCGGGACAGTCCTCGGATGATGGACCTGGGGGACCGGCTCGAGGCGCTGGTGAACCAGATCGAGGGTCTCCGAAACGGTCCGCCCGCCCCGGCCCCCGCCACGGGCGACGGCTCTGCGCCGCGGCGGCCTGCCGGCGACACGGCGACGGCAGGCGGCGGCGCCGGGAAGACGAGCCGCACCGCGCACGTCGGCGGCACCGCGGCGAAGGCCGGACGTAGCGGCGCGACGGCCGAGCGCGGCGCCACGACGGGCAGACGCAGCACCACGAAGACCGGCGCCGGCGCGACCAGAACCGGAGCCGGCACCGCGAAGACCGGAAGCAGCACCGCGAAGACCGGAGCCGCGAAGACCGGAGCCGCGAAGACCGGAAGCAGCACCGCGAAGACCGGACGCGCTGCGAAGACGGAGAGCGCCGCGAAGACCGGAAGCGCCGCGAGGACCGGGAGCGCCGCGAGGACCGGGAGCGCCGCGAGGACCGGGAGCGCCGCGAGGACCGGGAGCGCCGCGACGAAGACCGGAGCCGGCGCCTCAAGGACGCGGAAGCGTCGAGCGTGACGGCGGCGGACGCACTATTGCCGGCGGTGCCGCCGTGAGACACCGACAGGGTCGGGAAGGCCCTCGCTACCTGAGCGGGGGTGACGCACTATACGGGCGCGGCTGCCGTGAGACTCCGAGGTTACGGGGCGTGGACGGCGGCGGGATGCAAACGACCATGGCGCCGCGGCCGGTCATCGCCGGCGCGGCCGGAGACGGACCGGACCGATGCGAGGACGCCCCCTGGAAGATTTGGCCGTCGGCGACAACGCCGAGCTGACCCGCGTCGCCACCGCCGGGGACGTGGCCGAGTTCATCGACTCGATCGGCGACCACAACCCCATTCACCGGGACTACGAGTACGCCGCCTCGACCCGCTTCGAGAAGCCCATCGTCCCCGGCATGTGGACCGCCGCCCTGATCTCGGCCGTGCTGGGCACGCGGCTGCCGGGCCCCGGCTGCATCTACGTCGGCCAGGAGCTCGTGTTCACCCGGCCCGTCTACTTCGGCGACCGCGTCACGGCGCGGGTGGAGGTCGTCGAGCGGGTGACCGAGCGGAACCGGGTGCGGCTGAAGACGGTGTGCGTCAACCAGGACGGCCAGGAGGTGCTGGTCGGCGAGGCGCTGCTGTCGCCGCCGAAACAGGCGGTCGCCTACACCCGGCGGGAGACCGGCCCGGCCCGCGTCGCCCACTGGGCGCTGCAACCGACCCTCTGGGCCGCCCACACCACCAGTGCGTGGGCACGGCTGGGCACCGCGTGGGTCTCGGCCTGGCACGGACAGCCGCGCCGAACGGGCCCGAATGGCGCCAGCGGATCCTGACAACCTTCCTTCGTCACGCCTTGTCGCACGCGGCGGCGTCGCCTGCCGGCGCCCTGCTCCTGCCTCCACAACCGGGAGCGCCACCACGGTCCGCCGCCGAGAGAGTCCCGTCCGTCCGCGGCGTGTACACTGGCGTGTCGATGCCCGACCCCGCGTCCGACCCGACCAGGGACCTGTGCGACCTCACGGCGCGCCGCCTCGCGGATCTGATCCGCAGCCGGGCGGTGTCGGCGCACGAGGTCATGCAGGCGCATCTCGCCCGCTACGAGCGCGTCAATCCCCGCGTCAACGCCATCGTGACCTGCGTGGCCGACGCCGCCCTCGACGCGGCCGACACCGCCGACGCGGCCCTCGCGGCGGGCCGCGAGCCCGGTCTCCTTCACGGCCTCCCCGTCGCCCACAAGGACCTCTTCGTCACCGCGGGCATCCGCACCACGTTCGGCAGCCGCGCCTTCGAGGATCACGTGCCCGACGAGACCGCCCTCATCGTCGAGCGCGAGCGGCAGGCGGGCGCCATCACCGTCGGCAAGACCAACACGCCGGAGCTGGGGGCCGGCTCGCAGACCTTCAACGAGGTGTTCGGGGCGACCCGCAACCCCTGGGACCTGTCGAAGACGTGCGGGGGCAGCAGCGGCGGGGCCGCCGTCGCCCTCGCCACCGGCATGGTGCCCATCGCCGACGGCAGCGACTTCGGGGGCTCGCTGCGCAACCCCGCCAGCTTCTGCAACGTCGTCGGGTTCCGCCCCTCGTCGGGCCGGGTGCCGCGGTGGCCCAGCG
Source organism: Vicinamibacterales bacterium (assembly GCA_965204675.1). Lineage (GTDB taxonomy): Bacteria > Acidobacteriota > Vicinamibacteria > Vicinamibacterales > UBA8438 > JAJEEA01. Next base: position 5,263,632 of record OZ242003.1, read on the forward strand.
CCGCCCCGTGGTTCTCGTTCCACGTCCACGGGCCGATGGCCCGCACCGTGGCCGACGCCGCCCTGCTCTTCGACGCCGTCGCCGGCCCCGACCCGCGGGCGCCGCTGTCGCTGACGTTACCGCCCGTCGCGACGCGCGACGCCCTCGAGCGCGACCTCGCCGGCGTCCGCATCGGCTGGTCGCCCGACCTCGGCGTCCTCCCGGTGGAGCCGGAAGTGCTGGCCGTCCTCGCGCGCGGCCGGGCCGTCCTCGAGGACCTCGGGTGCGTCACCGACGAGAGCGCCCCGGACCTCGACGGCGCCCACGAGGTCTTCACGACCTGGCGGGCCTGGTACTTCGACCTCGCGTTCGGCCCCATCCTCGACCGCCACCCCGGCGTCCTCAAGGACACCGTGGTCTGGAACATCGAGGCCGGCCGCGCCCTCCGCGGCCCCCAGCTCGCCGAGGCCGAACGCCGGCGCGCCATCCTCCACCGCCGCCTCCGCGCCTGGTTCGCCGAGCACGACTTCCTGGCGACGACGGTGGCCCAGGTCGCGCCGTTCGACGTCGACCAGCCGTACGTGTCGGAGGTCGCCGGCCAGACCCTGCCCACCTACCTCGACTGGATGAAGTCGTGCTACCTCGTCAGCGCGACCGGCCTCCCCGCCATCTCGGTACCCTGCGGGTTTACGCGGGCCGGCCTGCCGGTGGGGCTGCAGATCGTCGGCCGCCCCTACGACGATCTCGGCGTACTGCAAATCGCACACGCCTTCGAGCAGGCCACCGACTGCCGGCGACGCCGGCCGCCGATCTTGTCGACCGTCTGAGCCGGAGGAACCGGCGAGAGCCCCGATGACCACGTCGCGCAGAGCCACACGGCGTGTGCTACTCTTCTCTCATGGACGGCGTTACCGCCTGGATAACGCCAGCCCTGCTGATCGGGCTGTTCGCGTGGCTCCGGCTCGACATGCGCGAGCAGCGCCGCGAGGTCCGGGAAGAGGTCCGTGGATTGGGCAAGCGCTTCGACGACGTGCACAAGCGCTTCGACGACATGCACAAGCGCTTCGACCAGGTCCAGCGAGAGCTGGGCGAATTGCGAGAGCGCATGGCCCGGCTCGACGCAGCCTGATGCCCTTCTCCCACTGAAGATCCGCCGCCCACGACGGCCCTCCGACCCGCGAGTCCGCCGCGCCGCACGGAGGGGCCGCGACACAGGCCGCTTCCCCATCGACACCAACCGGTCCACCAGCAGGCTACGCCGGTCCGCGCCGACGCGCCGCGACACAGGCCGCTTCCCCATTGACACGGCGTCGACGGTGTTACAACGTACGGACAGCGGGGCCTTCGCGACGGGCTTCAGGAGAACGGACGACAGGTCTGGCGACCCGCGCATCGATCGCGGCACGGGCCGACTGTTGTCTGCGTGCGCAACGGGGGACGAGACGATGCAAACGCGACTGATACGCGGTATCGACGGCATGCCGGCGCTCATGGCCGCGCTGGTCATCATGGCCACCACGGCCCTGTGGCTCGGGGTGGCGGCGACGGCCCAGGGGCCGCTCGACGCCGACGACATCGGCGGGGTGGTGCGGAGCCCGAGCGGGCCCGAGGCGGGGGTCTGGGTGATCGCCGAGACCGACGACTTCGACACCAGGTTCCGCAAGATCGTGGTGAGCGACGACGCCGGGCGCTACGTGCTGCCGGACCTGCCCGACGCCGGCTACGACGTCTGGGTCCGCGGCTACGGCCTCCGCGACTCCGAGCCGGTCGCCGCGCGGCCGGGCGACTCGCTCGACCTCGACGCGGTCCCGGCCGCGGACGCGCGCGAGGCGGCGCAGGTCTACCCCGCCAACTACTGGTACTCGCTGGTGGAGGTACCGGCCGAGGACGAGTTCCCCGGCACCGGCGACGCCGGCAACGGCATCTCGCCGGGCATGCGCCACCAGGCGGCCTGGATCGACGGCCTGAAGCAGGGCTGCCAGCTCTGCCACCAGCTCGGGAACCTGGCGACCCGCGAGGTGCTGAACCCCGGCGACTTCGACTCGACCGAGGCGGCGTGGGCGCACCGGGTGCGGGTCGGGCAGCGCGGCGCCCTGATGGACGGCTACCTGCGCCGCTTCGGGGCGGAGCGCGCCGTCGCGATGTATGCCGACTGGACGGACCGGATCATGGCCGGCGAGGTGCCCCCGGCGCCGCCGCGCCCGCGGGGGCGCGAGCGCAACGTAGTGCTGACCCTGTGGGAGTGGGGCGGCCCGACCGGCTACATCCACGACGAGATCGCGACCGACAAGCGGGATCCGACGGTCAACGCCGGCGGCCCCGTCTACGGGGTGGAGTTCGCCAACGACAAGCTGGTCTGGGTCGACCCGCGCACGAACGAGGCGCGCGAGGTGGTCCTGCCGGTGCGCGACACCCCGGGCGAGGGCGACTTCCGGTCGTACATCGACCGGGAGAACCTGGAGCCCTCCATCTACTGGGGCGACGAGCTCATCTGGAACAACCCGGGCAACCCGCACAACCCGATGATGGACGCGCAGGGGCGGGTGTGGATGACCCACCAGATACGCGGCCCCGGCAACCCCGCTTGGTGCCGCGAGGGCTCGGACAACCCCTATGCGCAGCATTACCCGCTGAACCGGGCGGCACGCCACGTCGCCTGGTACGACCCGGCGACGGAGCACGTCGAGCTCATCGACACCTGCTTCAACACCCACCACCTGCAGTTCGGCTACGAGGACGGCGAGCGCCTGTACCTGAGCTCGGTCGGCCCCGTCATCGGCTGGCTCGACGTCGACGTCTACGAGGAGACCGGCGACGCGCAGGCCGCGCAGGGCTGGTGCCCGATCGTCGTCGACACCAACGGCGACGGCCGCATCACCGAGTGGGTGGGCCGCGCCGGCGACCTCGACCCCGCCCTCGACAAGGAGATGGGCGGCGGCTGGTACGGCATCGTCCCCGACCCGACCGCGGACAGCGTGGTGTGGGCCGCCTCGGGTGGCGTGCCCGGGCAGATCGTGCGCCTCGAGCTGGGCGACGACCCGCCCGAGACGTGCGTCGCCGAGTACTACCAGCCGCCGTTCGAGAACCCCGACGCGCTCATCCAGGGGTTCTCGCCGCGGGGCATCGACATCGGCACCGACGGCATCGTGTGGACCGCCCTGTCGGGCAGCGGGCACATGGCCAGCTTCGACCGCAGCCGGTGCGACGTGCTGAACGGCCCCACCGCCACCGGGCAGCACTGCCCCCAGGGCTGGACCCTGCACGCGACCCCGGGTCCCCAGATGAAGGGCGTCACCACCCACGGCAGCGCCGACTTCCACTACTACAACTGGGTCGACCAGCACGACACGCTGGGGCTCGGGCCCAACGTGCCCATCGCCACCGGCAGCACGTCGGACTCGCTGCTCGCGTTCCTCCCCGACGAGGAGGAGTTCGTGATCCTGCGGGTGCCGTATCCGATGGGCTTCTACTCGCGGGGCATGGACGGCCGCATCGACGATCCGGATGCCGGCTGGAAGGGCCGGGCGGTCTGGGCCGACTACGGCACCAACGCGGTCTGGCATTCGGAGGGCGGCAAGGGCACGCAGGGGAACCTGGTGAAGTTCCAGATTCGCCCCGACCCGCTGGCCCACTAGTGGACGACCTCGCCCTCGTCCTCGTCGGCGGGGGCGCCCGCGCCGCCTATCAGGTCGGGTTCCTGGGGGAGCTGATCCGGCGCCACCCGACGGCCCGGTTCCCCATTCTCGTGGGCACGTCGGCCGGCGCCATCAACGCGACCTGCCTGGCGGCGCGGGAGGGATCGCTGGCCGATGCCATCGGCGACCTCGTCGAGCACTGGCGGCGCCAGCAGGTGGACCGCGTGTTCCGGGTCGATACCGGCTCGCTCGCCGGCCTCGTCGCACGCTGGGGCATCCGGCTGCTGTCGGGCGGCGCCACGTTCGCGCCGCGGGTGCGGGGGCTGCTCGACACCGCGCCCCTCCGCGCCTCCCTGCGCGAGCGGCTCAAACCCAACCGCAAGGGCGAGATCGCGGGCATCGCCCGCAACCTCGAGGCGGGCCGGCTGCGGTCGCTCGCCATCTCCACCAGCAGCTACAGCACCGGGCAGTCGGTGATCTGGGTGCAGGGCGGCGACCTCGCCGACTGGAACCGTCCCTACCGCCGAGGCCGCCGCGTCGCCATCACCGTCGAGCACGTCATGGCCTCGGCCGCCCTGCCCCTCTTCTTCCCCGCCGTCCGGCTCGACGACGGCTGGCACGGCGACGGCGGCATCCGCATGATGGCGCCCTGCTCGGCCCCCATCCACCTCGGGGCCCGGCGCATCCTCGCCGTCTCGAACCGCCACCGCGGCATCACGCAGGAGGCCAGCCGGCCCGTCATCCACGACTACCCGCCGCCCGCCCAGATCGGCGGCCAGCTCCTCAACGCGATGTTCCTCGACGACCTCGATCACGACGGCCTGACCCTGCAGCGCCTGAACTCGCTGCTCCGGGACCTGCCTCCTCACCGCCGGCAGGGCCTGCACCCCGTCGAGCTCGTCGTCATCCGCCCGTCGGAGGACCTCGGCCGGCTGTCCCTCGAGTTCGAGCCGCAGCTCCCGCGGGCGTTCCGCTACATGACCCGGGGCCTCGGGTCGCGCGAGACGACGAGCCCCGACCTGCTGAGCCTGCTGATGTTCCAGCCCGACTACATCCACCGGCTGCTGGAGATCGGCGCCGCCGACGCGGTGGCCGCGGGTGCGCGGCTGGCGGCCCTGCTGACCCCGGCGTCCGCGGATACCGAACCGACTACCGGAATGGGAGGCACGGCAAGAGCATGACCCCGATTGCGCGCCCCGCCGTCTGAACGTCCGCCGGCCCGGATTGCTCGATGACTCCCCCAACCCCGTCGGCTGCCGCCGCGCACCCGACCCGTTGGGGACCAACCGGCGTGAATACCCTGCCAGGCCGGGACCGAGGCACAGCCCGCAACCCGACGGCATGCGTGGCGTGGGTTGTAGTCACGCTGTAGTCTTGTTTCTCCTCCCGAGCCGGCCGTATAGTGGATCGACCCCGGCCGGGGCTCGTGCGCAAACACATGACCGGCGACTCGTCGGACACCCGCTGACAGTGACGCCGTAGATCACCGCGCGCGAGAGACGCCGAACGCCGCCTCAGGCGAGTTCGGTCTCGAATGCGACGATGTCGCGCGACTCGGCGCCTATCTCCACGCCGATCAGGTGGATCGCGCAGCCCGGGGCGCGGTACTTGTCCGCGTAGCCGCGCTCCTTCAGTTGCGTCAGTGCCACGCCGGTCCTCTGCGCCGAGATCCCCCCCGTGCCGGCCGCCCGAACGCTCGCCGACGGCTCGGCCACCTTGAACTCGAACAGGTAGACGTGCGCCCCCAGCCGCACCGCCAGGTCCAGCCGCCCGCGGCTGGTGGCATCCTCCGCCGCCACGTCCAGTCCCAGCGCGGCGAAGTGCGCGTAGAACACGCTCGCCCAGTAACCCTCGTAACGGGCGATCTCGTTCCGGCGATGCCAGTCGTGCGGAATGCCCGCAAGCAGCGCCCGCAACGGCGCTTCCACCCCCGCCGCGTCGCCCGCCGCCAGCACGTCGTACAGCCGGGCGGCGTGGCGCTCCCGCCTCGGGTCCGGCGCCAACCGGTCCAGCAGGCTCTCGCTCAGCCCCTGGCGGACCTCCCGGTTCGGATACCCCAGCCGGTACACGGTGCGCCCGCCGCGCCGCTCCTCGCCCCGGATGGTCAGGTAGCCGGTCTGGAACAGCAACGCCTCGGGCGCGATGGCGTCCACGTCGAACTCCGACAGCAGGGCCTCGCTGGCGTGGACGTCGTCGAGGTCCGCCGCGGCGACACCCCGCCGGATCAGGGTGTCGACCAGGAACCTCGGGGTGCCGGTCTCGAACCAGTGGGCCTCGAACCGGCGGCTGCGGAACAGCTTCAACAGGCCGAACGGGTTGTAGACCTTCTCCTCTCCCAGCCAGCCGTAGCCGTCGTACCAAGCGCGAATCTCGTCGCGGTCGAGGCCCGGCAGCTCCGGCGCGAAGACCCTGTCCAGATCCGCGTCGGTGTAGCCGCAGACGGCCGAGTAGTCCGGGTCGAGGGTGAGGTCGACCAGATTGTTCAGCCCGGAGAACAGACTGACCTTGCTGAACCGGCTCACCCCGGTGATGAACGACAGCTCAACGTGCGCGTCACAGTCCTTGAGCGTGCCGTACAGCCCGCGCAGGTCGTCGCGGTTGGCCTTCGCCCGTTCCGGCTCGTCCAGCGCGTCCAGGATCGGCTTGTCGTACTCGTCCACCAGCACCACCACGCGCCGGCCGGTCCGCCGGTGCAGCGTCTCGAGAAGGGCGGCGAACCGTCCCGGCGCAGAGTCGTCGCCGCGCGCCTCGGGCGGGCGCCCGCGCACGGCGTCGAGGAGGCGGCCGAGCGGCCCCGGCGCCCCGCGGCGTTCCGCGGCGTCGAGCTGACGGAGGGCGCTCGCGCGCAACTCGTCGGGCCGCTTGAAGTTGCCGGCGCCGAAGCTCAGCCGCACCACCGGATGACGCCGCGACCAGTCCCACGCATCGTGGACGGCGAGGCCCCGGAACAGCTCTTCGGCGCCCTCGTACAGCTCCTTGAGCGTGTCGACGAACAGACTCTTGCCGAACCGCCGGGGGCGCGACAGGAAGTAGTGCTTGCCGGCGTCGTCCGCCAGCCGCCGGGCGTAAGGGGTCTTGTCGACGTAGTAGCAGCCCTCGTCCCGGATCTCCCGGAACGTCTGGATGCCGACAGGGAGCCTGCGCCTGTCCATGAGGAGACTCATGCCCGGGCTGTGCGGGAAATGTTCACCCGCAACGCCGGGGCCAGGTCAGTGCCATCTACGGCGCAGCTTCGCCGGACCCCGACCCGAGAATCGGCCGCCCCGGGAACACCTCCTCCACGAGCTCCCCGTCCCGAACCACGAAGGTGCCGCCGACGAGGACGTGGCGAATGCCGTCCGAATACCGGTCCGGCGCGTCGTAGGTCGCCCGGTCGATGACCGTCTCCGGGTCGAAGAGCGTGAGGTCGGCGTCGGCGCCGGCCTGGACGCGGCCCTTCGCGGCCATCTGCGGAGTCACCTGCTCCAGCCTTTGCGCCGGCAGCAGGGTCATCTTGCGCAGGGCGTCCATCAGCGACAGGACGCCGCGGTCGCGGGCGTAGTGGCCGAGGATGCGGGCGAAGGTGCCGGCGCCGCGGGGGTGGGAGCGGCCCTCGGTGAAGGGGATGCCGTCGCTGGCCGCGATGACGTCGGGCTGGGCGACGATCCACTCGTTGGTGGTCTCGGAGCGGCCGTGGGTGATGACCCAGCCGCCCTGCTCCCGGTAGCGGCCGAACGACTCCTCGGTCAGGCGCTCGCCGGTGTCGACCCACTGCAGGCGGGCGTAGTAGCCGGGCGACCGGCCCCGCCACCCGTCGAACAGGGCCGACTCGATGAGGCTCGCGCTGGCCGTGTAGGGGTAGGCCTCGGTGGTCACGTCGACCCCCTGCGCCCGCGCCCCCCGCATCAGCTCGAGGGCGGCCGGCGCCGACTCGCCGGCGCTGCTGTTCATGTGCACGATGTGCAGCGAGGCGCCGGTGGCGGCGGCGTTCGCGATGGCCTCCTGGAACGGCGCGATGGCCTCGCGGCTCCCGAACGCGCCGGCCGACCGGAGGTGGATGAACACCGGCGCCCCGCGCTCCGCCGCCGCCGCGAACAGGCGCCAGATCTCCTCGTGGCTCGCCCCCGGCGTGTAGGCGACGCCGAACCCGAAGCCGAGGGCGCCCTGGTCGAGCCCCGCCTGCATCAGGCGGGCCACCCGGCGCACCTCCTCCTCGGAGGCCTCCTCGTAGAGGTAGGCGCCGCCGCGCCCGAGGGTGAAGGTGCCCTCGTCGTTGCGCGCCGTCACCACCGCGCCGAACGCCTCGCGGCGGGCGCCCTGGTGGCTGACCGTCGCCCCGTAGTTGATGAGCGCCTGCCCCTCGCGCTCGGCGTACCAGGTGTCGACGGGATAGACGCCGATCTCCAGCTCCATCGCGGTGGTGACGCCGTCGCGGGCCTGGTAGCGCCGGCTCTCCGGGTCCTGGCCGTGGGCGTGGAGGTCGACGAACCCCGGGGCGACGACGAGGCCGGTCGCATCGAGGACCTCGCGCGCCTCGGGCCGCTCGTCGCCGACGGCGACGATGGTCCCGTCGCGCACGGCAACGTTGGCGACCGCATCGAGCCCGGTCTCGGGGTCCATGACCCGCCCGTCCGTCACGAGCAGGTCCACCGGCCCGAGCTGGGTGCCGACGCCGCACGCCGCCGCGAGCCACAACGCCGCTACGGGCACCGCCCGACGCCATGCCTGGATTCCGGTCATCGTGCGTTCCCCCCCGGTCCCGAACGCCTCTCACCACAGCCCGAGGATCTTCCACCACAGCAGCCCCACCGGGATCCAGATGGCCAGGTTCGCCACCGACGCGTGGAACCCGACCCGCCACCAGTCCTTCAGGCTGACGTAGCCCTCGACGAAGATGATCGGCGACGTCGTCGTCCCGTAGTGGGTCAGCCCCGCCGTCAGGTTGTTGATGAACACGAGGCTGTAGACCACCACCGGGGCCGGCGCCCCCACGCCGACGAGCAGGGCGAGGAACGGCGGGTACATGGCGAGGGCGTGGACGGTGGTGCTCGCGAAGAAGTAGTGCGCGTAGAAGTAGATGACGAGGGCCGCGACGAAGACGACGGGCCAGGGGACGCCGGTGAACCACGAGCCGAACCACTCGGCGAAAAGGGTCGCGACGCCGGTGTCGTTCAGCACGCCGCCCATCATCAGGAGGCCGCCGTACCACACGAAGATGTCCCACGCCGAGCGTTCCGAGAGGGCGCTGTCCCAGGTCAGGGCCTGGGTCGTGAACAGCACCGCGATGCCGAGGAGGGCGACCAGGGTCGGCGAGAGCCAGCTCACGTAGGACGAGAGGACCCAGAAGCCGATGAGCCCGACGAAGACCCCTCCCACCACCGCCTCGCGTCCGCGGATGGGGCCGAGCTCGGCGAGCTGCCCGTCGGCGAACTCGGCGGCGGCCGGGGTCTTCTTCAGTGACGGCGGTATCACCCGGTACACGAGCCACGGCACGAAGACGCTCGCCGCGAGCCCCGGCAGGAGGCCCGCCGTGAACCAGCTCGCCCAGGTGATGGTGACCCCGGCGTACTCGGCCGCCAGCTCCCCGAGCAGCAGGTTGGCGGCGCTGCTGTAGTAGAACATCGCCGACGAGATGACGCTGCCCTGGTACAGGCAGGTCATCAGGAACGTGCCGAGGATGGCGGACGACGGGCCGGGATGCGACTTGTAGAGGCTGCTGATGCTGCGGGCGATGGGGAACACGATGCTCGCCGAGCGCGCCGTGATCGACGGCACCCCGGTGGCGAGGGTGAGGTCGGTCAGGTGCATGGCGTAGCCGAGCCCGAGCGACGTGCGTCCGATGGCCCGGATGAACCACAGGGCGATGCGGCGGGCGAGCCCCGAGTCGCGCAGGGCGCGCGACATGAGCATCGCCATCAGCACCATCCACACCGTCGGGGCCGAGTAGCCGCTCAGCGCCCGGTCCATGGGCAGTCCGCCGAGGACGATCATGCCCGCGATGCCCACCAGCACGACCTGGGAGCCGGGCATGGGCTGCAGCATCAGCCCCCCGATGGTGGCGAAGAAAACGCCGACACGGCGCCAGTCCTGCGCCTCGATCGCCTCGGGCGGCGGCAGTACGTGGGCGATGACGACGTATATCCCGGCCAGCGCCAACAGCCGCCAGGGCCGGACGGGGGGTGCGGGGGAGGCGGCGGTGGGTTCGTCAGCCATGGCTGGGCGCCCGGATCAGGACGCCCGCTCCAGCACGGCCGCGAGGCCTTGGCCGACGCCGATGCAGAGAGTCACGAGGGCGTAGCGCCCCCGGCACCGGTGCAACTGGCGGACCGCGGTCAGCGTCAGCCGCGCGCCGGACGCGCCGAGGGGATGGCCGACGGCGATGGCGCCCCCGTTCGGGTTGACGCGGCTGTCGTCCTGGTCGATCTCCAGCGCCTTGAGGCAACCCAGCACTTGGGTGGCGAAGGCCTCGTTGATCTCGATGACGTCCATGTCGGCCAGCGACAGCCCCGCCCGCGCCAGCGCCTTGCGGCTCGCCGGCACCGGCCCCAACCCCATCACGCGCGGCTCGACCCCCGCCGCCGCGGCCGCGACCACGCGGGCGAGCGGCGTTGCCCCGGCCCGCTCGCCGGCGGCGCGGCTGCCGACGACGAGGGCGGCGGCGCCGTCGTTGATGCCCGAGGCGTTGCCCGCCGTCACCACCCCGCCGTCGAAGAGGGGGCGCAGCGCGGCCAGCTTCTCGAGCGAGGTGCCGGGCCGGGGATGCTCGTCGTCGCCGACCACCGTCTCCGCGCCGCGCTTCCGCCCCGGCACCGTCACCGGGTCGAGCTCGTCCTTGTAGAAGCACTCGGCCTTGGCGGCCGCGAAGCGCTGCTGCGAGGCGAGGGCGAAGCGGTCGCTGTCGGCGCGGGTGATGCCGAGGTCGGCGGCGACGTTGTCGGCCGTCTCCGGCATCGCGTGGTCGCCGTACTGCGCGGTGGTCCGCGGGTTCGAGAAGCGCGACCCCAGGGTGCTGTCGTGCACCGTGAGCTGGCGCCCGAAGGCCCGCTCCGACTTCGCCATCACGAACGGGGCCCGGCTCATGCTCTCGACCCCGCCCGCGATGAACAGATCGCCCTGCCCGCAGGCGACCGCGCGCGACGCGTCGACCACCGCCGCGAGCCCGCTCGCGCAGAGCCGGTTGACGGTCATGCCGGCGACCTCCACCGGCAGCCCGGCGAGCAGCCCCGCCCGCCGGGCGACGTTGCGGCAGTCCTCGCCGGCCTGGTTGGTGCAGCCGGCGATGACGTCCTCGACGTCTTCGGGCCGGAACGGGGTGCGGGCCATCAGGGTGGCGATGGGGCCGGCCAGCAGGTCGTCGGGGCGCACGGGCGAGAGGGCCCCGGCGTGGCGGCCGAACGGGGTGCGGACTCCGTCGTAGATGTAGGCGTCGGTCATGGTCGCGGGCACCGTTCGCTGGGCGAAAGGCACCCATTATACGTGGGCCGGCCGGAGGAAACGGGGCTGCACACCCGAACGGGGTTTGCGCGCCCGGAACGGGCCGCGGGTCGGCGAATCGGTCGTGGGCCACGCAACGCGCCCCGCGCCGGCCACCGGGCACCGGGCCGGCGCACGGGCCGCGGGCCGCATTCGGTATCATCACGCGTCATGCGCGGACGACGCGGGGTCGTGGCGGCGGGGCACGCGCTGACGGCAGAGGCGGCGGGCGAGGTGCTGCGCGCCGGCGGCAACGCCTTCGACGCGGCGCTGGCCGCCCTCTGCGCCGCCTGCGCCTGCGAGCCGGCGCTGGCATCCTTCGGCGGGGGCGGCTTCCTCCTCGCCCTGCCCGCCGCGGGGCGCCCGCAGGTCTACGACTTCTTCGTGCAGACCCCGCGGCGGCGGGCCGCGGCGGACGAGGTCGAGTTCGAGCCGGTCGTCGTCGACTTCGGCCCCGCCCGGCAGGAGTTCCACATCGGCCGCGGCACCGTCGCGGTGCCGGGCGTCGTCCGGGGGTTCTTCGACGTCCACCGCGACCTGTGCACCCTGCCCGCCGCCGACCTCGTCGCCCCCGCCTGCGCCCTCCTGCGCGACGGCGTGGTGACGACCCCGCTGCAGGCCCGCTTCCTGCACCTGTTGCGGCCCATTCTCGGCGCCACCCCCGAGGCCCTCGCCCTCTACTCGAGCCCGCGCGGCGGCCCCGCCCTGATCGAGGAGGGCGAGCGCCTGCGCAATCCGGACCTCGCCGCCCTCCTGGAGCTGATGGCCGTCGAGGGGGACGACGTCTTCTACCGCGGCGCGGTGGCGCGGGCGCTGGTGGAGGACCTGCGCGACGGCGGTCTCGTCGGCCTCGACGACCTCGCCGCCTACCGCACCGAGGTCCGGGCCCCGCTCGCCCTCGACTACCGCGGCGTCGCGGTGCTGACCAACCCGCCGCCCTCGGCGGGCGGGGCGCTGATCGGGTTCGGCCTGGGCCTGCTGAACGCGCTGCCGGTCGCGCCGCCCGGGAGCGGCCGCGCCGTCGCGATGCTCGCCGACGTGATGCGCGCCACCCGGTCCGCCCGCGCCGAGGCCCATGGCGGGGAGTCCGCGGGCGCGAACGAGGGCCTGCTCGACCCCGCCCTCCTGGCGCGGTGGCGCAACGAGGTCCGGGGACGGGCGCAGGCCGCCCGGGGCACGACCCATCTCGGGGTCATCGACGTCCGGGGCAACCTCGCCAGCCTCACCCTGTCGAACGGCGAGGGCTCGGGGCGGGTGGTCCCCGGGACCGGCGTCATGCTGAACAACATGCTGGGCGAGGAGGACCTCAACCCCGGCGGCTTCCACCGCTGGCCGCCCGACCACCGAATGACGTCGATGATGGCCCCGAGCGCCCTGCGATGGCCCGACGGCCGGCTGGTGGCGACGGGCTCCGGCGGCTCGAACCGCATCCGCAGCGCCGTCCTGCAGGTGATCGTGAATCTCGTCGACCACGGGATGGACGTGGACGCGGCGGTGCGCGCGCCGCGCATCCACGTCGAGGGTCCGCTGCTCAGCGTCGAGGGGGGCCACGACGGCGAGGAGATCGCCGGGGCGCTGGCCGCGTGGCCCGAGCACCAGGTGTGGGACGACCGCAGCGTGTTCTTCGGCGGCGCGCACACCGCCGAGCGCCGCGGCGACATCCTCGGCGGCGCCGGCGACCCGCGTCGGGACGGCGCCTCGATCACGGTCTGACCGCACCAGCCCCGCCGCAGCGATCCCGGAATGCCGAAGTTCCGTCGGCGCTCGAATCGCCCCTCGCCGGGGACGCGGCCGGCCCGGCTGCCACTGATGGGCGCAGCCGGCGCGTCCGCCATAGTCGGTCATGCCGTTCGGCCGTCGCTGAGCTCGTCGCAAGTTCTTGGACGGAGGCCTCCAGGCGGTGTTGAACGCCCGCCCGCGCGCTCCGCCGCCTCGACGGCTGGCTCGTCGACCTGCTCAGGTGCAGCGCGAGGCCCAGCTTGTTGCGGGGCGCCGCCCTTGGTGGAGTTTCCGGCGCGTCCATTCGGCGAGGGCCGCGCGCCGCACCTCTTCCCAGCCCGGGAAACTCGGTGTGCTGGCCGACGAAGTCGCTGGGCAACAGCCTCCGGCTCGCGCGCCATCACCATCTCGTCGAGGTAGGCCAGCACCCCAGCGTAGATCTCCCAGCGGCGATCGAACAGATCCCTCTGCCGCTGCAGCTCGGCAAGAGACGCACAGCCGTGACGGGCTTGGGGGGCGGGACGGTGCGGTCGCGGTCGCCAGCGAGACTCGGCTCGCCGGCGAGACGGGCGCGGAAGCACGCCCCGCCACCGCGGGCGCGGCGCTCGCCGGCGCGCGGCCTGGTCGTGGAGCTCGGCGAGAGTGGGTGGCCAGCGCCCCCAACGTCGAGCCGGCCGCACAACCGGCCAAGCGCGGCCAACAGGCGCATCGGACGACGGACCCGACTCCTGGGCGACGTCGCCAGCGCGAGCCTGTCCACGCCGCCGCCAGACGGCACGGTGGCAGGTTGGTGCTGAGGACCTGCACGGTGCCCGCGAAGCCCCGGTGGCTCCTCGCAATCTCCCGACGCCGTCAGGCACAAGCTCGAGAACCTCGACCGGACCCAGCGCGACGTGGAACGGTCCAGCGGCGGCGACGTCGCCCCGCCCGCGCGTTCGGGAGCGGAACTCCAAGCTGCCCCGCGGGGGCTGTCGTGCGCGAACGGCTCGCCGATCGCCAACGATGCGCGCCAACAAGTCGAGCGCCTGGTCGACGTCGCAGACCCCCATTCGTCGGAGGGGACTCGCCCGGCGGCGCGGCGCCCCTCCGTTTTGGTCGATTCGGGTCAGTTCAGGGGCGAAGGTGCGACGGGGCCGACAACGAGACGGTCTCAGCGGAGGAAAACACTCCCGGATTCATTGGTCGGATCAGCCCTCGGGCAGTTAACGGAAGACCCCGTTATCGGACCCTGGGGCTGCCGGCCGCGGTGGGGAGGGGCGAACCTCGCGGCAGCCGGCGACGGGCTGGCGCTGCATTAGTTAGCGCAGCCAGACCGGCAGCTTGATGATCCGCTCGTCGTCGATAGTGACGACGAGCGCGTGCACGCCGGCCTCCCAACTCGCGTCCGGCGAGACGAAGAACACGTCGTTGCGACTGACGAACATGTCGCCGCGGCGAACCTGGAGGGCCTGCTGCAAGAAATAGTAGCCGCCCCGGGTTCTCTCCAACGGAAAATTGAACCGCAACCTCTCGGGCCAGTGGACCCGCTCGTTCAGCAGCCTCTGCAGTCCTTCAGGGTCGTGGCGGTGCTCGCGTTGCGTCGCCGGCGGCACCTCGATCCCGTCTGGCCGGACCAGCACGATGTCCTCCCGTCGGATCTCCAGGTTCCTCCACACCCTTTCGGATCGAACGATCCGGAGGGTGACGACCAGCCACGGCGAGTCGTGATTGCGCTGCGAGTACTGGTACGAGGCGCTTGCCATGAAGTCGCCGTCGTCGTAGACGACGATGTAGGGCCCGCGATCGGCGTCGGGGAAGCCAGTGTTGGGGAAGTCCTCCAGGTTGAGGCGGAATGGCTGCGCCAGGGCCGGCGCCCCGAATGCCAGCGTGGCGATCGTCGCGAGAAGGACCCCCCGGACCAGGAACGCAGCGACCGCTCGGCGCTTCGGCAAGGCCAACTCCTCTCGGTTGTTCGACCCGTTCCTGAATGCTAGTCACGCGAGAATGCGACCGTCAAGGTCCGACGGGGGGGCGGCGGGCGCTGGTCATGCCATGGGGGGGCATTGTACGCCGTTACGTGACGACTCGTCGGACGTGACGTGATCGCCCCTGCTCGACGGTGGTCAGTGACCGGGGCAACGGCGTGCGTGTCGAGCATCAGTCTCAGATTCTCCCTGATCCCGCGTTTCAGTCGCCGGTCGAAGCCCCGGGGGAGTTCGACGTCGAGGGTATCGAGGTCGACGTCGCAGACGCCCTCCGAACAGCTCGGCGGTCCGGGAGTCGGCCAGGGCCTGCAGGGTGCGGAGCTCGGCGAGGGCGGCGGCCCACCGTCGCGGCCGCGAGCGGCGGTCCTGCGGGCGTTGGAAGGTCCGGACGGGCTCGTCGGGCTATGAGGGTTTCTCGGCCGCGCGAGCGCCGCGAGGGCCTCGCGGAGTCCCGCCGCGGCCGCTCGGCGTCTACGACCACCGCTCACGCCTCGTTGCCGCCATGCGGACGACATCGTCCGTCTCGGCAGCGAACTCGAGCCAGCGCCGCACGTCGCCGGCGTCCAGCATCCAGTGGTCCGCCTCGATCGGCGAGAGCACGTCACGCTTGAACTTCTGGTAGAACCGCTCGGCCGTCACCGCGTCGGTGACCGCCAGCAGGATCGCCAGCGTCAGATGCGCGGGACCCGAGCCGCCGGCGAGTGATTCCGGACCACCAACGAGGCGCGCCAGTCGAGCGGCGTGCCGTCGACGGTGACCAGAACCTCGCCCTGCCGCCTCTCGCCTCGGATTGTCATCGGACCAGCCAGCGTAGCACGGCCGCGAGGCGGGCTCGAAGTCGCCCCCGGAACCCGTGCGACGACGATGAAATCGCTCAGATCGGCAAGTTCCACGCTCGGCTTGGTCCCGCTCCGCACCGTTCCTGCCGCCAAGCCGGCAATCGGGGGCAGCAACGGAGTCCACCCCCACCTCCGTCATTCCTGGTGCGGCCTGCTGCAGTCCTCCTGGGTGACGAAACCCAAGGATCAGGTCGACCGGCTCGGCCGCCCAACCCGCCGGACGAAAATCGCTTGGCTCTGCCGATCTCCGCGGTGAGTGGGAGGTTGGCGGCGTCGCCGCCGGCGAGCGGGCGCGTGTCGACAGCCCGCCGCGTCGTTTGAGGCCTGCGTCAGCCGAAACACCCGCTGGAGGGCGTACGCGGCGGGGGGCTCCGCCGCTCGACGTCTATCGCGGCGACGGCCGGTCAACTACCTGAGCTCCACAACGGGGCCTGGATCTTCGAGCGCAACGCGGCGGCGGCGCCGCAGTCGGGCGGCGACGCCGCTGCGCGGAGCCTCGCTGCCGCGCCCGCGAAAGGCTCGGGCCGGCAGTGGTAGAGTTCCTGGCATGTCTGCGCACCGGCCCGGGCGACGACCCGCGCCGCGGCGAGTCACCCGTCGGACTGCGCTACGGCGCGGCGGTCAGGTCATGCTCGGCGCCGTCGCCGGCACAGCCTGCGCGGCCCGGCCGCCGGCGCCCTCTGGCGTGCGTCCCGCCGGCCCCGTACTCGCTCCCGTCGACGTGTCCTGGAACCGTATCATCCGGCGCGTCGTCGGCCTGCGACCTTACCGCCCGGCCGGGTTCGTGCTGCATGCGGCGCGGATTGGCGAGCAGGTCGTCGTCCACAACTACGGCCACGGCGGGGGCGGCATCTCGCTGTCGTGGGGTACGGCCGAGCTCGCCGTCCGCGAGGCAGAGGCCGCCGCCGCGGGGCGGGAGCGGCGGGCGGCGGTGCTCGGTTGCGGGGTGATGGGGCTGGCGACAGCCCGGCTGCTCCAGCTCCGGGGCTGGCGGGTCACCCTCTATGCGCGTGACCTGCCGCCGCGCACGACCTCGAACGTGGCCGGGGGCCAGTGGACGCCGACATCGGTGTTCGACCGTGATGTGGCGACGCCCGCGTTCGTCGAGCAGTTCGGGCTGGCGAGCCGGCTCGCCTACCGCTACTTCCAGGACTTCGTGGGAGCGGGCTACGGCGTCCGCTGGATCGACAACTACTACCTGTCGGACGAGCCGCCGGGCGAGAGTTGGCTGTACGACCTGCTTCCCGACGTCCTGGCGAGCGCGACCGAGCTCGAGCCGCACGAGCATCCGTTCGCGGCGCCGTTCGTGCAGCGCGTGCGCACGATGCTGATCGAGCCGGCCATCTACCTGAACGCCCTCCTGCGCGATGTGCACGTCGCGGGGGGCAGGGTCGTCGTCGGAGAGCTGCGCGACCGGCGTGAGGTCGCGGCCCTGCCCGAGCAGGTCGTCGTCAACTGCACCGGCCTCGGCGCGGCCGACCTGTTCGGCGACGATCAGCTCGTGCCCGCCAAGGGCCAGCTCACCATCCTGTTCCCGCAGCCAGAGGTCGACTACATCGCTATCTACCGGGGGCTCACATGTTCCCGCGGTCGGACGGCATCCTGCTGGGGGGCACGTTCGAGCGCGGCGAGGCCAGCCTCGACGTCGACGCGGAGGCGGAACGCTGGATCGTCGAGGGGCACCGGCGCCTGTTCGCCGGTATGAGGACACTCTAGACAGTCAGCATCCCCCTCGGTGGAGCGGCCTACGCGGAGAGCAGGTGTTCGTGCGAGGTGGTCGACCTCCCGATCGTAGGTCGCGACGGCCTTGTCGAGAGCTGCGCATCCTCGGTGGAAGATCGAATGAGAGTGGACTTCGGTGGGATTCTCGGGCGGTACGCAGGACGAGGACCTTTCGGCCCCGCCCAGGCACGCTGTTGACTGGGGTCACTGAAACGGGGGCTCTGCACGACCAACGAGGTGCAGAGCCCTTTGTCCTTGCCGGGGCGGTTCGCCCCCGGCACTACACCCACCTCCGCACCTGTTGACCACGTTTCCCACACGGGCGCGTCCGCCATTTCACGACCGAGTCCGTGCCCGCCTTCCAGCTCAAAGATCGTCGATTATCGCGTTCAGGGTCGCGCTCGGCCGCATGGCGCGTTCGACCCGAGCGTCGTCGGGGCGGTAGTAGCCGCCGATGTCGACCGGACTCCCCTGCGCGGCAAGCAGCTCGCCTGTGATGGCCGCCTCGCTCTCGGCAAGACGCGCCGCCGCCGCCGCGAAGCGGGCCTTCAGCTCGGCGTCCTCGTCCTGGGCGGCGAGGGCCTGCGCCCAGTAGAGGGCGAGGTAGAACGTGCTGCCCCGGTTGTCGATCTCGTCGACCTTCCGCGACGGGTAGCGGGCGTTCTCGAGGTAGGACCCGATGGCCTGGTCGAGGGTCTTCGCCAGCAGCGCCGCCCGGGCGTTGCCGGTCCGCGACGCAATCAGCTCGAGCGACGGCACGAGGGCGCAGTACTCGCCGAGCGAGTCCCAGCGCAGGTGCCCTTCCCTCAACATCTGCTCGACGTGCTTGGGGGCCGAGCCGCCGGCGCCGGTCTCGAAGAGGCCGCCGCCATTCAGGAGCGGCACGATGGACAGCATGCGGGCGCTCGTCCCCAGCTCCAGAATCGGGAAGAGATCCGTGAGGTAGTCCCTCAGGACGTTGCCGGTCACCGCGATGGCGTCCTCGCCGCGGCGGACGCGGGCGAGCGAGAAGCGCATGGCGTCGACGGGCTTCAGGATGCGGATGTCCAGCCCCTCGGTGTCGTGCTCCGGCAGGCAGGCGCGCACCTTGGCGATGATCTGCGCGTCGTGGGCCCGCGCCTCGTCCAGCCAGAACACCGCCGGCGCCCCCGACGCCCGCGCCCGGCTGACCGCGAGCCGGACCCAGTCTCGGATCGGCTCGTCCTTCGTCTGGCACATGCGGAAGATGTCGCCGGTGCTCACCGCCTGCTCGAGGAGGACGGCGCCGTCGCCGGCGACGACCCGGATGGTCCCGGGGCCGGACCCCGTGAAGGTCTTGTCGTGCGAGCCGTACTCCTCCGCCTTGCGGGCCATCAGCCCGACGTTGGACACGTTGCCCATCGTCGCGGGGTCGAACTGCCCGTGCTGCCGGCAGTCCTCGATGATGGCCTGGTACATGGTGGCGTAGGAGCGGTCGGGCACCATCGCCACCGTGTCCTGCAGCTCGTCGGCGGCGTTCCACATGCGGCCGCCGTCGCGGACGACGTTGGGCATCGACGCGTCGATGATGACGTTGTTCGGCACGTGCAGGTTGGTGATGCCCCTGCGCGAGTCGACCATCGCGAGGGGAGGACGCTCGGCGTACACGGCGTCGATGTCGGCCTCGATGGCGGCGCGCTGCTCCGCCGGCAGCTTCGCGACCTTCTCCAGCACGCCGGCCAGGCCGTCGTCCACGTTGGCGCCGATGGCCCGCAGGGTGTCCGCGTGCTTCTGCAGGGCCGGCTCGTAGTACACCGACACGCAGTGGCCGAACATGATGGGGTCGGAGACCTTCATCATCGTCGCCTTGAGGTGAAGCGACAGCAGGGCCCCCTCCTCCCGCGCCTCTTCGATGGTCCGGCTGAAGAAGGCCCGAAGGGCGGCCACGTTCATGACTGCGGCGTCGACCACCTCGCCCGCCTCGATGGACACCCGCTCCTTCAACACGGTGACCGTCCCGCCGTCGTCGACGAACTCGATGCGGACGTCGCACGGCGCGTCGACGGTGACGGAGCGCTCGCTGCCGAAGAAGTCGTGCTCCCGCATGTGGGCGACCCGGGCCTTCGACCCGTCGGCCGGCCACGGCTTCATCATGCGATGCGGGTGCTTCTGCGCGAACCGCTTCACGGCGGCGGCGGGCCGGCGGTCGGAGTTGCCCTCGCGGAGGACCGGGTTCACGGCCGACCCCAGGACGGCGGCGTAGCGTGCCCGCACCGCCCGCTCGCCTTCGTTCGCGGGCTCGTCCGGGTAGTCGGGAACGTCGAACCCCTGGCCCTGCAACTCGGCGATGGCCGCCCGCAACTGGGGGACGCTGGCGCTGATGTTGGGCAGCTTGACGATGTTGGCGGCCGGTGTCCGGGCCAACTCGCCCAGCGCCGCGAGGTGGTCCGGGACGCGCTGGTCCTCGCGCAGCCGGTCGGGAAACGCGGCGAGGATGCGTCCGGCGAGCGAGATGTCGCGGGTCTCGACCTCGACCCCCGTCCCCTTGGTGAACGCCCGCACGAGCGGCAGCAACGCGAACGTGGCGAGCGCCGGCGCTTCATCGATCTTCGTCCAGATGATGGTGGAAGCTGACATGGTCTCCCCGAGTTGGCGGCGTCGAGCCGTCAGTGGACCGGCCCCGGACGGGCACAGATCCGACGATCGTACCCGATCCGCGCCGCCGGCACACGGCGCCGCGGCGGCGGCGGCGGTGGGGATATAATTCCGTCCCTGCAATGCCGCCACTGCATGGCCTGCGCGTCGTCGACCTGACCCGGGTGCTGGCCGGGCCCTACTGCGCCATGATGCTGGGCGACATGGGGGCCGACGTCGTCAAGGTCGAGGAGCCCTCCCACGGCGACGACACGCGGGCGTGGGCGCCGTTCGCGGACGGCGTGAGCACGTTCTTCCTGGGGCTGAACCGCAGCAAGCGCAGCGCCGCCCTCGACCTCAAGACCCCGGCCGGGGCCGACGCCCTGCGAGGGCTGCTCGCCGAGGCCGACGTCCTCATCGAGAACTTCAGACCGGGGAGCCTCAAGAGGCTGGGCTTCGACTACGAGTCGGTCCGCGGCCGCTTCCCCCAGTTGATCTACTGCTCGATCACCGGGTACGGCCAGCAGGGCCCCAGGCGCAACCTCCCCGGCTACGACGCGGTCATCCAGGGCGAGTCGGGGGTCATGCACGTCACCGGCTCGCCGGACGGCCCCCCGACCCGGGTCGGGGTCGCGATGACCGACTTCCTGGCCGGGCTCTACGCGATGAACGGCATCCTCCTCGCGCTGCGCGACCGCGACGAGACGGGGCTGGGGCAGCATGTCGACATCGCCCTCCTCGACTCGATGACCTCGACCCTGGCCCTGCCCGCCAACGTGCTCTTCGCGACCGGGGAGGAGCTGGGGCGCGAGGGCAACGACCACCATTCGCTGACCCCGTACGAGGCGCTCGAGGTGAGCGACGGCCTCGTGATGATCGCGGTCGGCAACCAGCGTCTGTGGCGCCAGTTCTGCCGGGCCATCGGCCAGCCGGAGCTGGAGGCCGACCCGCGGTTCGTCACCAACACCGAGCGCATGCGGCATCGGGGCGAGCTGAAGGCCCTGCTCGGTTCGCTGCTCGGAACGTGGACCCGCGACGGGGTGATCGAGCGCCTGCGGGCCCATGCGGTCCCCTGCGGGCAGGTGCGCTCGCTGGCCGAGGCCCTCGCCGACCCCCAGCTCGCGGCCCGCGACATGGTGGTCGAGCTGGACCATCCCCGGCTCGGCGCCATTCGGGCGCTGGGGAACCCGATCAAGCTGTCGCGCACGCCGGCCGTCGTCGATCGTGCTCCTCCGGCCCTCGGCGAGCACACGGAGGAGATTCTGGCAGAGCTGCCGGGCGGCCGGCCGGCCGAATCGGCGGCGGAGACGCCGCCAACCGAGACGGCGCCGGCCGCGGTCACCGCCGACGTCGGGGAGTGACGGATGGACCATCCGAGAACCACGCTGGACGAGCCGGGGCGGGACCGGCGGAGGGGCGGCGAGGCCGGGCCGGCGCGGCCGGCCGGCGGATCCGCGACCGGCGACACCCGGCCCGCCGGCGCCTGCCCCGTTCGGCGCCGCGGGCCCCTGGCCGGACGTCTCGCCTGCATCGGCGTGCTGCTGGCTGCCGCACCCGGCGCGCAGGCGCAGGACGGCGGCCGTTTCGGGGGCCGCCTCTCGATCGTCCCCGTCGACTTCGCGACGCGGCCGAACGTGTCCGGCTCGGGCGAGGCCGAGGCGGTGCTCGAGGACCGCACCCTCACGGTCGCCGGCACCTTCGAGGGGCTGAGCTCGCCGGCCACCGAAGCCCATCTCCACCGGGCCCCGCCGGCCCGGCGCGGACCCGCGGTGTTCGCCCTCGACGTCACCGCCGCCACGGCGGGCCGGGTCGACGGTGAGGTCGAGCTCGACGACACGCAGGCGGAGGCGCTGCGCCGGGGCGAGTACTACGTCCAGATCGCGACCCGGAACAACCCCGACGGGGAGATCCGCGGATGGCTGCTGCCCCGCGACGAGGAGGCGGCCGAGGCGGCGGCGCCGTCGCCGGCCCAATACCTGGCCAGCCAGGCGCAGACCGGTGAGACCGCCTACCGCGACGTCTGCGCCTCGTGCCACCAGCGCGACCTGAGCGGCGGCTTCGACACCCCGGAGCTGGCCGGGTCCGCGTTCCGCAACATGTGGACCGGCCAGCCGGTACGCGAGCTGCTCGGCTACGTCAAGGCGGCGATGCCGCCGGCGGGCCGGCAACCCGACGAGGACACCCTGACCGCCATCGTCGCCTACATCCTGCGGGAGAACGGCGCGGCCCCCGGCGGCCCCGCGCTGTCTTCGACGTCGGCGGGGACAATCGCAATCGGGCCCTGACAGGGGGTGCGCGACGAGACGGCGAGACGGCGCCGAGCACGGCGCCAATCGCCGACCTGACCCGGGCCAGGACGGTCTCGAGAGTCTGT
Source organism: Vicinamibacterales bacterium (assembly GCA_965204675.1). Taxonomy (GTDB): domain Bacteria; phylum Acidobacteriota; class Vicinamibacteria; order Vicinamibacterales; family UBA8438; genus JAJEEA01. Next base: position 5,285,908 of record OZ242003.1, read on the forward strand.
CCTGCACCCTGACACGGGAACGGCTGGCCGTACGGCGGGCGTCTGCTTTATCATGAGTGGGGAGCCTGTGCCGAAGGTCCCCGCGCCGCACCACGGGCTCCCGGGCGGCGCACACGCCGCACCGGGTTTCTTGATCGGGGTGTCGTGTATGGCGGTACGTCCGCGCGGCCGGAGCAACGGGCCGTTCGTCGGCGTTGTCGCACTGGCGATAGTCGCCGGTGTCGCCTCGTACGACTTCTTCCTCGCCGATCCGGGCATCGAGGAGCCGCCCCTCCGCGTGGAAGCGCCGGCTCCCGCACCGGCGGCGGTGGACGCGGCCCCTGCCCCCGCACCCGACCCGCCGGTTCCCCTCGACGAGAGCGACGGCCTGGTCCGGAACCTCGTGGCGAAGCTGTCCTCGCACCCGGGCCTGGCCGCGTGGCTCATTCCCGACGACCTCGTCCGCATCTTCGTCGTGGTGGTGGACAACGTCGCCGACGGCCACACGCCGGACCGGCACCTGCCGCCGTGGCGCCCGACCCGCCGCTTCCAGACCACCGGCTCGTCCCGCGAGCTCCACGTCGACCCCGTCAGCCACTCGCGCTACGACACCCACGCCGAGATCGTGGCCGCGATAGAGCCGGCGTCGGCGGCCAGGCTCTATCACAGCCTCCGGCCGCTCATCACTTCAGCCTACGCCGAGCTGGGACGTACGGGGGACGAGTTCGACGCGACGGTGCTGCGCGCCCTGCGCAACCTCCTCGAGACCCCGGTGCTGGAGCGCGAGGTCCGGCTGATTCACCGCGCCCCGTTCTTCGAGTTCGCGGACCCCGCGCTCGAGGAGCTCCTGCCCGTCCAGAAGCAGTTTCTCGGCATGGGCCCGCGCAACGTGCGGGCGGTCCAGGCCAGCCTGCTGGAGATCGCCGAGGCGATCGGGTTGGACGTCGCGAGCCTGCCGGTCCCCGAGGTCCTTCGATAGGGCCCCGGCATCGACGCCCCCATGCGGCTCATCGTGAAGCGTCTCGACCGGGCCGGGTCCCGCCTGCCCGAGCGCGCGCACCCCGGCGACGCCGGGCTCGACCTGTTCGCGGCCGCCGACGTCGACATCCCCCCCGGCGAGGCCCGGCTCGTCGGCACCGGGCTCGCCATCGAGCTGCCCCCCGGCACCGAAGGTCAGGTACGGCCGCGGAGCGGCCTCGCGCTCCGCCACGCGGTCACCGTGCTGAACGCGCCGGGCACCGTCGACGCCGGCTATCGAGGCGAGATCGGCATCCTCCTCGTCAACCACGGCCGCGAGGCCTTCCGCGTGCGGCAGGGCATGAGGGTGGCGCAGCTCGTGGTGACGCCGGTGGTCGCGGTGGAGGTCGTCGAGGCGGACGCGCTGTCGGAGACGGCCCGGGCCCAGGACGGCTTCGGGTCGACGGGGTGACACGGGTCGGCGGGGGTGTCGTCGAGGCGGACGCTCTCTCGGAGACGGCCCGGGCCGGGGACGGCTTCGGGTCGACGGGGCGACACGGGTCGACGGGGTGATATGGTGAGATTGCCGACGCCATGGCGACAGATCCGAACCGCCCCAGAGCCGACGGCGCCACCCTGCGGGTGGCCCTCTGCCAGTGCAACCTGCCCGTCGGGGACCTCGCGGGGAACCTCGACCGGCTCCGCGATCTGATCGCCCGAGCCTCGGAACGCGGCGCCGACCTGACCGTCTTTCCCGAGCTCTCCGCCACCGGGTATCCGCCCGAGGACCTGCTGCTGAACCCGCGGTTCACGGAGGCGGCGGCGGACGGGGTGCGCCGCCTCGCGGCGTCGGTGACGGGGACGGTGGCGGTGGTCGGACTGCCGGACCTCGCCGGCGACCTCCACAACGCGGCCGCGGTGCTCGCGGGCGGCGAGGTCGCCGCCGTCTACCGAAAGCACTTCCTGCCGAACTACGCGGTGTTCGACGAGCAGCGGTACTTCGCCCGGGGCGACGCCGCCCTCACCGTCGACCTCGGCGGCGTCCGCGTCGGCGTCACCATCTGCGAGGACCTGTGGTATCCGGGGGGACCGGGCCGCTGGGCGGCGATCGACGGGGGCGCGGTGGTCCTCGTCAACCTGTCCGGCTCGCCGTACCACCGGGGCAAGGGCGTGGAACGCGAACGCATGCTCGCCCAGCGCGCAGCCGACTACGGCTGCTTCGTGGCCTTCTGCAACGCCGTCGGGGGCCAGGACGAGCTGGTCTTCGACGGCCACAGCCTCGTCGTCGACCCCGCGGGGCGGATCGTGGCCCGCGGCGCCCAGTTCGAGGAAGACCTGCTGGTAGTCGACCTCGACATCCTCTCGGCCAGGCGCCGCCGGCTCCATGACCCGCGGTGGCGGCAGGCCGGGGCGGATCGCGACCGGGTGCGCTCGATCCAAGTCGAGACGGCCGTACCGCCACCGCCCCCGGCAGGGCCGGCCATCGGTGAACGGCCAACGCGAACGGTCGAGATCCCCGAACCGGTTCGGGGAGGCCTTCGACCCGCGCCAGCCATCGACGAGCAGCCATCGCGAATGGTCGAGACAGCTCCGCCCTCGCACCTCTCGGCGCAGCCCTTCGGCAAGCGGCGATTGCGAACGGCCGAGACCACCGCGGCGCCCACTCCGGCGGCGGACCCGGCCCTCGGTGAACCGGGATCGTCCATGGCCGAGGCCGCGGCACCACCGCCGCCCACGGCGGGGTACGTCTCCGGCGCGCCCCCATCCGAGGCGGCCGCACCGCGGCGCCCCCCGACGCCGGCCCCGCGGGTCCGGCCGCTGCTCGAGCCCGACGCCGAGGTCTACCGCGCCCTGACCCTCGGCACCGCCGACTACTTCCGCAAGAATCAGTTCCGCCACGCGGTGCTCGGCCTCTCCGGGGGCATCGACTCCGCCCTCGCCCTCACCGTCGCCGCCGACGCCCTCGGCCCCGGCGCGGTGACCGCGGTCTCGATGCCGTCGCGCTTCACCGCGGCGGAGAACCGGGACGACGCGCGGGAGCTGGCCGACCGCCTGGGGGTCGCGCTGCTCGAGCTGCCCATCGCGGAGCTCGCCGGCGCCTACGACCGCGCCCTCGCCGGGCCGTTCGGCGACGCCCCGCCCAACGTGGCCGAGGAGAACCTGCAGGCGCGCATCCGCGGCAACCTGCTGATGGCCCTCTCCAACAAGTTCGGCTGGCTCGTGCTGACCACCGGAAACAAGAGCGAGATGAGCGTCGGCTACGCCACCCTCTACGGCGACATGGCCGGCGGCTTCGCGGTGCTGAAGGACGTCCTGAAAGGGTGGGTATACCGCCTGGCGCGGTGGCGCAACCGCGACGGCGAGGTCGTCCCGCAACGCATCATCGACAAGCCGCCGACGGCCGAGCTGCGCGAGAACCAGCTCGACACCGACAGCCTGCCCCCCTACGACGTCCTCGACGCGGTGCTCGAGGCCTACGTCGAGGAGGACCGCAGCCCCGAGGACATCGCCGAGGCCGGCCTCGACCCCGCCCTCGTCGACCGCATCGTCGCGATGGTCGACGGCGCCGAGTACAAGCGCCGCCAGGCCCCGCCGGGGGTGCGCATCTCGGTGCGCGCCTTCGGACGCGACCGCCGGCTGCCCATCACCAACCGCTACACGCCGCGCTCGAGCGCCGGCGTGCTACCCTGAAGATGGATGGAGACAATCACTCCCTGGCTCACGCCGGCTCTGGTCATTGCGCTCGGCGCATGGCTCCGCTCGGATCTGCAGGGCGTCAACAAGCGTCTCGACCTCGTCAGCAAGGAGATCGGCGACCTTCGCGAGCGGATGGCCCGCCTCGAGGGGGCGCTCGAGGGATTCCTCGCCGGTCGGCGTGACCGCGACGCCGCGTAGCCTGCGGCTCGGCCCGCCGCCCAACCCCTACGAGGAACCACGCCGCTCATCGGTGCACTCGCGGCCTCTCGTCAATCGGATCCGTCCGGATCCTCCACCGCGATCATCCTGCCCTTGAGCATCCGGCGCATGAAGCGGGCGAGCCGCTCGTCGGCCGGCTCGACCCGGTCGCCGAAAGCCGCGCGCATCGCCCGGGCGATCTCGGCCAGCGACGTGCGGCCGTCGCACGCCTTCCACACGAGGGTGCCGACCTCGTCGAGCCGGATCCGGTAGTGGGGGTCGCCGGCGAGCCCCGCGAGCCACCGCCCCGGCCGGCTCGTGCCGAAGCGCGGGCGCAGGAGGACGCAGCGTCCGTCCTCCTCCCGCCACTCGAGCAGCCGCCGCGGCCGGGCGCCGGCGGAGATCACGACGGGGGCGCGCCCGGTTCCGGCTCGTCCTCGCCGGCGGCCAGCGGCACGCGGACCAGCAGGTGGTAGAGCAGGCCGAACACCAGGGCGCCGAGCAGGGACTGGAACCAAGTGGGAAAGCCCGCCATCTCGGCGATCGACGGCAGGACCCGACCCACTTCTCCCCCTCCCGCAACTCCCGCCGCCCCCAGAACCATGAACGCCAGCAGCACCGCCATCAGCGCCTCGCCCGCGATGAAGCCCGACGACAGCAGCACGCCGGTGTTGTTGGCCCGCGTCACCGCCGCATCGCCGGCGTTCCGGGCGGCGAGGGCGCGCGACAGCATCCACGCGATGATCCCGCCGACGAAGATGGCGGCGGTCGCCGAGAACGGCAGGTACATGCCGACCGCGATCAGCATCGGCGAGGGCGACTGGATGAGGATGAGCCCGAGGGCGAGGAACATCCCGGTGACGACGAGCGGCCAGGCCATCTCCCCGCCGACGATGCCCTCCGCCATCAGCGCCATCAGCCCGGCCTGGGGCGCGGGCAGATCGGCGCTGCCGATGGTGTAGACCTCGTGCATCGCCATCATCGGCAGGATGAGGACGAGCGCGGCGACGATCACCCCGATGATCTCGCCGACCTCCATCTTCCAGGGAGTCCCGCCGAGGATGTGACCGACCTTCAGGTCCTGCAGCATGTCGCCGGCGACGCCCGCCGCGCAGCAGACGACGCCCGCCACCCCGAGGACGCCGAGGATGCCGGCGGGGCCGGTGACCCCGAGCCCGACCATGAGGATCGCCGCGATCAGGAGGGTGCTGAGGGTGAGGCCGCTGATGGGGTTGTTCGAGCTGCCGAGCAGGCCCACCAGGTACGCCGCCACCGCCGCGAACAGGAAGCCGAGGACCACCATGACCACGGTGAGCACGAGCGCCCCCGCGATGCTGCCGCTGAAGAACCAGTAGAGCCCGAGCAGGGGTACCGACAGGGCCGCAATCGCGACGCCGATCTTGCCGAAGTCCAGATCGAGGTTCAGGCGAGTCCCCGTCCCCTCCGCGGTCTGCGCCTGCCGGATGTCGGTCCACGCCCGGCCGATCCCCTCGATGAGGGCCGTCCGCAGGTTGAACAGCGTGTAGAACGCGGCCACGATCATCGTCCCCACCGCGAGCGGGCGTATCTGCCGCAGCCACACCTCCTCGCCGAGGGCCAACAGCGCGGCCCCGTCCGCCGTCTCCGCCGCCGCGCCCGGGTTCAGGAACAGCCCCAGCGGCACCAGCAGGAGCCAGCCGAGCACCGCCCCCGCGAACAGCGTCGAGGCGATGCGGGGGCCGACGATGAACCCGACCCCGACGAGGGCCGGCGAGGCGGCCGGCGACTGCAGGATGAACCCGCCCGCATAGCTCACCGGCTGGCCGAGCATCTCGACCGTCGAGCGCCCCAGGTTGACGAAGGTGGTGGCCGAGTCCCTCACGATCTGGAGGCCGTAGGAGTTCTCGACGAGCTCCCACGCCCCCGCGATGCCCATCGCCTGGAAGACGTACCTGGCGCCCGTCTGCCCGCCCTGCCCCGCCTTCACCAGCTCGGCCGCGGCCACGCTCTCGGGAAACGGCAGGTCCGCCTCGACGACCATGGTGCGGCGCAAAACGATGATGAACAGCACCCCAAGCAGCCCGCCCACGAGCATGATGGCGGTGCTCTCCCAGTAGCGCAACTCGTCCCAGACCCCGCTGATCACGAAGGCGGGAATCGTGAAGATGGCCCCCGCCACGAGGGCCTCGCCGACCGAGGCGGTGGTGCGGGAGATGTTCTCCTCGAGCACCGACCCCCCGAGCCCCCGCAGCGCCGCCATCGCCACCACCGCGGCCGGGAAGGTCGCGGCGACGGTCAGCCCGGCCCGCATGCCCAGGTAGGCGTTGGCGGCCCCGAGCACGATGGCCATCACGACGCCGATGAGCACCGCCCGGACGGTCAGCTCGGGCAGGTCGGTCTCTTCGGGCACGAACGGCGTGAACCGCGGCGGCGACGGGTCGGATGCGCTCATGGCCGCCTTTATAAGGGCATCCGCGGCGGGAAGCAACCGCCGGCCGCCTTGTCAGGCCGCGAAGCCGGATGGTACTGTCCTGTCAGCGAGGCTCCGGACCGACCCGTATGACATCAGCCACAGAACGGCGCTCCGCCCCCGGATCGGCGGGCGCCGCCGCCGTCCTCCCCGACGCCCGGCTCGTCCGCGACATCTACGCCGAGGAGGGGCGGGCGGGCCGGCCGGTCGTCTCGATCGAGCTCTTCCCGCCCCGGACCCGAGAGGGGCTGGTCAACCTCTTCGAGCGGACGCTGCCGGCGATGCAGGCGATTCGGCCGCACTTCTACTCGGTGACCTACGGGGCCGGGGGCAGCACCCGGGACAAGACCCTCGACATCGCGGACCGAATCCAGCGGGAGCTCCACGCCACCGCGATGGCCCACCTGACGTGCATCAGCACCCCGCGCCCCGAGATCGAGCGGTACCTGCTGGAAGCGCGGGAGCGCGGCATCCGCAACATCCTCGCCCTGCGGGGCGACCCGCCGCAGAACGTGGACGAGCTGGCCGAGCTGGAGAGCGGGTTCGAGTACTCGCACCAACTGGTGACGTTCATCCGGCAGCTCGGCGGGTTCTCCATCGGCACCGCCGGCTTCCCCGAGAGCCACGTCGCGTGCACGGAGGGGAAGCACGTCGACTGGCGGCGGCTCAAGGCCAAGATCGACGCGGGCGCGGACTTCGTGCTGACCCAGCTCTTCTTCGACAACGACGACTACTTCGCGTTCCGCGACTACCTGGTGGACACACTGGGGGTCCGGGTGCCGCTGACGCCGGGGGTGCTGCCGATTCTCGGCACCCAGCAGATCAAGCGGTTCACGGCGCTCTGCGGGGCGACCCTGCCCGCACCGCTGCGCGCGAAGCTGGAGAGGTTCGGCGACGACGCCGAGGCCGTCGCCGACTTCGGCATCGAGTTCGCGACCCGTCAGTGCGAGGCCCTGCTCGCCGGGGGGGCGCCGGGCCTCCACGTCTACTCGCTGAACCGCGCCCGCGCCGTCACCACCATCGTCGACAGCCTCGGGCTGCAGGGCTGAGTCGCGGCCCGCCCCGGCCGTCGTGACCGCGGCGCTCTACCTGGTACTTCTCTCAACCCGGGGGCTGAACGACGGGGGCGGCGGCCATCCTCGCGTGGAGCGCCTGGCCGTCGCGTGGAGCGCTTGGCGCCCGCTACGTCCGGAGCGCGGGGGCGGCTGCACGTGCCCGGCGCCGGGTGGCCCGGGCGCGCGGCCGGCAGCCTGGGCCGTGTCCGCCCATCGCGCACGTCCCCGCGGGTTGAGAATGGCGGCGGAGTTCGTGTAGCCTGCCCGTGGCGCGGGTCGTCACGCGCCGCCGTCGACGCTCGGCCGGGTCTCGCGGCGCGAACGCCGCGGGTCGAAAAAGGGAGATGTCCACGATGAACGCTCGACCCGCCGCCAGGCGCTCGCTCCCCGTCCTCGTCGCCATCGCCGTGCTGGCGCCCGCCCTCGCGGCGGCGCAGCCGGCGTCCGGCGACGCGTCCGTGCCGCGCACGCCGGACGGCCGGCCCGACCTGCAGGGCGTCTGGGACTTCAGCTCGCTGACGCCGCTGCAGCGCCCCCCCGAGCTGGCTGGCCGGGAGTTCCTGACCGACGAGGACGTGTCGGCGGCGGAGGCGCGGGCCGCCGCGCGGGTGGACACGGCGCCGCGCGCGGGCGACCCCGGCAGCTACAACCGGTTCTGGTTCGACGACGGCACGACGGTGGCGGGGACCCGCCGCACGTCGCTCATCGTCGACCCGCCGGACGGGCGCCTGCCCGCCCACACCCCCGAGGGCCGGGCGCGAATGGCCGCCCGCGCGGAGGCGCGGGGCCGCAACGCCGGCCCGGCCGACCGCGACGTGGACGAACGGTGCATCCTCGGCTTCAACTCCGGACCGCCGATGCTGCCCGGCGCGTACAACAACTTCGTGCAGTTGTTCCAGACCCCGGGGCACGTGGCGATTCTCAACGAGATGGTGAACGACGCGCGGCTCGTCCCGCTCGACGGCCGGCCCACCCTCTCCGCCGGCGTGCGTCAGTGGCGGGGCGACTCGCGCGGCCGCTGGGAAGGAGACACGCTGGTCGTCGAGACCGCGAACTTCAGGGACCTCGGGACCGCCCACCCCGCCCCCAACATGGAGATCCTGGAAGCCCTGGGGCCCGACCTCCATCTCGTCGAGCGCTTCAGCCTGCTCGACGCCGACACGCTGCTCTACCGGTTCACCATCGACGATCGAACCGCCTTCGCCCGGCCGTGGAGCGTCGAGACGACGATGAGGCGGTCGGCCCAGCCGCTGTACGAGTACGCGTGCCACGAAGGCAACTACGGTCTCTACAACATCCTCGCCGGCGCGCGGGCCGCGAGCCGGGCGGCCGGGCCGTAGCGCCCTGCGTCGGAGCCGCCCGGCTCTGGCACGTGCCGCGTCGGTCTGTCAGGCCCACAGCCAGTCGAGATCGGAGAAGGCGAGTTTCCTCTCGAAGTTGTCGATGTTGTCCTGGACGTTGACGATCAGACAGCGGTCGGTGCCGCCATTCTTTGGACCCCGCAGCCCTCGGCCGATCATCTGGAAGTAGAGATTCGGACTGTAGACCGGGCGCGCCACAACAATGACGCGCGTCCTGGGCGCGTCGAATCCCTCCCGGAACACCCCGTAGTTGACGAGCACCTTGAGGTCACCTCGCCGGAAGTCCTCAACAATCCGCCGGCGCGCCGATGCCTCTGTCGTCCCGCTCACAGCTCTCGACGGCACACCGCGGGTGTTCAGCAGCGCCGCGATGGTCTGCGCGTGCTCTACCGATGTGGCGAACACGAGAGTCGGCCAGTCCGGATCGACCCCGTGAATCTGCATCTCGCAGGTGTCGACAATGCGCCGCGTGCGGGTGGAATCCCGCGCGATGCGATCTTCGACGCTACGGGGAAGCCACGGCGGCCGGGGCTCCCCGGCCATCTCGGCCAGCTCATCCTCGCTCAGCGAGAAGTGACCGCCCTCGATGGTCCGATGGTCCGCCAGGGCGAGCACGTGCATGCTCTGCAGTTCGGACACGACGTCCTGGGGGTCGTCACTCGCGAATGCACCGGCGTCGAGCCGCCGGCGGCCGTACCGCTTCACGAGCCTGGCGGTCTCCTCCTCGTCGTGCCCTCGATAGGGCGTGGCGGTGAGTCCGATCAGGAACGGCTCGTCTTCGTCTTGCCGCCGGGTCAGACCAACTTCCTGCATGACGGAGGTGAACGTCGGCGCGATCGAGCGGTGCGCCTCGTCGAACACGACCAGCGCGAACCCGGTCAGGAAGTCGTACTCGCCACGCTGGTTCCCAAGTCGGGCGCGGAGCGTCTGAATCGTCGCGACGACGACGTGCAGGTCGCTCGTCGGCTGGGGGCTTGGCTGTCCCGCCCACAACCTCGATATGCGAAGCCGCGCCCCTCGAGAGCCGATGCCCGACCACACCTGTCTCCAGGCCTCGACCGCCTGTTCGCACAACTCGTCCCGATCGGCGACCCAGAGGACGCCGCCGCTGAAGTCGTCGTGCCGTATGGCTTCGACGATCGCCTGGACCGCGACCCGCGTCTTCCCCGACCCGGTCGGCAGGCTGATCATGCCGCGGCGACCCCGACCGTACGGGCGCTGATGGCCAAGAACAGCGTCGCGTGCCGCAATGGAGTCGGCCTGCCCCGGCCCGCGCAGCAGGTTCCGGACCTCGGTGACGATCGTCTTCTGGTAGGCGTGGAGCGCCGGAAGCGAACACGGGCCCTCGACCTCCACGAAGGGAGCGCGCCGCACGTTGCGGTCGCCCGCCCACTCGGCGGAGAAACCCAGTGACCGAACGAAGTCGACCGCGCGGGGCGACCCGGCCCACCGCCGTGGCGGATCCAGGTGATCCAGGGCGTGGCAATAGTGTCTGAGCGTGCCCGTGTGGTGCGTTGCGATGGCCGCTTCCGCGATAGTAACGCCTGGAAGCGGTGTGCTGTCGCCCTCGAGTATGGCCAACAGAGATTCGGGCAGGCGTCGGCGAAGCGCCGATGCGCCCACGGCCTTCAGCAGGCGCTCCGCGTCGGTCGGCAGCTCACGGACGGCCGCGCGCTGCCCGTCGACGTTCGGCGGAGGCGCGTAGCCGAGAATCGCCTCCGATACATCGAGCAATAGACCGCGGGCTTCGTCACCGGTCTCCAGCACGCTGGCAAGCTCGGGGACGAGCTGCAGGACACTGAGGAGGTCGCCACGGTCACCCGAGCGGCGAACATAGATACTGGACGCGTGCAGCACGGACTCGCAGTCGTCGCCGCCGACGAGAATCCGCTCACAGCGCACGAGCAAGGCGCCTTGCCTTGCGCCGGAAAAGTCAAGCCCCAACCTTTTCAGTACCGACCAGAATCCGGGCCACACGTCGATCAACGGCACTGGATCCTCTTCTCCGATGAACTCCGGAGTCGATTCTGCCGGGACGGCCAAGTCGAAGGCGGCCCTGATCCGATCGGCGTTGGCGTGCGCCAGCAGCGCATCGCGGGCCTCGCGATTCTTCGGCCGCGCGCCAAGCGCGTCGCCAAGCGGAACGACGCCGCTCGACGTGCGGAGTGCGCCCTTTTCGCGCAACATGCTCACGGCCGGCGGGTCGACGATCAGTTCCGGATAGTGGTCCGGCCGCGTGTCGTGGCTCATCACCCACGATTCGTAGACGGAATCCAGATCCAGGAGGAGGCTCGTGTAGGCTGCGCGACCGTCGTCCGTCAGGAAGTCGAGAACGTCCAGCGGGCCGGGGCCGCGGGTAGAGCTGAACTCGAGCAGGTAGAAGTGCGGGCGGCTCGGCAGTTGACGAGCGGTGAACCGACCGCGGGCTTCGTCCCGGAACGAACGGAACCAGGATTCGACGGACAACTCCCGTTCGCCGGCCGGCCCGGACACGGCACCGAGACGGTCGAGCAACTCTTCGTCGGCCTCATGAAACTCCAGATCGACGGCGGCCCGCCGCTCCCGGCCATTCGGACCCGGCACGATTGCGCCGGGCATCAGGACATGATGGACCGGCGCCCAGGCATCAGCCTGTGTGCGTACGCGGAGAAGCTCCCGCCAGCGTCGCTGGTCGGTGATGGCCGCCTCCGCGCGCGTGGTCTCCATGTCGCGGCTCAGGGCCCAGAATCGGCACCATTCCTCGTCGGATGCTGCGGCCCAGGAATCGTCGCCCAGCCGCAGTGACGCGACCTGGCGGAAGTGACTCTCCGCCGATTCGAGGTTGACGCCGAGTTCCCTGAGCGCGCGACGTGCTTCCGGGTCCACCGCCAGCCTCGCGTGCACGAGCGCGTCGGCGTTGAGCGGCGAACCCGCGTCCGCCGGGTCGCGCGGCAAGAACACGTGTTCCGGGTCGACCGTCTGCCAGTTCCCATTCTGCATCAGGATGATGTTGCCCAGCGTGCGCGGGTTGCGCAATCGCCGCGGGATCGCGGCCGCCGTCAAGAGGGCGGCCCTGGACGCCTCGACTGCCGCGTCTCCCGTCTTGCCCGTCACCAGCGCTTCCAACCACTCCTGTACGGAGGCATGCCGCGGACAATGCTGCGAATGCCCGTGTGCCGATTTCCACTCCTCGATCAACAGTTCGACGCGGGCGAGACGCGTGCGGGGGGTCGCGCGCGGATGAAGCCAGTTCGACGGTCGCCCCGAGCATTGCGCCCACTTTTCCAATATCCGTGTCCCGAGCGCGCCGTCCGAAGTCAACTCCTTGGGCGGGTAGTTGACGCGCGGGATGCTGCGCAGGACGCCGTCCTGGTCAGGGATCGCCGCGCGTCCGCACAGCGCGTTGAGCAAGCACTTGCGCAGTCGTTCAATCTGAGAGGAGTCGCCCGCCTCATGACGTCGCGGCAGGGCATCCAGATGCCTTGCGGGGTCGCTACGCGTCGCGAGGTCCGGCAGATTCGCGGCGACCATCTCCGCCGACGCGTCAATCAGTGCTTCGTTGTACGGCCCTGGGAGGAGATTCTGGCGGTCTTCGTTCGTCTTCCATGGCGCGTTCAGGATGCCCGCGACGAGGCTCGCGGTCTTCGTGGGGAAATACGCCCAGAAGCTGCCAGGGTCGGTCAACTTGTCGAGCGGAGCGGCCCACCAGATCGGTACTTCATAGCCGTCATCGAGCGACCTGCGGTCGGCTCGGGCGTCGCTTGACAAGCGATGGATGACCTTGAACACCTTCCAATTGCTGGCCGTGCCGCTGTCGATCAGCCGGTACTGCTGGTCGACGCTCTCGAGCTTCAGAACCCTGTCCAACGTCGATCCGTCGTCGATCGTCAATCGTCCGACGTGACCGACGAACAGGAGGAATGCGGATGGGAAGTCGCGCATCTGCCGCCGGAGGTCGTCGGCGGCACCACGTTCGAGCGGCAGGCGCACGATGTTCGTCGCCCAGTCCATGAATTCGCACAGAACGGGATCCACATCCCGGGCCTCATGGGGGTCGATCGGATCGGCGACGCGCAGCACCGGAAAACGTTCGGCGCGCGGCGCAACTTCCCGTATGCGCTCGCGTGCACGCCGCCGATCGAAGCGAAAAGAGCCCGCGCGGCTGAAGAACTCAGGAGTGTCGGTCACGCCGAGGACCGACTTGAAGCCGAGGCCGAACCTTCCGATCTCGCTGGTCCCGCGCTTGGGCGACATGTGAGAGAACATGAGCGCCGTCACCCCGGCCTCGTTGATCGGTTCGCCGTCGTCGGCGCAGTACAGATGGCCGCCGGTCAGGCGAATCGCGATGCGTCCTCGCTCGGACGCGCCACTGAGCGCATCCGCCCCGTTCTGGACCAGCTCGAACAGTTGCCGGTGGGCGTAGCCGCCGCGCGCGGTATCCTGCTTGAAGTTGGCATGCTCCAGGACCAGGCGCGGCTGGTCCGCGTAGGCGCTGATGGTCCTTCGAGACTCCTCCGTGATATAGGCACCCAGATCTCCGGCAGGTCCGACCCAATCCAGCGCCAGATCCCGGGCCGGAAGACTCAGCTTGGCGTTCGGGTGAAAGAACCTGCCACGTTCACCCTTGGAGAAATCGTACTCGGGCCTCATGTGCCTGAGCCGCCAGGGGCTCGTGGAATCCGGCGGGCGGCGTGCCGACGTGCGCCGCGACGATCCGGATCATGGTCGACTACTGCCGCAACGGCCGGGTCGAGACTCTCGTCGGCGCGCAACTCGAAGAGGACCGGTGCCGGCCGATCAGCCTTCTCGGGCCTCGGCCTCGCGGCCGTGCCGTACGCCCGGCGTCAGGAGCGCTCGATCCACTCGACGAACTTCGACCCGTCGACGGAGGCGTCGACGATCATGACCCGGGTCACCCGGGCGTTCTCGTGGATCAGCGCCTTGGTCGCGTCGCGGGCCTCCTCGACGGTGGCGTAGCGGTTGAAGAGGATCTGCGAGTTGGCGGCGCCGCCGCGCACGGTGGGAATCAGCTTGAACATGGCGGGGAGATCATACCCCGGCGGGGGCGTGGACCGCGGCGCCTCGCGGCGGCTGCCGCGTCACTCGGACCCGGACGGTCCTCGGGCATCCGCCTCCGGCCACCTTCGACGCCCGAGATCCGTGCCCACCGCGAGTTGCAGGACCTCGCCGTAGCTCCGTACGCCGCCGGCCACCCGGTTCGCCCGGAGGTACCCGTCGTTGAGACGACGGGCGTTGCGCTGGATGACCGGCACCACGCGGCTCGTCCGGGCGCGAATCGCGGCGTAGTCGGCACGGGGCCCCGGTGCAAGCTGCGCGCCGAGGGCCTCGCGCGACGATTCGGGGACCGCGCCGAGAAGCCGCGCCACCAAGTTGAGCCACCCGCTGTACTGCATGCGCTCGTCGCCGGCCAGGCAGGTCAGCCACGCCAGGAAGTTGGCTTCCGCCTCGTGCGCGTAGCCGGCGACGTGGGCCCACTCGTGCGCGGTGATGAACGGCCGCTCGAACGGCAGCACGGTGTCGTTGACCAGCACCTGGAGCGAGAACGGGTCGGTCATGCCGTCGATGCCGGCGCGCCGGAAGTACGGGGTCAGCAGCGAGCGCCGCGGCACGACGGCGGGGGCGGGTCGGGACGCGCCGAGCTCGCGCTGCACGCGCTCGAACGCCGGGCCGAGCTCGGCCGGCAGCTCCTCGAGCTGCGGCCACGAGCGCGTCTCGACGGCCTCGAACAGGTGGTTGAGACGGGCCACGGCGGACGCCGTCAGCTCTTCCAGGACGGCCGGGGTCACCCGGTCTTCCGCGTAGCCGAGCTTCTCGGCCAGCGTCTCGCGCCGGTAGTTCAGTCCCCAGGTGGCGAGAAACACCAGGTAGAGCGCGGCAGCGACGACGGCGAGGCGGGCCGCGACGGCGCCGAGCACGCGCAGCCGCCCCTGCGTGCCCCGGCGCCACACCCGCCAGGCGCACCAGCCGAGGATGGCCGCCGCGCCGCCGAGCAGCAGCCAGTCGAACAGCACGAGGGGCACCCGGTTCGTCGCCGCCGTGACGAGCTGCCGCAGAACGGGATACGCCCCCCGCGAGTACGCGGACTCGACGGCGGAGCGCGAGACCGGCAGCACCGCCATGAGGACCGCGCCGACGACGAGCGCTGCCGGCAGCCAGCCCGGCCCGCGGCGAACGGGCCCCGGTCGGGATCGACGCCGCGCCATGTCCGTACCCTACACCAGGCGGAGCCGGGAGCCGTGCCCGTGGGCCGGCGCCTCCCGGTGTTACACTGGCCCGATGTCCAGACCCGACGACGAGCCGACCTGGGGCCGGTCGACGGTGCACACCGTATGCCCGCTCGACTGCCCGGACACCTGCAGCCTCGAGGTCGCGGTCGAGCGGGGGGCAATCGTCTCCATCGACGGCTCAGGCAGGAACCCCGTCACGGACGGCTACATCTGCGGGAAGGTCCGCCGGTTCGGCGAGCGGGTGTACGGCGACGCCCGCCTGACCCAGCCCCTCGTTCGCCGGGGCCGCCGCGGCGACGGCGAGTTCCGGGAGGCCACGTGGGACGAGGCCCTCGCCCTGATCGCGGGGCGGATGATCGAGATCCGCGACACGGTCGGCGCCGAGGCGGTGCTCCCGTTCTCGTACGGCGGGTCGAACGGCCTGCTGACGCAGGACACCGTCGACGCCCGGCTGTTCCGGCAGTTCGGCGCCTCTCGGCTCGCCCGCACCGTCTGCGCCCTGCCGACGAGCACCGCCAACCAAGCCCTCTACGGCAAGATGCCGAGCGTGACCCCCGCCGACTACCGCCACGCCCGGCTCATCGTGGTGTGGGGCGCCAACCCGTCCAGCTCCGGCATCCACTTCGTACCACCCATCAAGGCGGCGCAGGAGGCGGGGGCGGCGCTGGTGGTCGTCGACCCGCGCCGGACCAACCTGGCCCGGCGTGCCGACATCCACCTCGCGATCAGGCCGGGAACCGACGTCGCCGTCGCGCTGGCCATCCACCGCTACCTGTTCGAGCATGATCGGGCCGACGAGGAGTTTCTCGCCGCCCACGCCGAGGGCGCGGACCGGCTGCGGGAGCGCTGCGCGGAATGGACCTTCGACCGGGCGGCGGAGGTGGCGGGGCTCGACCCGGGGCTGATCGAGAGCTTCGCCGAGATGTACGCCGACTTCTCCCCCGCCGTCATCCGGTGCGGTTGGGGACTCGAGCGCAACCGCAACGGGGGCAGCGCGGCCCTCGCGGTGCTCGCCCTGCCCGCCGTCGCCGGCAAGTTCGGGGTCCGCGGCGGCGGCTACTCGATGAGCAACACCGCCGCCTGGAACCTGTCGGCCGAGTCGTGGATCGGCGCCCCCGAGCCGGACACGCGGGTGGTCAACATGAACCGGCTCGGGCGGGCCCTGCTCGAGCTGCGGGACCCGCCGATCCGGATGCTGTTCGTCTACAACTGCAACCCGGTGGCGACGATGCCGAACCAGAACCGGGTGATCGAGGGGCTCTCCCGCGACGACCTGTTCACCGTGGTGTTCGACCAGGTGATGACCGACACCGCGGCCCTCGCCGACGTGGTGCTCCCCGCCACCACGTTCCTCGAGTCCTACGACGTCGCCCAGAGCTACGGGTCGACCAACCTGCAGCTCGCCCGCCCCGTCATCGAGCCGGTGGGCGCGTCCCGGCCCAACGTCGAGGTCTTCGCGGAGCTCGCGGGCCGGCTGGGCCTCGACGTCGGCGGCGGGTACGGAAGCGACGCCGAGGCCCTGCTGGAGCTCGCGGCGGCGCTGCCCGAGGAGGCCCGCGGCGATCTGCTCGAGTCGGGCATCGCCCTCGGGGTGGCGGAAGGCGCGCCGGTGCAGTTCGTCGACGTCCATCCCCGGACCCCGAACCGGAAGGTGCGGCTGTTCCCCGACGAGCTCGAGCGCGAGAGCCCCGAGGGCATCTACCGCTTCCGGCCCGATCCGGCCACCGCCGACCATCCCCTCGCCCTGATCTCGCCGTCCACCGGCAAGACCGTCAACTCCACCCTCGGCGAGCTGCGCACGCGCGTGGCCAGCCTGCAGATGCACCCCGACGACGCCGAGCCGCGCGGCCTCGCCGACGGCGACACGGCGCGCGTCTTCAACGCCCTCGGCGAGGTGCACTGCCCGGTGGCGCTCGATGCCGGCGTCCGCCGGGGCACGGTCGCCCTGCCCAAGGGGCTCTGGCGCATGAGCACCCTCAACGGCGCGACCGCCAACGCCCTCGTCCCCGACGACCTGACCGACGTCGGCGGCGGCGCCGTCTTCAACGACGCCCGCGTGCAGGTGGCCCGCGTCGTCACCGCCACCCTGCAGCTCGACGGACAGGAGCCGGCGGCCTCCGCGGCCGGCCGGGATGCGTCCGTCCACTAGCCGCGGCAATGAAGCCATGAAGGACACCTAACCGCGGTCATCAAGCGGTCCGGCTCCTGGTGGATCGGCTGGATCGAGGAAGTGCCCCGCGTCAATGGCCAGGAAGCGACCGAAGGGGAACTTCTCGAGACGTTGCGGGTGACGCTGCGGGAGGCCCTTGCGTTCAATCGTGAGGAAGCGTTGGAAGCCGCGGGGGACGGAATTCGAAGAGCGATCCGTTCAGTCGGAGTGCATGCCGGGCGTGGTCACGTGCGTGACGAGCAGCCCCTGGAGGGCCCGGACCTGACCGGTCAACTGGTCGACCTTGCTGTTGACGATCAGCACACCGATCGCGCTGACGAGCGAAACGAGGAGCGTCAGCACCTGTAGCACGGTCGAAAGGGTGGCGTTCCGCTCCATGTCTCCCCCATTCCAACCGGCGGCCGCAGACGAGGCCCCCTCGAGCCGTCAGGCTTCCCGCGGCGCCGCCGGGGCGGGTGCGTGGTCGGGGTGGACGAGGTCGGAGACCCGGCCGCCGGGCATGCGGACGGCGGCGATCACCGCCACGCCGGTGACGGCGGCGGTGAGCCCGAAGACTCGGTGAATCGCCTCGAGCATGCCGGCCTGCGAGGGCTCCGCGCCCGCGGCGAGGGTGGCCGCGATCACCGCGCCGAACAGTGCGACGCCGACCGCCCCGCCGATGCTGCGGGTGAACTGGCCGAACGACGTGGCGACCCCGAGATGGCGCCGCGCGACCCCGCTCTGCATGGCGAGCACCAGCGAGAGCATCGCCATGCCCATGCCCATGCCGATCAGGGCGAGGTCGGCCCGGAGCACCCAGTCGGGGGTGTCCGCGCCGACGAGGGTCAGGCCCACGAAGCCGAGGGTGACGCCGCTCAGGCCACCCGCCACCATCGGCCGGTAGCCGGTCCGGTGCACGAGGCGGCCGGCGATCACCGACACCACGACCCAGCCGAGGACCAGCGGGGTCAGGGCGCGGCCCGCCTCGACGGCGGTGCCGCCCAGCCCCTCCTGCACGAGGAGGGGCACGTAGGTGATGGCGCTGAACATGGCGGCGCCGACGAGGAGCCCGATGCCCGCGATGGACGCCACCATCCGGTCCGCGAGGAGATCGAGGGGCACCATCGGCTCGGGCGCCCGCCCCTCGACCCGCACCAGCCACCAGCCGAACCCCGCCGCGGCCCCGCCCGCGAGCGCGGCCCACGCCCCCCGGCCCGTCACCCCGGTCTGGCCGACGGCGAGCAGCAGCAGCGTCACCGACGTCATCAGCAGGGCCGCCCCCGCGTAGTCGACGTTGCGCCGGACGCCGGGCGCGGGGTCCCGCAGGGCGGCGCCCACCGCCACCGCGGCGAGGATGCCGAACGGGATGTTCAGGTAGAACACCCAGCGCCAGGAGAGCAGGGCGGTGATGTAGCCCCCGGCGAGCGGCCCCACCACGGAGGCGACTCCCCACACCGCGCTCAGGAGCCCCTGCGTCCGGCCGCGCTCTTCCAGGGTGTAGTGGTCGCCGATGATGCTCATGCCCAGGGGCATGAGGCCGCCGGCCCCGAACCCCTGCAGCGTCCGGAACACGATGAGCGCGGCCATGGAACCGGCCGCCCCCGAGAGGGCGGAGCCCAGCAGGAAGATGCCGATGCACCAGAGATAGAAGCGCCGGCGTCCGTACAGGTCGGAGAGCTTGCCCCACAACGGTATCGAGACCGTCGACGCCAGCAGGTAGGCGGAGAAGACCCAACTGTACCAGGCGAGCCCGCCGAGCTGGTCGGCGACCGTCGGCATGGCCGCCGCCACGACGGTCATCTCGATGGCCGCGAGGAACGTGCCCCCGAGCACGCCGGCCATGGCCACCGCCCGGCGGGCGCCGCGGATGGGTTCGTGATGGGTCATGCGCCTGGTGGGTGTCTCCCGGGAAACCGGCACCCGGTCCAACCTTCCCATGTTACGATCCCTCGACCGGCGCCGCCAGCCGGACCACCGCCATGCCTGAATCCGACGCCCCCGTCCGAACCGTGAAGTGCGTGAAGCTCCAGCGGGAGCTGCCCGGGCTCGACGAGCCCCCTTGGCCCGGCGAGCTGGGCCGGCGCATCTACGAGCAGGTTTCCGCCGACGCCTGGAAGCAGTGGGAAGAGCGGATGACGATGATCCTCAACGAGTACCGCCTCATGCCCTGGCAGAAGGAGGCCCAGGATCTGGTGGCGAAGTACATGGAGGAGTTCTTCTTCGGCGAGGAGTCGGCCCCGCCCCCGGACTACGTGCCCCAGCAGCAGAAGTGACGTCCCGCCCGCTGGTCCGTCGGCGGTGAGCCGAGGCTCTCCCCCGCGGCCGTGACGGCTTCCCGGCAATGACCGGGAAGCTCTGCCGGCGACAGCTTGGCCCGAGGTGTGCGCGGACGGCGCGAACAACGGAGACCATCGCGCCGCCGCGCCGGATCCTGTCGGAGTTCCGTCAGGAGGCCGCCTCGCCGTCGAGGGCCGCCGGCCGGGCGACCGGAGGCGTCGCAAGGCTCACCACGATGAGGGTGCCGATGGACAGCGCCAGCGCCGGGTACGCGGTCTCCAGGCCCAGGGGATAGACCGGCGCCCCCTCGACGCTCCGGAAGAGCCCGACGCTCTCCCACCCGAGGGTCGTGACCATGCCCACGACGATCGACGCCACGCCCCCGGCCGGGGTGGCGCGGCGCCAGAGCAGGGCGCCGAGCAGCGCGGGCGTGATGCCCGCGCCGTACATGGTGTACGCCCACAGGGCCATCGCGAGGATGGTCGGGAAGAAGCTCCCCGCCACGTAGCCGAAGAGACCCAGCACGACGACGATGACGCGCGTGTAGACGATGACCTGCGCCCCCGTGATCGACGGGTCGATGAAGCGCTGGTACACGTCCCGGATGAGGTTCGTGGCCGGGGTCAGGAGGAAGCTGTTGGCGGTCGAGACGATGATCGCCGCCGCCCCGCACACCAGCACCACCCCCAGGAACGCCGGCAGCACGTCGGTCGCGACCCGGATGACGATCTCCTCCGACTGCGCCTCGGTCAGCCCCGGCGTGATGGTGCTGGCGAAGATGCCGGTTGAGTCGATCAGGGTCTCGACCAGCATCGTCCCCACGATCCACCCCCCGACCGCGAGCCGGGCCGCCCGCTCGTCGCGGGCCGAGAAGAACTTCTGGTACATGTTCGCTTCGCCGAGGAGCAGGAACATCGTCGGCAGGAACAGCGCGAGCGACGCCTGCGGCCCCAGGTTGCCGAAGAGCGACACCTGGTCGGGCCGGAGCGCCCCCACCGCGGCGCCGAGCCCGCCCGCGTCGCCGACCATGAACGTGACCGCCAGCACCACCCCCACCGTCATCAGCACGCCGTTGCCGACGTCCAGGTAGGCGATGGACAGCATGCCCGCGAGGGCCGTGAACACGACGCAGAACGCCATCGTGATGAACGCCCCGGTGTCCGGGTCGACCCCCGCCACCGACGCCAGGAGGCGGCCGCCGCCCCGGAACTGGTAGGCGGCGATGGTCGAGTAGGCGAGCACGGTGGTGATGGTGCCCAGCACCCGCGCCGCCGGGCCGTAGCGCAACTCGAGGATGTCGGGGACCGTGTACTGGGCGATGCGGCGCACCCGCGGCGCGATGAAGTAGACGAGGGCGATGCCCACCCACGCCCCCGCCGACTGCCACAGGGCGGCGAACCCGGCCCGGTAGCCGAGCCCCGCCCCCGCGAAGAGGCTGCCCGACCCGATCCAGGTCGCGAGCAGCGTGAACACCAGCACCCGAGCCGGCAGGGCCCGGCCCGCCACGAGGAAGTCGTCGCCGGTCCGCACCCGGCGGCTGCGGTACGCCCCGACGAGGACGAGCACCGACAGATACAGCAGGACAGCCGTCAGCATGGGTCTCCTCCCCGCGCGCATTATGTACCGAAGCCGACCGGCGCGCGTTCCCTGCTATGCTGCCGCCATGCCCCTCGACGAGTACCGCCGGAAGCGCGACTTCACGAAGACCCCCGAGCCGAGCGGGAACGGCAAGCCGCGCAAGCGCGGGACGCGCAAGCCGAAGCCGCTCTACTTCTGCGTGCAGAAGCACCTCGCGAGCCGGCTGCACTACGACCTGCGGCTCGAGCACGACGGCGTCCTGCTGTCGTGGGCGGTGCCCAAGGGGCCGTCGCTCGATCACCGCGACCGTCACCTCGCGGTGCGGACCGAGGACCACCCCCGCGAGTACGGCGACTTCGAGGGCGTCATCCCCGAGGGCTACGGCCAGGGCATCGTCATGCTGTGGGACTACGGCACCTGGAGCCCGGAGGTCGGCGACGTCGGCGAGGCCCTCGACAAGGGGGACCTGAAGTTCGCCCTCGACGGCTACAAGCTCAAGGGGTCGTGGGCCCTCGTCCGGACCCGCGACCGTCCCGACACCTCCCCGTCGCAGCGCGGCAGGAGCTGGCTGCTCATCAAGCACCGCGATTTCTGGTCGGGCGCCCTCGACATCACCACCTTCGCGCCCCTCAGCGTGAAGAGCGAGGGCGACTTCGACGACATCCTCGCCGCCGACCTGCCGGACGTCTGGGTGACCGGCCGCGCCGCCGCCCGCGGGGGCGCCACCGGCAAGGCGCTACGCGAGATCATCGAGAAGGCCGCCGCCAAGCTGGCGCGCGCCGACCAGGAGTCTGCGCCGTGAAACGGCGCGGACTCCTGCAGGGTTGGTTGGGCGCCAGGCGGAGCCGAAGGCGACGATTGGCGGGCTAGGAGTCTGCGCCGTGAAACGGCGCGGACTCCTGGAGGGTTGGTTGGGCGCCAAGCGGAGCCGAAGGCGACGATTGGCGGGCCAGGAGTCTGCGCCGTGACGCGCTATCCGCGGCCCCCGTCGTCCGCCAGAATCCGGCGGGACAGGACGCCCCACACCGCGTAGGCGAGGCGCCGCCTGGCGTGGCGGGCGAACGTCCCCTCCCAGAACTCGCCGGTGACGACCTCGCAGCCGTCCGGGACGCGTCCCACCGGCAGGGGCCGCTTGTCCTCGGCGGCATAGCGGTCGACGGTCTCGTCGTCGGGCCGCCCGGTGTTCACGATGACCGCGTCGACGCGGCGGCCGATGACCTCGCTGATGCGCTCCACCGCCGTCGCGGCGGTGAAGCCCTCCATGCCGCGGCCCTCGGTGAGCAGGTTGGCGACGAGCACGATGGGCCCGTCGACGGCGGCGAGGGCGTCGCGCACGCCGGCCGGGAGCAGGGTCGGCACGAGGCTCGTGTGGAAGCTGCCGGGACCGATGACCACGGCGTCGAAGCCGGGAATGGCCTCGGCCGCGGCGGGGTGGATGGCGACCCCGGGGTCGAGCCAGATGCGGCGGACGCGGCGTCCCTCGCGCTGCCCGGCGTCGACCTCGACCTCGCCGCGGGTGGTCGACCCGTCCTCGTACTCGGCGCACACCGTCGCCTGCTCGACGCTGACCGGCCACACCAGCCCGACGCAGTCGAGCAGCGTGCGCAGCCCGTCGACGGCGGCGAGGAAGTCGCCGGTGTACTGCTCCATCATCGAGAGCAGCAGGTTGCCGCCGGTGTGGCCGCCGAGCCGGTCGTGCTCGAAGCCGGAGAGGCGGGTCAGCAGGATGCGCCGCGCCTCGGCCTCGTTGCGGGCGAGGGCCAGCGCGCAGCGGAGGACGTCGCCCGGCGGCAGCACCCCGAGCTGATCGCGCAGCACGCCGGAGCTGCCGCCGCTGTCGAACATGGTGACCACCGCGTTGACGCGCAGCCACGGGTTCTGCTTGAGGCCGCCGATGAGGCTGGGCAACCCCGTACCGCCGCCGAAGCAACCGATGTTGAGCTGCCGGAGCCGCATGGGGGTATTGTCCCGAATCGGCGGGCGGCCGGTCCAGAAGGCGACGCCGTGCCATTTCCGGGCGCGGGCGGGCGGTTCGTCACCCCGGCCCTCTCCGGGCGCGGACGGGCGGTTCGTCACCCGGGGCGGACGCGCCGTACCGACCGCGAGGCGGCTGCCGCGCGTCCTCCGCGTCGGGTTCGCGGGTACAATCCGCGCGTCGGTCCACGTCCATGCCGCTCATCGACATGCTTCTGCCGCAGTTCGACCGGGAGCTGGAGACCACCCGGCGCCTCATCGTCATCGTGCCCGGGGCGGAGCTGGCGTGGGGGCCCGGCGGCGGGGCCCGGACATTCGCGGAGCTGACCGGCCATCTGGCGGAGATTCCCGCCTGGACCTGCGGCATCATGAACGAGGAGGGCCGCGACCTGGCCGACGTGCCGGTCGGCAACGCCGTCGGGTCCGTGACCGAGGCGCTCGGCCGGTTCGACGCCGGCGCGGCCGCGGGCCGCCGCGCCCTCGTCGGGCGCCCCGACGACGATCTCGTCGCAGACTGGACCCTGCGGCGCGACGGTCGGGTGGTCTTCTCCCTGCCCCGGATAGCGATGGTGCAGGCGCTCGTGCTGAACCACCTCGTCCACCACCGGGGGCAGCTCAGCGTCTACCTGCGCATGCGGGAATGCCGGATCCCCCCGATCTACGGCCCCACCGCAAACGACCTCGAGCCCGCGGCTCCGAAGCGCCGGCGATGACGACGACCATCCCGTGCGGCGGCTCCGCCGCCCGCTACGTTCCCCATCCTCGCCTCCGGGACGGGCACCGCATGACCCTGTTCACGTGGGGCCGCCCGCGGCGCTTCCCGCGCCTGCCGCCGCCTGTGCCCCGCTACTTCGACGTCGCCCCCGACGCCCGGGTGCTCGCCCACTGCCACTGGCAGGCGGAGCCGCGCCGGTGCCCGACCCTCGTCGCCCTGCATGGCCTCGAGGGCTCCAGCCACGCCCATTACATGCGCGGCCTCGCCGACAAGGCCTTCGCCGCGGGCATGAACGCGGTGCTGCTGAACCAGCGCAACTGCGGGGGCACCGAGGCGCTGTCGGCCGGGCTCTACCACTCGGGCCTCTCGGCCGACCCGCGGGCGGTCATCGAGGAGCTGATCGCCCTGGACCGGCTTCCCGCCATCGCGGTCGCCGGCTACTCGCTCGGGGGCAACGTGGCCGTGCGCCTGGCCGGCGACTACGGGGCGGAGGCGCCGCCCCAGCTTCGCGCGGTCGTCGCGGTGTCGCCCACGATGCACCTGGCGATGTGCGTCGAGGCCCTCGAGCGGCCCGCGAACCGCCTCTACCAGTGGAACTTCGTGCGCAACCTGAAGCGCCGCATGCGGCGGAAGGCCCGGGCGTGGCCCGGCCGCTTCGACCTCGGCCGGCTCGGCTCGGTGCGGTCCGTGCGGGAGTTCGACGAGCGCTACACGGCCCCGCATCACGGGTTCCGGGACGCCGACGACTACTACCACCGGGCGAGCAGCCTCCGCGTCGTCGACCGGGTGCGGGTGCCGACCCTCGTCGTCACCGCCGCCGACGACCCGTTCATCCCGCCGGAGCAGTTCCACGACCCGGGGATCGCCAACAACCCCCACGTCACCGTGCAGGTCACTCCCCACGGGGGCCACTGCGGGTTCTATGCGCGCGCGGAAACCGGCTTCGACGGCTACTGGGCGGAACGGCGGACCGTGGAGGTCGTGCGGGAACGGGCGTCACCGGCGACGTAGACGCCGCGTGAACCCGACCGGATGCGGCCGGCAGGCCGGTCACCGCGGAACGGCAGCGGCGCGGGATTCCTCGAACGAAGGTCCGTCGGGCTGCAACTGCGAGACTGCAGGCGACGGTTGCCAAGCCGGTCGTGCGCCCACCGACCGCGGATCGGCGTACCCGCCCGAGTGCCGATCGTCTCGGGCGGAACCGGTTCGGAGGCCGTTTCAGGTCAGGCGGAACCAGGCAGCGCGTCAACGAACTGCCGGGCGAACTCGGGTCCCTTGCCCTTGTCCTCGTGCTTGAAATAGACGAACACTTCCCGGCAGTCCCGGGTGCCGGCGGCGATGGTCTCCGCCCAACGGGCGATGTCCTCCGGCCGGTAGCCCTCGTCCCGCAGCCTGAAGTAGCCGTAGTCGGCGGTCACCTCCATCGGCGTCGTCATCCGCTCGCTGTCGGCGATGCAGAGGGCCAGGCGGCGCGAACGCAGCCGCTCGAACACCGCCAGGTCGTGCCACGACGCATGACGGAACTCGAACGCCGCCCGCACGCCCGGCGGCAGAACGGCCAGGAAGTCGTCGAGCACCGACAGGTCCTTCCTGAAGTACGGCGGCAACTGGAACAGGAGCACGCCCAGCTTCGGACCCAGGGACCGCGCCGCCGCGCAGAACGCGGCGGTGGCGTCCCCGCTGTCCCGCAATCGCGCCTCGTGGGTGATGCGCCGCGGCGCCTTGAGGGTGAAGCGGAAGCTCTGCGGGGTCAGGTCGGACCACCCGGCGAGCAGGCGCTCGGTCGGCATGCGGTAGAAGGTGTAGTTGATCTCGACCGTCGCCAGCCGCTCCGCGTAGAAGGGCAGCATCTTCTTGGGGGACAGCTTCTCGGGGTAGAAGCTGCCCCGCCATTCGACGTAGTTGTAGCCGGAAGTGCCGACGAGGATGCGCGGCGGCGCGGCGGCGCCGTCCGGTGGAGATGCGGTGGGCGCGGACGGGACACCGGCCGGCCCGGCGCCGTCCGGCGCAAGTGCGGGCCCGGCGCCGTCCGGCGCAAGTGCGGGGGCAGCCATCGACGGAAGTCTACCCGACGCGGTCGTCTGCACTCGTGGACGGAAGGGCGGGAACGGGGGGGCGCCGCGCCTCAGTCGAGGTCGAAGTCGCGCTCGGGACGCGTGACGGGCTCGTGGCGGGCCCGCTCGAGGGCCTCGTCAAAGCGCTTGGAAAGGACGTCGCCGCGGGTCCGCTCGTCGGTCACCGACTGCCGGAAGAGGGCTTCGCGCCGGGCCGCTTCCTCGGCGAGAATCCGCTGCGCCTGATCGAGCTCGGGCTTGTCCTCGTGCTCGGGCTCGCGATGGGCGACCACACGCTTCAGGCGGGCGTCGACCGTCTGCACCGCGCCGCAGCAGGGACAGACGACGTCGAACTCCGACGACAGCAACGTGGTCATGCGGCAACGCCCCGGCCGTCACCCTTCCTCTTCGTAGCCTTCTTCCTCCATGGGGCTGATGCGGGTAGAAGGTCGCAGCGCTTCTCGATAGTCGTAGACGGGAAGCCCCTGCACGTGCAGGGAGAGGACACAGCCGGGCGCCTTTCGGTCGACGACCACGGTGACCGGGCTGCCCTCCACCCCTTCGCGAAACGCGAGTCGACAGCCGCAGGCCAGCTCCGCGTGGACGAACCCTTTCAGCATCGGCACCCCTCATCCGGATCATACATCAGACGACCGTCCCCCCGGGACTCGACCCGCCCTGCGCTACCATTCCCGCAATCCCGGCCGGACCGCCGGTGCCGTCCGCCCGGGAACCGCGACGCGACGCTTCACGCCGCCCCGAGCGGCCCCGCCGTTGGCAACCGCCCCGTCTCCGGCGGTCCCGACGGCGCGGACTCCTCCTACAGCAGATCCCGGATGTCGTGCTCGAACTCGTCCTTCGTCGCGATGCCGGCATGCGTGCGGCACACCGTGCCCTCGCGATCGATGAAGAAGGTCATCGGCACGCCCCAGATGGGCCCGTAGGCCTCCTGGAAGTCCTCGCGGCCGAGGCCCACCAGCATCGGGTAGTTCACGTCGAAGTCGTCCGCAAACTCCCGGATCTTGTCGACGGTGTCGTCGACCGACAGGCCGAGCACGACCAGCCCGTCGTCGGCGTACTCGTCGGCGAACTCGACGAACCAGGGCACTTCGATCTTGCAGGGACCGCACCACGTGGCCCAGAAGTTCAGCAGCACGACCTTGCCGCGCAACGACTCGAAGTCGACATCCCGGCCGTTGTGGTCCTGCAACACGAAGTCGTAGCTGGCCGGCTTGGCCCCGGCGTCGCAGGCGGCGACCGCCTCCCCGCCGACCGCCGCGCCGCCGCCGGGCGGGTGTGCATGCGACGACACGAGGCCGGCCGGCAACGTGGACATCGCCAAGGCCAACGCACCCGCACCCGCGACCATCCAACGCAAGGTCATGGCTCGCTCCTCTCGTCGGCCGGCGCCGGGCTCCGCCGAATCGGCACCGCCTCCCTACAATAGCGTCGCACACGCGGGCGGACTTGTCCATGTGTCCTCTCTGGTGGTCGCTCTCCCTCCCGCGGGGGACAGGCGGCAAGCGTCTGCACGGTCCTTCCGGCGGCGCCGGGAGTTCAGCCGGCGCGGAACTCCCGCGCGGCGCGGAACCGCCGCGGGCGTCCCGCGCGGCCGTCCTCCGGCCGCGGGACCACGGCGGGAATGGGGGGCGGCGCGGCCATTCCCCACCCCGGCGCAGGACCCCGCCGCCGACGACGGGCGTGTCGCCGGGACCCGCTCGAAGCCCCCGGCCCGTCACGTCTCCCGGGCTCCGCGCCGACCGGGCGCGGTTCTTGCTAAGATGGGTACCGACGAAGGAATCGCGGCCCCCGGTCGCCGGCGTCGCGACCGCCGCGGCCGCTACAATCAAGGTGCGACAGACTCTCCGCCAGCTCCCGCCGCACGCGGCTGGCCCCTCACGAGGTGAACCATGAGTTGCTCCCCCCGCGGGCGCGCCATCCGCAGCCGCGTCGTCCGTACCGGCCTGATCGCCGCGCTCGCCCTCGGCTGGACCGCCGCCGACGCGATGGCCCAGGCCGCCACCCAGTTCTTCCCCTATTACGGCAAGAACCGGGTCAAGTACGACGACTTCCAGTGGCACATCTACACGACCGAGCACTTCGAGATCTTCTACTACCCCGAGGTGGAGGAGCACCTGGAGCGCATCGCCAGCTACGCGGAGAGCGCGTACGCCCAGATCAGCGCCGACCTGACCCACGATCTCGCCAACCTCGTTCCCCTCGTCATCTTCAAGACGCACAGCGAGTTCGAGCAGCAGAACATCATTCCGGGGGCGGTGTCGGACGGGGTCGCCGCCTTCGCCGAGCCGTTCCGGCAGCGCATCGTGCTGCCCATCGACGAGCCGCCCGACCAGCTCTACCGGCTGATCGCCCATGAGCTGACGCACCAGTTCGCGTTCGACATCATCCCGCGCTCGGTCATCCGGCGCGGCATCCCCTTGTGGGTCGACGAGGGGCTCGCCGACTTCCTGGCCGGCGTGTGGCGGCCCCTCGACCTGATGACGGTCCGCGACGCCGCCCTCTCGGACACCCTGCCCGAGATGAGCAACTACCAGGGCTACGGCCTCAACGCGAGCCCCCGGCTGGTCTACAACCTCGGCCACGCCGCCTTCGAGTTCATCGAGGACCGCTGGGGCATGGCCGGGGTCCGGGAGTTCCTGTTCTCGCTGCGCAAGTCGGTGATCGGCGGCGAGAGCGACGTCTACGAGGACGCGTTCAACATCCCCGCCGAGGAGTTCGACGTCGAGTACTCGTCCTACATCCGGCGCCGTTTCCAGGCCTTCCGCGACAAGGAACGGCCCGACGACTACGGCCGCGACCTCGCCCCCGACCCCTTCGAGACGCGGTACCTGGCCGTCTACTCGATCGAGCCGTCGCCGTCCGGCGACCTCCTCGCCGCCTACGCCGTCAACCGCAAGGACCGGGAGATCGACATCATCCTGCTGTCGACCGAGGACGGCGAGGTGGTGTCCAACCTGACCGCGGGCTTCAACCAGGACCTCGGCTACGAGTCGATTCAGTTGCCCGGCGCGCGGTGGAACGCGGTGCCGTGGATGTCCTGGTCGCCGGTCGACGACCGCCTCGCGTACTTCGTCCGCAAGGGGAAGTACCGGTCGCTGATGCTGCAGAACGTGGTGACCCGCGAGACCGAGGAGCTGATCGACCTCGAGATGGTCGACGCGCCGGAGTCGCCCGACTTCTCGCCGGACGGGCGCTACGTCGCCTTCTCGGCCCTGCAGAACGCGGTGGGCGACATCCACCTGCTCGACCTCGAGACCCACGAGGTCACCAACCTGACGCAGGACGACTTCGCCGACTACGCGCCGACGTTCTCGCCCGACGGTTCCTACCTCGTCTACGTGGCGCGCATCAGCGGCAACAACAAGCTCTTCAAGCTCGACCTCGAGACCCGGGAGAAGACGCAGCTCACGTTCGGCACGTTCAGCGAGGCGGCCGCCCAGTTCCTCGACGAGCGCACCCTGGTCTTCTCGTCCACCGCCACCGACCCGCTGGCCCCCGTCGACCCCGACGTCGCCGCCAACGGCGACATCTACAACGTGTGGACGCTCGACCTCGAAAACGGCGAGCTGCGCCAGTACACCGACACCGCGACCGGCAACGTCTCGACCATCGTGCTCCCCGGCGACCCCGAGGCGCGCATCGCCTTCGTCACCTACTTCAAGGGCGAGTACGGCATCCACACCGTCGAGCGGCAAGAGCCGCTGTACACCGCGTTCACGTCGGACTTCGGCGCCCCCGGCCCCAACATCGACTTCCAGGCGCCCCTGACCCACACCCTCGTGACCGCCAACAACCGGCGCAAGGGTCGGTTCGAGAAGATGTTCATGGACGGGACCCCGCCCATCAACGTCGGCATGACCAGCAACGGCGACTTTCTCGGCGGGACCGGCATCTCGTTCTCCGACGTCCTCGGCGATCAGGGCTTCAACCTGATGGCCTACTCGATCCACCAGTACCGGACCTTCTCGGGCTCGTACTTCAACCAGAGCGGCCGCCTGCAGTTCGCCGTGCAGGGGTTCTCGCAGGAGATGTTCTTCTACGGCGCGGCCGGCTGGTACGCCCCGTCGCTCGCCTTCCTCAGCCGCGACGACGCCATCGCGTCGCAGACGATACGGGGCGGCAGCGCCTTCGGCATCTACCCGCTCGACCGCTACCGCCGCCTCGAGGTGAACGGCGGGATATTCCACTTCAACGAGCGGTTCAACGACCCGTTCCTCCAGCAGCAGTCCGACACGTATCAGCAACAGCAGTTCGGCACGCAACTGTTCCGCAACGGCGCGCAGATGCCGGTGGGGGTCTCGTTCATCCAGGAGACCACGGTCTTCCGCGAGTTCGGGCCGGTGTCCGGCAACACCATGCGCCTCGCCTTCAACTACGCGCCGACGGTGGGCACCACGTTCCTCGGCAAGAAGACCCTCGACGCCGACGCCCGCTACTACATGCGGATCGGAGAGACCGGCGTGCTCGCCCTGCGCGGACGCGCCCTCAAGAGCTTCGGGGACTTTCCGGACTTCCTCTACTTCGGCGGAAACTCGGAGATGCGCGGCTACGAGTACCTCGAGTTCATCGGCCACAACGCCGCCTTCTTCAACGCCGAGCTGCGCTTCCCCCTCATCGAGGCGATGCTCACCCCGATCGGCCTGATGGGCGGCATCCGCGGCACCTTCTTCTTCAACATGGGCGGCGCCAGCCTGAACGACCGGCCGTTCACCTGGTTCGCCACCGGCGGCGACACGGTGACCCCGACCATCGGCTTCGGCCAGAACCCCGTCACCGGCGAGTTCTTCGAGGTGTTCGGCGACCCCGCGCCGGTCTCCGGGTTCCGGCTGGTGGACGGACGAGCGTCGTACGGCGTCGGCCTGACGACCGCGGTCATCGGCATCCCGATGCACTTCGACTGGTCGTGGCGGACGCTCTTCAACGAGGACTGGGAGAACATCCTCTTCGCGACCCGGGGAGGCAGCGCCGCCTTCCGCAATCCGCGCTTCGACTTCTGGATCGGGTTCGACTTCTAGCCGGAAGTTTCAAGGGCCGCCTGCGAACTCCGCTCACCGCCCGACCAACCCTTGCCGGGAGTCTGCACGGTTCTACGGGGCAGACTCCCGGCCCGCCAATCGCGTCGCTTGCGGCTCCGCTCGGGCGCCCGGCCGACCCGCCGGCGCCCGAGCCGTCTACGGACGCCGACTGCCGGGCCGCCGGAGGGCGCCGGCGGACCGCGCCGAGTCCGGCGGGCTTGACGAGGGAGTGGAGCGGGTGCGGTTGGGCAAACGGAAACAGCCCGTGACGAACCCCCATCGGGGGCCGTCGTCACGGGCTGCTTCGCGTTCTGCCGACGTCGGAGCGGCTGAGCGACTCGACCGATCAGAGCCGCGTCAGGCGCAGCTCGCTGCGCCCCAGGTCGAACACGACCCGGTAGTCACGGAGGAAGTGGTGGCCCACCGTGCCGCCGATGTGGAAGCCCAGCAGGGCGCTCGGGCGGTGCAGGTTCAGCACCACCACCGAGTAGTTGGGATAGAGCAACTGGTCGAAGGCGAGCGAGGTGCCGGGCCGCAGATACGCCTGCTCGTCCCACCCGGAGGTCCCGTACACGTTGACGGGCACCTGGCGTACATCGAGCGGGGGCAGGAGATTCGCCGTGCCCCGGCTGATGGAGATGACCTCGCCGCCGGTGTCGACCACGAAGCTCCGGGGAATCTGGTCGTTGACGATGCCGCGCACCACCGCGAGCCGGTGCTGCCTGAGCGGCATGGAGACGTCGAAAGGCTCGTCGGGCAGCTCCTCGCCGATGACGATCTCCTGGCGGGCGTAGTCGACGATCATCGACAAGCCGACCGCGAGCGGCGAGAACGCCTCCGCCTCCGGCGTGGGGAGGCCGCCGAGCGGGGGGCTCTTGATCAACGCGGGAAGATTCCGGATGCCGAGGGAGCCGAACTCCAGCGACTCGAGCCGGCCCGCCTGCAGGCCTCTGAAGCCGATCTCCCCGACGCCGGCGCTCAGCGTGGTGCTGACGGGGCGCACGCCGAGCTGCTGCGCGACGGGCTGCGACAGCACCGTCTGCTCGGCCCCGGTGTCGACCACGAAGTCGACCATGTCGCGGCCGTTGATTCGGCCCTGAACGATGACCTTCTCGTCGACCAGCCTGAACGGAATGGTGTGAAGCTGCCCCGGCGCCATCATCTCGACCGCGGGGCGGTCCCCGAACGACCGCAGGAACTGCACCTCGGCCCGCGCCCAGTCCGCCCTCTCGGTCTCGGCCCAGCCGGGGAGCAGCTCGATGTACCGCTGGTAGGCGTCGGCCGCGTCGGCGAACCGGCGCATGCGCCGGTGGATGTACCCCAGCGTGTGATACGCCGCGGACAAATCGGGGGTGGCGTCGAGGGCCGCCTGCACCCAGTCCAGAGCCTCCCCGTAGCGCTGGCGGGTCGTGAGGCTCTTCGCCAAGCCGTGCCGGGCCGCGCCGGACGCCGGGTCGAGGGCCAGCGCGTCGCGGTACAGTTGCTCCGCCTCGTCGAACAGCCCGCCGCCCCACAGTGCGTCACCGACGAGGGCGACCATCTCGGGATCGTTCGGGGCGAGCTCCAGAAGCACCTGCGCCTCGATCTGCGCGCGGGTGAACTCGGCGACGGGCAGCAACGCCCTCAACATGCCGGCGGAAGCGCGCACGCGCTGATCGTCGACGGCCCCTTCCTGCGCCTCCTCGAAGGCGCGAACCGCCTCCCAGTAGCGCATGTCGTCGAGCAGCAGGTTGCCGAGCTGAACGCGGGCCTCCACCCGCGACGCGGTCGGCGTCGGCTGCGCGCCGAGGACAACCGACAGGGCCGCCGCCACCACCACGAACATCAGGGCGCGTGACGCCAGTTTCATGTCACCTCCACCGGGAACGGCCGACGCCGGGAGACCAGCCACCGGGGCCCCGGGTCGACCCCCGAAGCAGGACGCCGTCTCCCGTGGCGCCGCCCCGCAGCTTCGAGCCGCCGAGACGCCGGTGCGTCGGCGACGCCGCCCAAGCACCGGCAACCGCGGGAATCTTCGCGCGAGCGCAACTCCCGACACGACCGCAGGCACGCGGTCGCGCGATTGCGCTACCGTGAGTACTGCTCGATCGCCACGCCGTCGTACATGTCGTCGACGCGGAGAATCTGCTTCTGGCGGTCGTAGCTGCCGAGCTCGTAGTCCTCGCTCATGATGAGCGCCTTGACCGGCTTGGTCGGGCACACCTCGGCGCACAGGCCGCAGAAGCTGCAGCGGGACAGGTTGAAGTCGAAGAAGTCGAGCACCTTGATCTTGTGACCGGGCTCACGGTGGCCACCCAGGAAGATGAGCTCGTCGGGGCAGACCTTGGCGCACTGATCGCACACGATGCAGGTCTGCGCGCCGGTCTCCGGCTCGACCTGCAGCCTGAGCACTCCCCGGAAGCGGGGTGCGACGGGGCGCCGCTCGGCCGGGTACTGGAACGTGAACGCGGGTTGCGGCGTGTACCTGAGGGTGACCAGCAGTCCCTTGATCAGATCGACCAGGAACACCATCCGAAAGAGCTTCGACAACTGCTGCACGGCCGTTACCCCCGGTCCTCGACGAGAATCGGATCGCTCTGTCCCGCCATGATGACCCGTTCCTTGCGCAACACCGTGTTCTCGCGCCGGATCTTGTCCTGGAGCCGCATCAACCCGTAGAGCAGCGCCTCGGGGCGGGGCGGACACCCGGACACGTAGACGTCGACGGGCACCACCTTGTCCACGCCCTGCAGCACCGAATACGTGGGAAACGGCCCCCCGGCGTTCGAGCAGCTCCCCATCGAGATGACCCACTTCGGCTCGGGCATCTGGTCGTAGAGCCGCCGCAGCACCGGGGCCATCTTCTTGGTGACGGTGCCGGCGACGATCATCAGATCGGCCTGGCGCGGCGACGCGCGGAAGACCTCGGCCCCGAACCGGGCGATGTCGAACCGGGACGCCGACGTCGCCATCATCTCGATGGCGCAGCAGGCCAGCCCGAACCCCATCGGCCACAACGAGGACTGCCGCGCCCAGTTGAGGACCTTGTCGAGGTTCGTGGTGATGAAGTTGTCTTCGAAACGATGGTCGATCAAACCCATGGGCGGCTCGCTCGGCTACCGGCCTTCGTACCAGTTGGCGTTGACCTCGATGAAGCTCTCCCACTGATCGGGCACTTCGTCGTTGGCGAATATCGCCTCGACCGGGCACGCGGGCACGCAGGCGCCGCAGTCGATGCACTCTTCCGGATGGATGTAGAGCATCGTCTCGGCCTCGAACTCGTCCTCGTCCTTGCGCGGGTGGATGCAGTCCACCGGACACACGTCCACGCACGCGGTGTCCTTGGTCCCGACGCAGGGTTCACAAATGCTGTACGCCATCGACTCCTCCGTGTCGTTCACCGGCCGCGTCTTCCGTGCGGGCGGTGCTACGGTGCCCACACGACACCGGCGTCAGTTTACACGATTTCGGCGCCCCCGGCGAGTACTGACCCGTCCACCCGGGCCGGTCCCGCGGCCGACCGACATTTCGGGCCGCCTGGCGGCGCCGGCGGGCGGCGGGCGGGCCGCCCCCGCATCGTGGCCGCGTCGCCTCCCCGGCGGCCCGATCCGGCCGCGTTGCGCGGGGACGCGGCGGCGCGGTACGATCCGGGCATGGCGACCCTGGACGACGGGAAGGCCGCCTTCCCCCCCGCGCCGGCGACCTTCTACCGGGGACGCCGGGTCCGCCCCGAGCCGGCCCCGATGGAGGCCAAGCCGCGCTGGCTGCGGGTCCGGGCGCCGGGCAGCGCCGGCTACCGGCGCCTCAAGCGGCTCGTCCGCGAGCAGGGGCTGCACACGGTGTGCGAAGAGGCCAACTGCCCGAACATCGGGGAGTGCTGGCACCACGGGACCGCGACCTTCATGATCCTGGGCGGGGTCTGCACCCGGGCATGCGCCTACTGCAACGTCGAGCACGGCCGCCCCGGCCCCGTCGACCCGGCGGAGCCGGCGCGGGTGGCGGAGGCGGTGCGGGCCCTCGGACTCGAGCATGCGGTCGTCACCTCGGTCGACCGGGACGACCTCGACGACGGCGGTGCCGGCGCCTTCGCCGCCACCGTCACCGCCATCCGTTCGCTGGCGCCGGCCTGCCGCGTCGAGACCCTCGTGCCCGACTTCGGCGGAAGCACCGGCGCGCTCGACGTCGTGCTGACGGCGGGTCCCGACGTCCTGAACCACAATCTGGAGACGGTTCGCAGCCAGTACCGGCGGGCCCGCCCCGGCGGCGGCTACGACCGCGCCCTCCGGGTCCTGGCTCACGCCCGAGGGCACCGTCCCCGGCTGGCGACGAAGTCGGGGATCATGGTGGGCCTCGGCGAGACCCGGGGCGAGCTCGCGGCCGCCCTCGCCGATCTGCGGCGGGCGGGCTGCGACATCGTGACGATAGGCCAGTACCTGCGCCCGTCGCCCGCCCACCTGCCGGTGGCGCGCTACTACCATCCCGACGAGTTCGCGGCCGTGAAGGAGGAGGCCCTGGGGCTGGGCTTCGCCCACGTCGAGTCGGGGCCGCTGGTTCGCAGCTCCTACCACGCCCACGAGCAGGCGGACGCGGTCGCCGCCGCCCACGACTATCGCTTCCGTTTCGGCCGGTAGACGTGGGTGCTCTGGCCGAAGAAGACCTCGGCCGCCTCCATCAGGGTCTCGGACAGGGTGGGGTGCGGATGGATGCAGAGCCGCAGGTCGGACGCGGTGGCCCCCATCTCGATGGCCACCACCCCCTCGGCGATCAGCTCGCCGGCTCCGCTTCCCGCGATGCCCACCCCGAGGATGCGTTCCGACCCGGGCTCGATGACGAGCTTGGTGACGCCGGCCGGCCGGTCGAGGGTGACCGCCCGCCCCGAGGCCCCCCAAGGGAACTTCGCCACCTCCACCGCGCGCCCCTCCGCCCTGGCCTGCGTCTCGGTGAGGCCGCACCAGGCCACCTCGGGGTCGGTGAACACCACGGCCGGGATGGCGGCGGGCTCGAACACCGCCCGGTGCCCCGCGATGGCTTCGACCGCGATGCGCGCCTCGTGGCTCGCCTTGTGGGCGAGCATCGGCTCGCCGACGAGGTCGCCGACCGCGAAGATCGTCGGCTCGGCCGTCCGGCGCTGGCCGTCGACGGCGACGAAGCCGCGTGAATCGCGGCCCACCGCGGTACGGTCCAGCCCCGGCACGTCCGAGTTCGGCACCCGGCCCACCGCCACCAGCACCCGGTCGAACCGTTGCGCCGACTCGCCGTCCTTGCCCTCGAGGGTCACCGAGACGCCGTCGCCGTCCTCGGCCAGCGCCGTCACCGTCGTCTCCAGGAGCACCGCCTCGCACGCCCGGCCGAGCCGGCGGGCGACGACCGCCACGAGGTCGCGGTCGGCCCCCGGCAGCAGGCCGGCGGTCATCTCGACCACCGTGACCCGCGAGCCGAGGGCAGCGTACACCGACCCCAGCTCGAGCCCGATGTAGCCGCCGCCGACCACGAGCAGCGATCCGGGCACCGACGGCAGCTCCAGCGCGCGGGTCGAGTCCCAGACCCGATCGCTGTCGAGAGCCAGGGGGCCGGGCGCCGCCGGTCTCGACCCGGTGGCGAGAATCGCGTGCTCGAACTCGAGCGCGGTGACCCCGACGTCGGCCGCCGTCACCCGCGCCGACGTCGGCCCCGACAGCTCGGCCCGGCCGTGGAGGTAGCTCACCCCGCGCTGGCTCGAGAGCTGGCCCAGGCCCCCCGTCAACCGGGACACCGCCTCGTCCTTCCAGCTCCGCAGCCGGTCGACGTCCACCGACGGCTCCCCGAAGTCGACGCCCCAGTTGCGGGCCTCGCGGGCCTCGGTCACCACCTTCGCCACGTGCAGCAGCGCCTTGGACGGCATGCACCCCCGGTACAGGCATACCCCGCCGGGGTTCGGGGCCTCGTCGACGAGGGTCACCCGCATGCCCAGATCCGAGGCGAGGAACGCGGCGGCGTACCCGCCCGGCCCCCCGCCAATCACCGCCACCTGAGTCGAGCTCGTCATGCATGCTCCTGCCGTCGGCGTCCGGGAGCCTCGGCGAGCGCCACACGGCCGTTGCGCGGTTCGAGCGGGCGCCGCGGGCGCTCCCGCCGGGCCGCCCCGCCGCCGCATCCCTCGCATCCCTCGCGCCCGGCGGCCGCGGCGCCGGCCCGGGTGCGGCCGCCCCGCCGCCGCGATTCCCCCCGCTCCCGGCGACGCCGGCCGGGGTGCGGCGCGAGACTCCGCCGCGGGCAGGCCGGACGCCGGCGCCCCGCCCGGGCGCGGTGCGACTACCAGTGTACCAATCCGGCCGTCTTGCCTCGGCCCCGCCGGCCGTTCCATGATGGGTAGCGGGCCGTGCGGACACTGGAGGTGCACATGACCAAGGCGCGGAGGCCGTTCGGCGGCGTTGGGACCGTCCTGGTGGCCGCCGGCGTCGCCGGCGCCTGCGCCCTCACCGGCGCCACGGCCGCCGCGCGGGGCCAGGGGACCACGATGACGCGATTGTTCACACCCGTCGACATCGGGGCGGATCTGTCGGAGCTGCCCGACTCGGAACGCCGGGCGCTCGGCCACATCATCGACGCCGCCCGCGTGATGGACGGCATCTTCCTCGAGCAGGTCTGGGCCGGCAACCCCGCGATGCTGATCTCGCTCGCCGCGGACCGGAGCGCCGCGGGGCAGGCCGCCCTCGACTACTTCCTGCTCAACAAGGGTCCCTGGTCGCGCATCGAGAACGACCGGCCGTTCGTGGCCGGCGCGCCGCCCAAGCCCGAGGGCGCCAACTACTACCCCGCCGGGGCGACGCGCGACGAGGTCGCGGCGTGGCTGGACGGGCTCGACGGACCGGCCCGCGCCGCCGCCACCGGGTACTTCACCACCATCCGCCGCGCCCCGGACGGCGGGTTCACGAGCGTACCCTACAGCGTGGAGCACGAAGGCCCCCTGGCCATCGCCGCCGCCCACCTGCTGGCGGGCGCCCGCGCCACCGCGGATCCGACGCTGCGGCGCTACCTGGAGACCCGCGCGGCCGCGTTCGCGAGCAACGACTACTACGACAGCGACGTGGCGTGGATGGAGCTCGACTCGGCGATCGAGCCGACCATCGGCCCCTACGAGGTCTACGAGGACGAGTGGTTCAACTACAAGGCGGCGTTCGAAGCGTTCGTCACCATCCGCGACGCGGCGGAGACGGCGACGCTGGAGCGCTTCGGAAGCGAGCTCCAGGGGCTGGAGGACACGCTGCCCATCGACCCGCGGTTCAGGAACCCCGCCCTCGGCGCCCTCGCCCCGATCCGCGTCGTCAACGTCGTGTTCACCGCCGGCGACGCGAACAGCGGGGTCCAGACCGCCGCCTTCAACCTGCCCAACGACGAGCGGGTGGTGCGCGAGAACGGCTCGAAGCGGGTCATGCTGAAGAACGTGCAGGAAGCCAAGTTCCAGCGCGTCCTGACCCCCATCGCCCAGGTGACGCTGCGGCCGGCCGAGCAGCGGGAGATCTCGTTCGAGGCGTTCTTCACCCACATCCTGATGCACGAGCTGATGCACGGGCTCGGCCCCGGCACCATCACCGTCGACGGCCGGCGCACCACCGTCCGGCAGGAGCTCCGCGAGACCCACAGCACCATCGAGGAGGCCAAGGCCGACGTCGCCGGCCTCTGGGCCCTGCGCGAGCTCATCGACCGGGGGGTCGTCGACCGGTCGCTCGAGCGCAGCATGTACACCACGTTCCTCGCCTCGATGTTCCGCTCGATCCGCTTCGGCATCGACGCGGCGCACGGCCGCGGCGTGGCCATCCAGCTCAACACGTTCCTCGACGCGGGGGCGGTGATCGTCGACGTCGACGGGCGTTTCGCGGTCGACCACGGCCGCATCCGGGACACCGTCACCGCCCTCGCCCGCGAGCTCATGACGGTGCAGGCCACCGGCGACTTCGACGCCGCACAGCGGATTCTGGAGACCCGGGGGGTCGTGACCCCGGCGGTGCGGCAGGCCCTGGACCGGCTCGGGCACATCCCCATCGACATCCAGCCCCGCTTCGTCACCGCGGACGCGCTGGGGGCTGCCGCCCGGTGAGCGCGTCAGCCGCCGCGATTCCGTCCGGGCGCCGGCGGGTGAGGATTCCGGCCCGGCCGAGAGCGGACGGCGCCGGCCGAATGCAGGCCGGCTGGCGGCGCGGGCTGCCGGGCGCCGCCCGCGCCCGGGCCGCGGGCTGCTAAGATCGCGTCATGCCGCTACCGGAACGTCTGGGAGAGCTTCGCGAGGCGGTCGAGGCCGGCCGGCTTCCCCACCGCAGCGTCAGGCTCGAGATGCGGGAGAACCTCGTGCGCCGGCTCGGCGAGGGGGGGCCGCTGTTCCCCGGCATCGTCGGCTACGACGAGTCGGTCATTCCCCAAGTCGTCAACGCGATCCTCTCGCAGCACGACTTCGTGCTGCTGGGGTTGCGGGGACAGGCCAAGACCCGCCTGCTGCGCGCCCTCGTCGCGCTGCTCGACGAGGCGGTGGCGGTGATGCCGGGTTGCGAGATCAACTGCGACCCCCTCGCGCCCCTGTGCCGCGCCTGCCGCACCCGGGTGTCGGAGGAAGGCGACGACCTGCCCGTCGCCTGGCTCCCGCGGGAACGCCGGCTGGTCGAGAAGCTGGCGACGCCCGACGTCACCATCGCCGACATGATCGGCGACGTCGACCCCATCAAGGCGGCGCGGGCCGGGCTCGAGCTGTCCGACGAGCTGACGATGCACTACGGGCTGCTTCCCCGCGCCCACCGGTGCATCTTCGCCATCAACGAGCTGCCGGACCTCGCCGGCAAGATCCAGGTCGGCCTGTTCAACATCCTCCAGGAGGGCGACGTCCAGATCAAGGGCTACCCGGTGCGGCTGCCGCTCGACGTGGTGATGACGTTCACCGCGAACCCGGAGGACTACACCGCCCGGGGCAAGATCATCACGCCGCTCAAGGACCGCATCGGGTCCGAGATCCGCACTCACTACCCGCAGACGCGCCGGGAGGGGATGCGGATCACGAGCCAGGAGGCGTGGACGACGCGGTCCCCCGATGCAGCCGGAGCGCCCCGCATCGCGCCGTACATCAGCGAGATCGTCGAGGAGGTCGCGTTCGTCGCTCGCGGCCACGGCAAGATCGACAAGCGCTCGGGGGTCAGCCAGCGCATGCCCATCACGTGCGTCGAGAACGCGGTGTCGAACGCCGAGCGGCGGGCCCTCGTCAACCGAGAGCCCGCCGCCGCGGTCCGCGTCGCCGACGTCTACGCGGCCCTGCCCTCGATCACCGGCAAGTTCGAGCTGGAGTACGAAGGCGAGCTGCGGGGCGCCGACCAGGTCGCCCGCGACGTCATCCGCACCGCCGTCGGCCGCGTCTTCGAGGGGTGGTTCGGCACCGTCGACACCGGCGCGGTGATCGAGTGGTTCGACCTCGGGGGAACGCTGGACCTGGGGGACTCGACGTCGGCGGCGGAGCTCCTCGAGCAGACCGGTCAGATCCACGGCCTGCACGAGCTCGCCGGCCACCTCCGGGTCGATGCGGACGAGCCGCCCCCGGTGCTCGCGTCCGCGGTCGAGTTCATCATCGAGGGGCTGTACGCGCAGAAGAAGATCAGCCGGAACGACACGTGGCACTACAGCGCGGTGGAGACCAGGCGGCGAACCGCCAGGACTCCCGAGCAGGTGTTCGAGACGGACGTTCGCGTCCCGCCCGGGAAGAAGAAGTACTACAACTAGGCTCCCCTCGGCGGGACGGCGCCCCCTGCGGGACGGGGTTGGGCGGCCACGGGAGACGCCGGACGAGACTTCGCGACAGGAACGCGCTGCACGGACCGGAAGTCCACGCGCGGTCGACCATGAGGTATCGATACACTCGTTACACCGGCGACGAGCTCGACGGGCTCGACATCGAGGAGCTGGTGTCGAAGCTCTCGCGGCTGCTCCTCGACAGCGGCTTCGGCAGCGCCTCCGGCCGTCCCGGCGACGGGGACGCCGAGGACGGGCAGCGCTCGGAGCAGGCCCTGCGCGACGCGATCCTCGAGGCGCTGCTGAACGGCGGGCTGCTCTCGGACGAGACGATCCTGCGGCTCCTGGGAGACGCCGCCGACGCGGACGACGACGGGGCCTCCAGGCTCGAGGCGCTGCTCGACCGGCTCATCGACGAGATGGCGCGGCAGGGCTACATCACCCGCCACCCCGACCTCGAGGCGGCGGCCCGCGACCGCGAGGGCCGCGGCGGCGGCGAAGGACAGTCGCCGCCCATGCGGTTCGAGGTCACCGACAAGGGGCTCGACTTCCTGGGCTATCGGGCCCTGCGGGATCTGCTCGGCTCGGTGGGCCACAGCAGCGTCGGCCGCCACGACACCCGCGACTACGCGGCGGGGGTGGAGGCGGGCGGGGCGCCCAAGCCCTACGAGTTCGGCGACACCATGAACCTCGACGCCGCCGCGACCATCCTGAGCGCGGTGAAGCGGATGGGGCGGGACGCCGTCGCCGGCCCCGGCATCGCGCTCGAGCACGAGGACCTCATGGTCGCCCAGGGCGAGTACCAGAGCGCCTGCGCCACCGTCCTCATGCTCGACTGCAGCCACAGCATGATTCTCTACGGCGAGGACCGGTTCACGCCGGCCAAGCAGGTGGCCCTGGCCCTCGCCAACCTCATCCGGCGCCAGTATCCCGGCGACACCCTGCGCGTCGTCCTGTTTCACGACTCGGCCGAGGAGATCCCGCTCCGCCAGCTCGCGCGGGCGCGGGTCGGGCCACACTACACGAACACGCGGGAGGGACTCCGGCTCGCCCGGCGCCTGCTGGAGCGCCAGCCCCGCGCGATGCGGCAGATCGTGATGATCACCGACGGCAAGCCGTCGGCCCTGACCCGACCCGACGGGAAGATCTACCGCAACGCCTTCGGCCTCGACCCCTGGGTCATCTCGGAGACGTTCGCCGAGGTCGCCACCTGCCGAAAGGCGGGCATCCTCATCAACACCTTCATGCTCGCCCGCGACTACGAGCTGGTGAGCTTCGTCAAGCGGGTGACCGCGCTCTGCCACGGCAAGGCGTACTTCACCACCCCCCACACGCTGGGCCGCTACGTGCTGATGGACTTCCTGGACAAGAAGACCCGGACCGTGCATTGAGGACCCTGCATCCGAGGTCGCCCCGTCTCGCCGCCGGGTGCCAAGCGTCATGATGCTGCCCTCGACGATCCCGATCTTCCCGCTGCCCAACGTCGTCCTGTTTCCGTCCGTGTTCCTGCCCCTGCACATCTTCGAGCCGCGGTACCGCCGGATGCTGGCCGACGCCCTGTCGGGCGACCGCATCATCGGCATGGTGCTCCTGAAGGATGGACGCGCCCTCCGGGGCCAGCCGGCGCGATCGGCGGCCGTCCCGCCGGCCGATCCCGGGGTCCCGAGGAGCGGGCCCCTCGCGGAGGAACCGCCACCCGTCTACGACGTCGGATGCGCCGGCCTGATCAGCCACGCCGAGCGCCTGCCCGACGGCCGCTCCAACATCATCCTGCGCGGCATCGAGCGCTACCGCATCGTCGAGGAAATCGGCGGCCGCGCCTATCGCCGGGCCGAGGTCGTCCCCCTGCCGGAGACCGACTCCGAGTGCATCCGCGACGAGCTCCGCCGGTTGCGGACCCGCCTCGACCCTCTCCTCGCGGGCCGGTTCGAGAACGCCGGATGGCGCCGGATGGTGCCCGCGAACATGGGCGACGACGCCCTCGTCAACACCCTCGCGCAGTACCTCGACCTGGAGCCGGTGGAGAAGCAGGCGCTGCTCGAGCAGGGCGACGTCGCCGCCCGCTCGCGCGCCCTCATCGACCTGATCGAGATGCGCGCGTTCGCCTCGCAGGCCGGCGGCCTGCGGCCGCAGTAGGCATCCGCGGCGTGGGCTGATCCTGATCGACTCGGACGCGCCGACTACCTCGTCGGCGCTGACCATACTCTCGAGACCGACACGCCACGAGGGCCGGAAAGGGAGAAGCGCGGCCCTCGCCGGGCGGCTCCAACGATGGGCTCAGACCGTCCCACCCTGGGTGAACTCGAAGACGCCCAGGGGAATGGACCTGGCCGGTGCGGCCCGCCCCTGCACCATCCGGCGGACGCATTCCGTGGTCTCGCGACTGAACGTCTGTTCTCCGCACCGAACGCAGACCCGCGCCGGAATGCCGTCGACCAGCACGTACCGTTCACCAACGCGAAAAACCTGCTCGACCACGTCGTCGCGATGTTCTTCGGCGCCGCAGACCGGACATGCCGCCATCCCTTCACCTCCGTCGTGCCGCGCTGTCTCCGCACTACGCCGGCACGGCGTCGCCGGCCGGGGCCAGGCGGCGGGCGATCTCGGCGATGACCCGCTGGCCGTGGAAGCGGCCGTTCTCGATGAAGATCTGTCCGCTGTAGACGCCGGAGATGACCTGGCCGGCGAGGAACAGGTTGGGCACGTTGGTCTCGTAGGTCTCGGCATCGTGGGCGGGCACCATCGTGTCGGCGTCGACGTCGATGCCGAAGCGCCGGAGCAT
Source organism: Vicinamibacterales bacterium (assembly GCA_965204675.1). Classification (GTDB taxonomy): domain Bacteria; phylum Acidobacteriota; class Vicinamibacteria; order Vicinamibacterales; family UBA8438; genus JAJEEA01. The sequence continues at coordinate 5,329,119 of OZ242003.1, forward strand.
CGCGGTGTCGGGGTGATAGCCGGTCAGCAGGAGGACGGCGTCGGCCGGCAGCACCTCCCGCCCCGCCGCCGACTCGACGACGACCTCGCGCGGTCGGATCTCGACGACGCGGGTCTCGAACCGCGCGGGTATGGAACCCTCCTTGATCCGGTTCTCGATGTCGGGCCGGACCCAGTACTTGATGCCCTCGCCCAGCTCGGCGTGCCGGTGCACGAGGGTGACGCGGGCGCCCGAGCGGTACAGCTCGAGGGCCGCCTCGGCCGCCGAGTTCTTGCCGCCGACCACCACCACGCGCTTCCGGTAGCAGGGATGGGCCTCGGCGTAGTAGTGCGACACGTGCGGCAGGTCCTCGCCGGGAATGCCCAGCAGGTTGGGGCAGTCGTAGGCCCCGACGGCGACGACGACGGTCCGGGCGAGCCGCCGGAACGAGCCCTCGTGGGGATGGTCGACGTCGACGGCGAGCACCGCGGCGGCGTTCGGGCCCGGCTGCCGGGCTATCGAGGCCACCTCGTAGCCGAGCCGGACGGTGAGGTCGAACGCGTCCACGGTGCGCCGGTAGTAGCGCAGGGCCTCGTCGCGCGTCGGCTTGGCGTAGGGGGTGACGAACGGCAGGTCCCCTATCTCGAGGAGCTCCGGGGTCGTGAAGAAGACCATGTTCGTCGGGAACTTGAGGATCGAGTTGACGAGCGCGGCCCGCTCGAACACCTCGCAGTCGAGCCCTGAGCGGCTCGCAGCGATGGCGGCGGCGAGGCCGGCTGGACCCGCCCCGACGACGACGACGTCCCTCACCCGATCCGGATCGCTCTGTGAATGTTCCATGGTCTTCGCCAGCCAGTCGTCGCCCGCGGCACCGCTCGGCGCCCGGCCACCCCGCCGGAGGCCAGCACCGTTCCGCGCCGCAGACTCCTGCCCCGCCGCTTCCGCTCGCCGACGCCCTCGATGAAACGGACCGGCCGCGGCCCCCGCCGCTTCCGCCCCACCCCCGCCCGGGAGCCGCTCGGCGCCGGAGGGCGGCGCCGGTCGGCTCAGCGCGCGCGGTACTCCACGTTCACGTCGCTGATCAGCGCAATGGCGCGTCCGCGCGCGATCTGCGTCTCCTCGCTGTCGACGCGCCGGACCTCGAGCTCGAGCCCGACCACGCTGATTTCCGTCACGTTGGACGGCACGATGACGCGGATGCGTTCGGCCCCCACCGGCGCGATCGCCTTGACGCCGCCCGGGCCCGCCCCGCCCCCGACCCGGTCGACGAGGTCGGCGGCGCCGTGGAACTCGGCGAGGACGACGGGGCGCGCCAGCACCTCCTGGGCGCTCGCCACCGCGGCCGTCGCCAGGTAGCGCGCATATCCCCGGCCGCGCGCCACCTCGTCCTCCGAGTAGGTGTGCCGGCCGTGCAGCGTGAACGTCACCGTCGCCGGTCCGCGGTGCGGCGGAATCCGCACGATGACGCCGTCGGCGATCTCGTCGCCGATCTGCACGTCGCAGTAGGTCCGGTCGGTGTCCACGCCGACGCCGAGGACGGACGGACACTCGACCTCGGCGGGCTCGATGCGGCGCGACTGCGCCCCCGCCGGGGCGACGGACGAGAGGGTCACGGCGGCCGCGAGGGCCGCCGCCCGGAACCGCCGGCGACGACGCTCAACTGTGCTCGGCATCGGTCGCGTGCTCCGTGACGTCCCGGAGGACGGCGCCGCCGCCCGCCAGACGCAACAGGTTCAGAAACTCCATCCGGGTGCGGGCGTCGGTGCGAAACACACCGTGCATGGCGCTCGTCAGGGCCCTCGAGTTCTGCTTCTCCACCCCGCGCATCGCCATGCACAGATGGGTGGCCTCCACCACCACGGCGACGCCGAGGGGACTCGCCTTGGCCGCGATGGTCTCGGCGATCTGGCTCGTCAGCCGCTCCTGCACCTGCAGCCGGCGGCTGAACACCTCGACCAGCCGGGGGAGCTTGCTCAGCCCGATGACCTTCCCGTCCGGCACGTAGGCCACGTGGCAACGCCCGAAGAAGGGCAGCAGGTGGTGCTCGCACAGGCTGTAGAAGTCGATGTCCTTCACGATGACCATCTCGCTGTAGTCCACCGTGAAGAGGGCGTCGTTGACGACGCTGTCGACGTCCCGATCGTAGCCGCTGGTCAGGAACCGCATCGCCTTCGCGACGCGGTCCGGGGTCCTGACGAGCCCTTCGCGCGCCGGATCCTCGCCCAGCTCGGAGAGCAGGACGTGCACCGCCTCGGCGATGCGGTCGTCGGCGCCATGCGCGGGGAGGGCGGACGCCGTCGCCTCAATACTTGAAGAAACCATGACCGGTCTTGCGTCCCAGCCGCCCCGCCAGCACCATCCGTTTCAACAGGGGCGGGGGGGCGTAGGCGGGATCGCGGAACTCCTCGAACATGATGTTCGCGATGTACCAGGTGGTGTCGAGGCCGATGAAGTCGGCCAGCGTGAACGGTCCCATGGGATGGCCGCATCCCTGGGTCATCGCGGTGTCGATGTCCTCCAGGGTGCCGCATCCCTGCTCGTAGGCGCGCACCGCGCTCAGCAGATAGGGAATGAGCAGGCGGTTGACGATGAAGCCGGGCCGGTCCGGCGCGGTCACCGGCTGCTTGCCGAGCGACTTCGCGAAGGCGAAGGCCCGCTCGTGGGTGGCGTCGGTGGTGGACAGTCCGCGAATCACCTCCACCAGCGACATGCGCGGCACGGGGCTGAAGAAATGCAGCCCGATGAACTTGTCCGGCCGCGTCGTCGCCGCCGCCAGCTCGGTGATGCACACCGAGGACGTGTTCGAGCAGAGCAGCGTCTCGGGTCCCACCACCGGCTCGACCGCCGCGAACGCCGCCCGCTTGGCGTCGACGTTCTCGACGATCGCCTCGACGACCAGATCGCTCTCGGCCAGCGCCTCGAAGCGGGTGGTCCCGCCGAGCCGCCCCATCGCGGCGTCGCGCGCCTCGCGGGTCGTCTTGCCCCGGGCCACCCCGGCGTCGAGAGAGCGCTCGATCCGCCCCAGCCCGGCGTCGACGGCGGCCTGATCGATCTCCCGCACGACGGTCCGATAGCCCGCCTGGGCACAGACCTGGGCGATGCCCGAGCCCATGAGCCCGCACCCGAGGACGCCGACGACCTTGACTTCCGCGTTGTCTGCCACGCTCACCCGCCAATCGCCGCCCTGCGGCTCCGCCGGCGCCAAGCCGGCCCGCCGGAAAGTCGACGCCTCCCTGCAGGCGTCGACGCCGTCAGGGCGGCGACCGACACGTCGCCTACTGCGCCCGGGGTCGGCCCGTCGCCCGCGGAACGGGGCGCCCGGTCAGTGGCGATGTCATTCTCGTCAGCATCCCGGCTGCGGCGCAGATCCCCGATCCCGTTCACCTGCAACCCGCGGGAGTTGGTCCTGGAGCCAGACAGCCCGTGGCGAAAGTCCCCGCTGCATTCGAGCGGCGATGCATCCCGCCTGACTGCGTTGTTCGTCGGTTGCGTATGCCCAATATGCGCCCTCCTCACGCCTTGTCAGGCGGGCGCCTCGCCGCTCTCGGTGCAACGCGGGGCTTTCACCACGGGCTGCCGACAGCCCGTCGCCGATGCCGCGCCACGGGCTCGGCCTTCCGGATGCCGCCCACGACCGCGGTCACCGCGCCGCGGCAGGGGACGGTGCCGCGCGGGTCGTTCGCCGCACGTCGGATCATAGCAAACGGCTGCCCGGTTGGGGACCGGTGCAGGCGCCGGATCGGTCGAGCCGGACGCCGTGGGCGGGCGCCCCGGGGCCGTCGGGAAGCGCCGGAGCCGATTTCAGGAGTTCTCGCCGGCCACCATCGACAGCAGGAAGTCGATCGCCTCGGCCGGCACCCGGACCGACAACGTCACCGCCGTTCCGTCGCCGCCGGTCTGCAGCGAGTCCAGGATCGCCTGCAGATCCGGGTTGCCCAACGTCTGCAACTGCGCCAGCGCCACGAAGCCCCGAACGACGTCACGAAGGTTCTGTGCGGCCGCGTCGTCGCGGCCCTCGACGGCCAGCGATACGCTGATCCCGCCGTTGATGCGTCCCTGCACCGCGAACGCGGTCACCGGCGGCAGCCGCTCCGACACCTGCTCCGGCACCCAGCCGAGCAGTCCCGCGTCGCCGAACTGCCCCACCGCCCAGAAGCTGCTTCGCTCGTCGACCCGGCCCAGGAGCCGCATCATGTCCGCATCGGCGTCGATGCCGTCCCCACCGGCGCCGCGGCGGACGGCCGACCGGACCGCGGCCGGATCGCCCACCGCCGCCAGTCCCGGCTCGAGAAACGCCATCGCCAGCGAGCCCGCGCCGTCGACCTCGCGGCTGACGATGCGCCCGCCGTCCTCCTCGGTGACCACGGCCCCGCCGCGGCGGGCCACCGTCTCGAGCCGTTCGGCGTCCAGCCGCCCGCGGAAGAGGGCCAGCCCGGAGGAACCGTCCTCCTCCGCGGCGTCCGCATCCGGCTCGGGCGCCCAGAAGACGAGCACCCGGTCGATGTCCCGCTCGATGTCGAGGCCGAGCTGCCGCTCGAGCTGCTCGCGCCCGACGCCGTCCGGCGCGATCCGGCGGACCCGCTCCCGCAGCTCGGACGTCATCACCGCCCGCACGTCGGCGAAGGCGAGGGCCGTCGCGTGCGGAGGCACGAACGCGAGCTCGGCGAGTGCGTCGGACGCCGCCCCGTGCGCGGCATCGCGGTTGAGGTAGGCGACCAGCCCGCCGCAGAGCCCGACCGCGAGCACGCCGCCGGAGGCGAGCGCGACGTAGCGCGTCCGACGCGACATCGAGGCCATCATCCCTCACCCGCCAGCTCGCTGGAACGACCGGCGGCCCTCCGAGCCCCCCGCGAGCGGGACGGTTGCACCACGGGCCCCTATGATACCGCCGCGGCGGCGGCGCGCGCCCGCGGCCGGCCTCATTGCTCCAGCACGTACTCGCGACGTTCGACGAGCCGGACCGCAAGCGCCAGACCTCCGATCACGATCACCGCGAGCCCGACGAGGCCGACCGTCGCCGACGGCAGTATCTCGTTCGCCTGCAGCACCCGCAGGACGAGGCTGGTCACCCCCCCGTCCTCGGGCATCGCGTGGGGGACCAGCCCCTGCAGGTAGTACGACACGGTGAACCGCTTCATGTAGCCCGGCACCATGATGACGACCGGCTCCCAGCCGAAGATGAACACGAGGCCGGTCAGGAGCGGCCGCTTGAACAGGGCGCCGACGAGGGCGAACAGGGCGCCGTAGACGGCGAGCCCGACCGCCAGCAGGGCGAGGTCCTTCAGCAGGTCGGGGAAGCCGGCGCCGACGCTCCCGCCGAGGAGCGGGACCACGAGGAAGAACACCAGCACCACCGAGGGCAGCACCAGCAGGCCGGCGCACACCAGATAGGCGAGGTACTTGCCGACGAGGACCGCGCCGCGCGGCACCGGGCGGGTGAAGAGGTACGTGATGGTGCGGTCCTCGACCTCGTCCGCGATCAGCGACGTCCCGTAGAACACGCCCAGCAGCGGCACCGAGAAGCTCAGGTAGAAGCCCCAGATCATCAGCCCGAAGATCGTCGGGCCGTCGATGTTCACGGGGCGGCCGTCTATCTCGCCGCCGGCGTCGAACAGGTCCATCGACACCAGCAGGCGCAGCATCAGGGCCACCGCGACCGGTCCCCCCACCACGAGGACCATGAACACGGTGCGGCGCGACCAGAGCATCTGGCCGAACGACAGGTCGTAGATGCGCGCCACCGATGCCGGGAACGAGGGTCCGACCGGCGTCGAGGAGGGCGGCGGGGGCTCGTGCGGGCTGGGCATGTCGAGCGGACCTACTTCACGAGATAGTCGAACACCGCCTGCAGGTTGTCGTCGGGCGAGCTGACCTCGTGGATCTCGCCCAGGGCGCCGGTCGCCGCCGCCTCCGTCAGCCGGCCGTAGAAGGCGTCGGGCCGGTCGGTCTCCAGCACCACCGCGCCGTCCTCGAACTGCAGCTTGAGGACGTCGTCGTGGGCGATGAGGCCGCGCGCCAGCCCCCGGGGATCGCTGGCGCGGACCCGCACCTGGTGCGGATGCTCGTCGATGAGGTCCCGAATCGTGTGGATGTTGCCCTCGGCGAGGATCCGGCCGTTGTGCATCAGGAGAATCGTCGCGGTCATCGCCTCGATCTCGTGCAGGATGTGGCTCGAGACGAGGACGCTCCTTCCCCGCGCCGCGCGGTCCTTGATCAGCCGGATCACCTTGCGCCGCGCGATCGGATCCATGCCGGCCAGGGGCTCGTCCAGCACGAGCAGCTCGGGATCGTGCGCGATGGCCTGGGCCAGCTTCACGCGCTGGCGCATCCCCTTGCTGTAGCCGCCGATCTTGCGGTCGGCGGCGTCGAGGAGGTCGACGGTGTCGAGGGCGCTCCGGGCCGCCTCGGCCGCATCGGACTCGGACAGTCCGTTGAGCCCGACCAGCGCCGTCACCCACTCCATTCCCGTCATCCGCTCGTAGAAGGCGTCCTGCTCGGGGCAGAACCCGAGCCGGAAGAAGAGCGGCGGGTTCCCCCAGATGGGCTCGCCGAGCACCCGGACGCCGCCCTTGCTGGGCTTGAGCTGGCCGGTCACCAGCTTCAGCAGGGTGGACTTGCCGGCGCCGTTCGGGCCGAGCAGTCCGGTGATGCCGGGGCCCACCTCGACCGAGACGTCGTTCAACCCGATGACCTGCCCGTACCACTTCGACAGGTGGTCGGCGGCCACCACCGGCGCGGTCACGTCACCACCTCCACCCCGCGCACCCGGCGGTCGAGGACCAGGGCCGACAGGCCGATCAGCAGCGCCACCACCAGCACCGACAGCGGCCACGGCGACTCGAACCGGGGCGGGAGGCGGAAGATGACGTCGCCGATCTGCTCGACGTTGGCCCGCAGCGAGAGCCACGCCAGCATCGAGCTGGCGGTGGCGCCGCGCAGGATCGCGAACACCGTCGCCGTGAAGAACAGCGCGCCGGCGTAGAGCATCGCCGTGTAGCGGGCGCTGGTCGACAAGGACGACAGGGCGAGCATCGTGAACGAGGCCAGCGACACCTCCATCAGGGCATACAAGGTGATTGCCGGCAGCAGGAAGAGGTGGTCGAGCAGGAACGCGAGGCTCGCCGTGAACATCACCTCGATCAACAGCAGCGCCAGCGCCGGCACCAGGGTCACCATCAGCAGGAAGAATCCGAGGATGCCCAGCTTGCCGGCCACGTACTCGGCGCGGCTCAACGGCTTCGACAGGTAGATCTGCAGGGCGTTCGAGCGCCGGTCGTTGGCGATGAGACCCGAGCCGACGTAGACGGTCACGAACAGCACGAAGATCTCCTGCATGTCGAAGAACTGCCGGAAGGTCTCGACCGACGGCGCCAGCACGTTCATGGTCGGGAAGTTCGCCGACAGGTAGAACATCACCGCGCGCACGAAGAACTGCCCCCACGCGGCCAGCATCACCGCGAGGAACAGCTTTCGGGCGAGGAGCGAGCGGATGCCGGCCTTGGCGATGACCAGCCACGCCGACCCCGGCTCGTTCCGGCGCCCCGCGTAGCGGCGGTAGCTCTGGTCGTGAATCGGCATCAACCCTCCCCGACCGCCTCGGCGAAGACGTCGAGGGTGGACACGCTCGGCATCGCTTCTCCCTCCGCCGCCTCGGCGACAAGGTCCTCGACGGCGGGCGCGCCGGGCATCACTCTTCCCCGACCGCCTCGGCGAAGACGTCCTCGAGGGTGGGCACGCTCGGCCGCAGGTGGCGCACCTGCACCCGGTGCCGCACCGCCGCCGCGAAGAGGTCGCGCGGCCCCTGGCCCGGCTTGACGAAGACCCGCATGACCTCCTCGCCGGACCCGCGGCATTCCACGCCGCCGGCCTCGAGCCCCCGGATGAAGGCGTCGACGTCCCCCTTGACCCGCAGCTCGAACACCTCGCGCCGGCCCGTCTTGAGGTCCGCGATCGCCCCCTGGGCGGCCACCGCTCCGCGGTACAGCACGATGACCTGGGCGCAGGTGGCCTCGACGTCGGGCAGGAGGTGGGACGACAGGATGAGGTTGACCCCCTTGCGCGTCGCGAGGTCCCTGACCAGGGCCAGCATCTCGTCGCGGCCCTTCGGGTCCATCCCGTTCGTCGGCTCGTCGAGGAACAGCAGGTCGGGATCGTGGACCAGGGCCTGGGCCAGCTTGATGCGCTGCTTCATCCCGGTGGAGTAGGTCTCGAGGTTGCGGTAACGCGCCTCGCCGAGCCCGACGTAGTAGAGCACCTCGTGGGCGCGCTGCATCGCGTCGCTGCGCGGAAGGCCCGCGAGCTGCCCGCAGTAGGCCACGAACGAGACCGCGTTCATACCCGGCACGTGCCCGTCCGACTCGGGCATGTACCCGAGCCGCGCCCGTATCTGCATGGGGCTCTCGGCGACGTCGAGCCCCAGCACCTGCATGCGGCCCGCGGTGGGCGTCACGAAGCCCAGCAGGGCCTTGAGCAGGGTGCTCTTCCCGGCCCCGTTCGGCCCCAGCAGGCCCACCGCCCCGGGCGGGAACGTCGCCGCGACGTCGCGCAGGGCGGCCTGGTCGCCGTACTGCACGGACACCCCGTCGAGGCGGGCCACGGGCGCGGAGTCCGGTGCGGGGGCAGTCATGCTTCTGCTAGCGATACGGAGAACGGTGCGGCGAGGTTCGCGCGATGCGGGAGTCCCGGGAGGCCGGCGGTGGAATCCCCGCTGCGTTTCGGGGCTTCACCGCGGGCTCCCGGCCGCGGTTCAGAGACTGCCCCGGAGCCCGAGCTCGTCGGCGGCGGCCCGCATGAAGCGGATGACGTTGGCGATGTGCTCGTCGAGGGGGAGCCCAAGCTCCTCGGCCCCCTGCCGCAGATCGTCGCGGGGCACCGCCCGCGCGAAGGCCTTGTCCTTCATGCGCTTCCGGACCGACTTCGCCTCGAGGTCCAGAACGCTCCGGGACGGCCGCACGAGGGCCGCCGCGGTGACGAAGCCGGCCATCTCGTCGCACGCGAACAGGGTGTGCTCGAGGCGCGACTCGCGGGTCACCCCGGTGTAGTCGGCGTGCGAGAGGATGGCGCGCATCACGTGCTCGGGATAGCCCCGCTCCCGCAGGATCTCGCAGCCGCGGTACGGATGGTCCTCGGGGCTCGGCCAGCGCTCGTAGTCGAAGTCGTGCAGCAGGGCGACGATGCCCCAGTCCTCCTCGTCCTCGCCGAACTCGCGCGCGTAGCCGCGCACCGCCGCCTCGACGGCCAGCGCGTGCTTCAGCAGGCGGTCGTTCTGCGTGTACTCGTTGAGCAGGCGCCACGCCTGGTCGCGAGTCGGTGTCATGGTGCTGCTCCCCCCGCTCTCAGCGGCAGCGCCGGGTCCGCGTTCAGGTCCAGGGGCGCGGTCACGCCGGCCGAAAGCTGCCGGAGCCCGGCCGCCGCGATCATCGCGGCATTGTCGGTCGACAGGTGCAGCGTCGGCAGCACCACCGGCAACCCCTTCTTCTCGCCGCGTTCCCGGGCCAGCTCCCGCAGCCGGCTGTTGGCCGACACCCCGCCGGCGATGCCCAGTCCGCGGGCGCCGAAACGGCGGACCGCCTCGAAGGTGCGGTCGAGCAGCGCGTCGATGACCGCGCGCTGGAAGCTGGCGCAGATGTCCGCCAGCTCGAGCTCCGTCACCGGCCCCGGGTCCTCGGCGCGGCGGCGCTGAAGCTGCCGGGCGACCGCCGTCTTGAGGCCGCTGAAGCTGAAGTCCATGCGCCCCTCCCCCCGCCGCGGGAAGCCGGGAGGGGTGACGGTGGCGGGCCCCGCCGCCCGGTCGTCGTGGGTCATCCGCGCCACCGGAAAGCGGACCGCGCGCTCGTCGCCGCCGCGCGCGATGCGGTCGATCACCGGGCCGCCGGGATAGGTCAGCCCCAGCAGCTTGGCGACCTTGTCGAACGCCTCGCCGGCCGCGTCGTCGCGGGTCCGGCCGACGAGCTCGTAGCGGCCCGCCTCGGGCAGGTGATACAGGTTCGTATGGCCGCCCGACACCACGAGGACGACGGCCGGCAGCGGAAGATCGGGGCGGCAGAGGAACAGCGACTCGATGTGCCCCGCGAGGTGGTGCACGGGGACCAGCGGCCGCCCCAGGGCCAGGGCCAGGGACTTCGCGAAGGCCACGCCCACCAGGAGCGAGCCGACCAGGCCGGGCCCCTGGGTCACCGCGACCGCGTCCAGGTCGCCCCAGCCGACGCCGCCGTCGCCGAGGGCCCGCTCCGTGACCCCGCACAGGTCCCGCACGTGCTGGCGCGACGCGAGCTCCGGCACCACCCCGCCCCACTCGCGGTGGATGTCGACCTGCGAGGCGATGACGCTGGACCGGATCTTCCACGAGCCCGGCCCGGTTCCGTCGCCGGTGGCGACGGCGGCGGCGGTCTCGTCGCAGGAGGTCTCGATGGCGAGTACGGTCGTCTGCGGCTGAGTCATGCGGGGGTCGGAACCGAAGTGCAGACCGCCTTGAGGCTCTCGGCAAGGGGCGGGCGGCAGATGCCCCGCTCGGTGATGATGCCGGCCACGAGGCGGGCCGGGGTGACGTCGAACGCCGGGTTCCACACCGCGGCGCCCTCCGGCGTGAGCCGGGCCGAGCCCAGGTGCGTCATCTCCCTGGCGTCGCGCTCCTCGATGGGAATCGCGGCCCCGTCCGGCGTCTCGAGATCGATGGTCGACACCGGCGCCGCCACGTAGAACGGGACACCGTGCTCCCGGGCGAGGACCGCCACCGTGTAGGTGCCGATCTTGTTGGCGACGTCGCCGTTGGCGGCGACGCGGTCGGCGCCCACCACAACGACGTCGATCCGCCCTTCGCGCATGAGGGAGCCGGCCATGCCCTCGGTGATCACCGTCGTCTCGATGCCGTCGCGCACGAGCTCCCAAGCGGTGAGGCGTGCCCCCTGCAGGAAGGGCCGGGTCTCGTCGGCGTACACCGCGACCCGCTTTCCCGCCTCCACCGCCGCCCGGACCACCCCGAGGGCGGTGCCGTAGCCGCCGGTGGCCAGCGCCCCCGCGTTGCAGTGGGTCAGCACCCGCGCCTCCGGCGGCACCACCGCGGCCCCGTGGCGCCCCAGCGCCCGGCAGCCGGCCACGTCCTCGTCGTGGATGCGGGCGGCCTCCGCGTCCATGGCGTCTCGGATCTCGTCCACCGACCGCCCCGCCCGCATCGCGTCGGCGAACGTCCGCTTCATCCGGGCGATGGCCCAGAACAGGTTGACGGCGGTGGGCCGGGTGGCGGCGAGCAGGTCGCAGGCCCGGTAGAACTCCGTGGCGAGCTGCGCGGTCCCCGACGCGGTGCTGCGGCGCAGCTCCAGGACGAGGCCCATCGCGGCCGCGACCCCTATCGCCGGCGCCCCGCGGATGACCATCGTCCGGATCGCGCGGGCGACCTCCCGCGCGGTGCGGCAGCGCACGTACGCCTCCCGCGCCGGCAGCCTGCGCTGGTCGATCATGACCACTTCGCCGTCTTCCCATCCGATCGTCGGCAACATCCGGCCGGTCCTCCGCCACCGCGCGACTACAGCAACACCGACGCGATGGCGGCGTTGATCAATGTTGCCAGAAACCCGCCCAGCAGCGCCACCGGACCCAGGCGCGCCAGATCGGGGCGCCGCTCCGGGGCGAGGCCGCCGATGCCGCCGAGGAGAATCCCGATCGAGCCGAAGTTGGCGAAGCCGGTCAGGGCGAACGTCGCGACCAGACGGGTATGCTCGCTCACCGTGCCCAGGTAGTCGGTGTTGAGCTTGACGAAGGCCACGAACTCGTTGGTGGCGAGCTTGGTGCCGAGCAGGTCGGCCACCGCCGGCAGGTCGGCCGAGGCCACCCCCAGCAGGGCCGCCACCGGCGCGAACAGCCAGCCGAAGATCACCGCCAGCGACAGGCGCGGGCTGACGACCCCGAGGCCGTGGTCGAGCATCGCGATGCACGCGAGAAAGGCGATCAGCATCGCCGCCACGTTCATCGCGAGCCGCATGCCGTCCGACGCGCCCGCCGCCAGCGCATCGATGACGTTCACGTGCTGCCGCTCCACCGCCACGCGCACGGTGCCCGCGGTGGCGGGCGTGCCGGTCTCCGGCAGCAGGATCTTCGACAGGTAGAGGCCGCACGGCGCCGCCATCACGCTCGTGGTCAGCACCCCGACCGGATCCGCGCCCAGGCTGATGTAGATCGCCATCACCGTGCCCGCGATGGTCGCGAGGCCGCCAGTCATCAGCGCCAGCAGCTCCGACCGGGTCATCCCCGCGACGTAGGGCCGCGTCATCAGGGGGGCCTCGGTCATCCCGAGGAAGACGTTCGCGGCCGCCGACAGGCTCTCCGCCCCGCTCGTGCCCATGACCCGCGCCATCACCCGCGCCATCACCTTGACGGCCGTCTGCAGGACGCCGAGGTGGTAGAGCACCGTGAACACCGCCGACATGAAGATGAGAATGGGGAGGGAGGCGAACGCGAGCACGAACCCGTCGGGGAAGACCGCCGACATCTGTGCGGGGTCGGCGAGCACCCCGAACACGAACCGCGAGCCGGCGTTGGTGAAGTCGAGGAACTGCGTCGCGACCGCCGCTATCGCCGAGAACACCGCGTACCCCGGACGCACCCCGGCGATCTCGACGTTCAGGATGAGCACCGCGAGCCCGATCTGGAGCAGGAACCCCCGCGCCACGAGCCGCCAGCTCACGTCGGCCGGCCGGGCCGAGCAGGCCGTGGCGACCGCGATGAACGCGACGATGCCGGCGAGCGCACGCAGCCGGGCGTCGACGACGTCGTGCAGCCACAGCGCGCCGGCGCCGAGGGCGACGGCGGCGACCGCCGGACCCAGGCGCACGCGCCAGTCGGACGGCGCCAGGCGTTCGAGCCGGCTCGGGGTCATGGCGCCGCTGATCATACGCGGGTCGGGGCTCCGATCGGAGAGATACCGGACTCGCGGCAGGTCCCCGGGAGCTCTGCGTCGTCACCGAGACCCATCGGCACAGGCCTCCTCCCCGGAACCGCCTCGTCGCGCCGTGACGCGCCCGGGCGCCCTTCAGCCCGCCGGCGCAGTCACGGATTCCGGTGCGAGGCGAAGGCCACCATGGGCTCCCGACACCGCCGCTCGGGCCAATCGGGCGGATATCATGTTGAAGGCTCCCGGTCAGCCCGCCCGGCGCCGGCCACCCCGTCATCGGGAACACGAGACCCGTGCAACCACCATGACCGACAGCGCGCGCGCCTTGCTCGTCGCCGGGGCCGCCCTCGCGATCATCCTGGTCAGGCTGGCCCTCGCGGCGGTCCGGGCCGACCCGAGCTCCCCCGCCCGCCTCGTCGCCGAGCTCCGTCTCGCCCAGTTCGCGGCGATGATGCTGACGCTCGACGCCGGGGTCTACGTCGGGTTCGCGCTGGCCCAGGAATCGACCGCCGGCAGCGGACTCGACATCGCCCTCGCGGTCGGCTTCCTGGTGCTCGCCTCCATCGCGGTGACCCGCGATCCGGGGACGGCGCTGGCCCTGCTCGCCCTGGCCTTCGCGGCTCACGCCGGTCTCGGCCTGCTCCACGGGGCGGGGGTCCTGCCGTCGGAATCGATGCCGCCCTGGTATGCGACGGCCTGCGCCGTGTACGATGTCGGGGTCGCCGGCGTCTGCTACTTTCCGCGGGTGTATCGGTGAGCCGGACCGACGCCGGCGGCGCGAGCCTGCCGTCGCGTCGGCGGCTTCGCGGAGGCGGGACTTCCGTGCGGTCGCCGGGGCGCGACGACTTCCCGGACGAGGATTCGACGATGAGTGACGCTGGAAACCGGCTGCTGCTGGACACCGCCCGCAAGCGCCTCGTGGTCCACCAGGCGGGCCAGGTGCGGACCTGCATCGAGGCCCTGAACGACGGCCAACTGTGGTGGCGCGCCAACGAGGAGTCGAACGCCGTCGGCAACCTCGTGCTGCACCTGTGCGGCTCGACGCGCCTCTACATCGGCCACGGGGTGGGCGGGAACGGCTATCGGCGCGACCGCGACGCCGAGTTCGCGGAGCCGGGCCCGCTGCCGAAGGAGGACCTGCTGGCCCGGTTCGACTTCGCGATGGCCGAGGCGGACCGGGCGCTCGCCGCGTTCGACGCGGCGCGACTCACCGAGACGACGGAGCTGAACGGCAAGACCCTCACCTTCGGCGAGCTCATCCTGAACCAGGTGCTCCACTTCACGACCCATGCCGGGCAGATCGTCTTCGCGACCAAGCTCATCCAGACCGGGCTGATCCACGACGTCTGGAAGACGACCCCGACGGAGTAGCCCCCGTCGCGCACGGACGCTGTCCCCGGGAACCCGTGGCCTCCTCGACGACCCCTTCCGACGGTTCGTTTCAGGCGCGGGTGATCGCGGTCGTCCGCCGCATCCCCCGGGGCCGGGTCGCCACCTACGGCGACGTGGCGGCCCTCGCCGGGCGTCCCCGGGCCTGGCGCGCCGTCGGCACCATCATGCGCACCTGCCGCCTGCCCAGCGTCCCCTGCCATCGCGTGGTCGGGGCCGGCGGCCGGGTGGGCGGGTACAGCGACCCGCTGCGAAAGCGGCGGCTCCTTCAGGACGAGGGGGTCGTGGTGGGCCGCGGCACGATCCGACGGTTCGACGCGATTCGGTGGACCGAACCCGACCCCGGGGCCGATGACCCGCCGCGGCCCGCCCGGTCGCCCACGCGGCGTCGACGCGGTGCGAGGGACGGAACCCGCTCCGGGCGCCGATGACGCGCCGCGGCCCCGCTGCATCGCCGTCACGTCGTCCACGTCACCGTGCCCGCCAGACGCGGTACGCAGGACGGCGGGCCGGCGTGGCGGCGCCATCGTCGTTGCCGCCGCCTCGCGAAGCGGGCCTGCGGCCGGGCGGAACCGGCTCCGAGCGCCGATGATCGACCGCGGGTCGGCTACATGGCCGTCACGTCGAACTGCTCGTGATGCAGAATCGCGTCGGGGCGCAGCGTGACCTCGCGATCGAGGGTGCGCTCGATCTCCTTCAGCACCCCGCGCTCCTCCGCCTTCAGCGCCCGCGCCACGTCCGGGTTGACCCGGAGCTGGATGCGGTGGCCGTTGAGGTCGCCGCTGACCTTCCGCAGCTCGGCGAGAATCTCGAAGCAGATGGTCGAGGTGGACTTGACCACGGCGCTCCCGGAGCAGTACGGGCACGGCTCCGTCAACTGCCGCTCGAGACTCTGCTTGACGCGCTTGCGGGTGGTGATGATCAACCCGAACTCGGAGACCTGCACGGCCTTCGACGGCGACCGGTCCCGGCGGATCTCCTGCTCGAACAACTGGTACACCTTCTGGCGGTTCTTGCGCTCCTCCATGTCGATGAAGTCGAGCACGATGATGCCGCCGAGGTCGCGGAGGCGGATCTGGCGGACGATCTCCTTGGCCGCCTCGAGGTTGGTCTTGACGATGGTGTCCTCCAGCCGCCCCGTCTTCTTCCCGACGTACCGCCCGGTGTTGACGTCGATCGCCACCAGCGCCTCGGTCTGGTTGATGACGAGGTAGCCGCCCGACTTCAGCCAGACCTTGCTCCGGAGCGCCTTGTCGATCTCCGACTGGACCCCGTACTCCTCGAAGATCGGGAAGTTCTTGTCGTAGTGGTGCACCCGGGACACGAGGTCCGGCATGATCCGCTGCACCAGCTTCACCGCCTTGCGGTACTCGCCGCGATGGTCGATGCGAATCGCCGAGAAGTCGTCGGTCAGCAGGTCGCGCAGCAGCTTGGCGACCAGGCTCTCCTCGCGGTGGATGACGGCGGGCGCCCGGCGGGACTCGCTCTTCTTGAGGGTGTCCGACCACAGCTCGTGAAAGTAGGTGAGGTCGCTGACGATGTCCTCCTCGGGCCGATCCGCGGCGGCGGTCCGGATGATCACCCCGCCCGGCATCTCGTGCTCGGCCCGGAAGTCGCGAACGATGCGCCGCAGGCGGCTGCGCTGCTCGCGCGACACGATCTTGCGCGACACGCCGATGTGCTCGACCGTCGGCATGAACACCAGGAACCGGCCGGGAATCGTGACGTGCGACGTGATGCGCGCGCCCTTCGTGCCCAGGGGCTCCTTGACGACCTGAACGATGATCTCCTGACCGGCGGTCAGCAGCTTGTCGATCGGCTGGTCGCCGGCGTTGCGGTCGCGCCCGCGGCCGCGCCCCCGAGCGCCGCCGTTGCCCTGGCCGTCGGGAGCGGCGGGCGGCTCGGCGGCGACGCCCTCCGCGTCGGCGGCGTCGATGCCGTCGAGGGACGCCATGGGATCGATGACGTCGGAGACGTACAGAAAGCCGTCGCGCTCGACCCCGAGATCGACGAAGGCGGCCTGCATGCCCGGCAGCACCTTCGAGACCCGGCCCTTGTAGATGTTCCCCGCGACGCTGCGGGACTTTTCGCGCTCGACCGAGATCTCGACGACCTCGTCGTCCTCGAGAATGGCGGCCATCGTCTCGTGGCCGCTGGCGGAGATGATCATCTCCTTGTTCATCACTACCACTCCAGATGGGGTGACGCCGCGATGCCCGGCACCGAGCTCGGCTGCCCGCCCCCGACCGGGCGCGCGGGCGTCGACGAGCGAATCGGCGGCGGGCGGCGCGCTTCGCCTCTGCGGCGGCGCCCCTGACCCGAACCGGCTGGCCGCCCCCCTTCGGGCGCCCTCCGGCCGGCGTGTCTACCGGATTCGCGTGCGCCGGGCAGCGTGCCCGGCCACGTCCAAGGCGGGTTCCGAACGTCTCGAAACGGTGGGAGAGCTGCGCTCAGTTCGTGAACCTTCGCATTCGCACGTTGAGCACGAACCCGAAGGCCGCCAGCGTGGCGATCACCGACGAGCCGCCGTAGCTCATCAGCGGCAGGGTGAGCCCCTTCACCGGCGCCAGTCCGGCCGACATGGCGATGTTGTAGATCACCTGAAACGTGAAACCGGCCATGATCCCGACGACGAGATACATGCCCAGACGGTCCTTGGCCAGTCGAGCGGCATCCATCCCGCGCAGGATGACGAACAGATACAAGCCGAGCGCAACCACCACGCCCAGAAACCCTTGTTCTTCCGCGAGTACCGAAAAAACGAAATCGTTGTGCGCGACCGGCAGGAAGTTGTACTGGCTCTGGGTCCCCCTGAGGAACCCCTTGCCCGTCGCCCCCCCCGATCCGGCCGTGATCTTGGCCTGAAGCTGCTGGTAGCCCGCCCCGCGCGGGTCCTTCTCGGGATCCAGGAAGCTCAGGATGCGCTCCCGCTGATAGTCCTCCAGGCCGTAGGCCCACACCGCCGGCGCGCTCAGGGTGCCCACCACCATCAGCAGGCCCACGTACCGTAGCGGGAGCCCGGCGAAGACGAAGATCACCAGTGCGGCCGGCAACAGGGTCACGGCCGTGCCGAGATCGGGCTGCTGCGCGATCAGCACGAACGGGATTCCGACGATGAGCACGGCCATCACCCAGCCGAAGGGAGAGCGCCCCCGCCACCGGTGGCGCGTGAACAGCGTCGCCAGCCCCAGGGCCACCACCATGCGGGCGAACTCCGAGGGCTGAAGGTTGAAGACCCCCAGATCGATCCAGCGTCGGGCGCCGCCGCCGGCGGTCCCGAACAGGAGGGCGTAGGCGACGAGGCCGACCAGACCGATGAAGATCAGGGGCGACAGATCGGCGAACCACCGGTAGTCGACCGACAGGGTGATGATCAGGGCCAGGAAGCCGAGGCCGAGCGCCCACAACTGGACCGAGACCAGGGGGCCCGCGCCGCCCGTCGTGGGATCGTACGTCGTGCTGTAGATCATCGCCACGCCGATGGCCGACAGGAGGAACAGCGCTCCCAGCAGCAGCCAGTCGATATGACGATAGAGTCGTTGCTCCAGCATCTGCAGCCCGGCGTCGGGGACGAGGTCGGGACCGCGCATCGGCCCCGTGTCTCGGCGACTCCGCCGCTCCTGGCCCGCCAATCGTCGCCGAACGCGACCGCGACGTCGCGCTACGGCCTCCGCCTGGCGCCCCACCAACCCTGCGGGAGTCCACGCCGTTCCGCGGCGCAGGCCCTATTGATCCGCCGCCACCGCCTGATCCGCCGCCACCGCCGCCGGGGCCCTCCTCGCGAACGGCGGGACGGGCACCGTCGGCCGCGGCAGCCCCTCCTTCTTGGCGAAGTACGTCTCGAGGACGTGCCTCGCGATCGGGGCCGAGAGGTAGCCGTGCTCGTTGTGCTCGCCGAAGACGGCGCCCGCGATCTCCGGCGCCCCGGCGGGGGCCGCGAAGACGAACCACCCGTGGTCCCGAAAGTCCTGCTCCGAGCTGCCCGCCGCCGCGGCCCGGCCCTGCAGGGAGATCACCTGGGCCGTGCCGGTCTTGCCCATCACGTCGCGCCCGTAGATCCGGCCGCGCCGGCCGGTCCCGGCCCGGTTGACCACGAACCGGAGCCCTTCGGTGACCACGTCCAATGTCGTCGGGCTGATGGACACCCGCGAACGGGGCACGGGTCGGCGCACCCGCTCGAACCCCTGCCCCTCGTTGACGGCCGCGAGCAGGTGCGGGGTGACGCGCGTGCCGCCGTTGGCGACCGTCGCCATCATCACCGCGAGCGAGATCGGCGTCACCGACACCGCCCCCTGGCCGATGGAGACGGAAATGGTCTCGCCGGGGTACCAGCGCTCGCCGCGCCGCTCCCGCTTCCAGGCCGTGGACGGCATCAGCCCCCGGACCTCGTGCGGCAGATCGACGCCGGAGAGCTCGCCCAGACCCAGGGCCGTCGCCCACTTGTGGATCTGGTCGATCTCCATCTTCTCACCGAGCGCATAGAAGTAGGAATTGCACGACTTCTCGAGGGCCTCGCGCATGTCGACCGAGCCGTGCGTCGCATGGCACCGGAAGAAGCGCCCGTGCACGAAGCGCCCGCCGGGGCATGCCACGCGGAAGTCGGGAGTGACCACCCCCTCCTCGAGCGCCGCGACCGCCATCGCCACCTTGAAGGTCGATCCCGGCGAGTACCGCCCCTGCAGCGCGCGGTGGTTCAGCGGGCGAAGCCGATCGCGGTTGAGCCGGCCCCAGGTCTCGCCGTCGATGCCGCGGGCGAAGACGTTCGGGTCGTAGGCGGGACGGCTGACGAGGGCGAGGATCTCGCCCGAACGGGGATCCAGGAACACCGCCGAACCGTTGAACCCGGCGTCGCCGAATGCGTCCTCCGCCGCCTCCTGCAGATCGTAGTCGAGGGTGAGCTGGAGCTGCCGGCCCTCGAGCGGCAACCGCTCGTCGAGGACCCGGATCTCGCGGCCGACGTTGTCGACGACGACCCGCCGCGCGCCGTCGCGGCCCATCAACAGCCGGTTGTAGGTGCGTTCGATGCCGGACTTGCCGACGATCGCGCCGCGTCGCACGCCCTCGAACTCCGGCGTCGCCATCTCGGCTTCGCTGACCTCGCCGACGTACCCCAGGATGTGCGCGGCCACGTCCCCGGCCGGATAGAACCGGACGGGAAGCTCCTGCACGTAGATTCCCGGAAGCTCCCGGGCATGCGCGGCGACCGCCGCCACCTGGTCGAACGCGGCGTCGCGAATCAGGACCACCGGCCGGAAGGGCGGGTCCCGCCGGTGCCGTTCCACGATGGCCCGGAGCTCCGACAACGGCACGCCGGACAGATCGGCGAGCAGGGCCACGGTGCCCTCGAGGTCCTCGGCCTTCTCGCGGGACAGCGTGATGTTGAGCGAGTTGCGGTTCTCGGCCAGCACGCGGCCGTCCCGGTCCAGCACCGCGCCCCGCGGCGCGCTGAGGACCAGGGTGCGCTGGTGATTGTCCTCGGCGTGCTGGCGGTACTTGTCGTACTGGACGACCTGCAACCACCAGAACCCGACCGCGAGGCCGGCGAACACGACGACGATGCCCCACCGCCACATCGCCAGCAGAACGGCGAGGCTGTCGCGCGGCCGCTCCAGCGCGCCCGGTGCGAACCGGCTGGACATGCTGCTGCTCATCGGCTCGATCTCGATCTCTGCTCGGCTTCTACCCGTCTACTCGGCGTGGCGACCGCCCGGCCGGTCTACTCGGCGTGGCGGCCGCCCGGCCACCGCCCCCGCAGGCGCTGCCGTTCGGCCTCGTCCGGAATCGTCTGCAGCCCCACCGCCACCACCAGACCGACGACGGTGTTGGCGGCCGCCTGCATCAGCAGATCGCGCTGGGTGACGACCACGCGATCTTCGAACAACAGGCCGTAGCCGCCGACGAACAGGGCGGCGTGGAGCAGCGAGCCGCCGACGAAGACCAGCGCCTTGTGCCACAGGCGCGTCACCATGAACTGGGCGGCGAACTGACCGCCGAGATAACCCACCACCGTCTTCGCCAGGCCGCCCATCCCGATGACACCGCCGGACAGCGCGTCCTGAAGCAGCCCGCCGAACGTGCCGGTCCACAAGCCGGCCCGGGGTCCGTTCACGATGGCCACGACGATGACCACCATGAGCACGAGGTCGAGAGGCGCCCCGGTGCCGGCGACCATCTCCACGAGCGTCGTCTGTACGGCCAACGCCGCGGCGAGGGCGAAAGCGACCCACGCGACCCTCATCCACCACCGCCCGCCGCCGCCAGAGGTACCGGAGGCGGCGATTCGGGCAGGATGACCAGCACCTCGTCGAGGTCGCCGAACCTGATGCGCGGGCGCACATGGATGGTGCGATACAGCCCGGGGCCCCGCTGCACGACGGTGACGTCCCCGATGACGAACCCCTTGGGATAGATGCCGTCGCTTCCGGACGTCACGACGGTGTCTCCCACCTCGACGTCCTCGAGGTTCGACACGTACTCCATCCGCAGCAGCCGATCGTCCGCGTCGCCCATCACCAGCCCGGCCACCCGGCTCCTCTCGACGAGCGCTCCCGCCGCCGCGTTCCGATCGATCAACAACTGGACGCGCGACGCCCGGGGCCCGGGCTCGTCGACGACGCGCCCCACCACGCCGGCCGCGGACAGGACTGCCGCGTCGGGGCGGACGCCGTCGCGCTGCCCCCGGTCGATGGTCACGGTCCGGAAGTACGGCGTGGCGTCGTTGCCGATGATCCGGGCGCCGACGGTGGCGAGGCCGGCGGCGTCCCGCAACCCGAGCAGAGCTTCCAGGCCGCGGACCCTCTGGGCGCCGGCCCGGTCCATCTGCCACTGCAGCCTGACCGCGTCGAGCTCCCGGCGCAGCGATTCGTTCTCGGCGCGAACCGCCTGCAGCTCGACGTACCCGCTCCACAGCCCGCCGACCGTCCCCACCGTCCCCGTCACCGCGCGTTGGACCTCCGAGAACACGCCGAACGCGACGGTCTGGAGAACCGGCACGCCGGCAGCCGTGGTGGCCTGGGTCGACAGCAGCACGAGGTGGCCGACCACCGCCATCAGCAGGGAGACGCCGGTGCGACGCGTCAGGTCAATCAATGGAGATCTTCCGCAGCAAACCGAAGTCCGACAGCATCCGGCCCGCGCCCAGCACGACCGATGCCAGCGGGTCCTCGGCGAGGGCCAGGGGGAGCCCGGTCTCCTCCCGCAGCCGCTTGTCGAGGTTCTTCAGCAGGGACCCGCCGCCCGTCAGCACGATTCCCCGGTCGACGATGTCGGCGGACAGCTCGGGCGGGGTCCGCTCCAGCGCGACCCGGACGGCATCGACGATCACGCGCACGGTGTCCGCCAGCGCCTCGCGTATCTCCTCGTCGGTAATGGTAATCGTCTTGGGCACGCCCTCGACGAGATGACGGCCCTTGATCTCCATCGTGATGCGGCCGTCGAGCCCGCACGCCGACCCCATCCGCATCTTGATGGTCTCGGACGTGCGCTCGCCGATCAGCAAGTTGTAGGTCTTCTTGATGTACTGGATGATCGCCTCGTCCATCTCGTTGCCGGCGACGCGCACCGCCTTGCTGTAGACGATGCCGGCGAGCGAGATCACCGCGATGTCGGTGGTGCCGCCGCCGATGTCGACGATCATGTTGGCGGACGGCTCCGTGACCGGCATCCCCGCCCCGATGGCCGCCGCCATCGCCTCTTCGACGAGATGCACCTCGCTGGCCTTGGCCCGGTAGGCGCTGTCCTTGACGGCCCGCTTCTCGACCTGGGTGATCTCGGACGGCACGCCGATCACGATGCGGGGCCGCACCCAGACGGTCCGGTTGTGCGCCCTCTTGATGAAGTACGTCAGCATCTTCTCGGCGATCTCGAAGTCGGCGATCACGCCGTCCCGCATCGGCCGGATGGCGACGATGTTGCCGGGGGTGCGTCCGAGCATCTCCTTCGCCTCGCGCCCCACCGCCTCGGTACGTCCGGTCACCTTGTTGATGGCCACGATCGACGGTTCATTCAGCACGATCCCCTTGCCCCGCGCATAGACGCAGGTGTTGGCGGTCCCGAGATCGATGGCGAGGTCGCTGGAGAACAGCGAGAATAGGGAGCTGACACTCAAGAGGGACACTCCTCCAGCATCTCGGGCCAATGGCGCTGGCCGCGCACGGTTGGACCGCTCGACTCCATGGCCCGAGTCGTCTCGGCGACCCTGGATGCCGTTGTCCGCATGTCGTGAGAATACGCCGGGCCACGCCGCCGGACCGCTACGGCCATCTCACGCCCCACCGGCTCCTGCAGAACGAAACGGCGGCGGGCACGGAACGGTGTCGACGAGGCCGGCGGTGGGGATCCACCTCCGCCGCCGTGGACGAGCCTCCGGCGGGGCTCCGAAAGGACCGTGGAGAATCCGGGCTCGGCCGGCGGCGCCCCGGACGAGACTGCCGTTGGAGACGAGGGACGGAGCCGACGCCGTCCGGAGCGGTGCGGAGGCCGGTTGCCGATCCGGTCGATCGATAGAGGAACATCCGAAGCGGCAACGCCCCTCCAGCCAGGCAACATGGACCTCCCCCGACATCGGACACATCTCCAGGCATGCCCGCCGGGTTCGACAGACTATAGCATATCCGGCGGTCGTTTGCGCCGGCCTACCCAACAGGTAGTGGCCCCGGGCGATCCGACCCCACCGGTAGTGGCCGGAGGCAGGGCCGACCGCCCCGCCCGACGGCGCCGTACGCGTCATTTCATGCGTCTTGTCATAGAATGTAGCGATTCGCGGGCCGGCGGACCCGGCGCCGGGCTCGAGTCCGCCCCGGAGCGCCGGCCGGCGGGACGCCCCGCATCCCGCGACCGAAGTCTGCAGCAACACCAGGAGTTGAGCACGAGATGACGATGCTGGACCGCATGCGACGCCACAAGGCGTGGCTGAAGTGGACCCTTGCCCTCGCCGGTTTCGCCCTGCTGGTCCTCGGGTTTCCCCTGATCCAGCCTCCCCCCGAGACCCCCGGCACCCTGACCGACGTGCTCGCCCAGGTCGGGGACCAGGAGATCACCGTCGGCGAGTTCCAGACGCTCTTCCGGCGCCAGCTCCAGAGCTACCAGGTCCAGTCCGGCGGCGAGATCACAGCCGACCTCCTGCGGTCGATGGGCATCGACCGGCAACTGCTGCAGCAGGTGATCGACGAGTACGCGGCGCTGCAGGAAGCCGCTCGCCTGGGCGTGACGGTCAGCGATGCCGAGGTCCGGGAGGCCATCGTGTCGCTCCCCGCCTTCCAGCAGGACGGGGAGTTCATCGGCGAGGCCGCCTATCTCCAGATGCTGCGGATGCAGCAGCCGCCGCTGAGCCCGGCCGATTTCGAGGAGAACGTGCGGCGGTCGCTGATGCTCCAGCGGCTGCAGGCGGCGCTCACCGACTGGATCACGGTCAGCGACGACGACGTCGAGCGCGAGCACGTCCGCCGCAACGAGCGCGTCCGCCTGAGCGCGGTCTCGTTCCGGGCCGACGACTTCCGCGAGGGGCTGGACGCGACGGACGACGACGTGGCGGCGCTGTTCGAGCAGAACGCCAACGACTACCTGGTGCCCGAGAAGCGCCGGCTCCGGTTCGTGCTCATCGACGTTCCCGCCCTGAAGTCCGCGTTCACCCCGAGCGACGCCGACGTCCAGGCGTATTACGACAACAACCTCGACCGCTACACCGAAGAGGTCGACCTGCGCGTCAGCCACATCCTGCTCCGGACCCAGGACGCGGAGCTCACCGAGGTTCAGGCGCAGGCGGAGTCGATCGTGGCCGAGGCCCGGAACGGCGCCGACTTCGCGGAGCTGGCCCGCCGGTACTCGGAGGACGAGGGCACCCGCGACGCGGGCGGCGACCTCGGACGGATCACCCGCGGCCAGATGGTGCCCGAGTTCGAGGGCGCCGCGTTCGCCCTCGAGCAGGACGAGGTCAGCGATCCCGTCACGAGCATGTTCGGCGTGCACGTCATCAAGGCGACCGAGAAGACCGGCGGCGCGACCCAGACCCTGGACGACGTGCGCGACGCCATCGTCGACATCCTCCAGCAGGAGAGCGCCGACGCGCGCGCCCTCGCGCTGGCCGAAGCGATGTCGCTGGAGATCGACGAGGCCGTCGACCTCGAGGCGGCGGCGGCGCGCCGCGGCCTCGAGGCGCAGGAGAGCGGATTCGCCGCCCTCGGCGAGCCGATTCTCGGACTGGGCTTCTCGTCCGAGGTGACCACGCAGGCCTTCCAGCTCGCCGAGGGCGAGGTGGCGGGTCCGATTCCGACCCCGACGGGGCCGGCCTTCGTGACCGTGACCGGCATCCAGGCGCCCTACGTGCCGCCCCTCGAGGAGGTCGAGACGCGGGTCCGCGACGACGTGATCCGCCGCAAGGCGTTCGTGCTGGCCCAGGAGCGGGCCGACGCCGTGGCCGCGGTCCTGCAGGACGCCGACGACTTCGGCGCCGCGGCGGAAGCCGAGGAGCTCGACGTGAACGAGAGCGGCCTGATCGCCCGCGGCGCCGCGGTCCCCGGGGTGGGCGTCAACGCCCAGGTCGAGGCGGTCGCCTTCTCGCTGGTTCCCGGCGAGACCAGCGCTCCGGTCCTGACCGGCAATTCCGCCGTGGTCCTCCACCTCCACGAACGCGAGGACGCCGATCCGGCCGCCTTGCAGACCGGCCGCGAGCGGTTGCGCAGCGAGATGATCCTGGAGCGGCAGAACCAGTTCTACGGCGCGTACATGGAGAACGCCAAGGCCCGCATCCCGATCAGCATCGACATGGGGGCCTTCGCCCTGGCCACCGCGTAGCAGTCCACGCCGTGGAACGGCGCGGACTGCTGGAGGTCGGCTGGGCGCCGAGCGGAGCCGAAGGCGACGATTGGCGGGCGAGCGGCCTCAGCGCACGAACGCACCGGGCATGATCGCCAGCGGCTCGCCGGGGCGGAAGAGCCGCGCCGGCGCCGTTGCCCGACCCACCAGCGCGGCCTCGGGGGCCGCCAGCCCGGCCCATCCCGCGGCAATTTGCGCCATCGGGAACCCCTCGTCGAGCAGCTCGAAGAAGCCCTTCGGGCGCGGGTAGATGACCAGCTCGACCTCGTCGCCGGGGTCGATGCCGGCCTTCTCCTTGGCCAGCGCGATGGCCCGGGCGAGCCCGCCGACCTCGTCGATCAGGCCGTGCTCCAGCGCCTGTCGTCCGGTCCACACCCGGCCCTGGGCCACCTCGTGGAGGCGGTCCCGCGTCGTCTGCCGCCCCTCGGCCGCCTTGGTCACGAACTGCTCGTAGATGGCGTCCACGTGCTCCTGCGCCTTGGCCCGCTCGGCGTCCGAGAACCGGGTCACCGGCGAGTACATCTCGGCGAACCGACCCTCGCTCACCGGCTCGATCCCGATCCCGAGCTTCTCGTAGGTGCCCCCGATGGTGAACTTGCCGAACACGACGCCGATGGAGCCGGTCAGCGTGGCCGGCTGCGCGACGATGGCGTCGGCACCCATGGCGATGTAGTAGCCCCCGGAAGCCCCCAGGTCGGACATCGAGGCCACGATCGGCTTGCCGCTCTCGCGGGCGAGGCCCACCTCGCGCCAGATGACGTCGGAGGCGATGGCCGAGCCCCCCGGGCTGTCGATGCGCAGCACGATGGCGCGCACCGAGTCGTCGTCCCGGGCGCTGCGAATGGCGCTCGTCAGGGTGTCGGAGCCGAGCACCTCCCCGTTCAGGACGTCGAAGGTGCTCGACCCCGAGTTGATGGCCCCGACGGCGTAGATGAGGGCTATGCGCTCCCCCTCGTTCAGACCCACCGACCGCAGACCGACCTGCCGGTAGTCGCTGTCCGATATCTCCCGCCGGTCGGCCTCGTCGAAGGGCTCGCGGTGCTTCACCTCGTCGGCGTAGGCGAGCCCGTCGACCAGCCCCGCCGCGAGCGCATCCTCGGGCAGGAACGGCCCCTCGTCCACGAGCCTGCGCACCTCGTCACCCGTGAGCCCCCGCGACTCGGCGATGCCCTCGACCATCTGCTCGTAGAGGTCCCGGTTGAGCGACTCGGCCATCTCGCGATGCGCCGGGGTCATCGTGGTCTCGGTGAACTGGTTGGCGGCGGTCTTGTAGTCGCCGGCCGCGAGCACGTCGGGATAGGTCCCCACCTTGTCCAGGGCGTTGCGGAAGAACATCTCGTACTGCGCGCGGCCCACGACTTCCAGGGGGCTCCCCGGCATCAGGTAGACCTTGTCCGCCGCCGACGCCAGGTAGTAGTCCTCCGCCCCCCCGTACTCGAGAAACGCCGCGATCGGCTTGCCGGACTCCCGGTAGTCGGCGACCGCGTCCCGGATCTCCTGCAGCTTGCCCCACACGAGCCGAGGCCCGATCTGCGGCTTCAGAATCACCCCGCTGATGCGATCGTCCACCTTCGCCTTGCGCAGGCTGTCGGTGACCGACCGCACCGTCGGCCCTCCCGGGCCGAACGACGTCAGCAGCGCGTTCTGGCGGTGCTCGGCGAGCCCGCCCCGCACCGGAAGCACGAGCACCGAGTCGGAGGCCACCGACGGGGCCCCCGACACCATGAGGTAGAGGACGGCGATGCCGGCCATCGAGACGACGATCGCCAGCGACAGAAAGACCACGATGAACCGTACCCCGCGACTGACCCCCACCACAGACCTCCTTGACGCACCGGCGCGCGACGACCGCGGCGCGAACCGGCGACGCCACCTTCCGGGCATGCTCCGTCGCCGGCGAGCACCGGCCGGCGATCGACACGAGTATACGTGACGATGGCGGCGGCGGTGCGGGTTGGCGCCGACGCAGGCGTCTTGGGTATACTGAATCTTCTGCGAAGCGGTTCCCCCCAACTGCGGAAGTGGCGGAATTGGCAGACGCGCAGGCCTCAGGAGCCTGTGGGACCTAGTCCCATGGGGGTTCAAGTCCCCCCTTCCGCACCAGACCCGGCACTTGGCGCAGCCGTTCAGGCATCGAGCGCGGCTCTCGTCGCGTGAGCCCCCGGGCGCCCGCATGTCGCATTCCCGGGTGAAGGGAGTGCGACATGTCCGATACCGCCGTCCGAACCCACGTCCGCGAGAACCGCAGCCTCCTCGCCGCCGGCGAACGGCAAACCCTCCTCTGGCTCGCCGAGCGACTGCCGGGGTGGGTCACCTCCGATCAACTGACCGCCCTCGCCCTGGCCGCGATGCTGGGGACGGGGCTGGCCTACTGGATGGCGAGCCGGCATCCGGCGGCGCTCGTCCTCGTCGTCGCCGGCCTCGCCGTCAACTGGTTCGGCGACAGCCTCGACGGCACCCTCGCCCGGGTGCGGAACCAGCAGCGGCCGCGCTACGGCTACTACGTGGACCACGTCGTCGACCTGATCGGGGCGTGCGCCCTCCTCGGGGGCCTCGGCCTGTCGGGCTACATGAGCCCCCTCGTTGCGCTGGGGCTGCTCGCGGCCTACCTGCTGGTCTCGGCCGAGGTCTATCTCGCGACCCACGCGTGCGGCGTGTTCAGGCTCTCGACATGGGGATTCGGACCGACCGAGCTGCGAATCCTCCTCGCCGCCGGCACCCTCGCGCTGCTCGTGAAGCCGACGGTGGTCCTGATGGGGCAGCCCTACCGCCTCTTCGATGTCGGCGGCGTGGCCGCGATCGGCGCGATGACGGCGGTCCTGCTGTGGTCGGCGGCCCGCAACACCGCCGCGCTGTACCGGGCGGAGCCGCTGCCGGCGCGGGAGCGGGCCGGCAGCCGGGGGACACCCGAACCGCCCATGGTGGAGCCCGGCGGCATTCGAGCCGCGACGCGCCCCGCCTCGCCGGTCCCGGCGCAACGCGGAGCTCGGATCGGGTCGGCTACCCGACATCGAGCCGTAGCCTCCGCGGTGCGCGTAGGGGCGACGCGTACCGGCCCGGCGGTCCCGGCGCAACGCGGAACTCCGATCGGGCCGGCTACCCGACCCTCGGCCGCGGCTTCAGGATCCGCCGGTGGCTCCGGTTCGCGCAAGTGGGCTGCACGGTGGAGTCCCCGCGTCAGAACGGCCGGTAGGTGACCATGACGACGGCGACCACGATGGCGGCGGCGGCCACCGCCTGCAGCGCCGGGATGCGATCGGCCATCCGGAACGCCATGCCGGTCAGGCCCGACAGGACGAGCCAGCAGACGACCTTGACGAGGGCCCAGCCGGGAAATCCGAGCCCCATGACCCCCATGACCCCGAAGCCGGTCAGGAAGACCAGCAGGCTGAGCGAGCCGGAAGCCATGAGCATGCGGTGGCGGTTGTCGGGATGGGGCGCCGCGAACGCGGCGAACGTCACGCCGGTCATCAGCAGGACGGCGATCAGGTGCAGGGTCAGGAACGTCTGGTAGCTCATGCGATTCGGCTCCGCACGGACAGGGGCGGACCATCCGGCGCCTGTCGTTCAAGGGTAACGGGTGGACGAGATGGTCGCGCCGCCGTCGACGATCAGCACCTGGCCGGTGATGAAGCGGCCGGCCGGCGAGGCCAGCAGCAGCGCCGCCCCGGCGACGTCCTCCGGCTCGCCGATGCGGCCCAGGGGATAGGTGGAGACCGCATCCCGCAGGCGGTCGGGATCTTCCCACAGCTTGCGGGCGAAATCGGTGCGGACCAGCCCCGGCGCGATGCAGTTGACGCGGACGTTGCTGCGCCCCCACTCGACCGCGAGGTTGCGGGCGAGCTGGTGGTCGGCCGCCTTCGAGATGGCGTAGATGCCGAGGGTGTCGTGCCCCTTGAGGCCGCCGATGCTCGACACGATGATCACCGACCCGTCGCGGCGCGCGGCCATCTGGGGCAGCACGAGGTTGCACAGCCACAGGTTGTGCTTGACGTTGGTGGCCAGGATCTTGTCGTAGGCCGGCTCGGTCACGTCCGCCATCGGACCGAAATGGGGGTTGACGGCGGCATTGCAGACGAGGACGTCGATGCGGCCCCAGCGTTCGCGGGCGGCCTCGGCCAGCCCCCGCACCTGATCGAGGTGGGACATGTGGCACGGGACGGCCGCCGCCTCGCCCCCCGCCTCGTTGATGGCGTCGGCCACCGGGCCGCAACTCTCGAGCCGACGGCTCGAGACCACCACCCGCGCCCCCGCCTCGGCCAGCGTCTCGGCGATGGCGCGGCCGATGCCTTTCGAAGATCCCGTCACCACCGCGACCCGCCCCTGCAGGTCGAACAGATCCCGATACCCCATGCCGCCTTGTCTCCCGCCTCGACGCCCCGGCGGGCGGCCGAGGCACCGAGAGTCTGTCAAACCGGATAAGGAGCGTCAAACCCGCCCGGCCGCGGTCAGCGCCGCTGATCGAAACGCCGGCCGACGAGGGCCGAGGCGATGTTGACCTTCTGGATGTCGATGGTGCCGCCGGCGATGCCCCATCCCCACGCGTCGCGCATGCGCCGCTCCATGGGGTACTCGCGGGAGTAGCCGTAGCCCCCCATCAACTGCACCGCGGCGCCGGTGACCTCGCGCGCCGCCTCGTTGGCGAAGCACTTGGCGATGCTGGAGTCGAGTATCGACGGCAGGCCGCCGTCGGCGTTCCGGGCCGCGCGGTGAATCAGCAGCCGCGCCGCCTCGACCCGCATCGCCATCTCCGCCAGCTTCAGTTGCACCGCCTGGAACTCGACGATGGGCTTGCCGAACTGCCGGCGCTCCTGCACCCAGGCGAGCGCGTCCTCGAGCGCGCCGGACGCCTGCCCCAGGGCCATCGTCGCGTTACCGCAGCGCTCGAGGTCGAACGCCCGCATCAGCTTCGGAAAGCCGCCGGCGGGCACCACGAGCTGATCGAGGGGCACCGACACGTCGTCGAAGTAGAGGTCCGACTCGGGGATGCCCCGGAACCCCATCAGCCGCTCCTGCTCGCCGAACGTCAGCCCCGGCGCCCCCTTCTCGACGTAGACGGCCCCGATGCCGCGGGCCCCCGGCGCGTCCGACAGGCGGCAGTAGACGAGGTAGGCGTCGGAGTGCCCGCCGCCCGAGCACCAGCGCTTGGCCCCGTTGACGACGACGCGGTCCCCGCGCACCTCGGCCCGCGTGCGCAGGTCGGTGAGGGCGGTCCCCGCGTCGGGCTCGGACATGGCGACCGCCACGATCAGCTCGCCGCGGCACACGGCGGGAACCACCCGGCGCTTCAGGGCGTCGCCGCCGAAGTGCTCGACGGCCCGGACAGGACCGGCCACCGACTCGAAGATGGGGAACGCCACCGCCGAGGAGACCTTGGCGAACTCCTCGAGGACGAGGAACGCCTCGACGTTCCCCAGGCCCAGCCCGCCGTGCCCGGGCGGGATGTTCACGCCCAGGAACCCCATCTCGGCGTAGCGCTTCACCCAGCTCCGCGGCAGCGGGGCCGCGTCGCGCTCGGTCTCCTCGGCGACCGAGGTCATCTCGCCGCGGGCGAAGTCGCGCGCCGCCGCCTGCAGGGCCTGCTGCTCTTCCGTCAACGTGAAGTCCATCCGGTTTCCTCCGTGGCCGGCCGCCCGAATGGTACACTCGCGCCCGACTGCCGCCCCCCACACGAGAGACCCTGCGATGACCACACCCCTGGACGAAGGCGGACTGAAGGCCCGGCGGCGGGTGCTCGGCGACGAGTACGTCGACCGGGCCCTCGACGGGCTCGACGCGTTCAACGCCGAGTTCCAGCAGCTCGTGACCGAGTACTGCTGGGGCCGGGTTTGGACCCGGTCCACGCTCGACGACCGCCAGCGGAGCCTGATCAACCTCGGGATGATCGCCGCCCTCAACCGGAGCGGCGAGTTCAGGACTCACGTCCGGGGCGCGCTGCGCAACGGCTGCACGGTGGAGGAGATCCGGGACACGCTGCTGCAGGTCGCGGTGTACTGCGGCATCCCGGCCGGGGTCGAGGCGTTCCGGCTCGCCCGCGAGGTTTTCGACGAGGAAGGGGTCACGCCGGATCCCGCCGAGACCACTTGACCCTCCAGGATTCCGGGCCATTCGAGGCGCCGACTCCTACCCCTCGCGGAGGTCCGCCTCCGCCCGGCGCGCCGCCGCCTGCCCCGCCTCGACGTCCACCCGCGACAGCAGCAGGCCGCCGACCACGAAGAACGTGATGAGGGAGAGGATGGCGCCCCGGCTGGAGCCGGTCAGGAGGATCATGACCGCGAACACCCCGGGGCCGACGATGCCCGCGAACTTCTCGAACACCCCGAAGAAGCCGAAGAACTCCGCCGACTTGTGGCGGGGCACCATGCTCGCGAAGAGCGACCGGCTGAGGGCCTGGCTCCCCCCCTGCACCATCCCCACGAGCAGGGCGAGGGCGTAGAACCCCGTCGCCGTGGTCATGCCGTAGGCGAGCACGCTGATGACGGTGTAGACCACCAGCGACAGGAAGATCGCGCGCTTCGCCCCGATGCGGGCGGCGAGCTGTCCGAACGCGAACGCGAACGGCACCCCCACGAACTGCACCAGCACCACCGCGGTAATCAGATCGCCCTGCTCGAGGCCGATCTCGGTGCCGAAGGTCGTGGCCATCCGGATGATGGTGCCGATGCCGTCGTTGTAGACGAGGAACGCCAGCAGCATCAGGAACGCCTGCCGGTACCCCCGCAGCTCGCGCAGCGTCTCGCCGAGCCGGACGAACGACGCCCGGATGGCGCTCTCCCCCGCCCGCTCGTCCGCCTCGAGGGTCCGGGCCGGCTCGGGCACCTTGCGGAACAGGGGGATGGAGAACCCCAGCCACCAGATCGCCACGCTCACGAACGACAGCCGGCTCGCGAGGGCCGCCCCGCTCAGCCCGAAGGCCTCGGGGGCCTGGATCCAGGCGAGGTTGACGACGAGGAGGAGGCCGCCTCCCAGGTAGCCCAGGGCGTAGCCGGCCGTCGACACGCGGTCCAGCTCGGCGGGGCTGGCGATGTGCGGCAGCAGCGAGTCGGCGAACACCAGGCTCGAGGTGACCCCGATGTTGGCGAACGCGAACAGCAACGCGGCCAGCACCCAGTCGCCCTGCTGGATGAAGTACATGCACGCGGTCGCGACCACCCCGAGCCCCACGCAGGCCCCCAGCATCTTCTTCTTGATGCCCGCGAAGTCGGCCAGCGCCCCCAGCACCGGCGCGAGGACCGCGACGAAGGTGAGGGCCACCGTCGTCGTGACCGCGAACCGGAAGCTGGCCGTCGCCGGCTCGAGGTCGGCGGCGGCGACCGACGAGAAGTAGATGGGGAAGACCGCGGTCACGATGGTGACCATGAACGCGGAGTTGGCCCAGTCGTACATCGCCCAGGCGCGCAGCTCGGGGCGGTGCAGCCCGAGGCGTTCGAGGATGGGGGTCGCAGGCATTGGCGGAAACTACCACACCGCCGCCCGAAACACCCGCCGGCGACGGTCGGCGCGGAAGTTCCGGCACCGCCCGGAACGGCCGCCTGCCGGCGAACGCACGAAGGCGCTCATCGGCGACCGGCCGCACGCGGGGAGCGTGGTATATAGATGGTCCGTGCCGAACGTCCGAATTGTCGGCACCGCCGCCGCCGGGAGCAGCCGCGGCCGTAGCAGTGAGCAGAAGCCATGCCCTCATTCCGCAGAATCGCCCTCGTGACCGCGGCCCTCGGCTGGGTGCCGACCCTCGCCCTCGTGGCCGTGCACTGGACCGGCGAGAGCCATGCCGCCGCCCAGGAGCGGACGCCGATCAAGGTGACCCGCATCTACACCGGGGAGGACGGCAAGACCCACGCGGAGGAGTACGACGTGCCGCTGGGGGCGCCGCGCGGCGCGACCGAGGTCTCGGAGCCAGTCGACGTGACGAGCGTGCAGTTCCGGCGCACCTCGCCCGACTACTTCATCGACTGGCACACCGCGCCGCGGAAGCAGTACGTCATCACGTTGAGCGGCGAGAGCGAGGTGGTGATCGGCGACGGGACGGCGATTCGCCTGCATCCGGGGCACATCCTCCTGGCGGAGGACGTCACCGGCCAAGGGCACATCTCGCGGGCGGTCGGCACCGAGGACCGGATCTCGCTGTTCCTGCCCCTCGTGGAGCAATGAACGGCGCCGCACCCCCGGGGAACGCCATCGACGCGGCGACCCTCTTCGCCCTGACCGGCAAGACGGCGCTGGTCACCGGCGGGTCCCGCGGCATCGGCCGCATGATCGCCGAGGGGTTCCTGCAGGCCGGGGCGACCGTCTGGATCTCGTCGCGGAAGGCGGAAGCCTGCGAACGGGCCGCGGCCGAGTTGTCGGCGGCAGGGCCCTGCCATGCCCTGCCCGCGAACGTCGCCGACGACGCGGACCGCGCCCGGCTCGTGCAGGCGCTGGGCGAGCGGACGCCCCGGCTCGACATCCTCGTGAACAACGCCGGGGCGGCGTGGGGCGCCCCCTACGAGGCGTTTCCCGAGTCGGGGTTCCGCAAGGTGCTCGAGCTGAACGTGACGGCGCTGTTCTTCCTGACCCGCGACCTCACGCCGCTGCTCGCCGCCGCGGCCACCCCCGACGACCCCGCCCGGGTCATCAACATCGGCTCGATGGACGGGCTCAGGGCGCCGACCATCCTGGAGAATGGCACCTTCCCCTACTCGGCGAGCAAGGCCGCGGTCCACCACCTGACGCGGTCGCTGGCCCTCGAGCTGGCCCCGCGCCACGTCACCGTCAACGCGGTGGCGCCCGGGTTCTTCCCCAGCAGGATGACCGAGGCGACGCTGGAGACGTTCGGGGCCGAGATCGTGCGCCGCTGCCCCCTGCGCCGCATCGGCCGCCCCGACGACATGGCCGGCGTCGCCATCTACCTCGCGTCGCGGGCCGGCGCCTACACCACCGGCGCGGTGATCCCGGTGGACGGCGGGACGTCGATCGCGTGAACAGCCGGCGGGCGAAACCCCACGCCGGGCCTCGCCGCGGTTGCCGGAGACCGCCAGGGTGCCGGCGCTCGGCGTCAGGGGCGGCGAAACCCACGTCGAGCCTCGCCGCGGTTGCCGGAGACGCGAAAGCCCGCGGCAAGACCTTCCGGCCCCACCGCGGGCTCCCTGTCGAAAGTCCCCGCGCCGGTCAGTCCAGCAGGCGGTACGCCAGCAGCTCGCCGGCCTGGCCGCCGCCGCTGACCGCGACGACGATGTACTGCGCCCCGTCGTGCATGTAGGTCATCGGCGACCCCGAAACCCCGGCCGGCATCAGGACCTCGCCGACCTCCTCGCCGGTCGCCTTGTCGTAGGCCCGCAGCATCGCCCCCACCTCGCCCGACGGGGTGGTGAACGTCCCCGGCTCGCCCGCGATGACCAGCGTCTTCGTGATGAGGGTGCCGACCCGGCCGACGCGGCCGGTGCGCGGGATCTCGACGCCCTCGAGGTCCGGGTGGTTCCGGACGTTGTCGGGCGTCTCGCCGTGCGGTATCTGCCAGAGGTGGTCGCCGGTCTTCAGATCGATGGCGGTGATGCGCCCCCACGGCGGCTTGATGAGGGGCAGCCCGCGGATCGTCAGCGCCCGGTCGCGCGGCGCGACCCCGGCCGGGTTGCCGCGGATGAAGTCCATGTCCGACCGCTCGGGATCGTTCACGAGCCCGAGCGAGGTCACGGTGGTGAACGAGTACCCGTAGAAGATGTCGGTCTCGGGGTCGAGGGAGCCGCCCGGCCAGTTGGTGCCGCCCCCGGCCGACGGCAGCATGAGCGTCCCGTAGGGCCCGTCGGGATCGGCGACCACCGGCGGCGTGAAGATCGGGCCCATCCGGAAGTTGGCGACCCGGGCCAGCGCCTCGGCGTGCAGCTCGGGCGTGAAGTCGATGAGGTCCTCGACCCCCACGCCCTGCCGGTCGTAGGGGGCGGGGCGGGTGGGGAACGGCTGGGTGGCGGCGAGCAGCTCGCCCGGCACGTCGGACTGCTCCATCGGCCGCTCCTCGATCGGCCAGATGGGCTCGCCCGTCTCCCGGTCGAGCACGTAGAGCCACGCCTGCTTGCTCGGCTGGGCCACGATCTTCCGCTCGACCCCGTCGATCACCACGTCGGCCAGGATCGGCGCGCACGGGAAGTCCCAGTCCCACACGTCGTGGTGGATGGCCTGGAAGTGCCACAGCCGGTCGCCGGTCTCCAGGTCGACCGCCACGATGCTGTCCGAGAACAGGTTGTCGCCGTGGCGGTGCCCCCCGTAGTAGTCGTTGGTGGGCATCTCCGTCGCCAGGTACACGATGCCCAGCTCGAGGTCGACGCTGGTCTGGCCCCACACCCCGGTGTTGCCGGTGTAGCGCCACGAGTCGTTCAGCCAGGTGTCGTTCCCGAACTCGTCGGCGCCGGGCAGCGTGTGGAAGATCCACTTCCGCTCGCCGGTGTCGGCGTCGAAGCCCCGGACGTAGCCCTTGGTGTTGCGCATCGACACCGGGGCGCTGCCGGGCACGTGGGCGGCCCCGATGACGACGGTGTCGCCGGCCACCAGCGGCGTCGAGTGCAGGCCGATCGAGCCGCCGAGGGGGTCGATCTCCTGGTCCATGTTCTGCATCAGGTCGACGATGCCGTCCTCGCCGAAGCCCGCGATGCGCTGCCCCGTCTTCGCGTTCAGCGCGACCATCCGGTAGCCGGGGGTGACGTAGATGATCTGGCCGTCGCCGCCGTCGTCCCGGTAGGAGAGCCCGCGCCCCGACCGGCGGCGCGGCGCCACCTCGGCCCGCTCGCCCTCGTCGAGGCGGTGCATCCACAGGTACTCGCCGGTCGCCGCGTCGGCCGCGACCACCGCGCGCCGCGTGCCCGCGGTGGTGTAGATCATCCCGTCCACCATCAGCGGCGTCGACTGGAAGTTGTACTCGGGCTCGGGGCCGAAGTTGTCGGTCTTGAGCCGCCATACCAGCTCGAGCTCCTCGAAGTTGTCCCCGTCGATCTGGTCGAGCGGCGAGTAGCGGGTGTTCGCCTCGTCGCCGCCGTAGTGGCGCCACTCGCCGCCCTGGGCGCCGGCCCCGGTCTGCCCCCAGGCCACCGGGGCGGCCAGCAGGACGGCGGCGATCAGGCAGGCGATGCGCCGGCGTCCGGCGTCGCGGGCGTTGCGGTGCATTCGCGAGAAACGATGGTTGCTCTGGATCATGTCTGCTGGACTCCTCGCGCGAGGCGGCGGTCCGCCCGCGCTCAACCGACCATCGACAACGCACCTGGTTACCCGGCTCTCGAGCCGGGCGTGACAACCGCCGGCCAAGCGGCGCACCCGTTGCCGGCGACGACATCGATCGCCGACCCGGGCGGGCCTCCCGGCTCCTCTCCCGGCGGCGCGCTTCGTCCGATCCGTTCGTGCGAGGTCAACTCGCAGCTTCCGCACGAGCCCCATGACGACGGATTCTCAGGCGACGAAGCGGGCGCCGTTCGGGAGCTCACTCTGCGGCGAAACGGGGTCGACGCGCGCCTCGTGCAAGCGCCCCTCGACGCCACGCCGCCCCGGCTACGCGCCGCCCGCCGAACGGCGGCGGCCCGCGACGGCCGGCACTATCTCGTCCTCCATCAAGCTGTACAGCGACCGCCGGTGGGCACGCAGGGTCCGCCCGGGGCTGGGCGACGAGGTCATCACGGTGACCAGCCGCAGGGCGGGCACCACGTAGATGAACTGCCCGCCGTAGCCCCAGGCGTAGAAGGCGTCGTGGCCGGCCAGCTCCCGCACCCACCAGCCGTAGCCGTAGGCGCGGTCCGGGCTGCGGGTCCTCGTCGCGTGCGCGACTATCGACGTATGCACCCAGTCCTCGGAGACGATCTGCCGCGTGCCGACGCGCCCGCATTCAAGGTACATCTCTCCGATGGCGAGCATGTCGCGCGGCAGCATCGACATCTCGTTCCCGCCGAAGTACACCCCCTGCGGGTCGGTCGTCCACCGGGGCACCGAGATGCCCATCGGCTCGCCCAGGTAGCGCTGGGCGAAGCGCCAGGTGCTCATGCCGGACGCCTCGGCGACGATCGCCGACAGCAGGTGGGTGTTGCCGGTGCTGTAGATCATCCGCGTGCCGGGCTCGGCCACCAGGGGCCGGGTCAGCACGTGGCGGACCCAGTGACGGCTCGCCACCCAGCGGCCGTAGTTCCGGTTGCTGGTGGTCTCGAGGCCCGACCGCATGGTCAGCAGGTCCTCGACGGTGATGCCGCGCTTCGCGGGGTCGTCGACGAGGTCGGGGAAGAAGCGATCCACGGTGTCGTCGACGGCGAGGTGCCCGCGGTCGACGGCGATGCCGACGAGCAGCGAGATGAGGCTCTTCGAGGCGGACTTCATGTTGGCGGCGCGGTTCGGCCTCGCGCCGTTGAAGTACTCCTCGACGAGCAGCGAGCCGCCCACCGACACGAGCAGCGACCGCATGCGCGGCAGCTCGGCGATCTGCGCCAGGACCGGCTCGAACGCCGCGTCGGGCTCCGCGCCGCCGACGCTTCCGGCGCGGGTCGGGCCGAGCAGGGCCAGACCCGCGGCCACCGCCGCGCACGCCGCGTAGCGGCGGATGCGCCGCAATCCAGGTCGCCCGTCGTGAATGAAGCTCAAACCGGCAGCCATCCTACCACCCACGGCCGGAGCATGTCTGCGCATGGACTCGCGATCTCCCCGCAACCCGCGATTCACAATAGAATCTCGGCAGGACGGCTCCTGCTCAGGAGGCCCCGGTCGGAACGAACGACGGCCGGGGGCGTCGTCGGCGTCGAGTCGAACGGGGGGCGCGGCCGTTCCGGAGGAGATCGACAGATGAGACGCACGATTTGCCTGACCACGCTGACGGCGGTTGCCGTCCTGACCGCGGTCGCCGCCAACGAGGCGCGGCAGGAGCGCTTCGGCATTCGCCAACTGCAGCTCGCGGACAACCTCTACGTGCTGACGTCCGACCCGGCCGAGCAGGGCATGCGCACCGGCGGAAACACCGCGGTGTTCGTGACCGCCTCGGGGGTGACCCTGGTCGACACGAAGATCCGCGGCTACGGCGAGGACATCCTGGCCGAGGTGGCGCGCATCACCGACAACCCGGTGACGACGATCATCAACACCCACACCCACTGGGACCACAGCGGCGCCAACACCGAGTTCCCCGACACCGTCGACTTCGTGGTGCACGAGAACACCGCGGGGCACATGGCGAGCACCGACTGCGACGACGGCGCCGGGTTCCAGGGCGGGTCCATCAAGAACTGCGATGCGTTCACCGGCGACGACGCGCGGTTCCTGCCGAAGATCACCTTCGCGACCCGGACCTCGCTCTACAGCGGGGCCGACCAGATCGACCTCTACTACTTCGGGCGGGGCCACACCGACGGCGACACCTGGGTCGTCTTCCGCGAGGCCCGGGCCATGCACACCGGCGACATGATGGCGCGCA
The DNA here is from genome assembly GCA_965204675.1 of Vicinamibacterales bacterium. GTDB lineage: Bacteria > Acidobacteriota > Vicinamibacteria > Vicinamibacterales > UBA8438 > JAJEEA01. The sequence goes on from OZ242003.1 coordinate 5,367,590, forward strand.
AGGGGCTGCCGTTCATCGACGCCGACAACACCAACGGCAGCGCCACCGAGTTCGGCCAGACCCTGAAGAACGCGGTCGACGCCATCGAGGACGTCGACGTCATCATCCCGGGGCACAACGACGACCCCCTGACCTGGGACGACCTCGTCGACTACGCGGCGTTCTACGACGACCTGCTGACCCGCGCCCAGGCCGGGGCGGCGGCCGGGCAGAGCGTCGAGGAGACGGTGGCCGCGTACTCGGTGCCCGAGGAGTACAGCGACTTCCAGGCGCCGGCGGGCCGGGTGGAGCAGATCGTCGGGCTCATGTACGAGGGACGCTGATTCGACACCAGACCCCGAGGGCGTTTTCCGCCCGGGTGATTCCCTGCTCGGCGGCGAATGGGCCATCGGGAGGTCGTCGCGCGAAGTTCTGCTCGCCGCCCGACCCATCCCTGCCGGGAGCCTGCCCCGGTACGCCGCGGGCTCCCGGACGAGGAGGACCGATGACCGCACCCTGCCATCGAACACGGCGGCTCGCGTACGCGTTCGCGGCGGCGCTTCTGGCGTTCGCGGGGACCCCGCCGGCGGCATCGGCCCAGGAGCCGGTTCCCGCCGGCACGGCGGTGGAGTGGCCGTACGTCGGCGGCGACGCCGCGAACACCCGCTACTCGGCCGCCGAAACGCTGACCCCGGACACCGTCGACCGGCTCGAGGCGGCGTGGACGTGGCGGCCCGCGGACCGGCCGCGGCAGGAGTTCGGCACCATCCCGGGCGCATTTACGAGCACCCCGATCATGCTCGACGGCACCGTCTACGTCAGCTCCAACTACAACCGCGTCGCCGCCCTCGACGCCGAGACCGGGGCCGAGCGCTGGGTCTTCGACCCCCGCGCCTACGCCGACGGCATGCCCGCCCTCGGCGGCGGCTTCCGGCACCGCGGGGTGACGATGTGGCGCGACGGCCGCGACCTGCGCATCTTCCTCGCGAGCCGGCACCGCCTGTTCTGCCTCGACGCCGAGACCGGCGAGGTGGTGCCGTCGTTCGGCGACGACGGCGTGGTCGACCTGAGCCGCGACCTCATCTGGCCCATCGACCGCAGCCACTTCGAGTTCAACGCGGCGCCGGTCATGTACAAGGACCTCGTCATCGTCGGCAGCGCCGTCGGCGACCGCGTCATCTACCGGCGGGCGCCGCCCGGCGACGTCCGCGCCTACGACGCCCGCACCGGCGCCCTCGTCTGGAGCTTCCACACCATCCCCCAGGAGGGCGAGTTCGGCAGCCGGACGTGGGAGAACGAGGCGTGGCGTCACATGGGCGCCACCAACGTGTGGGCCGGGGTGACCGTCGACGAGGCGCGCGAGCTCGTGTTCCTGCCCGTCGGCAACCCCACCAACGTCTACTACGGCGGGCAGCGGCTCGGCGACAACCTCTTCGCGGAGAGCCTGGTGGCGCTCGACGCCGACACCGGCGAGCGAGCGTGGCACTTCCAGATCGTCCATCACGGCGTCTGGGACTACGACCTGCCCACGCAGCCGATGCTGACCCCGATCACGGTCGGCGGCCGGCGCGTCGAGGCGGTCACCCAGCTCACCAAGCAGGGACTGGTCTTCGTCTTCGACCGCGCCACCGGCGAGCCGGTCTGGCCCATCGAGGAGCGGGCGGTGCCACAAAGCGATGTGCCGGGCGAGCGCACGTCGCCGACCCAGCCGTTCCCGACCCGCCCGCCGGCGTTGCTCCCCAGCCTCGGCATGGCGCCCGACGACGCCTTCGATCTCACCCCGGCGCTGCAGGCGGCGGCGCAGGCCGCCATGGACGGCTTCCGCACCGGCCCCCTCTACACGCCGCCCAGCCTCGAAGGCTCGCTGGTGCGGCCGAGCGGCGGCGGCGTCGCCAACTGGGGCGGCGGGGCCTTCGACCCCGAGACGGGGATGCTCTACGTGAAGTCGTCGAACGTGGCCGGCGTGCAGCGGCTGGTGAAGTTCGACCCGGAGACCACCAACAATCCGTTCGCCGACACGACGGACCCCGACTACGTGGGCTACGACGCCGACCTCGGCGGCCGCGCGACCTTCGAGGGCGGCATCCCCCTGAACAAGCCGCCCTACGCCTGGCTCGTCGCCGTCGACCTGAACGCGGGCGACATCGCCTGGCGGGTCCCCTTCGGCCGGGGCAGCGACCGCCTGCGGGCGCATCCCGCCCTCCGCGGCCTCGACCTGCCCGAGCGGCTGGGCACCCCCGGCGCGCCCGGCGCCATCGTCACCCGGGGCGGCCTCGTCTTCGTCGGGGGCGGAGAGGACGCGCTCTACGCCTTCGACAAGCGCACCGGGCGGGAGGTCTGGTCGGCCCCGCTGGAGGAGCGCTCGACCGCGACGCCGATGACCTACCGGGCGGCATCGGGCCGCCAGTTCGTGCTCGTCGCCACCGGATCCGGGGCCAGCCAGGAACTCGTCGCGTTCGCGACGCCGTGATGGAGGAGGCGGGTCGTGATCCGTCCCGGCCGACCCGCTCCAGTGCAGCGTTCCCGACGTCGCCCGCATCGTCGGACGGCTCGAAGCGGCGAGGACTGCCATTCCTGACCTGCTGGCCGGTCTCAAGACGCCGATCGACCTTCGGAGGCTGTGACGGCTCTCGGGGGCTCGCGCGCCCGTCGGCCTCCTCGTGGCCGTCGCCGTTGTACGCTGTACGGACCTTCGCAGCATCTCGCGCCATGAGCAACCCGCCTCTTCGGTCCGCCCGCTACTCGGATGAAGAGCTGACCGCCATGATGGCGGACCTGGAGTCCGACCTCGTGGAGCGGAAGGAATCGCTGCGGGGCGACACGCCGGTCAAGATCCGACAGGCGGTGTGCGCCTTCGCCAACGACCTGCCGGATCATCGGCGGCCCGGGGTCGTCTTCCTGGGGGCGCGGGACGACGGCCGCCCGGCGGCGGCGACCGTCACCGACCAGCTTCTGCTCCAGTTGGCCGACATCAAGACCGACGGGAACATCGTGCCGCCCCCCACGATGACGGTGGAGCCGCGCGTGCTCGACGGCATCCGGGTGGCGGTTGTGACCGTGTGGCCGTCGGACTCGCCGCCGGTGCGCTACCGGGGACGGATCTGGATTCGGGTCGGCCCGCGCCGCGCTCCCGCCAGCGCGCAGGACGAACGGATGCTGAACGAGAAGCGGCGGCATCGGGACCCGCACTTCGACGCCCGCCCAGTGCGCTCGGCCCGCCTCGCCGATCTCGGTCTGGCGCGCTTCCAGGAGGACTATCTTCCCGGGGCCGTCGATCCGGAGACGCTGGCCGCCAACGACCGCAGCCCGGAAGAGCGCCTCGCGGCCGCCAAGATGATCGTGTCGGTCGACGACCCGGTGCCCACCGTGGGCGGCATTCTCGTCCTCGGCCGGCAACCCCAGGACTCTCTGCCCGGCGCTTACGCGCAGTTCCTGCGGGTCGGCGGGACCGAGTTCGGCGACCCCGTCACCGACGCCGAGGTCTGCCGGGGCACGATCTCCGACGTGGTGCGCCGGCTGGACGACAAGCTCATCGCCCACAACCGCACGTCGGTCGATTTCCTGTCCGGTCCGGTCGAGATCCGCGATTCGACCTACCCGCTGGAGGCGGTGAAGCAGCTCGTTCGCAACGCCGTCATGCACCGCACCTACGAAGACACGAACGCACCCACCCACGTCTACTGGTTCGACGATCGCATCGAGATCAACAGCCCCGGCGGTCCGTACGGCGCCGTCAACGCGGGCAACTTCGGACAGCCCGGGGTCGTCGACTACCGCAATCCGATCCTCGCCGAGGCGATGCGCGTGCTAGGCCTGGTGCAGCGGTACGGGTTCGGCATCCCGGCCGCCCGCCGGCTCCTGCACGGCGCCGGCCATCCTGAGCCCGAGTTCCGGGTCGACCCGAGCCGGGTGCACTGCACGGTGCGGGCGCGTGCGTGACCCCCCGGCGACGCCGCCGGAGCTGCCGGGCCTCGACCGCGACCGCAGTCGCGACTGGTACAACGGCTACGGCTGGCTCGGCGAAGAGAAGGTCTACAACCCCTTCGACATGCTGCTGATCTTTCGCCGCCGCCGGTTCGGGGCGTGGTGTTCGAGACCGGCACGCCCACGTTCCTGGTGAACACGCTGCTCGCGCGCGGCGTCGGCTCGACGGCATGCGGGCCGGCTGGGCGCCTTCAACGTGGACGCCATCGCCCCCGAGGCGCTGCTGTTCCAGAGCGGCTACCTGACCATTCTCAACGCGGAGGACGCCGGCGGGGAGCTTCTCTACCGGCTCGGCCATCCCAACCGCGAGGGAGCCGTGCAGCAACGCGACGCCGCCAGGGTCGCCATCGCGGCGCTGGCGCACCGGCTGGAACGCACCGTCCCCGACATCGCCCGGGTCATCGACCGGCGCCTTCCGGCCCCGCATGATAACCTTGCAATTGCGGATCTGGTGTCCGAGATTGCAAGGTGATTACCAGAGCTATCACGGAGACCGTCGCCGCCCGTCTTCGCCAGTTTCCTGCCGTCGCACTGCTCGGGCCGCGGCAAGTCGGCAAGACCACGCTGGCGCGCCGGCTTGCCGAGACCGCCGACAGCGTGTACCTCGATCTGGAGGACCCCGTCGACCTGGCGAAGCTGGACGACGCGGCCGGGTACCTGCGCGCGCTCCGCCGCCGGCTCGTGGTGATCGACGAGGTGCAGCGCGCGCCCGGACTGTTCCCGCTCTTGCGCGTCCTCATCGACGAACGGATCCGGGCCGGCGAGGCTGCCGGCCAGTTCCTGCTGCTCGAATCGGCCGCCCCGGACCTGCTGAGGCAGTCGGGCGAGAGCCTCGCCGGGCGCATCGCGTATCTCGAGCTCTCTCCCCTGGACATCCGGGAGACCGGCGCCGGTCGCGCCTCCCGGTTGTGGATCCGCGGCGGATTCCCCCCGAGCTTCCTCGCCGAGGACGACGGACAGAGCGCCGAGTGGCGCGAGCAGTTCATCCGCACGTACCTCGAGCGGGACGTACCCCAATTGGGGCCACTCGTGCCGGCGGGGACGTTGCGAAGACTCTGGACCATGCTCGCGCACGGTCAGGGCGGCCTGCTGAACCTGGCCGACCTGGCGCGCTCGCTGGCCGTCGACGGCAAGACGGTGGCGCGATACGTCGACCTCCTGGCCGACCTGTTCCTCGTGCGCCGCCTGCAACCCTTCCACGCCATCGTCCGCAAGCGCCTCGTGAAATCGCCCAAGGTCTACGTGCGCGACAGCGGGCTGGTGCACACGCTGCTGCGGCTCGACGACGAGGACGCGGTGCTGGGTCATCCTGTAGCCGGCACGAGCTGGGAGGGCTTCGTGCTGGAAACCCTCATCCGGGCCGCCCCCGACCGCGCGCAAGCCAGCTTCTACCGCACCGCGACGGGCGTCGAGGTCGACCTCGTGCTCGAGCTGCCCGGCAATCTGCTCTGGGCGATCGAGATCAAGCGGGGCTCGGCACCCAAGGTCGAGAAGGGACTGCGAATCGCCCGCGAGGACCTGCAACCGGACCGGACGTTTCTCGTGCACTCCCGCGACGAGCACTACCCCATGGGCGGCGGCATCGAGGCGATCGGCCTCGCTGCCCTGGCCGACGCCCTGGCGGGACGGCCATCGGCACAGGAGTCTGCGCCGTAGAACGGCGCGGACCGGGGCCGGCTAGAATGGGAGCGGTTGCGGCGACATCGGCACACCGCCCGCAGCCGCGCGAGGAGACGGCCACCATGTCGGCGAAGCGGGAGGGGCCGAGGCGCAAGCTGCCGACCGGCATCCAGAACTTTCGCGAGATTCGCGAGGACGACTGCTACTACGTCGACAAGACCGCGTTCATCCGCCGCCTCGTGGACGAGGGCAAGCACTACTTCCTGTCGCGCCCGCGCCGCTTCGGCAAGAGCCTGTTCCTCGACACGGTGAAGGAGCTGTTCGAGGGCAGCGAGGCGCTGTTCGAAGGTCTGGACGTCCACGGCGGCTGGGACTGGTCGGTGCGCCATCCCGTGGTGCGCCTCGACTTCAGCAGCGGCCACTTCGCCGAGCCGGACGACCTGCACACGAACCTGATTACGCAGCTCGCCGCCATCGAACGGCGGACGGGCGTCGGTTCGGACCACGCCAGCGCGCCCGGGCGCTTCGGCCATCTCATCACGGCGCTCCGCGAGCGCACGGGGCAGCGCGTGGTCGTCCTGGTCGATGAGTACGACAAGCCGATTCTCGACGCGCTGGAGAAACCGGAGGTCGCCCGGGCGAACCGAGACTACCTGCGCGGGCTGTCTCGACCACCAAGTCCGCGGACGCGCACATCAAGTTCACCCTGCTCACGGGGGTCAGCAAGTTCTCGAAGGTCAGCCTGTTCTCGGGCCTGAACAACCTCGTCGACATCACCCTCGAGCCGGAGTACTCGACCATCTGCGGCTACACCGACGCGGACCTCGACGAGGTGTTCGCACCGGAGCTGCCGGGCTTCGACCGCGACCGCATCCGCGACTGGTACAACGGCTACGGCTGGCTCGGCGACGAGAAGGTCTACAACCCCTTCGACGTGCTGCTGCTCTTTCGCCGCCGCCGGTTCGGGGCGTGGTGGTTCGAGACCGGCACGCCCACGTTCCTGGTGAACACGCTGATCGCACGCGGTGTCGGCTCGATGGAGCTCGACGGCATGCGCGCCGACGACGAGCTGCTGGGCGCCTTCGACGTGGACGACATCGCCCCCGAGGCGCTCCTGTTCCAGACCGGCTACCTGACCATTCTCGACGCGGAGGACGCCGGCGGCGAGCTTCTGTACCGGCTCGGCTATCCGAACCGTGAGGTACGGCAGAGCCTGAACCGAAGCCTGCTGAACGCCCTCGCGCCGCCGGCATCGCGCCGGCTCGCGCAGGGCGACCGGCTGCGCCGGCTGTTGCAAGCCAACGACTTCGCGGGGCTGGAGGAGCTGTTGCGGGCGTTCTTCGCCAGCATCCCCTACGAGTGGCACACGAACAACGACATCGCCCGGTACGAGGGCTACTACGCCAGCGTGTTCTACTCCCACTTCGCCGCGGCGGGGCTCGACGTCACGGTCGAGGACAGCGACAGCCGCGGGCGCGTCGACATGACCGTCCGACTCGACGCCGGCGTGTACCTCTTCGAGTTCAAGGTGGTGGAGCAGGCCGTAGCGGGCGCGGCGATGGCGCAGTTGAAGAGCAAGGGCTACGCCGACAAACACCGCGGCCGAGGTCTGCCCGTTCACCTCGTAGCGGTGGAGTTCAGCCGGGAGACCCGCAACATGGCGTCGTGCGAGGTCGAACGCGTCTGAGAACCGCCGCCGGGGCCCCTGCTCGCGCCCAGCGAGAATCCAATCCCACGCCAAGGGCTGGCCGACCGCCTCGGCGAAACCCGCAGCAGTTGAACCTCAGAGAGCAACGGCGCCTCCGTGACCCGCGCGACTGTCGCTGATCGCCCCGAGCGGTCGCGCACCGATCTCGGTTGCGGGCCACGTCGAGCACCGTGGCGTAGCGGGTGTATACCCTGGTGTATACCCCCATCCCCGGCCCGATGGCGGCTTGGGCGAGGTCGACGGGGGCGACGTTGCCGGTCTGGAGGAGTCGCAAAGCCTGGGGCAGTTCGGTGCGGAGGGCCGTGAGGAACTCACGGCGAGTCGCAGTTGGAGCGTCCTCAGGACGGCGGCGGCAGACCAAGACGATGCTGGAAGCGAGGGCGTTCTGGTCAAACGCGCGCAACCCCTTCGGCTGCTCCGTGCGTATTGGCCAGGTACCGGTGATGGCGAAGCCTGATCCGATCACGGCGTCCAGAAACGTCTCCCAACCAGTACTCGCTGGTCCGGTATCTCCCTTGCTCTCCGATTGCTTGAAGGCGTAGTAGATCGTGACCGGGAAGCCCGGATGCGTCGAGTCAGCGAGTCGCCGTATCGCTCGGGTCATTCCGTCGAGAAAAAAATCTCCGCTGCTTGCTTGCTGCCGTGGCGGTACGCGCTGGCCACCAACTCCGCGGCTTTTGGGACGGCTATCGTCCCGAACAAGTCCGGAAATACCCTTCTCACGGTGGGTCGAAACCAGATATAAAAGAAGTCTGATAGATCGGCGTAGCCGATGTTGTCGTAGTACGGAGGATCGGTGGAAACGAGTTTGTTGTTCGAGATGTCTTGACCAAGCGCGTCCCGCTGGGAGGCCTGCGCAGGGGTCTCTTGGTGGAACTGCTTCTCGATGACCTCACATACGGACTGAACGCTGCCGAGGATGTCACCACCGGCGCCTGCGAGCGGGTTTGTTTCCGCGAAGTCCCACACCATCGGCAACGCCTGTCGGCCGAACGTCGCGACCAGCCTGTCCATCCGATCTTCCCAAAGGCACAGACTCGTGTTCCGATTACAGCTCTTGCTCTGTGCAAACGCCAAATACACCCCGACCGCCTCGGCGTACGCGGTCGCGCCCGTGCCCCCGTCGTGCAGAGGACGGTCGTCGTCGGGCAGCCCCGCCGACGCGGCAGTCGCGCCGGACGCTCTGCGTTGCCTCGCCGACCAGATCGGAGAAGGTCGTGAGGGCGACGAGTTGGCGAGACGTGAAGATATCGCCGTACGTCGGAAGTCCATAGAGCGGTGGCGAAAACCAGCGACGATCGCGAGGCATGCTCAACTCGGGTCGCCATTCGGAAACCGCCTCTCGTGCGACTTCTTCGTGTTCGGCGGCTGGGGCCAAGTACACGCGACCACGATCACCCTCGGCCGCGATCGCCATCAGCCGCGCGCCCATCCGCTTTGCCTGCCCCTCGGCCTTGATGTGGTCGCCGGCGATGTCGACTGCCGGATACAGATGCCCAATCCGCTTCTCCGCCTCGTCGCGCATCCACCGGCCGTAATGGCGCACGTCCTCGGCGAGTCCCTGCGCGCCCTGCCACAACCGCTCGACGACCGTCTGTTTATCTCGCGATTGCGGGTTCACCGCCGGCCGGCCGGTGAACCTGGACGGAATCTCGACCATCGCCTTGTTGATGAGCACCGCGACGGGGTTGAGATCGCTGGCGTGGGCTTCGAGACCGAGCCGCTGTGCTTCGAGGGGCAGGGCGTCGCCGCCGGCGAAGGGGTCGTGGAATGCCGGCAACTCCTGGCGGTCGAAGAGCTCACCGGCGCGCTGGTGGTCGGCGTTCTCAGCTCACGCCCGCCGCCAGCTCTGCCAGATCTCGGTGCGCGCTCGTTTCAGCACTTCCTCGTTGGTCGTATTCTCCCACCTCACGAGTTCTTTGAGGATTCCGAACAGGCGCTCACGTTCCTGTTCCGCCGCGACCTCGCCGAGGCTCGCCCTCTCTGTCTGCTCGCCGGACCGGGGAGTGGCGATTGCGCTACCTCCCGCGGTCAGGCTGCCTGCGGGAATTGACGGGCTGGCGGGCGGAAGGCGTGCCGCTTGGCGCCTCGTCAACACCTGCCGGGCCGCGCGTTTCCTCTTGGGATCCGACAGGAGCACACCGACGTACTCCGACGGGTCGTCCACCATCTGCGCGAAGATGACCGCCCGCGCCGCCGCCAGCGGGCGCCGCGCCCACCACAGGTGCAGCGTGCTCGGATGCCCGTGACGGATCGACTTCTCGCGCGCCGCGGCCTTGTTGATCGCGTCGAGCGGCAGCGCTACCTCGATCAGCTTCTTCCGAACGCGGGTCGACATGTCCTGCGTATCGACGCTGACGGCGCCGGTCTACAGACGTGCCCGCCAAGAGCGCCGCGATGGCGCTGCCGATGCGTTCGGCTGCCGCCTCGGTCTCCCGGTCGCTGACATGCGCGTAGCGCAGAGTCATCCGGGTCCCCGCGTGGCCGAGCAGGTGGGAAACTACCGGCAGCGGCACCCGCTTCATCACGGCGTGGCTCGCGAAGGTGTGGCGAAGGTCATGCAGGCGCACGTCCTCGATTCCTGCCTGACGCCGCGCCTTCCGTCAGAGCGACAACTCGGTCGAGCGGGCTCTCGACGTATCAACCGACGCGGGGAACACGTGGGCGTTGCCGTTCCGGGGCTGTCGCCCGAGAATAGTCTGGGCCTGCGCGTTCAAGAAGACCGTCCGCGGTCCCGTCTTGCTGTCCGTCAGGCGGAGCACGTCGCCGTCGACCTTCGACCAGCGCAGACTGACGAGCTCGCCCTTCCGGCAGCCGGTCAGCAGCAGGAGCCGGATGATGGCCGCCTGCTGTCGGCCTGACGCCCTACCTTGATGGGCGTTGAGCGCGGCGTGCAGGCGGCCGACCTCGGCGCGGGACAGAAAGCGGGTGGGCTTCGGCCGCGGATTGCGCTTCACGCCCCGGGTCGGATTGGCGGAGATGTGGCCGCGGGCGACGGCGTGGTTCAGGATCTGACGCAGCACGTCGAGCGTGCGGTTGGCGCCGCCGAGCGCGGTTCGGCTGTAGCGGTCGAACCAGGCATGCACCTCCGTTCGGTGAATCCGGTCGAGCCGTCGATTCCCGAAGCTGGGAAGCAGTTGCCTTTGAAGAGCGCTGTCCGTGCGCCTGCGGGTCGACGGCTTGCAGCGGTCGTAGCAGGCCGCGTGCCAGGGTCCGGCGACGAAGTCCCGAAATGTCGGCGCGGCCATGCTCAACCCTCCAGAGCGGCACCGACGGCCTCGGCTGCTTCGCGCACGATCGAGTCTGCGAAGTGGGTGTACTTCAGGGTGGTCGCGGGGTCACGGTGCCCCAGCAGGCGGCCGATGGTCAGCACCGTCTCGCCGCGTCGCAGGGCGAAGCTGGCATAGCTGTGCCGCAGTCGTGCAGCCGGAGACCACGCAGATCTGCTGCTGTCCGGAGGGTTCGCCAGAAACGGTACAGGGTCTCCGTCGACATGGCGCTCGCTCCGGTAGCCGCGGGAAATGCCCAGTCGCTCGTCCGGGGCAGATCTTCGAGGACGAGGCGTGCCGCCGACGACAGCCACACCGTTCGTGGTCCGGTCTTGCTGTCGGCCAGGAAGAGATGACCCGAGCGGTAGTCCCGCCACTGGAGCGTGCGGATCTCGCCCTGGCGGCAGCCGGTCAGCAGGAGCAAGCGCACCGCCGCCGCAGGCAGAGGGGCGGCGGCCTCTCGGGCGGCCAGCGCCTCGCCCAGACGACGGGTCTCGTCGACGGTGAGGAAACGCTCGCGCCCCCGCCGCCGGTACCGCCGGAGGCCCGTGCACGGGTTGCTGTCGTCGGGCCGATGGCCGTAGACTTCCGCCTGCCGCATGATCGTCGACAGCACCGGGAGAGAGCGGTCCGCCGCCGGCGTCGCATGCAGGCCGGCGAACCAGCGCTGCACATCGGAGCGGTTGATTGCGGCGACCGGACGGTCGCCGAACCAGGGCAGGATCCGGTTGCGCAGGTACGACCGATTGACCGCGAGGGTCCGCGGTTTCCAGTGCCGCCCATAGCGGCGGAAGACTTCTTCGGCGACCATGTCGAAGCGCGTGCTCCCGGCGGTCGCCGGTGACGTGGTGTGGTTTGCCATATGACGACGACCCTGGGATCTCTCGTAGTTTCCCGTTCCTGACCGTCCGCGACCCGCTGGAAGACTGGTGATGTCTTCACTGGCTACGAAGCCCGTTCGCAGGAAGCTGATCGAGGTGGCGCTACCGCTCGACGCGATCAACGCCGCGGCGGCCCGCGAGAAGTCCATCCGTCACGGCCATCCATCGACACTCCACCTCTGGTGGGCGCGACGCCCCTTGGCGGCCGCGCGGGCCGTGATCTTCGCGCAGATGGTCGACGACCCGGCGGTGTACGTCGACGTCCTGCTGTCGGACCCTGCCAAGAGACGAGCGGCGGCGCGGGCGCTGAAGGCCCGAAGGGCAGCCGGCAACGTCTCTTTGGGTCAACCGGAGACCACGGGCAGCCGGACCAAAGCGGGTCGCGTCGTGCCGGCCGATCGACGGGTGCTCGGAAACATGGCTGCGGAAATCGAACGCGAGCGCCCGTTCGGGATCCTCCGAGAGCTGGTTCGGTGGGAGAACACTACCAACGAAGACGTGCTCCAGCAGGCTCGGACGGAGATTCGGCAGAGTTGGCGACGGGCGTGCGCCGAGCACGCCGATCATCCGCGTGCCGAGGAACTGTTCGACCGCCATACCCTGCCCGCGTTCCACGACCCGTTCGCCGGGGGCGGAGCTCTGCCTCTCGAAGCGCAACGGTTGGGCCTCGAAGCCCACGCCAGCGATCTGAACCCCGTGGCGGTGCTCATCAACAAGGCCATGATCGAGATTCCGCCCAGGTTCGCGGGCCGACCGCCCGTGAACGCAGCGTCGAGGCACGAACCGACGATCGTCGCTCGGGAGTGGGGCGGGGCGCAGGGTCTGGCCGAGGACGTGCGGCACTACGGGCAGTGGATGCGCAACGAGGCAGAGAAGCGCATTGGGCATCTGTATCCGACAGTCGAGCTCACCGGGACGATGGTCCAGGAGCGGCCGGACCTGAAGCCGTACGAAAGCCGGACGCTGACGGTCATCGCATGGCTGTGGGCCCGCACTGTGAAGAGCCCCAATCCGGCATTCGCGGACGTGGACGTGCCGTTGGCGTCCACGTTCATGCTGTCGACGAAGAAAGGCAAGGAGGCCTACGTCGAGCCGGTGATCGAGAGGCGCGCGTACCGTTTCGCGGTGAAGGTCGGTGCTCCGTCGAACGCAGAGGCGGCGAAGGCAGGCACGAAGCTGTCGCGCGGCGCCAACTTCCGGTGCGTGATGTCCGGCTCTCCGATCACGGGTGACTACATCAAGTCCGAGGGGCAGGCGGGACGGCTGGGCGCGCGGCTCATGCCGATCGTGGCGGAGGGTGATCGCCGCCGGGTCTACTTGGCCCCCACTGCTGAACATCAAGAGGTGGCGGCCACGGCGAGTTCGGAGTGGCAGCCTGAGGGCGAGGTCCCGCCGCGCCTCACGGGGGGCACTTGTGTGCCCTACGGCTTGTCCACTTGGGACGATCTCTTCACGCCCCGCCAGCTCGTCGCCCTCACGACCCTTTCCGATCTGGTCGGCGAGGCCACGCAGCGCGTCCGGCGCGACGCCGCGTCGGCGGGGCCGCCCGACGACGACCGTCCTCTGCGCGACGGCGGCACGGGCGCGACCGCGTACGCCGAGGCAAAGGCACTTGACCTTTTGCCCGTGACAACAGTCGGTCAAGTCGGGCTCGGAATCCAAGCTGATGCTGCCCGGCAAGTCCTTGCACGAGATGCCGTCGTATCCACGGACCCGCCGTACTACGACAACATCGGCTACGCGGACTTGTCGGACTTCTTCTACGTCTGGCTCCGGCGCACCTTGCGATCGTCGTTCCCCGAGCTGTTCGCGACGCTGGCCGTGCCGAAGGCCGAGGAGTTGGTGGCCACCCCGTATCGCCACGGCGGCAAGGAAGCCGCAGAGGCCTTCTTCCTTGAGGGCATGACGCAGGCCATGCGCCGTCTCGCAGAGCAGGCGCATCCCGGATTCCCGGTCACGATCTACTACGCATTCAAGCAATCGGAAACCAAGGGGGATTCCGGAACTGCGAGCACTGGCTGGGAGACGTTCCTAGATGCGGTGATCCAGTCTGGATTCGCGATCACGGGCACGTGGCCGATGCGGACGGAGCGAAGCGCTCGCGCCGTCAGCATCGGGGTCAACGCCCTTGCTTCCAGCATCGTCCTCGTCTGTCGCCGCCATCCTGACGACGCTCCCGCCGCTACCCGTCGTGAGTTCCTCACCGCGCTGCGCACCGAGCTGCCGCAGGCCCTGCGCCTCCTCCAGACCGGCAACGTCGCCCCCGTCGACCTCGCCCAGGCCGCCATCGGGCCGGGGATGGGAGTTTACACCCGCTACGCCAGGGTGCTCGACGCCGCCGGAAAGCCGATGTCGGTACGCGAGGCGCTGGCGCTGATCAACCAGATCCTCGACGAGGTGCTCGCCGAGCAGGAGGGCGACTTCGACGCAGACAGCCGCTGGGCGGTCGCTTGGTTCGAGCAGCACGGGTTCGACGACGGCGACTACGGTGACGCTGAAACGCTCTCCAAGGCGAAGAACACCAGCGTGGCGGGCATGGTGGAGGCGGGTATCCTGAAGTCGCGGGCCGGAAGGGTGCAGCTCCTGCAACCGGCGGAGTTGTCGCCCGACTGGAACCCCGAGGCGGATCTGCGGCTGACCGCGTGGGAGATGGTCCATCACGTGATCCGTGTGCTGGAGGGGGACGGCGAAGAGGCGGCGGCGGCACTCGTACGCAAGCTCGGCGGCCGGGCTGAGGCCGCCCGCGAGCTATGCTACAGGCTGTACGCGGTGTGCGAACGCCGGAAGCGCGCCGCAGAGGCCCCGGCCTACAACGGGCTCGTCCAGAGCTGGCCCGAGATCAGTCGCCTCGCCGCCGCCGGCAGTGCAGAACAGGGCGGCCTGTTCGGCGACGCCCACGGGGACGTCGAGGAGGAAGCGTGACCGCCGTCGTCGGTCACGCGCGCGGTCTGCAAGGAGGCTGTCCGTGTCGTTGATGGCCAGGGAGCTGCGCCAGGTCTGGGATGCCCTGCGCGCCAGCAACGGACACCGCGACGAAGCGCTGACGGCGGTCCGCATCGGCAGACTGCGGGGTATTCGGGATGTCCGGATTCCCTTCGAGTATCCGGTGTGCGTTCTCGCAGGACCGAACGGCAGCGGGAAGTCCACGGTGCTCTTCGCGTGCGCCTCCGCCTACCGCGTTCCCGGCGGAAGTCCCCGGGACCTGACGCCCGGCAGGTTGTTTCCCGACTTCACCAGCCGGCAGCAGGACGTGTCCTCGGATGCGCCGCAACGGACGCGGATCGATTTTCAGTACCTGCACCACGGCGACGACGTCTCCATGTCCTGGAAGCGGGGCAAGCGGTGGAGACGCAGCTTCACCAGCCGCAACGGCGAGCGCCAGCCCGAGCGGCCCGTCTATCTGCGCACCCTCGCCAACCTCACCAACCCCTCCGAGGTGCGCAGCCTGCTGCGGCTCGGCCGCCGACAGGTGCGGACGGCGACCCTCGACCCCAAGCTGTTGACCTTCGCCCAACGCATCCTGCCGTGGCGCTACAGCCACCTGTCGGTCATCAGCGGGCCCGAGAACGACCTGCTGTTCGCGGAGCTGGAAGGCGGCGACGAGACCCGGTATTCCGAGTTCCACATGTCGTCGGGAGAACGCTCCATCCTGCGGATCTCGAAGGACGTCTCGCGGCTCGACAATGCACTGGTCCTCATCGACGAGATCGATACCGGCCTGCATCCCTACACGCAGCAGCAGGCGATGCTCGAGCTGCAGCGCAGCGCGTTGCGGCGGAACCTGCAGATCATCGTGGCGTCGCACAGCCCGGTCATCCTCGACAGCGTGCCGCCGGAGGCGCGGATATTCCTCGACCGCGACGACGACACTGGCCAGGTGCGCCGCTTGCCCGCCTATCGCGACCTCTTCCAGAAGGCGTTGTACGGCGCCTCACAGGACCAGCTCTTCATACTGTGCGAGGACGAGGTCGCCGAGGGAGTGATTCGCGGCGTGCTCGACGTACTGAACGTCGAGATGGAGCTGATGCACGGCGACATCGTCATCGGGCGCAACTCGGGGCGGGACGAGTTTCCGGGCCATGTCCGCACGCTGGCGAAGTTCGGCCGGCTCTCCAACTTCATCCTGGTCCTCGACGGCGATTCGCGGGAGCTGGAGGAGGGGTTGGAGACCATCGCGGAGCGGCGCGGACACGCCGTGCACGTGTTGTTCCTGCCCGGCGACGGCCCGCCCGAGCAGTGGCTGTGGGAGGCCGTGCGAAAGCGGCGGGACGCGTATGCGGAGCGGCTCGGGACCACCGCGGCCGACATGCAGCGAACGATGCGCGACCTCGAGCGCCTGGTCGATGGCGCCGTGCGGCAGCGACAGGACATGGCCAAGGTCGCCATCGGCTCGCTGGCGCACCGGCTCGAACGCACAGTCGCGGACATCGCCCGCATCGTCGGTCAGCGCGAAGCGCGGACGGAAGCGCTGTACGAGCTGGTGGACGGGCTGAAGAAACTGATCGAACAGTGGCGGCGGTTGTGACACGCGCGGCCCCGCCCGAAATCGTCGCCGGCGGGCTACTCGCGCTCGAAGCCGTGGCTGCTGAACTTCAGCGTCCGGCTGTTCTCGGTCACCGTCCGCACGACGTGATCGGGCGCGCCGTCGGGAATGTCCGCTTCGATATCGAGCGTCACGTTCACGTTCGCCCCCACAAGGCCCGCCAAGTGCGTGATCACCTCGTCGGCGATACGTCCCGCGTCGCGCCCCGTCCGGGTGGCATCCAGTGAAACGCTGCCGTGGAACCGCTTCGGCCGCGGGTCGGGCGGCGGCGGTACCGGTCCGGGTCCCGGCGGCGTCACGGTCGGTCCGTCCCCACCGTCCGGTCCCGGCGGCACGACCGGTGCGCGTTCCGCGTCGAGCTGCCGCCGCGCGATGTCCGGCTGGACGATCACCCCCGCCGCATCCACGTCCGTGAGCGGGATCGCCTGCCCGCCGCGCAGTCCGACGTAGCGGCCAGCCTGCTCGTCGAAGCGGTCGGCGTAGCCGTAACTGTCGTCGACCCAGGTCAGCAGCCCCACGCCGCCCGCGACGGCCCGCAACAGCACATCCGGATCCTGGAGGCGCGGCAGGTAGAGGTAGCTGGCGAAGTCCTCGACGACCTGTCGAACGGCTACTTGGTCGCCGCGCCACAGTGGAACCCGGTCGAGCTCCATCCGCAGGCGGGTGCCGGCGAAGCCCGTCGCCAGCAGATCGTCGCTCTTCAACCGGCGCGCCGCCCGCTCGGCCAGCGCGCCCTGGCCGGTCAGCCGCGCCGCCTCCCAGGCAACAGGCTTAGCCGGCGTCTGCTGGACCGGTGTCAGCAGCCACTGGTACGTCTCGGGCAGCCGAGCCGCGACCGCCTCGCCCGCAGCGTTCCGCTGGGTTTCGGCCTGCTTCACCTGGTGGGGCGACAGGTCGAGCTGTTCGCGCTCGGCGAGAATCGACTCCCAGGCGAGGCGCCGTCGAACCGCCTCATCGAGGTCCTGGAGCCGTGTCTGGTCTGGAGCGAGGAAGACGAGGGTGTTACGGTAGAGCCTCGGCGTGGTCCTCCGCAGTTCCAGGATGGCGTTGGCCGCGACCTCGGCCGGAGATCCCGCCTCGCGGCGGTGGGCGTGCTCGATGTCGAGCACGACAAGGCGGGTCTCCCGCTCGTCGGGAACGTCGTGGCTGGACTGCGGGGCAACGTGGACGCGGCTGAAGCCACCCGGCTCGCGCATCGCCGCGCGCAGCCGCTCCCCTATCGCCTGCGCCACGCGGTCGGGCTCGCGGCGCAACTGCTCGGCGCGGTCCTCGGCCAGCTTGGTGACGGTCGGCCGCGTGTCGTACCAGTAGCGGGGACCGTCCTGGTAGAGATAGGTCGCGGCGCCGGCCAACCGCCGCAGGGCGTCGCCGAAGACGGCGGGCGATTCACCGGGCAACACGCAGCCGAGCTTGATGCGCCGGTCCTCGAGCCCGCGCTGCGACGCGCCCGCGGCCGGCGCCGACCCGAGGTAGACGGTGCGCGCGACGCGGCGGCAGGCCGAGTACTTGCCCAGGTTGGCCACCTCGCCGTCGGTGCGTTGCGGCAGGGCGTTCGGGCCGTCGACATCCTTCTCGATCACCGGCACCCAGTGGTCCGGCAGATAGCGGGTCAGCTCGAACTGCACGCGCGGGTCGTCGATGGCAAGGTGGGCGGGCAGGATGAGCGGGTTCCGGTCGCCCTTCGCCCACAGGCTGTGGATGACCGCGGCCATCAGCCGCAGCACGCCACGCGTGCGCTGGAACGTCACCAGCGTCGACCAGTCGCTTGTAGAGGCGGTCGAAGACCTCGGGATGGATGGGATACGCGGCTGCCATCCGTTTCTCGTAGTCGGCGTCGCGGCACTCGGGCGGGAACTCCTGGTGCTGGCCGCGGTACAGGTCGGCGAAGGCCCTCGCGACGACGTCGCGGTCCTTGAACTGCGCGGGCTCGGCGAACGGCTGGAACAGGCGCCGCCGCACGATCTCGAAGCCCTCTTCGGCGCTCGCGGGCCGCCAGGACGACTCGACCCGCCCGATGACGTTGCGCAACCGGTCGGGCCTCGTCGCACACCACGAGGTCCCAACCCGTGTCCGGCGCCTGCAGCTTCTGCTGTACGTCCTCGTCGCGCGACAGCTGGTCGAGCCGCGCGATCACGAGATTGGTCTCCAGGAACCAGTTCCCGCTGTGCGCGGCTTCGAGCTTGTCGTTCGTCAGGATCTCGAAGGGAAGCTGAAACCGTCGGTACAGCTCGTCCTGCCACTGCTCGGCGAGGCTGCCGGGACAGACGACGAGGCACCGCTCCAGGTCGCCGCGGGCGATCAGCTCCTTGATGAGGAGCCCCGCCATGATCGTCTTGCCGGCGCCGGGGTCGTCGGCGAGCAGGAAGCGTAGCGGCTGCCGCGGCAGCATCGCCTCGTAGACGGCGGTGATCTGATGCGGCAGGGGCTCGACCACCGACGTGTGAGCGGCCAGGACCGGGTCGAACAGGTGCGCCAAACGGATGCGTTACGCCTCCGGACACCAGCCGGAACAGGGCGCCGTCGCCGTCGAAGCTCCACGGGCGCCCCTCGGTGACGAGCTCGAGCCGGTCTTCGGCGTCGCGGTAGAGCAGCTCGTTGGCGACCGTACCCTCCGGCGTCTTGTAGGTCAGCTCGACCGCCTCCGAGCCGAACCACTGCACGCTGACGACCGTCACCGCTCCGTCGGGATGCACACCCCGTACGGTGCAGCGCGGTTGCAGGTCCTTCGAGACGCATGAGCGGATCGTGCGAAGACGCCGGACGCTGGCCAACGGACTGTGATCGGGCTCCCCGGGCCTACTCGTAGTACGCCGGCGACTTCTCCAGCAACGCGTTCTCGGCGATGTCGTGCTCGATCCACAGCCGGGCGCCGGTCTCGATCAGGAAGTCCTCGACGCGGTCCATCGACTCGAGGGTCATCTCGGCGTCGAAGTTGAACGTGGGGACCCGCTTCAGCGAACGGCTCTCGGGGAAGTGGTAGAGATCGCCGCTGAGGACGACGGGACCGTACTCGGCGAGGTCGACGAAGAGCACCTGGTGGCCGGGGGTGTGCCCCGGGGCCGACTTGATGACGACGGTGCCGTCGCCGAAGACGTCGTGGTCGCCGTCGAGAATCAGGGTCTCGGCCGTCTCGAGGGCGCCGTAGTACTGCGGGTCGAAGCTGTACGCGGCGGGGTCGTCGCTGAACGCGGCCTCGTGCTCGGGACGCTGCACGAGCCAGGTCGACGCCGCGAAGTCGTTGGCGTTGCCGGCGTGGTCGTAGTGCAGGTGCGACAGGGCGATATAGGTGACGTCGGCGGGCTCGTAGCCGAGCTCGGCGAGCTGCGCCCGCAGGGTGGTGGTGACGGTGGCGACGCTGCCGCTCGACTGCGCGGTCGCGTCCTGGCCGGCGAGGGCGTCCGAGAGGCCGGCGTCCCACAGGAGGCTGCCCTCGGCGTGCTCGATGAGGTAGCAGGGGACCGAGAGCTCGAGGGTCGACACCTCGTCCATGGTCAGCGAGAAGCGTCCGGGGTCGCCGACCCGGAGATGCCCGCAGTCGAAGATGTAGAGGCGGGGCGAGGCGAGGCCGGTTTCGGCGACGCCGGCGTTGGGCTCACTCGCGGGCTCGCCGCCGGAACAGGACAGGGCGCCGGCGATCAGGACCGCCGACAGGATCGACAGGCATCTCGACATCATTCTCTGGCTCCCCTGCGTCACTGCTCACCCCACGCGGCCGGCCACGCCGTCCGCTCCCGCCGTCAGGCGCGCGTAGACGTCGAGCGCGCGCGTCGTCATCTCGTCGGTGCTGTAGCGCGCCCGCACCCCCGCGGCCGCGCGCCGCCCGAGCTCGGCCCGCCGCTCGGGGTCGGCGGCGAGCGCGGCGAGGGCCTGCTCGAGCGCGCCGTCGTCTTCCGGCTCGACGAGCACCCCGCCGCCGGTGCGCTCGACGAGCTCGGTGTAGGTGCCGCGGCGCGGGGCCACCACCGGCACCCCGCACGCCATCGCCTCGATGAGCGACAGCCCCTTGGGGTCGTCGTACTCGGCCGGTACCACGAACAGGTCGAGGCCCTGCATGAACGCGACCTTGTCGCCCAGCTCGAGCTCGCCGCGATAGTGGATGTCCGCCGAGAGGTCCCGGCCGGCGAGCCCGCTCTCGATCTTCCGCCAGTAGTCGGCGTGCTCGGGACCGAGCCAGCCGGCCAGCTCGACGCGGCACCCGTCGAGCTCGCCCCGCGCCCGCAACGCCCGGTAGGCGTCGCACAGCCGGTGGATGCCCTTCTCCGGGGCGATGCGGCCGAAGTAGCCGATGGTCAGGGGGCCGCCGGGGGCGTCGTCATCCGGCCGGAAGCGGTCGACGTCGACCCCGAGGGGCACGACGTGCATCTTGGCCCCGGGAATCTCCAGGTACCGGCTCATGCACCCGGCGTAGTAGTCGCTGACCGCGACGAACGAGTCGACGTGCGCGACCTGCTCGCGGATGAGGGCCACCGCGCGCGACCGGTACGGCTCGGGCAGGTGGCCCAGGAAGATGTTCTCGCCCTGCAGGGTGCAGTTGACGGGACACCCCAGGGCCTGCCTGAGGGGCTCGGCGATGCCGATCAGCATCGAGTTCGAGATGTCGATGACGTCGGGGCGGGGCTGGTCGCGCAGCCAGTGGACGAGCTTGTCGAACTCCTTGCGCTGGTGCCCGTGCGTGCCCTCGAGCATCGACACCGTCAGCCCGCCGAGCTGTCCGGGGTCGGTCTTCATGCGCCCCGAGACGAGCCTCAGCAGCCACGGCGACTCCCAGAGCCGGTCGAGCAGCCACGGGGTCCAGCGGAACAGCGAGACGTACTCCTCCAGGTAGACGCTGATGCCGCTGAAGAAGACGCGCTTCTGGCTGACGTTCTCCTCGTCGGTGCGGGTCGGCGTGTAGAGGGGCAGGAGGGTGACCTCGTGCCCGCGGCGGGTGAGGGCCGCCGCCAGCGCGTTGTCGCGGATGCAGCTTCCGCAGTACATGCCGCTCGCCCCGGCCGTGATGCTGGTGATTCTCACGTGTCGTCCGTCCGCTGGTCAGTCCGCGGCGATGCAGTAGAGGAACTGCCGCCCCCGCAGGTAGATCTCGTCGCCGGCGATGGCCGGCGAGGCGTCGAAGCCGTCGTCGAGCGTGTTGACGGCGAGCACGTCGAACTCCGGCCCCGCCCGCAGCACCGCGGTCGCTCCCTCGCGGCTCGTCACGTAGAGCCGCCCCCCCGCCGCGACCGGCGAGGCGTAGACGTTGCGGATGCCGCGCAGCCGCTCGGGCCCGTAGCGCCGCGCCCCGGTGGCGGCGTCGTAGGCGGTCAGCACTCCCGAGTTGCTCTTGAGAACGTAGAGCTGGCCGTCGAGCAGAAGCGGCGAGGGCACGTACGGCGTGTCCCGGTCCACCGACCACACCACCGCGTCCGACCCGCGGATGTCGCCCGCCGCCGCTGCCAGGTCGATGGCGGCGAGCCGGCTGCCGCGGTAGCCGCTGGTGACGAAGACGAGCCCGTCGGCCGACACCGGGGTGGGGATGGCGTTCTCGGTCACCCCCCGGTCCCACCAGAGCAGCTCGCCGGTAGCGGCGTCGTAGCCGCGGACGGCCTCGGTGGCGCTCGTCACCACCTGGGCGCCGCCCTCGCCCTCGATCACGAGCGGGGAGCTCCACGAGGTCTCCTCGTCACGGGGCGTCCGCCAGCGCTCGCGGCCCGTTCGCTTGTCGAACGCCGCGAGGAACGACTGGCCCTCGTGGTCCCAGGGCACGATGAGCAGGTCCCCGTGGAGGGTCGGCGACGCCCCCTCGCCGAAGCTCATCTTCGTCCGCATGTCGCCGAGGTCGGCCTCCCAGAGAGGCCTTCCGTCGAGGTCGTAGCAGTACAGCCCGATCGAGCCGAACGACGCGCAGACCACCTCGCCGTCGGTGACGGCGGACGGCGAGGCCCAGGTGTTGGTGCCGTGCCGGCCCTGGTGCGGCGCCGCCTCCCGGGCCACGCGCTCCCACAGCACGCTGCCGTCGCGGCGGTCGATGGCGAGGACGACGAACTGCTGCACGCCGGTCGCCGACGTCCGGCGCATGAACCGGTCGGCGAGGCGCGAGAAGAACCCCGGCCCCGAGCCCGCCCGCTCGCCGGTCGGCGCCGCGGTCAGCACGAACAGCCGGTCGCCCCAGATGACCGGCGTCGCCGAGCCGAGCCCCGGCAGCTCGACCTTCCACCGCACGTTGGACGACTCGCTCCACGTCACGGGCGGCTCCCCCGCCGGCGCGACCCCGCTGTGCAGGGGCCCGCGCCATTCCGGCCAGAACCCGCCCCCGGACTCCTGGGCGACCCCCGAGGAGACCGCGACCGCCGCCAGACAAGCGGCCACGACACCGACCCGCGCCACCCCACCGCCATTCATTCGCAACATATCGGCTCCACCTCGAATCGAGCGCCGGCGGTCCACCGGGCCGCCGACGGACCTCACGTCAGCCCCCTCCCGACTTCCTGGGCGGCCGTTTCTGGATCTCGTCGAGCAGCTTCTCGAGACGATGCCGCTCGGCGTTGCGCAGACGCCGGTTCTGCTGCGGCGGCCGGCGTTCGACGAGCGCCTTCAGCTCGAGCAGCCAGTCCAGGTCGGCCCGCGTCTCGCCGTCCGCCAGCTCCGCCGCCCGCTCCCACCGGCCGAAGTTCCGCAGCACCCGCAATACGTCCTTCGGCCGGCCCGCGCCCTCGTACGCGCCCACCGCATCGTCGGGCCGCCCCTGCGCCTCGCGCAGCCGGCCGAGCCGCACCGGGTCGGGCGCAATCGTCTCCAGGACCGACTCGGCCCGCCCCAGCCGCGTCCGCCGCGCCGACCGCGGCTCGTCGGCGCCGCGGTCCTTGAGCAGCGCGTCGAACGCCTTGCCCCGCAGGGCGTGCGCCCGGGCCGCGGCATCCCCCGCGTAGCCGGTCAGCCGCAGCCACGCCTCGACGTCGGCGCCCGCGAACGCCGAGGCCCACGCCGGGTCCGCGGCGCTGGCGCTCAGCCCGTCGCGCAGGGCCTGCGCCGCCGACAGCAACGCCGCCCGCAGCCAGTCGCCGACGCCCCCCGACACGGCGTCGAGCTCGCGGGCGGACTCGAGCAGGTCGAAGGGCGGCGCGCCCCGGTCGCCCGACCAGTGCTCCAGCGCGCGGAACGCGAGCGCCTCGTGCACCGACACCGCGGTCGGCGCCGCCCGGCCGGGGCCGCCCTCGGCGGGGCGCTCCCCGCCGGCGTCCTCCTCCGCCGGCGCCGCGGCGGCGCCCGGCGCCTCCTCCTTCCGCGCGACGGCCACGGCCACGAGCACCACGTCCCGGCGCTGCACCCCCTCGGGCACGCCGTCGACGAGGAGCCGCGCCGCCGTCGCGAGCAGGGTGGACCGGGCGTCCCGACGGACGACGGGGTCCGACACGCCGTTCGGCAGGTCCGGCTCTCCGAGCAGGCGCACCGCCTGACAGGCGCGCTGCCAGGCCCGGCGCGGGGCCGAGTCGATCAGGGCGCGGGCGTCGCCGGTCCGCGCCAGCACCCGCTCCTCGGCGGAGGCGTCGGCGTTGGCGAGATGGTCGAGCAGGTCCTCCGCGCTGTACGGCGCCGCGTCGCCCAGCAACTCGCGGCTCTCGCGCAACTCGGCGTCGCCGGCCTCGACGTCCACGAACACCAGCGTCTCCGTCGCCCGGCTCAGCGTCACGCGCAGATGGTCGATGGCGGTCCGGCGCGCCGGCTGGTCGAGCTCGGCGTCGAGCCCGTACGACGCGTTCTCCTCCCTCAGGCTCAAGAGCAGGCGTCCCGGGTCGAGGACGCAGACCGACTGGTACTCCAGCCCCTTGGTCTCCTCGGGCGTCAGCACGACCCCGCGCAGCCCGGCCGGTACCCAGTCGGGCGGGTCGTCCCGCGGCGACACGACGACCACGTCGTCGGTCTCGTCGAGCCCCTCCAGCAGCCGGACCGCCTCGGCCCGCGCCGGGAGGTGCACGTGGACGAGGTGCGCGTCGACGTGCTCGCCGCCCCGCTGGCGCCGCTGGCTCGTGGGGCGCGCCTCCTTCTCGATGTCGACGTAGCGCCCCGAGGCCCGGTCGACGACCTCGGCGATCCGGCTCGGGCAGCGCAGGTGCTCGCCGAGCTGGAACCTCTCCGGCCGCCGCAGCCGCTCCGCCAGCAGGTCGTTCAGGGGCGCCCACTCGAACCCCGTCGGCCGCACGGTCTGCCCCGCGTCGCCCGCCATCAGCAGCCACGGGGCGCACCCCCGCGCCCGCGCGGTCGCGCGGCAGAGCTCCACCACCACCGCGCTCTCGAGCAGCGTCAGGTCCTGGACCTCGTCGACCACGACGCGATCGAAGTCGGCGAACCCCTCGGGAACCTCATCGCGGCGCAGCCGTTCGATGGCCCGCGTCGCCGCGACCAGCTCGGGGAAGACCGATCCGACCCGCTCCCGGTCCCGCGCCAGGCGCTGCGCGACCTTCAGCAGCGCCTTGGTCGCCTTGGCGCCGACGCCGGGGCCGCCGACGCCGTCGTCGTCGCCCCGCTGCGCGCCGTAGGCCTCCTCGCTCAGGCACGCGACGCCGTGATCGGTGACGCATCCGTGGTCGCCGGGAACCGCCCCGCCGAAGTAGACGGCGCGCAGCTCGGCGTGCAGGGCATGCTGCCGGCGCGCCCAGGGTCCCGCCATGTCGCGCCCGAGCCGCGTGAGCACCTGGTCGAACTTCGCGCGGCTGGCCCTCAACGGCCGCCGCTCGACGTCGGCGCCGCAGACCTCGCCGAGGAAGGTCGTGAAGTCGCGGGCGATCACCTCGGCGTCGGCCGGGGCGAACGACGCGAAGCGCTCCTCGGCGTGGCGCGTGAGCGCGCTCGACCACGTCAGATACAGCACGCGCTGGCGGCTCCGCGCCTCCACCGCCTTCCACAGCACCGTCGTCTTTCCCGATCCCGGGCGGCCGAGAATCACGCGGACGGGGCTGGCGTCCTCGACGAAGTCGATCTGCTCGTCCGTCCACGGAGAGCCGGCGATGTCCTCGTTCAGGTGGTCGGGCGTCGTCAGCGGCAGGTAGTCGTCGAGACCGCCCGCCCCCAGCGGGGTGTGGTCGTCGTGATGCCGGACGTCCCGCACCAGGATGGCGCGTTCCGGCAGGTCGAGGGTCCCGGCGGCCGAGCTGCCGCACGGCGTCCACCACAGGTAGTACTGCATCCCGTTGTTGCCGCCCAGCGGCGACCGACGCCAGCCGCGGTTCGCGTCCCGGCACCCCTTGACCACCGTCGACCGGCCGTGCGCGGCGAGATGCTGGAGCACGATGCCCAGCCGCTTGTAGAGGTGCGTCCACTCGCGCAGGCGATCGGAGACCTCCGGATGCACCCAGAGTCCGTGCCGCAGGTCCCGGAGCTTGAGGTCGGCGGCGGCGGCCGGCGGGTCGGACCGAAATCGCAGGCGCGCCCGCCCGGGCGGTCCCGACGGGGGAGCCTCGTCGACCTCGGTGAGGCCGAGGAGCGACGGCTGCGGCTTCTTGCCGAGCGCGTCGGCGACCTGCCGGCACTGCGTGGACGACAGCCTGAACCGGCGGTCGCGCGCACTGGCGGACTCCAGCCCGAGCACTCGCCGCGCTGCCTTGGAGACGTCACGCACGTCGACGTCCAGGCCGCGCGCCAGTTGCTGGATGGTCTTCCGGCCGTAGATCGCGCCTGCCCCGCGGGTGCCGTCGTCCACGCCGGTATGGTACCGCGAATGTCCTTCCGGCCGACGCCGGGATCGCGAGCCGTGGATGCGCGGGCGGCACGCTCACCCGTACGGAACCGGCGATGACGGCCGGAAACGACCGGCGGCCCACGGGGGATGCCCCGGCCGGCGCCCTAACCCCGTACGGAACCGGCGGCGTCGGGCTCGAACGTCAGGCGGTGCCGGGGAACCCGAGCGTCCCGCGCGCCCTCAGTTGACGATCGCGCTGTAGACCGCCACCTCGAAGCGGTCCGTGAGCCGCGACCGGTTGTTGGGGTAGAGCTGGGTCATGATGATCGCCACGAGCTGCTCCTCGGGATCGACCCAGTAGACGGTGTTGAAGAAGCCCAGCCAGCCGAACGCGCCCTCCGACCGGGGGCCGCCGGTCGCCCCGGGGTCGCCCGAGATGGCGAACCCGAGCCCGAACCGCTGGCCGGTGTCGGGCACCCCGAGCCCGGCGAGGTGGTCGCGGGTCATGAGCCGCACGGTGCGGCGCCCCAGGATGCGGGCGCCGTCGAGCTCGCCGCCGTTGAGGAGGGCGAGGAGGAACCGCGCGTAGTCGGAGATGGTCGAGGTGAGCCCGGCGCCGCCCGAGTGGTAGGTCCGGGGGCCGTCGTAGGGGTAGCCGGCCGAGTAGACGGTGCGGCCGTCGGGGCTCGTCACCGGATCGGCCGGCACCTCGACGAGGCCGTCCGGCCCCGGGGCGTAGACGGTGGCGTAGCGGTCGGCGTCGCCGGGGTCGCGGAAGAAGCCGGTGTCGACCATGCCCAGCGGCTCGAAGATCTCGTCCCGCATGTAGTCGGCGAGCGACCGGCCGCTGACGACCTCGACGATCCGCCCGAGCACGTCGACCCCGAGGCTGTAGGTGAACCGCGCCCCCGGCTGGTGCAGCAGGGGCAGGGTCGCCAGCCGGTCCACCATCTCGCCGACGGTGCCCGGGGTCTGCGCGAGCCCGTCGGTGATGCCGGCGTCGATGTAGCGCGTCGCGAGCCGCGGCGGCGCGAGAAAGCGGTAGCTGAGGCCGGACGTGTGGGTCAGGAGATGGCGAATGGTGACGGGCCGGTCGAGCGGCCCGAGCGGCGCCCCGGACCCGCCGGCGGGCGCGAGCACCTGGGCCGACGCGAACGCGGGCAGATACATCGAGACGGGGTCGTCGAGCAGGAGCGCCCCCGACTCGTAGAGCTGCATCGCCGCCACGCTGGTGACCGCCTTGGTCATCGAGGCGATGCGGAACAGCGTGTCGGTCTCCATCGGGGCCCGGCGTTCGATGTCTCGCCAGCCGACCGCCTCGAGGTGTCCCACGCGGCCGAGGCGGGCGACCAGGGTCACCGCCCCGGCGACCTCCTGGCGCGCCACCGCCTCCTCGGCGAGGGTCACGATGCGCGCCAGCCGGTCCGGGTCCAGGCCGAGCCGGGCCGGCGCGGCGGTCGGCAGGTCCTGCCCTGCCGCGAGAGGACCCGTCGCCAACGCCAGCAGGAAGACACACGACCACCGCGCCGCGCGCATCACTCGTTCGAACATGTGCTCACTCTCCGGATGAGGCCGCTCAAGGCGCGAACAGCGACCGGTGCTCCTCGGCGATCGCCGCCAGCCCGCCACGGTGCGACGGCAGCAGGTAGCCGCCGGCGATCAACGGCTCCGCCGCGGCCATGTAGCGGCTCCGGTAGTCGCCGAAGCCGGCGTACCGCTCGGTGACCGCGCGTCGCGGATCGCCGGTCCGTTCCCGCTCCTGCGCCGTGAGGGGGAACGGAATCCGCCCTCCCTGCAGATCGAGCAGTTCGGTGGGCGCCCCGATGGCCGGGTTGCGCAGGTTCCAGCCGGTGTAGGTGGCCACCGGCGCCGCGACTCGCGAGAGCCGCAGCACCCCCCGCTCGTTGTTGTCGCCATCGAGGGCGGGCACCCGCACCCCGTAGCGCTCCCCCATCCGCCGCGGCGGGTGAATGTCGACGCGGCGCTCGCCCTCGAACCGCTCCCCGTAGTCGAGCCGCTCCGGCTGCTGGATGACCGTCGGGTACGAGACGCCGGGCAGGGCCCGCCATCCCGCGTCCGACTCCGCCCATCCCGCCAGCGTCCCGTCCGCCACGCGGGGATGCACGCTAGGCGGCGGCTCGACCCCCTCGGACACCCATCGATCGAGGGCCAGGAACAGCGCCTCGCGTATCGGCGCGTAGTCGTTCGGGTTCACGGGCACTTGCCCGCGGTCGGACGGGGCGCGGGCCGGGCGGTGCTGGGCGCCGCCGACCACGTAGACCCGCACCTCGGGCGGAAGCGCGGCGTCCCGCTCGCCGAGGGGGTCGGTGACGACGAGCGACCCGCCGCGGTGCCAGTACTCCGACGATGTGTCGAGGTGCACGACCCGCGGCACCGTCCCGCTCGCCCGGGCGCGGCGCAGCAGCCCGTCGGTACGGCCGGTGAACGGGTCGGTCTCGTCGCCGTAGGTGAACGGGAAGAGGTCGACCGGATAGAGGTGGCCGAGGTGCTGGGTCGCGGTGCGGGTCGGCGACGCGAAGCGGTGGTTGAAGAACCCGCGGCCGGCGCCCGCCACCGTCGGCATGACGCCGTCGAACACCTGCCGGCCCTGCTCGTCGGCGTTGAAACCCTCGTGGAGGAACGCCCGCAGGGCCCGGCCGCTCTGCGACCGCCCCTGGCCGATCACGCGCTCGGCCACCGGCGCGCCGTCCGGCCGCCGGAGCGGGTTCATGTCCGACCGGTCGTGCTTGAGGAACGAGACGAGGTCGCGCATGGCCGCGAAGCCTGCGCCCTGGACCACCGATCCCCGCGCCTCGTAGATGAGCTCGTAGATCGCCCCGGGCTCGAAGCCGCCGGCGAGGGCCATCTCCAGCTCGACGAGTCCGCTCCCCTCGTCGCGCCCGTCGTAGCGGGCCCCGAGGCGCCACCGGTCGCGGGGCACCGGCTCGCGGGGGTCCTGCTCGCGCAAACGGCGGGTCAGGGTCGCGTCGGGCAGCCCGCTGACGAGGGGCTCGAAGGCGAGCTGGTTCCGGTCGCCGACGGGCAGGCGGTCGGCGGCGGCGTCCGTCGACAGCTCGGCCCGGACCGTCCCGACCACCGGTATCAGGTCGTCCGGGTCGAAGGCCACCGGCGCCTCGAGCCGGAGCAGGTCCCGGGTCACCGGCACCTGGGCGATCCAGCCGCTCGACACGGTGACGTAGCCGCGCTCGAGAAAGAACGGCTCGCCGCCCCACGTCCGCCGGCCGCGATTGTTCACCACGTAGAGCACGCTGGGGCGGGCAAGCGCGCGGTCGACCGGCGCGATAATCTCGACATCGCCGTAGAACTGCACGCGGCCCCGCTCGTCGGCGATCGCGAGGTCGAGATCGACGATGCCCCGGTTGGCGGCGGCGTCCGGGTCGAGGGCGTAGACCACGCGCCCGCGAAGCCGCTCGTAGGCGCCGACCTTCGACTCGACCCGCGTGCCGAACGACTCTCGGGAGATGATGTCGAGGCGGATGACCTCGGCGGCGGCCGAGGCCGTCGCCCCCCACGCCGCCAGCGCCAGCCACACGACCCGGCGTCGCGCCGCGAGCGTGGCCGCCCCGCCCCTGGTGTTCCTGCCGACGCTTCCAGGAATCTGCGCCGGAGAACGGTGCAGACTCCCGGCAGGGCTGGTTCGGCGCCAGACGGAGCCGAAGGCGACGATGGGCGGACCAGGAGTCTGCGCCGGAGAACGGTGCAGACTCCCTGCAGGGCTGGTTGGGCGCCCGGCGGAGCCGAAGGCGACGATGGGCGGGCTAGCGCTTCTGGAGCTGCACACCGTTGTAGGTCGCCGAGTTGAACTGGTTGCTCGGGAACTCGACCACCACGGGGGTCTGCAGGCTGAACCTGTCGTCGGGCCCGTCGTACTCGCGCACGGTGAGAACCGCCGTGAGGCCGACGATGCCGTAGGTGCCCTCGCCCTCGCCGTCCTCGTCCTCGAACTCGAACCGCTCGTCGTCCTCGAAGCGGAACCTCGGGGTGCCGCCCTCGGCCCGGAACTCGGTGCGCTCCCGGAAACGGCCCCCGGCGGGGGTGGCGGGCATCTCGAAGCGCAACGGGCGGGTCTGCCCGAGCCGACGGACGTTGGCGACCTGCGCCAGACCCTGATAGCCGTCGAGGAGCACGGTGAACTGCCAGTCTCCCGACCCCAACCCGATGAACGAGAAGTTGCCGCCGTCGTCGGTCGTCGTGGTCTGCTGCGTCCCGTCGGCCCCGGCGGGATCGGCGAGCACGGTGACGCCTTCGAGCGGGTTGTCCCACTCGTCGGTGACCTGTCCCCGCTTCGCGCCCTGGGCCTCGGAGAGCGCCGCCCCGCCCAGCACGATACCGAACGCCACCGCCACCGCCGCCACGGTACGCAAGAACGATCGTCGCATCGTCGACTCCTTTCCTCGGGGGAACCCGGGCACTCTCGTTGCGCGCACGAGGCGCCCGCACGCCGCACCGCGTGATCCGATGCGGCGGCTCGCGAGCGCACGGGCGCCCGGGAGCCGGGCTCAGGTGAACCTCAACGAGCCCACGCGCCCGGCCCGCCGGTCGCGTCGGGAATCACGCCGGCCGCGGCGCGTCGCCGGGACCGGCCGCGCCCCTGGGCATCGTGTCAGGCCCTGCGCGGAACGCGAGCGCCTACGACCCCGGCTCGGTGCAGTTGGCGTCCGCGGGCTCCTCCCGATTCCGGTCGTGGCACGACAAGGTGGCGCGCAGAGCCCGGACGCCCGACCGCGCGCGCCCCTGGTCCATCGCGCCAGCGGCGGCGCCGATGTCCCTCAGCCTCTCGATCGAGGCCAGGGCCCTGGCGACGGCATCGTCGTCCCCACGCTCGGTCCAGAACTCCTCGATCTGCCGGAACATCTGGAACAGCTTCTCGAGGTCCTCGCCCAGTTCGGGCCAGTAGCGTGCGTCGACGTGCAGCTCGGCATCGCCCAGGATGAGGCGGATCTCGCTCAACGCCGGGTCGTACGTCTCCTCGGTCAGCGGCTCCTGCGCCGCCACGGCAAGGCCCCCGGCCGCGAGCGCCGCGCAGAGACCGGACACCAGAGCACCCTTCGCACCAGACCACCGCATCATCGTCTTTCTCCTCCCCGGACGGGACGGCACCCGCCGCGGCCTCTGAACGGGAAAGGCCGGCCCCGCCGCGCGCGCGGGAGCCGGCCTCGCCATCACGACTTCACCGAAACCGTCCGCACCGCCCTGCGACGGCGCAGATTCCTAGTTCCCGGTCGGCCAGAGCACGCCCTGGCTGTTGATCCCCTCCGCGCCTTCCGGCACGGGACCATAGCCCTTGAACACGAACTTCTGCAGACGCGACCCCTCGTAGGTCTCGGTCGTGTAGATGTTGCCGTCCGAATCGGTGGCGATGCTGTGCACCGCGAAGAACATGCCGGGCTGGCGCCCGCCGTCCCCGAACGCGGTCATCACCTCCATGGTGTCGCGCTGGATGATGTAGACCTTCATGTTCTGGCCGTCGGCCAGGTACATCCACCGCTGCTCGTCGTCGTGCGAGAAGGCGAGGTCCCAGGTCGAGCCCTGCGAGCGGGTCAGCGGGGCCACGATGTGCTCGGAGACGTAGGTCCCGTCCTTCTGGAAGATCTGGATGCGGTCTTCCGCCCGGTCGCAGACGTACACGAGGCCGTCGTCGGAGATGACGGCGCAGTGCACGGGGCCGCGGAACTGCGAGGCGGGGTCGCCGCCGGGCTCGTAGCGCCCGAGGTCGAGGTCGTCGTCGGGATCGTTGCCGTAGGCGCCCCAGAACCGCTTCACCTCGCCGGTGTCCTGATCGACCACCGCGACGCGGCGGTTGAAGTAGCCGTCGGCAAAGTACGCCTCGCCGGCCTCGTTGTCGATGCCGATCTCGGCGACCCGGCCGAAGCTGTCGGTGGAGTGGCTGTCGCGCTGCGGAGCGGCCCGACCCGTGAGCTCGCTGACGGGACCGGTCATGCGGGCGCCGGCGATGCCGACCTGCATGAGGAAGTTGCCCTGGTGGTCGAACTTCACCACGTGGGAGTCGGGGCCGCCGTTGCCGCCGATCCACACGTTGTTCATGCCGTCGATGGCAATCCCGTGGTTCGACACCGGCCAGGTGTAGTCACCGGTCTCGGTGCCGGGGCCGCCCCACGCCTGCAGGAGGTTCCCCTCCTGGTCGAACTCGAGGACGGGGGGACCGGGCTGGCAGCACTCGGCGACCGGCGGGTCGGTGGTCATGCCGATCTCGGTGTTCAGGACGAACTGATTGGGGGTGTTCCGGTGCACGACCCAGATGTGGTCGTCCGCGTCCACGTCGACCCCGATGGTCGGCCCCATCAGCCAGTGGTTGGGCAGGTTCTTGGGAAACAGCGGATCGACCTCGAACGTCGGCACCCCGTCGTTCGGGTCCATCGAGAGCGCGGCGCTCCCTCCACCCTGCTCCTGCGCGCCGGTGGCGGCCACCACGACCAGCGCCACCGCCGCCAGTGCGCCTGCGAATAGAAGATGCTGCTTCCGATTCATCGAATTCCTCCCTTGAACCCGGCGCCCTGCGCCGACCCGCGCCGGCTACTGGCTGTAGCTGAGGCCCTTCGGGCCCGCAACGCGTACGACAGAACCGCAACTCGAACCGCCCCGCTCCGAACCGCGACCGCCCGTACGAACCTGGGGCGCCATGGCCCGCCGGCCGGGGGTCGCCAGTATACTTGTAAACCTCATGAATTGCGCACTCTTTTCGATGCCGGCCCGAGAGCGCCCCGCGCCGGGCGATTCCACCCCCGACCCCCGCCCGCGAGGTTCCGCCGACGGCGATCACCGCCAGGTGGTCGGGACTGGCGAGCGCGCCGTCGACGCCCGCCCGCGGCGGTCCGCCGACGGCAGCCCGCGGCCGGGCGCCGCCGACGCCGGAGCCGCCGTACCGGGCCGGCGCATGCCCCGCGGGCTCCTCGTCCGGGGCCTCGCGGTCATCGGCCTGCTCCTGACCCTGCCCGTTACCCAGTCGGCCCACGACATACCCGGCGACGTGACGGTGCAGGCCTTCGTCAAGCCCGAGGGGCAGCAACTGCGCCTCCTCGTGCGGGTGCCGCTCGAGGCCCTGTCGGACATGGCGTTCCCGACCTACGGGCCGGGCTACCTCGACTTCGAGCGGGCGCGCGAGCGGGACGAGTTCACCGACGCCGCCATGGTGTGGATGGGGCAGGAAGTCCGCATCTTCGAGAACGGCGAGCCGCTCCCCGAGCCGGCGATCGCCGCCATCAGGATCTCGCTGCCGTCGAACCGCTCGTTCGAGACCTGGGAGGGCGCGCTCGCCCACGTCCAGGGCCCGCTGCTGCCCGCCGACACCCAGATCGTCTGGCAGCAGGCGATGCTCGACGTCCTGTTCGACTACGACATCCAGTCCGACCGGTCGGAGTTCTCGATCCGCCCGAGCTTCGAGCGGATGGGCCTGCGGGTCGTCACCGTCCTGCGGTTCCTCCCCCCGGGCGGGGCCGAGCGGGCGTTCGAGCTGCGGGGCGACCCCGGGGTCGTGGTGCTCGACCCCCGCTGGCACCAGGCCGCGTTCCGGTTCGTGGCGATGGGCTTCGAGCACATCCTCGGCGGCACCGACCACCTGCTGTTCCTCGCCTGCCTCGTCATCCCGTTCCGGAAGTTCAAGCCGCTGGCGATCATCGTGACCGCGTTCACCGTCGCCCACTCGGTGACCCTGATCGCCTCGGCCTACGACCTCGCGCCCGACGCGCTGTGGTTTCCGCCGCTGGTCGAGACCCTGATCGCGATGTCCATCGTGTACATGGCCATCGAGAACATCCTCGGGGCCAACGTGCAGCGCCGGTGGACCATCACGTTCCTGTTCGGGCTGGTGCACGGGTTCGGGTTCTCGTTCGCCCTGCGCGAGACCCTGCAGTTCGCGGGGTCGCACCTCCTGACGTCGCTGCTGTCGTTCAACATCGGGGTCGAGCTGGGCCAGTTGCTGGTCCTGGCGGTGCTGGTGCCGGCCCTCCACCTGATGTTCCGCCACGTGGTGGCCGAGAAGGTGGGGACCATCCTGCTGTCGACGCTCGTCGCCCACACGAGCTGGCACTGGATGACCGAGCGGTGGGGGGTGCTCACCCAGTTCCCCATCACCTGGGAGGCGTTCAGCCGGGCGATGTTCACCGGCGCGATGGGGTGGATGGTGCTCCTGCTGCTGATGGCCGGGGCGCTGTGGGCGGCGGCCAAGGCGATTCAGTCTCCCCCGCCCCGCGAGGCGGCCGCCGACTGAGGATTCACCCTCGTGGCGGGACTTGCGCGGAGCAGCGTTGTCGGAGGATTACCGAGGCATGGATTGGCAAACCGTGATTGACGTCCTGACGGCCGTTTGTGCGGCTTACGCCGCGATGGGCGTCTATCGTCTGCAGCACGGGCAGGACCACCTAGCCGGCAAGGTGCTGCAAGCCATCGAGGCCGCGCAGAACGCGCACGTGAACGCACCCGGGCTTCACAGTCGGTAGAACTCCCCGGTCACGGCAGGTACTACGGCTCGGCCAGGAACTGGATTGCGCCGAGGGGGCCGGCCCGGCTGGCCAGCTCCGTGTCCCCGGCCGGCATGCCGTTCGCCTCGAGCATGAACGCGAGGATGTCGGCCTTCTCCTGCCGGCTCACGCGGTTGGGCTGGTCCGGGGGCATCGAGACCCGCAGCCGCTCGAAGAGGTCGCGGGCCGAGAACCCGTGCCAGTTGTAGGCGAACTGCACCCCGGCGAGGCCCGGCGCCATGTCGCCGCCGCCGAGGTCGGCCCCGTGGCACTCGGCGCACGCCTGCGCGTAGGCCTCGGCGCCGCGGCGGGCCTGCTCGGCGGTGTAGACGCCGTCCCAGACCGTCCGCCCCTGTGCGGCGGCGACCGCGCCGGCGGCGACCGCAAGGCCAGCAATCAGCAGAGCGGCAGCGAGGCGGCCCGCGGCAGCCCGCGGCCCGCGGCCGCATAGCGCCGGGCTCGAGAAGGGCGGCGATGGGCGCAAGGGGCCGGCGCCGCCAGGCCTGGCGAAGGAATCGATCGGCTTCACGGCATGGCTCCTCTCCCGCTCGGCGTCGGCGAGCCCGTTCCAGTGGGCGCTGACGAGGGCATCGATCGGCTTCACCGCATTGCTCCTCACCCCCGTCGACCCCGTCACCCCCGCGCCGCGCGGGCGGCGGCGCGCTTCTGAATCAACCAGTGCGGGCAGCGGTCCTCGTCGGCGTAGAGCCGCTCGCAATCGTCGCACCGCACGCACTCGCTGACGAGGATCTTCGGGCCGTCGATGGCGCCCCACTCGCATGTCTTCTCGCAGAGCTTGCACGTGTCGCACTCGCGCCACCGCTTGATGCGGAAGACGGTGAGGTTGGACAGCAGCCCGAGGCCCGCCCCCACCGCGCACAGGTAGCGGCAGTAGAGGTTGCGCACGAACACCGTCGCCAGCAGCAGCGCCGCGAGCAGCGTCCACATCGCGGCATTGCCGCTGAGCGTGAACATCCAGAACGGCTCGATGTAGCGGTACACGAGGGTGTCGCCGCCCCCGAGGACATACAGGACGGCGGCCGCGAGGACCCCGTACTTCAGGTAGACGAGGCGCCGATCGAGCCACGCCGGCGGCTCGACGCGGAGGCGCGCCGGCACCACCCGGTCCATGAGCTGGGTCAGGGCCCCGAACGCGCAGATGCGCCCGCAGTACAGACGCCCCCAGAGCACCGTCGAGACCAGCGTGAACGCGATGAGAAGGTAGTAGGCCTGCCCGTCCGTCCATGCCGGCAGGCTGCCGCGCATCGCCCCGAAGATGTCGACCACCGACACCAGGCTCGCCTTGACGAACCCGAGGTAGGCGACGGCGAGCACGAGGCTCGCGACCTTCAGCCGGTCGTTCTTCCGCACGAAGCTGTACACCGCGAACGCGAAGAAGAGCCCCAGGGCCGCGACGTCGACGGCGGCTCCCGCATCGAGCAGCGCGGCCGACTCGGCTTCGTCCTCCTCGAGCAGGGCGTCGAGGGCGG
This sequence comes from Vicinamibacterales bacterium, assembly GCA_965204675.1. Taxonomy (GTDB): domain Bacteria; phylum Acidobacteriota; class Vicinamibacteria; order Vicinamibacterales; family UBA8438; genus JAJEEA01. The sequence continues at coordinate 5,403,214 of OZ242003.1, forward strand.
CCAGGTCGTCCAGCGACAGCGGCTCGGGTTCGGCCGGGGCCGGCTGGGCCGCCGCGGACGGAGCGATGCCCAGCACGAAGAGCAGCACGACGCCGGCAACGATCGCGCGGGGAGAACCACGGGTCATGAAGGCACTCGAAGGTTGCCGATGCCGAGCGGAACGCCACGCCGGCGGCACGTGGCCGGCGCGCCCCTATTCTGTCCGATCCGCCGCGGCCGGAGCCAACCCGGACGGCCCGCGGCGGCCCGTGGCGGTCCGTTCGGCCGGCCGGGGAACGCGGACACCACGGGTGGCACGCTGCTTGCTTCTCGTACGGGCCATGGAACCGATGATAGAATGCCCGCCTTCGGGACGGCGACCTCCTCATCGCAGCCAGGGCGGGCGAAGGAGGGTTGCTGTGGACCGCGGGACGATGGAAGAAGTACTCAGGGACCTGGATCGCCGAGTCGGTCGGATCGAGCAGATCCTGCCAACCCTGGTGACGAAGGACGATCTCCAGACGGCAATCGCCCCGCTCGCCACCAAGGAAGAGCTGCGCAACGCCGTCGCCGGACTCGCCACCAAGGAAGAGTTGCGCAACGCCGTCGCCGGACTCGCCACCAAGGAAGAGGTACGGGCCGAGGGCGAGCGCACGCGGGCGCATTTCGACGCGGTCGCCGAACGCCTGGAAGAGCAGATACGCCTTCTCGCCGAAGGCCTGCTCTCGCTCACCCGCCAGTTCGAGGAGTTCAAGGCCGAGACCAACGCCAGGTTCGCCGAAGTGGACCGGCGCCTGGCCCGGCTGGAAGCCCGATACGCCGGGAACTGAGAGGGCCGCGGAGACGCGGCGCCGGATGCACCGGGATTCTCGAGCCGCGCCCGCCGACCAGTCGCAGCGCGCCACGCGCGGCGCCGGATGCGCCGGAACTCTCGAACCGACCACTCAACGGTCCGCGCTCTGCTCCGCGAGGAAATCTCGGGCGAGCCGCCTCGCGCCCTGGCGGATCGCGCGTGTCGCCGCCTCCATGGTGATCGTGGCGCGCGAGACCGCGTCGATGTCCCCCCCCACCTCGAGGGGGTCGAGGATGCTCTTGCCGGCGAACTGGGGAGTGAACCCGGGCAGGTCGATCGAGAAGTAGCCGAACGGCTCGTCGTGGTGCACCACCCGCACCCCGATCAGGCGGCCGCCGGGGTCCATCGCCACCAGGCTCGTGATGCGCCCCTTGTAGGCGTAGATGCGGGGGGCGAGGTCGGTGGTGAAGAAGGCCAGGCCGATCAGCCGGGAAGCGGCGCCGGCCTCGGGCGCGGCGAACGCCCGGAAGTGCCGGGCGCCGCGGTCGTGCAGCTCGAAGTGGTCGGCCTCGGGCAGCAGTCGGCGCAACGCGGCCCGGTCCGCGGGCGAGACGAGCGGCTGCGCCGACGCCACGACGGCCGCCAGCACCAGCATCAGGACCAGCACGCCGCGGCGACGGGCCAGGGGCCGGCGGTCACCAACCCGACGGAGCGGCGCCGCCGACTCCCGCGCTGCACACGTACGCGCCATCACTCGCCCGTCGGCTCGACCCCGTCGACGCCCACCCGGTACACGCCGTTGCGGTGTCCCCGGAAGGTCCCGTCGGACAGCCACTCGAGCGACGCCCGGTGCATGAACCGGTACTGCGCGCTCTCCCAGTTCGCGAAGTGGGTCGCGCACTCCATGGTCACGAGGACCCGCGAGTCGGTGCCGGTCAGGTCCGCGTGCAGCACGCCGCGGGCTTCGGGGTTGTCCTGCGCGCCGACCACGATCATCGTGGGCGCGTTGACCTTCGCGGCGTACTCGCGGTTCCAGCCCCAGGACGGGTTGCCGGCCCGCACCCGCATGACCCCCTCGGGCGGTCCCCAGACGGACCCCAGCGGGTCGAACGCCAGGATGCTCTGCCAGATGGCGGCGCGGATACCGGGATCGACCTGGTCCGCGCAGGCCACGTTGTCCTCCCACCGGCCGTGCATCAGGGTGTCGCGCGTCTGCAGGCGCATCGGCACACCCGGGGCGGGCAGCTCGCCCGGCGCCTCGGACGGCCCGTCGGGGCGGTACCCCGGCGCGAACAGGAAGAGCTTGTCCACCTTCTCCGGGTGGCGCGCGGCGTAGCCGCCGGTGCGCGTGCCGCCGGCCGACCACCCGACGAGGCTGACCCGCTCGACCCCGCGCAGCTCGCGGATGTAGTCGACGACGGTGTCGAGCTCGTCCCAGTCGGACTGCACCGTGGTCGACCCGAACGGGTAGCTCGGCTCGCACGGCGCCGACAGGGGATGCGGCGTCACGATGGCCTGGTCCGACTCGCTCATGTTGCAGGCGTCGTCCATCTTCGGCCGCGGCGACCGCCCGTAGCCGGTGTGGTCCATCGCGAACGTGTCGAACCCCGCCTCGGCGAGGTGGCCCATCCAACTGTAGTCCTCGTAGTCGAGGTCGTAGTCGGGCACCGACGGCACCGAGCCGCCGTGCACGAACAGCACCACGCGCCCCTCCGGGGCCGCGCCGGCCTCGAACCGGGCCATCGCCGCGGCCGACGCCTTCTCGCGCAGGTAGAGGCCGACCCGCTGGCCCTCGTTGGCGGGCACCGTCGACGTGTGGGGGACGAAGCGCTCGATGGTCACCAGGCCCTCCTCCGCGGCGGCGGGGGCCGGCAGCAGGGCGGGAGCGGCGACGGCGGCGATCAGGGCGAGAGCGGCGGCGGAGCGGATGGACATGGCACCTCCCGGAATCGTGTCCCGTGTACCCGTGCAGGACCCCGACCGCGCCCGGACCGCGGCGCACGGCGCCCCGCGGACGGACGCCCGCCGGCCTCGGCGCCGAGCGGGCCGCCACGGGATTTCGGCCCCGCGATTATAGCCGCCCGGCTTCCCCGTCGTCCGGGTACCCGATATGATGCGCGTACCGTTACCGGCTCGACAGCGCGAACCCGTGGTGAGACCCCGCGCTGCACCGCGACCGGAGGGCGCCGGCGGATCGCCGCCCCCCCCCGCCTGACAAGGCGCGAGGAGGGTGCAGCGGGGACTTCACCACGGGCTCCCGGACGGTCGACCAACTCGGAAGGGGACGAACATGAGCATGCGACACGCGCTCGGCGCCGCGGCGGCGGCCTGCACGCTGGCGGTCCTGGCGACCTGGACGACCGGGCCGGCGGGGGCCCGGCAACTCGCGGACGACGGCGTGATCACCGGCGTGGTCCGTAGCGACGACGGCCCCGAGGCGGGGGTCTGGGTGATCGCCGAGACCGACGACCTGCAGACGAAGCTCGTCAAGATCGTGGTGACCGGCGACGACGGGCGCTTCCTGCTGCCCCAGCTTCCCGACGCCGCCTACGACCTCTGGGTTCGCGGCTACGGGCTGGTGGACTCCGACAAGGTCACCGGGCGCCCCGGCGACGACGTCGCCCTGCGCGCGGTCCTCGCCCCCACGCCCCGCGACGCGGCGCAGATCTACCCCGCGAACTACTGGTACTCGCTGATCGAGGTGCCCGACGAGAGCGAGTTCCCCGGCACCGGGCCCGACGGCAACGGCATCTCGCCGGGGATGACGAGCCAGGCGCGGTGGGTCGACCGCATGAAGCAGGGCTGCCAGCTCTGCCACCAGCTCGGCAACCGCATCACCCGCGAGATCGACCAGCTCGACGACTTCGACTCGGCCCTCGCGGCCTGGGACCACCGGGTGCAGACCGGCCAGCGCGGCGCCTCGATGAACGCGGGGATGAACCGCTTCGGCCGCGAGCGCGGCCTGCAGATGTACGCCGACTGGACCGAGCGCATCGCGGACGGCGAGCTGCCCCCGGTGCCGCCGCGGCCGGCGGGGGTCGAGCGCAACCTCGTGCTGACGATGTGGGACTGGGGGCGGCCGACCGCCTACATCCACGACGAGATCGTGACCGACAAGCGGAACCCGCGCGTCAACGCGAACGGTCCCGTCTACTCGGTCGACGCGGGCCACGGCACCCTCGTCGTCACCGACCCGAACGCCCACACCTCGACCGAGATCGTCATTCCGGTGCGCGACGACCCGGAGACCATCGTGTCGCGGTTCCCCCAGACCCAGCTCCAGCCCTCGTACTACTACGGCGACGAGATCCTGTGGGGCAACGACCCCGACGAGCTCGCCGACCCGCACAACCCCATGATGGACGGGAAGGGCCGGGTGTGGATGACCTCGACGGTGCGGGGCGCGCAGGGGCCCGAGTGGTGCGGCGAAGGGTCGGACCACCCGTCGGCGCAGTGGTTCCCGATGTCGCGCACCGGCCGGCGCCACGCGTCGTACTACGACCCCGCCACCGGCGAGTTCGCGCTACTCGACACCTGCTTCAGCACCCACCACCTGCAGTTCGGCGAGGACCCCGACGACACCCTGTGGTTCAGCGGCAGCGGTAACGTCGTCTCCTGGATCAACACCCGGCTCTACGACGAGACCGGTGACGAGAAGGCGGCCCAGGGCTGGTGCCCGAAGGTGCTCGACACCAACGGCGACGGGCGCATCACGCGGCCGTGGAACGAGCCCGGCGGCGACGTCGACCCGGCGCGCGACACACGCGTCGGCGGCGGCTTCTACGGGGTCATCGCCAATCCCGTCGACCACACCGTGTGGGGGGCCGAGACGGGGCCGTTCCCGGGCCGCATCGTGCGCCTCGACCGCGGCGACAACCCGCCCGAGACGTGCATCGCCGAGGTCTACGAGCCGCCGTCGATCGAGAACCCCGACGTCGACCCGGCCCTGACCGGGCACGCCCCGCGCGGCATCGACGTCGACCGCAACGGCGTCATCTGGACGGCGCTCTCGGGCAGCGGCCACATGGCGAGCTTCGACCGCAGCCGGTGCCGGGTGCTGAACGGGCCGGAGGCGACGGGCCAGCACTGCCCCGAGGGCTGGACCCTCTACCCGACCCCCGGCCCCCAGATGAGGGGCGTCGACGACCCCGGGAGCGGCGACTTCCACTATTACAACTGGGTCGACCAGTTCAACACCCTGGGGCTCGGCGAGAACGTCCCCATCGCCAACGGCTCGGGCTCGGACTCGCTGCTCGCCCTGCAGCCGGACACCGGCGAGTGGGTGGTGCTGCGCATCCCCTACCCGCTCGGCTTCTTCTCGCGGGGCCTCGACGGCCGCATCGACGACCCGGACGCCGGATGGAAGGGCCGCGGCCTGTGGGCCAACTACGGCGGCAACTTCAACTGGCACATCGAGGGCGGCCAGGGCACCCCGAGCAAGATGGTGCACTTCCAGCTTCGGCCGCACCCGCTGGCCGACTGACGGCGCAAGGAGGAGACGACGTGAAACCGGCCGCATGGCTGACCGCCATGCTCGTGATCGCCGGCCTGCCCACCGCTGCCCTCGCGCAGCGGTGGCGGGCCACCGACGACGTTCCGCGCTACGAGCTGTATCTGCGCGAGGCGCTGCCCGAGGCGGAGAGCTTCCGCTTCGTCGACCGCGGGACGCCCCACTACCGCGGCTACCGGGCGGGATCCGACGGCGAAGAGACCCTGGTCGGCCTGGGGTTCTTCACCGTCGACTTCGCGCGGGACGTCCGCGGCTACAAGGGCGAGATCTGGATGCTCGTGGGGATGGCGCCGAGCGGCGTCATCCTCGACGTCAGCATGGTGTACCACGACGAACCGTTCGGCTACTTCTCCATCGACCTCCCCGAGTTCATCGAGCAGTTCCGGGGCAAGAGCGTGCTCGCCCCGCTGACCGTCGGCGAGGATATCGACGGCGTGTCGCGGGCCACCATCACCAACGACGCGGCGGTGCGCTCCATCCGCGACAGCGCCCGCCGCATGGCCCGCGAGTTCATCGCCGAGCGGCAGAAGCGCTGAAGCGGCGAGGAGCTCTGGAACCCGACCGCTGAGGGACCTCGCGCCGACAGGATAGACCGTTGCTGCAACTGACACTGCGGAAGGAGTTCCGGGGACGGCGCCTCGGGGGCACCGCGATCGAGCTCGAGAACGCCAAGAACACCGGCGCCACGCAGATGGCGGCGGCGGACTTCCTCGAAATCACCTACCCGTCCGCCGACGCGGTCAAGTCGCTCGAAGCCGTGGGTCCGAACCGTGACCGGCCACTCGTCCTCATCGGGGAACGCGGCCAGGGTAAGTCGCATCTGATGGCGGTGCTGCACCACGCCTTCACCGACGCCGCCGCCACCCGCGCCTGGTTGGAGACATGGTCGGAACGACTTCACGACCAGAAGCTCGCCGCGCTCCCGCTGCGTGACGGGATGCACGTCATCAGCGAGAGCCTTCACCGCCAGCGCTACAAGTTCCTGTGGGACCTGCTCTTCGACCACCACCCCCACGGAGCGGAAGTACGCGGCATGTGGAAGGGGCTCGGCGAGCGGCAGACCGAAATTCCGAGCGTCGATCATCTGCTGGAACTGTTCCGGCACACACCGACGGCCCTGATCCTCGATGAGTACCAGACATGGTTCGACGGGCTGACGAACACCAAGCAGTACCCGTGGCGCACGTGGGCGTTCAACGTCGTGCAGCTCCTCTCCGAGATCGCCAAGGCCCACCCTGATCTGCTCGTTCTGGTCGTGTCGGTGCGGAACGGCAACACCGACGCCTTTCAGCAGATCCGGCGGGTCGGGCCAATCGAAGCGGACTTCAAGAGCCCCACCGCCAAGCGCGACCGCAAGAAGCTGCTGCTCCACCGTCTCTTCGAGAACCGCCTGCAAATGCCGGCCGAACAGATCCGACTGGCCACCCGGGTCCACGTCGCCGAATACCTGCGTCTCGGCCGGACGCCTCCCTCCGAGCACGATCGCGTCCGAGACGAATTCATCGCGTGCTGGCCCTTCGCCCCTCACTTGCTGCAACTGCTGGAGGATCAGGTCCTCGTGGCCACGCAGGCGCAGGAAACGCGCGACCTCATCCGCATCCTCGCGCACTTGTTCAAGCGTCACGACAGTCCCATCGTAACCGCGGCGGACTTCCGGCTCGACGATGACCGGAGCGGCGTCGCGGCGCTGCTCGACTCGGTGTCGAACCAGCATCATGGCACGCTGCGCGACAAGGCGCTGCGCAACGTCTCGGCCGTGCGAGAGGCGGCGGCGGGGACCGACGAGAACACGCCTCACCTGCCCGAGATCATCGGCGCGCTGTGGTTGCGCTCGCTCGCCGTCGGCAATCTCGCCGGCGCGGAGCCGGAGACACTCCAGATCGACATCACCCGTGGGGAACGCATCGACGACAATGCCTTCCGCGACGAGCTGGCAACCATCGTCGAGAACAGCTTCAACATCCACCACGATGGTCCTCGCCTCGTTTTTCGCGAGGACGAGAACCCGCAGGCCAAGCTGATCGCAAGCGCCCGGAACGACAGGCTCTTCGAGGACGATTCCGACCGCGATCAATTGGCTAGGGAAGTGCGCTATGTCATCGGCGGCGGCGATCGGGTGAGCCAAGCGTTCCGGGTCGTGGTTCTGCGGTCGGACTGGGAGTCGGCGCCCTGGGCGGCAGTCGAAGACGCCGACCGCCCCGAGCAGTGGGACGAACGCCTGCCGCTGCTGGCGCTGCCCGTATGCCCAGAGGCGATCGATGCCACGCTGGGTCCTTGGCTGCGCAACCATCTGCACAGCCGGCGCAACGCCGTCCGTTTCCTGATCCCTGTGAAGGGTCACCCAAGCCTGTTCGGCGACCGTGAACTAGTAGTCCTCGCCCGCGCGGTAACGTTGGCGCGACGATGGGCCACCGAGGACCCGGCGTACCGGGAGCTACGCACCCGCTACGAGCGAGACCTTCGCGCCAAACTGACCAAACACTTCGACCGTTTCGCGCTTCTCGACACGTGGAGCTACCAGGAGCCGGCCCAAAGCAGGTTCCACGTCGAACCCCACCGGGCCGAAGGCTCCAGGATTCCGCAGGCAGTGGAGGATCTTGTCCGGACGCACCTGTTCGTCCCCGAAGAGTTCAATGCCCTCGTGCTGGCGGCGGCCGACAGCCATGACTCGCTGGGCAAGTTGCTTCACGAACTGCAGGAACCGCGCCCCGGAGGCGAATCGTGCATCCCGTGGACCGGCGAGGTCCAGGTGAAAGAACGCGTCCTCCGTCTCTGTGCGCGCGGCGAGATCGCGATCGATCTCCGCGGCGCCGAACACCTACAAGTACGATCTGGAGAGGACGAGGAGACAGCATGGCGGCGGATGCGCGGGCGACTCGGGAGCGGCAAGCACCTCGACGAGACCCGCCTGCTTAGGCCTCAGCCGCTCGCGCAGACCGCTCCGATCGCGACTCAGGGACCCCGCGCCAGCCCGCCGCTGCCCGTCTCGACCGGCCCCGGCACCGGGGGTGGCACCATGAGGGAGACGACTGTCTCGCCGCCCCCGGGGCAAGGCTCCACGCTGTTCCAGGTGCCCTCCGCACTGGTGCCGCACGAGTCTGCCGCCACTTCACCGCTGAATCTCCTCGGCAAGATGGAGTCGTGGGGCATCGGCGCGGGCACTCAGGTCCGCGATGTCTCGCTGCAGGCAGCCGCGCTCACCGGGGCTCAGCTCGAAACTCTGCTCCGGAAACTGCCCGAGGGCATCGAGTATCAACTGCGCCTGCAGCGCGAGAAAAAGTAGGAGACGGAGTGACGACCCTACCGCCCGATCTGCTGCGGGAGCTCCAGCAGGCGCCCCCCGACGAGGCATGGCGGGGGCTGTTCGCCTGGACGTGGGAAGTCTGCCGACCTGAGCTGGCCATCGCCAACGCTGCGAACGAGACCAGCCGCCGCGACAGCGCCTTGGCCCCGGTCGACCTGTTTCTGGCCACCGCGGGCTGGGACCTCTGGACGGAGTACCACACCCACGCTCCCAGGGCCGCGGAGCGGCTGAAGGTCTGGTGGCGCGCACGGCCGCCCGGCCGGGCGGTGCTGATCCTCGACGGGCTGTCACTGCGCGAAGCTCCCTGGCTGTTGCACGGCGCTGCGGCGCGGGGATATGTGGTACATGCCGCCGAAGCGCTCGGCGCCGAACTCCCCGCGGACACCACGCCGTTCGCACAGGCTCTCGGATTCGGGCAGCGCTCGGCACTGGAGAACGACGGCGCGGGCGACGCGCACGTCTTCTCCGCCGCACGAACCGACACAACGGACCTTCCCTGGCGCGAGTGCATCGACCTGATCGACCCAACCCCCGACTGGATGTTATGGCACCACTGGCCCGATACGCGGCTGCACGCGCTCAGCCGGCCCGGACGAGGATTGGCGGCAATCGCCAAGGAGACAGCGGCGACGCTCACCAGCGACGATTTCTGGGCGCTGGCCGAGCGGTTGACAACGGGCCGGCGCCTCGTCGTGACCGGGGACCACGGCTATGCCGCCAGCGGCCTCTTTCCCGACACGGCGGACACCGAGCAGGCGGCGTACCTAAAGAACCGCTTCAGGGGCGGCCGATCCGCTCCCTCCGAAGCGCTGCCCAGCCAATGGACGCCACCCATCGACCTGACTCTCGACACCCCCCGCGGTCGACAAGCTGTCGTGCTCGGTCGTCGCAAGTGGAAGAGCCCGCGCGGGTACCCGACGCTGACGCACGGGGGGCTGTCTCTGCTGGAAGTTGCGGTTCCCTTTCTGGAACTCTCGCGACCAGCCTGACACTGAGATGGCGAAGCGCCGCAACGACAAGACGAAGGCGGAGCGGGTCGCGGAGGCCGTGGCTCACGCGGTGCACGCCGGCGCAGCCGTAGCTCTCGACACGGTGGACTTCTCGAATCCGGACCGACCGAAGACCTGTCTGGAGGTGGACTTTCCGATTCTCCCCGTGAACCAGATCGCCGCCATCGAAGGCAACGCGGGCAAGCCGATCTACCAGATGTCCAAGTGGTGGGCCCGCCGGCGGTCGAGCGTCTTCCGCTCGCTGCTCATCGCGGCCGCCGCCCGCGCTCCTGTCGACCCTGCCGCCGCAGCCAAGACGGTCTGGGACAACTACTACGCCAATCACCAGACGAAGGGCGCGTTCTCCAGTCTCAAGGTCGCCGACTTCTTCATGGGCGGCGGCACGACGATCGTCGAGGGTGCCCGTCTCGGCATGCAGATGTACGGGACCGATCTCAATCCCGTGGCCTGGTTCATCGTCCGCAACGCCTTGTCCGACGTCACGCGAGCCGAAGTCGAGGCGCTGCTCGCCGATATCGAAGCCGAGGTCCGCCCGCAGGTCATGCCCTTCTACGCCCGCGACTGCCCGCGCGGTCATCGCGGCGTCTGGACGCAACGGTCGACCGGCAAGGCCATGGGCCTGGACTTCGACCCGCTGGCGCTCACGCCCCGACAACGCGCGGACTACGACTACCGTGGACCGGAGACGATCTACGTCTTCTGGGCAAAGCACGGTCCCTGTCAGGTCACCGGCTGCGGCCACCGCACTCCGTTGATGTCCAGCCCGGTGATGGCGGTGAAGACACTCACCGTCCGGGCATGGTCTCATCGCTGCGACGATTGCGAACAAGAATTCGACATCGAGGCGCAAGATGCTCGCATGGCACCGGGCGTCGAACAGATCGTCGCGGACGGCGAACCTCTCTACGCTATTCTCGGTCGGGACGCCTCCGTCCGCTGCCCCCGCTGCAACTCGACCCAATCGCCGCCCTCTCTCCAGAGCGAACGCCCGCGCCGCAAACGCATCACGCTCTCGCTGCTGGTGTCGCCGCAATGGCTTGCCGGCGGCCCGGGCACGACCGAGGACGGCCTCGGCGGCAGCGCGACCGATGCGGCGGACGCCACCGCGCGTTGGAACCGCGCGCGCGCCGCCACGAACGCCCTGTTCGAGGTGCGAGGCGACCTTCCCCCCGAGGTAACTTGCCCCTATAGCGGCACGAAGGTGCGTACAGACAAGAAGGGCGGCACTATCCCGAAGAAATCCACCTTTGCGTGCGGCGCCTGCGGTACACAACAGGACGTGCTGACAGCGATCAAGGCCACCAGGAAGACGGGACCGGTGGCGGCCTATGCCGAGCAGGGATACTGCCCAACCTGTGACCGGGAGAAGCAGGCGTACGGCGGTCGTTTCTTCGCGCCCGTTGCGAGTACGCGTCGCTTCGACGCCGCCGCCGCGGAATGGGAGCAACGCCCCCAGGAGGACCTGCACGCATGGCGCCCACAGTCCGCCCTGCCGTTCGGCTTCATGACCCACAAGCTGAACGGCGGGATACCCAATCATGGGTTCACGCACTGGTGGACCATGTTCAATCCGCGCCAGCTGTTGGTCCACACACACCTACTTCGCGCCATCGCCAAGGCGGGCCCCCACCGATCGCAAACACGCGAGTACGTCCTGGGGGCGCATCAACAGTACCTGCGCAACCAGAATATGTTCTGTTTCTGGGACCGTGACTACGACAAATTAGTCCCACATATGAGCAACGCAAACTACCACCCCAAGAGCAATCTCGTCGAGAATAGTGTCTTCAGCAGCTTGGGGCGCGGGAATTGGGCGTCGTGTATCGAGCAGGTCCTGGAAGGGCGCACCTGGGCTGTTGCACCGTGGGAGGCCGTGGCAAATGACCGCCTGCGATCACGAACACCAGAATTGACTAGTAGCGATCTGAAGGGCAAGAGCACGAAAGTGTACCCCGGCGACCCGGTCCGGGCCAACACCGTGAACTTGGATTGCGTCTCCGCCACCGATCTATCGAGCCTCGAGGACGAATCCCACGACCTGATCGTCACCGATCCCCCGTTCGGCGGCTTGCTCCATTACTCGGAACTCGCCGACTTCTTCCACGTCTGGCTACGGCTCGCGCTCCGCGACCGCCATCCGGATCAGTTCTCGGCCGAATACACGCCCAAGACCCTGGAGGCGGTTTCGAACCGCGCGCGTCACCCTGACGACGCCGACGCGTTCTACCAGCGCGTCCTGACCGCCTGCTGGCGCGAGGGCCACCGCATCCTCAAGCCCGGCGGTACGCTGGCGTTCACGTTCCACCACAGCCAGGATGCACCCTGGGTCTCTGTGCTTGAGAGCCTGTTCGACGCCGGCTTCTACCTGGAAGCGACGTACCCGATCCGCAGCGACGAGACCAAGGGCAAGGGCGAGTTCGGCTCTCGGCAGATCGAGTACGACATTATCCACGTCTGCCGCAAGCGGCGGGGGGAGCCGCAGCCGGTCAGTTGGGCGCGCATGCGCCGGCGGGTTCTCGACGACGTGCGGCAGTTGCAGACGCTGCTCGAACATCATGAACGGGAAGGCCTATCGCAGGCGGACCTCCAGGTGATCCGCCGCGGCAAGGCGCTGGAGTACTTCAGCCGCCACTACGGCCAAGTGTACGTCGACGAGGGCCGGCCGATGTCCGTCGCGGACGCTCTGGTCGGCATCAACCAACTCCTCGACGAGGATCTCGGCGGCGCCGCGGACCCCCCTCCGGCGAACGCGGAGCCGTTTACGCGCCAGTTCCTGCGGCTGTTCGATGGCCGGACGAGCATGCCGCGCGATCAGGTACAGAAGCTCCTGCGCGGGACGGGCATCGCGCCGCAGGACTTCGAGAACCGCGGCTGGTGCAGGGTCGAGAAAAGGGTCTACCACCTGACGCCGCCACTGGAGCTGGCGCGGACGTGGGCCGGCAGCGGGGGCCAGAGACGGTCCAGGGACTACGATCAGGCAGCGATGCTCGCCGGCGCCTGCTTCCACCACAGCGGCATCAACGCCGTCGACATGCTGAACCGCCTGAACAAGGGAGGCATTGCGCCGCATCCGGCGCTGGACGCCCTGCTGGAATGGTGGGGCCGCCGCGGGGGCGATGAAGACATCCGGAAGGCGGCGCGCAGAGCCCAGCGCATCCTGCACGACTGGCGAGCTAAGCGCCCGCGCCGGACACAGCGGCAGATGCATCTCTTCCTGGACGAGGAGGAGATGACGGGGGCGACGTCGAAGGCATGAACCTGCAACGCGATTCGGCCTGGAGGCGGCGAGGCTGCTCGCTGCTATGGGGCTCGGTCGCCCTGTCCACGGTGACGAAGCCGCACGAGGTGGTGTCGTTGCGGAGGTTCTTCGCCATGGCCGGCGAATGGCCCGAAGCCTTGCCCGGCGCCGGAGGTGACGCCCTCGTCGTCGCCGGCGTAGAGGGCTGCCTGGACGTGCTGAGTGCCGACGATGCGACGACGTGGATCGAGACGGATCTGAAACATGCCGTTCTGGCGTTCCAGGACCACTACGAAGGGCAGGCTGCGCTGATTCTGTGGCTGCCGACGGGGCGCAAGCGGATCGACATGGAGACGGCGACAGAACGATACTACTGGACCCATGCGGCGGGGACGACGCTTCGCCTGCCGATCGGCCGCTGTCTGTGGGCGGGTGCCGAATCGGACGTGGCGCGCATCCTCGTCTCGGACGCGGCGCACCCGAACCCCGAAGGCGATGCCTGGGTCGGCCTCTACCACCCGAGAATCTCCTGATGGCCACGCCTCCGCAGTTCGAGCCGGGTCAGCGCATCCGTCACGCCGACTTTGGCGAAGGCGTCGTTGTCGGCGCGGCGCCCGACGGGTATCTGCGGGCCTTCTTCGCGGATGGAGAAAGGCAAGTTCCGGCGTACGCTGTCGAATCGCTAGTCTCGTGGAACGACCGTGTGCTGTCGCGCGTTGAAGGCAGCCCGGACCGTCTTCGTCGCGCTTGGCTCGCACGCGAGGCCCACGCGCTCCCGCTCATCGACAGCGCCGCCGCGTTGACGGCCGCGCCCATCGACCTGCTGCCACATCAGGTCGTTCTCACGCACCGAATCGCGACCGCTGCACCCAGGCGTTTTCTGGTCGCCGACGAGGTCGGCCTCGGCAAGACCATCGAGACGGCGCTGCTGCTGCGCGAACTCGAGAGCCGCGGGGAGCTGCAACGCGCGCTGATGGTCGTGCCCGCCGGCCTCGTGAACAACTGGCACCGGGAGATCAACGATGTTTTCCATCTCGGCTTCGAGGTCTTCGGCAGCGAGGGTGACGTAACGGACCGCAAGTCCAACGCCTTCGCGAAGCACGACCGGCTTATCGCTAGCATCGACACGCTCAAGCGACGAGCTCGCATCAGACGTCTGCTCGAAGCTCCCCGCTGGGACCTGGTCGTCTTCGATGAGGCGCACCACCTGACGGCGAGGCGTTCCGGCAGAAAGGTGCGACGGACAGAGAACTACAAGCTGGCTGAGGCCCTACGCGACCACACTCGCGACCTGATCCTGCTTTCTGCCACGCCGCACCAGGGCGACCATTTTCGCTTTTGGATGCTGGTCCAACTGCTGAGTCCAGCGCTGTTCGCCGGCCCAGAGGAGATGACCGCCAACCGGCACCGCCTTAACACGGTGGTGTACCGCCGCACCAAGGCGGACGCATGCACGCCGGACGGCGCGCCGCTTTTCGCCCGCCGCGGGGTGCACACCGAGTCGTTCACGATGGCGCCCGAAGAACGCGCGTTCTACGCAGCGCTACGGGAGTATCTGCAGGAGGGTTTTGCGCTCGCGAAACGACGCGGCAACCGAGGTCGCGCGCTCGGTTTCGTGATGACGATTTTCCAGAAGATCGCCGCATCGAGCTTCGCTGCCGTCCGCCGCACGCTGCGGCGCCGGCTGATGATGCTGACGCTTCACGAAGCAGTCATCGCTGACCAGAGGCTCGATATCGACGTCCGCAATCGGCTCCACAACGACGTCCGTGATCTGATCCACGAGGAACACGGCATCCCTCGGGACGACGCGGTTTCCAGAAGTCGTGTCGACGCCATCCTTGCCGACCTGAGAGTTCACCTGCTCAAGCGCCTGAAGGAGGATGATGAGCTTGCCACGGTGTCGGACGCCGGAGCCAGCGAGGACGCCGCAGCGGCCGGTGAAGAGGCGGCCATGATTGCAGTCAGTCTGGCGCTGCCCGAAGAACGGCTGCGAATCCGGGGCCTCCTTGCGCGCTTTCCCAACACCCGCGAGACCAAGGTCGAGAAGCTGCTGCGCGCCCTGGGATCGCTGTGGGAACAGAATCCGGCAGAGAAGGTCATCGTCTTCGCGACCTACCTCGGCACGGTCGATCTGATCGAACGAGAGATCGACGTCGCGTATCCCGGACAGGGAGTCGTGGTACTGCGTGGCGGTGATCACGGCGCGAAGCTGGCCGCGGAACGTCGCTTCAGAAAGCTGGGCCGTCCGCGCGTGCTGGTCTGCACGGCGGCGGGACGGGAGGGCATCAACCTGCAGGCAGCTCGGGTCCTCTTCAACTTCGATCTGCCCTGGAACCCGATGGACGTGGAGCAGCGGATCGGGCGCATCCACCGCTACGGCCAGACGCACACCGCGCAGGTCTACAACCTGGTGCTTTCGGACACCATCGAGGGCCGCATTTTCCTGCTGCTCACGGACAAGCTCAAGGAGATCGCCAACACGCTCGGTAAAGTTGACGAGCGGGGCGACGTCGCGGAAGACCTCCACACTCAGATCCTCGGTCAGCTCTCTGAGCGATTGAGTTATGACACGCTCTACCGAGAAGCTCTCTCCGACCCTGAGCTTCGCCGCACGAAAGAGGAGCTCGAGGCCGCGATGTCGAACGCCACCGAGGCGCGCAAGGTGGTATTCGAGCTGTTCCAGGATCTGGACGGCTTCTCGCTGGACGACTACCAGCCGCTCGCCAACGTCGCCGTGGGGTACGACCGCATCGTGGAGTTTCTTGACGCCGCTCTACAAGAGGAGGGCCGGCGTGTGAACCGCATCGATGAGCGCACGTTCGCAATCCCCCCCCCGGCCGACGGCGGCTCCGAGCGACGGTTCACAACCGACCGGGAGGTCGTACGGGCACAGGAGGGGATCGAGCTGATCGGGCTCGATCACCCGCTCGTGGCCGGCGCGTTGAAGCGTTGGCAGAGCCTCGAACCGGAGATGCTCGGCGTCGCGGTGGACGGCGACGACGGTCCGGCCGCCGTTTCGTGGTGGCTCGTTCACTCCATGGGCGACAACAGCCAGCAGCACACCTTCGTTCGACCGCTGGCCATCAACGGCGACGGCGCGCGCGTACCCAAGCTGGAACGCGACGGACCCGACCTGCTACGGCGTCCGCCGAACGGGGCCTGCTTCTCGCCCCGGCGGCGTCGCGAGCTGTTGCACGACGTCTTGGAGCCCATGCTCCAGCGCGAACTGCGGCATCGCGGCTTTGTGCGGGAAGGCGGGAGCTTCAGCGCCAGACTGATAGGATGGGCCGAGGTGGGCACCGACGTCACCCGACGCCTGAACGAGGTGTTCGCGGATCCTGAACTGCGTCGGGAACAGGTCCGAACGGCAGCCGAACTGGATGTCGCTGGCACGGACTGGAGTGACGAGAGCTGGTGATCCGTCAGGGAGCCATCTACTGGCTGGACTTCGGAAAGCCGCGGGGCTCCGCACCGGCGAAGCACCGACCAGCGGTGGTCGTACAGCAGGACCGCTTCAATCGAAGCGCGATCTCGACGGTAGTGGTGGCTGCGATCACTTCGACCGAGCGGCTTGGTGACATGCCCGGAAACGTCCGTCTGCTCGAGGGTGAGGGCGGGCTTTCCGACGAGAGCGTCGTGAACGTCTCGCAGCTCCGGACCGTCGATCGGAATCGACTCCGGAAGCAGATCGGCGAATTGAGCAGCGAGAGAACCCGCGAAGTCCTGCGCGGCGTAGCACTTCTGCTGGGAACTGATGAGGCGTTGGACTCGTGAACGTCATCTTGACGACAGTACCCCGCAACCGTGGCAACGCGAGTGAACGCGCGAACACGTCGACTGACGCTGGTCGAGGTCACGAACATCTCTGCCGCACACAGGAAGCACCTACCGACCGTCCGAGGACACGGAGTGGAACCGCGGTGGGCCGTTGCCAATGGGCCACCCCGAAGGCGCGTGCCGCCGGTGCGCGCGGAGTGACAAGCAGGGCTGGTCCAGCGCATACTACCTGGAGCCGCAGTCGCCGCTCCTTTACCTCCATCGCCAAACCGTGACGCTAATGCAGAACGTCTCGTTCGACAACCTGACTCCGGCCCGCCTGTGGTCGGCCCTGGACGATCCGGTCCGCCGGCTCGCCGTCCACGCGATGTACGACGACGACCCGGAGCTCCGCGGCCAAGCCGACCAAGCCCTGGCCGAGGCCCTGCGCTTCCGGCCCGCCGGGGTCCGCAAGCTGCCGGTCGACAAGCGGGTCGACTACTTCGTGCGCCGCGTCCGTCCCGACAACTCGCTGGCCTCGACGCTCCTGACCACGCTGCACCTCGCACACCGCAGGCCGCTGCTGGGCGCGTTTCTCGATGCGCTGGAGGTCCCGAACGACGACGGCCTGATCGCGCCGGGTCACGAGCCCGAGCCGTTCGCGGGCGACCGGCTCGCGCCCGCCGTCGACGGCCTCCGCGAGCGCTTCGACGCCGCCGACGTCAACCTGTACTTGGCGACCCTGCTCGCGCTCGACCCCGACGTGTGGGGCGGGCTCAAACCCCTGCTGGAGCCCGGTCCGGCCGAGTAGCGGGTCAGTGCACGGCACGGCGAAGGCGCCTCGCGACGAAACTCTCAATCGCGTCGGCCCGCCGGCGAGACTCCTCGAGCTCCTGCTCGCCGGGGTGGCGCATGCCGTACCGAGCCCCCTCGCTCCGAGTCCTGAGCCACCTGTAAGCCGGGTAGACGGAGCGCATGAACCGGCTGACCCAGAGATCGCGGGCTCCGTGATCGGCAGGCACGGGCTGCCCGTGGCTGGAGACGTGCGCGTTGACGTAGTGGAGAGCCGCGTAGAAGAGGCAGGTGACGGCCCACTGGCGGCTGATCGGAGGATTGCCCTGCAGCAAGGCGTCGGCCACGCGACGATTGTGTCCGGCTTGCTCCAGAAACGCCTGCGCCGGCTGCCTCATCAGCGGGCACGCTCGTAGATCGGGCCGCCCAGCGCGAGAGAGCGCGCAGCTTCCTGCGACACCACGTGGAACTCGACCGACGCCAGCCGCTCTCCGTAGTCGTCGTGCAGCTCCAGCTCTCGCTGGAACACGGCGTCGAGCGTCGCGTCGTCGTCTTCGACCAGAACGGTCCAGATCCGGGTCGTCCCCTGGGAGTCGCTCGCATGGACGGCGACGACGGCGGGCACCAGGGCCAGCCTGGCGGCGATACGCTCGGCGGCGATACGCTCGGCGTCCACCCTCGGCCCGCCCTCGAGCATGGCCTTCATTCGATTCCTCGTTCTCACGTCCACGACTGTGCGGGAAGCCACCCGACCGCCCCTCCCGGGCCGCGACGGTGACGCGCGCCACGCGGGGGTTCTCGTGTACTACCGAGCTTTCAGCATACCCCACCCTGCCCGGCCCCGCCTCGGCTGGCGCGGCTGGGCCCGGCCGGCCCCCGAGTCGACGGACTGCCCCGAAGCGACGCGGTAGAATGGGCGCGGAACGCGGCACCCGGAATTGCCGGTGCCTGGACAGAGCCGGTGCCCGCACTGGGGGGGGAGGCGACCGGCGCGTCGCGGTGGCGGGCCACCGACGACATCCCCTTGCGGCGACCGCTACCCGCGCGGGACACCGCCGGCCGAGACCTTCCGGTTCGGCGACGGAGGGACGCGTCCACCACCTCGGCTACCGGACAGATACCGGGACGGAGAGACCTGCGCCGCCTGGAGTCATCACCGTCTCCCTCCACAACGCCGCCATCCGCCGCACGCGACCGTAGACCCATGCACGCCGACCTGCAGGACGCCGTCGACTTCCACGACGCCATCATCGCCGAGGGCGGCAAGGCCCTCGTCGGCTACGAGCGCGAGAAGGCCCTCGCCAACATGGTCCTGCTGGCCGAGATCCCCACCACCTACGACCAGGAGGAGCAGCGGCAGGTGAACGCCGGCAACCTGCTCCTGCGCGGGGTGCCGGGCGTCGGAAAGACGTTCTTCGGGGTCATCCTCGCCGCCATCAGCGGGGCCCGCTTCGCGCGCCTGCAGGGCCGGGCCGACCTGCAGCCGACCGAGGTCGTCGGGTTCCAGATGATCAACCCCGCGACCGGCGAGTTCATGACCGAGTTCGGCCCCCTCGCCTCGGCCGAGGTGATCCTGCTCGACGAGATCAACCGCATCCCCCTCAAGTCGCAGAGCGCGTTCCTCGAGGGCCTGCAGGACCGCTCGGTCACCGTCGGCAAGGAGACCTACAAGCTGCCTGCCTTCAGCTTCGCCATCGCCACCATGAACCCCATCGAGCTCGGCCAGGGCACCTTCCCCCTGTCGGAGGCGGCCACCGACCGGTTCGCGATCATGGTCAACATCGGCTACCTGCCCCCCGAGGAGGAGCAGAAGCTGGTGGCCTTCGACTTCAAGAAGGTGCACCTCGACGGGCTGATGCCGAAGACGCGGGTGCTGGAGCTGCGGGCGCGCATCGGCGAGCAGGTGTTCCTGCACGAGGCGCTCGGCAAGTACATCCGCCGGCTGGTGGCGGCGAGCCGGCCCTACAGCCCCGAGACCGAGTGGCGGCAGCACTCGCCCTCCCCCCTGGTCGAGCAGTTCGTGGACCTCGGGGGCTCGCCCCGCGCCACCATCTGCTGGGGCCGGCTGGTCAAGGTGTGGGCCCTGCTGTCGGGCCGCCGGGCCGACGTCTACCCCGAGGACGTGCAGGCGCTGGCCCCCTACGTGCTCGGCCACCGCGTCTGGCTCGCCCCCCACGCGGCGGGCCGCGGGGTCCGGGTCGAGGACGTCATCGAGGACATCGTCGACCGCGTGCCGATTCCATGAGTATCCACGCCGGGGACCCGTTCCGGGTGACGCCCCACGCGCCGGACCGGGGCGGGCGGGCCGCCGTCCTCGACCGGGTGCCGATGCCATGAGTGGCCACGCCCAGGACCCGTTCCAGGTGATGCCCCGCGCACCGCGCCAAGGCGTGGGGATCGCCGTCCTCGACCGGGTGGCGGTTCCATGAGCCTCGACGCCGATGACTCGCTCGTGTCCTGGGAGGAGATCCGGGACGTCGAGCTCGTCATCCGGCGGCGCATGCAGGAGCTGATGGGGGGCATCCACCCCAGCCTCGTCCACGGCCCCGGCCACGACCTCGCGGGCCTGCGCGAGTGGGAGCCCGGCGACCGGCCGTCGGCCATCGACTGGGCGCAGTCGACCCTCACCAACTTCAGCCCCCTGATGACGCGCGAGTTCGACCAGGAGAGCAGCGCGTCGGTGATCATCGCGGCCGACGTCTCCGACTCGACCCGGTGCGGGGCCGGGGGCGAGTCGATCGCCCGGGTCATCGCCCACACCGTGGCGACGTTCGCCCTCGCCGCCGCCTTCTTCCAGGACCGGGCCGGCCTCGTCACCTTCGACCGCGACGCCCGCCGCATCGCGGTGCGCCCGCAGCCGGGGCGCAACCACGCCATCCACTGCGTCGACGTCTACCAGGAGCAGCTCCGGGGACGGTACGGCGCCGTGCCGGCCTCGCACCGGACCTTCGCCGAGCTGCTGCGGCGCCGGTCGCTGGTGCCGGTGATCTCCGATTTCCTGTTCGAGGACCCGCAGGCGTTCCTGGCCGAGCTCGCCGACCTGAACAGCGCCCACGACGTGTTCGCGGTGCTGATCGACAGCGCGTTCGCGTTCGAGCTGCCGTCGCTGTCGGCGGGCTGGATCGAGGCCGCCGACGCGGAGACGGGCCGCACCCGGGTGCTCGCGGCCGACGACGTGCGTCAGCTCGCCCGCCGCATCGGCGAGTGGCAGGACTCGGTCGAGCACCAGGCCCGCGACCGCGGGCTCGACGTGCTGCGCCTCGGCGGCGCCGGGCGGCACTTCCACGACACGGTGGTGGCGTTCCTGCTGGAGCGCAAGCAGATGAAGCGGCGGTAGGGGCGGGCTGACCGGCGGCCCGTGCAACGGGTTATCCTGCGGGAACACGTCGCCTCGGTTCTGGATGCGGCCGCGGGTGGACCGGGGCCTGCGTCGCGCCGTCCGCCGAGCCGTCTCATGACGCCGCGCGCCGGCTCACGGCTGCGCAACCGTTAGCCGCGCCGGTCGGCTTCCCGGCAATCGACGCCGAAGACCGAGGAGCAGCGCAAATGTCCCTTTCGACCACTCTCCGACGTGCGAAGGCGCTGGCCGCCGTCCTGCTCGTTCCGGCGAGCGTGTTCGCGCAAGCCGAAGTCGAACCGGGCGGCCCCACGCCGGCGACCCTCTCCGTCTCCCCGGAGGAGATCACCCTGACCGCCGGCGAGGGCGCCCAGCTCGAAGCCACGGTGCTCGACGCCGACGGGAACGAGATGGAGGCCCAAGTCCTCTATCTGCCGTTGTACGGCCAGTACTGGAACCTCGAGGAACGGACCTGGGGCTTCAACATCTTCACGGTGTCGGCCGACGGCCGAATCTCGACCATGCGTCCGGGCCGGTTCGCGGTGATGGTGCGGGTGGCGCGCCCGGCGCCCGACCCGGCGGCGCCGGACCCGGTGGCGGAGGCGCGTCTGCAGCGGCGCGTGCCCCTCACCATCCTGCCGCGGCCGGCCGCGTCGCTCACCGTGAGCGCTTCGGGGCCGTTCTACGCCGGCACCGAAGTGGCCGTTCTCGCCGAGGCGCGGGACGAAACCGGGGACGTCGTGAGGGACGTCGTGGTCGACTGGCGTTCCTCGGACGGGTCGGTCGCCCTGCCGGTCGGTCGGCCGGCCGCCGTCGATGGCGCCGGCGCCCAGGGGGTGCTGGCGCTCGGCGCGCCGGGCAGGGTCACGGTCACCGCGACCGCCGGCGGCGCCACCGCCGAGATGCTCCTCGACGTGGCGCCGAACCCGGTGGCGCGCATCGACCTGACCCCGGACCGGAGCGCCGTTCGCACCGGGGATGTGACGCGCCTGACGGCCCGGGTGACCGACGCCGCGGGACGGCGGCTCGACGACGTCCCGGTCGGGTTCAGCGTCTCGGCCGTCACCGACGACCTGAGCGCCGGCGGCCCGTCCTCGGGGCTGATCACGCAGGACGGCCGCTTCGTGGCGGAGCTGCCCGGCGTCTATACCGTCGTCGCCCGCAGCGGCCCGGTATCGGCAGCCGCCGTCATCCGCGTCGTCGAGCGCGGCGTGCAGCGCCCCATCGAGCTGGTCGGGCACGCCCGGGTGCAGGACCGGGCCACCACCGACCTCTGGGTGTGGGAGGCCCCCGACGGGCGCGACTACGCGGTCACCGGCACCCACAACGCCGGCGGCCACGCCTACTTCTGGGACGTGACGGACCCGGCGAGCATCGATCTCGTGGACGTGGTCCGGGTGGACGCGCGCTCGGTGAACGACGTCAAGGTCTCGGAGGACGGCAGGACCGCGGTGCTCTCGCGCGAGGGCGCCTCCAACCGCCGCAACGGACTGGTCCTCCTCGACGTGTCCGATCCCGCCGTCGGGGTGCGCAGGGTCGCCGAGTACGACGACCAGCTCACCGGCGGCGTCCACAACACCTTCATCCACGACGGATACGTGTACGCCCTCTCCGGCGCCCGGCGCTACGACATCATCGACATCGCGGACCGCTCGTCCCCCCGGCGGGTCGGGAGCTTCGCACTCGACAACCCCGCGCGTTCGGTCCACGACGTCGTGGTGGTGGACGGCATCGCGTACTCGGCGAACTGGACGGACGGGGTGGCGGTGGTCGACGTGGGCGGCGGGGGCAGGGGCGGCAGCCCGCGCGAGCCGAAGCTCATCGGGCAGTTCCCGTTCCCGACCGGCTGGAACCACGCCGTCTATCCCTACCGGAGCGTCTCGACCGGCAAGCTCTACATCTTTGCGGGGGACGAGGCGGCGCGGAGCGGCCCCAACTACAGCCCGCAGGCGGCCGTCGGCACGGGCACCCCCGGCTACGAGAACGAGCCCCACCGCTGGCGCGGCTGGGTCCACATCCTGGAGTGGGACGAGCGCTTCGAATCGCCGCCGCGCCTCGTCGGCCGCTACGAGGTCCCCGAGGCGGGGAGCCACAACATCTGGGTCGAGGACGACGTGATGTACGTCGGGTTCTACAACGGGGGCCTGCGGGTGGTCGATGTCTCGGGCGAGCTGCTCGGCAACCTCTACCGTCAGGGCCGGGAGATCGCCCGCTTCCTGCCCCTAGACCCCGTGGGCTTCGTCCCGAACGCGCCGCAGGTTTTCGGCGCGCAGCCGCACAAGGGAACGATCTTCTTCTCGGACATGAACTCCGGCCTCTGGGCCGTGCGCCTCGGGGAGCTGCCGGGCGGGGCGGCGACGGACGAGCCGTAGGGCCTGCCGGTGTTCACGAGCGCGAGATGGGGGCACCCCGGGGTCGACGTGTGGGGGGGCCGCGCCGGGAGGCACTTCCACGACACGGTCGTCTGACCCGACGCTAGGAGTCTGCGCCGTAGAACGGCGCGGACTCCTGGAGGGTTGGTTGGGCGGTGAGCGGAGCCGTAGGCGACGCTCTCCGGGCTAGGATAGAATCAGACCATGGCGGAAGCACTCAGGTTGATTGGACTCACACAGGACGGTGCCCTGCTGACAGTGCTGCTGGCGTGCGCAGTCGTGTGGATGACGATGACCGTGCGCCAGTTGCGCACCGACGTCAAGGCGAACGCGCAAGGCATCAAGGCGAACGCCGAAGCCATCGCCGCCCTGCGTGGCGAGGTTCACGCCATCGCCACGAACGTGGCGATATTGCGCGACCGAGCCGAGCGGACCGTCTGACCCGCCCTCCCGGCCCCCGCCCCCTGGCAAGGCCGCAGCCCCTTCGGCAAACGCCGAATCACGGCCGACACAGCCCTGCGGCTCTCGCGGATGCTGAACACGTCGCCTCAGTTCTGGATGCGGCTGCAGGCGGACTGGGATCTGCACCGCGCCGTCCGCCGGGCCGTATCTTCACGTCGGCTGTCGGCCCACTGTTGCGCAACCGTAAGCCGCACCCATCAGTCCCGGTAATCGAGACGCCGGCAAGGGACATGCAGACCGCTACCGTTTCACAGCTCAGGATGTCGTTGAGTGCCTACCTGCGCCAAGTCAAGGCCGGTGAAGAGGTCGTCATCACCGAGCACGGCCTTCCCATTGCGCGCCTGCTTCCACTCCCGAGCGCCGCCTCCGTGCCCGAGCACGTGAGAGACCTGGAGGCGAGGGGTCTGCTCAAGCGTGGGCGGAAGCCGCGGCCCGCGGATTTCCGGGACCTGCCGCGGCCCGCGGACCCGCAAGGAGCCGTACGGGCGGCAGCCCGGCGTGAGCGCGACGAGAGCTGGTGAAAGTCGCGACCGCCCTCCGCGCAGGTGCTCCTGCGCCGACCCGGGTCAAGGTAGCGCGAAGACGAATATGTTGTTGCCGCTGCTCGGCCGCAGCTCCGGGGTCATCGCGCTCCAGCGCGAGGCGTTGCCGCCGGTGCCGGTGCCGGCGATCACGTACTGGCGGCCGTCGACGGCGTAGGTCACGGGGAACCCGCTGACCGGCGAGCCGAGGTTGATCTCCCACAGCACGGCGCCGGTCTCGTCGTCGAGGGCCTTGAAGCGGCCGTTGATGTCGCCCACGAAGACGAGGCCGCCGGCGGTGGCGGCCAGCGACATGGTGGCGGAGCGCTGCTCGTGGGTCCAGGCGACCGCGCCGGTCTCGGCCGAGATGGCCCAGACCGCGCCGAGCTGGTCGGTGCCGGGGGCCAGCTCGTTGCGCATGCTCAGGCTGTAGAGCGACCGTCCCCCGTCGTCGAGGGGGGCCATGCGCGCGCAGGCGTTGCGGAGCGGCATGTACATGGTGTTGGTGCGCGGACTGTAGGCGCCCGCCTCCCAGTCCTTGCCGCCCATCGCGGTGGGGCAGGTGAACACCTCCTGGCCGAAGCCGCGGAAGACCGCCTCGGGGTTCTCGGTCACCG
Organism: Vicinamibacterales bacterium; assembly: GCA_965204675.1. Lineage (GTDB taxonomy): Bacteria > Acidobacteriota > Vicinamibacteria > Vicinamibacterales > UBA8438 > JAJEEA01. The sequence continues at coordinate 5,427,908 of OZ242003.1, forward strand.
CGCCGGTCGCGCCGTCGATGCGGCTGACCACGTTCTGGGCCACGGTGGGGGTCGCCCACAGGAACTCGCCGGTGGCGCGGTCGAGGGTGTACACGATGCCGGTCTTGCCAGGGATGCCGGTCATCACCCGGCGCTCCTGCCCGGGCTGCAGGCGCGGGTTGATCCAGGTCACCGCGGTCGGGTCGGGCCGGACGACGGTGTCGACGAGGAGCCGCTCGAAGGGGTGGTCGAGGTCCCAGTGATCGTTCAGGTGCTGGTAGTACCAGACGATCTCGCCGGTGTCGGCGTCGAGGGCGAGGGTCGAGTTGTGGTACAGGTGGGTCAGATCGGCGCCGCCCACCATGAACTTCGGCGCCGGCGAGGTCACCGACGTGCCGATGTAGAGCAGGTTCAGCCCGGGGTCGAAGCTGGGGGCCATCCACGTGCCGACGTGCCGGCGGTCCTGGTCGGGCACGCCGCCCCACGTCTCGTCGCCGGGCTCGCCGGGGGCGGGGGTGGTGCGCCGCCGCCACAGCTCCTCGCCCGTCCGTGCGTCGTGGGCGGTGATGACGCAGGCCTCGGGGCCCGCCGCCGGCATGCAGCTCCGGCCCGAGACGACCTTGCCGTTGGCGATGATCGGCCCCGTGCTCTGGTTCGCGGGATGGGTCCGGTAGTCGAGGACGCGGGTCTCCCAGACCAGCTCCCCCGTCTGCGCGTCGAGGGCGAAGACGTACTCGTCGACGCTGGTGTCGATGATGAGGTCGTCGTAGATGGCGAGGTTCCGGTTGGTCGTGCAGACGCCGGGCATGATGCGCTCGCAGGCGTCGTCGGGGAGGTCGCGGCGGTACTCCCAGAGCAGGTCCCCCGTGGCGGCGTCGATGGCCTGGATGACGTCGCTCGGGTTCGGCATGTAGAGGACGCCGTCGTAGACGAGCGGCGTGCCCTGCTGCCGGCCGCCGGGGCTGAGGGCGCGCGACCACACCATCCGCAGATCACCCACGTTGTCCCGGTCGATCTGGTCGAGGGGGCTGTAGCCCCAGCCGTCGAGGGTGCGGCGCCACATCAGCCAGTCGTCGGGCGCGGGCGCCTGCAGCATCTCGTCGGTCACCGGAACGAATTCGGAAGGGGCCTGCGCGAGGGCGGCGGGGGCGGAAGCGGCGGCGACCGCAGCCGCGAGGACGAGCCCGAGGCGGCATGGGCCTCGGCCGACACTCTCAGGACGAGCTCCCGGGCTCGCGGCACGTGCTGTCATCTTCATCGTCTGACTCCCCCAATGCGCAGGCCGTCGCCTGCCGCCCCGCGCGGAACGCAAGGCGGCCAGCCTACCGCATGTCACCGGGCGGTTCAACGGCGGCCACGGGCGGCGCCGGCGGCCTGTTCCGTGGTCTAATGCACCGTTCGCCGCGGGGGAATCGAGCGGCTGAACGCGTTCACCGAGACCATGACACGGACGATGCTCCCGTCGGGCGGCGCCTGGCTGATCGGGCTCGCGCTGACCGTCGCGTCGGCCGCGGAGCCGGTAGCGGCCACGCAGCCGGCGGTCGACGAGACCGCGGTCGACGAGACCGCGGCCGATGCAGCGGTCGACGACACAGCCGTCACCGAGGCCGTGGCCGACGCGACCGCGGTCGACGCGCTCCGGTGCTGGCGGCGGGTGGACCGCAACGCCGTCTTCGTCGGCGAGCGGTTCACGATGACGGTGACGTGTCGGACGGTGGAGACCGAGGCGGCGCGGACGCGGCTCGACGAGGCCGCGCTCGAGCCGGCGACGATCGACACGGCCCCCTTCGAGGTGCTTTCCGGCGAGCGCTTCGACGACGTCCTGACCGGACCCTACCGCTTCTCGCAGCACGACTACACGCTACGCCTGATTGCCGAGACCGGCTTCGGCGAGGACGTGGAGATCCCCGCTCTCGACCTGCCGTACCGAATCGAGCGGCGGGTGGACGACGGCCCGGCCCTCGCGGGGCGAGAGCTGACCTACATCCTGCCGGCCGAATCGGTCCGGCTCCTGACGCTGGTCCCCGACTCCGTGGACGACATCCGCGACCTGCCGCCGGCCGGCTTCGGGGCCGCGCAGGCGGGCGAGCTGCGGGCCAACGTGCTCGGGCTGCTGTCGGCGCTCTTCGGCGTCGCCGCCCTCGGCCTCGTCGCGCTCGGCGCGCTGCGCGTCGTGCGCGACCGCAAGGGCGTCGCGGCGGTAGCGGAGAAGCGGCTCTCGCCCGCCCTCGCCGCCCGCGGCGCGCTCGAGGAGCTGGTGCGGGTGCGCCGGGCGGCAGCCGGCAACGGTTGGACACGAGACGCGGCGGGGCGCGCCCTCGCCGCCCTGCGCATCGCGAGCGCGGTGGCGCTGGGGCGGCCCGTCACCCAGTCGGCGATGGCTGCCGGCGAGGTGCCGCGGGACGGACAGTTGCAGGTGCGCCACGGGCTGCTCGGCCGCGGTACCGCGGCCCTCTCGTCGAGCGTCACCGCCGCCGACTGGCGCGCGCCGCACGGGGACCACGGGACCGAACCACTTCCCGGCGACACCGGACCTTTCGCCGGCCGAACCGTACATCGGGGCGCGGCAGCCAATCGTCTCGCCGGGGAGTCGACGGCGACCGACCTCCAGCGGGCGATGACCCTGCTCACGGCGTTCCGCTACGCACGCGGCGACGGGTCGGCAGACCCCGACGCGGAACCCGACGCGCTCACGCGGGCTCTCGACGCCGGCATCGACCGCGTCGCGCGGCTCCGCTGGCGCGCACTCGCGCCGGTGCGGCACTTCGACCGTTGGGCTGACGCCGTCCGCCGAACCTGGCCGTCCCTGGCGAAGCCACCCGTTGCACCACGCCCGGAGAGCGCCGCCGAACCGCCGACGCGCCCGCCCGACGAGGCGTGAGGAAGACGCATGTCGGGCGCGGGCAGGCGACGGAGGACGCAAGGCGCGATGCATCGCCGTTCGAATGCGGCGGGGACTGGCCCCAACTGACGAGGCAAGCGCCGTGGAGACGCTGACCACCATCCTCGATCGCCTGCGACTCACCTTGGCGGAGCTGGGCGGACTCTCCCTGTCCGCCCTCCCCCTGCCCCGGCGCGACGAGACGGTGGTCGCGCTGGGGGTGCTGGCGCTCCTCGCGCTGGCCGCGCTGCTCGCCCGCGCCATGGTCCGTGCGCGCGCCGGCCGCACCCACCTCGTGCTGCCGACCCTGCTTCCCGCCGCGATCACCCGCCGCTCGGCCCTCGCGCCGCTCCGCCACGCGCCGTTCGTGCTGGTCCTGGCCGGCCTGCCGTTCTTCGCGGTCGCCCTCGCCGACCCCCACACCGCGCTGGTCCAGGAGCGCGCGACGTATCCGGGGCACCGCATCGCCATCCTCATCGACGCCTCGCTCAGCATGGACAGCTCGTTCGCCACCGACCAGCTCGGCTGGGGCAACACGTTCCTCGCCAACGCCGCCGCCGCCGAGTACTTCGTGCGGCGGCGCATGGAGGGGTCGCACCGCGACCTCGTGTCGCTGGTGCAGTTCGGGGGCGAGGCGTACGTCGTCACCCCGTTCACCAACGACTACGAGAACGTGCTGCTGAGCATCGGCCTCATCGGGACGCCCGAGGAGTACGACCGCTTCCCCGACCACGGGACCCTGATCATGCGTGCGATCAGCCGCGGCGTGCAGCTCTTCCGCACGTTCGACTTCCTCCGGGCCCAGGGCAACCTGATGGTGGTGTTCAGCGACGGACAGGACACCCACGCGGTCTACGAGGGGCAGTCGCTCGACGACATCCTGCAGGAGGCGGCGGACAACTCCATACCGGTCTACTTCATCCGGACCGCGTACGACCAGGGGCTCGGCGATGTCCTGCCGGACATCACCTGGAAGCTGGCCGTCGAGAAGACCGGGGGCCGCTTCTACCCCGCCGCCGACGAGGCCGCGATCCTGCAGGCGGTGCACGAGATAGACGAGCTGTCGGCGGGCGAGATCGAGGTCACGCGGTACGTGGCCCACCAGCCCCGCTTCCCGCCGTTCGCGCTCGCGGCGGCGGGCCTGTGGAGCCTGGCCCTGGTCCTGGGGCTCGGCGTGAAGCCGTTCAGGAGGTTCCCGTGAGGCGCCCGGCATGGCCGCCCTCACCGCCGCGGCCCGGCGTGAAGCCGTTCAGGAGGTTCCCGTGAGGCGCCCGGCTTGGTCGCCGTCACCACCGCGGCCAGGCGTGAAGCCGTTCAGGGGGTTCCCGTGAGGCGCCCGGCATGGTCGCCGCCACCGCCGCGGCCCGGCGTGAAGCTGTTCAGGAGGTTCCCGTGAAGACCGCGCTGCGCTACCTCGTGCCCGCCCTGCTCCTGGCCGCCGCGGCCCTCGCGCTGCTCGCCGGCAGCCGGCTCGAGCGCCGGCTCGCGGCGGCCGACCGCGCCCTCGCCACCCTCGACCTCGCCGGCGCGGCGGCGGGGTACGACGGGGTCGCGGCGTCCCTGGCGACGACCGCGCGCATTCCCGGGCTCCTCGGCGGCCTGCGCGACACGGTGGCGGTGAAGCAGGCCGCGGTGCGCTACTGGCGCGGCGACTACGCCCCCATCGTCACCTTCTACGACTCGCCCGACAGCCCCAGCATCGCGGGCAACGTCGACCTCCAGTTGCTCGTCGCCAACGCCCGCTACCGCGCCGGCCAGCGCCCGGATGCGAGCCGCGACATCGCCCTGGGCGCGCTCGACCGGGCCATCGGCGTCTACCGCCGCGTGATCGAGGCCAACGACGGGCATCCCGACGCCGCCTTCAACTACGAGCTGATGGTGCGCCTGCGCGCCCGCATCGCGGCCGGGGACCCGGTGCCGGAAGTGCGGCCGCCGAGCGTGCCGGGCAACGAAGGGACGGAGCCCGAGGAGGCGGACATGGAGGACATCCAGATCTACGTGCCGCGCGACCGCCTCGTCGAGCCGGAGGAAACCGAGGACCCGACCATCGGTGAGAGCGCGCCGATCCGCCGGCGCGGCTAGAAAGGACCGGCCGTGATCCCGACGCAGCTTCCCGCCCTTCAGTTCCAGGAACCACTGCATCTCTGGCTCCTGCTGCTGCCGGCGGGCCTCGGGCTGCTGTGGCTGTGGCAGCTCGCGCGCCGGCGGCGCGACGCCCGCGCGGCGCGACGGGGGCGGACGACGCCGGTCCCGGAGCGGTTCGCCCTCGCCGGCGGGCTCTCCTTCTGGCTCTGCCTGCTGCTCGCCGTCGCGGCCCTGACGCTCGCCCTCGCGCGCCCCCAGGCGCTGGTCCCCGTCACCCGGAGCGCCGGCGCCGACTTCATCATCCTGCAGGACGGCTCGGCATCGATGCGCGTGAGCGACGTGGCGCCGGACCGCTGGCAGCGGTCGGTGACTTGGATCCGGACCTTCACCGAGCTCCTCGGCTGGCAGGACCAGCGCGTCGCCCTCGCCCTCTTCGCCCACCGCGCCGCCCCGCAAGTGCGGCTGACCCGCGACCCCAACGCCCTGTTCTTCTTCCTCGATCACCTCGGCGACGAGCCGCCGTTCCGCCTCGAGGACGACACGGGCTGGGACACCAACATCGAGGAGGGCATCTACTGGGGCGTGCAGATGTTCGAGCGCGACGCCCAGCTCCACGGCGAGCGGCCGAGCGCCAAGGCGTTCATCGTGCTGTCGGACGGCCAGGCCTGGAGCGGCGAGGTGGACGACGCGCTCCAGCTCGCCCGCGACCGCCGCATCCGGGTGTACACGGTGGGGATCGGCACTACCGCCGGCGGGCTCATCCCCCAGCTTCCCGCCGGCCCCTACGACGCCCCCGAGGCCCCCATCCACTCGGCCCTCGACCGGCAGTCGCTGCGCGCGATAGCGGAGGCCGGCGACGGCGCCTACCACGAGCTCGGCGTCGACAGCGGGCAGGACATCGCGCTCCGGATCCTCGGCGACGTCGAGCGCCGCGCCCAGGCGACGCACCGCGAAGAGACGTTCACCGAGCTCTACTGGTACCTGCTCGCGGCCGCGGCGGGGCTCGTCGGCCTCGGCACCCTGCTCGTCGAGGAGCCGGCCCAGCTCTGGTGGCAGCTCGCGACGGCGGGGGCGCTGGCGGTGCTCCTGCTGCGGACCTGAGCGGCGAAGAAGCCCCTCGGCCCCGGCCCTCCCTGGCACCGCTCTCGGCCCGTTCTTCTCCTCCGCGCGCCGGCGGCCGACGCGAGGGCGAGCCGATGCCCCACCCGTGGCAACCAGGATCGAAGACGACGACGGCAGGGACAGGGCGCCGTTCACGTCATGCGCCCTCATCGCGCTTGCGGGGCAATTCGGGCCCGCAGAGTCGATCCTCGTTCGCGCCTGCCGTCGGGTCCAGCCCCGGCCCGTGACCCCGTGACCCGGCGGGCGAAGACGGCGTCGCGGCCGAGGCCTCAATGCGCGCTTGCCGCCGGCTCGAGCCCCGTCTCGGCGATCGTCGTGGCCGCCCCTTCGGACGCCAGGAAGTCGATGAGCCGCTGCGCGCCGGCCGGGTTGGCCGCGTCCGCCGCGATGCCTGCCGAGAACGTCGTGACCCGCTGGTACTCGGCGGGGATGGGCCCCGCATAGGCCGCCCCCTCGATGGAGAGTATCTCGCTGACCTGCTGGAAACCGATCTCGACCTCGCCGCGCGCCACCACCGCCGCCACCCGCTCGCTGACGATGCGCCGGCTCCTGGGCGCCAGCTCCTCGGCCACCCCGAGCCGGGGGAACAGCTCCGTGGACACGTAGGTCCCGCTGACGCTCGCCGAGTAGCCGATGGACTCGGCCGCGAGCAGGGTCTCGACGAACGCCTCGGGGGTGCTGATGTCCGGCAGGGGGGCCCCCTCGCGCACCGCCAGCCCGATCGCCGAGGTGGCCAGGTCGACCCGCGTGTCGGGCCGGACCAGGCCCCGCTCGGCGAGCCCGTCCAGGCCCGCCTGCGACATGACGAGGACGTCGAAGCGCTCCCCGCGCTCCAGCCGCGCCGGGATCGAGTCGGGCGCTCCGCCCGTCGACGCCCCGTACGCGGTCGCCAGGCGGATGCCCGTCTCAGCCTCGAATAGCGGCGCCAGCACATCGTAGGCGGCGGCGAGGCCACCGGACGTCACCACCGCGACCTCCCCGGACGCCTCTGCCGCGCCGACCGACGCGGGATCGCCGGACGGCGGCGCGCAGGCCGAGATCGATGCCGCCAGGACCAGGAGGAACGTGACGATCGGGCGTCTGGGCATGCTCTGCGTCTCCGGGGCGCGAAACCGCCAGCCCCAGCCGATGGTATCAGGAAGTCGAGAGACCGGCGACGGCCGGCCGCAGTCCTGCTCTCGCCGTCTCGGAGGTTGAGGGCGCTTGACGATTTACTACATATGTAGTAAAAAGACTACAAGCGTCATGACAAAAAGCAATCCCCGGCGACCGCTCTCCCGCACCGAGTGGACGATCATGCAGATCTGCTGGCGGCTCGGCCGCGCGACGGCGCGGCAGGTCCACGAAGCCTCGGACGGGACGCGGGACTACCGCACCGTCAAGACCCTCCTCGACCGCATGGCCGCCAAGGGCTTCCTGCGCATCGAGAAGCTGGGGCGGCTGAGCCTGTTCGTCCCCGCCGTCGCCCGAAGCCGCGCGCTGTCGGAGGTCGTCACGACATTCGTCGACGACGTTCTCGAGCGGTCCGTGGCCCCCCTCTACCTGCACCTCGCGGAACGTGACGACCTGAGTCCGGAGGAGATCGCGTTCTTCCGGCGGCAACTGGAGAAGGAGGAGGAGCCATGATCGAGGACCTCGCCCGACACTGGCTCGCCGCCATGCTCGGCGTGAGCATCCAGTTCACGGTGCTGGCCGCCATCGTGGCCGCCGCACTCCTCGTGTCCCGCACCCTGTCCCCAAGGGTCCGGCATGCCATCTGGCTGCTCGTCCTGCTTCGGTTGACGCTCCCCGTCGGCCTCTCGTCGCCGTTCGGCGCGGTGCCGGCGTCTCTGGTCGAGCCGCGATCGGCGGGCGCGCCGCCGGAGGAAGCCTCGCTCACGAGCGGGCTCCTCGAGCCGTCCACCGTCCCGAGCCCGGAGTCGGCTTCGCACACCGGGTCCGGCGGCAGGGCCGCTTCGAGGCCGGGGTCCGACGCCGCGGCCCCTGCCGTCGTGCTCTTCCTCGCCTGGGGCGCCGGGGCTCTCCTGCTCGCATCCGCGCAGATCGTGCGGGCCGCGCGACGGCGTGTGCGAACACGCGACGCCATGGCCCTGCCGCCCCGGCTCGGACAGCGGGTCGACCAGCTCCGCCGCGGGCTCGGCCTGCGCCGGCCCGTGGACGCATGGATGGTCCCGGACGCCGCCGTCGCCGGACCCGTGGTCCAGGGATTCGTGCGGCCGCGCGTTCTGCTGCCGGCCCGGCTGATGCGCTCCTGGCAGGGCGACGAGCTCGATCCGATCCTCCTCCACGAGCTCATCCATCTCCGACGCCGGGACCCCGCGGTGCGCGCACTCGGCAACCTGCTGCAGATCGTCTACTTCTTCCATCCCCTCGTCTGGTGGGTCGGCCGGCGCTTGGCCGCGGAGCGGGAGCGCGCGTGCGACGACGCCGTGGTCCGACAGCTTCCGGGGGGCAAGCGGACGTACATCGACTGCCTGCTCCGGCTGGTCGAGGAACGCTCGCTGGCGTACGACACGCCCGGGCTGGGCATGGTGCCCGGCCGGCGGCCGCTGGCCCTGCGCCTCAAGCGCATGCTGCGCCGCCGTTACGAACCGGAGCCGGCCACCGGCATCCTCTCCTTGGCCACGCTGGTCCTCGGCGTCGGCCTCGGGCTGGCACTCTCCACCGAAGCCCGCCCGTCCCAGGCAGCCCGTTCCGAGCAATCTGCTCAGGTTCTGGTGGGCACTTCCTGGCGCGACGGATTCCTCGTGGACTCCGTCGACGAGGTCGACGGCGCCGACCGGGTGAACCTCGGCGGGGACTTCACCATCGGTGATCCCACGACACCGCTGACGCCCGACATAGCGACGCTGGCGGCCCGGAACCCCGCGCTGTTCGCGCGTCTCGAAGCGCTCGGACAACTGACCGCGACGCTCATCGTCGATCAGGCCGGGGCAGTACGCCGCGTCCGCTTCGGGGACGACGTCGACGACGATCTGCGCAGACCCTTCCTCGACGTGCTCGAGGTCGCGCGTTTCGAGCCGACGACCCACTTCGAGCGCGGAGCGGTGATCGTCGAGGTGCACGTCGACTACCACATCAACCCGGTCCTGCCGCGGCGGTCGCTCTACGAACCGGGCGAGACGTTCGCGGGCGACGAGGTGGGCGACGTGCTGCCGGGCCTCGGGCGGGAGCGGCGGTCGCGTTTCGTCGGGATCCTGGTGAAGGGCGAACCGCCGGTACTGGACGTGGGCGACCAGGAGGCTATCCTGTCCTTCCTGCTGTCCGTCGACAGCGGCGGCAACGTCGAGTCGGCCACCCTGTTCAGAGACTCGCGCACGCTTCCGGACGAAGAGACCGGGTCGACGGTGGAATCGGAACAGCTGATTCCCTATGTCGAGACGTTCCTCTTCGAGCCGATCGTCCGCGCCGACGGTACCCCGGCCGGGGAGAGCGTGATGCTCGATCTGCGCGTCTCTCAGCGCGGAGGCGTGGAGGTCGCGACGCGGCGGGTCGACGAGGACGAGCTGGAACGCCGTCTGGCGGAGTTCTACGGACTGCCCGAGGGGCGGAGTCTCGACCTCCTGCCGCCGCCCCATCCGCCCGAGCGCGGCGTGCTGTACCGCACCCGCAGCCCGGTGCAGGCCCGGGCGGTTCCGTGGGGGGCCGACATGATGACCATCGTGTGGACGGCCGGCGGCCGGAGCCTGCGCGGAGCCTGCTTCGGCTGCGGGGACCTGCTCGCGGTGGTCGACGCTTTCGGGATCCCCCGCGCATCCGTCCGCTTCGAGGGCGGCGCCCGGAACGTCCCCATCGACGCCGACATCGTGATGCGCGAGGGCGCTTCCCGGGCAGCTCTCCTCGACGATCTCCCGCGCGTGCTGGAGGAACGGTTCGACCTGAACCTGGACTTCCGAATCACCACCGAGCCGTCCCCGACGCTGGTTCTCAGAGGCGCCGCCGGCGAATTGCCGGAGGACGACGAGCTCGGCGGCCAGCGCGTGCTGCACGTGTTCACCGACGGCCGGGACGAACGTGGACCGGGCGGCGGAGGCACACTTGGCAACGTCGGGGAGCTGGCCGAGCTGATGTCGAGGCATCTCCTGATGCCCGTGGTGAACGAGACGTCGGGCCCGGTCGCGCAGCCCTTCCGCGCGGTGCTCCACGGGTCGGCGTTCGGGACCCGGCGCCTGGACCTCCTGACTCGGAACCTGGAGTCGCAGACCGATCTCGATATCGTCGTCGAGGATCGACCCAACGAGATCCTGGTCGTTTCCCCGGAACCACGATAGATCGAAGAAGAGGGCATCTGGTGGCGGCCGGGCGGGCGGTGCTACCGCCCCGCGTCGGCGTAGTCGCTCCGACACCCCCGGGGGCGGCCCACAGGGCGGCCCACTCTACCCAGTTGAATCCCTGCTACACTGAACTCGTGTTCGGTAGAGAGTCACGCCCATGAACCTGACCGTCACGGTCGACAAGGAGATCCTCCAGCGCGCCCGGATTCGCGCGATTGAGGAAGACACGTCCGTCAACGCTGTGGTTCGGCGATATCTGGAGTCGTACGCCGGCGTGGAGCACCGCCGCCGAGAGGCGATCGAGCACCTGCTTCACCTGTCGAAGACTGCGAAGGCCGCAAGGGGCTCCGCGAGCTGGACACGCGACGAACTGCATGACCGCTGAACCCTGGTTCGTCGACACGAACGTGTTCGTCTGTTCGACGCCGACTCCCCAGACGAGCAGGTGCGGGCTCGACAGATCATCGCCGACCATCGCGAGAACATCGTACTGAGCCCACAGGTGCTGGGAGAGTTCTAGGTGACGGTGACTCGCAAGCTCGGGACGCCGCTCACGGCAGACCGGGCTCTGGAGGCCCTCGACGACCTCTGTGCACTCCCGATCCGACGCTCCGCGCCGAGCTCGTGCAATCCGCGGTGGGCAAGAGCGCATCGTCGCAGTTGTCCTATTGGGACGCCCTGATCATCGAGAGCGCCCTCGACGCGGGCGCAGCCGTTCTCCTTGCGGAGGACCTGCAGCACGGTCAGGCGTCGCGCAGCTTCGCGTCGTCAATCCATTCGCCGACGACGCGCTGCCGAAGAGGTGAAGTCCTTTGCTTGCCGCGCCAAGTGAGTCAGCTGGCCGCGAGGTTCACCCGTCGCGTGACGTTCCATGCGCGTACGGCATGGCCTTCCCGCTTCTGATCGCGGTCGCGCTGGTCGTGACAGGACAGCTCGTCCACGCACAGGAATGGCCCGGATGGCGCGGGCCAAAACGCGACGGGACCGTCCCGGCCGCGCAGGCCCCGGCCAACTGGCCCGAATCGTTCACCCCCTCCTGGCGCGTCGAGGTAGGCGAGGGCTACTCGTCGCCCGTGGTCTCCGCGGGGCGGGTCTTCGTCCACGGCCGGCGCGGCGACCTCGAGGTCGTGACCGCGTTCGATCTCGCCAGCGGCGCCCGGCTGTGGCGGCACGACTACCCGGCGCGCTTCGTGCAGAACACCATCGTCCCCACCGCCCTGCCCGGTCCGTTCGCGACGCCGGCCGTCGACGGCGGGCGCGTGTTCACCTTGGGCGCCGGCGGCATCCTGTCGAGCTGGGACGCGGCGTCCGGCGATCTGCTGTGGCGCAACGACTACTCGGCGTCGGTGCAGGTGGCGGGCCTGTTCTGCGGCACCGCCGCCTCGCCCCTCGTCGACGCCGGCCGGCTGATCGTTCAGGTCGGCAGCGACCCCGCCGGCGGCCGCGTGCTCGCACTCGACCCGGCGACGGGCACCGAGATCTGGGCGTGGCGCGGGGTGGGTCCCGGCTATGCGTCGCCGACCCTGATCGAGGTCGACGGCCTCCGCCAGCTCGTCACCCTGACCGAGTCGTCGATCGTCGGGCTCGACCCCGCCCACGGGACCCTGCTCTGGAGCACCCCTTTCACCGACGAGTGGAACGAGAACATCATGACCCCCGTCTGGACCGGCGTCCACCTCGTGGTCTCCGGCCCCCGCCAGGGAACGCACGCGTTCACCATCCGCCCTCACGGAGACGCCTGGCAGGCCGCGACGGCCTGGAGCAACCCGGGCGTGACGATGTACATGACCTCTCCGGTGCTCGCCGACGGCATCGTCTACGGGCACTCGACGGCCCGCGCGGGCCAGTTCGTGGCCCTCGCCGCGGCCACCGGGACCGTGCAATGGTCGAGCGAGGGCCGCGAGGGCGAGTACGCGGCGGCGCTGCTGGCGGGAGACGACCTCCTCCTGCTGACCGGCGACGCCGAGCTCCTGGTAGCGGAGCCGAACCCCGCCGGCTTCACCGTCTCTCATCACTACGACGTCGCCGACAGCGTCACCTGGACGGTGCCGGTCCCCCTGCCCGACGGCCTGCTGGTCCGCGACGCCACCGGCCTCGCCCGGCTCGTCGTCCCGGTGGATTGAGCACCCCTCGCGCGACCGCCGACCGCCGCACACTATCCCGCCCCCAGCCACTGTGAGACGCATTCACCCGCAGTTGCCCGCGTGACGACCAGAGCCCACGGCGAAGTCCTCCAGCGCCCGGACTCCGGTCTGCGCCTTGCGAACGTCGACCGTGATCTGTACGCTTCCACCCGCGACCGTAGCGCCTCGCGCCGTCGCCGGTCCGCCGCCCAAGACCGAGTCGAGGAATGAACGATGGCGAAGATCGAAGGCATCCGGATTGCGAACTACCGGGTGCTAAAAGACCTGACACTCGGAAAGTTGTGGAATACACAACACGCTCAGCCCCTGACTCCCATGTCTGTCGTGATCGGGAAGAACGGCGTCGGGAAGAGTTCCCTCTTCGATGCGTTCGGCTTCCTCGCAGACTGCCTGAAGCTGGGGGTAGAGGAGGCCTGCGACGCACAAGGCCGTGGTGGATTCCAGCGTATCCGCTCGCAGGGGACTGACGCTCCGATTGAATTCGAGGTCTATTACAGGGAGGAAGCGAACGCCCGGCCCATTACGTACGAACTAGCAATTGACAGGGACGCCTCGGGGCGACCCTACGTCTCCCGCGAACGTCTGCGTCAGCGTCGTAGCCACCAGCGACGCGGTTGGCCTTTTTCCTTCCTGGTGATGAACGACGGTAGGGGGGTGGCCTGGAAGGGAGAGGTTCCAGGACAACAGATCGACGAAGCACACGGGTTGTTCGCGATTGAGTCGTTGATCGCCCAGCTCGCAAGCACAGTGCCCGGAGAGGAGAGTGCAGAAACCGAGGTCGTGGAACTCCAGGACAAGCGCAAGCTCGGCATTGCCACGCTCGGGGCATTGAAGCAACATCCAAGAATATCATCCTTCCGGAAGTTCGTAGAGGGCTGGTATCTAAGCTACTTCACGCCGGATGCGGCCCGTAGCCTGCCCCTAGCCGGGCCGCAGAGGCACCTGAATGTTCACGGCGACAATCTCGGCAACGTCGTGCAGTTCATGGAGCGGGAGCAACCCGGCCGGTTCCAAAGCGTACTGAATCGAATTGCCGAGAAGATCCCCGGAATAGACCGCATCGATACGAGACCTAGCCCGGATGGCAGATTGCTCCTCCGTTTCAACGACAAGGGATTCACCGATCCCTTCTACGCACAGCAGATGTCCGACGGCACCCTGAAGGTCTTTGCCTACCTGCTCCTGCTGGAGGATCCGCAGCCGCCACCGTTCATCTGCATCGAGGAGCCCGAGAACGGCCTCTACCACAAGCTGCTCGAAGTGCTGGCCCAAGAGCTCCGCAAGCACGCGGAGACGGGTAGAAGCGCACCGCAGATTTTCGTCACGACTCACCAGCCATATTTTGTCGACGCGCTGAAGCCAGACGAGACCTGGATTCTGGAGAAGGACGCCAACGGTTTCGCCAGTATCTCCCGGGCCAGCGACAACGAGATAGTCAAGGCCATGGTGAACGAAGGGTTGACGCTCGGCGGCCTTTGGTACAGCGACTATCTGGATCGGAAATAAGCGCATGCACTTCGAGGTGTTGGTGGAGGACAAGTCCGGGAGCATTGCGCTGAACGTCCTGCTGGAGAAGATCCTCGGTGTGAACGGACACGGGCATTCCTGGAAGCTGCATCCCTTCAAGGGCATCGGCCGCATACCCAAGAACCTCCACACCGTACCGAACCCGAGAAAGAGGCTTCTGCTGAATCACCTGCCCATGCTGCTGAAGGCGTACGGACACAGTCTCCAACCCGGAAGCAGTTGCGTGGTCGTCGTCGTAGATTTGGACACGCAGGACTGCGTGACGTTCAAGCAGGAGCTGCTCGGCGTGCTGGCGGCGTGCAACCCACCTCCGACAACCCTGTTCAGGATCGCCATCGAGGAGAGCGAGGCATGGTTGCTCGGCGACAGGAAAGCCGTGAAAGCCGCCTACCCCAAGGCCAAGGACCCGGTTCTCGGCGGCTACAGGCAGGACAGCATCTGCGGCACCTGGGAGGTACTCGCGGACGCTGTTCTCATCCGGGCGGGTCCGCACAGCTCAAGAGCGTCGGATACCCGATCGCGGGCCAGGCGAAGTGCGAGTGGGCCCGCAACATCACACCCTACGTGGACGTGAACCGCAACCGCTCGAAGAGCTTTCGTGTGTTTCGCGACGGAGTGAGGAGTCTGGCTGGCATTTGACGGCGGGGCGTGGAGTCGGCCCGATACCTCCGACCCGGCAGCCCGACAGCGGCTGCTTTACCAGGAGCCCGGGGTTCTGGCGACCCGAGGGCCGACACCGCGTCCCGCACGGCGTCGCCCCGACCGTCGCCTACGCCGTCTTGTCCTCGAACTCGCAGAGGTCGGCGATGACGCACGACCGGCAGCGGGGCTTGCGCGCGGTGCAGACGTAGCGGCCGTGGAGGATGAGCCAATGGTGGGCGCCGCGCCTGAACCGGGCCGGCACGTGGCGCATCAGCCGGTCCTCGACCTGCCGGGGGGTCTTGCCGGGGGCGATCCCGGTACGGTTCGAGACCCGGAAGATGTGGGTGTCGACGGCGATGGTGGGCTCGCCGAACGCCGTGTTGAGCACGACGTTGGCGGTCTTGCGGCCGACGCCGGGCAGGGCCTCGAGCGCCGCGCGGAGGGGGGGGACCTCGCCGCGGTGCTCGTCGACGAGGATGCGGCAGGCCTTGATGACGTTGGCCGCCTTGGTGTTGAACAGGCCGATGGACTTGATGAACTCCTTGAGCCGGTCGACGCCGAGGTCGAGCATGGCCCGGGGCGTGCGGGCGGCCGCGAACAGCGGGCCGGTGGCCTGGTTGACGCTGACGTCGGTGGCCTGGGCGGACAGCATCACGGCGACGAGCAGCTCGAACGGCGTGCCGAAGTTCAACTCGGTGGTGGGCTCCGGGTTGCCGGTCCGCAGGCGGGTGAAGATCTCGGTGCGCTTGACCTGGTTCATGGGCGGGACCGGCGGCGTGATTCCGGCTATTATAGGCGCCGCCCGGGAGGCTGCGCCGCCGATCGTCGAAGTCCGCGGCGCCACGGACTACGCGACGCCGCAGCAGCCCCTCGACGGTCCGCACGTGGCGGCGGTGGGACTGCTCGGAGCCGCTGGCGTTCGGCACGGCGTCGCCTGCGCCGGGGCGGCGACTCCCTGAAGGGTCGTAGGGGCCGCAATCGACGACGCGGGCGGCGCGGCCCTGCGGCCGCGTTGGAGCTCCGCTGAAATCGACGACGCGGGCGGCGCGGCCCTGCGGCCGCGTTGGAGGTCCACTGACGCGACCCCCGCGGCGCAGCACCTGGACACCTGTGATGCAGACCGCGAAGCTCCCCGAAGGCTGCACGGCCCTCGCGCCCGACGGATCGCAGATCCGCGAGCTGGTCACGATGACGCGCGGCAGCCTGGTGCACTGCCTGCTGCCGCCGGGGATGACGTCCCGGGCGGTGGTCCATGCGACGGTCGAGGAGGTCTGGTACGTCGTCCAGGGGCGCGGCCAGGTCTGGCGCGCGGACGAGAACGGAGACTCGGTGGTCGACGTGGCGGCGGGCGTGGCCCTGAGCATCGAGACGGGATGCCGGTTCCAGTTCCGCAACACCGGCGACGACGACCTCTGCATCCTCATCGTCACCATGCCGCCCTGGCCCGGCGCGCACGAGGCGCGGCCGGCGCGCGGCCGCTGGCCCGCCGCGGGCGGCTAGCGGCTCGGACGGGAACGATGACCGCCGCCCCACCCGGGACACCCGTCCAGGACGACGCCCCTACCCCGCTCGTGCCGGGCTCACCGCTCGACTACGTCCGGGCGATGCGTCCGCACCACTGGATCAAGAACCTGATGGTGTTCGTGCCGCTGCTCGCGGATCACGGCACCGACGGGGGGCTCTACCTCAGGCTGCTCGGGGTGTTCGCGGCGCTGTCGGCCTGCGCGTCGGGGACCTACCTGCTGAACGACGTGCTCGATCTCCCCCACGACCGCCTACATCGCCGCAAACGGCATCGGCCGCTGGCCGCGGGCAGGACGGCGCTGCCGCCGACCGTCGGCATCGGCCTCGCGCTGGTCGCGACCGGCCTCGCCGCCGCGTTCGGGCTCTCCGTCGCCGCCGGATTGGGCGTCCTGCTCTATCTGGCCGTGACGTTCGCGTACTCGCTGTGGCTGAAGCGCAAGACGTTCATCGACGTCATGGCCATCGCCCTGCTCTACGCGATTCGCGTGCTCATCGGCGCCGCCGCCGTCTCCGTCACGCCGTCGCCGTGGCTGCTGGCGTTCTCGCTGTTCGTCTTCCTCGCCATCGCCATCGCCAAGCGGCAGACCGAGCTGGCGGCGGGCGAGGGCGCCGACGGCCGCGCCTACCGCGCGGAGGACGGCCCCGCGATGGCCGCGCTCGGCGCCGGCAGCGGGTTCGCGACGGTGGTGGTGCTCACGCTCTACATCCAGAGCCCCGAGGTGGGGACCCGCTACGCGCAGCACGAGCTGCTGTGGCTGGTCTGTCCCCTGCTCGTCCACTGGCTGGGACGGCTGACCCTGCTCGCGGCGCGCGGCGAGGTGGACGACGACCCGCTGGTGTTCGCGATGCGCGACCGGACGAGCTGGCTGACGGCGCTGGCAATCGGGGCGATCGTCATCGCGGCCCTGTAGAAGGCGGCGGCGACGCCTCGCGCTGCAGCGGACCCCATGCAGAGAGGTCCGGGGGGAAGGCCTTGGCGATGGCCGTGGATTCCCGCCCATCACCAGGAGGCGGACCCTGACGGCGGGTGCCGGCATGGGCACGAGGAGGGCCTTGGCAATGGGCCGTGGATTCCCCCGCCCATCGAGCGCCGCCCGGGTGCGCATACACTTGACGCAGCGCACGCTGGCCGCCGATCCGCAACGGCAGGCCGGCCGGACGCGACGAGTCGACGACTTCCCGGACGAGGAGCGATGCAACTGTCGGGATGGGGCCGCTACCCGGTGCTGGACTGCCGGGTCGCGCGGCTCCGGCGTTGCCGCGAGCTGGGCCGTCTGCTGGCGGACAATCCGACCCTGATCGCGCGGGGCAACGGGCGCGCCTACGGCGACGCGGCGCTGAACCCGACGCTGACCGTCTCGATGCTGGCGATGGACCGGATGCAGGCGTTCGACCCGGACACGGGGCGGCTGACGTGCCAGGCGGGGGTGCTGCTGTCGGACGTGCTGGCCACCTTCGTACCGCGGGGCTGGTTCCCGCCGGTGGTTCCCGGCACCGAGCGGGTCACCGTGGGCGGCATGATCGCGGCCGACGTGCACGGCAAGAACCACCACCGCGACGGCTCGTTCGGCGCCCACGTCGAGTCGCTGACGCTGGCGACGGCCGACGGCGAGACCCGGCGTTGCAGCCGCTCGGAGAACGCGGACCTCTTCCGCGCCACCCTGGGCGGCATGGGCCTCACCGGCGTGATCCTCTCCGCGAGCTTTCGCCTGCAGCGCATCGACTCCGCGTACGTGCTGGCGGAGACCGTCGCCACGCGCGACCTCGACGAGACCATGGCGCTGTTCGACGCGTCCGGGGACCGGCCCTTCAGCGTCGCCTGGATCGACTGCCTGGCCCGCGGCGGCGGGCTGGGGCGCTCGCTGGTGTCCCGCGGGGCGTGGCTGCCGCGGGCTTCCCTCCCCGCGCGGCTGGCCGCGAGCCCGTTGCGCACCGCGTCGCCGGCGAGGCTGGCGGTTCCCGTGGACGCGCCGGCCGGGCTGTTGAACCGGAGGTCGATCCGCCTGTTCAACGCGCTGTACCGCCTGCGCGGGCGCCTCGGCCGCGGCCCGCGGCCGGTGCATTACGGGTCCTTCTTCTTCCCCCTCGACGGCATCGCCGCCTGGAACCGCTGCTACGGGCGGCGCGGCTTCGTGCAGTACCAGTGCGTGCTGCCGAAGGCGGAGAGCCCGCGCGGCCTCGCGGCGCTCCTGGCGTGCGTCGCGGAGGCCGCACCGGGCCCGTTCCTCACCGTCCTCAAGCTGTTCGGTCCGGCCGGCGAGGGGCCGATGTCCTTCCCCATGGAGGGCTACACCCTGGCCCTGGACTTCCCGATGCGCGCCGGCACCGCGGCCCTGCTGGACCGCCTCGACGACATCACCCACGACCACGGCGGGCGGGTCTATCTCGCCAAGGACGCCTGCGCGGCACCGGAGCGCGTGCGGCAGGGCTACCCCCGCCTCGACGAGTTCAACGCGGTCCGGACCGAGGCCAACAGCGGCGCGCACCGGTTCGCCTCGGCGCTGTCGCGGAGGCTCGGTCTGTGAAGGGCCTCCGGAACGCACTCGTCCGCGCCACGAACGACATCGGCGCACGCCGCGTCGCCGCGGGGTCGTCGCGGAGGCCCGCGCCGTGAAGGGCGGGACGACCGCGCTCGTCGTCCGCGCCACGAACGACATCGGCGCACGCCGCGTCGCCGCGGGGTCGTCGCGGAGGCCCGCGCCGTGAAGGGGGGGGAGACCGCGCTCGTCGTCGGCGCCACGTCGGACATCGGCCGCGCCGTCGCCCGCCGGCTCGCCCGAGACGGCTGCGCCCTGCAGCTCGCGGCGCGCAACGACGGGGACCTCGCCGCGGAGGTGCAGGACATGCGGCCGAGGACCGCCGGGGCGGTGACCGCGCACCGCTGCGACGTGCTCGACGCCGACGGCGGCGCCTCGCTGCTCGACGCGCTCGACCCCCTGCCCGACGTGGCGGTCTGCGTCGTCGGGCTGACCGGCGACCAGACGGCGGCCCAGCGCGACGGCGCCGTGGCCGAGCGGATCATGCGGACCAACTACGTCGGCCCCGCCCTGCTGATGGCGGCCCTGGCCGAACGGTTCGAGCAGCGCGGCAGCGGCGTGCTCGTCGGGGTGAGCTCGGTGGCGGGCGAGCGCGGGCGCGCCTCGAACTACGTCTACGGCTCGGCCAAGGCCGGATTCTCCGCGTTCCTGTCGGGCCTGCGCAACCGTCTCGCCGGCTCGGGCGTCCACGTCGTCACCGTCAAGCCGGGCTACGTCCGCACCCGCATGACCGACGGCCTGGACCTGCCGCCCCGGCTGACGGCCGAGCCCGACGAGGTGGCGCGGGCGGTGGTCCGGGCCATCCGCCGGCGGCGGGACGTGGTGTACGTCAGGCGCATCTGGCGCGCGATCATGCTGGCGGTGCGAGCGACCCCCGAACGCGTGTTCAAGCGCACTAGACTGTAGAAGCCCTCGCCGGCTGCAGGAACGCCGCCGGTCACCGGAGGCGCCACCCTTGCGGGAAAGGCTGAGACCCCGGCTGCACCGCCCCGATGGCGGGTTGGTGGGCGACGACCGAAAGCCGAAGGGCAGCGATTACCGAGCCCGGCCATGACGACCCGTCTGGAATGACCCGACCACTCCGCCTCGTCGCCGCGATCGTGTGCACGGGCGCCGCCCTCCAGGTCCTGCTCTGGTCGCGCCAGTGGATCTACGGCGACCAGTATGCCCTGTTGCTGTCCGGCATCGGCGTCCTCGAGACCGGCGACCTGCCGCCGTTCGCCAAGACCATGAGCGGCGGCGGACGCGTCCCCGGCGCCCTCCTGCCGCTGCTCGTCGCCGCCCCGCTGCAGTTCTGGGCCGACTACCGCGCGCCGGGGCTGCTCATCGGCCTGTCGCACGTCGCCGCCGTGGCCATCCTGTCGGCCTGCATCGGACGCGCCCTCGGCGCCCGGTTCCTCGCCGCCTATCTCGCGGTGTACTGGCTGTCCCCGTGGCGGCTCTACCACGCAGGCTTCATCTGGGAACCGGCCTACGTGTTCCTGCCGGCGGCGCTGCACCTCGCTAGCGCCTACCACCTGCGCGAGCGGCCGCACCGGGGGTGGAGCCTGCTGCACGGCGCGACCCTGACGCTGACGCTGCAGCTCCACGCGTCGTTCCTGGTGCTCGCCCTCCTGACCGCGGGGCTCGCGGCGGTCCGGCGCATCCGATTGGACATCCGGGGATTCGTGCTGGGCGTGCTGGCCGGGGGGCTCACCCTCCTTCCGACCGCGCAGGCCTTCGTCGCCGGCAACCTGCCGCAGATTCTACCCGGACGCACGGACGAGCTGTCCCGGGTGCTAATCGCCCTCGTCAACCTGCCGAAGACCCTGGCCTACTGGTGGCGCCTCGGTTCGCTGTACATCGGACGGCGACTGGAGCAGACGGTCTTCGCTGATGCAGAGGCTACGGCGGCAGCCTTCGCCTCGGGGCTGGCCGGCGTCGTCATCGCGCTGAGCACCGTCTCGGTGGCGGTCGCGGTGTTCGCGTCCTGGCGCTACTTCCGGCGGCATCCGTCCGTCGACCCCGACGACGCCGACGGGACACCGCCGGCGGAGTGGCTCCGGGCCTATGCCGGGTGGTGCCTGGCCGCCCTGTGCGCGGCCGCAACCCTGTCTCCCGTTCCCGTGCAGGGATGGCACGTGGTGATCGCCTTCCACGCCGCCTGCATCCCGGTGGCGGCCTGGATACATGCGGCGTTCAGGGCCCGGTCTCCCCTGCCCCGGGTGGCCGCTGCGACGTTCATCCTGCTGGAGGTCGTCGTCGTGCTCCTGTTGGCCTTCGGCCACCCGATGTATCGGCCGGTCTCCGGCGACGCGCTGCTTCGTCAGGACCTGCCCGAGGCCGTCAGGGTGCTGATTCCGGTAACCCCGCCCCGGTGACCATCGCCGCCACGGCGTATCGGCGGGAGTTCGTGAGGCCCGCATGCCAGCGGGAAGCGCCGTCCCCACGAGAACACCGCTGGGGCGCAGGTTGGATGGGACGTCGAGCGGGCGGAACCCGCCCCCCGGTTCGATCGAGCGGACCAGGGGGCAGGCTCCCGACGCAGGCTATACCGCCTTCTTGACCGGCCCCGCAACGAGCTCCTCGAGCATCTCCGGCCCGCGGGCGAACAGGTCATCCTTGGAGATCTTGCCGGCGTCGACGTCGGCGAGCAGCTCGCGCTGGGCCGCGTAGTCCTTGTTGACCTTGCCCACCTTGCTCTGCAGCAGGCGCCACGCCTTGCGGCGCTCGACGCAGAAGAGCACGAGCTGGCGGGACAGGACCCGGTACTCGGGCATGTTGTCCTTGCCGTTGACCTTCATGCACACCCCGAAGTCGGGGACGTAGGCGCGGTGCTCCGGATCGAGGTGGCGCCGCCAGACGACGTCCTGCTGGGTCAGGCGGAGCAGCATGTTGTCGAGCGGAATCATGTTCGCCGCCGCCTCGGGCTTGACCTTCTTGACGTGGTTGCGGAACCGGGCCTCGGTCGCGCACCAGTGGGCGACGGTGTACTGGTAGGACTCGCGGTTGCCCTTGAAGCGGGTCTGGTACCAGTCGCGGTCCGGGGTGGGGTTGCCCTTCAGGTCGAGCGCCTCCATGTAGCTCTCGCCGAACTGCGGGTTGAAGACGAACTCGGGTGCGCCTCGCGAGTCGCGCACCCGCTGGGCCTGGTCGAGGGCCATGTCGTCGCCGACCCCGTGCTCGGGCTGGCAGGTGGTGAACGACTGGATGAACGCGGTGCCGCGGTACTCCAGGGCGTCGAGAATCGACCGGAACAGCTTGGGGGCGTTGGCGATCGAAACCTGGGCCACGAACGGCGACCCGTGGCCGGCGAGGAACGTCTCGGCGACGGTCTTCTTCTCGACGATCTTGCCCTGGCTGGCCGCGCCGAACGAGTTCATGTCGCCGCCCCCGAGCATCGGGGTCGAGTCGGAGTTCTGGCCCCCGGTGTTCGAGTAGACCTGGGTGTCGAGCATCAGCGCCTTCACGTTGGGCCGGTTCTGCAGAATCATCTTCGAGACGTTCTGGTAGCCGATGTCGCCCATGCCGCCGTCGCCGCCGACGATCCACACCTTCGGCAGCTCGTTGATCTCCTGGTCGGTCATCACCGAGTCGCTGAAGTGCCCGAACTCGTAGTACTTCTGCTCGTCGATGAGCCCCTCGTCCTTGTGGAGGAGCGCGTCGGCGAGCCGCTCGGGGATGACCGAGCGCCGGGCGTGGTCGACCATGAAGCTCTCGCCGATGAGCCAGCCGATGGTCGAGCCGTCCTGGAACAGCGAGTTCATCCACGGGTAGGGGTGCGGGTTGCTCGGCGGGGTCGAGCCGTACACCGTGTTGCACCCGGTGTGGGCGGCCATCGCCATCACCGACTGCCCGTTCGCGAGCCGGCCGTCGAGGGCCTGCAGGTGCTGGTGGTTGAACGCCTCCTGCTTCATGACGGTGGCGATGGCGTCGGCGATCTCCTCGTCGCTGATCTCGCCGTGGGCCTCGAGCCGCGCGGTGGTGTCGGCGTCGTCCTCGCCGCCGAGCCCCATGAGGAAGTGGGCGACGGCCCGCTTGAACAGCGCGTACTCCTCGGGGTTGCGGGCGGCGAGGGCCGCGAGCTTCATCGGCCCGAGCTCGAGCACCTCGTTGGCGACCCGCCGGAACCGGTCGGCCTTGGCGTGGAAGACCGGCCGCATGTACGCCTCGGTCACCCCCGCGATGGCGCGCAGGACGCTCTTCTCGCCGCACCCGGCGCAGGCGCCGTCGCCCGACACCAGCGCGTCGTAGTTGCGCCGCACCATCATCAGGTTGCGGAGGGTCGCGGTCTTCGAGTCGGTGGGGTTGGCGTCGTTGTAGAACCCGAGGAACTTCTGCGACGTGTCCGGCAGCAGGTCGAGGAACGCGGTGCCGGTCTCGTGGTCGGCGTTGACCTGCTCGGTCTCCTGCACCATGCGCAGGGCGTCGTGGTCGCCGCACGCGGTCACGCACGCCGCGCAGCCCTTGCACAGGTCCGAGACGAAGATCGAGAAGATGCCGCCGCTGCCCGGGTTCTTCTTCTCCGGCCCGTTGAAGATGGCGTTCACCTTGTTGTAGGCGAGGGGCTGCTTCTCGATGACCGCGAAGAACTCGTCCTTCGCCTGGGGCGAGAACCCGTCGACCTCGTTGGCGACGGTCTTGATGATCTCGGGCAGCGGCGTCCTCGCCTTCTCCTTGATGGACTCGCGCATCATCTCGCGGGTGCGCGCCTCCATCTCGGGCACCTTGGCGAGCATCTTCATGCGCTCGCCCTCGTCGGTGACGTAGCTGCTGACGGCGGTGCGGAGCACCGTCTCGATGTCCTGCGAGCAGTTCGGCAGCGCGGTGTCCGGGCACACCGAGATGCACTCCATGCACTGGGTGCAGTTCTCGGGAATGAAGAGCGGCGTCTCGCGCCGGGCCACGTACTTCGAGGAGGTGTCGCCGGTGCCGGCGGCCATCACCCCCATCGCCGCCAGCTCGTTGGCGGGCTGGTCGTAGTCGTAGTCGGACCGGAACAGGGCGTCGAACTCGGCCACCTGGGTCACCGGCGTCCGCTCGCCCTGCCCCTCGGGGATCGGGGTCGTCCGACAGCCGCTGCCGCACCCCTCCATCGGCAGCAGGGGGATGCCCCGCAGGGTCGACCGGTCGGCCGCCTCCACCTCGCCGATGGGGATCTCGCTGACCCGGTCGAACCCCTGGGTCATGACCTCCATGTTCGACTTGACGACGGCGTCGCCGAGGCGCCCGAACTTCTTCTTGTACTGCTTGTGGACGACCTCGTGGAACTGCTCGGTGGCGATGTCGAAGTCCTGGAGCAGCGGCGACACCCGGAAGAAGGCGCCGAGGAACGAGTTGCCCTGCATCCGGAGCTGGAGGTCGGGACGGTTCGTGGCCTTGCGGGCGATGTCGAACCCGGCCAGGGTGAACATGCGGATCTTCTTGTCGACGATCTGCTTCCGGGCCCAGACCGGAAGCCGCTCCCAGGCCGCCGCCGGCTCCTCGTCCGACTCCCAGATGAACGCGCCGCCTTCCGACATCCCGTCGAGGGGGTTGGTGTGGGTGAACGCCTTGGGGTCGCAGCACAGCACCACGTCGACGTGGCGCAGGTCGCAGTTGACGCGGATGCGCTCGGGGGCGACGACGAGGAAGTAGGAGGTCGGCGCGCCCTTCTTCTCGGAGCCGTACTTCGGGTTCGCGCTGACGTGGATGACCTCCTCGGGGCGGCCGAACTCGTCGACCTTGGTGCTCCGCGCGGCGAGGAAGTCGTTGAAGTCGCCGATGATGGCGCCGAGGTTCTTGCCGGTGGTGATGGCGCCCCAGCCCCCGATCGAGTGGAAGCGGACCGCGATGGAGCCCTCGGGCAGCAGCGACGGCGTCTCGTCGGACTTCACCTCGTAGGGGTGGTCGATGCCCAGCGCGAAGAAGCTCGCCCCGTCGGCGGCCCGCTTGCCGTCCGTCCGCGCCCGGTTCTCCTTGACGAACTCCCAGGCGCCGAGCACGTGCTCGGGCCGGAAGTCGCGCGAGCCGAGCCCGTAGACCCCGTGGTACAGCCGCGGCATCTGGCCGGCGTCGATGACCGGGAAGCCCGCCTCGACGGGCTGGCCCTCGATGTGCAGCGCCTTGTGCAGGGCGGTGCTGATGTCGCGCCCCACCGGGTTGGCCCCCGCCATCGCCTCGTCGGTCCGCTCGACGATGATGACGCTCTTCTTGCCGGCCAGCGCCTCGACCACCGCGCGCTCGGGGAACGGCCGGATGACGTTGAGGTGGATGGAGCCGACGCTGGCGTCCCGGGTCGCCCGCAGGTGGTCCACCGCCGCCTCGATGTTCTCGGCGGCCGAGCCGAGCGAGACGAAGACGGTGTCGGCATCCTCGCACTTGTACTCGGTGACCGGCCCGTAGTAGCGCCCCGTCAGCTCGCCGAACTCCTTCCACGCCGCCTCCAGGAACTCGAGGATCGGCTCCGTGAAGTTGTCGCGCCGGGCCACCACCCCCTGCATGTAGTGCTCCTGGTTCTGCACGGGGCCCAGGAGCACGGGGTTGGCGAGGTCGATCATGGGCGGCACCCGCCGCCGGGTCGGGCCGAACAGCTTCCGCTGGGCCTCGGTCGGGCACTCGATGACGTCGTCGGGGGCGCCGAGGAACTTGCGGATGAGCTCGGACTCGTGCTTGTAGAACGTGCGCTCGAGGTGCGAGGTCAGGAACCCGTCCTGCACGTTCATCCCGGGGGTCAGGCTGAGCTCGGTGACCTTGCGCAGGATCAGCGCCTGGTCCGCCGCCTGCTGGGCGTCCTTGCCGAACACGGTGGTCCAGCCCGTGTCGAGCGAGCCGTAGACGTCGTCGTGGCCGCAGTGCACGTTCAGGGCGTGCTTGGTCAGGGCCCGCGCCACCACCTCGACGACCATCGTCGAGGCCTTGCCGGGGGCGTGGTAGTACTGCTCGATGCCGTACACGATGCCCTGACCCGACGTGAAGTTGCAGACCCGGCGCCCGCAGACCGAGTAGGCGATGGCCCCGCCCTGCGCGGCGTGCTCGCCCTCGGCCTCGACCGCCAGGGTGTTGCGCCCGAAGACGTTCAGCCGGCCCTCGGCGAACGACTGCTGGTACAGCTCGCCGCCCTCGGTCGACGGCGTGATCGGGTAGAAGATCCCCGCGTCGGCGACCCGCGCCTCGGTGTGGTACGAGACGAGCTGGTTGCCGTTGGCGGTGATCCGGATGCCCGGATACGGCGGCTTCTGCCCGTTGGTGTTCTTGTCAGCCATGACCCGCAAGCTCCCCACGCTATGTGAATGTCGGGACGACGGTCCTCTAGCGACCCGCGGCCGTACACGCCCGCGGAGGCTACATCTTACCCCAGTCGGGGCCGACCGGGGACGATCTCAGGCGATCTCCGTGCGGGTCGAGCGGCGCCGCACCGGCCGGCGGGCGCACGTGGGGTCGCCTCGTGAGGGCCGGGCGCCTCAACCGGCCAGCAGGATCAGATCGAGTCCATCGAATCGGCGGAAGCCCCGGTCGAACGCCGCGAGACGGTAGCGGCCCGCCCGCGCGAACGCGGCGAGGTAGGCGTCGGTCCAGAAGCCCGTCGAGAAACGCCCGTCACGGCAGGCGCCGGCGAGGTGCTCGTCGATGCCCGGGGGCTCCGGCAGAAAGCTGACGCCCCGTTGATCAGTCACCCGCGTCACGACCTCCCACGCCCGCGAATGGTCGAGACGGCCCGGACCCATCACGCGCTCGTTCGACAGCAACCGCAACACGCCGAGTTGCGTCAACCGGCAGAAGCCGGGGCGATGGCCGGCCGGAACGACGTCTTCCCGCCACCAGCGGGTGGCGGCTTGGTGGTGCGGATGCTCCGTGACAAGCGTGGCCACCCACAAGTTGACGTCAGCGAGGATGGGCGTCACGGTCGATGTCCTCGCGGTCGAGCAGCCGCTGCGCGCCGTCGCCCTCGAGATCCCGCATCGCCGGCCCGGTCGGGCCGGAAATGAGGGGAAAGACGCAATCCGGCCCAAGCGTCTGCTCGCCGAGGCCGCTTCGATCGGCCGGCTCCGGAGAGCCGTCGGTCTCCTGAAGCAGCCGCTGCAGCGCCTCACGCACCAAGTCCTTGAGGCGCAGACCGCGCAGGGCCGCCTCGGCCTTCGTGCGCCGGAGAAGATCGTCTGGAATGTCGATGGTCGTCCGCATGGGAAGTACATCTTAGCATCAATGATGCTTCGATGCATGGTCACGCCGGCAAGGAACGTGACCACTCCCCGGCAGCGGGGATTCACGCCGCGGTGGATTCCACGACGAACTCCCGTCCGAGCAGGCGCAGCGCCTTGTGGAGGCGGTTCGCAGCGGTGGCGTGGCGCGGATCGAGCATGCGGCGGACCCTGTCGTCGACGCCGAGGCGTCGGGCGAACGCGAGTCGCGACAGGCCGCTGTCACGGAACGCCAGCACCAGCGCCGCCTTGGCGGCCATCTTCGGCGGCACCGCGACCCGATGCTCGCCCGCGCGCCGCGGGCTGGGCCGCGGAATCGGCTCTCCGTCGACGATGCGCCCCGCGATAGCTTCCTCCAGTGCGTCCCCGGCCTCGGTCAGCGCCTCGGACTCGTCCCTGCCGGATGTCAGGCACTCCGGCAGGTCGCGGAACGACACGACGATCTCGTCGGGTCCGGCCCGGTGCAGGCGCGCGGGGTAGATGAACCGCATGAATGACCTCCACGGTGCAGACGACTGCCGGACGTCCCGGTGGTGCAAGCCGCTGATCGTCGTCGGTGTTGCCCTCATCGGTAGGAATCCGTACTCTGATGGTATGGTTTCACGGCTCACGACGAAGGGTCAGGTGACGATTCCCAAGCTTCTCCGCGACAGCCTCGGACTGGAGCCCGGCCACGAGCTCGAGTTCGAGGAACGGGAAGGCGCCCTGATCGTTAGGTGCCGCGCGCCCGTGGAACCGCTTCGGAGACTCGTCGGCCTGCTCTCCAGGCGCATCGACATCGACGCCTACCTTCAGGAGACACGCGGCCCGGCGTGGCAGCCCGATCTGGACGGCCGAAAAGGCAACGCCTCGTGATCACGGCCGTCGACAGCTCCGTGCTTCTGGACGTCCTGACCAACCACCCGGTCCAGAGGCGGGCGTCCGTGCGGGCTCCCGCTACTCCACGCGACTTCGGCCGGATGGTGATCTGTCCGATCGTCTGGCGGAGGTCGGCGCGCACTTCCCCGACATCGGCGACATGCGGTGCGCCTTGCCAGGAACCTGCATCCGCTTCAGCCCTGTCGACCAGCACTGCGCCCACCTCGCCGCCCGACAGTGGCGGGAGTATCGACGGCGCGGCGACCGGCGGACCCGCATGACTGCCGGCTTCTTCATGGGGGCGCACGCCCAAGCTCACACCCAGGCGCTTCTCACCTGGGACCGTGGATTCTGTCGACGCTTCTTCGAGCCGCTCCGCGTCATCGACCCGAGCCGTCGCCCTGAGCGACCCGTTGGCGCCATGGTCGCAGGTCGGGATCGACGCGGACGCCCATCTGAGCGAGAAGAGAGGCCAATAGCGCAGTCGCGGAGCACGGGGTGCGAATGACGACGGCGTCGCTGCCACGGCCGGACGGGCGACAGCGGGAGGTCCTGTACCTTCCGGCTCGCGGGCGTACCGTCGTGTTGGGTACGGCTGGCAGCGGGAAGACCACGCTCGCCATTCTCCGCTCTCTATACCTGTCCGATCCATCGACTGCTCACGGCGGTCGGACGCTGCTCGTGACCTTCAATCGATGCCTGGTCACCTACATGCGGCACCTTGCCGGGGCAGTTCTGCGGCCCGTGGACGTCCGGAACTACCACCACTTCGCTCGCGGGTACCTCGGCTCCAGGAACAAGCTACCCTGGGGCAGCATCTGCAGCCGAGAGGAACGATTGCGCTTCATCGAAACGGCGGCAAACGCTGCACGCGACGCCGGTGTGCAAAGCGCAGCGCTGGACCGCCCGAGGGAGTTCTTCGACGAAGAGTTCCAGTGGATCCAGCGGCATGGCATCGGGAACGAGCAGGACTACGTCGACGCCGAGCGTACAGGCCGTTCCACGCGGGTCAGGAAGGCGGAACGGCCCGAGGTGTTCGAGCTCTACGAGCGCTATCTGGACCAGCGTCGGGCAGCGGGCAAACACTACGACTGGGACGACTTGGCCAGCGCCGTCCACCGGGAGTTCAACGACGACCGTGGCGACCGCCTCTACCGCCATGTCGTCATCGACGAGGGGCAGGACTTCTCCCCGGAGATGCTGCGATCACTGGCAGCCGCGGTACCCTCGAACGGCAGTCTGACCTTCTTCGGAGACATCGCCCAGCAGATATACGGCCACCGGATGTCCTGGCGAAGCGCCGGACTGCAGGCCCCGAAGATCTGGCGATTCCGGGAGAACTACCGCAACACGAAGCAGATCGCCCGGCTCGCTCTGGCGCTTGCGGAGATGCCGCAATTCCCGGACGACCCCGATCTGGTCGAGCCCACTGCACCGGCCGCAGACGGGCCCCCTCCTGGGCTCGTGCAGCGGCCGACCGAGGACGCCGAGCTGGCACTGGTGGCCTCCCGAGCGGTCGATCTCGCGCGAACCGGCACCGTCGCGATTCTGCTTCGAACCCGAGAGCAGGAGCCGGCGCTCCGACGGCATCTGCCAAGTGCAGCAAACAGGCTGCACCGAAGCCTCGATGCCTGGCCGAACGGGCCGGGGCTGTTCTATGGCACATATCATGCTTCCAAGGGGCTGGAATTCGACACGGTGTTCATGCCCTTCCTGTCCGACGAGCGCTGGCCGCATCGCCCCGACGTGGATGCCTTGGGCCGAGAGGAAGCCGCGATTCGCGACTCCCGCCTCCTCTACGTCGGGATCACGCGTGCCCGCTCGACGCTGGTGTTGACGTACACCGGACAGCCCACCGCACTGCTACCGACCACCGCGGGGTTGTATCAGTTATGAGCGGCATCCAGGCGCGCGCGGCGCGACGCCGCATCACGCGGCTGTGCCATTTCACGCCCTCCCGAAACCTGGCCCACATCGCGAGCGACTCGAGAGGAATACTCTCGTCTCAACACCTTCAGGAGGACGAGTCGGCCATCTTGAACCCGACCGACAAGACACGGCTGGACGGCTATCCGGACCACGTGTGCTGCTCGATCCAGTATCCCAACGCGTGGTACTTCAGGAAAGCGCGAGCCCAGGAGAAGCTGTTCCCCGACTGGGTGGTCCTGCTGATCGACGCGCGCCACCTGTGGCAGCGCGGCACCAAGTTCTGTCCGCGAAACGCCGCGGCGGAGCATGGACGACTGGTGCGAGACGGTCTCGCGGGCTTCGATGCCCTGTTCGACGACGTGGTCGAGGGGTTCCGGACCTACCGCCGCGGACCCAGGCATCCCGATTCTCTTCCGACCGACGAGCAGGCCGAGGTCTTGATCCCCGACCGCATCGGCCGAAGTGACATCAGCGGCGTCGTCGTCCGCGACGGGACGCAAGCCGCTCGCGAAGCATCCCGGCTCGAGCTGGCGGGACTGACCGTTCCTCGTATCGTGATCGCCCCGGAGTTCTTCGACCCGGACGGGCTCAGTCGCAGGCTGCGAAGTGGACTGGTACCATCTGAACTCGTGTACGAACCAGGAGGCGCAGATGCCTGACGCGAACAGGACGCAGTCGCTTGGCACGGTCGTGTCAACGGCCAAGGCCGAAGGCGCGTTCCTGGCTCTCGCCGCAGGAGACGCTCTGGGCTGGCCGCAGGAGATGGCGCGTAGCGCAGGGAGCGGCGCGGCCGATGGATCGCCCGCGCTCGAGTTCAGGAGGTGGACCCGGCGCGGCGGCGGGCGGTTCCGCCCCTACGACGAGATTATCGGGGCCGGCGAGTACAGCGACGATACCCAGCTCACGCTCGCCGTCGCACGCAGTCGGACGAACCACGGCGCCGACTGGTGGAAGGCCTTCATGCGGGTGGAGTTACCCCGCTGGACGATCTACGAACGTGGCGGCGGGGGGGCGACGAAGCGCGCCGCCCAGTCCTGGATTACCGGGAGGCCACCGTGGAAGTCCCGCCAGGTCGACATCGTGCGCCGGTATTTTGACGCTGGCGGCAACGGGGTGGCCATGCGAGTACTGCCGCACGCCCTGTTTCTCGCGGGACACGGCGATCCCACGGTCCTCGTGTACGACGTCGTGCGCGACGGAGCGGCAACCCATGGGCATCCGCGCGCTCTCGTCGGCGCAGCCGCCTGGGCCTACGCGGCGTGGTCGCTGGTGCGCCGGAACCGGACGCTCGGATTCGGAGAACTGCTGGACCTGCTGATCGACGAACACGAAGGTTGGGGAATCTTCCCGGCCGCGGAGCGCGGCGGCGGGACGTGGTTTGCGGCAGCCAATCGCGTACTGGACGAGCCCTACGAGCATCTCTGGGAACGCACGGTCAACGAGATGCGGGGGTTGCTGGAGCGAGCGCGGAACGGAATCCGGGCGGGGGCGCTGGCGGACGATCGGGCAGTGCTCGACAACCTGGGGTGCTTCGGACGCTTCAAGGGCGCAGGCACCGTGACCGCGGCGGGGGCGGCGTACCTCGCTGCGAGACATGCCGCGCAGCCGACGCAGGGCGTGCTTAGGGCCGCCTTCGAACGAGGCGCGGATACGGACACGTTGGCGGCCATGACCGGGGGGCTCCTGGGGTGTCTCGCCGGCGACGAGTGGTTGCCGGCCCCGTGGCGCGCCGTGCAGGACGCCCCCTACTTGCGGAACATCGCAGACCGGGTCGCCCAGGGACCGTCGGGCGCCGATCGACGACCCGTGGAGCGGCCGGTCGCCCCGCGTTCCATCCTGGCGGATCTTGAGCGGAACGGGGATCATGAGGTAGCCCTTGGCGACTCCACCCGAGTCCGGGCGACGGCGCTGCCGGAACCCAAACCGGTGTCCAAGTCGATTGCGGTGCGTGCATGGAGGCTGCGAACCTCCGACGGTCAGACCTTGTTCGTCACGAAAGTCGACAGATCGAACCGGACCTCGAAGTCCGGCCGAGCGGGAGCCGAACGCCCTTCGCGCCAGTTGACGTTTCCGGATACCCGAGGCCCAAGTTCGGGAAGCCGAGAACCGACCGCCGACCCCGACGGCACTGTTCCGGGTGTAGATCCGGCTGATGCTCTGTACGGTGAGTTCCGCCGGAACCTGCGAATGCTCCTTCAGTCAGGCTCCAAGAAGCCGCGGGACGTAGAGGGAGCACTCGGGCTCACGCCGAGCCAGACCCGCAACTGGCTCGATCGGGCAGAGCAAGGCGGCGAGATCGAGCGGGTGTCCAGGAAGCCCGTGAGATTTGCGCTACGCGACAAGCGCCTGCCCTGATGCCCGGGCTACGGCCCGGCGATGCGGTAGACGGCCTCGGCGGTGCGGATGATCAGGCTGTCGTCGAGGATGGCGGGGGTGGCCATCGTGAACTCGTCCAGCGGGTTCTCGGCGAGGACCCGGAACTCGGCCCCCGCCTCGATGACGTAGGTCGTCCCCTGCTCGCTGAGGGCGAAGATCTTGCCGTTGTAGGCCCAGGGCGAGGCGGTGAACGCGTGGCCGACGTCGATGCGAGTGCGGCCGTAGACCTCGTCGCCGGTCCGGGCGTCGTGGGCGGTCATCATGCCGCGGTCGAGCAGGGTGTAGTAGTAGTCGCCGTAGACGAGGGGCGAGGGATGGTACGAGCCGCCCTGCTCGAGCGACCACGCCACGTACTCGTTGGTTGTCTCGCCCTCGGCCAGCGAGATGTCCCCGCTGGCACCCGGCCGAATCGCGTAGACGGGGCGGAAGAAGTCGGCGATGTAGCCCGACTCCAGGTAGAGCATCCCGTGGGCGGCGGTCGGGGTGGGGATGACGATGGACGACATGCCGGTCAGCCCCCACAGCTCGCGGCCGGCGAGGTCGTACGAGCGCACCCGGTCGGTGCCGGTGGTGACGATCTCGGTGCGCCCGTCGTGCTCCCAGACGTAGGGGGTCGACCAGTTGCTGCCCTCGTCGCGATCGGTGCGCCACAGCTCGGCCCCGGTCTCGGCGCTCAGGGCCGCGAGGTACGACTGCTCCTCGTTGTCGACGACCAGGTAGACGCGGCCGTCGTGGAGCACCGGCGACGACGCCGTGCCCCATCCGTTGCGGGTCTGGGCCGGGGGCAGGTCGCGCGACCAGAGCACCGTCCCGTCGAAGCCGAAGGCGTAGAGGCCGACGTTGCCGAACAGCACGTACAGGCGTTCTCCGTCGGTGACGGGGGTCTCCGACGCGAACGTGTTCTTCAGGTGGTGCGACGATGCGGGCACGCCGGCGTGGACCTCGGTCCGCCACCGCGTCTCGCCGGTCTCGAGGTCGAGGGCGTAGACGAGCCAGTGGTGAACGTCCTGCGGGGTGGGCCGCTCGCCGCCGCGGTACCAGCCGCTCTCGGGCGCCTCGACCTGTCCGTCGCTCGCGACGGTGGTGACGAACACGAGGCCGCCGGCCACGATGGGCGAGCTCCAGCCGAGGCCCGGGAGCGGAGTGCGCCAAGCGACGTTCTCGTCGGCGCTCCACCGCTCGGGCAGGTTCGGGTTGTCCGCGACCACCCCCGCCGCGCCGGGGCCGCGGAACTGGGTCCACTCCTGGGCTCCGACCGGAGTCGCGAGAGCCACCGATAGCGTCGCCGCGAGCACCCCGAACGCCAATCGTGCGGGATGGCGGCGGCAGTTCGAATGTCTGTCGTTCATCATCGCAAGACAATCCCCGGTTTCGCGTTGTCGTCCGTCACCGCCCTCCGACCCGCGCCTCGACTTCGTGGATGCCTCATCGTTCGTCCACGACGGCCTTGCCGAAGTAGAGCGAGATTCGGACGTCCGCGCCCCGCAAGTAGGGGCCCGCCAGCTTGCCTGGTTCGAGTCGGCCGCGCCGACCGGCGAACCGTGCCACGAATCGATCCAGATCCCGAGCGTTCGAGGCGCGTCTCTCATCCGTGGTCAGGAACGTCACGAATTCATGGACCATGACGACCGCGCGTTGCGCCGATTGTCGCTCGGCCTCGGCCATCGCGGCGGCGGTGACGGTCAGCAGTTGGTATCTCAGGTCGAGGACCTCGCGGTCGTCCATCGCCGCGCCGAAGAGCGCAGCAAGGAGCCGCTCGATTCTCGCAACGCCCTTCGAACGAGGATTGCCGGCGAGCCGCGAGCGCGCGTCTTCCAGGGTCTCGCCAACCGTCTCGCCGAAGGGTTCGTCGGCCTTGGCTTCAACGGCGACGACCACGGGACCGTTCCGGTCCGAGCCGACGAGCAACACGTCGACGTTGGGAGGACCGCGAAACTCGTCGATCGGTACCTGCGCCTCCGGCTCCGCACGCCAATCGCAGAGCGTTCCGATGTCGCGATGCGATGAGAGCGTCGTGGCGATCTCCGCGGGGAGCGCGGGCGCGGCCGCCAGCCAGGACCTGGCGCTCTCCTTCGCGCTTCGCCCGTCCCTCCAATGCAGGTTCCCCCCCTTGGGCCCGGCACGGTCGAACCATGCATCGAGTGTCGACAGGCGTTGGCCCTTCTTTTCGACGACCCCCATGCGGCAGTCCTTCACGCCGGCCGGTGTGGCTCGTGCCGGCATGAGCGTGGCGCCAACGACGGCGCGGAACTTCTGCTCCGGTCGGTAGATGTCGACCGCATCCTGCGGCGCCGCGAAAACGTGCAACGCATCGATTCCCACCGGACCGGGGGCCACCGATAGCGCCACCGCGAGCGCCCCCAACGCCAATCGCGCGGGATGGCGGCGGCGGTTCGAATCTCTGTCGTTCATCGCAAGACAATCCCCGGTTTCGCGCTCTCGTCCGTCACCGCCCTCCGACCCGGGCCTCGACTTCGTGGTTGCCTCATCGTTCGTCCACAACGGCCTTGCCGAAGTAGAGCGAGATTCGGACGTCCGCGCCCCGCAAGTAGGGGCCCGCCAGCTTGCCTGGTTCGAGTCGGCCGCGCCGACCGGCGAACCGTGCGACGAATCGATCGAGATCCCGAGCGTTCGAGGCGCGTCTCTCGTCCGTGGTCAGGGACGTCACGAATTCATGGACCATGACGACCGCGCGTCGCGCCGATTGTCGCTCGGCCTCGGCCATCGCGGCGGCGGTGACGGTCAGCAGTTGGTATCTCAGGTCAAGGACCTCGCGGTCGTCCATCGCCGCGCCGAAGAGCGCAGCAAGGAGCCGCTTGATTCTCGCAACGCCCTTCGAACGAGGATTGCCGGCGAGCCGCGAACGCGCATCTTCCAGGGTCTCGCCGACCGTCCCGCCGAAGGGTTCGTCGGCCTTGGCGTCGACGACGACGACCACGGGACCATTCCGGTCCGAGCCGACGAGCAACACGTCGACGCTGGGAGGACCGCGAAACTCGTCGATCGGTACCTGCGCGGCAGGTTCCGCACGCCAATCGCAGAGCGTTCCGATGTCGCGATGCGATGAGAAGGTTGTGGCGATCTCCGCGGGGAGCGCAGGCGCGGCCGCCAGCCAGGACCTGGCGCTCTCCTTCGCGCTTCGCCCGTCCCTCCACTGCAGGCTTCCCCCCTTGGGCCCGGCACGGTCGAACCATGCATCGAGTGTCGACAGGCGTTGGCCCTTCTTTTCGACGACCCCCATGCGGAATCCTCCACGCCGGCCCTTGTTCGAGCCGGAACGTGCGTGGCAACGACTACGGCGCGGACCCCTGCCCGCGGCGGTAGATGTCGACCGCATCCGGCGTCGCCACGAAGACGTGCGTCGCATTGACGGCCACCGGGCCGGTCGGCTGTCCGGTCTCTGCCGATGCCGCGAGCACGGGCTGCGCGGGATCGGTCAGGTCGAACGCCTGCAGCAGACCGCCGCCGGCCGTGTAGAGCCGGCGCCCCCACAGCGCGACGCCGGTCGGCCGCCCCTCCGCCGGCACCACGCCGGCGACGCGCGGCGCCGCCGGATCGGACAGGTCGACCGCCTGCAGCCCGCCCCGCCCGCTCACGATGCCGACGACGGCCGGCGGCTCGCCGCCGGTCGAGCGGCCGTCCGGCGCGAACACCTGGAGCACCGGGTCGCGGCCGAGCGACAGCCCGCCCTCGACCCGGGGAGAGGCGGGGTCGGACACGTCGACGACCATGAGCCCCGCGGGCTGGTCGGCGACGAAGACCCGCGAGCCCGCCGCCGCGATGCCCCGCGGGAACCCGTCGGCGAGATACTCACCCGCGCGAGTCGGCTCGCCGGCCGCGTTGACGATGTCGAAGCCGATGGAGTTGTCGGACGTGAACAGGTACCGGCCCGACCCCGCCACCCCCACCGCCTGCCCGCGGGTGGGGGCGGTACCGGTCAGCGCCGGGGCGGCCGGGTCCGACAGGTCCAGGCGGCGAAGCCCGTCGTGGCTGTTGGCGACGTAGGCGAGACGGCCGTCGAGGGCCACCGCCAGCGCCGGCTGATCGAAGTCGAAGCGCCCGACGACCTCCGGCGACCCGGGCCGCGTGACGTCGATGACGTGGACGCTCGACCCGATGGCCGCGACCACGAGCCCGTCGCCCGCCGCCAGGGCGGTCGCGGGACCGGGGACCGGGACGGACGCGACACGCGCGAGGGGCGGCGCCTGGACGGCAGCGCCTGCCGCCGTCGACAACGCCAGCGCGAGAACGACCGCCCGCATGCACCCACGTATGACGGCCGTTGCCGTTGGGCGTACCTGCACTGCGGCCATCGCCGTCCGGCAAACCCGCACTGCCGGCATCACCGTTCGGCGCACTTGCACCACGGCCGTCAGTGGCCGGCGCCCCTGGCCCGCGGCTATCGCCGTCCGGCGTCCCCGCGACACGGCCGTCGCCGTTCGGCACCCCTGCATCACGGCCGTCGTCGTTCGGCATCCCTGCGCCGCGGCAAACGCCGGCCGGCAAACCTGCACTGCGGGCATCACCGTCCGGCACCCCGCTACTACGACCGTCACTGTCCGGCGCTCGCGCCGCCGAAGCGGAGCCAAGTGTCCGGCGGGGCGGCCTGGCCGACACCGGGCCGCGACCAGTCGCAGACGCCGGTCGAGAAGACCTGCTCGAGCGTCGCCCGCTGCTCGGCCGTCAGGGTCACGTCGTAGT
Organism: Vicinamibacterales bacterium; assembly: GCA_965204675.1. GTDB lineage: Bacteria > Acidobacteriota > Vicinamibacteria > Vicinamibacterales > UBA8438 > JAJEEA01. The sequence goes on from OZ242003.1 coordinate 5,464,646, forward strand.
CGCCGAGGTCGACCGGCCTGAGCTGGCACTTGAGGACGTCGCTGCCGATCGGCGCGCCGGCCACCTCGCGCGGCCCCGGGGCCGAGGGGTACAGCTCCTCGCACCGGCCGCTGCCCCGCACCATGGGCTCGGCGATCTTGACGGGGTCGTCGTCCCGGCTCCAGCACGCGTCGACGAGGTCGGCGGGCTTGGCGCTGGCGATGCGGTCGAGGGCCGGGGCCGACGACCCGTCGGCGGTCAGCGCCCCGAGCCACTCGTCCATCTGGCGCAACGCCTCCTGCGCGACGGGGCTCGCCGTCGAGTAGAGCCCGTAGCGGTCGTCCTCGACGAGCATGACGTGGTTGTCGGCGCGCCCGTTGGCCCGCTCCAGCCGGTCGCGCAGCGAGAACGAGTGGTAGCGCACGTGCACGTCGCCGTTGTCGCGGTCGTCGCTGTAGGCGCGGTAGTCGATGATGGGGGTCTCGGCGAGCCCGCCGCCGCCGTGGGTCACCCGGCCGCTCTCGTAGACGGCGCGCAGCGCCTCGGGGTCGGCCACCGTGCGCTCGGCCTGGAAGTTGCCGTCGCCGTCGAAGCCGCCGACGCGGGCGTTCAGGTCTAGGAACTGCTCGGCGGTGATGACCCCGGCGTTCAGCGCCTCGAGCCCGTACTGCACCCCCACGTTGTCGAGGGGACGCCGCGCGAAGCCGGTCTCGGGGTCGCGCCCGAGCACGTTGACGGTGTGCTCGAAGACGTCGCAGCGCGCGCCCTCCGGGTTGGTCTCGGGGTCGTAGCGCTGTTCTTCCGGCAGCACGTCGGGGCAGAACTCGCCGGTGGTGATGCGGCCGGCGTTGCGCGAGACGTTGGGCATGGTGGCGAGCACGAGGAAGCCGGTCACCGCCCGCTGCTGCTCCTCGGTGAACGGCACCCCCGCGTTCTCCTGGAAGTAGTGGTTCAGCAGTCGGGCGTCGGTCACGAACGGGATCGTCCCCGAGATGACGTCGGGGAAGCTGCACCCGGGGATGATGCCGTCGAGCAGCCCCGGATAGTTGTCAGCGATCTGGTGGTTCTGGTACGAGCCGCCCGAGCAGCCCCAGCCGATGGTGAACCGCGGCGCGCCGTAAGCCTCGACGAACCGCTCCTTGACCATCATCATCGTCTCGGCCGCGAGCAGGTCGTTGCAGTTGTTGCCGAAGACGTTGAGGCTGGCCGAGGCCACCGCGTAGCCCTGGCGCAGCATGACGTCGTCGGTCACGCCGCCGGTCGTCGCCCCCTGGCGGAACCAGCCGTTCACGCAGCCGCCGCCGAACGTGTAGACGAGGCGCCGGTTCCACCCCGCCGGCGACTGCCACGGGTCGGGATCGGGCTCGCCGGCGGGGTCGTGGAGCATCGCGATCTGGTAGACCGCGCGGTTGATGGTGCCGGTCTCGATGCGCACGACGTAGGGGGCCTCGCGGCCGTCGAGGGTCGTGGTCCGGGCGAGGTCGGCCGGCCGCATCGCGGGGTCGGCCAGCGGCTTGAGGCTGCCGTCCTCGGCCGACCGGTAGGCGTAGTCGACGCGCCGCTCGACCGAGCAGTCGGCGTCGAGGGCGTCGCCGAGGGTCTCGCCGGAGACGAGCTCGAAGCTGTCGGTCTGGCAGACGAAGGGGCTCTCGTGGGGACCCGAGAAGACCGGCCCCGCGACCGGATGGTTGACGACGTCGATGCCCGCCGCCGCGCCGCCGGCGGCGCGGACCTCGATGCGCGTCGTCCCGGGCTCGAGGCCGCTCACGAGCCCCTCGAGGACGCCGTCGTCGAGACGGCGGAAGTCGCCGGTCACGTCGCGGCCGCCGGCCAGCACCGTCAGCGCCGCGTCCGGGGCTCCCGGCGCGGGCGTCACCCGCACCAGGACGTCGCCGCCGCTCACCATGTCGGCCCGGTTGGACACCGTCACGATCTCGGGGGCGCCCCCCGCAGTCTGGGCCGCCGCGGAGGCAGCGGCGCCAACCGCCAGGAGAACGAGCAGGGCCGCGATCTGCCGCGGCCGGATCTCGATGAACGTCAGGGTCGGGATGGACACGGTCGGCTCCTTTGGTGTCTCGGGCTGTGCCGCCCTCCAATACGCAGCAGGGCAGGGAAACCGGCCCCGAACCGCGTAGGGCGGGCATGATACCAGACCCGGCCGCGGCGGCCCGACCCGCGGCCGCGCCGGCCGTCCGGGCCTTTGATTTTTCGCGGAACCGGCGCGTATAGTGGATTCATGCGGGGTCAACGGCGCTGCGTTGCGCGGCGGGCTCCAGGTCCGGAGGGATGCGGATGACACGACGACTCGGGTGGATGACGGTCGCGCTGGCCGCCGGACTCGCCGCTCCGGCACTGGCCCAGCCCGATCCCTGGGCGGGCACGTGGCGCGGCGAGCTGACCTCGGGTCCCGAGGCGAGCAGCCCGGTGTCCCTGACCCTGGTGGTCGGCGACGACGGCGGCTACACCGGGCTCGTGGACGGCTTGGCACCCAACCACGAGGTGCGGCTCGACCGGGTCGTCGTCGATGGCGAGCAGGTGACGGTGGAGGCCGCCGCCGACACCGACTTCGGGCCCCTGTCCTTCGTCTACACGCTGATCCGCGACGGCCGCGACCTGTCGGGCATCGGCCGCGTCACCGCGGGCGGCCACGGCTTCGACGTGACGCTCGCGCTGGAGCGGGCACGGCGCGCGGACGTGCCGCAGCCGCAGATCGAGCCCCGCATCGGCTACTTCAGCGGGAGCTGGCGCTTCGAGTACATCGGGGGCGAGTTCCCCCCGCTAAGCGTGGGCACCCGCGAGGGCACCGTCACCTTCGAGCCGCTGCCGGCGGGGCCGTTCGTCCGCGGGCGGGCCGAGAGCGACCTCTACGGCGAGCCCTACGAGGAGACCTGGGCGATCGGCTTCGACGCGGCCACCCGGGCCGTCGTCTGGCAGGAGGAGCGGCCCGACGGCCGCACCCTGACCGCGCTGGGCAACTGGACCAGCCCCATCGCCATCACCTTCCTGACCGCCCCGATGGAGGCGGACGGCCGCGTCCACGTGCTGAGGCGCGTCGTCCGCACCACGTCGGACACCGCCTTCGCGGTGGTCGACGAGTTCTCCGTGGACGGCGGACCGTTCCGCCGCCTCGGCGACGGCTCCTATCTCCGCACGGGCGATCCCGACCCCGGCGCCCGCTGAGAAGGCTGACGATGACACCGACGACCACGAGCGAGACCGCGACCAACGCCGAGCTCGTCGCCCGCGACGCCGCCCACCTGATTCACCCCCTGCACGACGCCGCCGCCCACCAGGGGGCCCGGGTCTGGGCCAGGGGCGAGGGGGCGCTGCTCTTCGACGCCGACGGCCGGGAGTACATCGACGGACTCGCGGGGCTGTGGAACGTGCTGGCCGGCCACGGTCGGCGCGAGCTCGCGGAGACGGCGCGGGCCCAGATGGAGACCCTGGCCTACGCGTCGGGGTACACGGGCAGCTCGAACCGGCCCGCCATCGAGCTCGCCGAGCGGCTCGCCGACATCGCCTACCCGTCCATCAACCGCTTCTTCTTCACGAGCGGGGGCGGCGAGGCGACCGACAGCAGCATCAAGATGGCCCGCGCCTACTGGAAGCTGCGCGGCCGGCCCGGCAAGACCAAGGTCGTCTCCCGCCTCGAGGGCTACCACGGCGTCACCCTCGCCGCCATGAGCGCGACCGGGCTCTCGGCCTACTGGCCGCTGTTCGAGCCCCGCGTGCCCGGGTTCGTCCACATCCCCTCGCCGTACCCCTACCGCTACGAGGCGCCGCCCGGGGTGAGCCAGGGCGTCGCGGCCGCCGACGAGCTCGAGCGGGCGATCGAACGCGAGGGCGCGGACACCGTCGCGATGTTCCTCGCCGAGCCGGTGCAGGGGGCGGGCGGGGTCCTCGTGCCGCAGGACGACTACTTCCCCCGTATCCGCGAGATCTGCGACCGCCACGACGTGCTGCTCGTCGCCGACGAGGTCATCACCGGCTTCGGCCGCACCGGCACCCTCTTCGCCCTCGACCACTGGGGCGTCGAGCCCGACATCATGCAGTTCGCCAAGGCGATCACGTCGGGGTACATGCCGTTCGGGGGCATCGGCATCAGCGACCGCATCGCCGCCGCCCTCGACGCCGACGCGCGCGTGTGGATGCACGCCTACACCTACTCGGCCCACCCCACCGGGTGCGCCGTCGCCGCGCGCAACCTGCGGATCATCCGCGACGAGGACCTGCCCGGCCGCTGCGCCGTCCAGGGAGACCGGCTGCTCGCCGGCCTGCGGGCCGCGCTCGGCGACCACCCCCACGTCGGCGACGTCCGCGGCAAGGGCCTGATGTGCGCGGTCGAGCTGGTCGCCGACCGCGCCACGAAGCAGGCTTTCCTCCCGAGCGACAAGGTCGGACCCCGCGTCCAGCGGGAAGCGGCCGACCGGGGCCTGTTCAGCCGGGTCAAGGCCGACACCTACGTGCTCGCCCCCGCCGCCGTCATCACCGACGAGCAGGTCGACCGCACCGTCGACATCCTCGCCGGCGCCGTCCGCGCCGTGCTCGGGTAGGCGTCCGCGCCGCAGAACGGCGCGGACTTGCTCGAGAGCTGGCTGGGAGACCGACTGAACCGCAGCAGACAACTGCCAGGTCCGGCCCGACAGGGCCGGAGCCGTCCGTAATCGCGTTGCCATCGAGGCAGGGAGCGGCCGGGCGCGGTTACCCGGCCCTGCGCAACGCGGCGGCCGCGTGCCAGAGATCCCAGTCGGCCTGGATGCCCATCCAGAACTCCGGCGACATGTCGAACAACCGCGCGAGCCGAAGTGCGGTGTCCGCCGTGATCCCGCGGCGCCCGCGGACCACTTCATTCAAGCGGTTGAGCGGGATGTTCATGCGGCGGGCCGCCTCGACCTGCGTGAGGTTCGCCGGCCGCAGAAACTCCTCGAGCAGCATCTCCCCCGGCGGCGTCGGCGGACGCTCCAGATCGAGCACGGACCGCGGTCCCTCAGTGGTAGTCCTCGCATCTGACGGCATCGGCGTAGCCTCCCTCGAACCGGAACGTGATCCGATACTGCTCGTTCACCCGCACGCTATGGCGTCCCGCCCGGTCGCCCTTCAGGGCCTCGAGACGGTTGCCCGCGGGCAGCCGCAGATCCCGAATCGTCAACGCGCGGTGCAGCACGTCCAGCTTCCGCCGGATCACGGGCCACAACCGCTTCGGCAGCCGGCGGGCGGCCTTCGTGTCGCGGCCGTAGTAGATGTCGGCCGTCCCCGCATCGTCGAACGACCGAATCACTATCCCAGGGTTACACGACTAACGGGTAATCATCAACCTCTGTCGGCTCGGCAACCGCCGGGCGTTACCGCGGGGGACCGTTTGCCCCGCCCGCGGCGGCTTCGCCCGACACCGACGACGAATCGCCGTCGAGCCGCAAGGCGGGATGTCGGTCCGGGTTACCTGAGTGACCACGTCCCCACGCGTCGGGGACGCCCCGATAGCTGCTACCATACGGGCAGCGACCACCGGCTCGACTCACGGAGACGACATGCAGAACCGGCTGAACCTGATCATCGCTTCCCTCGCGCTCGTCGCGGCCGCCGCCCCGGCCCGGGCCGCCGAGGCGCCGAGCTTCGCGGCCGACGTGGCGCCGATCCTCTACGAGGAGTGCGCGAGCTGCCACCGGCCCGGCGACATCGCCCCGATGTCGCTGCTGACGTACCGCGAGGTGCGGCCGTGGAGCCGGGCCATCAAGGACAAGGTGGTGTCGCGCGAGATGCCGCCGTGGCACGCGGCCCCCGGCGGGGTGCCGATTCGCAACTCGCGCGGGCTGACCCAGGATGAGATAGACACCATCGTCGCCTGGGTCGACGGGGGCGCGCCCCTCGGCGACGCGGCGAAGATACCGCCCCTGCCGGAGTTCTCCGACAACGAGTGGCACCACCCCAGCGGGCGGCCGCCCGACCACATCCTGCCGATGCCGGTCGAGATGGAGATTCCCGCCCAGGGCGAGCTGCCCTACATCACCCTGTACTCGGCGATCCCGTTCGACGAGGACGTCTTCGCGAACGCCATCGAGATGCTGCCGTCGAACCGCAGCGTGGTGCACCACCTGTCGGTGAACGTCACCACCCTGCCCGAGGGCACGGTGCTCGTCGACGGGCAGGCCTACGACGCCGCGGGCGCACCCCTCACCGACGAGGCGATTCGGGCCGCCCGCGGCAGCGACTCGAACGCCCTCGGCGGCGCCACCAAGCTGATCTGCTTCGTGCCCGGGCGCGGGTTCGAGATGTTCCACGCCGGGGTCGCCAAGCGGGTGCCGGCGGGCAGGGCGCTGCAGTGGAGCCTGCACTACAACGCGACGGGCCGGCCCGAGGTCGACCGCTCGCGCATCGGCATCTGGCTCTCGGACGCCCCGGTGACCCACGAGATGCTCTCGCGCACCATCGGGAGCCCCCTGCCGACGACGCCCGACCGGACCCTGCCGGTGGTCGTCAACGGCGAGGAGGTGCCCCGGCGCGAGGTCCCGGTCATCCCGCCCTTCGCCGACGACTGGGCGATCTCCATGCAGACCGACGTCACCGAGCCCATCACCTTCTATGCCATCTCGCCCCACATGCACCTGCGCGGCAAGGACATGCGGTTCCGGCTGGTGTGGCCGGACGGCCGCGACGAGGTCCTGCTCGACGTCCCCCGCTACGACTTCAACTGGCAGACCGAGTTCGAGCTCGTCGACCCGCTGCACATCCCCGCCGGCAGCCGGCTGATCGTCGAGGGCCACTACGACAACTCGGTTCGCAACCGGTACAACCCGGCCCCCCACCGCGAGGTCTACTGGGGCGAGCAGAGCTGGGACGAGATGTTCGAGGGGTGGATCAAGTACTCGATCGACAGCCAGGACATGTCGAAGCCGGCGACAGAGTGATGACCACGAACAAAGACTCGTCGCCCACTGACACCGAGACCTCCGACGATCTGCGGGCAGAGTACGACCTGGCCCGTTTGCCGAGCCGCCCGAACCGATTCGCGTCCGCGATGAGCGGCACCGTGGTCGCGGTGACCCTGGAACCCGACGTCGCCGCGGTCTTCGACACGTCGGTAGCCGTGAACCGCGCTCTCCGTGCGGTGATCGCCGCCCGGTCGGCCGACGACCCGGGCGCCGGCGGCAGGGCGGAACCTCGGCCGGGAAGTTGAGCCCGACAGCCCGCAACTGGCCGACAGCCGGCGACCAGCGGACGAATCGAACCGAGCCTGGCCGGGGCACGGTGCGTATGCCCGCCTACTTCGGTGTGATCGGGCCCGCGGCGGGTTTCTCGGTCTCACCCAACTCGTAGCCTCTCGACTTCCAGTCGTTCAGGGCGCAGAATTCCGCCACCCGGTATCCGTTCTCGGTGAAGAGCTCCGCTGCCCGGGAGCTTCGGCCGCCGGCGTTTCAAAAGAAGACGAGCCGCACGTCCCTGGGGATGTCCGGCATCCGGCGCTCGAGCTCGGCCACCGGGATGTGGATGGACCCCGGCATCGACCCGCTCGCCACCTCCCAGTCCTCGCGCACGTCGATGAGCAGCATGGTGGCGCCGGCGTCGAGCGCCGCCTTCAGCTCGTCGATGTCCGCCCGCTGCTCGGGCGGCGCCTGACCGCTCGCGGCGGCCGCCGCGAGCAGCAGACCGCATGCCGCCCCGAGCAGCGCGCGCCCCTTGCCCTCGACCAGTTTCGGAATCATGTCAGACCTCCCTCGCACCGACGGCGGCCCGCGATGGCCGTTCACGTCGATGCTCCAATCATGCCGCCGCCTCACCACGCACCTCGCGCTACGGCAGCCCGCGATGGCCGTTCACGCCGCATCGAACACGTCCGCCACGCCGATAGCGAAATTCCACAGCAATGCCGACTCCGCCCGATCGCCTCTTCGAAATACACCGTGCTCGGCGTATTCGGCGCCCGCCAGGGCCAGGACGGTGATCGTCTCGTCCGGGGGATTGACGATCCAGTACTCGGGGATGCGCGCCTCCGCGTAGTCCTCGCGCTTGACCTGCATGTCACGCTGGGGGTCGTCGGGGCTGACGACCTCCATGACCAGGTCGGCGCCGCGCCAGTAGTCGTTCTGCCGCCGCGGGTCGCCGGCGTCGCGCACGAGCAGAAGATCGGGCTCGCGGAACTTGCCGTCGCGAATGCGAAGACGCAGGGGAGCGAAGCGGACCGTCCCGCCGCGGGCCCCGGCGAACGGAGCCAGAGCCAGGAACAGGAACTGCAGGATGGCTTGGTGCCGATCGGTCGGCATGGGAAGAACTTCCAGCCGACCGTCCGTGAACTCGATCAGCAGCCTGGCGTGATCCGTCAGCCGGAGGTACTGCGCCTGTGTCCACAGCCCTTGAAGCGGACCGGCGTCGATCTCGGTGCGGCCATTCGGGGCAGTAATCCGCAATCCGAGGCTCGGAACGACGCCGCGGCGACCACTCTGCGGCGCCGGCGGGACGCGGAACCGCTGCGCCGAGGCGGGTGTGAAATCCATCTCCAAAGCGCCCGAAACGGCTCCAGTGTAGCACGGGCCCGTCGGCGACCCGGCGGCTGACCGGCCGAGAAATGCAGTACCCTGTGAAGGGAGTCGGCATGAACAGATTCACCATCGAGCAGTCCGAGATCGAGATCGAGTCCCAGTTCGCTTCCCGGCTCTGGTTCGTGGTTAACGATGTTCCGGTGCTCTACGACGCGCTGCTGGAGGAGCTCGCCTGGGTCGGTCTTTCGAGCATGGACCTGCGTCCGGACAGCGGCAACGGCGCCGTGGGCGGCGCAGGCTTGGGGGTCTGGCTGTTCGGAGGCAAGGCCAACGCCAGAATCAGCCTCGACGGCTTTCGCTTCCAGACATCTTCGACGGAGCCGCGGGTCGTGGATTCCGTCGACGGCGTGATCGGCGCCGTGCAGCAGGCGTCGCCCGGGCTCGGCTTCCGGAGCCATGCGGTCTCGTACGCCTGCCACGGACTGATCGAGGGCATGAGGGCGGCCGATTTCGTCCGCCGCTTCGTGCCGAACTCGGTGAGCGTCGCCGGGTTCGGAGACTGCCTCGGCGCCGGAGCCGCCTTGTACTTCGGCGAAGCGCCACCCGTAATGACCGCCACGTTGACCCTGGACGTCTCCCGCGTCGTTCAGGATGGTCTCTTCGTCCGCGTGTTCATGGTGATAGACGGAGAAGTCGGAGCCGGCTCGGCGGTCCGGGCTCTGATGAAGGAACGAACCGGGGCGGCGCTGACGGCGGTGGGGCTGGCGAACGCCTGACCGAGAGCAGACGATGTTGGAACAGCAGCCCGGCGTTTTCGAGGTCGCCCCTCCGATGGAGCCGTTCGCCTCGGCGACGAGAGTCGGACACTTGCGTCCACTAGCCGAGAGCACCGGGTTCAGCGACGGCCGCAGGCGGTTCGCGACGCCCGGCGGGATTTCTGCCTGCGCTGCACTCCCTGTCGCGCCCGGGTTCAGCGACATCCGCAGGCGCTTCGGGGCGCCCGGCGGGGTTTCCGCCGACACGACACTCCCCGTGCCGCCCAGGATCGGCGAGAGCCGCACGCGGTTCGCGACGCCCCTCCCGCGGATCGACTGGGACAAGCTCGCCCGAAGCGGGGATGCCTGGGGGTTCCAGCGCGTCGAGCCTGGCGCTACGGCGGCGCCCCTCGAACGCAGCTCGAGGCTCGCGTCGGCGGCGGATCTGGCTTCACGCCGGCCCGCGGCAGACATCGAGGCGATGCTCCGTCAGCTTCTGGCCGACCATCGCATCCTGGCTGCCCGGAAGCTGGCCGTTGCGGTCCCCCAGGATCTGGCCTCAGGCGACTCGCTGCGCCGCCTGCTCGTCGTGCTGGCGCCGCCGGTGGTCCGACGCAGGACGCCAGCGCGGGCAGGGGGCGCCGACAACATCGAGTGGTTGCGCCGGCATGGTGGCGCCCATGCCGGCAAGTGGGTGGCTCTGGCCGGCGGCGAGCTTCTCGCAGCCGACGAGTCCCTCGCCGCCCTGCGGCGGAAACTCACCGACCTCGCCCCGCACGTCGAACCGCTCCTGCATCGCCTGTAGCGACCGCGATGCTCCTTTGGCCTGACGGCTCCACTTTCGCCACCGGCAGATCCCGCTATCTCGACAGGGATCCGGAGATCCTGGCGGAGACCGCGAGCGTTCATGTCCAGGTCAAGTTCGAAGGCGTGCGCGTCCTTGCGATGCTCGACACCGGAGCGGCCTGGTCGGTGCTGCGCGCCGACTTGGCCGCTGGTCTCGACTTGTTCGACCGGGATGGAGAAACCAAGACGCTCAGCACCCGGATTGGGAGAGTTCAGGGGAGACTCGTGAGAGCCATGACGACCCTGGTGGCCGAAGACGGCGACTCCGTCGATATCGACTCGACCGTCTTCGTCTCGCGTGAGTGGCGGGCCGGGAACTTCATCGGCTATACGGGCCTGCTGGAGAGAATTCGATTCGCCGTGGATCCTGGAACCAACGCGTTCCTCTTCGGCGCGTTCTGACAGCGGCCCGGACGAGCGGCGGCGAGCCCACTGGTCGCGGAACGACGTGTCAGCTCCCCGCGGGCGCCACGAGCAGGGTGTTCGCGACGAGCGGCCTGGGAATCGTCTGCTCGACCCCCGACGGCCACCACACGTCCATTCGCCCGACCGAGGACGCCATCGTTCGGAGGAATGCACCGGCGCACGCCCGAGTCGCGCTGCGGCACTACTCTTCGGCGACCACGATCAGGGTGTTGACGTCGATCGGCCCGGGCACCGTCTGCTCGGCCCGCGACGGCCACCGCACGTCGATGCGCTCGACGGAGTCGGCGGCGCCGAGGCCGAAGTACAGCGGCATCGAGCTCTGCGACAGGTACCCCGACTTGCCGTCGTGGAGTTGCGTGTACGTCCGCCCGCCCGCCGTCACCCGCACCACCGCGCCGAGGCCGTCCCGGTTCGAGGCGGCGCCCTCGAGCCGCACCTTCACGTAGCGGATGCCCTGCCGCTCCGCGAGGTCGCTGACGAGCACCATGGGGGCGGCGTTGAACTCGGAGGTCACGACGTCGAGGTCGCCGTCGTCTTCGAGGTCGAAGATGACGGCCGAGCGCGAGCCGCGCGCGGCCCGAATGGTGACGTCACGCGGGGTCCCCGTGAACCCTGGCAGGCGGTCCGCCTCGCCCAGCACGAACCACGGCGTGGTCAGCCCTCCCTCGCGCGGCTCGACCCCGAGGATGAACTCGGCGTCCAGGAACCGCGTGCCGCCGTTGTTCAGCAGCACCGTGTTGACGCCGTAGCGGAACGGGAAGTTCATGCTCGAGGCCACGAACAGGTCCTCGTAGCCGTCGGCGTTCAGGTCGCCGGCGCTGGGGCCCCAGGGCCAGTAGTTCTCGGCCCCGATCTCGTCCGACACCTCGCGGAACTGGCCCGACCCGAGGTTCATGAAGAAGGCGTTGCCCCAGATGCTCGTGCTCCCGTCGCCCACCATCTCGCGGTCCCAGATCATGACCGCCTTCCGCTTCTCGTCGGCCGGCCCCACCTCCTGGCTCATGTCCGAGTGCATGTCGGTGACGTAGATGTCGAGCCGGCCGTCGTTGTTGAAGTCGAGGACGGCGATGCCCATGGCGCCCCACGAGGTCCGGGGGAACACGTCGCGGCCCCGCGCGACGAAGCGGGTCCCCTCGACGTTCTCGTAGTACTCGTCGTCGCCCTGCATGTTCAGCACGTAGAGATCGGTCCAGCCGTCGTCGTTCAAATCGACGAGGTTGGCGTCGCCCGACCACCGCCGGTCCTGGAGGCCGGTGGCGGCCGAGACGTCGACGAACCGGTTGCCGCCCTCGTTGCGGAACAGCAGGCTCTGCTCGGTCCGTTCCGGGAACAGGTGCCCGCGGAACGCGTCCTCCTCGAACCCGACGTAGTAGCGGTAGCCGTCGCCGCCGATCTCGTTGGTGGTGTACACGCCCACGTTGGTCAGGAACAGGTCGAGCCGCCCGTCGCGGTCATAGTCGAAGAAGACCGCGCCCGACGAATGCCCCACGTAGCCGAGCCCCGACGCGGCGGTGATGTCCCGGAAGGTCCCCGTGCCGTCGTTCTCGAAGAGGACGTTGCCGCCGCGGACGGTGGTGACGTAGAGGTCGGGGTCGCCGTCGTTGTCGATGTCGGCGAACGAGGCGGTGACCCCGATGCGCTCGGCGACGCCGACCCCCGCCGCCTCGGTGACGTCCTCGAACCGCCCGCCGCCGAGGTTCCGCCACAGCTCGTTGGCGCCGACCTGGGTCACGAAGTAGAGGTCGAGGAGGCCGTCGCCGTCGACGTCGGCCGCCGCGATGCCGTTGCCGTGGTCGTAGTGCACCGCCTTGTAGTTGCGGCCGGCGTCGCTAACGATGCGGTGCTCGAAGGTGATGCCGCTGTCGGCCACGCGGTCCGTGAACCGGAAGTCGTGGAACACGTCGAAGTCGCCGGTGGTCCGAAGCTGCGCCTGCCGCCGCGGCTCGACCCAGCTCTCGTCGACCAGCACGGGGGGGATGTGCACGACGTCCTGCGCGGGCTGGCCCTGCGGCGGCTGACCCGCCGCGCCGAACGGCGCGGCGGCGACCAGGCCGAGGACGCCGGCAAGGCCGGCAATCCGACCGAGGGGGCCGAGTGTCATGGTGGGATCTCCTGTCTCCGAATGAACGCGTGCCGGCGAACCCCCGCCGCCGATGACGGCTGACGCCCTCGGTTCCTGCCGATGCACTCCCGCGCCGCGGCGACGACGCCGGGCGCCCGCGGGGCGGGCCGTGACCAGTAGCGACGCGCCCAGGTCGGCGGCGACGACGCCGCGCGCCCGCGGGGCGGGCCGTCCCTTCGTCGTGTTGCCGTCGGTCCGGGCCGACGACGCCGTGCCCGCGGGACGAACCCGGACCATGCGGCTCCCGCGCGGGCCCCGGGGAATCAGCCGCCGGGACCGGCCGGCAGGAGATCGGGATCGACGGCCGGGCCGGGGTTGTGCTCGGGCTCGTCGTCCCGCCACGGCATCCGGCACGGCTCGTTGCGCTGATAGAGAGCCAGGTTGGCGCTCATCCCTCGCGCCACGGCGGACTGGCCGGCGCCAGCGGCGACCTGCATCGCGCGGCCCTGCCACTCGACCGCCTCCGCGAACCGGCCCAGCTCGGCCAGCGCCATCGCCATGGTCTCGGCCACTCCGGCCGTCCGGTAGCCGTCCGTCACCAGTCCCTCGACCAGCGCCAGCGCCCGCGCCCCGTCGCGCAAGCCGTCGTCGGGCACGGCGGCGAGCAGGCGGGCCCTGGCGTGCGGAAAGGACGGCTCCTCGGGGTACCGTTCCGCGGCCGCGTCCAGCACCTGGAGGGCCTCGCCGTACCGGCCCAGCCGCACCAGGGCCATCGCCTCGCCGAAGCGGGCCTGCTGGGCCTGCCCGCCCTGGACCTGCCGGTAGTGAGGCAACGCGGCCTCGAAGCGGCCGGTACGGCGCAGCGCGTCGCCCAGCCGGAGACGGGCGGCGCTCATGCTCGCGTCGGCGTCCGCCGCCATCCGGAACCGCTCGATGGCCTCCGCGTCCCGCCCGCTGCGCTCGAGGAGGGTGCCGATGAGGAAGTGCGGCGCCGCGAAGCCGGGGTCGAGGCTCGCCGCCGCCTCGAGCTGAGTCAGCGCGGCCGGGGCGTCGCCGCTCCGGATCAGGGCCGTCCCGAGGTTCAGCCGCATCACGGGGTTCTCCGGCGCCATCCGCGCGCCGAGGGTGAACTGCCGCGCCGCCTCCCGCCAGTCTCCCCGCTCGGCCGCCTGCAGGCCGAGATCGCGATGCGACTGCGGGCTGCGGAGCAGGGTGTAGATCTCGGCCATCAGGGGATCGGCCAGCACCCCGCCCTCCGCCCCGCGCCCGTCGGTGCGGGCGCCGCCCCGGTCCAGGTGGGCCCGGGCCCGATCGAGGTCGCCGAGGCCGCGGTAGGCCATCGCGAGCGGATAGTGAACGACCGTCGCGGCCGGGTTCAGCCGCAGGGCCCCCTCGAGGCGCTCGACCGCCGCCGCGTAGTCCCGCGCCGCCAGGGACGCTCTCCCCCCCTGATACAGGAGGGCGGGCGTGCCGGGATGGCTCGCCCACGCGCGGGCCAGCAGTTGCTCGGCCTCGACCGGTTGGTCCAGGTCGACGCGAACGTGCACCAGCCAGACGAGGGCCGCCAGGTCTTCGGGCTCGATCGCCAACGCGCGCTCGAAGGACTCGACGGCCCGGTCCAGGTCTCCGAGCCGGATGTGGACGTGCCCGAGATAGTAGGGCCACCGGAACTCGCCGGGAACGAGACGCGCCGCGTCGCGCAGGCACCGCCCCGCCGCGTCCGGGTAGTCGGCGGCGAGCAGCAGCATCCCCAGGGCGCCGTGGGCCTGGCCGCGGCGGCGAGCGGAAGCCTGGGGGGGCGCGCCGCCGTCGCCCGCTGGCTCCGCCGCTTCCAGCGCGCCATAGGCGTCGCCGAGCTGCGTACGGGTCGCCTCGTGCATGCGGCTCAGGTCGGGCAGCGTGCACGCCGCGGGAACTCCTTCATCCTCCTGCGCCCGCCCCGGGGCGGCCGGCCGTGCGGCGTCCGCCGAGGCCGCGCCCAGGACGAGCGCGACGCCGATGCCGTGCACCAGACCGGCTCGGGTGACGACACCCTCGGAACCAGGCCGGAACGTGCAGCGCATGTCTTCAATTATCCGCGCGGGACAGCGGTTCCTTCAACGCTCATTCGACGGGGCGGCCCGTTCCCCGGACCAACGTCGTCCACCGGTCGACGGCGATGTCGGCCCACTCCTCGGCCGCACCGTCGGGCCAGACCACGCGGACCCGGTCGACGGCGGCGGCGGGGCCCAGGCCGACGAGCACCCGGGGATCGTTGGCCGAGACGTAGCTGCCGTCGGTGCGCACGCGCCGCCACAACGGCGGCCCCGCATCCGCGCGACCTTGCGGTCGCGTTGGGAGTGTCGCTGACGCGACACTCCGGCGGAACACCGCGACCCGGGCCCCCGGCATGTCCCGGCCCGAGGCGCCGACCAGCCGCAGGCCGACCCACCGGTTGGCGCCGGCCGCCTCGTTGATCAGCAGGCGCACCGGCCCGTTGTTGTTCGTCAGCAGCACGTCGACGTCGCCGTCGTTGTCGACGTCGCCGAACGCCGCGCCCCGGCTGACCTCGGAGAGCTCGAAGACCGCGCCGGCCTCGCCGCTCACGTCCGCGAAGCGGCCGTTCCCGAGGTTGCGGAAGAGCTGGTTCCGCTGGTGCAGCGGAAACGGATCGTTCACCCGCGCGAGGGCCTCCATGGTCCGGATCTCGCCGTTCGCGACGATGAGATCGAGCCAGCCGTCGTTGTCGAAGTCGAACCACCCGGTGCCGAATCCGGTGAACGGCAGGCTGGGGGGGCCGAGGCCGACCCGCACCGTCCGGTCCTCGAAGAGCCCGAGGCCGTCGTTGACGTAGAGGGTGTTCGTCTCGGTGGCGATGTGGGTCATGAACAGGTCGTCGTCGCCGTCGGCGTCGAAGTCGCCGGCGTCGACCCCCATGCTCCCCTCCGGCCGGCCGTCGCGGTTGACGGCCGCCCCCGCCAGCCACGCCATGTCTTCGAAGGAACCGTCGCGCCGGTTCATCCAGAGCTGGTTGGGCTCGCCGTCGTTGGCGACGTAGAAGTCGGTCCACCCGTCGCCGTCGAGGTCGGCCGCCACCACCCCGAGGGCGGGGCCGAACTCGCCGCCGCGCAGCGCCTCGAGGGTGACGTCGGCGAACGTCCCGTCGCCGTTGTTGCGGTACAGCCGGTCGGGCACCGGCGGATAGCGGTTGGGCCCGCAGTAGTCCTTCTCGCCGGTGCGGCTGAAGCACTCGAGGTCGTCGTCGAGGCGCGGGTCAACGTAGTTGGCCACGTAGAGGTCCAGCCGGCCGTCCCGGTCGAAGTCGGCGAACGACGCGGCCGCCGTCCACCGCGCGTCGTTCACGCCGGCCTGCGCGGTGACGTCGGCGAACGTCCCGTCGCCGTTGTTGCGGAAGAGATGGTTGTCGCGGAGCCCGATGCGGTAGAGGTCGATCCGGCCGTCGTCGTCGAAGTCGCCGGTCGCCGCCCCCATGCCGTAGGACGCCACGTCGAGGCCGCTCCCCGCGGTGACGTCGGTGAAGCGCAGGGTGCGGGTGCCGTCGGCGTGTATCTCCAGGTCGTTGCGATACAGCCGGTCCGTGAGGGGCCGTCCCGCCGGCGGCGCCACCAGCGACTGCTCCAGCGTCCGGCCGGGACCCAGCATCTGCCCCTGGACGAGGTAGACGTCGAGGTCGCCGTCGTCGTCGAAGTCGAAGAGGGCCCCGCCCGGCCCCATGATCTCGGCCGAGTAGTACTCCCCGGACATGCCGTTGAAGTGGACGAAGTCGAGGCCCGTCGCCGCCGCGCGGTCGGTGAACCACGGGCCGTCGCCCCCGGGCTGGCCCGCCGCCGGACCGACGGGGGCCACGATCGCCCAGGCGGCCAGACCCGCCGCCGCTGCAGCGCGAAGAAGCTGCCGCCGGATGCTGCTGCTCGCGTGTCCGGCTCGCCGGTCCGCTTCGCGTCGAGACTCCGCGGCCGCGCCCACGCCACGGCTCCCACCGTCGCCATGGAAGCCTGCGGCTACAGGCCGCGAACGGACGAACGTGACCATCCCGCGATGATACCGCAAGCGGCCTCGCCGCCCGCCCCCGGCCTCGGCGCCGGCCGACTGGACGTCGTCCCGGTTGGGCGCACCGAGCGCCGGGTGGTCGTACCGGGTGGCTGCACCGGGACGCCGCGGACGCAGGGGACCGGCGCTCCCGCAGCCCTCCCCGAACGCGCGCCTCCTGCTCGGGCCTCCCCGACACGACGGAGCGCCCGAGAGTTCTCCGCATCGACCCGGACCGCGTCGTCGAGGATGATGCAGGCGGTCGGCACCGGGGATGAGGGTGATGACGGTCGCGAAGCTCACGCGGACTCCGCCACCACGAAGCGCCCGAAGACCCCGCGCAGCGCCCGGCCCGCGTCGTCGAGAATCATGTAGGCGGTCGGTACCAGGACCAGCGTGATGACGGTCGCGAACAGCACCCCGAAGCCGAGCGAGACCGCCATCGGCACCATGAACGAGGCGTCGAGGCTCCGGTTCCACATGAGCGGCGCGAGGCCGAAGAACGTGGTGAGCGAGGTCAGCAGGATGGGCCGGAAGCGGTGCACGCCGGCCTCCCGCACCGCGAGGGCGAGGCCTGCCGTCTCGAAGTCCCACCGGTCGGCCGGGGCGGCGCCGGCCTCCCGCGCCATGCGCCCGACGCCGGCGTGCACGCCGCGGGCCCGGTTGATGAAGTCGACCATGATCAGGCTGTCGTTGACCACCACGCCGGTCAGCGCGACCAGCCCGAACATCGACATGATCGACACGTTCAGGCCCAGGAACACGTGCCCCCAGACCGCGCCGATGAGGCCGAACGGGATGGCGCTCATGATGATGAGGGGCTGCACGTAGGACCTCAGGGGCACCGCCAGCAGCGCGAAGATCATCAGCAGCGCGAGCACGAATCCGCGCTGCAGCCCGCCGAGGGCGTCGCGCTGCTCGGCCATCGCCCCCTCGAACGAGTGGAACACGCCCGGGTGGCCGGCCAGGACCTCCGGGAGCACGCGCGCGTTCAGGTCGGCGATGACGTCGCCGGCCGACGTCACGCCCGGATCGACCGAGGCGGTGACGTTGACCGTCCGGTTGCGGTCCACGCGCCGGATGGACGCGAAGCCGCGCCCCGGCTCGACCACCGCGACTTGGCCGAAGGGCAACTGGCCGCCGTCCGGGGTGCGGATGCGCATGTTCTCGAGGTCGCCGAGCGATCGGCGCTCGTCGCGCGGGTAGCGGACCATGACGCGAACGTCGTCGCGGCCCCGCTGGATGCGCTGGGCCTCCTCGCCGTAGAACGCCTGGCGCACCTGACGCCCGAGGTTCTGCAGGGTGAGGCCGACGGCCTCGGCGGCGGGCTTGATGCCGAGCTTCATCTCCGCCTTGCCGGCGCGGAACGAGTCGCTGACCTCGTAGACCCCGGCGTAGGCGCCGAGACGCCGCCTGACATCGGCCGCCGCCGCCCGCAGCACGTCGAGGTCGGGGCCGGCGAGCTGAACGTCGATGTCGCTGCCCGCGCTCAGGTCGCTCAGCGCGAAGTCGACCGCGACCGCCTCCGGAATCGGCTCGGTCGACTCGCGCCACAGCAGGCCGAGCTGCTCGCTGCCCCAGGCCCGCTCCTCGGCCGGGATCAGCTCGATGGCCACCTCGCCCACGTTCGCCGACGCCATGCTCCCGACCGCGGGACCCGTGGGGCCGCCGCCCCGCGCCGCCAGCGGCTGGTCGCCGACCGCGGCCAGGACGTGTCGGAAATGGTCGCGGCCGGTCTCGTCGAGCAGCCGTCGGCGCAGCCGTGCCGCGCCCGCCTCGAGCCTGGCGACCGCCGCCCCCGTCGCCTCGGCCGGCGTGCCCTGGGGCATCGTCACCGAGGCGGAGATGACGTCGGCCTCTATCGAGGGCATGAACCGGAAACCGGGCCGGCCCGACAGCACCATCCCGACGGTGACGATCATCACCCCGACCCCCAGCGCCGCCGTCACGTACCGCCACCGGAGCGCGGCCTCGAGCAGGGGGCTGTAGACGCGCTGCGCGAGGTGCTTCAGGCCGTTGGCGAAGACGAGCTGGAAGCGGCGCCACCGTCCCGGGCGGACGCGCCGCGGGACGTGCGACAGGTGGGCCGGCAGGATGTTCAGCGACTCGAGCAGCGAGAACAGCAGGCACGGGATGACGACGAGCGGAATGACCCGGAACACCTTGCCCAGCACCCCGGGCACGAACAGCAGCGGGCTGAAGGCGGCCACCGTCGTCAGGACCGCGAACGTGACCGGCCTCGCGATCTCGTACGCCCCCTCGACGGCCCCGCGCAGGCCGTCGCCGTGCTCCTCCTGGTGCCGGTGGATGTTCTCGCCGACGATGATGGCGTCGTCGACCACGATGCCCAGCACGAGGACGAAGCCGAACAGCGACAGCACGTTGACGGAGACGCCGAGCCCCGGCATGAGCGCGATGGCGCCGAAGAACGAGATGGGGATGCCGAGGCTGACCCAGAACGCGAGCCGCAGCTCGAGGAAGAGGGCCAGCACCAGGAACACGAGCGCGAACCCCGCGACGCCGTTCCTCAGCATCAGCGAGAGCTGGTTGCTCAGCGCCTCGGCGTCGTTCTGCCACACCGTGAGGGTCACGCCCTCGGGCAGGCGCGCCCGGGCCTCGTCCACGTATGCCGTGGCGAGCTCGGCGATCTCGAGGGCGCTCTGGTCGCCGGTGCGGAAGACCGTGACCATCATCGTCGGCTCGAAGTCGAAGCGGGCGTACTGGTCGGTCTCGGCGAAGCCGTCCACGACCGTCGCCACGTCGCCCAGGCGCAGGCGGCTGCCGTCGGACCGCGTCCACAGGACCAGGTCCTCGAACTCGGCCCCGCGGTACGCCTGCCCGATGGTCCGCAGCAGGATCTCGCCGCCCTCCGTCCGCACCGCCCCCCCGGGCAGGTCGAGCGACGAGCGGCGCACCGCGTCGGCCACCTCGTCGAACGTCAGGGCGTGCCGCCGCAGGTCGTTCTCGGAGACCTCGATCGAGATCTCGTAGGGCGGTGCGCTCACGATGTCGACCTGCGTGATGCCGGGAACGGCGGTCAGCTCGTCGCGCACCCGCTCGGTGACCTGCTTGAGCGCGAACGGGTCCATGTCGCCGGAGACCGCGACGTCGACGACCTGCAGCCGGTTCGTCATCTCGCGGATGATCGGCCTCTCGGTCTCGACGGGGAAGGTGGTGATGGCGTCGATGCCGGTCTTCACCTCGTCGACGACGCGGCGGGCGTCGGCGCCGAGGTCGAGCTCGATCATCACCACGCCCGTCCCCTCGTACGCCGTCGACCGTATCCGCTTGATGCCGTCGATGCCCTGAATCGCCTCCTCGATGCGCACGTTCACCGCCGCCTCGACCTCCTCGGGAGCGGCGCCGAGGTACTGGACCTCGACGCTGATGCTGTCGAGCTCCATCTCGGGAAACACTTCCTCGTTGCTGTTGACGGCGGCCAGGGCCCCGCTCAACAGGATGAACGCCATCATCAGGTTGGCGGCGACGCCGTTGCGCGCGAACCAGTCGATCATGCCCTTCACGGCGGCTCTCCGCGGGGCATCGAACGACGGCTTGCCCCGACCCGTCCAGGCTACGGCAGGCGCCGTGAAACCGGCGTGAGGGAATCGGCCGCGGGCCTTCACGCCGATTTCACGGCCCCCGGACGGCGCGTCCCCCGCAACCCGCGGGGCCGCCGCCGCGGCGCGGAGCCCTCGGCACCCTCGACGGAGGGGAACGCGATGCCCCGCCCGCAACCCGCGCGGGCCGCCGCCGCAGCGCGGAGCGGGACGGCCGCCCCGAACGGCACCGCCGCCCCGAACGGCACCGCCGCCCGGCCGCGCACGCGAGTGAACCGGAACGTGGCGGAGAACGTCGGTATAGAATTGAAGGTTGGGCAGGTCACAAACATCCCTGCCTGTGAACCCATGAGGAGGAAACATGCCGACACGACGACACGCAACCGGAAGGACCCTCGCCCGTAATGTCCACCCGCGGCTGCGGCTCCCCGCCGCGCCGCTTCACCAGCACCGCCGCGCATCGATCAAACCGACCGCCGGCGCCAAGCCTCCACAAGACCTCCGCTCCATCTCCCTGCAGCTCGTGCAACGCCTCCGGATGATGGCGTCGTAGCCGGAGCCACCCCGTTCGCAATCGCAGATTCGTGACTCGCCGGAACGGGCGGCATCCAACTCCGGATGTCATCCGCCCGGCGGCACGCGAGGCGGCCTCGCCGAGGTGCGGGCGCTGAGCGCAGCCCTCGACACGCCGCTCTCGACCCGAAGCGCGGATCTGCGCCCCTGGGCTAACCGCCGGTCTCCGGCAACTCGCTGCTCCAATGGCAAGAGGGGTAGCGGACACACGGGGGCGACACCCGCCGCTCGGGCCAGGAGTCTGCGCCGTGAAACGGCGCGGACTCCCCGAGGGTCGGTCGGGCGCCCGGCAGAGCCGCAGGCGACGTGGGCGGGCCAGGAGTCTGCGCCCTGGAACGGCGCAGACTCCCCGAGGGTCGGTCGGGCGCGCGGCGGAGCCGCGGGCGACGATGGGTCGACTAGCGCGCGGCGCCGGCGTCCGGGTCCGGGAAATACGCGATCATTCCGCCGCGGTTCGTGCCCAGCCAGATCTCGCCGGCGATGCGGATGGCCGCGGTGGACGATGCGAACCCCTCCATGCGCGGGTGGCGGAAGATGCGCCGGACCTCCAGCGTGTCGGGATCGACGAGGGCCACGTTCGACGTCTCCTCCGGCGTGCCGAAGTCTCCGTGGCCGGCGGCCAGGATGACCGTGCCGCCGTCGACCGACCGCAGGTTGTCGGGCCGGAACCCCATCGGCACCACGTCCTTCTGCTGCGGCGTGCGTCCGCGCGACAGGCGCGTGAGCTTCTCGCCGCGCCACCCCGCGACGTAGAGCCACTCCCCGTCGGGGGAGATCTCGAGGCCGTTCGGGGTCGTGTCCTCGGTGCCCGCGATGAGCGACCAGCCGGCCCCGGCCCGCCACTCCCACACGTCGCCGGTCGACGTGCTCGTCGCCGCGAAGCCGCCCTCGGGCAGGGCCACCACCGAGTTGAGCCGCAGCCCTTCCGGCGCCACCGCGCACCCGACCCACGCCAGCGAGATCGGCTGCGCCCCCGCGTTCACCTCGAAGACCTCGATCGACTCGCGCCGGCCGTGGTGCACCACGTACAGGTCGTGGACGCCGCCCTCGCCGGGGTCGAGGTAGAGGCCATGCGCACGGAACTCGTCGTTGTCCAGCTCCCCGGGCTCGAGGGGGCCGGGGCAGTCCGGCCACGCCGACGCGTCGAGGCGTTCGGTCCGCGTGGGGGTCGGGAAGAGGACCGACGTGGACTTGTCGGCCACGTCGACGAGGTGAATCCGGCCCCCCTCCTGGTTGCCCGACGCGATGACCCACTCCTCGCCGGGCAGGATGGCGAGGTCCTCGGGGCCGATGAGATCGCAGATGAACCGGATGTCCCCGACCGGCTCGCAACCGGGGGTCTCCTGCTCCGCGAATCCTCCGGAACCCGACAGCACCACCGCAACGCAGGCGACCAGCCATATCCGTGCTCTCATGACGCTCCTCCCGGGTCGCTCGATTCGCTGGCGCGGCGCCACGACAGGCCGCGGCCGGCGAAGGCGATCGTCGCGCGATGATAACGCACGCGACGCACCTCCCTGCGCCCGACCGAATTGACGCCAGGACCGTCGAGTGTGCAACATACACACAGGTGGACAGCGCCGATGTCGTCAAGCGGCTGCTGCGCGAGGGCTGGAAGCTCGCGCGACAGCGCGGCAGCCATCGGCAGTACACGCATTCGAAGCGGAACGGCCGGGTGACCGTGCCGCACCCGCGGAAGGAAATCCCCACCGGTACGCTCCGGAACATCTACCGGCAAGCCGGCTGGCCCTGGAAGGAGCGGCCGTAGCCCATGCGATACCTGGTCGTCGTGCATCACGATCGCCCCGGCGGGCCGTTCGGCGTGACGGTGCCGGACCTGCCGGGGTGCTTTTCCGCTGGCGACACGCTGGCCGATGCCCTGGAGAATGCACGAGAAGCGATCGTGCTCCACGTCGAAGGACTGCTGTCGGACCACGAGCCCGTCCCGGCGCCGGCGCCGACCGTGGATGCCGACGGCGGCATCGTGGCGGTGGTGAACGTGGACGACGGCCTGCTGTCGGACCGGACGGTGCGCCTCAACATCACGCTGCCGAGCCGCATCGTGGGGCCGCTCGACGATGCCGCCCGGCGCGCGGGAACCACCCGATCCGGACTGTTGGCGCGGATCGCACTGGCGCACCTGGCGCGCGGCGCGGACTGAGCCTGCCCCCCATGGCCGGGGATACCCGGCACGCGGCGCTCGTCGAGCGTGTGCTGGGCGCTCGCGAGGCGGCGGCGGGCGGACGGATCGCCCGGCCCGTTGGGCGGCTACGACGAGGGGAGAACCACGGAGCATGAGACTGCGTCTGTTGACATTCCTGATCGCCGCGGCGGGCGCGGCGCCCTTGGCCGCGGACGCACAGGACCGCACCGCGGCCACGCCAAACGTGGTGCTCATCCTCGCCGACGATCTCGGCTGGGGTGACGTCGGGGCCATGAATCCAGAGTCGGGCATCCCCACCCCGCACATCGACCGCCTCGCCGGCGACGGCATGCGCTTCGTCGACGCCCACGCGCCGGCCGCGGTGTGCACGCCGACCCGCTACGCGCTCCTCACCGGGCGCTACACGTGGCGCACCCGGCTGACGAGCGGCGTGCTCGGCGGCTACAGCCCGCCCCTGCTCGCGCCGGACCGGCCGACCCTGGGGACCCTGCTCCAGGCCCACGGCTACCGCACCGCGGCCGTCGGCAAGTGGCATCTCGGTATGGCCATGCCGTTTCTCGACCCCGCCGCCGCGCGCACCGAGCCATGGGAGGGCGACCCCGGCATCGACTTCGCCGGCACGATCGCGGACAGCCCCATCCACCATGGCTTCCACGAGTACTTCGGGGTGAGCGCATCGCTCGACATGGCGCCCTACGTCTACATCCGCGACGACCGCTTCACCGCGCTCCCGACCGGGGAGCAGCCCGCCGTCCCCTTCCCGCACTTCATCCGGCGCGGGCCGCGGGCCGAAGACTTCGTCGTCGACGACGTGCTCGACCGCCTGGTGGACGAGGCCGCGGCGTTCATCGACCGCTCGGCGCCGGCCGAGGAGCCCTTCTTCCTCTACCTGCCGCTGACCGCGCCCCACAAGCCGACCCAGCCTCACCCGCGCTTCCGCGGGCGGACGGGTCTCGGCGAGTACGGCGATTTCGTGGCGCAGACCGACGACGTCGTGGGGGAGGTCCTCGCGGCCCTCGACCGGAACCGCGTGCGCGACGAGACGCTGGTGATCTTCACCTCGGACAACGGCTCGTACATGTACCGCCTCGACGACGCGGAGCCCGACCACGTCGACGACCCGTCCGTGCAGGGCTACCACGTGGGCCGTCACCGGTCGAACGCGGGCTGGCGGGGAACCAAGGCGGACGTCTGGGAGGGCGGCCACCGGGTGCCGTTCGTGGTGCGGTGGCCGGGCGTCGTCGAGGCGGGGTCGGAGACCGCGGCCACCGTCGTCCACACCGACCTCTTCGCGACGCTGGCCGACATCCTGGCGACCGCACCGGGACCGGATGCGGCCGAGGACAGCGTGTCGATGCTGCCGATGCTGCGCGGCGAGGCGGCGACGCGGGGCGTCCCCGTCGTCCACCACTCGTCCGGCGGCATGTTCGCGATTCGCGACGGCCGGTGGAAGCTCGTGATCGGCAACGGCTCGGGCGGCCGCCAGGCGCCGCGCGGCGAGCCGTTCGCCCGGCCCTACCAGCTCTTCGACTTGTCGCTCGACCCCGGCGAGGCGCGCGACGTCGCGACGGAGCACCCCGAGGTCGTCGACCGCCTCGAGGCGACGTTCGAGCGGTTCCGCCGCGAGGGACGAAGCGCGCCGCCGGCACGATGAGCTGTAGGACGATGACCCGCGCTGTACGACCGAGCTCGACCCGTTCGCCAGTGTCAAGACCGACGTCATCCCCAACTCGTCGTCGATGCGCCCGTTGCGGCCCCGCGTGACGGTGCGGGCCGCTCCCGCGCCTCCCAGTGCTGCAGCGGCCACTCTCCCCCGCCTCCCTGTCACGCCGGCCGCGCCCATGGCCGCCGCTCCGCGTCCAACGCCGCGTGCTCGCAGCTCGGGCAATAGAAGCACATGCGACAGTGCCGGCCCTGACGCGGCGCGTCGCCGCCGGACAGTCGCCGGATCCACCGCCGGAGAGCGAGGCAAACGCTCGCCGTCTCGTCGCGACGAAGCAGGAGCCTGTCTTCCTCGCCGCTCTCAAGATAGTGCCGGCGCAAGAACACGTGCTGCGTCTGGTACTGCAAGAGCGCAGCCACGCCGTAGCCGGCGAGCTGCAGGAGGTCCGGGATCCGCGGTCGGGACGAAGACGCCCGAAAGCGCGTCTTGTAGTCGATCACCTCGATGACCCCGGTCGGGGTTCGGACGAGTCGGTCTATGGTCCCTGTCAGGACGACGCCGCCATCGAGATCGAGTGCGACGCGCTTTTCCGTGCTCAGAGTCTCGCGCGCGTCGCAGGCGAACGAAGTTCGGTAGTGGAATTCCAGGATTTCACGTCCCTGCTCCATCAGCCACCGGCGCTCCTCTTCCACCAGGGCCTCGGCCGCCACAATCGTCTCGAACAGCGCGACCAGCGAACCGAGGCTCATCCCGGGCGCCTTCGCCAAGTAGAGTTGCGCGAGAGCGAGGTGCAGACACTTGCCCAACCTAACCGGCCCGGGCGTGAACTCCTCTTCGCGCCCCTCGATGTACTTGAAACGGTGCGACAGTGGGCAGATTTCGTACGTCGCGAGGCGCGAGAAGCTGAAGAAACCCGGTGCCACTCTCTGCCCGGGCGCCTCGTTCTCGAACGCCTCCAGGGCCTGATCGGCGGTCTCCGAGGAATCATCGTGCTCGGCAGATACACAGACGTCTACGGGGACCAACCGCAACCGTGTCTGTACCCACCGCAGGTGCTTCGACCAGGATCCGCCGCCGCGCGGCGGCTCACGCTGGCCACGCTCTTGCAGCCGTCGCGTGGCGGTCTCGAAACTCGCGTCCAGCAGCGCGACGAAGGGCCGGATACCGGCCGCTTCGATCTCGAACAGGGTCTCCTCGAAGTCCGGGTGAGCTCCGGAACATTCGTAAACGACCGTCCCGCCATCCGCGAGAGCCCGAAGCTCTCGCGCGACCCCTGCCGGGCTCGTATCCGAACCCGCAGCCCTCAACTGTTCGATTCCCGTGATGCGACCAGCGAGCCGTCGCCCGAGCTCACGGGCGACGGTCGTCTTGCCGGAAGCGACCTGCCCGATCACGACAATCACCCGGCGTTCCGAGGTCATGTTCCCGAGTGGGCGCCGCCCTTCTTCTCCGAAGAACTCTCATCACCCGTGATCAAGCCGCTCAGCACTTGACCGAAGAGCCGGTCCGAGAAACCCGACGCGAAGCCGAGCACGGTCAAGAAGGGCGTCGCCGCCTGGGGCTCCGCAGGCACTGCAAGGGGAAGAAC
Organism: Vicinamibacterales bacterium; assembly: GCA_965204675.1. Taxonomy (GTDB): domain Bacteria; phylum Acidobacteriota; class Vicinamibacteria; order Vicinamibacterales; family UBA8438; genus JAJEEA01. The sequence goes on from OZ242003.1 coordinate 5,490,765, forward strand.
TTCCGCCAGCGTTGCGCTGTAGACGATGAACGCATAAACGCTGCCCAGAACCACTCGTACGACCATGTACCAGATGTACGTCAACGAGTAGTCGGACCGCTTCTTTCTTTCGTTGATCGTCGACGGAACAATAGTGATCATCGCCCCCAATCCACCGGCGAGGAGGACTGGCATGAGTCGGGCCCAGGAAAGCGCGGCGCTGTCAACCGCGTTCTGCTCGTTGTTCAGCCCATCGCCGGGGTCCGACATCAGGCCGTTGAGGGAACAGACGAGCCCGACCAGCAGTACTGCCACGATTGCAAGGGAGACGCGCAGGACCCTACGGATCGCTCTCGACCGCTCCTTGGCGAGCCGCTCATAGCGCTCTGCCGCCTCTGTCGACTCGTAGGTAAGACTCTTCAAGCGAAACCGAACGGCCTGCTCTGCTTGCTCGTCAAAAGCGTCGCCATCTCTGGTATCGTTGGTCACCCGGTCGAGGTACTTCTCCCAAGTTTCGCGTCGCTTGGAGTCCAGCCGGTAGAGCTTTTCACGCAGGCGGTTGGCAGTAGGGACCAGCAGGGGCACCGGCTTCGTCAGGCAGAGCTCGGCCTCCGCCCTCAGCGCCGCGCGGATCCGCGCGGCCTTGTCGCCCTCAGCGCGTGCCTCGGCGACCGCCTGCTCGGCCATCTCGAGGTTCTTCAGTCGGTTCTGCTTTTCCGCACCGTCGGGCAACGATTCGCAGTGCAGCTTCGCTTGGCGATATTCGGACTCGAGGCGATCGACCCGCGATTCGAGCTCCGCGTCGAACTCAGGCTTCCGCCGGAACAGGCCCATGCCAGCTTCCTCGCGCCGCCTCGGATCCGGGCCGCCGCTTCCGCCCGTTCGGGGCGGATTGCCACCCCCCGAGCACCCTTGCCAACTGCCGCTCCAGCCCCCCCCATCGTGTCGGTCCGCCGTCGAAGGCGACTCGCTCCAGGCCGCGCCGGCCCCTCCGACCGGGATTCGGCGCGAGACAGGTCCAGAGATCGCGCACGACCGTGCTGTCGTCTTCACGCACCAGATTGGTCACTCGGTCACGGAGCGTGGGGACGAGCCACGCGAGCGCGAGCACTGCCCGCCGTGCGGAGGCAGATTCGAGTGCAGGGACCCGGTCGAGGAAGTCCCCGGCAAGCCGCGCACGTTCTCCCCCAGGTGACATCCGCGCGAGGCACGCTTGTGCCGCGACCCGCGCAAGCGGGTGACGAAGGCTCGAACCGAACGACGCGTCGAGCAAGGCAGGCTTGACTTCCGGTGGGAGCTGCGGGGAGGCGCAGTCGTTCAGGAGGGCGCTCAAGGCCGAGAGTGCGAGCGTGTCGTGGGACGGCCCGCTGACAGCTCGCAGCAGGAGCGTTCTACCGGGTTTGGGCCATCCGAGTGCAGCAAGGTAGCGGAACAAGCTGCGTTCGACGACCGGATAGCGTTCGAGATCGGCCTCTACCCGGCCGACCAGCACCGGGGTCCGCGCAAGTGCCGCGAGGTTGTAGGCGCGCTTCAGCAGCCGCGCGGCTCCCTCACGGCCCGCCGTCTCGAGCGAGGTCAGCGCCGCCAGAAGCACCTCGACTTCCGACTTGGAACCCCCATTCCGATGAACGGCGATCAGGTCGTTGACGCTCTCATGTTCCGCCGCGAGACTGCGCGTTTGGTAGTCTCGCCACGATGAGAACACACGTGTCTTTCGAGCGTTCAGCTTGAACCCGTTGTCGCTGGCGCACGTGGCGAGACGGCGCAACGCCGCGTGCTCGGCGCCCGGCCGCGCAGACAGGAGGAAGTCGTCGCTCCAGCGTATGTGCCCCAGGACGTTCGAGGTCCGATCGAGCGCGGTATCGACGTTGACAAGTACCCGGTCGGCGACGAGCCAGAAGAAATCGCCCGGACATACCGGCAGCCCTGCACCGGGGGTCGCAGAGCAGCGTCCGAGCTTCCGCAGCCGATCGAGGACGCCCGTGGTCAGCCCCTCGATGTGCGGGTCGAGGCCGCTCCGCTCCAAGATGCCCGCGATGGCTGGCGCAGAAATCGACGGAAAGAAGTTCTCTATGTCGGCGTAGACAACCATTCTGCCTGCGCCCAGCTCCTTGCGAATCCACGTTCGGACATCGGAGGACCACTCCTCGTACTGATTCGTGGCTGCCAAGCGAACGCCGCGAGGAGCCTGGGGCGCTGAGGCGGCCGCGCTCGTGTCGCGGCGCTGCAGGCGGTCGGCCACCGCCTGGAGGAGCGTCGCGGTGTGTGCGTCGGGCAACAGCTCGGTCCGCACGCCGCCGCTCTGCTTGGGGCGCGTACACACGTCGACCTCGACCCGGTCGGGCGTGAAGTCCGAACCCGGAGGCACATCGGCGATCTCGAACTCCGCATGCAGCAGCGGATCCGAAAACAACTGTCCCTCACGCACGGATCGACACGCAGTCCACGCGGACCACAGATCGCCGGATTCGAACGCCATCGCAGGACGATCCTATGCTCGAATGGTCTTCGAAGCAGGAATCAGGTTGAGTCCCACGCGAGCCCCGGAACGAGCGCGCGGGCATCGCTCACGGAGCCAGCGTATCACGACTGGAAGAGACTTCCGCGCCACCTCGCGAGCCCGCTACGCACGCGTCCTGCCGCCCGGAAGCGCGGCGCGGATCCCGGCCGCCACGGCATTTCCGCGGAGCGCCGTCCGTCGTGACGAGGCCCCCGGCCCCGGTCGCTCAGGGCGAGTCGGACGGCGGCGTCGGATCCTCCGCACCGCGGGCGCCCTCGCGCTCGACCTCGATGGTGCACCCGGTGACCAGGGCGGTCATCGCGCCGATGGCGGCGAGCAGCGGCGCGAAGACCGCGCCGACCAGCCCCACCGTCAGGGGAAACTCCGCGATGACCTGACCCTTCTGCCGTACCCGCACGCGCCGGATGTTGCCCTCGGCGAGCAGCCTCCTGAGCTGGTCGAGCACCGCGCTACCGGTACCGCCCACCGTCTCCCACCACGTCTGCGTTGCCATGAATCCTCCTGCCTGACATTACGGGCTCGTCCCGGACGAAGTTCGCAGCACGGTCGTGGCAAGACCGAGCGTTGCTCCGGGCCGGGCCCGGGCCTGCGGTCCCGCTGCGCCGCAGCCAGCCGAACACGCGGGCCGGCGACACACGTCGAGCGCTGCCCATGCAGGGCCCGTCCCCTGCCGCCGCCCGCCCAGCGCCCCGCCCCCGCCGACATGCCGAAACCGCACTGGTTGATGAAGTGCGAATGCAGGGCGCGTCCTCCGACTGCCACCGCCCGCCTTGTGCCGCCGCCCCGCCCCGCCGACAATAGCGGCATGCCGAAACGCTACTGGTTGATGAAGTGCGAGCCGAGCGCCTACAGCATCGACGACCTGGCGCGCGACGGAGAGACCTGCTGGGAAGGGGTGCGCAACTTCCAGGCCCGGAACTTCATGCGCGACGAGATGCGGGTGGGCGACGGGGTGCTGTTCTACGCGTCGAACGCCGAGCCGTCGGGGGTCTCCGGGCTCGCGAAGATCTGCCGGACCGGCTACCCCGACCACTACGCGTGGGAGCCCGGCCACAAGTACTTCGACGCCCGCAGCAAGCCGGACGCCCCGACCTGGTACATGGTGGACCTGGCGTTCGTGGAGCGGTTCGCGGAGACGGTGCCGCTGGCCGCCCTCAAGACGACGCCCGGGCTCGAGGCGATGAAGGTCGTCCAGAAGGGCAGCCGGCTGTCGGTGCAGCCGGTGGCCAAGGCGGAGTACGACATCGTAGTCCGCCTTGGCCGCCGCACGGGCGGTTGAGCCCTACTGCCCCTCGTCGGTCGGGACCCGCACCGCCTTCAGCACCTCGCGGACCAGCCCCCACCGGTCGAAGCCCTGGCGGCCCCAGTCGAGGCCGCGGCGCACGATGACGAGGTCGTGCGACGGGACCACGACGGCATACTGGCCGCGGTTGCCCGAGGTCGAGTAGGCGTCCTTCGGCACGTCGTTCCGGTTCTCGGGCACCAGCCACCACTGGCCGCCGTACTGGCCGCCGCGCCCGACCGTGGCCGGGGCGGGGGTGCGCACGAAGTCGATCCACTCCTCGGAGATCAGCCGCTCGCCGTTCCACACGCCGTTCTGCAGGTAGAGCAGGCCGAAGCGGGCGAGGTCGCGGGCGTTGGTGTAGACCTGACTGCTGAGGATGAAGTCGCCGAAGCGGTCGGTGCTGACCAGCGTGTTGCGCATGCCGATCCTGTCGAGCAGGGCCCGCCGCGGGAACTCGCGGTAGGCCTTCTCGTCGCCCAGGGCCTGCTTCATCCTGAGGACCGCGAGCAGCGTGTCGTAGTTCTCGTAGTCCCAGTTGGTGCCGGGCTCGCGGATCATCGCTTGGCGCAGGGCGCCGCGCACCGAGCTCGCCCCGGCCCAGTAGGACATGCCCGAGCCGGTGGCGTACTCGAGGCCGCCGTTGTCGACGACGTCGAGGCCGCTCGACATGTTGAGCACGTGGCGCAGGGTGATGTCGTTGCGGGGGTCGGTCTCGGGCGACGCGGCGCGGGGCAGCCACTCGAAGCCGAGGGGCTCGTCGAGCTTCAGCTTGCCGTCGTCGACGAGCATCCCGATGAGGGTGGCGGCGATGCTCTTGGCCGTCGACCACGTGCGGGTGCGGGTGGTCATGTCCACCCCGGGCGCGTAGCGCTCGTGGATGATCTGCCCCTCGTGCACGATGAGCAGGCTCAGCGTGTCCTGCTCCGGCGTGTCGCGGTCGAAGGCCCAGTCCGAGGCGGCCTGGATGGCGGCGGCGTCGATGGCGGGCGACGCGGCCTCGGCGACGAGGTCGCCGTCCGGCCACGGGATGTCGGCGGGGTCGCCGTCCGGGTACGGCAGCTCGAGGATCGGCAGCGAGTCGATGTCCTCGAAGGTCTGGTCGGGGGCGAGGATCACGCAGCCGACGCCCTCGCGGAACGCCGCCCGCATGACCGGCGTGCCCCCCGGCGTCCCGATGGCCACCGCCTTCCGCTTCTCGTCGATGACGTAGTCGCCGCCCCGCGGCGTCCCCACCGGCCGGGGCAGGAAGGCGAGCTCCTGGGCGAAGACGTTCTCCAGGCTGCGGTTCGACGTGAACAGCCCGTTGCACATGAAGATGGCCTGCTGTCCGTAGCGGACCATCTCGCGCTGGAACTTCCAGTAGTCGTAGGTCTCTTCCTGCTGGGCCGCCGCCGGCAGCGGGGCCGCCAGCAGGGCCAGGATCAGCGCCGTCAGCACGCGCTTCATGGTCATCGGTCCTCCTTCAGGCTGCGGCGTGGTGGCCGGCAGCCGATGGTTGCGTAGCCCGGCCAGCGTCGCACTGGCGCGCCGCCGCCCGCCCAAGCCAATCCTCCGGGCGTCCGCCCCGCCGCTACGGCGCGGAGGCCCGGTCGAACGACGCAGTATAGCGCGGTTCGGCGGCGCACCGGGCGGCCGCGGGCCGGCCTGCCGTCCGCCGTCATCCCCACCGGTCCGGCAATCGCTTCCGGCCGCGCGGGACCGGTGCAACGGGGCGCCGCGGGCGCCCCTCCGGCCGGTCCGCGGTCATCCCGGCGGGTCCAGCAGCGGCTGCTCGGCGAGATAGAGCAACTGCGTGCCCGGGTGCACCTCGTATTCCTTGGGCGGGTTGATCACCTCGTCGCCGGCCGCGGTGCGCAGCCCCACCACGAGGCCGCCGCGCTTCGAGAGCTGCATCTCCACCAGCAGGTCGCCGAACGCCACCGGCTCCTTGCGGTCGCCGGGCAGCACCCCGATGTACACGTTGTGGGCGCCCGACATCAGCACCCGGCTCATGGCGGTGGCGGTGCCGTGGTACCCCACCGCGTGCGCGATCATCGCGTAGCCGATCTTGCGGGTCTCGAGCACCTCGTCGGCGCCGGCCTTGCGCGCGTGGTCGACGTTCTCGGAATCGAGGATCTCGACCACCACGTAGAGCGGGAAGCGGCGGCGGCGCACGTGGCCCCGCTGGCGGCTCAGGTAGGACCGGATGGTGAACGTGATGAGGATCGAGCGCGCGTCGGCGGCCTGCGGGGCGGTGTCGCGCTCGCCCGGCACGATGACCGCCGCCGCGTGCGTCAGCCGCACCTTGTCGAGCTCGCTCTCCTTGGTCGGGTCCCCCTGCACCCACACGAACTCGGGGGGCACGTCGCGCGGCCGCTCGTGGGTGTCGAAGAGCACCACCCGGGTCTCGACGAGGTCGAGCTCGGCCCGCAGGGCCTCGAGCATCAGGTGGGTGCTCTGGTCGTACCCGCACACGACGATGTGATTGACGTACTCGCTCATGCGGAACTGCTCCTCGCGGACGCTGACGACGCTGCTGACGAGGCTCGACCCGACGATGCCGGCGAACAGGGCCAGGGTGAACATGCCGGCGACCATCATCACCGCGCCGATGAGGCGGCCGAGCCCGGTCACCGGGGCGATGTCGCCGAAGCCGACGGTCGTGGTGGTGACCAGCGCCCACCACATGCCGTCGAGGAGGGTGGCGATGCTGGGGTTGTCCCGGACCTCGACGAGGTACATGCTCGTGCCGCCCAGCAGGGTCGCCAGGCCCAGGACCCCGAAGGCCAGGGTGAACAGCACGCCGTTCTCCTCGAACGCCTGCAGCAGGATGGCGAACGGGTTGCGGTAGCGGAACACCCGGCTCGACCGCAGGAGCCGCAGCAGCCGCAGCAGCCGCAGCGCCCGCAACTCGGGGAACAGCGCCAGCACGGCCAGGACGTCGACCAGCATGATGGGCCGCATCAGGAACTGGAGCCGCCCCCGCAGGTGGGTCCGGAGCCGCCCCCCGGGAGGGCGCCGGAAGACGGCCAGCGCCGGCGGCCGGTACGACCCGACGCGCAGCAGGAGCTCGACCGCGAAGGTCGACAGCAGCACGACGTCGATGCGCCGCAGGGGAAGGAGGGCGGGGCTGTCGGCCGGCAGCAGGGCCTCGACGACGAGGAGGAGGACCGAGGTGAGGATGAGCGTCCACACCGTGCCCTGCACGTACCGGTACACCGGGGTGTCGCGCTCGTGGAACGCCGCGTGCAACAGGTCGGCCAGGGCGCGCATGGACGTCAACGGGCCTCGCGGAGACGGAAGGTCACGGCAGGCCGCCCCGGTCCGCCGACGATCGGGCGCCGGCCTCGAGCAGCATCAGGCCGGGTTGTTCCAGCCGTGACCCGATCGCGTCGAGCAGCCGGGCCCCGGCCGCGCCGTCGATGACCCGGTGGTCGGCGGACAGCGTGCAGGCCATGACCGTGCCCACCGCGACGCCGTCGCCGTCCGCCACCGGTCGTCGGGTCGCCGCCCCCACCCCGAGAATGCAGCTCTGCGGCGGATTGACGATGGCGTAGAGGCTCTCGACGCCGTACATCCCCAGGTTCGAGACGGTGAACGTGCCGCCCGAGTACTCGTCGGGGGCGAGGCGCCCTTCCCGCGCCCGGGCGGCGAGAGCGCGGGTCTCGCGGGCGATGGCCCCGAGGCCCTTGCCGTCCGCGCCGCGCACCACCGGCGCCACCAGGCCCTGCGGCGTGTCGACGGCCACCGCGATGTCGACGCGCTCGTAGACGCGGACCGCTCCGTTCACCCACGCGGAGTTGGCCTCGGGCACCGCGCCGAGCGCGCAGGCGGCGGCCCGGACCACCAGGTCGGTGAGGGTGGGCGGCGCATCCGGGTAATGTCGCTTGGCGGCGGCGAGGAACCGCAGCGCCGCGTCGACCCGGCACTCGGTGCGCAGGTAGAAGTGTGGGACGGTCCGCTTGGCCTGCTGCATGCGGGCGGCGGTGACCCGGCGCATGGGCGTCAACGGCGGCTCGTGGTGAGGCGCTTCTGCTTCGGGGGGAACCACCGCCTCCGGCGGGGACAGGCTCGAGGCCGCTACGACCCGCTCGTGCCTCGAGGGTTCCCCGACCTGTCCAGCGAGCGCGGGGTCGCCGGCAGGCCGACGTGCGTCACCAGGAGCGCCGCGCCGCTCGGCGAGCACCCGGTCGACGTCCGCCTTGCGGATGCGGCCATCGGGTTCTGCGGCCCGGACGGCAGACAGGTCGAGCCCCGCCGCGGCAACCATCCTGAGGGCCAGGGGGGTCGCCGCGGGAGCCTCTCCCGTCACCGAGGGCGACTCGTCCCGCACTGCCGGTGCGTCAGCCGCCGGGACGGCTGGAGCCTCGCCTGTAGCCCCAAGCGCCTCGTCCCTTGGTTCCACCGTCGCCGCGACCGAGGGCGGGACGGGCGCCGCACCGTCGGGCTCCCTCCCCGCGGGGGCGATCCGCCCGAGCACTACCCCGGCCTCCAGGCCGTCCGCGCCGGACGCGACGCGCAGGTCGCACAGCACGCCGGCGGCCGGCGCCTCCAGCTCGACGGTGGTCTTGTCGGTCTCGACCTCGGCGATGGGCTCGCCCGCCTCGACCCGGTCTCCCTCTGCCTTCAGCCACGCGCCGAACCTGACCGTGGTGACGGAATCGGCCAGCCGGGGCAGTCGAATCTCAGTCGTCTCGGCCATCGCCTGTGAACGTCAGCCAAGAAACCGCAGAGCCGCGATGACGAGGCCAGCGACGGCGAGCATGCGCCACGTCATGCGGGGTTCCGCGGCGCTGATCGCAGCCAACACGTCCGCAACGCGGGCGTCGAGCCCGGGCGTGACGTGCTCGCCGTGCTCGGCAGCCTGTCGGATGCCGTCTGCGATGGCGTCCGCCTGGGCGCGCTCGATGCCGGCGTCGGTCAACTGCCGAGCGACGGTGAGAGAGTCGAACACGGGGAACCTCCCGGCCGGGGCGCGGCGGAATGGCCGCGACAGTACCCATTATCGGGCATCGGGGGCGCCGCGTGCCGCCACGACCGCAGCTTCATTCGCCTCCTTCGTTCAGTCGCCCAGCGGCCCCACGCACAGCCGCGCGGCGGCGTCGAGGATGGCCTCGACGTCGAGTCCGCAAGCGCGGTAGAGATCGGGGATGTCGCCCGACTGGCCGAACTGGGTGACCCCGAGGGGCTGCACCCGGTGCCGGCCGACCGAGCCCAGCCAGGACAGGGTCGCGGGATGGCCGTCGAGCACGGTGACGAGCCCCGCCGCGGGGGCGAGCGGCTCGAGCAGCCGCCGCACGCGCGCGCGTTCGGGCCGCCCCGCCCTGACCGCCTGCATCCAGCCCTGCTGCAGCCGATCCGCGGAGGTGACCACCAGCACCCCCGCACCCGGCACGTCCTCGGCGATCTGCCGGTGGGCCTCCGCCGCCTCGACGACCACCGGCCCCGAGACGACGATCGCGAACTCGGCCCCCGACGCGGGGGGAATCAGCCAGTACCCGCCGTCCACGATGCCGGCCCGGTCGGCGGGCGTGAGCTCCCGCCGCGGCTGAGCGAGGGGCCGGGTCGACAGCCGCAGGTAGACCGCCCCGCCGTCGTCGGCCTGGACGTGCTCGAAGCTCCAGCGCAGGATCTCCGCGAGCTCGTCCACGTAGGCCGGCTCGAACGAGGTCAGGCCCGGCTGCCCCATGCCGATGAGGGGCGTCACCACCGACTGGTGGGCGCCCCCCTCCGGGGCGAGGCTGACCCCGGACGGGGTGGCGACGAGGATGAACCGCGCGTCCTGGTAGCAGGCGTAGTTGAGGGCGTCGAGGCCGCGGCTGATGAACGGGTCGTAGAGCGTGCCGACCGGCAGCAGCCGGGTCCCGAAGAGCGGCCCCGTCAGGCCCAGCGCGGCGAGCAGCACGAAGAGGTTGTTCTCGGCGATGCCCAGCTCGAGGTGCTGGCCCTTCGGCCCCATCGTCCAGTCCTGGGCCGACAGCGGCCGGTCGCCCCGGAACGCGTCGGCCTGCGCCGACCGGGCGAAGACGCCGCGGCGGTTGACCCAGCCCCCGAGGTTCGTGGACACCGTCACGTCGGGCGAGGTGGTCACGATGCGGTCGGCGAGGTCGGGATGACGCCGCGCGACGTCCGCGAGCACGCGCCCGAAGCCGGCCTGGGTCGACAGGGGGTCGCCGGGCGGCACCTCGATCTCGGCCGGCACCGCGATGCGCGGGGCGTCGTGGCGGCGCGTCGCCGCCTGGTTGAACGGCACCGCGGCGAGGAACGCCCGCAGCGTCTCGGGCGGAACGTCGAGCCCCGCGAGGGGGTCCCACTCGTCGCCCTCGGCGATGCCCATCTCGTCGCGGAGGGCCGCGATCTGCTGCGGATTGGTCAGTCCCGAGTGGTTGTCCTTGTGCCCCTCGAACGGCAGACCGTGCCCCTTGATGGTGTAGGCGATGAAGCACGTCGGGACGTCGTCCTGCGCGGCGCGGTGGAACGCCTCGCGCACGGTGTCGAGGTCGTGGCCGGCGAGGTTGGTCATGAGCGCGTGCAGCGCCTCGTCGTCGTGCTCGTCGAGCAGCTCGCGGATGCCCCCGGTGTCGCCGAGGTCGCTCACCAGCCGCGACCGCCACGCCGCGCCCCCCTGGTAGGCGAGGGCCGAGTAGGTGGAGTTGGGACAGTCGTCGATCCACTGGCGCAATGCGCCGCCCCCGCGCCGCGTGAACGCCGCCTCGAGGCGGTGGCCGTACTTCAGGGTGACGACCCGCCACTCCATCGTCTCGAAGACGGTGTCGAGGCGGTGGAAGAACCGGTCGGCGACGATGGCGTCGAGGCTCTGCCGGTTGTAGTCGATGATCCACCAGACGTCGGTGACGCGGTGCTTCCAGGCCTCGAGCAGCGCCTCAAAGACGTTCCCCTCGTCGAACTCGGCGTCCCCGGCGATGGCGATCATCCGCCCCGGCGGGGCATCGTCGGGGGCGAGCCCGCGCGTGCGCAGGAACTGCTGGGCGAGGGCCGCGAAGCTCGTCATCGCCACCCCCATCCCGACCGATCCGGTCGAGATGTCGACGTCGTCCTTGTCCTTGGTGCGGGACGGATAGGACTGGGCGCCGCCGAACGCCCGGAACCGCTCGAGCTGGTCGCGGGTCTGGTTGCCGAGCAGGTACTGGATGGCGTGGAAGACGGGGCTGCCGTGGGGCTTCACGGCGACCCGGTCGGCGGGGCGGAGGAGGTCGAAGTAGAGCGCGGTCATCAACGTGACCATCGACGCGCACGACGCCTGGTGGCCGCCGACCTTGAGGCCGTCGCGGCTCGCCCGCACGTGGTTGGCGTGATGGATCATCCAGGTGCTGAGCCACAGCACCTTGCGCTCGATGGCGGCGAGACACCGGGCGGCTTCGGCCGCGGCCGCCCCGGACGGCGCGGCGGAGGGCTGGTCGAACGACGGTAAGGCGGTCATCGCCCTGTCTCGTATCCGGATGCGGGTGTCGGGGCGTACCGCGCCGCCGGCCCGAACCGTCGCGCCAGCAGCCCACCGACCACTGTTCGGCCGTCCGCCGGCGGGCGTTGCGGCGTTCGACGACCGCGGTCGCCGGCCCGGAGGATCATCGCCTGCAGCTCCGATTGCCGCCCCACCGACCCGGCCAAGCGTCCGGGCCGTTCCAGGACGCAGACGCCTGCTGCGTCCCTGCACGCAGACGCCTACTGCGTCGAGATGGCGGCGCGGCCGCTCCGCAGGACGTACTTCTGGATCTTTCCGGTCGCGGTCTTCGGCAGCTCCTTCACGAACCGGATCTTCCGCGGCACCTTGAAATGGGCCATCCGCTCGCGCGCCCAGGCGATCAGGTCGCCCTCGCCCGGCGCCGCCCCCGGCGCCGACACGACGAACGCGTGGGGGGTCTCGCCCCACTTCTCGTCGGGCATGCCGACCACCGCGACCTCCTGGATGCCGGGATGGCGCATCAGCACCCCCTCGACCTCCACCGAGGAGATGTTCTCGCCCCCGCTGATGATGACGTCCTTGAACCGGTCGCGGATCTCGAGATAGCCGTCGGGATGCACGACGGCGGCGTCGCCGCTGCGGAACCACCCGCTTCGCATCGCCTTCGCGGTGGCCTCGGGGTCGTTGTAGTAGCCCTCCATGACCACGTTGCCGCGCACCACGATCTCGCCCAGGGTCTGCGCGTCGCGGGGGACGGGCCGGTCCTCCTCGTCGAAGACCTGCAGCTCGCCCGACGTGATCAGCTCCACCCCCTGGCGCGCCTTCACGACCGAGCGGTCGGCCGGCGACAGCCCCGCGTGCTCGGGCCGCGGCTCGCACACGGTGATGAACGGGGCGGTCTCGGTGAGGCCGTAGACGTGGGTCAGGTCCCACCCGAACTCGCCCTCGACCCGCTGAATCGTGGCCGCCGCGGGCGGGGCCCCCGCCGTCACCACCCGCACGCCGGCCGGCACCTCCCCCCGCTGCCCGGCCGGGCACCCGGCCAGCCCGATGAGCACGGTGGGGGCCGCGCACAGCATGGTCACGCCCTCGTCCCGGATCAGCCCGAAGGCCTGCACCGGGTCGACCTTGCGGAGGCAGACGTGGGCGCCCCCGACGGCGGTGACGACCCACACGAACGTCCACCCGTTCGCGTGGAACATCGGCAGCGTCCACAAGTACCGGTCCGCGCAGGTCATCGGCAGGTGCACCAGGGTGCCCACCGCGTTCATGTACGCGTTGCGGTGGGTGATCATCACCCCCTTGGGCCGCGAGGTGGTACCGCTCGTGTAGTTGATGGTCAGCAGGTCGCGCTCGTCGACGGGCGGTCGGTCCACCGCCCCCGACTCCCCGTCGCGCAGCGCCCGGTGGTCGAGCCAGCCGTCGCGGGCGCCCTCGAGGGCCACCCAGTGCTCGACGCCGGGGCACTCGCCGCGGATCTCGTCGACGGTGTCGAGGAACTCGGCGTGGGCGCAGACCACCTTGGCCCCGGAGTGCCGGACGATGTAGGCGATCTCCTGCGGCTTGAGCCGGAAGTTGATGGGGACGAGCACCGCGCCGATCTGCGGCACCGCGTAGAACGACTCGAGGTGCGACGCGGTGTTCAGCGACAGGTACGCGACGCGGTCGCCCTTGCGCACCCCCAGCCGCTGCAGCGCCGCCGACCACCGGTCGCAGCGGTCGAAGAACTGCGCGTAGGTCAGGCGGTCGCCGCCGTCCACCACGCACTCGCGGTCGGGGTAGAGCGCCCGCGAGCGGCGCTGGAACTCGAGCGGCGTGAGCGGTGTCTCCACGTTCGGCCGGCGTCCTCGGGAACCGGTGGCGGAAGGCCCTGCTGCATTCGAGCAACGCGGGCCTTCATCCGCCGGCCCCTGGCCCGCCAAACGTCGCCTGACGGCTCCGCTTGGCGCCCAACCAATCCTGCAGCAGTCCGCGCCGTTCCAGGGCGCAGACTGCTAGTCGTCGGTCCGGCTCGCCTGCCGGTCCGCGATGATCTGCTCGTAGTCCTCGTCGGTGAGGTAGGTGATGTTCACGTGTGCGTGGTACATGTCGTCGTAGCTGCGCTGGCCCCACCCCACCCACTGCGTGTGGTCCGGGTTCGCCCGGTTCGCCTCGGTATTGTCGTGCCATGCGGTCAGCTTGATGACCGTGCCGGCGGGCAGCACCGGGGCCGAATCGTCGGTGTACACGTAGTTCACGTGCCAGTTGAAGTCGAAGTCGGCGACGTGGTTCAGCATCTCGACCCGGCCGTTCGGGTAGATGGCCTCCATGGACATCGCCTTGCCCCGGATGTGCATGTGCGGCTGGTAGTTCTCAAGCCGCGCGGGCAGGGCCAGGGGCACGTAGGCGTGGTGCACGGTCACCCTGCCGGGCGGGATGTCGAGGGTGTCCATGGCCTGCCGCACCCCGAGGGCGCCGCCGTGCACGCGATACTTGGGCACGAACCCCTTCGGGTGGAACCAGACGCCCACCGCAGTCGAGTCGACCAGCTCCTCGCCCACCGAGTGGTAGTGGTTGTCGAAGGCGAGGCGCGAGCCCGCCTTCATCAGCTTGCCGGTGTTCTCGCGGAACACGTCGCCGATCTTGCCCACCGCGAACTCCGTCAGGTAGGTGCCCCGCCCCGGCACGTCCACCACCGCCTCGTGGTCGCCCGGCTGCTCCTCCTGCTGCAGGTAGACGACGGAGTGGTGGGTGATGCGCCGCTCCGACGGCCGCACCTCGATGCCCGACACCCACCGGTCCTCGGTCAGCCCGGTCTCCATGATCGGCTGCCACCACTGGTCCTGCCCCTCGGCGCTCTGCGTCCAGGGCTCGGAGGCGATCACGAGGTCGGGCTCGCGGTCGAAGCGCTCGGCGAGGTGCCAGACGTCGCCGTCGGGCCAGTCGACGGGCGGCGGCAGATCGGCGGGGTTGCCGCGCGGGGCGCCGGCGTCGACCCAGCGCGCGACGGTGTCGATCTCGGCGTCGCTCAGCGAGATGTCGTTCTCGAACTGCTGGATGCCGACGGTCTTGTCGAGATGCCAGGGCGGCATCGACCGCTCGACCACCTTGGTGCGGATGGCGCGGGCCCAGGGGCGCACCTGCTCGTAGCTCGTCAGGGCCATCGGCCCCATCTGGCCGGCGCGGTGGCAGCCCTGGCAGCTCCGCTGGAGGATGGGGGCCACGTCGCGGCTGAAGGTGACGTCGGCGGTCTGCGCCCCGGCGGCGCCGGCGGCCAGCGCGAACGCGGCGGCGGACAGTGCAAGCCGCGCGGGGCGGCGTCCCATGGTCTGCGTCATCGTCTGTCTCCAGGCTCTCTCCGAACCGTCTCCGCCGTCCCTCCGCTCGGTGGCAGGCCGCAACGGCAACGCCCCGTCGTCCGTCCTCTCCGCGGCGCCGTGCGGCGCCGTCGGCCGCAATTATCGAGCCGGCAACCCTCGCCCCTGCCTTCGCCGCCAAGCGGCGACGCCGCCCCCCCGACCTACGCGGCCAGGCTCTGGCGACGCTCTACTGCGGCGTCCGCCGTTCCACGGCGCGCACGCCTACTCTTCGACGTCGACCGTCAGGTAGCCGTTGGTCCAGCAGCAGAAGAAGCCGCCGGCCATTATCGCGGCCTGCCCCCCCGAGTCGTCCCACGCGAGCACGCGCAGGACGTAGCGGCCCGGCGCGTCGAACGTCGCCGTCGTCACCGCCCTCCCGGCGTCGTCGGTCTCCGGCACATCGGTCTCGAAGGCCACCGCGCCGGGCCCGCGGTACTTGCTCCACACCAGCCCGAACTGGTTGGGCCGATCCGCCGCTCGCCGCTTGCGGACGCCATCGTCGATCGCCCACACCGCGATCTGCGCCGGCTCGGCAACCGCCGCCCGCACCGCCGACCGCGAGCGGACCCCGTACTGCCCCTGCCCCGCCTCGCCGTCCGCAGACCCGAAGCGCACGACGGGCGGCGTGTTGCCGCTCGTCACCTCCTGGAGCGCGTCGATCTCCCACTCGGGGCGCAGGTGCCCGGGAATCGCGATGGTCTCGCCGTACGCGGTCAACGACCACGTCAGCCGCCCCTCGAAGTCGGCGGGCACGACCACCGCGAACATGCCCGTCTGGCGCCGCGGCAGGAAGTGGGTGGGCTGCCCCCGGTCGGCGGGGCCGGGCTCGAAGCGGTTGTCGGGGCCGACGGGGATGTCGAGGTGCTCGTCGTAGTTCCGGTTGAAGTACCCGAAGACGAGGCTGCGGGTCCCGTCCGGGTTGCGGTACCAGCCTTCGAACGACGGCGACACGCTCTGCCCGCGCACGTGCGGGATGGGGGCGTCCAGGCGGACGTCCTGGCCGGCCGCACCCGCCGCCGCCATCAGCGTCAGGGCGGCAAGACCCGCCGCCGCTCCGTGTTTTCCGCGCCGTACAGACTTGTTCACTGTGGTTGAGAGTTTGAACCAGGACCGGAGTCGTGTCAACGTCGGCGCGCCGCCGCCCCTCCCGACCCCACCGTGCGCGGCGCGGGGGTCTGTCCGACGAACCGTGACGCGAGAGCCCGCAGAGCCCGAGGCATGATCATGCTGGCCCCGAAGCGACGCCGGCCGGGCCGGATGCGACTACCGCGTGCTGCGGCTGGTCAGTCGGGCCTGCGAGAGCCGACGCCGAAGTGACGCCCGCCGGACCGGATGCGAACCCGGCCCTGGGCGGGGCCGCTGGCCACGGGCTGGTAAGATACGCGCTGTCGATGCTGGCTTCCGTCCGACCTGCCTGCCCATGACCAAGACCGCCGGGGCCCCGGCGCCGCCCGCGCCGTCCGCCCATACCACCGTGTCGGGACGGCCCGTCGAGCCGCTGTACACCGCCTACGACCTCCGGGGAATCGAGCCGCCCGCACCGGCCGGCGAGTACCCCTACACCCGCGGCATCCACCCCGGCGGCTACGGCGGCAAGCTGTGGACCATGCGGCAGTTCGCCGGCTACGGCACCCCCGAGGAGACCAACCGGCGCTACCAGGAGCTGCTCGCGGCCGGCGGCACGGGGCTCAGCGTGGCCTTCGACCTGCCGACCCTGATGGGCCGCGACCCCGACCACGCCTACTCGCAGGGCGAGGTGGGCAAGTGCGGGGTCAACGTCGCCTCTATCGCCGACATGGAGCGGCTCTTCGAGGGCATCGACCTCGGCGCCGTCACCACGTCGATGACCATCAACTCGCCGGCCGCGATGATCTTCGCGATGTACCTCGTCGTGGCGGAACGGCAGGGGGTCCCCTGGGCCGCCCTGTCCGGCACTCTGCAGAACGACATCCTGAAGGAGTACATCGCCCAGAAGGAGTACATCTACCCGCCGGCCCCGTCGATGCGCCTCGTCACCGACACCTTCGCCTTCTGCGCCCGCGAGACGCCGCGCTGGAACACCGTCTCGGTCAGCGGCTACCACATCCGCGAGGCGGGGGCGACGGCCCTGCAGGAGCTGGCGTTCACCCTGCGCGACGGCATCGAGTACGTGCAGCACGGGGTGGACGCGGGCCTCGACGTCGACCGCTTCGCGCCCCGCATCTCGTTCTTCTTCAACGCCCACAACGACTTCTTCGAGGAGATCGCGAAGTACCGCGCCGCCCGCGCCCTGTGGGCGGCGGCCATGCGCGACCGCTTCGGGGCGCGGGACGAGCGGTCGTGGAAGCTGCGCTTCCACACCCAGACCGCCGGGGTGTCGCTGACCGCCCAGGAGCCCCACAACAACGTCGTCCGCACCGCCGTGCAGGCGATGGCCGCGGTCCTCGGCGGCACCAACTCGCTGCACACCAACTCGCTCGACGAGGCCCTGTCGCTGCCCACCCGCGAGGCGGCCCTGCTCGCCCTCCGCACCCAGCAGGTCATCGCCCACGAGAGCGGCGTCGCCGCCCACGTCGACCCCCTGGGCGGGTCGTTCTTCGTCGAGCGGCTGACCCGGGACATGGAGGAGGGGGCGCGCGAGTACTTCCGGGCCATCGACGACCTCGGGGGCATGGTCGAGGCCATCGAGGCCGGCTACCCGCAGCGCGAGATCGCCGAAGCCGCCTACCGTTTCCAGCGCGAGGTCGAGTCGGGCGAGCGGAAGATCGTCGGGGTCAACGACCGCACCGGCGAGGCCGGGGCCGCGGTCGAGACCCTCTACATCGACGAGGCCGCGGCCGCCGCGCAGGGCGACCGGCTCGCGGCCGTGCGGGCGGGCCGGGACGGCGCCGCCGTCTCCCGCGCCCTCGACCGCCTGCGCGAGGCCGCCCTCGGCACCGACAACCTCGTGCCTCTCCTGATCGACGCGGTGCGCGCCTCCGCCACCCTCGGCGAGATGTGCGACGCGCTCCGGGACGTCTGGGGCGAGTACGAGGAGCCGGCGTCGTTCTGACCGCGTGCCCGACTGAACGACGCCGCCTCGTCACACTTGATCAACTGGAACCGCTACTATACTGGGAGCGACGCACGGCTCGGGTGCCCGCGCGCCGGATCATGCCGTCATGGATCGCCCAACCTTTCGCCCGGCCCCCCGCCCGACGCCAGTCGATCGGCTCGCGCGGTGCGGGCGCCGTCCCTGGAGAACGGCGCCCGGTTGACCCGCGCGGAGTTCGAGCGCCGCTACGAGGCCCGGCCGGACCTGAAGAAGGCAGAGCTGATCGCCGGGATCGTCCGCATGCCGTCGCCAACCCGATCCGGCAGCCACGCCCGACCCCACGCCGCCACCATCATCTGGCTGGGCGCCTATGTTCTGGCGACGCCGGACGTGCAGATCAACGACAACCCGACGATTCGCCTCGATCTCGACAACGAGCCGCAGCCGGACGTGGCGCTGCTCATCGATCCCGCGGTCGGCGGTCAGGCACGCGTCAGCCGGGACGACTACATCGAGGGTGCGCCGGAGCTGGTTGCCGAGATCGCCGCCAGCAGCGCGTCGGACGACCTGCACGACAAGCTCCACGCCTATCGGCGCAACGGCGTTCGCGAGTATCTGGTGTGGCGCACCCTGGATCGCTGTTTCGACTGGTTCGAACTGGTCGACGGCGTCTATCGCCCGCGACGGCCGGATGCATCCGGCCTGGTGCACAGCGCAGTTTTTCCGGGACTCCGCCTCGCCGTGGACGCCCTGTTGAACGAGGATCTTCCGACCGTCGTGGAGGCCCAGCAGCACGACCTCGACGAGCCGGCCCACGCGGCGTTCGTGAAGCGCTTGCAGGCGCGCCGGCGAACACACGATCCGGCAAAGAGACAGTCAGGCGAGCGACGGTAGCCGCAGGGTCTCGCGACCCGGAGGTGCACCGCGGGATCACGGTGTCGTCGTCCCGCACGTCGTGCGTCCACTGTTCCGGCAGGCAGCCGTCGCCGTGGTGGCAGCTCTGGAACCGCCCCGCGTACGGGTGGCGCGGAACGCACCACGGAAGTGACGTCGAAGATACCTTGACAATCTATAAATCCTCTTCTATTGTCGATGGTCGAGGCATCAAGGCAGACCATGGGCAAACCGACCGGACTCGTTCAGGGGACCCTCGACCTGCTCGTCCTGCGCACCATCGAGCACGGGCCGAAGCACGGCTGGGCCATCGCCAAGCGCATCCAGCAGGTGTCCAACGAGGTCCTGAAGGTACAGCAGGGCTCGCTCTATCCGGCGCTCTACCGCCTCGAGAAGGAAGGGCTGATCGCCGGACGCTGGGCGGCGACGGACACCGGCCGCGAGGCCAGGTTCTACGCGCTGACCCGGGCCGGCCGCACGCATCTGAAGCGCGAGGCCGCGTCGTGGGCGCAGCTCTCCGCCGCCATCGACCTCGTCCTTCGGGAGGCGTAACGGCGGGCTGGCGGTGCAGACTGTCGCCACCGACGGAACGCGCGCACGCGACGACCCGGACCGAGGGAGCGGCGCAGATCGAGCGTGATACGCATACCTTCATCCCAATTGCGATACTACCGGTCACTCACGGGGCAGCCGCTTGCGGCTCGCGCGAGTACACCGATCGCCCTCGCGCGAACGTCTCGAGCACCGCGATGTGCTCCAGCTCGGCCGGGTCCGTCGTCAGGGGATTCCGGTCGAGGACCACGAGGTCGGCCTGTTTCCCAACCGTGATCGACCCCTTCGTATCCTCCTCGAAGTACTGGTAGGCCGCCCCCAGGGTGACCGCGTGGAGCGCCTCGCGGACGGTGGCGCGCTGGTGGGGCCCGAGCACGTGGCCGCTGCGCGTGGTCCGGTTCACGGTGATGGAGACCAGCCGCATGATGTCGGGGGGCACGATGGGGGCATCGTTGTGCACGGTGAAGGGCACGCCGCGCTCGATGGCCCAGCGCACCGGGCTGACGTTGTTGCCCCGCGCCTCGCCGAAGCTGCGGCGGTGCCAGTCGCCCCAGAAGAACGCGTGGGCCGAGAAGAACGAGGGGACCGCCCCGAGGGCGGCGGCCCGGTCGAGCTGGTCGGCGCGCATGAGCTGGGCGTGGATGATGACGGCGCGGTGGTCGGGCATCGGGTCCCGGCCGGCCACCGCCGCCTCGACCCCGTCGAGCATCAGGTCGATGGCGGCGTCGCCGTTGGCGTGGACGATGATGGGCACGCCGCGCCCGATGAGGTGCGCGGCGCCGGCGCGCCACGCGTCGGGGTCGAGGGTGCCGTAGGCCCGGTAGTCGGGCGGCGCCCCCGGCGGGCCCTCCGCGTAGGGCTCGGTGACCCAGGCGGTGCGTCCCTGGGGAGACCCGTCGAGGCTGAACTTGACGCCGGCGACGCGGAGCCCGCCGCGGTAGTCCGACTCGTAGGTCACGCCCTCCGCGTCGGCCATCGTCCGAAAGCGCGGGAACACCGCGACGTCCACCGCGAACGGCTCGCGCGCGCTGGCGGCCCGAAGCGCCCGGAGGACCCCGGGGCCGGTCGAGCCGTCCTGCACGGTGGTGGTGCCGTAGGCGGCGTAGACCTCGAGGGCCCGTCGCGCCAGGGTCTCGAGCTCGTCCGCGGTCGGGGCGGGACCACCGCCGGCGACCAGCCCCCCCGCCGTTTCCTCGAGCACCCCGTCGGGCTCTCGCGACCCCGCGCGGCGCCGGATGAGCCCGCCCGGCGGGTCGGGGGTGTCGGCGGTGACGCCGGACGCCTCGAGGGCGGCGGAGTTGGCCGCCCGCAGGTGCCCCGAGACGTGGGTCAGCACGATGCGGTGGCGGGTCGAGGCGCGGTCGAGATCGTCGCGCGTGGGGTGGCGCCGCTCGGCCAGCAGCGAGTCGTCGTAGCCGCTCCCGACCACCGCTCCGCCGGGCGGGATGTCCCGCTCGGCGATCCACGCCCGGATCTTGCGCACGAGGCCGTCGACGTCGGTGACGTCGCCCACCGGCGGCGAGTGCAGCGACAGGGTGTCGAGCCCCCGGCCCACCGCGAGAAAATGGCCGTGGGCGTCGATGAAGCCGGGCAGCAGGGCGCGGTCGCCGAGCTCGACGACGCGGGTCTCGTCGCCGCGCCGCGCGAGGACCGCGTCGTGCGACCCCGCCGCGGTGATGACGCCGTCCCGGACCGCCACCGCGTCGACGTCGGGCCGCTCCGGGTCCATGGTGACGATGTTGTCGCCGACGAAGACGGTGTCGGCGCCCTGGGCCGCGGCGACGCTGGGAACCCACGCCGCGAGCGCGGCGGCGGCAATAGCGACGACAACCGGGTTCGGCATCGGGACCTCCGTGCGCCGCACCGGTCAGTCGAAGACGAACAGCCTGGGGAGTAACAGGCCGACACCGACCCGTGCCGACGCGCCGACGTAACGAGGCGGTTCAGCCCGGCCGCGGCTGGGGCCGACCTTGACGCGCCCTCTTTCCGCCCATGATACTGGCTGGCGGGTGCTTGCACGGCATCACCAAGGCGGCAGGCACCCGTCATCGGACAACCACCCTTCAGCCGCCGCAGACAGACCCCATGACCACCGACACCGTCGCCCCGACTCCCTCTCCCTTGACCCGGCTCTCCGAGGAAGAAGACCTGTTCCGCGCCAGCGTCCGCGCGTTCGCCGAGGCGGAGATCGCCCCGCAGGTGCGCGAGATGGACGAGCAGGCGGTCATCCCGCGGGCGCTCATCGACAAGCTGTTCGACCTCGGGGTGATGGGCATCGAGATCCCCGAGTCGCTCGGGGGGGCCGGCGCCCCGTTCTTCCTGTCCGTGCTCGCGGTCGAGGAGCTGTCCCGCGTCGACCCGTCGGTCGCGGTCGTCGTCGACGTGCAGAACACCCTCGTCATCAACGCCCTGCTGCGCTGGGGCTCGGCCGACCTGCAGCAGCGGTTCCTGCCCCGCCTCGCGGGCGGCGCGATCGGCGCCTACGCCCTGTCCGAGGCCGGCTCGGGCAGCGACGCGTTCGCGCTGAGGACCCGCGCGGTCGAGGACGGCGGCGACTACGTCATCACCGGCCGCAAGCTCTGGATCACGAACGCCCGCGAGGCGGGGCTCTTCATCGTGATGGCCAACGTCGACCCCGACGCCGGTCACCGCGGCATCACCGCCTTCGTCGTCGAGCACGACCGCCCCGGGCTCGCCGTCGGCAAGAAGGAGGACAAGCTGGGCATCCGGGCCAGCAGCACGTGCGAGCTGCTCCTCGACGGGTGCCGCGTGCCCAAGAGCCACGTCCTCGGCGAGCGCGGCAAGGGCTACAAGGTAGCCATCGAGACCCTGAACGAGGGCCGCATCGGCATCGGGGCCCAGATGGCGGGGCTCGCCCAGGGCGCCCTCGACCACACGGTCCGCTACATCCGGGAGCGCGAGCAGTTCGGCCGGCCGATCGCCGGGTTCCAGGCCGTCCAGTTCCAGGTGGCGCAGGCGCAGACCGAGGTCGAGATGGCCCGGCTCGGCGTCTACAACGCCGCCCGCCTGCGCGACGCCGGCCGGCCCTTCCTCACCGAAGCGGCGATGGCCAAGCTCTTCTCGTCGCAGGTCGCCGAGCGGGTCACGTCGCTCGCCGTGCAGCTCTTCGGCGGCGTCGGTTACACGAAGGACTACCCCGTCGAGAAGCTCTACCGCGACGCCAAGATCGGCCAGATCTACGAGGGCACGTCGAACATGCAGCTCCAGACCATCGCCCGACAGATCCTGGGCTGAAGGCCCGGTCCGGACGAGGCAGGATCTCGAAGAACGCCTCCCGGTCGTGATGGCGACGTTCCGCACGCAGATCGAGGCGTTCCTGACCTGGCCGGAGGGCGGTCCCCGGGACGGATCATCCGCCGGACGCGTCGGCCCCGTCACCCGCCCGCCGGCGTGCTAGCATCCCCCGGATGACCGTCGAGCGCGATCCGATCGGCACCTATCTGGAGACCTTCGAACGCCTTCGCGCCCGCAAGCGGTGGACCACCGACACCGCCACCTACCGGTTCGTGGCCCTCACCCTCGGGGCGGCCGGCGCCCGGATCTCGCACGACCGGCTGGAGGAGGTGGCGGCCGGGCTGCGGCGGCGCGCCGGCTGGACGAGCCCGCTGCGCTCGGAGATCCGCTACGTGGTCGCGGCGATGATCCTGCGGCGGGGCCTCGATGCGGCCACCGTCCACCGTCAAGTCATCGCCACGCGGGACCGCTTCGCCGAGCACGGCATCAAGCGCCGGGGGACCGGCGCCACGCTCGCGGCCCTGCTGCTGGCGCTGCAGGCCGAAGGGAAGCGGGTGCCCAAGCAGCACCTCGATCGGCTCGCGCGCATCTACGCCCAGTGGCGCACCGATCACTTCTGGCTCACCGACGCGAACGACCTGCCGGCAGCGGCCCTTCACGCCGGCCGCGACGTCTCGGTGGAATCGCTGACCGAGGACGTCCGCCGCACCTACGCACGCCTGCGCGACGCCGGGTTCCGCCGCGGAAACCAGTTGCAGCTCGTGTCGCACCTGCTCGCGTTCGACCCGCGCGGCGCCGACAACGCGGTGCAGCGCTTCGGCGTCGTCGCCGAGCGCCTGCGGAGCGCGGGCGAACGCGTCGGGACCGGCCGCTACGACGAGGTCGCGGTGCTGGCCCTCACCCAGGCCCCGCCCGGACACGTCGTCGACCGCGTGCTGCGCTACCGCGACCGCCTGCGGAGCGCGAGGCCGCGGCCCTCGAAGGACATCGCCTTCTCGCTCGCCGCCGGCATCGAGCTCGCGGAAGACAGCGAGAAGGCCGGCGAGCGCAGCGCCGGCGACCTCGCGGCGCTGCAATCCATCCGCGCGATCCTCGACGCCCAGCAGGCCGCCACCATCGCTGCGGTCAGCGCAGGCGCCGGCGCCGCGGGGTCGGGTTCCTGACCGAGAACGAGTGAAGGCCGGATCGCCGTCCTCGCGGCGGCTTCTCCGTCTGGAGGTGCGGGCTACCGCCCTTCGCCGGGGCGCGCGCCCCGCGACTCCAGGAACGCAGCGACGGTGCGCATGCGGGCCATGCGGGCGCCGTCGAGGGCGGTGCGGCCGCCGAGGTCGGTGGCGTTGACGTCGGCGCCGAGCTCCAGGGCGACCTGGACGGCGTCGAGGGCGAGCAGCTCGGCGTCGGCGGGGTCGGGGGGCGCCCACGCCCGCAGCCGTCCCCCGCCCATGCCGGCGGCGGCCATCAGCGCCGTCGTCGACTCGGTGATGACCTGAGTGTACCGCTGCTTGTAGCTCGCATGGTGCACGAACGACGGGTCCGCGCCGTGGTCGGCGAGCAGGCGCATGACGTCGGGGGCGGCGAAGCGCGCGGCGAGCCAGAACGGGGTGGCCCCGATGAGGGCGGGCCGGAAGTTGTAGTCGCGCGACGCGCGACGCGTGGGGGTCCACGTGCGCAACACCGCGTTGGGGTCGGCCCCGTGGTCCAGCAGCGTCGCCACCATCCCGGCGTCCCGGCGCATGACCGCGGGGTGGATCGCGGCGAACCCCGCCTCGGCCGCGTCGGGGTCGGCGCCGGCCTCGAGCAGGAGGGCCATCAGCTCGCCGTACCCGGCGTGCGCGGCCATGGTGACGGCGCTCACGCCCCACGCGTTCCTGTCCTCAACGTCGGCGCCGGCCGCGATGAGGAGGCGCGCCGAGGCGATGTCGCCGTTGCGCGCGGCGAACATGAGCGCGGTGTTGCCGCCGTGGGGGATGTCGGCGTTGTACTCGGGCTGGCCGTGCGGCGGCACCGCCATCATCTGGCTCCACACGTCGGAGCGCGCGTGCACGTCGGCCTCGTGAGCCAGCAGCACCGCGACGACGTCGGCGTGGTGCTGCGCGACCGCCCACATCAGGGCGGTCTGACCGCGGGGGCCGCGGGCCTCGGTGTCGGCGCCGAAGGCGAGGAGCAGGCGGGCCACACCGGGGGCGCCGGCCCGGGCCGCCACCATCAGCGCGGTCTCGCCCGCGAGGAGCGGACGGTCGGGATCGGCCCCCGCCTCGAGCAGGGTCTCGACCAGGGCGGCGCTGCCGTTCTGGCTCGCCGCCCACAGCGCCGTCACCCCGAGGTCGGTCGCGGCGTCGACGTCGGCCCCGGCGTCGAGGAGCCGCGCCACGGTCGCGGCGTCGTCGCGGTGGCTCGCCCAATGCAGGGCGGTCGAGCCGTCGGCGTCCGCCGCCGCGACGCTGGCGCCGCCGTCGAGCAGGGCCGCCACCGCCGCGCCGTCGCCCCGCTTGGCGGCGTCGACGAGCGGTGGGGTCTCCGCGGACGCAACACTCGCGGCGACGGCAACGACCGCCGCCGCAACCACGACGCGGGCTCTCAACAAGCGCATGGTGGATCCCTAAAGCAACCCGGTCAGCGTGTCCACGGGCAGCGCGCCGGTGCTGCCGCCGATGCGCTCGACCGGGACGCCCATCTTGTCCATCAGGGTGACGAGCAGGTTCGCCATCGACGGCTCGTCGGTGTACCGGATGTGGCGCCCGCTCGGCAGCCGGCCCGCCCCGCCGCCGGCGAGCATCAGGGGCAGGTCGATGCCCGAGTGCCGCGTGCTGTTCGACAGGCCCGACCCGTACAGGATCGTGATGTTGTCGAGCAGGGTGCCGTCGCCGTCCGGCGTCGCGCGCAGCTTCTCGAGATAGCGAGAGAAGAGCGCGGTGTGGTACGCGTTGATCTTCGACATGTGGGCGACGAGGGTCGGGTCGTCGTTGTGGTGCGAGAGGGGGTGGTGCGCCTCGGGCACCCCGATCTGCGGATACGGCCGCGCGCTCTGCTCCTTGCCGATCATGAACGCGATGACCCGGGTCAGGTCCGACTGCAGGGCCAGCACCTGCAGGTCCATCATCAGGTCGTAGTGGTCCTCGAAGTCGGACGGCGCCCCCTGGGGCTGCTCGAGGGTCGGCAGCTCGAGGTCGCTCTGCTCCTCGGCCTTCTCGATGCGGCGCTCGACGTCGCGGATGGCCTCGGTGTACTCCTCCATCTTGGTCTGGTCGCCGGGCCCGAGCTCGCGGCGCAGAGCGGCCAGCTTGTCGCCCACCGAGTCGAGCAGGCTCTTGTGCTGCCGCAGCCGGGCGGCGCGCGCCTTGCGGTCGGTAGTGCCGCTGTCGCCGAACAGGGTCTCGAACACCGCCCGCGGGTTCGACTCGGTCGGCAGGGGCAGCGTGGGACTGCGCCACGACAGCGTGTGGGTGTAGACGCAGCTCAGGTTGCCGGTGCACGCGCCCGCGTTGTTGGGCGGGTCGAGCGACAACTGGAGCGACGGCACCTGCGTCTCGTCCTGGAAGTGCCGCGCCAGGAGCTGGTCCATCGACACGTCGGCGATGATCTCGATCTCGTTCGTCCCGCCGCGGGTGGTCCCGGTCAGGAACGACCCCGACGCCCCGGCGTGGATGTAGTTCCAGCTCGCGTTGAGCCCCGAGAGGACGATCATCTGGTCCTTGAACGAGGCCAGGGGCCCGAGAATCGGCGACAGCTCGTAGCCGGTGCCCTCGCCCTTCGGCTTCCAGTAGGGGATGGCCATGCCGTTGGGCACGTAGAACGCCTGGAAGCGGGCCACCCGCCCCGGCGCCGCCCGCCCCCGTAGCGAGAACGCCGGATGCATGGCGTCGAGAAGCGGCAACGCCACCGTGGCGCCGAGCCCGCGCAGCACCGTCCGCCGCGGCAACGTCTTCGTCAGGAACGTCATGGAAGCCTCTCTCCTAGCTCTCCGGCGCTTCAGTTCGCCGTTTCCGGGTCCCGGACGCCGCGCATCCGGAACGTGGGACTCTTCACGATGCCGACGACGAGCGACGACCAGCGGTAGCCGTCGCCGGCCGCGTCGCGCACGATGCGGCGCACCGCGGGCCGGTCGTAGTACTCCAGCGGACGCCCCAGCGCATAGGCCAGCAGCTTCTCGGTGACCGTCCGCGGGAACTTCTCGGGGTCGTCGAGCAGCAGGGCCCGCAGGCCCGCGAGGCCCTCGATGCTCTCGCCGGCCGTGGTGGTGCCGGTCGCGTCGACCGGCTCGCCCGCCTCGTCGATGGTGCGCCAGCCGCCGATGACGTCGAAGTTCTCGAGGGCGAAACCGAGGGGATCGATCACCGAGTGGCAGCTCGCGCACGCGGGGCTCTGCCGGTGCCGGGCGAGCCGCTCGCGGATCGACGGCGGCCGCACCCCGGGCTCCTCCTCGAGGGTGGTGTCGACCTCGGGGGGCGGCGGCGGCACCGGCAGCCCGAAGATGTTGTCGAGCAGCCACTTGCCGCGCAGCACGGGCGAGGTCCGGTCGGGATAGGACGTGGTGGCGAGCAGCGCCCCGTGCGCAAGCAAGCCGCCGCGCTGGCTCGAGTCGGCCAGGGGCACCCGCCGCAGCCGGCTGCCGTAGATGCCGGGAATGCCGTAATGCTGCGCGAGCCGCTCGTTGACGAACGTGTAGTCGGCGTCGAGCAGCTCGTGGACGCTGCGGTCGCCGCGCAGGGTGCCGGCCACGAAGAGCTCGGTCTCGTCACGGAACGCCTCGAGCAGCGTCTCGTCGTAGTTGGGGTAGATGATCGGGTCGACGACGACCTCGGCGACCCGGCGCAGGTTCAGCCACTGGGCGGTGAAGTCGTCCACCAGCGCCTCGGTCGCCCGCGGGTCGGCGAGCATCCGCCGGGCCTGCGCCTCGAGGACCGCGGGGTCCGACAGGGCGCCCCGCTCGGCGAGGGCGAGGAGCTCGTCGTCGGGGACGCTGCTCCAGAGGAAGAACGACAGCCGCGACGCGAGCTCGAAGTCGTCGAGGGGATAGGCGGCCTGCGCCGCCGGCAGGTCGATCGGGTCGCGGTGCACCCGCAGCAGGAAGTCGGGGTCGATGAGCAGGCGCTCGAGCGCGAACTGGATGCCGTGCTCGAAGCTGCCCGCGGCCCGGCCCTGGTCGTAGAAGTCGAGCAGCACCGCGACGTCGGTCTCCGTGACGGCCCGGCGGTACGCCCGACGCGCCAGCCTCGACAGGATCTCGCGGGCGCACGCCCGCTCGTCGGCCGCGGCGGCGGGCCGGCAACTGAAGATGGCGCGGCGGCTCGGGGTGTCGGCAACCGTGCCGGCGACCTCGTAGGGCCCGCCGATCTCGACCGCGCCGACGGCCGCGTAGCCCATGTAGATCTGGTCGTTGGTGAGCACCCGGCCCCGTTGCAGCGGCTGCGGCAGGCCCTCCTCCTCCCACAGCTCGCGAACGAACGACACCCCCACGGTGTGGGGGCCGGCCTCGACCGGCACCTGGACGAACAGGTGGTCGTCGCCGGTGAGCTGCATGAAGGCTTCCCACTCGGGGTCCTTCACGAACCCCGGCTCGCCCGCGCCAGCGTAGCTGGCCGCGCCGGGAATGCCGGGGGCGTCGCCGCCCACGGTGAAGCGCTTCAGCAGCCGCCCGTCGAGGCGGACGTCGAGCTGCTGCGACCAGCCCATCCCCATGAGATAGGCCTGGTACTGGCGCCGCAGCCGCACCCGGATGGCGTACTCGCCGTCGACGGGGAACTGGTAGGACACCGCAAGCCCGCCCCGCGAGCCGAGGGGCAGGTCCTCGCTCTGCCGGCCGTCCTGCACGATGTGCAGGGGCACCTCGAAGGTGTCGAACCCCGCCGCCGGCGGCGGCAGCCCCACCGCGAGGCGGGTCACCTGCCGGGCCACCGACAGGTAGCGCTCGAGATGGGCGCGCGAGATGGTGAGGACGTCGGCGAAGTTGTCGAAGCTGCCGTCGGCCGTCTCGTCCCCCGGCAGCAGCGTGGAGACGTCGATGTCGAGGGCGAAGAGGTCGCGGACGGCGTTGGCGTACTCGGTCCGGTTGATCCGGTGCACGGCGCTCCCGCGCCCTGGATAGGGGTCGGCGGCCCACGCCGCGTCGAGCGCCCCTTCCAGGTGGGCGGCCACCGCGGTGTAGGTGGCGGGGTCGGGCCGCGGGCGCCGCGGCGGGGGCATCGACGCCGCCCGCAGCTTCGCGACGACCTTCTCCCAGAGCTCGGGGTCGGCCTCGGGGTGCTCGGCGTCGGCCCCGGCGAGGCTCAGCTCGGCCGTGCGCAGCCGGTCGTTGTGGCACGCGACGCAGTAGCGGTCGAGCATCGCCCGCACGTCGGCCGCGTCCACCGCGTCCGCGGGCTCCTGCGCGGCCACGCTCCCGGCTGCCGACAGGGCCAGGAGACAGACGACCCCGGCGACCGAGGACATCCCGAAACGCCGCCGGCGACCCGTCCCACCGCCGTCACGCAGTAGCCGCATGCCTCTCCCCGTTCCCGTCCGGGTCGTGCTGCGCACCCGCGGGCACACTTGGACCGGTCAATTGTGCCCCATCGTCATCGACTTGGCAACGCGTATTCCCCACCATGGCGACCCGGCGGCCTCGCCGGGGGCACTGGCCGCGTACAGGACGTGGCGTCAACGTCGGCCACGACGGTAGATCTCCTCTCGCGGCAGCCGGTCGCCGGCGCTGAACCTCTCGATACGGCGCAGCGTCTCCTGCTCGAGGCGCTTGAGCCGGTCGAAATCCGCCGCCTCTCCCGACCGGATCGGCGACTCCCCGGCCGCCGCCGACGCCGGCCCGCCGCGGACGACCCGGCCGCCCTCGCCGTCCATCGTGCCTCGGCGCTTCTCCATTTGCACAGTCTCGCAAACCCAGGCATCCGGTTCAATCGCCACGCTCGAAACCAGCCGCGCGCCGGCTTCTATAATGATGCCCTGACAAACTCGACCACGCTCCCGGAGGTCGCAGCATGAAGAGACCCGCCCTCGCGCTGCTCGCGGGGCTTGTCCTCGCCCCCGCAACCCTGGACGCGCAGCCCCGCCCGACGCGACCCGACGCCCCCGGCCTCTCCGCGATCGTGAACGCGCGGGTGGTGACCGTGTCGGGGGTCCCCATCGAGAACGGCACGGTGGTGATGGCGGACGGCGTCATCATCGCCGTCGGCGCGGGCGTGGACGTGCCCGCGGGGGCCCGGGTCGTCGACGGCGCCGGCAGGACCGTCTATCCCGGACTGATCGACGCCCTCACCACCCTGGGCCACGGGCGGGAGCCCGAGGCGGGGGCCGGCCGCGGCGGCGGGGGCGGAGACGGCGACCGGCCCCACGCGTGGGGACCGGAGGACCGGCCGGGGACGACCACCAGGCTGACCGCGGCCGACGGCATCGACCCCGGCGACGAGCGCTTCGAGCGCTGGCGCGAGGCGGGCTTCACGTCGGTCGTCAGCACCCGCCACGAGGGGCTGGTCCCGGGCCAGGCCGCGGTGCTCAACCTGGGGTCGTTCGAGCGCCCGCGCGAGCTGGTGGTGGCGAGTCCGGTGGCGATGCGGGTGAACCTGCAGGACCGCAGCCGCAGCTACTCGGGGTTCCCCGGCAGCGCGATGGGCGTCTTCGCCTACCTCAAGCAGCTCTACTACGACGCCGCCCACCACGCCGACGCGTGGGCCGCCTACGAGGCGGACCCGCGGGGCCGGCGGCGGCCCGAGTGGGACGGGGCCCTCGATCCCATCCGGCGCCAGCTCCGCGAGGGCTGGCCGGCCCTGTTCCCGGCGTCGAGCCGGTCCGACGTGGTTCGCGCCCTCGCCACCACCGCGGAGATGGGCGTCCGGCCGATCGTCTACGGGGCGCAGGGCGCGTGGGAGGCGGCCGACCTGCTGGCCGCGAACGCGGCGCCCGTCCTGGTGAGCCTCGACTGGCCGGCGCCGCCCCGCGACGGCGACCCCGACGAGGTGCCGACCCTCGCCGAGCTGCGGCGCTACGACCGCGCGCCGACCGCCGCCGCGGCCCTCGCCGAGGCCGGCGTGCCGTTCGCGTTCTACTCCGGCGGGCTCGACGACCCGGCCGAGGCCCTGCCGGCGGCGCGGCGCGCGGTGGCGCAGGGGCTCTCCGCCGACGACGCGCTCCGGGCCTTCACGCTGTCGGCGGCCGAGATCTTCGGCGTCGACGATCGGCTCGGGTCGATCGAGACGGGCAAGATCGCCAATCTGATCGTCGCCGACGGCGCGCTCTTCGACGAGGGCACCGCCATCAAAACAGTCTTCGTCGACGGCGAGCGCTTCGACGCGGCGGCCGGACAAGGCGTGGCGGGCGTGGACGGGAACGTCGGCGGCGCGGAAGGCTCCGGCGAACGCGGTGGCCGGCAGGCCGCCCGATCGGCACCACCGGATCCCGCCGCCCCGCCCGTGCCGCTGGCCGCCGACCGCGGGCCGTACCGCGACGACCCGGTGACCTTCATCCGCGGCGCCACCCTCCTCACCGCCTCGCGGGGGACCATCGAGAACGGCGACATCCTCGTCCGCGACGGCCGCATCGCGGCGGTCGGCACCGGCCTCGATCCGCCCGCGGGGGCCGTCGTGGTCGACGCGGCGGGCAAGTACGTCACGCCCGGCATCATCGACGCCCACTCGCACCTCGCCGCCCTCAGCATCAACGAGGGCTCGGTGAACGTCTCGTCGATGGTCACCATCGAGGACGTCATCCGCCCCGAGGACGTCGGGATGTACCGGGCGCTGGCGGGCGGGGTCACCACCATCAACGTCCTCCACGGCTCGGCCAACCCCATCGGGGGCGGCAACGCGGTGCTCAAGCTGCGCTGGGGTGCCGACGCCGGCGACCTGCTGATGGGCGCGCACCCCGGCATCAAGTTCGCGCTCGGCGAGAACACCACCCGCGACCGCAACCCCGACCGGTACCCCGGAAGCCGCATGGGGGTGCAGGACGTCATCCGCCAGGCGTTCCTCGACGCCGGCGCCTACCTCGCCGAGCGGGAAGCGTACGAGGCCGGCGGGAAGACGGGCCCCGCCCCGCGCCGCGACCTGAAGCTCGAGCGGCTCGGCGAGGTCCTGCGCGGCGAGCGGTGGGTGCACGCCCACAGCTATCGCGCCGACGAGATCCTGCAGTTGCTGCGGGTGGCCGAGGAGTTCGGGGTCACCGTCCGCACCCTGCAGCACGTGCTCGAGGGCTACAAGGTCGCCGACGAGATCGCGGCCCACGGGGCGGGGGCGTCTACCTTCTCGGACTGGTGGGCGTACAAGGTCGAGGCCTACGACGCCATCCCCCACAACGCGGCCCTGATGGCCGAGCGGGGGGTGCTGGTGTCGATCAACTCGGACTCGGGCGAGGAGATCCGCCACCTGAACCAGGAGGCGGCCAAGACCGTGAAGTGGGGCGGGCTCGACGAGGAGGAAGCGCTACGGCTGGTGACCCTGAACCCCGCCATCCAGCTCGGCATCGACGACCGCGTCGGCTCGATCGACGAGGGCAAGGACGCCGACCTGACGGTCTGGGAGGGCCACCCCCTGACCATGTTCGGCAAGCCGGTGCAGACATACGTGGACGGGAAGCTGTACTTCGACGTCGAGCTCGACCACGAGCGCCGGGCCGCCGTCGAGGCCGAGAAGCAGGCCCACCTCGCGAAGCTCGGGCTGGCGGCGAAGAAGTCGGAGGAAGACCGATGAGGAGCACCACCGACGTCCGGACCAGCGGGACCGCCACGCCGCTTCGTGCCGCCGGCTTCCACCGTGCCGTCGACTCCGCCGGCGCCGCGGAGGTCTCCCCCACCGCCGGCTCACTCGGCGGCGCCGTCGCCCTCCGCGTTGCCGTCGTTCTAGCCGCCGCCACCCTCGGCGCCGCCCCCGCTGCCGCCCAGACCTACGCGATCCATGGCGGCACCGTGCACACCCTGGCCGGCGAGCCGTTCGTGGGAACCGTGGTCATCCGCGACGGCCGGATCGCCGCAGTCGGACCGGACGTGGAGGCGCCGGCCGAGGCCGAGGTCGTGGACGCGGCGGGGCGGCACGTCTACCCGGGGCTCTTCGACGCCGTCTCGCGGCTCGGGCTCATCGAGATCGGGGCGGTGAGCGTGACCAACGACGCCCGCGAGCAGGGCGGCTTCAACCCCCACCTGCAGGCGGCGACGGCCATCCACCCCGCCAGCGAGCACATCCCGGTGGCCCGCGCCAACGGCATCGCCGCGACCCTGACCGTGCCGCAGGGCGGGACCATCGCGGGCCAGGCGTCGCTCGTCGGCCTCGACGGGTGGACCGTCGAAGAGATGCTGATCGACCCCGGGGCCGCGATGGTCGTCAACTACCCGTCGCTCGAGCCCGGGTTCGGCAACCGCGGCGACTGGTCCGACCGGCGCGACCGGTACGACGAGGCGGTGGCCCGCCTCGACGAATGGCTCGACGCGGCGCGCGACTACCACCGCGCCGTCGAGGCGGGGGCCGGCGTGCGCCGCGACCTCGAGCTCGAGGCGGCGGCGCAGATCCTCGACGGCGGGATGCCTGTCCTCCTCGCCGCCAACGGGGAGCGCGACATCCGCAACGCCGTCGAGTGGGCGCAGGGCCGGGGCCTCGACTTCGTTATCGCCGGGGGACGCGAGGCGTGGAGGATCGCCGACTGGCTGGCCGAGCACGACGTCCCCGTCATCCTCGGGCCGACCCAGTCGATGCCGGCCGGCCCCGACGAGGGCTACGACGAGGCCTACGCCAACCCCGGCCGCCTGCACGCGTCGGGGGTGCGCATCGCCTTCGGCACGTTCAACTCGTCCGACTCGCGCACCCTGCCCTACGAGGCGGCGCAGGCCGTCCCCTACGGCCTCCCGCGGGAGGCGGCGCTCTCCGCGATAACGAAGAACGCGCCCGAGATGCTGGGCTTCGACGACCGGCTCGGGACAATCCGGGAGGGCCTCGTCGCCAACCTCATCGTCACCGACGGCGATCCCCTCGCCATCCGCACGCGGGTCAGCGAGCTGTTCATCCTGGGACGCCGCGTGAGCACCGACAACCGGCACCGGTCGCTGTACGAGCGGTACCGTGCGCGGCCCCGCTGACCTGTCGAAGCGTCAGGAGGAGCCCGGGAGGGCAGGGATCGTGTCCTCGATCTGTTCGATCAAGTCGCGCGT
Source organism: Vicinamibacterales bacterium (assembly GCA_965204675.1). Taxonomy (GTDB): domain Bacteria; phylum Acidobacteriota; class Vicinamibacteria; order Vicinamibacterales; family UBA8438; genus JAJEEA01. The sequence continues at coordinate 5,524,126 of OZ242003.1, forward strand.
CCATTTCGGCGTGCGCTCCCCGAACAGTGTGACGCCTGCCGCCGTCACCGCGGCGACCTGCCAGATTCGTCCGACGCTGTTGTCGAGAATGTCAATCGTGTCGATTGCTGCCGCGGTTTCCGCCAGGTTCTTCTGGGCGGCCGACCACCTGCGTGTGATCTCTTGTCGGGACACGTCGTGTCCCCGGCCGGCCGCGACCCGCTTGCGTACGCGCGTGATATTGATGGCCGGTGTTGTCGTGCCGATGAAGACCGCCCTGATCCCGTATCCCGTGGCTGCCGCCTGGCGAACGACATCGGGTCGTGAGCGCCCGGAGTAGGTGCTCTCGAACCCGAAGTCGTCCTGGTTCTCAAGGTGGCTTCGGATTGCCCTGTCGACGAACGCACGGGCTTCGCGCTGTCTCGACGGGCTGTTCCAGTCGCCGAGACCCTCGGCGATGGAGTCGGCGTCGTAGAAGTGCTTCGGGAGCTGTTCCCGATTCCCCTCTGCACCACGTGGACTTCCCGGCGCCGTTGCTTCCGATGACGATGGTCAGCTTCGGCACACCGTGCCCTGCCGCTCACTCGTTGCGCCCGTAGCGCCTCGACCTGCAACGTGGGGATACGCTCTGTCCCGGGGGCTGTCCACCGCAAACGTCTCCCGGTAGCCATCAGGCCAGAATCGGGTCACCTGGTTCGTCCGGGTGTCCTGCCGCTCGCTTACGCCGTTCGGCCACTCGGTGATGATGACGTGCTCGTCGTCATCCGACTGGTAGATGCAGGGCTTGCCCTGCTTGAAGCACAGCTCGCGAGAGTCCTGTTCGTTCGGGACCTCGGGCTCCCTGCCAGGAATCGCTGCTGTCGAGGTGCTCACGACGTCCTCCTACCGGCCCGCGACTTCGGTTCCTCGACTGGCCGGCGGAGCAGAGACTCGCGACCCCGCCAACCCACCGGGACACCATGCTCCGTCGGCCTGATGCGCACGCCCTTCACGCTCTCATTCTCACACATCCGCCGCCCGACTCCACAAGTCCCGTCAACGGTGGTGTCGCACCGCGCCGAACTGCCCATCCGCGGCCGCCTCCCCGCCCTGGCCGCGGGCGGCGGCAAGCAGACGGCCGTCGCCGAGCGCCACCCTCCACGCCCGAGGCAGCCGCATGACACCGAGCCCTCGCGCAGGGCAGATCACCACTCGCGCCGAGCCCCGCAGCAGCAGATCCAGGAACTCCTTCTCCAAAGGTCGCGGGCAGGCCCGACGCCGGAATCCGCTCCCGCCGCATGAAGGCGACATCGGGGCCGAGCACGGCGTCGGGGTTCCGCGCCAGGACGAAGCCGGTTCCAGCGCCGCAAACCACGCCCAGACGACGGGTCCTCACGTGGTGAGCCAGAGGCACGACGACGTTCGTGCTGACCGTGCCGTGCCGGAATCCGGCCAGCGTCCTGCGCTGCAGTTCCGCCCGGACGAGCGCATGCCGCCAACCGTCATCGGACAGGCGAAACAGCTCCTCCGCGGTCATGAGCGGGCTGGCGGCCAGCGCCGCGGCGGACGGTGACGATGCAGGCTGGAACATGCCGACCCTCGGAACCTCGCGGCGCAGGAACGGAATCGACCGAGGTCGCCAAACGCAGTAGTCACGGCCCGTCAGCGGTACTCCCACGCGCTCGGGGCGCGGCAGCCCGGTCCCCATCAGCGTGCCGACACAGACCAACCCAGTTATCCGTCACTGCGTGACCGCCGACGCGGGCCGCTCGTCGCGCAGCCGCTCGGTGTCGACGAACATCGTCAGGGCCACCCCGTCCCAGCGGCCGTCGCGGCTCGGGCTGCCCTCGGCCTCGGAGCCCATGGGCATGGCGCCGGTCAGCGACGCGGCGCGGCGGTAGGCGCGGGCGAGGTGCGCGCGCACGAGGTCGGCGCGCGCGTGCGACCGCCGATAGGCCAGGCCGGGGCCGCCGGCGGCGTAGCCCTCGACCACGATGGGGCTGTCGCGGGGATAGGCGAGCAGGCCCGCCATCGCCTCGTCGAGGCGCGCGACGGCGCTGGCCGCGAGGGTGATGCGTTCGTCGCCGTCGGTCTCGAAGAGCAGGTCGCCCTCGACCCAGATGCGCAGCGGCGTGTAGCGGTCGTCGCGGAACAGCTCGCGGTACTCGTCGCGCGTCAACTGGTCGAGATTGTAGAAGCCGCGGTCGGCGAAGAAGCCGCTGAACGGCCAGCTCCGCTTGAGGGCCTCGGTGTTCTCGGCGATGTCCGCCATCGCGTTCCGCGCGAGGGCCGCCGCCTCGCCGGCGTCGGCCATCAGCCGCGTGGCGTCGCCCTCGGGGCCGCCGAGGCGGGCCACGACCCGCTCGAGCTGCTCGGCGCTCTGGCGAACCGCCCGCACCGTGGCCTCGGTCTCGGCCACGGTGCCGACCAACCCGTCGTAGAGCGCAGGGTCCTCGAGCAGCCGGCCCACCGTGCCCTCGCCCGCCGACAGCCCGGCGACGAGCGCCTGCGTCTCCGCCAGCACCGCCAGCGAGCCCTCCATGACCCGGGCACTGGCGCCGGTGATGGCCTCGATGTCCGCGCCGACCCTCGTGACGAGCTGCGTGGTCGTCTCGACGGTGGCGCCCAGGTTGCCCAGGGCCTCGGCCATCTCTTCGCGCAGCCCGGTGAACTCTCCGGCCACGGTGGTGAAGGTCCGGCGGCCCTCCTCGATGAGGTCGGCGATCTCGACCGCGTCGACCCCGCGGATGCGGTCGCCGTCCTCGACCGGCGGCGCCCCGGCGCTGCCCGACCGGATCTGGATGAACACCGATCCCAGCAGCCCGTCCGTCAGCACCGCGGCCACCGAGTCGGTGCGAACGAGCGGCCGCAGGTCCTCGCGCACCCGCATGCGCACGAGGAATCGTTCGCCAGGGCTCAGGGGAATCTCGATGCCGAGCACCTCGCCCGCGTCGAAGCCGGCCAGCCGCACCCCGGTCCCGATGGCGATGCCGGTGACGTTGCCGAAGTCCGCCTCCACCTCGAATCGCTCGGCGAACAGCAGCCGGCGGTCGCCGATCATGAACAGCCCCACCGCAAACAGCAGGAGCCCGCCGATCACGAACGCCCCGACCCAGGCCAAGCGTGGGGAACCCATGCGCAACCTCCCTAGTCAGCCGCCGGCGCAGACCCCGCTGCACTCGAAGGTGCAGCGCTTCCGCCCCGGCCGTCATCGACCGTCACCGTCAACTGCGACGGTCAGCGATTATCCGCCCGACTCCGACGCCAGGAACTGCCGCACGATGGCGTGAGGACTCTGCTCGAGCTGCTCGGCCGACCCGCGCTCCAGCACCTTCCCTTGGTACAAGAACACCAGCGTGTCGCCGATGCGCCGTGCGCTCGGGATGTTGTGGGTCACGACCACGAGGGTCGTGCCCAGCTCTTCCTTGACCCGGACGAGCAGGTCGTCGATCTCCTCCGACGTGATCGGGTCGAGCCCGGCGCTCGGCTCGTCGACGAGCAGGATCGCGGGGTCGAGCGCCATCGCGCGGGCCAGCCCCGCCCGCTTGCGCATGCCTCCCGAGAGGGCTGCGGGCATCTTGTCGTAGTCGCGGGCCAGCCCCACCAGAGCCAGCTTGTCCTGCGCCCGCGCTCGAATCTCGGGCTCCGGCAGCCGGGTGTGCCGTCGCAGCGGAAAGGCGACGTTGTCGCCCACCGTCAGCGAGTCGAACAGCGCCGCGTTCTGGAACAGGAACCCGACCTGCCGCCGCACCGTGGCGATGGCCGCGGCCGACAGCCGGGTGAGGTCCCGCCCCTGCACCAGCACCCGCCCCGAGTCGGGGGCGAGCAGCCCGACGATGTGCCGGAGCATGACGCTCTTGCCGGTGCCGCTGCGGCCGAGGACCACGGTGGCCCGGCCCCGCGGCATCTCCAGGCAGACATCGTCGAGCACGGTGAACTTCCCGAACCGCTTCGACACGTGGTCGAGGCGGATAGGGACCTCGTCGCCGGTCATTCGCCGATCTCCGGGAACTCGACAGGGCCGACCAGAACGCCAGCGCCGGTCATCGGCCGGTCTCCGGGAACACGGCAGGGCCGACCCGAACGTCGTCGCCCCTCATTCCGCCGTCTCCGGGACACGAAGAAGGTAAGGCACACCAGCACCACGTCGGCCGCGATCATCGGCATCGACGCCGGCTCCGACGCCCCTCATTCCGCCGTCTCCGGGAACACGAAGAAGATCAGGCGCACCAGGACCACGTTGGCCGCGATCATCAGCATCGAGGCGAGCACCACGCTGCGCGTCGCCGACCGGCCCACCCCCTGGGTCCCGTGCGAGGTGTGCATGCCGATGTACGAGGCGGTCATCGCGATGATGAAGCCGAAGACCATCGTCTTCAGGGTGCCGGGCAGGTAGTCGGTGAACTGCACGATCGAGAACGCGGCCTCGAAATAGGTCCGGAACGCCATGCCGGATATCGCGGCCTCGGCCACCCACCCGCCGACGATGCCGGTGAAGTTCATCACCGTGGTCAGGATGGGCATCGCCACCACGCAGGCCACCATGCGGGTGACCACCAGGAACTTGAACGAGTCGACGGCGACCGCCTCGAGGGCGTCGACCTGCTCGGTCACCTTCATCGCCCCCAGCTCGGCCCCGACGCCGGCGCCGACCCGGCCGGAGACGAGCAGGCCGACCACGAGGGGGCCGGTCTCGCGGACGAGAGCGAGGGTCAGGGCGGCGGGAATCAGCGCCTCGGCCCCGAAGCGCTGGAGCGAGGCGCGGGTGTGCATGGAGAGGACGATGCCCACCGCGAAGCCCGCGGCGGCGATGAGGGGCACGGACAGCCACCCGATCTCGTAGAGCTGCCGGGCCGTCTCCTTCAGCTCGAACGGCGGCCGGAAGGCGTCGCGCACGGCTCGCACGGAGAAGACGACGGCGTCGCCGGCCGTCGCCAAGGGAGGCACGAGGTAGCGGTGGAGGAAATCGGCCATCAGAAGACCCACCAGGCCAGGCCCAGGCTGACGATGGCGGTGTCGGCGTTCACCCGGCGGGTGACAACCGACCCGCCGCTCAGCACCGCCAGATCGGGACGCGTCACGAGATAGCCCCCGAACACGTTGACGCCCAGGCGCGGCGTCACGTCGACCCACAGCGACCCGCCGGCCCGCCAGACGAAGCTGTTCCCCACCTCGACCGCCCACTCGGGCCCCGCGTGCCCCCGGTCCACCCGTAATCCGTTGAAGGCATAGCCCGCGACGAGCGAGGCGCCGGCGCTGACGCGCCGGTCCCCCAACCGGTACTCGACGCCGCCCATCACCGGGCGGACGCTCAGGCCGGTCCCCGGCGAGACCCCCGAGTCGTCCGCGAACCGCGTGTTCCGCCAACTGAAGGCGAACACGGGCGCAAGACCCGCCCGCGGCCTGAGCCGCAGCATGGCACCGATGCCGACGGACCGGTCCAGCGCGTCCCGCGCCGGGAACATCCCGGTCCCCGACACCCCGACCCCGATCAGCCGCACCGGTCCGCCGCTCGGCGGCGGCGCGAGGGCGGGCAGGGTGGTCCTCGGGCGCTCGCGGGGCGGCGGGCCGCCGGCGACGACCTCGAGCTCGGACCGGACGCTCGCCACCCCGTCGACATCGCGCGCCAGGGCCACCGCGCGGTCCGCGTCGGCGGCGGAGCCCACGGCGCCCCGCAGCGTCACCGCGCCGTCGCGCGCCACGACGTCGATCGGCATCGTGCCCAGGTCGACGTCGTTCACGAGGGCCGTCTTGACCCGGATGGCCAACTGCGCGTCCCGGGCCGCGTCCTGGACGCCGGCGAACGCCCCCGGCGCGACGAGCGTACCGCCCGCGAGTCCCAGGCAGGCCAGCACGACGCGCGCCCGAAGTCCTGCCGTCACTGCCTCTGCTCCTGACGGAAGAACGTCGCGGTGACCGCGTCGCCGATCTGATTGAGACGGTCCTGCAAGGCATCGATGAACTCGTGCAGCCCCCCGCCGACCACCTCGCCGGCGTCGGTGTAGTCGAGCTCGGACGCCAGCCGGCCCAGCAGTTGCTCGGCCCGGTTCGCGAAGCGGCGCATGGGGGTGCCGGTGACCCCGTGCAGCGAGACCTCGGCCTGCGTCACGCAATAGCCCACCGAGCGCGGGAAGGCCCGGTCGAAGAGCAGGAACGCCACCACCGACTCCGACGACACGAGTCCCCAGGTGCGGCGATAGGCCTCGAACCCGCTGGCCGAGCGCAGCAGGGCGCTCCACTGCAGGTCGTCCACGGGCCTGCCGACGTCGGCGGCGGACGGCAGCAGCAGGAAGTACTTGACGTCGAGGATGCGGCTCGTCTGGTCGGCGCGCTCGACGAAGCGGCCGAGCCGGCTGAAGTTCCAGGCCTCGCCGTGCTCCATCGTCTCGCTCTTGGTGCCGGCGACGACGTGGCAGGCCCGCGTCACCGACCCGAAGAAGCGGACCGCGTCGTGCAGGGCGAACCGCCTCGCCTCGGGCGCGGTGACGTCGAGGTAGAACTCGTTGATCTCCTGCCAGACCTCCGACGAGATGATCTCGCGCACCGTCCGGGCGTTCTCGCGCGCGGCGGCCACGCACGAGGCGATGGAGTTGGGGTTGGTCCGGTCGATGGTCAGGAACTCGATGACGTTCGACCGGGTCGGCGCGGCGTAGCGCTCGCCGAACGCGGCCTCGTCGCCGCCGACCTGCACCATGGGGCGCCACTGCTCCTCGGCGAGGCCGGCGAGGTCGATCTCGAGGTTGAGGTTCACCCCGACGACGCGGGCGACGTTGGCCGCGCGCTCGAGGTAGCGGCTCATCCAGTAGACCGACTCGGCGGTGCGGCTGAGCATGGCGCCCGCTAGGCCAGGACCCAGGTGTCCTTGCTGCCGCCGCCCTGGGACGAGTTCACGACCAGCGAGCCCTTGGTCAGGGCGACCCGGGTCAGGCCGCCGGGCAGGACGAACGGCTCGCCTCCCAGCAGGATGTAGGGGCGCAGGTCGACGTGGCGGCCCTCGAAACGGTCGTCGACGAGGGTCGGCACCCGCGACAGCGACAGAGTCGGCTGCGCGATGTAGTTGCGGGGGGCGGCGGCGATGCGGCCGGCGAACTCGGACCGCTCGGCCGCCGTCGACCGCGGCCCGATCAGCATGCCGTAGCCGCCCGACTCGTTGGCGGGCTTCACCACCAGCTCGTCCAGGTGGTCGAGCACGTGGGCCCGGTCCCGGTCGCGCCAGCACAGCCACGTGGGGACGTTGGGCAGTATCGCGTCCTCGCCGAGGTAGTAGCGGATCATCGCGGGCACGTAGGCGTAGACGACCTTGTCGTCGGCCACCCCCGTCCCCGGCGCGTTCACCACCGTGAGCCGCCCGCTGCGGTAGGCGCGCATCAGGCCGGGGACCCCGAGCACCGAGTCGGGCCGGAAGCAGTCGGGGTCGAGGAAGTCGTCGTCGATGCGCCGGTAGAGCACGTCGACCTGCTCCAGCCCGCGGGTCGTGCGCATGAACAGGGTCCCGTCGTTCACGACGAGGTCGCGTCCCTCGACCAGCTCGACCCCCATCTGCTGCGCGAGGAACGAGTGCTCGAAGTAGGCGGAGTTGTGGATGCCCGGCGTCAGCACCGCGACGCTCGGGCGCCCGGCACCCCGCGGCGCCACCCCCTCGAGGGTGCGGAGGAGCCGGCTCGGGTAGTCGCTGACCGGCCGCACCGGGAGGCCCTCGAAGATCTTCGAGAAGGTCTGCTTCATGACCGCCCGGTTCTCCAGCACGTAGGAGACGCCGGACGGGCAGCGCAGGTTGTCCTCGAGCACGTAGACGGTGCCGTCGCCGTCGCGGACGAGGTCGGTGCCGGTGATGTGGCACCAGACGCCGCCCGGCGGGTCGAGGCCCATGCACTCGCGGCGGTATCCCTGCGAGCTCGCCACCACGTCGGCCGGCACCACCCCGTCGGCCACGATGCGGCGGTCGTGGTAGACGTCGTCGATGAAGTGGTTCAGGGCGGTGATGCGCTGCTGCAGGCCGCGCTCGATCTCGTGCCAGGCGCCCCGGGGGACGATGCGGGGAATGACATCGAAGGGGAAGATGCGCTCGGTGCCGTGCCCGTCGTGGTAGACGTTGAAGGTGATCCCCATCCGCAGGAGGGCGCGCGTGGCCGCCTGCTGGCTGCGCAGCAGCTCGCCGTCGGCGAGACCCTCGATGCGCTCGACGAGCGGGCGAGCCTCGGGCCGGGGCGAGCCGTCCGCGCGGAACAGCTCGTCGTAGAACCCGCCCGTCGCGTAACCGTCGAACGTCACCCTGGCCCGCCCCCGCCCATCGTCGCCGGCAACGCCGATTGCCCCCGAGCCAACCCTGCGATACGTTCCTCGTGTCGAAAAGCACGGAACACCAAGGGTATGCACCGCAGGAGCTTCGCGCCAACGAGGCTTCCAGCGCGCCGATGCCACCCCAACGCCTCGCCGCCACCCCTGCGCGCAAGGAGTTTCGCGCCAGCGAAACTCCCAACGCGCTGACGCGCCAGCGTCAGCGCGCCGCCGCGCGCGCGTCGTCCTCGAGGATCCGGGCGCCGCGCAGGATACCGCCGAACGAGTAGTTCGCCTCGTGGCAGGCGTACTCGTAGACGCGGTCATCGCTGGCGGGCCAGACGTACTCGCCGCTCCAGGGCGCGGTCCACACCGTGGGGTCGTCGACGGTGAACTGGTACAGCAGGGTGTCGGCGTCGATGCGGCTGAACCGCTCGACCACGTGCAGGTTCCGCGACGCGCCGCCGAGGGCGGGGCGGTCGGTGAAGTTGGTGGTGTCGACGACGAGGGTGTCCCCCTCCCAGCGCCCGACCGAATCGCCGAGCCAGCTCCGGATCTCGGGGGGGGCGTGCTCCTCGTTCATGCGCACCACGCGCGCGTCGTGGACCATCTCGACGAGGATGAGGACGGTGTCGTCGGTCTGCACGATGCGCTTCAGGTTGTTGTAGAGCACCGGCAGCATCGGCGGCCCCGCCGTCGAGCCGAACCCCAGCAGGCAGCGCTCGGCGAGGGGGCGCTGCTCGGGGTTGTCGTAGGGCCCCGCCGCATTCAGATCGTCCTCGAGCCACCACGCCGTCCCCGTGTTCGGCCGCCCGAAGGCGGCGGCGACGGCGGCCCGGGCGGCCTGGGCCTCGGGGGTCATCGGGGGCTGCCGGCCGTTGGGCGGGTCGGTGATGATGGAGGTGCGCCACTCGCCGTCGATCCGGAACCCGGCGGCGCCCCGGTCCATCCAGAACGAGTTGTAGCCGCCCACGTTGCCGGCCGCGCCGGTGGAACCGTCGCCGCCCACCGGGGGCGCCTCGCGCGGGGCCTCGGTTTCCACGTTCCGCTCGTCGGGAATGTTGAAGATCCGCTCGAGCGACTGGCCGCCGGCCGCGAGCGCGGCCGCTTCCTCTTCCGTCAGGGTCAGCTTGTCGCCGTACTCCGCCGGACGCTGCAGCGGCGTCAGCGTCGCGATGTCGTAGGTCCCCGACAGGTCCGGCCGGCCGTCGGGGCGGCGCGGAATGTCCTGGCCCGATTGCGCGAATGCCGCCGGCGCCGCCAGCGCCAGGGCGAGGAATCCGCCGCAGAACCCCCGCAGAATCTTCGTCGTTGCTCTACCCGACATTGTTGCCTCCCATCACGAGCGCGGCGCCACGGCGCTCCCCGGAGCACACCCCGGACGCCGCTCTCCCCGACAGTCTATCGCGGATGCGAGCGCCCGGGCGGGTCGATCCGGGTGCGGCGAATCGACGCCGGAGCGGTGACCTTCTCCACGACCGGTCCACTCAGTCGACCGCCCCCGCCGGCAGCGCGAAGACGTACACTGCATTGGTCCGACCCCCGCCCACCGGCACCGCCAGGTGCTGCCGCCCCCCGACCGCGTAAGTGATCGGGAACCCCGACACCGAGCCGGGCAGGCGCGTGTGGAACAGCACGTCCCCGTTCGCGACGTCGTGGACGGCGAGGTTGCGGTCGGTGTCGGCGCTGACCACGAGGCCGCCGGCCGTCGTCAGCGCGGCGGCCCCGGGGCGGGTCATCATCGAGTGGCGCCACAGGATGCGCCCCGTCGCGATCTCCATCGCGATGAGGTGGCCGCGGTAGGGCTCGCTGTCGGGATGGACGGTGCTGCCCCGAGACAGCCAGCCGGTGTTCTGGTAGTAGCTGGCGCCGGGCACCAGCTCGATCTCGGTAAATGCGCCGCTGACGCAGGTCGGGTGGATGGGGATGTAGAGCGCCTTCGTCTCGGGGTGGTAGGCCGAGGCGCGCCAGTTCCGGATGCCGCCGAAATCGGGGCAGAACGCGAGCTCGACGTCCTTCACCGGCATCTTCTCGCGCCGGTAGATCGCCCTCCCCGTCTCCGGATCGACGTCGAGCACGTCCTGGTAGCCGAGGTCGTGGGCGGCGACGAACGCACCGGTGTCGCGGTCGAGCTCCCACAGGATGCCGAGCTTGCCCATCTTGAACAGCGACCGCCGGCCGTCGTGGTCGATGAGCACGCTCTCGAACACATCGTCGAGGTCGTGGGTCTCGGCCGGCGTGAACTGGAAGTACCACGACAACTCGCCGGTGTCGGCGTCGAGCGCCAGCACGCTGTTGCTGTAGAGGGCGTCGCCGTCGGTCCCCCGGGTGAGGCTGGCCCACGGCTTCGCCTGCGACGTCGACCAGAAGGTGAGGTTGCTCTCCGAATCGAAGCTGCCGGGAATCCACGAGTCCGCCCCGGCGCGGTAGAGCAGCGGCAGGTCGCCCCAGGTGTCGCCGCCCGGCTCGCCGGGCCGCGCGATGGTCGACGTCCGCCACAGCTCGGCCCCCGTCTCGGCGTCGTGGGCCGAGATGAAGCAGACGTCCTCCTTGAAGCGCTCGCACCCGGTCATGCCGGCCACGACCTTCCCGTTGGCGACGATGGGGCCGCTCGTGTAGCGGTAGCCGAGGGCGTTGTCGGCCACCTCGTGGTCCCACGCCACCTCGCCGGTCCGGGCGTCGAGGGCGACGATGTGGGCGTCGGCCGCGTTCAGGTACACCTTGTCGCCATAGATCGCGATCGACCGGCTGCGCGGGCGCAGCACCGACTCGACCGCCGCGCTCAGGTCGCGCCGGTACTCCCAGAGGCGGTCGCCGGTCGCGGCGTCCACCGCCTGCACGACGTTGGCCGCGCCCGCGAGGTACATCACGCCGTCGTACACCAGCGGCGTCGGCTGGTTGACCCCCGCCGCCATCGACCACCCCCAGGCGAGCTGCAGCCGGTGGACGTTGCCGCGGTCGATCTGGTCGAGCGGGCTGTAGCCCCACCCGTCGAGGGTGCGGCGCCAGTTCACCCAGTCGGCGGGGTCGGGGTCCTGGAGCATGGCGTCGGTGACGGGCGCGAAGTCGCGGTCCTGCGCCGCGGCCGGCGCGGGGACGGCGATCGGGACGGCGACCGCCGCCAGCGCGACCATGGCGAGTACTACGCGGCGTCCACGGCGAAATCCGGTGTGCATCGGTGCCTCCTTGCCGGCGCGATCCGCCGCACCGGCCTCGCCACGAGCGTGCGACCGCGGGTCGCGACGATGACCCGGTCCACTATACGGGCCGCGGCGCACGGGGTCCAGAAGGCCCGCCCGGGTCCTCCGGCATCTCGTCGAAGCCGTCGCTTGTCATGCTACGCTTTACGCGCGTGACGATCCGGAACATCCTCCACCGCGGTGTCCGTCGCCTGTTCCTGCACGACGATGCCAAGGCCGTCCCGCCGGCCGCGGTGGACAAGCTTCGCAAGATGCTGGCGTTCCTGCAGGACATCGCGACACCCGCCGAGCTGCACGCTATTCCGATCTGGAAGGCGCATCGACTGGCTGGTGATCGCCGAGGTGTCTGGAGTCTCCACGTCACCCGCAACTGGAGACTCACCTTCCGGGTCGACGGCGACGAGATCGTCGACGTGGACCTGGAGGACTACCACTGAGGAGCGACACGATGAGAATGATGAAGCCGCCCCACCCCGGCGAGTTCGTGAAGACGGAGGTCATAGCGCCGCTGGGCCTGACCGTCGCCGGCGCGGCCAGCGTGCTGGGCGTCTCCCGTCCGGCCCTGTCGGCGTTCCTCAACGGCCGGTCCGATCTGTCGGGAAACATGGCGCTGCGCATCGAAAAGGCATTCGGCGTCGAGATGGACACCCTCATGCGCATGCAGGCGTCCTTCGACATCGCCCGCACCCGCAAGCGCGCGGGAGAGGTCCGCGTGGCGCCCTATCGTCCAAACGCGGCGAGGACGTGACCACGGCCGCACTGGCCCGCCAATCGTCGCCTTCGGCTCCGCTGGGCGCCCAGCCAAGACCCTCCAGGAGTCCGCACCGTTCCATGGCGCAGACTTCTACTCGGTTCGAAGCACGTCGGTGGGGTCGACGCGCGTGGCGTACCGGGCGGGTCCCCGGCAGGCGAGGAACGCCGCCGCGAGGAAGAGGGCGGGCACGACCGCGAGGGTTGCGGGGTCCGTTGTTCCTACGTCGTACAGCAGGCGTGATAGCAGCCGGCCGGCGCCGGCGCTGGCGGCGAGGCCGAGGACGAGGCCGAGGGCGGTAAGCCGGAAGCCGCGCCCGACGACGAGGGCGTAGACTTGGCCCAGGGTCGCGCCCAGCGCGATGCGGATGCCGATCTCGCGCTCGCGCTGGCGGACGACGTAGCCCATCAGGCCGTAGAGGCCCACCAGGGCCAGGCTCAGGGCCAGCCCCGCGGCGGTCGCGGCGAGGCCGGCGTGCACCCGCGACTCGCGGGTCGCGGCGCGCCGCAGCCCGGCGAAGGTCGAGGCCTCGGAGAGGGCGATCGCGGGGTCGAGCCCGCCGGCGCGGCGGCGCAGCACGGCCGGCCCGTCGGCCGCGCCGCTCCGCGTGCGGATCGTCACGTAGGCGCCGTCCTGCGAGCCCTGCCCGTACGGCACGTACACCATCGGCCGGGGCGGGAGACGGACGTCGCGGCCCGCGGTGTCGCCCACGACGCCGACGATGCGGCGCGGCTGCTCTTCGCCCTGCAGGCGCAGCGTCCGCCCTACCGCGCCGCGTCGGGGAAAGTGGTCGGCGGCGAGGGCCTGGCTGACGACCGCCACCGGCGCACCCGCCGCCGCGTCGGCGCTACCGAACCCGCGACCCGCCCGCACGGGGATGCCGAAGGTCTCGAAGTAGTCGCCGGTGACCGCGTTGAGTTGCGTCTCCACCGGCGTCTCGGGTCCCACGAGCGCCGAACCGGCCAGCCGCACCTCGAAACGCCCGGGACCCGACCCCGGGCGTCGGGTCGACGCGCTCGCGGCGGCGACGAAGCTCTCGGCCCGCAGGTCGGCGAGGAGCCGGTCGACCGCGGCCCCGGCCAGATCGAGATCGTCCGCCCACGCGCGGGGGAACGACATCCGCAGGCTCGCCCCGTGGGGCGCGTCGAACCCCTGGTCGATCCGCTGCGTGTTCCAGGCGCTCCGCAGCAGGAGGCCGCACCCGACGACGAGCACCGTCGAGAGGGCGACCTGGGTGACGACGAGCGCGCTCATCGCGGTGGACCGGCCGGCCGCGCTGTAGCCGCGGGACAGCGACGCGGCCTCGGGCAGGTCGCGGAGGACCCGCCACGCCGCGGGCATCGCGAACGCGAAGCCGGTCACCGCGGTGACGGCCAGTCCGATGCCCAGCAGGCGGCGGTCCGGCACGAGGTCGAGCTGATAGGGAACGGTCAGGGGCAGGAGGGGCGCGAGCGCGCTCGACCACACGACCAGGGCAGTCGCGCCGAGCCCGCCGGCCGCCACGAGCAGGGCGACCTCCACCCCGAGCCGCCGCACCAGGTCGGCCCGCGAAGCGCCCAGGGCCCGGCGAATCGCCAGCTCGCGCCGCCACTCCGTCGATCGCGCCAGCAGCAGCGTCGCGAGGTTCGCGCACGCGACGGCCAGCGCCGCCGCCGCCATGAGGCCGAGGACCGCCAGGAACCCGGCGACCTCGTCCCGGAACTCGGGCCACAGCCGCAGGTAGCTCCCGGGAAGGGCGCTCACGCGCCACGGCGCCCCCGTCTCCTGGTAGTAGACGCTCTCGACCCGGTCCCGGGCGAGGACCTCGTCCACCGGGTCGATGCGCGCCCGGGCCGCCTCCAGGGCGACGCCGGGAGCGAGGCGGCCGAGGGTCTGGAAGACCGGGAGGCGACCGTTCAGGACGTCGCGCCCCCCGAAGTACTCGTCGGCCATCGTCGCCGGAATCCAGAACGCGCTCTCGAACGACGGCCACACCGCGCCACGGAAGCCCCGGGGCGTCACCCCGACGACGTCGTAGACCACCTCGTCCAGGCGCACCGTCCTCCCCACGATGTCCGGGTCGGCCGCGAACTGGCTGCGCCATAGGAAGTCCGAGAGCACGACGACGCGGGGCCCGCCGGGGACGACGTTGTCGGCGGGGCCGATGAGGCGCCCGAGGGCGGGCCCGACGCCGAGGACGGAAAAGAAGGCGCCCGACACCATCTCGCCCTCGTGGCGCTCGGGAAACGCCCCCCCGCCCACCGTCATGAATACCCGGCAGAACGCGGCGAGGTCGACCGTCCCTTCGAGCGCGGTCCGGATCTCGGCGTAGTCGGGGTACGGCAGCGGCGAGTACTCGGGGCCGCTCGACACGTACAGCGTGACCAGCTCGTCGCCGGCCGCGAAGCGCAGCGGCCGCACGAACGCCTGGTCGAGCAGGCCGGCGACGAGGGTCGAGCCGGCGACCCCGATCGCCAGCGTGAGCACCCCGGCCGCCGTCCATCCCGGCTTGCGGCCGAGGGCGCGGGCGGCGAGGCGCAGGTCCTGCCGCAGGTCGCCGAGACGGTGACGCCGCCGTTCCCGGGGTTCGCGGTCCCCCATGCCGGGATTGTATCCGGGGCAAGCGCTCATGGCGGGGCCATCGAGTGAACGGCTCGCGCATGTCGATGATGCGCATGCGTCACGTCCTCGGACCTGGCTGGATGGACTCGTTCCAGAACCGTCGTCGTGCGTGCGATCCCAGGCGGTCCGGCCGCGGTAACATCGGCGTCATGCCCTGGATTCGAACCGTCGGCGTCGAGGCCGCCACCGGCCGCCTCGCCGGAAGCTACCGCGCCGCGGTGGAGCGGGCCGGGCGGGTGTTCGGCATCCTGCGGACCATGAGCCTGCAGCCGGCGGTGCTGGACGCCTCCATCGGGCTCTACGGGGCCATCATGAAGGCCCCCGGCGACCTGTCGCTGGTGCAGCGGGAAATGCTGGCCACGGTCGTGAGCCGCGCCAACGACTGCCACTATTGAATGCTGCAGCACGCCGACGATCTCCGGGCCGAGATCGCACGGGAAGGCGGCGACACGAAGCTGGCCGACGCAGTGCTCGCCGACTGGCGCAGCGCCGGGCTCGAGCCGCTCGACGCGGCGCTCTGCGCCTACGCCGAGAAGCTCACCCGGGAGCCGGCGGCCATGACCGAGGGGGACCTGCGGCCGCTGCGCGCCGCCGGGCTCGGCGACGAGGCGATACACCTCGCGGTCCAGGTCGTCTCCTTCTTCAACTACATCAACCGCGTCGCCGACGCCGTCCACGTCGAGCTCGAGCCGGAGATGCCGCCGTACCCGGACGGATCGCGGTGACCCCGGTGAAGAACGGGTTCCATCCGGCTGCTAGAATCACGCCAGGGTTCAGGAAGCCAACGGAGCGAACCGCGACCTCGTCGATCCGGAGAAGGGCGGGGCGCTCTATCCGCCGGCGTCGGAGGGCGGCGTCGTGCCCTGCAACGAGTTCAGGTACGACCGCGGGACCACCCTCATCGAGGACCGGCGCACGTCGCTGATCGTCGATCCGCCGGACGGGCGGATGCCCGCGCGGCGCCCGGACGCCCTCGAGCAGCGGGTCGGCGGGCGCCCGGTCCGCCGCCTGACGCACCCGCCGGCCGGGTTGGATGACTGGACTGAGAGGTTACTCATGAAGCGACTTCATCTGCTGGCGGCAGGACTGGCCCTGGCTCTCACCGGCTGCGCAGAGGCACCGCCCCCAGAGGGGGCGGGCGCGCTGGCGCTCGTCGGGGCGCAACTCATCGACGCCACCGGGGCGCCGCCGGTGGGCGACTCGGTGGTCGTCGTCCGCGACGGCCGCATCGAGAGCGCCGGGCCGCGGGACACGACGCCGGTGCCGGACGGCGCGGAGACGGTGGACCTGGCCGGCAAGACGATCATCCCCGGTCTCGTGAACCTGCACGTGCACTACCGGGAAGGACCCGAGGAGATCGAGCGCCAGTTCCGGTCGCAGCTCCACTACGGGGTGACCACCGCCCGGAGCACCGGCAGCGACACGCCGGAGCGGGTCGCCTACCTGCTCGGGGCCGCCGGCCGTTCCGACGCCCCCCGGACCTATACGGCGGGGATGGGGTTCTCCTACCCCGGCGGCTTCAACGCGGCGGGCCGGAACGCCCCCGCCACCGAGGAAGAGGCGCGGGCGCTGGTGCGCGACCAGATCGCGCTCGGCGTGCACTTCATCAAGATGTGGGTGAACGAGGTGGCCGAGCCGGGCCTGAAGATCCCGCCCGAGATACGCGCGGCGAGCATCGACGAGGCGGTGTCGAACGGCGCCATCCCCGTCGCCCACATCGACGACGAGGCCGACGGCCGGCAGCTCGTCGAGGCCGGCCTGTGGGATTTCCTGCACAGCACCGTACTCACCTTCGGCCCCGGGTCTGGCGTCCCGATGGACGACCCCGAACCCTCGGCCGAGTTCA
Source organism: Vicinamibacterales bacterium (assembly GCA_965204675.1). Lineage (GTDB taxonomy): Bacteria > Acidobacteriota > Vicinamibacteria > Vicinamibacterales > UBA8438 > JAJEEA01. Next base: position 5,540,759 of record OZ242003.1, read on the forward strand.
TTCAGATGTGCCTGGACAACGACGTGTACTTCACCCCCACCCTGTCGATCGTCCAGAACCGCTGGCACTTCGCGGAGCGTCCGGAGCTGCTCGAAGACCCCGAGCTGCGCGCCGCGTTCGCCCTCTACAACCCCGATGCCCTGGCCCGTCTGGACGATCCGGCAAGCCGGGCGGAGATCGTCGACGACCCGGGATTCGAGGATCGCAAGGCGGCGTTCCGGCAACTGCTGGACTTCGTGAAGACGATGCACGACGCGGGGGTCGCGGTCGCGCTCGGCAACGACGCCGGCACCCCGAACGTGCCGTTCGGCTGGGGCATGCACCACGAGATGGAGATGTACGTCGAGGCCGGCCTGACCCCGATGGACGCCATCGTCGCCGCCACCGCCACCGGCGCGGCGCAGATGCCTCCGGTGGGCGAGGCCGACTTCGGCACCCTCGAAGCCGGCAAGGTCGCCGACCTCGTCGTGCTGAACGCCGACCCGCTCGCCGACATCCGCAACACCCTGGACATCGACCGCGTCATGCGGCTCGGCGAGTGGGTGGACCGCTCGGGATTCGTGCCGGCGCCGTAGTCGGAACGACCCGGCGGCCCGCGGTGGAACGCAGCGCCGCGGGCGCTTACGGCGCAGATTCCGGGTCGCGAGGCCCATAGTGCGGCGCCGCGCGCCCGACCTCCAGCGCCCCGAGGTCGGGCGCGGTCCCGGTGAAGCCGTCGGTCACGGTCGGCAGCACCATCCCGCGGTCGACGGCGGCCGAGCCGGGCCTGAGACGGAAGTCGAGGTCGGCCGCATCGTGGACGGTCTGGAGCGTGCTCGGATCCCGGGCGTCGAGCGCGGGGACGTTCACGAACACGTCGTAGCCCACCTGCACGCTGTTCCGGTCCTGCCCGGTCGCCGCGCTGTACTCCTCGAGCGTCGCGAATTCGCGCAGTTCGAGCGCCGGCGTGTGATCCGGGGCCCGGAAGTCGCCGGCCACGTCGAACGGCGGGCTCTCCCATCGAAACGGCATCGCGGTGTCCGGGGCGGGGCCGAAGCCGTTGTAGTCCGACGAGGTGTAGTTGGTGAACGTCGTGATCCCGAACAGGTTCGGGCGCTGCCCCCGGAAGTCGGACGGCGCGTTCTGCCCGAGAACCAGGTTGTTCCGCCAGTGCGTGTTCGACATCGTCCCGGTGGTCTCGGACAGGATGGTGTTGTTGTAGAACACGACGCCGGCGGCGCCGAAGAAGCGGCTCGAGCCGCCCGGGAGGTTGTAGCCGATGTTCCGGATCCAGTAGACGGGTCCGCCGAGCACGGGCTGGCTGCAGAACGCGTGCGACGGGTGGTTGATGAACAGGTTGCGGAGCACGCGCACGTTGTGGAGGCTCCCGTCGGTCTCGATCGGATTGTCGTGCGAGTTGGTGATGTGGTTGTTGTAGAAGTCGATGGCGACGGGACGCCGGTCCCGGTATTCGCGCGGCGGGTACTTGGGGCCGTCGGAGCCGTCGGGTGTCCCCGGTCCCGACGCGACGCTGCCGTCGGGGTTCCCGTAGGTCTCCACGTTGATGCCGTCGTGGAAGTCGGCGATGTAGTTGTAGGCCACGACGTGGCCGGGGCCGTAGAGCTTCACCGCCACGTAGGACGCCATGACGGGGGGATGGACCTGGCCGTCTACGCCGTCGAACCGCCCCCACAGCGGCGCGTCGGTCCAGCCGATCATCCGGTCGGGGTCGTTCCGGCCGTGGAAGCGGTTGTCGGCGATGTAGAAGTTGCTCGACCCCGAGTAGTTGGTGAAGACGCCGACCCCGACGTCCTCGAAGCGGCTGCGCTTGACGGTGAGCCCCTTCGCCCCCGCGATGAACTGCTGGCCGGCCCAGATGGCGAACTCGGTGTTGCGGAACGTGATGCCCTCGAAGTACGTGTAGTCGGCGGCCATGACGTTGAAGAGGGCGAAGTTGCCGTTGCCGTCGAAGACGACCTCGCCGTCGCCGGCGGCCTTGATGACGATCGGCCGCTCGGGGGTGCCGTCGGCCGTCAGGTAGTACGTGCCCTCGAACGGAAACGCGCGGTTGGCCCCGCCGTACTCGAGGTGGTTGTAGCGGTAGAGGCCGGCGTGCACGAGCAGGGTGTCGCCGGCGCGCACCCGGGGACGCCCGGCCGTGGCGAAGTCCCCGCCGCCGCACGAGGAGTTGTACGCGCAGATCAGCCCCTCGAACGACGGCCCGATCTTCGCGCCCTCGAAGCCGTGCGGATAGACATGAAACACCCTCCCGCCCTCGTAGGGGACCGGCTCGGGCCGGGTCCGCACGGTCACGGTTCGGTCGGCCTCGCCGGTCACGCCATCGGGATCGGTCATCACGAACCGCGCCTCGTACGCGGTGTCGGGCTCGAGGTCGAGGATGCTCCCGGCGAACATGTTCGGCACGACGACGTCGAACTGGTTCCCCACCGAGATCCGCTCGCGCTGGAGCCGCAGGAGGGGAAGCGCCGGCGACCACGCCGTGTCGCCCTGCCGGCGGTACGACACCTCCACCGCGGCGTTCCGGTTGTCGTCGCCCTCGATGAACCATTCGAAGCCGAGGTTGATCAGCGTCGGCGGCTCGACGAGGAGCTCTCCCGCCGCGACCGCGTCCCCCGGCGCCTCTTCCGGCTGCGCCAGGACGACGGCGTCGCCGCCGAGGTGCCACGCGCCAATCGGCAACAGGCCCAACGCGGCGATGCACACGAGTCGACCGACCCTCTCTCTCACGGACGACCTCTCTTTCTGCGGCCCGGCGGGCGGCGCGCCTACTGCGGCTCGGCAGGCGGCGCGCGCCGGAGCCGTGGAACGGAACTCGGGCGATTTCTGTCGGCTGTCGACGACCCCGCAGCCGTCGCACGGCCAGCTCGCCCCGACGCCACCACGGTCGGCGCGAGCTCGGCCGGCGGCGCGAGCCAGAGTCGCGGAACGGGACTCGGGCGATTCCATCGGCGGTCGACGACGCCGGAGCCGTTGCCCGGCCGGCTCGTCCCGACGCCATCGCGGTCGGCGCGAGCTCGGCCGGCGGCGCGGGCCGGAGTCATGGTACGGGACTCGGGCGATTCCATCGGCAGTCGACGACGCCGGAGCCGTTGCCCGGCCGGCTCGTCCCGACGCCATCGCGGTCGGCGCGGGTCGGGCCGCGCTTCGGGTCGAGCCCGGTTTCAGGCTATCATCCGACCGTCGTCCGCGTGCAGGGCGGCAAGACGGAAGACGAGAACGCGAGCTCGCTGAACGCGGGTTCCAAGGGAGTTGAACGCGAGTTCAAGGAGAAGAAGCCATGTCGAGGTCACGTTATCTGATGTCCACGTTGTTCGCCTGCGGCGCACTCGTGCTGGGCGGGTCGACCGCCGAAGCGCAGTCGGACGGCAACGCGATCACGGGCGAAGGGCTGCCCAACCCGACCGCGACCGTCACCGCGAACTGGGGCGACCTGCCCGAGGGCCGGGAATGGGGCTCGACCGCCGGCGTCGACATCGACCCGATCGACGGCCAGGTCTGGGCCTACGAACGCTGCGGCGCCGGCTCGTTCGGCGCGGGCGTGCCCATCAACTGCGACTCGAACCCCGTCGACCCCATCTTCAAGTTCGACCGCGACACCGGCGAGGTGCTGGCGAACTTCGGCGGGGGCATCATGGTGACGCCGCACGGCATCCACGTGGACGCCGACGGCAACGTGTGGGTGACCGACTTCGCGGGGAACGCGGAGGGCACGAAGGGACACCAGGTCCACAAGTTCAGCCCCGACGGCGAGCTCCTGATGAGCCTCGGCACGGCGGGCCAGCCGGGGACCGGCCCCAACCAGTTCAACCAGCCGAACGACGTGGTCACCGCGCCCGACGGCAGCATCTTCGTCGCCGACGGGCACAGCGGCCAGGGCATGACCACCAACCAGGCGATAGCGGCGGGACGCGAGGCGGGCCTCACCGGCCGCATCCTGAAGTTCGCCCCCGACGGCACGTTCATCAAGGAGTGGGGACGCATCGGCACCCTCCACGGCGAGTTCCGCACCCCCCACGCGGTGGAGTTCGATTCGCAGGGACGGCTCTTCGTGGCGGACCGCGGCAACCACCGCATCGAGATCTTCGACCAGGACGGCAACTACCTCGACTCGCTCTACTCGCACGGGCGCATCAGCGGCATCTTCATCACGGCCGACGACATGCTGTACTCGATCGACTCCGAGTCGAGCATGACCAGCCATGCGAACTGGATGAACGGCGTGCGCATCGGGCCCGTGGACGAGGACCGCATCGTCGGCTTCATCCCGCCGTTCGACGCGGAGACCCGGCCGTACCAGGGGGCGGCCGGCGAGGGCGTCGCGGTGGACGCGGACGGCAACGTGTTCGCGGCCGAAGGACCCAACTCGCTGCGCTTCGCGGGCGGCGCGTTCACGAAGTACGCGGTCGGCGAGTAGCCGCGAGAGCCACACGCGCTGGAGGTCGACCGGGTCACTCGACCCGGTCGGTGCGTGGACCGTTGACGGCGGCCGCCGCTCTAGTCGGGACCCACGAGGGCGAGGCCGTCGTGCGGTGCGGTGACTCTAGTCGGGACCCGCGAGGGCGAGGTCGTCATGCCGGTGCGGTGACTCTCGTGGGGCCAACATTGGCGAGGCCGTCGTGCGGCGGCGACAGCGACCTCCGGCGGTCCCCCCCGGGTCGGGTGCGTGAACCTCGTGGTGGAGGCTGAAGGCCGAGGGTCCCGGCGGTCGCGACCGTGGGACATTCCGGCAACGGCCGAGTCGAGGTCGTTTCCGGGACGCCCGACCGTCGGCGCTCGCTCTTGCATCGAGCGCCCGCAAAGAGAAATCAATGGTGAAGAAAATACTCGTGCCCGCCATCGCCGCCGTGCTCGCAACGCCGGTCGCCGGGTCGGCGCAGCCGCCCCAGGGGGTAATCCTCCAATCGGCGGAACGCGCGGCAGTCGGGATGGAGCTGCAGACGGGCGCCACGCGCAGTTGGCGCTCGCGGAGCCGGACCTGGGCCGGCCTGATCATGATCGCCGGCGGCGCCGTGCTGATGTCGGGCAAGAAGGAGACGGTACGCTGCACCGGCGGCGACTGCGTCTCCGAGACGGAGCGGTTCAAGGCGTTGGTCTACCCGGGTATCGGATTGGCCGTCACCGGCGTCCTGCTCGCCACGGTGTGGTCGGACATCCCCGCGAATCCCCACGTCGACTTCGCGGTGACGCCCGACCGCATCGAGGTCGGCAAGACGTTCGGGTTCTGACCCCGCGGCTGCCGCGCCGCCGGGTGGTCGCCGGCGCATCCCGCGCGGCGCCGGGTCGAGCAGGCGGCAGCCCGGACCACCCGGCGCCCTCGTGTTCAGGGTCCCGCCCCGCCGGGGCGCTCACCGCTCCTGCATGTGCGGGTAGCGGTAGTCGCGCACCGGCACGAACGTCTCCTTCCTGGTCGGGTCTCGCCCGGCCGGGGCGCTCACCGCTCCCGCATGTGCGGGTAGCGGTAGTTGCGCACCGGCACGAACGCTCCTTTCGTGGTCCGGTCTCGCCCGGCCGGGGCGCTCACCGCTCCTGCATGTGCGGGTAGCGGTAGTCGCGCACCGGCACGAACGTCTCCTTCGTGGTCCGGGTGCTGACCCAGCGCAGCAGGTTCTGCGCGCTGCCCGCCTTGTCGTTGGTGCCCGACGCACGCGAGCCGCCGAAGGGCTGCTGCCCCACCACCGCGCCGGTCGGCTTGTCGTTGATGTAGAAGTTGCCGGCGGCGTGGCGCAGCCGCTCGTGGGCGACGCCGATGGCCTGCCGGTCGCGCCCGAAGATCGCCCCGGTGAGGGCGTAGGGCGACGTCCGGTCGCACAGATCCAGGGTCTGCTCGTAGTCGCTGTCCTTGTAGACGTGGACGGTGAGCACGGGACCGAACAGCTCGGTCTCCATGGTGGCGTACCGCGGATCGTGGGCCTGGATGATCGTCGGCGAGATGAAGTACCCGGTGCTGTCGTCGCAAACGCCCCCGCATATCACGTCGGCGTCGCTGTCGGCGCGCGCGGCGTCGATGTAGTGCTTCTGCTTGTCGAACGAGGCCTTGTCGATGACCGCCCCCATGAAGTTGGTGAAGTCGGCGACGTCCCCGTAGCGGATCGCCCCCACCTCGCCGACGACCTCGTCGCGGCACCGGTTCCACAGGCTCTCGGGGACGTAGGCGCGGCTGGCCGCGCTGCACTTCTGCCCCTGGTACTCGTAGGCCCCCCGGATGAGGTTGGCGGTCAGCTCGTCGGGATCGGCCGAGGCGTGGGCGAAGACGAAGTCCTTGCCTCCGGTCTCGCCGACGATGCGCGGATAGCTGCGGTAGCCCGCGATGTTGCCGCCGACGGTGCGCCACATGTCCTGGAACACCTCGGTGCTGCCGGTGAAGTGCACGCCGCCGAGGTCGGGATGGGCCATGGCGGGAGCGCCGATCTGCCCGCCCGAGCCCGGCACGAGGTTGATGACCCCCGGCGGCAGGCCGGCCTCCTCGAGCAGCTTCATCAGCCAGTAGGCCGAGAACACCGCGGTGGACGCAGGCTTCCAGAGCACGGTGTTGCCCATCAGGGCCGGGCTCGTCGGCAGGTTGCCGGCGATGGAGGTGAAGTTGAACGGGGTGACGGCGAGGACGAACCCCTCCAGGGCCCGGTACTCGACGTAGTTCCAGATGCCGGCCGCGCTCTCGGGCTGCTGCCCGTAGATGTCGGGCAGGTACGAGACGTTGAACCGCCAGAAGTCGATGAGCTCGCAGGCCGCGTCGATCTCGGCCTGGAACACCGTCTTGCTCTGGTTCAGCATGGTGGCGGCGTTCACGATCGGCCGGTAGCGGCCCGCGAGCAGCTCGGCCGCCTTGAGGAAGATGGCCGCGCGCGACTCCCACGACATCTCGCTCCACCCCGGTCGGGCCGCCGCCGCCGCCGCGATCGCCTGGTCCACGGTGCCGGCGTTGCCGCGGTGATAGGTGGCCACCTGCTTGCGGTAGTCGTGGGGCAGGACGCAGGCGCCGAGGTCGCCGGTGGTCACCTCGCGGCCGCCGATGATCAGGGGAATCTCCACCGACCCGGCCGCGAACGCGTCGAGCTGCGACTTGAGGGCGGCCTTCTCCGGCGATCCGGGCGCGTAGCTCAGCACCGGTTCGTTCCGAGGGGGGGGCACCGTGACACGGGCGTTGTTCATCGAAAGGACTCCTGACAGAACATCGAACACGAAGTTGCCGAAAACGATCTATTGTGTCACAGATGGGCGGTTCGGGGGATCCCCGGCTGTTGACCGCCCCCCGCGTTCGGGATAGACTCGTCTCTCCATCTTGAGACTCAGTTTCACTTGAGGCCGCCGAGCCACCGGCGCCCGGAGCATCTTCCCGTGCACCAAGGTCTCCACACCCTCGACCAGCTTCCCATCGGCGACAGCGGCGTCATCCACCGCGTCGGGGGCCAGCCCCGCGTGGCGCGGCGGCTGATGGAGATGGGACTGGTGCCAGGCACCCCCATCGAGGCGGTGGGCCGGGCGCCCCTGGGCGACCCCCTCGAGGTCCGGCTGCGCGGCTACCTGTTCTCGCTACGCCGGGCCGACGCCGCCCACATCCAGCTCCTGCCGGAAGGCCGCGCCGACCTCGCGGAGACCGGGGGCGGCGAGGCGCCGTCCCGCCTGCCGGCTCACGACCCGTCGGCCCGGACGGCCCCGGACGAAGACGGGGGCGCCCGCGTCCCCCGCGTGCTCGTGGCCGGGAACGCCAACTCGGGCAAGACCACCGTCTTCAACGCCCTGACCGGCGCCCGCGCCCACATCGGCAACTATCCCGGCGTCACCGTCACCCGGGCCTCGCGCCGGGTCACCCTGCCCGACGGCGCCCCCGTCGAGATCGTCGACCTGCCCGGCACCTACAGCTTCACCGCCAACTCGCCGGACGAGCAGGTGGCGGTCGACGCGGTGCTCGGCCGGCACGACGGCCCGCCGGACGCAGTGGTGGTGGTTGTCGACGCCGGCGTCATCGAGCGGGCGCTGTACCTCGTGCTGCAGATCGCCGAGACGGGCATCCCGGTCATCGTGGCCCTCAACATGATGGACGAGGCGGAGGCGGCGGGGGCCGATTTCGACACCGAGCGCCTGGAGAGCTGGCTGGGCGCGAAGGTGGTCCCGACCGTCGCCTCGAAGGGCCTCGGGTTCGACGCCCTTCGCACCGCGATCGGCGACGCGGTGGCGCAGGCGCCGCGCCCCGACGAAGCCTGGACGGGCCTGCCCCCGGAGGCCGAGCGCGACGTGTCGACGGTGACCCGGGCCCTCGCCGACGCCGATTTCGGGAGCACCCCGGCCGTCCGCCGGGCCTGGGCGCTGTGGTCGCTGCTGTCGCTCGACACCGACGACGGCGCGGCAAGCGGCCTCCCCGCCCCGGTGCTGCAGAAGGTCCACGCGCTCCGCCGCGACGCCGCGGCCGCCGAGCGGCGGCTCGACGAGGAGATCATCGCCGCCCGCTACCGCTGGACCGAGGCGGTGGCCCGGGACGTCCGGACCATCCGGCACAAGGACACCCGCACCTGGACGAAGAAGATCGACGACGTGCTGACCCACCGGGTCTGGGGCATGGCCGTCTTCGCGGTGGTCATGGCGGTGGTCTTCGAGGCCCTGTTCACGTGGTCCGAGCCGTTCATGGGGGCCATCGAGACGGCGACGGCGTGGCTGCAGGGCGCGGTGAGGGCGGTCCTGCCCGAGGGGAACCTGGCCGACCTGGCGGCCGACGGGGTCATCGCCGGGGTCGGCAACGTCGTGGTCTTCGTGCCGCAGATCGCGATGCTGTCCTTCTTCATCGCCCTGCTCGAGGCCTCGGGCTACCTCGCCCGGGTGGCGTACGTCATCGACCGGCTGATGGGCCGGGTGGGCCTGCACGGCAAGGCGTTCGTGCCGATGCTGTCCGGCTTCGCCTGCGCCATTCCCGCGGTCATGGCCACCCGCACCATCGAGGGCCGCCGCGACCGGCTCATCACCATGCTGACGCTGCCCATGATCTCGTGCAGCGCCCGCCTGCCGGTCTACGCCATCATCACCGCGGTGGTGTTCGCGGGCGCCCCCCGCGTCTTCGGCATCGTGAGCGCGGGGGCGGTGGTGCTGTTCTCGATGTACGCGCTCTCGGTGTGCGCCACCCTCGGCGCGGCGGCGGTGCTGCGCCGGACGGTGCTCAAGGGTCCCCGCCTGCCGCTGCTGCTCGAGCTGCCCCCGTACCGCGTGCCGGTCTGGAGCAACATCTTCCTCGTCGCGTGGCGCCGGACGCGCAAGTTCCTCGAGGACGCGGGCACCATCATCCTGACGATGACGGTCATCCTGTGGGCACTGCTCTCGTACCCCCACAGCAGCGCGATCGACGCCCGGTACGACGCAGCGCGGGAGGACGTGCTCGCCGCGACGACCGACGCCGCGGCGCAGGACGAGCAACTGGCCGAGTTGGCCGGGCAGCAGGCGGGCGAGCAGCTCCGCTACAGCCTCGGGGGCCGGCTGGGGCAGGTGATCGAGCCGACCATCGAGCCCCTCGGCTTCGACTGGCGCATCGGGGTCGGCATCATCGGGGCGTTCGCGGCGCGCGAGGTCTTCGTGTCGACCCTCGGCATCGTGTTCGGCATCGAGGAGGCCGACGAGGAGAGCGTCAGCCTGCGCGAGTCGCTGCAGAACGCGACCCACGCGGACGGGTCGCCGCTGATGACCCCGCTCGCCGGCGTCTCGCTGATGGTATTCTTCGTGCTGGCGTGCCAGTGCATGAGCACCATCGTCGTCGTGCGGCGGGAGGCGGGGGGCTGGTACTGGCCGATCTTCATGTTCGGCTACATGTCGGTCCTCGCCTACGTCGCGTCGCTGGTCGTGTATCAGGTCGGCTCGGCCCTCGGCTGGGGCGTCTGACCGGCGGGGCCGCGGCTTCGGCCGGGGCACGGCGATGGCAGGCCGGCCGCATGTGAGCGGCGCGCCGCGCGATTTCGGCGGGGTACTGGGGAAGGTGGCGGAAACGGCACTGCCACGTGCCAAGCGCAGAAGCGGCTGAAGGCGGGCTGCATCTGGGGTGTAGTTGGCAACCTTGTGTCGATCACCGTTCTCAACTGCGGACGATGACGGGTGACCCACCATGACCTGGACTTGGCAGGATCCGATCGTCGCGCTCATCGTGGCCTACGCGGTGGTCGCCCTCTACCGGCATCTGCGCGCCATCATCGGCAGCGCCGCCCCCGACACCAAGGCGTCCTGTCACGGCTGCGACGACTGCGGGGACGACGTCGCGCCGTCGCGCACCGCGCCGCCCCCCGCAGCGCCCCTGCCGCCCGGCAGCTTCCGCGTGCACTGAGCTGGATGGCGAAGGCGGCCATCCGGACGGACAGAAAAAGCACAGTCGTGTTGTTTTCGACAGAGACTCTCGGGTAACATGGAAGCGGGGGTTCGATGCCGAGCAACGATGCGCGCTGGATCATCGGTACCATAGTCGTCGTGGGGGGGCTGCTCTCGGCACAGATCGCCGCCCAGTTCGGAGGTGTGATCGCCCGCCTCGACCGCATCGAGACCGACATCCGGGGCCTCGACGCCAGACTGCGGGCCGTCGAGGTCACCTTGGCCCAACTGGACCAGCGCATCACGGCGCTGGAGCGCCTCCACCAACTCGCGGCGCCGGGTGACTGAACCGCCCGACCTCCCCGCCCCACCCGGGGCTGGCGCGTGCCCCCCGCCGATCCGCCGAGTTCAACAACGCCCGCACCGGCCGAGACGGCCCGGACGGCCGAAGCGGCGTCCGGGGATGTGCCGCATCCGCCTGACTCTCACCCATCGTCACGCCAGCGCGGTCAGGGTGGCTTCGAGCAGCCGCTGGAACCGGGCCACCGATTCTTGCGTCGACCCGCTCGTCGGGCGAGTACGGGAACTCTGAGCCATCCTCGGGCGACTGACCTCCGATGGCCCGACGCTCCCCGGTTCACGCCAGCGCGGTCAGGGTGGCTTCGAGGAGCCGGTAGAACCCGGCCACCGAATCGACGTGGACCCGCTCGTCGGGCGAGTGCGGGAACTCGATGCGCGGCCCGAACGAGATCATGTCCATGCCGGGCACCTTCTTGCCGAGGATGCCGCACTCCAGACCGGCGTGAATCGCCTTCACGCCGGGCTCGCGGTCGAACTGGCGGCGGTGAACCGTCTTGACGACGTCGAGCAGCGGCGACTCGAGGTCGGGCTTCCATCCCGGGTACGCCTCGCCCTCGTCGACCGCCGCACCGGCCAGCACGCCGATGGCCCGCACGCGGCGGCGCATCGCGTCGAGGGCCGAGTCGACGGACGATCGGCTGCTCAGGCCCACCCGCAGCGAGCCGTCGCCGGGGACGACGGTGGCGAGGTTGACGCTGGTCTCCACGAGGTCGGGAATGTCGTAGCTCATCGCCTCGACCCCGTGCGGCAGGGCGTTGACGAGACGGAGCACGCGTTCCGTGGTCGCCGGGTCCCATACCGCGGCGGGCCGGTTCATCGCGTCGGCGGTGAGGGTGATGCCCGGGTCCGCCGGCGCGTACTCGTCGCGAATGGCCGCGACCTCGCGGTCCAGGGCGGCGAGCAGCGCGCTCTGGCCGTCGGCCGGCACCACCACCGTCGCGAACGCCTCGCGGGGAATCGCGTTGTGGGCGCTGCCCCCGTCGAAACGGACGAGGTCGTAGCGGTGGCCGAGGAGGCGGACGGCCCAGAGGGCCCGCCCCAGCAGCTTGACGGCGTTGCCCCGCTGCAGATGGATGTCGACGCCGGAGTGACCGCCCTTGAGGCCCCGCAGGGCCACCGCGAGGGCGACGCCGGCCTCGGGGGCCGGCGCGGCGCCGAGCTCGACCGTGAGCTGGGTGTCGCCCCCGCCCGCGCACCCGACGTAGAGCACGCCGTCCTCCTCGGAATCGAGGTTGATGAGCCGCCGCCCCTGCACCAAGCCGCCGTCGAGGCGGGCGGCGCCGGTCAACCCCGTCTCCTCGTCGATGGTGAACAGCAGCTCGAGCGGCCCGTGCGGGAACGCCGTCTCCCCCATCACCGCGAGCATCGCCGCCACCCCGATGCCGTTGTCCGACCCCAGGGTGGTGCCGGCCGCGGTCAGGTACTCGCCCTGCATCTCCGGCACGATGGCGTCGGTGGCGAAGTCGAACGCGACGTCCGCGTTCTTCTCCTGGACCATGTCGAGGTGGGACTGGAGGACGGTGATGCCGGCGCCCTCGTGGCCCGGGGTGGCCGGCTTGCGCACGACGAGGTTGCCGGCCGCGTCCGCGTGGTGGGCGAGGCCGAGGCGGTCGGCCGACGCCACGATGTGGTCGCGCATCCGGCCTTCGTCCTTCGAGGCGCGGGGAATCGTGAGAATGGTGTCGAAGTGCCGCCACAGGGCGGTCGGCTCCAGCTCGCTGACGAACGTCATGGCGTCTCCTCGGAGGTCGTGGAGTTGTCGAGTCCGGTATCCTACACTGCCCCGCACCGCCGAACGGGAACGCCGACGAACGCGGATCCGGCGGGCGGGCCGCCGCCTCGGCGTCCGATGCCGAGATTGAAGCCGAGAGAAGGGGGCCCGGGGCCGGTATCGATGTATCATGCCTTAGCGGCACCGCATGTTGCGTTCAATGCCTGAGGGTCAGGGATGACCGGGCGGATCGGCGCTACGGCAAATGTCTGAGGGTCACGGGATGACCGGGCGGATCGGCGCCGCGACAGGCGGGCCGTGCGGGGGCCGATGCGCATGGCCCCGCGGCGCGGCCCGCGCGACCGCGGTCGCCGTCCTGCTGATGACGGCGTCGGCGGCGGCGCAGACGGCGGTGCCCGACGAGACGTCCCCCGCCGAGAGCGCGGTCGGCGCGCTCAGCCCCGAGTCGCTCGCGCGCATCCGGGCCGCGCTGCAGGCCGACCGGCGCGCCGAGGGGTCGGCTCGGACGGTCTTCAGCGATCCCGAAGTCGGGTGGATCATCCCCCCCCGGCCGCCCGTCGAGCTGGCGCCGGGCCTGGGCTTCATCGAGGGGCTCGGTCTCTTCAACGACCTGACCCGCGGGCGCGAGCCGGCCCTGTTGTCAGGCCCTGACCACTGGACGATGATGAACCAGATGCAGCCGCGCGAGGTGACGGAGGTCGCCCTGGCGGACGGCATGGCCATCGGCACCGTCTCTGCCTTCGCGGTCGGACTGCCTTACTTCCTCCGAAAGGTCCACGGCTGGCTCTCTGGCCCCGGTCCCGGCGCCACGCCCCCGGCCGACCCCGTGCTGACCTCGACACAGGAAGCCGGGGCGCTGGAAGACATGCGGGCGCAAATCGGCGTGATCGACGCGGGCCTGCGACAACGCGGCCGCACCGTGACCCTGTCGCTGGTCGTGTCGGCCGAGACCGAGCCTCAGGCCGCGCGTGCAATCGGCGAGCGTTTCGTCCGCCTCGTCGGCCGGCGGTCGGCGGCGGGCCCCGACGCCTTCGACTACGTCGTCAGCGTCCGCTCACCCGACGCCGTCATCGCCAGGGGCGGCAAGCCGACGACCGACCCCTTGGTCCGTTGGTGACGGCGGCGGCCCGCCCGGGTCACCCGGCTTCGTCGTTCCCCGGGGAACTTGCTCTCCCTGCCAACCCGACGACGCCCGACTGCCAGTGGTAACGTTAGCCCGTGTTCGACACCCACGCGATAGCCCGCGCTTTGGCCGCCGCCGACCTCACACCCAAACAGGTCGACGCCATCACGGACGCTGTGCGGCAGGCGGCCGAACACGAAGCGCGAGACATGGTCACGCGCGCCGACCTCTACCGCGCCCTCCTGCTTCAGACTGGCGTGCTCATCGGGGCCGGAATCGCCGTCTTGCGGTTGCTCGGCTGACGCCACCGCAGTGGCGGCGCTGTCGCCAACTCCCCGGCCGGGCGTCCGCGCGCCGGAAGCCGAACCCGGTCGCTACAGGTCCATCACCTCGTCGATGTCCGGGTCGAGGGCGGGGGGCGCCGAGGCCAGCGAGATCCCGAAGAACAGGGTCATCGAGAGCAGCAGGGCGACGAAGCCCCCGTTGATGCCCCAGGGCAGGACGATCCCGAACAGCTCGATGCCGAAGTTGACGACGAGGCTCGACGCTATCGCCACGTTGGCGGCGGCGGCGGTGGCCCGCTTCCAGTTGAAGCCGATGGCCACCGCGGGCACGAGGGCGGCCGCGAAGGTGCCCCACCCGAAGGCGCCGAGCAGGGCCACGAGGTCCTGTCGCGAGTAGAGGACGAAGAGAGCCGAGCCGACCGCCAGCCCCACCGTCGCCGCACGCGCCCAGAACAGCTCGTTCGCCAGCGACCGGCCGTAGAGGGCCCGGGGAATGTCGTGCACGACGGCCGCCGCGCCGAGGTTGAGGAAGCTGTCGGCGGTGGACATGATGGCCGCGAAGAGGCCCGCGAAGACGATGCCGGCCAGCACCGGGCCGGCGTGGAACTGCAGGAACTGCGGCGCCGCCTCGTCGGGGTTGGCGAGCTCGGGGTGGCCGCCCTGGATGACGAGGGCCCGCATCGCGAGCCCGATGCTGAGCCACAGCAGCGAGCAGATCGCGTAGCCCACGGCGCTGACGGGCAGGCTGCGGCGGGCGTCCTCGATGCGCCGGTTCATCATCAGCTTGGTGATGACGTGGGGCTGCCCGGCCCCGCCGAGCGTGAACACCACCAGCCACGACAGCGATCCGATCATGCCGAGGGTGCCCCAAGGGCTGATGGCCTCGGGGTCGTCGGCGACGAGGGTGGTCACGATGCCGCCGAGCCCGCCCTCCACCGCGGCGAGGGCCGCGACGAACACGAACACGGCGGCGACGATCATGATCGCGCCCTGCACCAGGTCGGTGTAGACCGACGCGAGGATGCCCCCGGTGACGCAGTAGAACACCAGCACCGCGCAGGCCACTACCATGCAGGTGACGAGGGACACCTCGGGGATGAACGACACGTTGTTCAGGATGTCGCGCAGCACCGTGGCCATCGCCAGGATCTGCGTCCCCAGGTAGCCGACCACCCCGAGGAGGATGGCGACGGCGGTGAGCAGCCGGGCGAGCTCGCTACGGTAGCGCGCGGCCACCGCGTCGGGCAGCGAGATGGTGTCGCGCAGCTCCGCCACCATGCGCAGCCGCTTGGCGAGCAGGTAGTACACCGAGCAGAAGGCCAGCGGGCTGACCACCGTCATCCACGCCGAGCTCAGCCCCATGCGGTAGACGAGCCCGGGGCCGCCCACGAAGCCGAACCCGCTCATCACGCTCGAGAACACCGCGAGGCCGGTGACCATGACGCCGAGGTCGCGCCCCGCCATGAAGAAGTCGCGGGTGGAGTTGGTGCGGCGCAAGGCCCACACCCCGACCCCGACGCACATCGCCAGGTAGGCGGCGACGAAGGCGAGCACGACGAGCGAGCGCGAGTCGTCCATCGGGGATCAGCCGGCGGGGGGCGGCGACCCCCGGCCCGGGTCTGTCGGACCGCCGGCGAAGCCGAGCGGCGAGGACCTCCGGGCCGGGCGCCCGCGGCGTCGCACGGCGTCCACGCCGGGGGGATCGCCCGGGCGCGGAGCAGAGCCGCCGGATCGCGCGTGCCGGGCGAGGATCTCGCGGAAACGGTCCAGGTCCCGGCGGGTCACGATCTCCCGCTCGAACAGCAGCACGTAGAGCCCCACGACGAGGAACTGGGCGGGCCAGAACCCGTAGAGGAACCAGGCGGTGGGCACCGGCAGAGCGAGGAACGCCGCGTCCGGGTCGTCGAGGTAGCCGGCGTACGAGACCACCATCATGGTGACGATCAGCGCGAGCACGAGCCCTCCCGCGGCCAGCCGCGCCCGCACCCGGTCGCGCCGGACCCCGAGGGCCAGGCAGCCCACGACGAGGGCGAGCTGCAGAACACCGAAGGCCCACGCCAGGCCCAGGACCGGCCCGTGCCGCCGTGGACCGGACCCGCCGTGGTCCATCGATGGGAACTCCGGATGGGTGGCGCCCGACGCGGACACCGCCCCGGCGCCCGCGTCGGGCCCCGTCCCGCCCCCGGACGCAACCGGCTCCACCACGGCCGCGACGGCCAGCGTCACGCACAGGGCCAGCAGCAAACCGAACACGACGATCGGCAACCGCGGGGATCGTTCGAACATGCGGCCCGAAGTGTACCCCGGCCGGCAGCGGGGGTAGAATCGTCACAGCAATCATGGTGAATACGACACGACGGTGGGCGACGGGCTGGCGGGGCGCGGCGGCGGCGGGGCTGCTCGCGGTGCTGGCCGCGGGCGCGGCGAGCGGGCAGCGCGGCGGCGTGTTCCGCGAGTCGCGCGATCATCCCGCCATCCGCTACACCGACGGGGAGCGGAACGACGCGGTCACGGCGCTGAACGAGGCCCTGCAGTCGGGCGGCGTCGAGCTGGCGTTCGACCCGACCAGCGGCTACCTGCGGTCTCTGCTCGACGCCCTCGACGTACCCGTCGAGTCGCAGGTGACGGTGTTCTCCGAGACCAGCTTCCAGGCGCGCTGGGTCACCCCCGAGAGCCCGCGCGCGATCTACTTCAACGACACCGTCGCGGTGGGCTGGGTGAAGGACGCCGACGTGCTCGAGATCGCGTCGCTCGACCCGGTGCAGGGCGTCGGCTTCTGGTCGCTCGACCAGCAGCCGGCCGGGCGGCCCGAGCTGACGCGCAACGAGCAGTGCCTGGCCTGCCACCTGTCGTGGGACACGCTGGGCGTGCCCGGGCTGATGACCCTCAACACCCTCCCCCTGCCCGACGACCCCAACGCCTACGCCGTCGGCTGGGTGACCGACCACCGCAGCCCCCTGGAGGACCGCTGGGGAAGCTGGTACGTGACCGGCGCGCCGCCGTCGCTGCGTCACCTCGGGAACCGGACCGAGCCGTTCGAGTACATCCCCGGCGGCGGCGATCCGGCGCCGGTGCTGGACACGCTCGACGGCGTCGTCGATCTCGACGGCTACCCCACCCCGTACAGCGACCTCGTGGCCCTGATGGTGCTCGAGCACCGCAACCACATGACCAACCTGCTGGTGCGGCTCGGGTGGCAGGCCCGCGTCGACGCGCACGCGGGCGCGGGGGGCGGGCGGACGGCCGGCGGCCGGAGCGCCCCCTCGGTCCAGGAGGCGGCGGTCGAGCTGGTCGACTATCTGCTCTTCGTGGACGAGGCGCCGCTGCCGCCGGGCATCGCGAGCACGTCGGGCTACGCCGAGGTCTACTCGTCGCTAGGCCCCTTCGACAGCCGGGGACGCTCGCTGCACCAGCTCGACCTCGACGCGCGGCTGCTGCGGTACCCGTGCAGCCCCCTCGTCTACGCCGACGCCTTCGACGCCCTGCCCGCGCCGGCCCTCGACGCGGTGTACCGGCGGATGTGGACGGTGCTCTCGGGCGCGGCCGCGGAGCCGCGCTACGAACGGCTGTCCCGCGACGACCGCGTCGCCGTCGTGGAGATCCTGCGCGACACCAAGCCGGGCCTGCCCGACTATTTCCAGGGTGAGATCCGCTGAGGGCCGTCCGCGATCGGGCGAGGTTCGGGGGGATGCGGGTGAGCCGTCGCCCGCCGCAGCGCTGACGGGGACATCGGCATCAGTCGCGAGCCGTTCCGCCGGCGGCGTCCGCACGCGCGAAGGTCGCCTCGACGGCCAGGGCCTCCTCGCCGGCGGGGGTCACGTTGTGCATGACGACGTGCAGTGCCGCCGGGTCGGCCGGCCGGATGACGATGCGCCAGCCCCAGTCCGGGCCGGGCGGCGCGGCGTAGCGGCCGCGCACGTCGATGTCGCCGCTCTCCTCGACGGCGCCCGTGCAGGCCAGCAAGGCGTCCGACATGTGCCACGAATCGATCCAGTGAACCGTCGTCCTGTCGAGATCGGACTGGCAGCCGATCAGGAGCGAGCCTTCCTGCCGCGTGCCCCGGTAGCTCCAGTCGTAGTCCAGACGAACGAACCGGCCGCCCAGGAGCGTGGTCAGCACCGCCGTGGACGCGGAGTCCTCCGGCTTGCCCGAATGGGGATCGTGCAGGCGGTTCGATCCTCGCCAGCGCCCTGCCAACGCAGCCAGGCGGTTCAGAGCGCTCATCGCTTCAGCTCCTGAGACAATGAAACAGGCGGTTCCCCGAGTTCGATCAGCTCCGCGAGCTCCGCGAACCGTGTTGACGGGGTGACGACTTGGCCGATCGCTCACGCGCCCGTCAGGTCGATCTCGTTCGTCCCTGCGGCAATCTCGATCTCGTGCTCGATGCGGTCGGGGCCCTGGATGACCGTCGCCGTGTAGCGGCCGGGGACGACGTCGGGCAACGCGAAGCGACCGTCCCGGTCGGCGACGACGGCGTAGGGCGTGTCGACGACCATGATGTCGGCGAACATCTCGGTGTGGGTGTTGCAGATCACCGAGTACTGGTCGTCGATGTCGAACGTGTGCTGGTAGGTCGTCCCCATCATGGTGGCGATGTTGAAGATCGACTCGCCGTGGCTGTCCTTCACGTGCACCGTGTGCAGCTCGTCCTCGCTGTTGGTGAAGTCGATGGTCTGGCCGGCCCGCACGAGGATGAACCCGGGCACGAACTGGCGGCCGATCTGGTCCATGATCGGCGTCTCGTCCGGCACCGGCACGTCGATCTCGGCATGCGGGTCGAGGAGGACGATGGACACCAGCATCCCCACCGCGGACGGGGCTTGGCCGCTGACCTGCGCCAGACCGCCGGCGGCCCCGGGCGGGTCGGCCTCGGCCGGCGCCACCGGTCGCGATTCGGCGGCCGGGGCTGGTTCGGCGGCCGGCCTCGGCGCGGACGCCCGCTCGCGCCCCGGCGGTCCGCCGCCGCCCGCTGGCGGAGACCCGCCGCCGCAGGCGCCGAGCAGCGGGGAGCACGCGAGGGCAAGGGAGAGGAAAAAGGCGTGATGGGCCCGCATCCGCCGATTCCCGGCACCGGACATGCGGTAAGGTGACAGCAGCATCAAGCTGCTGATCGTACCAGAAGTCCGGGCTTGCGGGGGCGGCCGGCGGGCCGTGCGGGCCGGCGGCGCCCTCGGCGTCGTCCCGAGTCGACCGTGAGCGGCCAGGGCCACGGGGGACCCGGATCAACGGTCCCAGGCCGGATTCGCGGACACAGGGGGAGAACCCCGGGAGCACACACGATGACGACATCGACATGGCGACGTCTCCCCGCGCGCGGTGACACCGGCGGGAACTACGGGTGCGGCCATGGCGGGCTGCGATCGGCGGGCCGTCTGCGAGGCCCCGCGTGGTGCCGCGCGCTGCTGGCCGCGGCCCTCGTGGCGGCGGCGGGCCTGCCGGCGGCGGGCCAGGACCGGCCCGCCCTGACCACCGAGGCCGACTTCCTGCGGGCGATGGAGGAGCTCTCGAACTGGGGCCGTTGGGGCCCCGACGACGGCCTCGGGGCCGCGAACTTCATCACCCCGGAGAAGCGGAAGGCGGCGGCGGCGCTGGTCACCGAGGGCATCAGCATCTCGCTCGCCCACGACGTGCTCCAGGCACCCGCGGTCGACGGCGGCACGTACCTCGACCGGCAGGTGATGCGGGTCAGCGACACCGGCGCCTCGGATCGATACCAGTACAGCGACACGTATCACGGCGCCATCCACAGCCACCTCGATTCGGTCGCCTGTCACGTGATGTTCGAGGGGCGGGGCTACAACGGCGTGAGCCGGGAGCAGATCGAGGCCACCGGCGGGTGCCCCCAGGGCAGCATCCACGAGCTGCGCGACGGCATCATGACCCGCGGCATCCTGTTCGACGCCACCCTGCTGCCGGGGCGGGCCACGCCGGAGGGCTGGCTGGAGCCCGGCGAGGCGGTGACCTGGGCCGACCTCGAGAAGCTCGAGGAGATACAGGGCGTGCGGGTCTCCGAGGGCGACGTCATCCTGCTCTACACGGGGCGCTGGAAGCGGCGGGCGGCCCTCGGCCCGTGGCCCACGTCGGAAGGGGTCGCCGGCTACCAGGCCGACGTCGCCTACTTCCTCAAGGAGCGCGGGGTGTCGTTCATCGGGCACGACATGTTCAACGACGTCTCGCCCCACGGGTTTCCCGAGCGGGTCGGGCTGCCGCTGCACCGCTTGGCGCTGGTGGCCCTCGGCGTCGCCATCTTCGACAACCTCGACTTCGAGCGGCTCGCCGAGGAGGCGCGGCGGCTGAACCGCTACGAGTTCCTGTTCACGGCGGCCCCGCTCCGAATCGAGCAGGGCATGGGGTCACCGCTGAACCCGATCGCGACGTTCTGACGCGGCCGCGCGGTGCTCGACTTGGCGCCGCCGACTTCGGCACGGGGCCGCGGTAGATTACGCCGACGCGCCTCGCGACACGGTCGGATAGTCTCCGTCAGCGTCCCACACGGGATCGGCGGCGGGGCCCGCGGGCGCGCATCGCAGGGGGCGTATAATCACCGTCCGGACTCGGAATACGGACGACGCGCGGCCGGGACCGCGCACATCGGGCGACGGCGCCCGACGGGGAGGAAAGCAGATGTCGATTCCGAAGAGAATCGTCCCGCTGGCGGCGGTCGCCGTGGTGGGGCTGGCGGTGGCTTGGGGCAGCGGGCTGGGCAACCTCGAGACCCCCCTCCAGGGGCAGGGCAAGGAGGCCCCGATGTTCGAGGTCGATCCGTTCTGGCCGCAGCCGCTGCCGAACCACTGGCTGCTGGGCTCGACCATCGGGGTCGACGTCGACGCGCAGGACCACGTGTGGATCGTGCACCGCGCCTCGACCCTCGCCCGCAACGAGATTCCCGCCATCTCGGATCCGCCGTTCGCCGACGACTGCTGCGCCCCGGCCCCGCCGGTGCTCGAGTTCGACGCCGACGGGAACCTCGTCGGCCACTGGGGCGGCCCCGGCGAGGGCTACGACTGGCCGTCGTCGAACCACGGCATCACCGTCGACCACATGGACAACGTCTGGGTCGGGGGCAACGGGGCCGGCGATTCGCACGCCCTGAAGTTCACGCGTGACGGGCAGTTCCTGCTGCAGGTCGGCGTGGCCGGGCGCGCCCCCGACAGCCTGAGCCTCGACAGCTTCAGCCGCATCGCCAAGATCTCGGTCGACGGCGACGCCAACGAGATCTACTTCGCCGACGGCTACGGCAACAAGCGGGTGGCGGTGGTGGACGCCGACAGCGGCGACGTCAAGCGCTTCTGGGGCGCGTACGGCAACGAGCCCGACGACAGCCACGACGAGCGCTACGTGCCGGGAGGCCCGAACCTGCAGCAGTTCATGAGCCCGGTCCACTGCGCCGAGGTGTCGAGCAGCGGGCTCATCTACGTGTGCGACCGCGCCCACGACCGCATCCAGGTGTTCCAGAAGGACGGCACCTACGTCGACGAGATGCTGGTGATGCCCAACACCACGGGCTCCGGCTCGGCCTGGGACATCGACTTCTCGCACGACGAGGACCAGGCCTACATGTACCTGGCCGACGGCGTGAACCAGCGCATCCACGTCATCGACCGCGAGAACCTCGAGCACCTGACGAGCTTCGGGGACGGCGGGCGGCAGCCCGGGCAGTTCTTCGGGGCCCACAGCATCGCCGTCGACTCGGCCGGCAACATCTACACGACCGAGACCTACGAGGGCAAGCGGCTCCAGAAGTTCGTCTACAAGGGCATGGGCGAGGTCACCACGATGAACCAGGGCGTCGTGTGGCCGACGAGCGGCGACTGAGCCGGATTGCGCCACAGGTGATGGGCGGCGCGGCATTCTCCGACGGGATGCCGCGCCGCGGCTTACGTAACGGGTCCGTTTCGGCGCCGACGACACCCGGTCAGGCCGGCGTCAGCGCCTGAGGCAGGGCGTGGGCGCCTGCGGCGTCGCTCGAGCCTGGAGCAGAACTGCACGATCCTGCGGACACGGCGAGCTCGAATCGGGGGATGACGATGCGGAATCGGTCCATGATGATCGCGGGAATCGTGGGGGTGATCGTCACCGCGAGCTGGACGCTCCTGTCGGCCGGGCAGTTGCTGCTGGCCCCGGTCGGCACCCATGGGCAGACCGTCACCCCCGTCTACGAGGGCTGGTACCCCAACCCCGACGGCACCATCAGCGTGTCGTGGGGATACTTCAACCGCAACTCGGAGGAAATCGTCCACATTCCCGTCGGGGCCGACAACCGCATCGCGCCGGGAGGCCCGGACCGCGGCCAGCCGACGGTCTTCCTGCCCCGTCGCCACCGCGGCGTGTTCACGGTGGTCGTGCCCGGCGACTTCGGCGACGACGAGGTGCTCTGGACCCTCACCTTCCGCGGCGACACCCAGACCATCCCCGGCCACCTCCACCGCGACTGGCTGCTCGACGCGCTGGGCGGGAACACTCGCGGCGACACGCCGCCCGCGGTCAGGTTCGCCGAGGGACGGCCGCGAGTTCCGGGGGCCGGGCGGCTCGCCGGAGGGCCCGCTGACGGCCACCGCCGGCGAGCCGATGCCGCTGGCGGTGTGGGCCACCGACGACGGCGTCGCCCGGCGGCCCGGCGAGGCCGACGACGACCCGCCGCCCCTCGTCCGCCTGTCATTGCACGCGCATCAGGGCCCGGGCGAGGTGACCTTCGCCGACCCCGAGATCGAGATCGCGGAGGGCGACCCCGAGCGCGTCGAGACCACCGCGACGTTCAGCGAGCCCGGCGAGTACGTCCTGCGGGTCTTCGCCAACGACCGCTCCGGCGGCGGCGGCTCGCAGTGCTGCTGGACCAACGCCTTCGTCCGGGTGAACGTCTCCTGACCGGCTCGCCGCGGCGACCGTAGCGCGCCGCGCTGCCGGACCCACGCGCTCGTCCGATGGACATGTCCTGAACCCGCGTGCCGCGGCGACCGCGCTTATCCGCCTGCCGCCCTCCCGCAACCGGCTCGCCCGTCTCCCGTCCGTACGCCCAAGGGACCAACCTTCCGGCCGGACGCCCCCGTGTGCAATAATGCTGTCCTCAATGGACCTCCAGCAGACCAAGAAGCGCAGCATCAAGAGCGAACGCCCCCAATCCTACTTCCACGACATGAACGAGTCGATTGCCGTCTATTTGCCCACAATGCGCGCCTCCCCCCCTCCACCGCTTGGGACTCAAACTCGGCCGCTTTGTCGGCAAGGATACGATTGTTGTCACAGCAGCATCAGGTTCCGCAAATGGCCTCCGTTACTTGAGTTGATCCTATTAGCACCATGAGCGGGAGACTAGTTAGCCTGGACGAGTTCGACCAGTTTCGGTCGGTACTGAGGCATGCCCCGGAGCACGTTGACGAGGCTGTGCTGGCGTCGGTTCGCGATCTTGACGAACGGACCGAGTTCGAGCCGGCGCTCCGATCGGTCCTAACCGACGTTGGCGACACGCCACACGGTCCTGCAGAGATAGTTGACGTACTGACGCACAAACTCACACTTAACCGCAAGTCTGGCGTGGCGGCTTTCATCCTCAAAGGAAAGAGCTTTCCCAAGGTTCGACCATCGCACGTGTCCCACCAGATCTATCGACTTGAGAAGATTGCCGACCTATCCTACGCTGTATTTGCGGCCACCGGAGTGATCCTCGACCAAGCGAAAGAACAGTTCATTTCTACCGCAGCACGTGTTTCTGAAGCATACTGCCTTGTCGACGCACATGACCTCGGGCGACTCCTGATCGGCTTCGGATTCCTCTGCCCGCGTGACGGCCAGCGGATCAGCGCGGGGCGATGTACTTGTGGCTACTCGCCAAGTAGGCGAGTCCTAAATGTGTTACAAGAGGAAGCGCTCAGAGAATTGACTGTTGCTCACGGTTTGGGCCAGTCAGCCGGGCTAGTGGTTTTACCTCCCGGATCCGGGAAGACGCGCATTGCAGCACAAGATGCGTGCGGCCTAGAATCCACGCGGGTCCTTTATGTTGCGCACACGCACGAAATCTTGGACGTCGCGGAAGCTGAATTCGGAGCCGTTTTCGATCCGGCGAAAGTCGATCGACTTGAAGCCGTGTCGAACGCCGGCAGCTCTGTCGTTCATCTCGCGACCATCCAGCTGCTCACCAGACACCTTGACCGGATCGACCCGGACGCTTACGACTACGTGATCGTAGACGAATTTCACCACGCCGCAGCTCGCACGTACCGCCAACTTCTGGATACGCTCCGACCAGGTTTTCTCCTCGGCTTGACCGCTACGCCGTTTCGTGGCGATAGGCAAGCAATCGCCGAACTCTGCGGCGGTAATGTTGTCGTCAACTACGAGCTGCGAAGTGGGATCGAACTGGGCATCCTCACTCCTTATCACTACTACGGTTGTTTTGACGACATAGACTACTCGCAGATTCGTCGCACGCAAGGTGGATACCACGTTCGAGACCTAGAACGGGCACTCGTGATCCCGGAACGCGATGAGGCAATAATTGCACAATGGCGCAAGCTGGCGGAAGGTACCGCTACGCTTGCGTTCTGCTGCTCGCGCCGGCACGCAAAGCGGATGTCCGAGAGCCTCTGCAAGGCTGGGATTCCGGCCGCAGCGTACCTGGGATCGACGCCCATCGTCGAGCGTCAGGATCTCACCCGCAAACTCCAAGTCGGTGACCTACATGTCCTTTGTGTCGTGGACGTATTGAATGAAGGCGCTGACTTTCCGTTCATTCAAACCCTGTTATTCCTAAGGCCGACAGAATCCGCACGGATCTTCCATCAGCAACTCGGAAGAGGCCTTCGAAAGGCCGTGGGCAAGTCCCACTGTACGGTCATTGACTTCATCGGGAATTTCAAAAACGCCTACATGCTAGTCGAGTATCACGGCTTGTTGCCGTACGCCGAGGGCTCAGCGAGAGCCACTGGAAGGTTCCTCACCCCGAAGGAGATGCTGAATCTGCCGCTCGGCTGCAAGGTTCATTTTGACACCCGTGTAGTGCAGGTGTTTGCCCAACAATCGCTCTCTCCCGCAAATGCCACGCGTCACAACATCGGTCGCATCCTGATCCACCAATACGCGCGGCTGGAAGTACTACTCGCGCGGCGCCCAACCCCAAGGGATGTCGATCACAATCTCTTGCTTGGCAAGGATCTATACAAACTCGTGTTCGGGAGTTGGTCGGCGTTCCAGGCCGGATACAGTGAACTTGCCAGAGACCTCGGGGCACCCATTTTAGGACAGTGACCAAAATCAGCTTGCCACCTCGCGGCTCTTCTGGCATACTCGCCACGTGAAGCGGAACGTGGAGCTGAAGGCCATCCTCGTTGCGAAATAAGTCGCGGTGGCACCCTGCTGGACAAGCGCAGTCGCGGCGATGGGCACCGGCGGAGTCCATGGCCATCGGCTATATTCCTGCGAACTGAAGAACACTCGATTTCTTTGGCCGAGCTGGTTCCCATTCAATGAACCGGAGTCCCTTTGGCCACCGCACCGAGATGGTCAGAGTGGATACCGAACGACGCACGCCGGCCCAACGAGAAGCCCGACACCTTCGTATCCTGATCGACCAGGTAATCGTGGTTGAATGACAACACTTCAAGTCGGTCGTCATGAATCACATGCAGATGGTTCTCGTAGTGACGAGAACGCGGAAAGACTCTCCAGGACACCGGTTCGCCGTGAAGTTCCAGGGTCTTTCCATCGCTACAGATGACCACCAGACCGGAGTCCAGCTCCACGACGGTCCCGAACAGCGCAACCTTCGCCGATACGACCGCCTCACCCCGACGGGCTAGCGGCAGCGTACCGATTCGTCGAAGAGGGGTTTCTTCATTCCACGGTTCGTATCTGGCCACTCGTATGGAACCATTGGACGCTTGACAGATCTTGTCCTGCGCCGCCCACGAGTACTCGCCGGTGGGTTCTTCGCAATCCGAAAATATCTCGCTGTCCGGTATCACGCGATCGAGAGTTCTCCGCCATTCCGCTCTCGATACGCTTGACTGTTCCGGATCTTCACGATCTGACCATTCGGACAGTGCCTTGCGATAGGAGGCCAGGACACCGACTCCGTCGGGGGAGGAGCCATAGATGCTGTGGAACACCCATTGGCACTCGCTGCAATGATGACTTGAGACCCGCTCGGTGCGACGGCCATTTCCGAAATCATCCAGACTGTACTGCCACAACCCTTCCTCGCCCGCCGCCAGAGCCAATGAACGGTAAGAGGCTCGCACCGCGGAGACCGGCATCTCGGAGAGCCGCTCGACGCGTGTGCTGAAAGGGTGTTTCGTCGAACCTCCGCAACGTGCGGCAAACACTCCGTTTCTCGACGAAACGTACAGACGACGATAGTAGATCTCCGAGTCGGCGTGCGGAAACGGAAACCGATTCTCCTGCCATCCCAACCCCGCTCCGGTGATCTCCTGCCTGCCCACTTCGAGCGGTGTCTGTGAGAGGCTGCGGAAGCGGCGGCGCATAATCTCCCTGATCTCCTCGTCATGGAAGATCCCAGTCGCCGCTACGCCATACAGGTAGTCGCTACGCCGAAAGGCGCTTCGTACCGCCAGCCTCAGGTCGTCGCGGACTTGCAGTCCCTCGACCAACCTGTCCCAGTCAAGGGTCAGGATGTCGCCGTCCATACCGAACAGATGGAGTCTGCCTCGGTAGATCTGGGAATCCCAGTACCGGCCAGGAACGATCAACTTCAGAGGCGGCACGGTTGTCCTCGAACCAGCTTCCGAATCTTCGCGGGAGTCAATAAGCGCGCGCGCATCCAGTCGCCGAGAACGTACTCCGTTGGGATGTCCTGATGATTTCGACGGTGATCAGCCGGATAGCCGTGCCATACGTCCTGATCCTCCGTGAACTTCGCCACGAAGACCTTCGTCTCGTGGTCCTGAGCCACACCGACGTAGTCAGGTCTACCGCCCGGAAGATGAAGCCCCCAGCCGACTTCGCCGACGAACCAACGCCTGGCGCGCGCTCCGTCGAAGCACTCAATCTCGTCATCGTGAGAGATCTGCCATTGAGACTTACCCCATGTCCCGTCCCTGTGCACAGGGTTAGCCCTGTAAGCCACGGCTGCGTATCGCGAATCGAGGCGGACGGTCCCACACGCGCTCCATGGATGCGACCCTCGATGCGACAGAACCGGCGCGACCGGTCCGCCTACGGGCCGGAACGCCCAACTCGTAGAGTACCATGCGGTACTTGTCTCCTTTCTTCGATGGCGGTGCCAAGATCCACTGCGCAGTGTGGCGAACAGTCAGCGTCGGCGGTCACCGACCGGGCCGACGACCTCGTCGACCGTGACTCGCAGGCCGGTGACCGCAGTGGGCGCGATTTCCCCCCCGCGCCGGAAGACCCGCCGGTCGGCGTAGCCGTCGGGGCCGGGCTCGTGGACACGATGACGGCGCCGCCGGCGACGTCCACGAGCCACGCCTCGGGTATGCCCGCCCCCGCATAGCGCGGCATCTTCTCGGTACGGTCGTAGCGGAGCGAGGAATCCGCGACCTCGACGACGAGCAGGATGTCGCCCGCCTCCAGGTGACGGTCGGCGTAGTCGTCCTCGCCGCCCCGCGCGACCACCAGATCCGGTTGCGGTTCGGTGTAGCGATCGAGACGAAGCGGCTTCTGCACGCTGACATAAGCCCGGCCGGCGAGGCACGTCACCAGCCGCAAGGTCAGGCGATTGACGATCCAGGCGTGCGGCTGGCCGATGGGCGTCATGTCGCGGATCTCTCCATCGATCAGCTCCACACAGTCGTCCTCGGTAAAGATGCCGACTTCACCCAGGCGGGCGAAATCGTCGACGGTGAAGCGGTGGCGCGGAATCGCAACGGCGGCCCCGGGATCGGGCAAGGCCCTCTACGCCTCCCTCTCCGCTTCGCGGCGGAGCGTATCCGTCGGTGCTGGTTCCATCCCGATCTCCAACCGCCCGACCCAACCGCTCGACCTTCAACCGCTCGACGGGCGGCCGCCTGTCGAGCGCCCGACGCCGGCGAACCGGGCAGCCGCGGGCGGAGCGCACCGCCCGCTGGCGCCTCAGGCGTGCGCCCCGGCGTCTCGACCGACCAGCGCGCTCGCGACCCGTCGCGCGAGTTGCTGCATCGCGGGCATGCGTGCAGACCGGGATGGCAGCCCGAACAGCTCGTAGAGCGCGTCGCGGGTCACGCCCGGCAGCGCGCGGCTGGTCGCGATGCCCCGAACCGGCTCCGGCGCCTCGCCGCCGGGGACCCAGATGGAGGCGCCGCCGCGCCGGCTCCAGGTCCACGCCTCACGCACACCCATCCGGAAGTAGGGCGCGAGCTTGCCGCTCGATTGGGTGCTGCGATCGATCTCGACCACCAGATCCGGCACCGGATGCCCGCGGCGGACGTCCAGCCAACCCCCGGCGCGCGCCGCGGCAGCGATCCTCTCCGAGCCGATGAACAACCCTTCGTCCGGCTCGAACGCGCCGTCGTCGCTCAACAACCGGGTCGCCCGCGAGGCCTGCAGCTCGATGGGCGACCCCGCCGCCTCCAGCTCGACCGCGACTCGCGCGAACAGCTCGCCGGCAATCGCGGCCCGCGACTCGTGCGCAAACGTCGGCTCCGCCACGAACTCGGCGCGCCCGGTCGCCGTCTCGTACCGGCACCTCGGCGCCTCGTCGTGGTCGGTCAGGCGGTCGAACAGGTCGCGCGGGATCACGACTTCGACTCGCCCCGGCGCATCGGCACCGGCGTTCGGGCACTGCCCGGTGGAGGGACTGGAATCGGCGCTGGCCGGTGCCGGCCGGACCGATGCCGACACCGGCGCCGTTTCCGATGTCATCGTCTCGGTCATGTGCCGGCTCCGCTGTCTTTTCGGTGATTCCTCCGACATCGATCAGACGGCGGCTCGCTGCACCGGTCGAGTCGCGCCGGACGCACCGCCCGCTTCACGCCATGTTACACCCGGGTCGTGGTGACGACGGGCTCGAGAGGCGTGCGGTAGAGGGCGTGCAGGAAGCAGGTCTGCTCGCCCATGTCGAGGCACCGGCGGGCGAAGTCCACCCCCTCGCGAGTGTCTAGGTAGACGTGGGTCTCGACGGCGCCCGCGGCGCTCGGGAGCGACGCGATGTCCCCCGGCGTCGCGCCGGGGCCGGCAGGCGCCGCACCGGCGCTCGACGGCGCCCCGGCGGAAGCGGCGCGGCCCGGAAAGCGCGTGTCCTGCACGATGCGGTACCCGTGCAGGTCCTTCCCGAGAATGGCCGCGTAGCGCCCGAGCTGGGTCATGAAGCAGAAGGCGACGCCGGCGGCCATGTAGCTGGCGGCAGAGGGCGCGGCGCCGCGGCCGCCCTGCTCCGGCGGCTCGTCCGACAGGAACCGGAACGTCGACCCCAGGGGGCTGTGGAGCTGCTGCTCGATCTCCTTCACGCCGTCGGGACGCCGGCGGCAGACCGCCCGCAGGTGGAGCTGCCGGCGCTGCTCGGCCCGCAGGCTCGTGCCGGCGCCGCCGGCCACGCCGGCCACCGGCTTCACCGCCTCGACTCGCACGAGCGGCACCCCCGTGGAGTCGGCCGGCGCGACCCGCGGGAACACCGGCTCGGGGTCGGCCGGGCGGGCGCCGTCCAGCCGCGCGGCCCGGTCCACCTGCGCCTCGGCGCCGTTGACGGCGAGCGTGAAGCGCGACACGTGCGGCCGGCGCAGGACGTCGTGGACGGTGGCCCCGCGCACGGCCGCGGCCACCATCTCGCGCACCGCGTCCTCGTCGGCGTCCGCGTCGATCCGCACGTCGAGCTCGACCGGCAGGGCGCCGCCGGTCATGGTGCCGTTCAGGGCGGAGCCCTCCATGGTGTAGCGGTTGTCCTGCACCAGAACGAGGTCGCGGACGGTCAGGCCACGGGCCCGTGCCGCGTCCAGCACCGCGTTCATCCAGGACGACACCATGCCCACGGTCATGAACCCGAGCGGGCACGGTGCGGCGTCGAAGCCGTCGAGGTACGGCCCCTCGTCGCTGGCGAGCCGCCAGACCCCGCCGGCGGTGGACGAGACGACCGCCTCCTTCTGCATGCCCGTCAGCGACCGCGCCCAGACCCGCACGGTCTCGCCGTCGCCGGCCGGCGGCCGCTCCAGTCCCAGTGCGCCGGACCGTTCCACGCCGAAGAAGACGGGCCGGGGGTCGACGCCGAGGACGTTCTCGGCGCCAGCGGCGGCTGGACCGGGGCGTTGGGTGACCATATGCTGTTACGCGGCAGAGCCGGAGCGTAGTCCGTGGAACGGATGCGACCATCGTGGCCAGGGCGAGCACGCCGAGTCGTCGAGGCGCAGGCGCCCGCCGCCCGGACGAACGGGAGCGGCCGTCCTGACCCCGCCGAGCACGCCGAAGTCGTCGAGGCGCAGTGCCATGGCCCGTTGCCGGCCGGAGCCGGGCGGCCTCATGACCAGGGCGAGCACGCCGAGGCCCAGGTGCCGTCGGGCCTGCCGCCCGCTGGAGCGACGCGGGCCATTGTGACACACTGGCGCGGCGCTCCCGGTTCGCGCCGCGGCCCACCCGGCCGTCGCCGACGGACCGCCCGAGGAGACACGATGCAGGCAACCGCTCCCACCGTGAACGAGCCCCCCGCCCCCACGACCCAGGCCATGGCCGGGGTGGCCGCGGCGGTGCTGCTCGCCCTCGTGGTCCTCGGCCTGCCGGGGCCCGAGACCCTGCCGCCCGAGGGCCAGCGGATGGCCGCCATCTTCGTGGTGGTGCTCGTCCTGTGGGTGACCGAGGCCCTGCCGGTGGGGATGACGGCCCTGCTCGCGGTGGTGCTGCTGCCGATCTTCGGGGTGGCCGACCTGCCCACCGCGTTCACGACGTTCATCAGCCCCGTCTTCTTCTTCGTCCTCGCGATGTTCGTCGTCGCCCAGGCGTTCATCAGCTCGGGGCTCGACCGACGCTTCTCGCTGTGGCTGCTCTCGAAGGCGGGCACCGACAGCCGCCGCGTCGTGTGGGTGTTCATGGTGGGCACCTGCCTCGTGTCCACCATCATGTCCGACGTGCCCGCGACGGCCATCTTCATGGCCCTCGCCGTCGGCCTCTTCGACAAGATGGGGCTGACCCCGGGCCGGTCGTCGTTCGCGAAGGTGGTCATGATCGGCGTTCCCTTCGCCGCCCTCATCGGCGGCGTGGCGACGCCGGCCGGCAGCTCCATCAACATCCTCGGCATCTTCTTCATCCAGGAGTACGGCGACGTCACCGTGCGCTTCCTCGACTGGATGGTCATCGGCGTGCCGATGGTCGTCGTGCTGCTGCCCGTCGCCACCCTCATCCTGCTGCGCTTCTACCCGCCCGAGATGGACCACGTCACCGCCGTCGGCGACGTCGCGGCCGAACGGACCGCCCTCGGCCCGGTGAGCGGCCGCGAGTGGCGGGTCCTCGTCGTCCTCGGCACCATGATCGTGCTGTGGATCCTCAGCACGTGGTTCCCGGCCCTGAACGTGGTGATGGTGAGCATCCTGGGGGCCGTCGTCATGTTCCTTCCCGGCATGCGCATCTTCACGTGGAAGGAGGTGGAGCGCGGCATCGGCTGGGAGGCGCTGCTGATGGTGGGGGGCGTCACCGCCCTCGGGGCCGCCTCGGTCGAGACCGGCCTCGCGCAGTGGCTGGTGGACGGCTCCCTCGGGGGCCTCGAGGACTGGAGCGCGCTGGGCATCGTCGCCCTCGTGAGCGCGTTCACCGTCGTCATCCACCTCGCGCTGCCCATCGGCCCCGTGATCAACACGGTGCTGATTCCCCCTCTCGCCCTCCTCGCCCTGTCGACCGGGCAGAACCCCGCCCTCTACGCGCTGCCGGTGGCGTTCACCGCCTCGTGCGCGTTCCTGCTGCCCCTCGACGCGGTGCCCCTGGTCACCTACACCAAGGGCTACTACCGCATGCTCGACATGCTCGCCCCCGGCACGCTGCTGTCGGCGGTCTGGGTGGTGCTGATCACGCTCCTGATGGTCTCGCTGGGGTCGCTGGTGGGCTTTCTGTAGGGGGAGCCGCGGCGCAAGACGCCATCTATCCACGAGAGGCTCAACGCGCGTTCATCTCGTCCCTGGTGAATCGTCGTCCTCCGGTGAACAACTGCTGCCGCAACGCCTCCATGGTCGCGTCCGCGCGCCGCACGCCCGCGGCCGGGTCGGAGCGGAGGTGGAGCCAGAGGGCCATCAGGGCGAGCCAGAGGGCGTGGGCCAGGAACAGGTGGGCCATCTGGAGGGCGATGGGGGCCAGCAGCAGCGCGTCGAGGGCCCCGACGGCCAGCTCCGTCGCGAAGACCGCCGCCACGAGAAGAAACGGCGCGGGCAAGCCGTCCGGCAACACCCGCCCGAGCCGGCGCCCCAGCCAGATGAGATACGCGCCGAAGGCGAGGACCGCGACGGGGTGCCAGACCCGGAGCCGGATCAGGTAGTGGGCGCCGCCGGCGAAGTCGCTACGGACGCCGTCGAGGAACGACTCGGACGGGAAGACCGTCGACGCGAGGGACGCGGCGGTGCCGAAGGCGCTGACCGCGATCAGCCCGCCGAGGGCGCCCGCCACCAGCCGGTCGGGGCGGCCCGGGGCGAGCGCCGCGGCCGGCCGCCGGGGACCCGACCACCATGCCGCGCAGGCCAGCGCGCCCATGAGGAGATAGGTGTTGGCGAGGTGGACCGGCTGCACGAGGGCGCGGGCCAGCGAGACGTTCATGTCGACCCACTGGAAGATGACAAGGGCGGCCCCGATGAGCGACTCGACGACCATGAACGCGAGGCACAGGGCGGCCCAGTAGCGCGCCCGGTGGCCGGGGGGGAACCGCTGACGCGACCAGACGGCGAGGCCCGCGACGGCGAGCAGCGCGAGCCCGCTCGTCGCGCGGTGGGTGAACTCGACCAGGGTGTCGGCGGCGTCGGCCGGGGTCGTCCCCGAGGGCGAGAGCAGCTCGCCGCACAGCGGCCAGTCGTCGCCGCAGCCGTCGCCGGCGCCGCTGGCGCTGACGAAGCCGCCCCACAGGACCACGAACAGCGTGAAGACGAGGACGGCCCAAGCCGCCCCGGTGTAGGAAACGCGAGGGATCATGACGCGGGTATGCACGGCGGGCCGGCCCGTGGATCGGCCGCCTCGCGGCCCCCCGGCCGGCCGCCGGCGTCCAGCTCCCTTCTACGGCGCGCACCCTGCGTGGCGCGGAGACCGGCAAGGCGCCCACGCCGCAAGGCGCACCGGGAACGTCACTGCCGTTCCCGGCCGAAGTACGGATGCTCCATGAGAACGGGGGTCTGCTGCGCCCCGCCGGTGCGCGCCAGCTCGAGCTCCTCGAACAGGACCGACGGCGCGACGACGGCGGCCGGGATGCCCAGGCCGCCGGGCCCGCCGAAGCCCGAGGGAATGACGATGGTGAAAGGGCCGGACAACCCGCCGCTCGGCTCCAGAAAGCGGTTGTTGACGTACTGGTCCTCACCGCTCGCCACGATGTCCCGCAGGCTCCGGACCGACACGTCACGAAACCCGAGACCCCGTACCAGCTCTTCCCGGCCGTCCTCGACATGGACCTTGTACGCGAGGATGGGGCTCGTGAGCCGGGACTGAGAGGGTCCGCTCTGCATCATGAGGAGGATGCTCGACGGGCCGATCGGGTCGGTCCCCGTGATCCCGGGATCGTCGAGCACGGTGACGAGAAGGCCGTAGTCGAGTCCGACGTCCCTCGCCATGCCGATCAGCTCGTCCTTCAGCTCTTCCTCGCTCAGCCCGCCCTCGGCGCTGACGAAGAGGTTGCCGGGCTGGGCCGTCGCCGGGCCGAATGCCCCGGCGCGTCCATGGCCGTTCGATTGGGGGATTCCCGCGCGCGGCCGGCGAGACATCAGCAACGTCCGCAGGACGCCGCCTTCGATCAGTGACACCGGCCGGGCTTGCACGCCCTGATCGTCGACGGCGTACCCCCCCATCAGCGATTCGCCCTCGAAGGCCTCCCGGGTCGGGTCGTCGACGACGTCGAACGCTCTCGGCAGCACCCGGCGATTCAACCGGTTGGCGAGATCGCTGGCCTGCGTCATCGCCATCATCGCCGCCATGCGCTGGTCCTCGAGCAGCGGCGGTCGATGGCCGGGAAGCTGGGCGCCGAGCACCTGCCCGAACAGCTCGGACGAGGCCTGCCCCGAGACCAGGACGGGACCGATGTAGTCGTCGAGGACGGGCGCCTCGGCGAGCGCCGTCAGCTCGCCGGCCATGCGTCGAACCGCGGCCTCGATCTCCGCTTCCGCCGGCATGTCGCCGGCGGCCCGCTCGTAGAACGGGACGAAGTGCTTCAGCCGCATCCCGTCCGGCGCCCGCGTGGCCGCCCGCGCGTAGAGGGCGGCGAGCGACGCCGGCCGGCGGACCATGCTGCCGTCGCTGTTGACGAGGTACTTGTCGGTGCGCTCGACCCGCAGCGTCACGCTCGACTCGTCGATCGCCGGGTACTCCCTGAACACGCCGGACAACCTCCGCACCGTCTCCCGCCAGGTCGCTTCGTCGAACGCGGACTCTGCCGGAGGCTCGATCTGCATGACGGCCTCCTCGACGGAGAAGTCCGGCGTCGGTTCCTCCTGCACGCGGTTCTGGAGGAAGGCCCGTTTCCGCGCAAGCTGCTCCAGCGCCTCCTTGTAGGCGGCATCGGTGGCCAGCCAGAGGTCGTGGCGCAGGGCGCCGTAGTCGTCTTCCCGCACGAGACTCCGGGGAAAGCTCGTCATCGAGAACAACGACCGCATGCCGACGAACTCGCTGTTGTCGAGCTCGTGGCTGCCGACACGAACGTCGACGCGCAGCGACCGCTGGTGCGACCTGTCGTCGCGCACGCTCGCGCCGAACGTCGCCTCGAGCACCGTCGACTCCGTGTCCACGACGGCGTACTCGATGAAGTACGGCCGCTCCAGCTCCTCCAACTGGAGCGTGGCGGTGGAACGCGAGAGCTCGTCCTGCATCGCGCGCAGCAGGACGTCGGGTTGCCGTGCGTCACCGCCCGGCTGCTCTTCCGCCGTTTGCCGCTCGCCCGCCGCGGGGCTTGCGCAGACGAAAAGGAAGAGAAACAGGGAACATGCGCCGCCGCGGGCCGACCGCACGCCTGAACCGGTCATCACCTGCCCTCCCTTTCCGGCCGAGGCAGCACGGGCGGCCTGTCCGCGGCGTTCGGCTTCTTCTGGACTTCGATCTGCGCCGTGAGAATGGCGGGGGCGACGCCCGAGACCGGGACCATCCCCGACTCGGCGCCGCAGAAACCGTTGAAGACGCTTCTCTCGGTGCCGGTGGCGATGATCTCGCTGAACGACACCAAGGGCGTGCCGATGAGGTCCACGCCGCGGACCAGCTCGTCGGGCCGGCCGTCGGCGTACACGCGGTAGACCATGATCGGCGTCACCTGGAACACCTGCGGCGCGCCACGCCCGGTGAACGTGAAGCCGCCGGCAATCTCGGTGAACAGCAGGCCGAACTCCTTCCCCTGCCGCTCGATCTCCTCGACCAGCAGCCCGCGCAGCTCCGCGTCCGGCACGGGCCGCGACGACTCGACGATCAGGTTGCTCTGCCGCCCGACCGGGGCGAGCCCCGGCTGCCTTCGCCCGTGTCCGTTCGATCGCTCGAAGCCCTCGACGGGCGACCGCGACATGAGGAAGTTCCGCAGGACGCCGTTCTCCACCACCGTCACGCGACGCGCCCTCACGCCCTCGTCGTCGATGCGGTAGTGACCCACCAGGTCGGTGCCGCCGGCGCGTTCCCGGGTCGGGTCGCTGTAGACGGAGACGAACTCGGGCAGCACCCGCTCGCCGACCATCCTGGTGAACGTCTGGCCTTCGCGCTCGCTCTTCTGCCGGTGCCCTTCGATGCGATGGCCGAAGATCTCATGGAAGAAGACGCTGGCGGCCGGGCCCGAGAGAATCGCGGGCCCGGCGTAGGGCTCCATCGCCGGCGCTTCGCGCAGGGCGAGCAGATCGGCCGCCATCCGGTCGATGGCTTGCCGGACGGCGTCGTCATCCGGGAGGCGATCGGGCGAGTGGGCGTGGAACGACTCGTACCGATACAGCTCCATGCCGTCGTCCGCGCTGGTCGCGGCATACAGGCTGACGCGCACGTGAACCGTGCCGTGCCGGACCCGGGTGCCCTCGCTGTTGACCAGGTAGTTGTTGGTGGCGACGGCCGTCAGCGTGGCGTTCGACTCGTGGATGTCCGGGTGCGAATCGAGCAGGGACGAGTATTCCCTCAGCCGCTCTCCCCAGGGCTCCACGTCGACGGCGACGGAGGCGAGCGGGTCGACGGCCACCTCCGGCGACTCCCGGGAGAAGTCGGCCGAGGCGTCCTCCCCGTCGGCCGTCACGGCCTGGTTGGTCCTGACCTGGACGAGCTGGTCCGCGGCGGCCTTGTAGTTCCGATCGGTGTGCAGCCAGAGAATGCTCTTGATCGCCTCGACGTCGTCTTCCAGGGGCATGGCCACCGGCCCGCTGAAGTCGGGCAACTGCCCGAAGGGCAGCCCTCCGCGAACCTCGCGGGTGTTGTCGAGCTGGTAGTCGCCGACCCGCACCTCGACGTCGAGGAACCGCGAGCGCCCGGACGTGCTGGAGCGCAACGCCCCGTACGACGAGGCGAGCGTCGCCCTCTCGGTCTCGGCGACCGAATAGCTCATGAAGTAGGGAGGCGGGTCGCCCCTCTCGCCCAGCTCGTGCATCGAGCGCTGAAGCTCCTCCTCCATGGCCCGCAGCAGAGGGCTGCTCTCCGCACCTTGCGCCCGTGCGCGTTCCGCAAGCAGGCCGGAAAAGCCGACCGTCACCACGAGAGCAACCGCGAGCGTTTTCGCGAGCCGGTTCATGACCATGTCCTCCTCAGTCCTCCTCCGCGCCGGACCACACGCCAGGCGTGCGCAGTCATTCCGGCAGCGAGAACACGTACACCGCGTTGGTCCGCCCGCCGCCCACCGGCGCCGCCAGGTACTGCCGGCCGTCGACCGCGTAGGTGATGGGGAAGCCCTGCACCGAGCCGGGCAGGCGGGTGCGGAACAGGACCTCGCCGTTCTCGACGTCGTGGATGAACAGGTTGCGGTCGGTGTCGGAGGACACGACCAGGCCGCCCGCGGTGGTCAGGGCCGCCGACCCCGGCCGCGTGGCCGTCGAGTGGCGCCAGCGGATCTCGCCGGTGTCGATGTCCATGGCGACGAGGTGGCCGGCGTGCTCGCCGCTGTCGGGGTGCACGCGGCTGCCCCGCGAGAACCAGCCGCGGTCGGCGTAGTAGTCGTTGCCCTCGACCTGCTCCAGCTCGGTGAACATGCCCCGCACGCAGGTCGGGTGGATGGGAATGTAGAGCAACTGCGTCCCGGGGTGGTAGGCGCTCGCCCGCCAGTTGCGGACGCCGCCGAAGTCGGGGCAGAAGTCGAGCTCGACGCCGGCGACGGGGATCATGTCGGGCCGGTAGGTCACCTCGCCGGTCGCGGGGTCGACGTCGAGCACGTTCTGGTAGCCGAGGTCGTGGGCGGCCACGAACGCCCCGGTGGCGCGGTCGAGCTCCCACAGGATGCCGTGCTTGCCCATCTTGAACAGCGACCGCCGCCCCCGGTGGTCGATGAGCACGCTCTCGAAGACGTCGTCGAGGTCGTGGGTCTCGCCCGGCACGAACTGGAAGTACCACTGCAGCTCGCCCGTCGCGGGGTCGAGCGCGAGGACGCTGTTCGTATAGAGGGCGTCGCCGTCGGTCTTGCGCGACACCCGAGCCCACGGCTTGGCCTGCGACGTCGACCAGTAGGTGAGGTTCGTCTCGGGGTCGTAGGCGCCCGGTATCCACGAGTCGGCGCCGGCCCGGAACGTCAGGGGCAGGTCGCCCCACGTGTCGCCGCCGGGCTCGCCGGGGCGCGCGATGGTCGACGTGCGCCACACCTGCTCGCCCGTCGCGGGGTCGTGGGCGGAGATGAAGCAGACGTCGTTCTTGTAGTTCTGGCACCCGGTCATCCCGGACACGATGAGGCCGTTCACGACGATCGGTCCGCTGGTGTAGCGGTAGCCGAGCCGGAAGTCGGCGACGGTGTGGTCCCACGCCACCTCGCCCGTCCGCGCGTCGAGGGCGACGATGTGGGCGTCGGAGGTGTTGACGTAGATCTTGTCGCCGTAGATGGCGATGGACCGCGTGCGCATGCCCGCCCCCACCGCCTCGAGCGCGTCCGACGCCTCGAACTCGCGCCGGTACTCCCAGAGGCGGTCGCCGGTCACCGCGTCGAGCGCCTGCACGACGCGGGGGCTGGGGACGAACATGATGCCGTCGTGCACGAGGGGCGCCGCCTGCACCAGCCCCGGCGCGAGCGGCCACCCCCACACGAGCTGCAGCTCGCCGACGTTGCCGCGGTCGATCTGGTCCAGCGGGCTGTAGCCCTGGCCGTCGAGGGTGCGCCGCCAGCTCAGCCAGTCGGCGGGGTCGGGGTCCTGCAGCATGGCGTCGGTGACCGGCGTGAACGCCCGCTCCTGGGCGCCGGCAGCGGTGCCGACGAACAGCACCAGGAGCGCCGTTCCCGCCGCGCGCGCCATCCGTCCGACGAACGAGCTACGAGCCGGTCCCTTCATCGCGGTCATGGGCGGCCTCCCCCTCTTGTGGTTCACCTCACTATAGCCGACGTGCTCCGCTGTGGATCTGCCGCTTTCGCACCGGCGGCCTGTGGAGCCGGCGGCGTGGCTCGCGCGACGAGCAACGTCAGGTCGTCGCTCTGCACCTTGCCGGCGAACTGCTGCACCTCGGTCTGAACGGTGGCCAGGAGCTCGGCGACGGCGAGGCCGCGGTGGGCGGCGACGGCATCGCGGAAGCGGTCCTCGCCGTACTCCTCCTCGTCGTCGCTGAGCGCCTCGGTCACGCCGTCGCTGCAGACGACCAGGGTGTCGCCGGGCTCGAGCACCGTCGCCGCCGAGTCGCCGAACCAGTCGTCGAAGAGGCCGATCACGGTGCCCGTGGCGTCCAGCGTCTCGAGGCCGCCGTCGGCGCGGGCGAGCACCGGCGCCACGTGGCCGCAGTTGACGTAGCGCAGCTCGCGGGTCGCCGGGTCGAACTCGGCGAGGAAGAGGGTCGCGTAGCGGTTGCCGGGGGTCGAGGCGAAGAAGAGGCGGTTCGCGCGCTCCAGCATCCGCGCCGGATCGTCGGCCCCGGCCGCGTACTGGCTCCTAAGCGTCGCCTGCAGGTTGGCCATGAGCAGCGCCGCCGCGATGCCCTTGCCGGAGACGTCGGCGAGCAGGAACGCGATGCGGCCGCCCCCCAGCTCGATGAAGTCGTAGTAGTCGCCGCCCACCGACTTCGCCTGGATGCAGTCGCCCGCGCACGCGAACCCCGGCAGGGCGGGGGCGGCCGCCGGCAGCAGTTGCCGCTGCACCTCCTTGGCGATCTCCACCTCGTGCTCGGCCCGCCGCTCGGCCTCGATGCGGGCCGCCATCTCCTCGCTCAGGCAGATGGTCTGGACGGTCAGGGCGGACTGCAGCGACACCACCGTGAGGAGTCGGACGTCCTCGCCCGAGTACGGCTCCTCCGACTGCCGGCCGCCCAGCGCCACCACGCCGACGAGGCGTCCGTTCCTGTCGACCATCGGCGCCAGGCACTCCGGCTGCAGCGGCGCGAGCAGGCGGTGCAGCTCGTCGGCCGCGTCGTCGACGCCCGGCGGGGGCAGGACCGCGGGCCGGGCTCGGCTCGCCAGCGCCGCGAGGGCCCCGGCGTCCCGGGCGAGGACGCCGGGGCCCTCCGGCGGGTCCGCGGCCGCCAGCCGGCCGTCGGGGTCCTCGAGATAGACGGCCAGCGACACCGGCCGGAACGCGGAGCGCAGCATGGCCTCGAGCAGCGACGCGAGGGCCGGGCGGTCCTCGGCGGTCCGGGTGCGGTCGGCCAGCTCCTCGAGCGCCCGCCGCGCCTCGTACCGCTCGGGGAAGAAGGCCCGGTCGATGCGGTCGGTGATGCGCCGCTCGACCCGCGCCCCCGCCCGGGCCACCCCGACGCCGAGCAGCCCGGCCGCGACGACCGCGACCGGCAGCCCCACGTCGGAGCCCGCCGGCAGCCACCGCTGGGCCAGCATCGCCAGCACCACCGCCACCACGAGGCTCGACGCCACGCTGACGACGACCAGCCCGCGCTGCACCAGCAGGTACCGGGCGCCGCGCTGCACCAGCACCGGGACCGCCATCACGCGGTGCCTGACGACGGCGTACGCGAAGGCGAGCGGCATCAGCGGCAACGCGAGCAACGCGACAGCGGCCAGCCAGTCCGGCACCGCGCCGGCCACCTCGGCCACCGCGACCGAGAGCGCGGGGGCGATTCCCGCGACCGTGCCCCACGCCAGGACCCGCGCCTTGCGCCGCACCTCCGGGGACGCGGCGCCCACCGCATGCCCGACGAGGGCCAGGATGCCCACGGCGATGCCCAGGAAGACGTTCCCGAACACGCCATAGGCGCGCCAGAGGGCGAGCGAGTCGGGCAGGATGGTCGCGCCGGCGAGGTTGTTCGAGAACGGCTGCCCGAGGAGCGGCCGCCACGGACCGGCGGTCAGCACCAGGAACGCGCCGAACCCGACGAGGAGCCACTTCAGCCACGAAGCGCGTTCGTCGAGCTGCGATCGGGCGGGGAACACGAGGAAGAAGAAGGCGAACAGCCCCGGGGCCATCATGAGCAGCGTCATGCGGTAGGCCATCATGAAGCCGGGGATGACCGGTGACCCGCCCGCCGCCTGTGGCGCGAACAGGCTCATGAAGCCGCAGAACATGAGCGCCATCACCCAGGCGTTGAGATCGCGCAGGCGCTGGAACAGGACCGTCAGGGCGACGAGCAGGAAGACGAGCGGAATCGCGCTGATCCAGATCGGGAGCAGGGTCCACGCCAAGCTGGCGCGCTCCCACGTCTGCGACAGCATCAAGCCGACCGCGTAGGTGCAGGAGACACCCGCCAGCACGACGGCGGCGAGGCGCGGCAGCGCCGACGACTCGTTGCTCACGAGCAACTCTCCTTGCGCCCGCGGTCCGGCGACCGGCGTCCCCTGAACGTCCGACACAGGGGACCTCCCCGGGCAACGCGCGCGGGCGTCGCGGCGGCGACGCCTCCGGTACGCTTGGCCCGACGAGGTCGATTGTAGCGCCGCATGCACCCGACGGTCCTCGCCGCCGCGGGCGAAGCGCCGACCCGGCTGCTACGATGGCCCTCTCCAGAGAACAATGCTCGTTCCGTGTCAATCGCCGTCCGGGATCCCGTTCCTGCTTCCGGCCCGGCCGTCGGCGGCCCCGGGTTCGAGGCAAGGTCGGGCTCATGGAGGTGAAGGTGGCTGATGATTGAGCGGACCCGGCTGCTACAATGGCCCTCTACCAGCGCCCGTTCAGCGGCCATCGCGGCCCGGAATCTCGGCCAGGAGGTTGCCATGCCCGACCGATTGCTGACTCCGCCCGGCGCCCTCGTCGCCGCATCCGTCGTCCTCGCGCTGTCGCCGGCCGGTGCCGCCGCGCAGGCGCCGCGGACCGCCGACGGCCATCCCGACCTGCAAGGCGTCTGGAACTTCTCGACCGCGACGCCGATGGAGCGGCCCGACGACCTCGCCGAGCAGGCGACGCTGACGGCGGAGGAGGCCGCGGCTTGGGAGCGGCAACTCGCGGAGCGCCGCGAGGCCAACGAGTCGGAGCGCGAGGACGCGCCGCTGGGCGCGCGCCTCGGCTACTCGGTCCGCATCTGGTTCGAGCACGGCCACACGCTGTCCGACCAGCGGACGTCGCTGGTAATCGACCCGCCGGACGGCCGCATTCCCGCCGCGCTGCCAGTGGTGGAGGAGCGGGCCCAAGCACGCCGCGTGCTGCGCAATCGGCACGCCCACGGACCGGAGGACCGCGGCTTCTCGGAACGCTGCCTCCTCGGGTTCAACTCGGGACCGCCGATGACCCCGAGCGCCTACAACAACAACGTGCAGCTCTTCCAGACCGCCGACCACGTGGTCATCCTGAACGAGATGGTGCACAACGCGCGCATCGTCCCCCTCGACGGGCGCCCGCATCTGCCCGAGCGGCTCCGGCAGTGGGTCGGCGACTCGCGGGCCCGGTGGGAGGGCGACACCCTCGTCGTCGAGACGCGGAACTTCCTCGGAGAGACCTCCCTGGGGGGCTCGAGCGCCAACCTGCACCTCGTCGAACGCTTCACGAGGGCCGACGCCGACACCCTGATCTACGAGTTCACGGTGGACGACCCAACGAGCTGGACGCGGCCCTGGACCGCGCAGGTGCTGATGGGCCGAACCGACGAGCCGCTGTACGAGTACGCCTGCCACGAGGGCAACTACTCGATGGCCAGCTCGCTCTCCGGGGCGCGGGCCATGGAGGCGCGCGAGGCGGCGGAGGGCGGCGGGGCGCAGTAGGTCGGCGGGCGTCGCCGTCGCGGCAGGCACGGGCGAAGGAGGTCGATGGTGGATTCAGGGCAGGAAGTCGTGGGTCCGGAGCGGCAGCGCATCCGCCATCGCCTCGTGGGGGGCACCCCTTGGTGACGGACGTGATAATCCACTATCATGATGTGTCTGGCACAGGCCCTGCTCTCCGCGCGCCTGCTGTCGACACGACACCATGAAGGACTCTCTCGCAACCGTCCCGTCGAACACGTATCTGGCTTCCGGCTCGCGACTGACGGCGTGCGCCGCGGCCTGGTGCGGCCTGCACTGCGCGCTCACGCCGGTCCTGGTCGTGGTGGCACCGGCGCTCGCGCTCTCGGAAGGCGTCGAGCGAGCCGTCTGGGCCGGCACCGTCCTGCTCGGCGCGGTGTTGCTCGTCCTCGGCCCGGCCCGCAACCACGCGGGCGTGACCCTCACCTTCGCAGGGGGAGCCGTGCTCTGGGCGGCCTCCCTCGCCGGTTGGCTCGAGCCGATACCCGAGACCGTGACGTCGGCCGCCGGCAGCCTGACCCTTGCGGGCGCTCTGGTGCAGAGTGCCCGTATCTGCCAGGCCGGCGCGTGCCCGGCATGCGCCGACGAGGAGAGCGCGGTTCAAGGAGGCTGACGACGATCGTCCTCCGGTCGTCGGGGCGGCTTCGGTACGAGTTGGCCGGGCGTCCGCATCACCACCACTTCCTCTGCCGCTCCTGCGATCAGGCGTTCGACGTCCGTCGGTGTCCGGATGAAGTCGAAGAGCTGGCGCCCGAGGGCTTCAAGGTCGCGGCCACGAGTTGATTCTCTTCGGTCGCTGCGCGGCGCGCAGGGTGACGGGCCTCCCCGCTACGTTTCCTGCCCGGCGCCGGCCAGCGCCGGTTCCGAGGCCGGACCGGTCGGAACGCCGGCCGGCCGCAGCATGCGCAGGCCGTTGAACGTGACGAGCAGCGACGCGCCCATGTCGGCGGCCACCGCCATCCAGAGGGTGGCGGCCCCGAAGGCCATGACGGCGAGGAAGACCGCTTTGGCGCCGAGGGCGACGGTGATGTTCTCGATGATCACCCGCCGGGCGCGGCGCGCGTGATCGACCACGAACGGCAGCTTCCGCAGGTCGTCCTGCATCAGCACGACGTCGGCCGACTCGGCCGCGACGTCGGTGGCGTTGCCGCCCATCGCGACGCCGACCGAGGCCCGGAGCAGGGCCTGGCTGTCGTTGATGCCGTCGCCGACCATCGCGGTCGGGCCGTGCCGCGCGATGAGCCCGTCGATGGCCTCGGCCTTGCCGTCCGGCAGCAGCTCGGCCCGCACGTCCGACACCCCGACGCGGGCCCCGACGCTGCGGGCGGT
The DNA here is from genome assembly GCA_965204675.1 of Vicinamibacterales bacterium. Lineage (GTDB taxonomy): Bacteria > Acidobacteriota > Vicinamibacteria > Vicinamibacterales > UBA8438 > JAJEEA01. The sequence continues at coordinate 5,584,198 of OZ242003.1, forward strand.
GACGGCGTTGTCCCCGGTGAGCAGGGCCGACCGGAGCCCGAGGCGGTGGACCTGCGCCACGCTGGCCGGCGCTTCCGCGCGAACCGGATCCGCCAGCGCGACGAGCGCCCAGACGTCGTCGCCGGCGCCGCACACGACGACCGTCTCGTCGGCGCGCTGCATCTCCGCGAACTGGGGCTCGAACACCTCGGTCGCGGCCCGTTCCCGGGCGAAGCGCGCGCTCCCCACCCAGAACCGCCGGCCGTCGATCCGCGCTTCCGCCCCGCGCCCCTCGACGGCCGTGAAATCGGCGAGCTCGGACGGCTCGACCCCGCGCTCGCGCGCGTAGCGGACGATGGCGCGCGACAGGGGATGCTCGCTGCGCTGCTCGACCGACAGCAGGCGGGCCAGCACCTCCTCCTCGGCGCGGCCGTTCACGGGCCGCAGTTCGCGCACCTCCGGCTCGCCGCGCGTGACGATGCCGGTCTTGTCGAACGCCACCGCGCACAGGCGCCCCAGCTCCTCGAGGTGCGAGCCCCCCTTGATCAGCACGCCGTGCCGCGTGGCCGACGCGATGGCCGCGGCGATCGTGACCGGCGTCGAGATGACGAGCCCGCAGGGGCACGAGATCAGCAGGATGAGCATCGCCTGGTAGAACCACCGCTCCCAGTCGCCGCCGAGCAACAGCGGCGGGACCGCCCCGACCGCGAGGGCCACCGCGAACATCAGGGGCGTGTAGTAGCGCGCGAACCGGTCGATGAAGCGCTCGGTCGGCGCCCGGTGGTGGTGGCTCTCGCCGACCATGCGGGTGATGCGGGCCAGCATCGTGTCGGACGCGGCCCGCGTGGTGCGCAGCTCGACCATGCCGTGGCCGTTCACGGTGCCCGCGAACACGTCGTCTCCGGCCGTCTTCCAGGCCGGCACCGACTCGCCGGTGACCAGCGACTGGTCGACGTAGGAGCTGCCGTCGGTCACCACGCCGTCGCAGGGGATGCGCTCGCCCGGCCGCACGCGCACGTGCGCGCCCACCGCGACACGATCCACCGGCGTCCGGTGCTCGTGGTCGCCGTGCACCACCGCCGCCGTCGCCGGCGTGATGCGCAGCAGCGAGCCTATGGCGTCGCGCGCCCGCCGCGCGCTCCAGCTCTCAATCAGGCCCGACAGCCCGTAGAGGAAAGCCAGCACCGCGGCCTCGGCCCACTCCGCCAGGAACAGGGCGCCGGTGACCGACACCAGCACCAGAGCGTTCATGTCCGGCCGCAGACGGGCGAGCGATGCCACCGCCTTCGGGGCCGAGTGAAACAGCCCGGCGGCGATGCCGACGAGCAGCAGCAGCACGACGAGCCGGTCGACGCCGTGCGCCCCGTGCGCGTGCGCCAGCAGGGTCTCGACCACGCCGCCCCCCGCCACCGCGACGTGCAGGACGAGACCGGCGGTCAGCGCGAGCCCGCTCGTCACCACCAGCGCATGGCGGCCGTGCGCCTCCCACCACGACTCGACCCGCGGCGCTGCGTCCCACGGCTCGGCCCGCATGCCCAGCCGGGAGACCGCCTCGGCGACCTCCTCGGGACCGAAGACGTCGGTGTCGACGTCGACGGTCATGCGGCCGTCGACGACGTTGAACGAAACCCCGTGAACGCCCTCGCGGCCCGCGAGCGCGTCGCGCAGCAGGGTGGCCTCCTCGTTGCAGTCGAGGCCCTCGACGCGGAAATCCAGCTTCTTGCGGATGGTGCCCTCCTCTTCTCGTTCCAACTCGGCCGCCGCTACCATCATGCCCCGAACGACGCACGCCCGTCGACCGGGACCGCAGCATCGCCCCGCCGGATCGGACCGAGCGCGCTGTCGGCGACAGGCTGGCCCGCCAGTCGTCGCCTTCGGCTCCGCTTGGCGCCCGACCAACCCTGCCAGGAGTCTCACCGTTCTACGGCGCAGACTCCTAGAACCGGAAGCGCAGCCCGAAGGTCGGGACCCGGGGAAAGCCCTGGCCGGGCGTCTCAGTCAGCCTCGGCAGCACGGCCCCCGGGTCGTGCTGCAGGCCCGGCGCGAGCACGACGGCGTTGTCGCGTCCGAGCACGTTGATGACCTCGACGTAGAGCGACCACCGTCCCTCGGGGCCGCGCTGGTAGGTGGCGCGCACGTCGACGCGGGCATAGTGCGGCAACCGGGCGGAGTTGAGGTTGTCGACCCCGCCGTAGTCGACGGTGTACTGCAGGTTGCCGGCGGAATCGGTGGCGGGCACCAGCCGGCCGCGGTCGTCCTCGACCGCCGCCACCCGCAGCCCGAGCGCCGGGGTGTGGGGGAACCCGCTGGCGAGCCGCAGCGTCGCCGCGAGGTCCCAGCGGCTCGTCAGCCGGTAGCGGCCGACCACGTTGAACGCGTGGGGCCGGTCGTACTCGAAGGCGTAGCGCCGCCCGTAGCTCTCGCGCTCGGCCCGCCCCCAGGCGTAGGAGACCCACCCCGTGAGCCGCGCGGCAGGGTTCCCGTGCGCGAGGTAGACGTCGAGCCCGTACGCGTCGCCGCCCGCGTCGTTGGTGGGGGCGCTGAGAATGATGGGGGCGGCGGGCACACTGCCCCGCAGCGCCTCGGGAAAGTCGTAGCGCCCGACCCGCGCCAGCCGCTCGGCCTCGGTCTCCAGCCGTCCGAGAAGGAGATCGTCGAAGCGCTTGTAGTAGCCCTCGACCCGGGCGGTGACGTCGCGGCCGAGGTCCTGCTCGAGCCCGAGCACGAGGTGCGTCGCCCGCTCGTGGCGCAGGCCCGCCTCGCGCGCCCCCGACAGGTCGATGAAGTAGTCCGACTGGCTGAGCTTCTCGTAGCCGGGGCTCTGCGTGTAGAGCCCCCCCGCGGCCCGGACGCGCGCCCCGCCCCCGAGCGCGTAGCTCGCGGCGAGGCGCGGCGAGACGGTGGCGCCGCCGTTGACGGTGCTCCAGTCCACGCGCAGGCCGGGCTCGAACGAGAAGCGCTCCGACGGCGTCCAGGTGTCCTGCAGCCACAGGCCGCCGCGCGTGCCGCCCACCAGCGAGTCGAGATCGTCCGGCAGCCCCGCGCCGCCCTGCACGCTCGATCCGTTCGCCTGCAGGTCGTTCCGGTCGCCGGCGATCAGCCAGCGGTAGCCGGTGTCCAGACGGTGCAGCTCGATGCCGGTGTTCAGCAGATGCCGCGGCGAGACCTGCACGCTCAGGTCCTGCCGCAGGGAACGGTCGGCCACCTCGATGGCGCGATCGAAGGCGACGGTGCTGCGGCCGAAGGCCACGTCGTCGTCCGGCGCGTTCGACCGCGTCGCCTCGGCGCGGATGAGCCCGTCGAAGCGCAGCGACTCGCGGTTGCGGTACCACGACACGACGGTCGTCGCGGTGGCCCGCGGGCCGAGCACCGCGTCGAACCGGGCCGACGCCAGACCGTTGGTGACGTCCGACCCCAGCGCCGCGCGGTCGTCGGAGTCGTCGAAGTCGAGCGAGAGGTCGGCGTCCTCCACGCTGCGGAGCCCGGTCAGGGTGAGCCGGTGCCCCGGCCCGAGGTCCCAGCCGGCCTGAAGCTGCAGGTCGGCGAACGACGGGAAGTTCTGGTCGGCGACGCGGCCCGCCACGAGGTCGTAGTAGGTGCGGCGGGCGCTGAGCAGCCACGTGCCGTCCGAACCGATGGGCGTGGTGCCCTCGAGGACGACGTTGGCGTCGGTGATGCTGGCCGCGGTCGACCCCTCGAAGCCAGGCCGGCCCGCCCGGTTGTCGACCACGAGGATGGACGACAGCCGGTCGCCGTACGCGGCCCCGAACCCGCCCGCGGTGAGCTCGAAGCTCTCGACCGTCTCGGGGTTGAAGGCGCTGGCGATGCCGAACAGCCGGTAGGGGTTGTGCACCTCGATGCCGTCCATCACCGTCAGGTTCTGGTCCGGCGTGCCGCCGCGCACCGCGAGCCGGCTGCCGAAGTCGTCGGTCGACGCCACCCCGGCCAGGGTGTCGAGGGTGCGGAAGACGTTGTCGATGCTGCCGGGGGCCCGGAACACCGCCTCGGGGGCGACGGGAGTGGCCGACGGCCGCTCTTGCACCGCCATCTCCGACACGACCTCGACCGTCTCGGCGAAGGCCTCGGGGAACAGCCGCACCTCGAGGGCGGCCCGGTCCGCCGACCGGTCGACCTCCACCGCGGACTGGAGGTAGCCGTCCGCCCGGAACTGCAGGCTCGCCGCCTCGCCGTCGAGCACGATCTCGAACCGCCCGTCCGGATCCGTCGCGACCGCACGACCGCCGCCGGCCACCCGGGCCCCGGCGATCGGGGCCTCGGTCACGCCGTCGAGGAGGATGCCGGTCACGATCGTGACCGGCTGCGCCGCCGCCGGCAGGGGCTGGGCGGCGAACAGGCAGTAGAGCGTGCAGAGGAGTCTCGATACCGTTCGCGTCATCGGTTTCGCCCGGGGAGAGGGCGGTGCAGTCGGTGGAGGCGTGCAGCGGCCCGGCGTGCTCGCCTGATCGTACCAGACGTGCCGGGCCCGGCCGGCGTTCCCGGGGGGCGCAAGGGTTACACTGTTCGCGCCCGCGGCGGCGTTGCGAGCCGCGCCGTCGATGCAGAACCGGGAGGAACTCGATGTCAGCACGCGCAATCGCCTGCCTCGCCCTGGTCGTCGCCCTGCCGGGCATCGCCGCCGCCCCGGCCATGGCCCAGCGCGGCGCGGCCGGCGGGGAATGGCCAACGTACGGAGGAGACCTCGGCCACACCCGCTACGCCGCCCTCGACCGGATCGACGCGGACAACTTCAGCGACCTGGAGCTGGCGTGGCGGTTCCGCACCGCGAACCTCGGCCCCGGCCCCGAGTACGTCTTCCAGTCGACCCCGCTGATGGTCGACGGCGTGCTCTACACGACGGCCGGCACCCGCCGGGCCGCGGTGGCCCTCGACGCGGCGACGGGCGAGCTGCTGTGGGTGCACCGGCTCAACGAGGGCGCGCGGGGCGCGGCGGCGCCGCGGCGGCTGTCGGGGCGCGGCCTGACGTACTGGGACGACGGGAGCGACGGGGTGATCTTCTACGTCACCCCCGGCTACCGCCTCATCGCGCTGAACGCCCGCACCGGCCGGCGGGCCGCGAACTTCGGCGAGAACGGCCTGGTCGACCTGAAGCAGGGCCTCGACCAGGAGCTCGACCCCGTCACCGGCGAGATCGGGCTGCACGCGGCCCCGGTCATCGCCGACGGCGTCGTCGTCATCGGCGCCGCCCACCTCGCGGGCGTCGCGCCCGCCACCAAGGAGAAGCCGACCGGGCACGTCCGCGGCTACGACGCGCGGACCGGCGAGCGGAAGTGGATCTTCCACACCATTCCCGGCGCCGACGAGTTCGGCAACGACACGTGGCTGGCCGACTCGTGGCGCTATACCGGCAACACCGGGGTGTGGGGCCAGATGACCATCGACCCCGAGCTGGGCTACGTCTACCTGCCGGTGGAGACGCCCACCGGCGACCTCTACGGAGGGCACCGGCCCGGCGACAACCTGTTCTCGAACAGCATCGTCGCCGTCGACCTCCAGACCGGCGAGCGCGCGTGGCACTTCCAGACGATTCACCACGACGTGTGGGACTTCGACCTCGCCAACGCGCCCATACTCGTCGACATCACCGTCGACGGGCGTGACATCCGGGCCGTCGCCCAGCCGAGCAAGCAGGCGTTCCTCTACGTGCTCGACCGCGCCACCGGCGAGCCGGTGTGGCCCATCGAGGAGCGGCCGGTGCCGCAGTCGGACGTGCCCGGCGAGGTGACCGCGGCCACCCAGCCGTTCCCGACGAAGCCGCCGCCGTTCGACCGGCAGGGCATCGGCGTCGACGACCTCATCGACTTCACCCCCGAGCTGCGCCGCCGGGCCGCGGAGACCATCGAGCCGTACCGCATCGGCCCGCTCTACACCCCGCCGTCGGTCGCCTCCTGGGAGGACACCCTCGGCACCCTGCACGTCCCCGCCCTGACCGGCGGCTCGAACTGGCCCGGGGGCTCGTTCGACCCCGAGACCGGCATCTTCTACATCTACTCGAAGACCGAGGTCCACGCCCTCGGCCTCGTCAGCGATCCGCGTCGCTCGAACATGGACTACATCATGGGCCGCCCCCGGCCTCCCGCCGGCCAGCGCCCGCGGGGCAGCGGCTTCGCGCTCAACGTCGAGGGCATCCCCGTCATCCGGCCGCCGTGGGGCCGCATCACCGCCATCGACCTGAACGCGGGCGAGATCGTCTGGCAGGTCGCGCACGGCGAGACCCCCGACCACATCCGCGACCACCCGCTGCTCGAGGGCGTCGACGTCCCCCGCACGGGGGTCGCCAACCAGCGCATCGGCACCCTGGTCACGAAGACCCTGGTCGTCGCCGGCGACGGCGGCCTGTTCACCGGCCCCGACGGCGTCCGCGGCTCGGCCCTGCGGGCCTACGACAAGGCGACGGGCGAGGAGGTGGGGTCGGTGCCGCTGCCGGTCCCCGCCACCGGGTCGCCGATGACCTACAGCGTCGACGGCGAGCAGTACCTGGTGGTGGCCATCGCCGGCGGCGGCTTCCCCGGCGAGCTGTGGGCGTTCAGGGCGCCGTAGTCGCCCTTGCGGGGAAGCTCTTGGCGCGCGTCCGGCGAACGCGGAGTTCGAACCGCCACCCGCCGGGAGCGGCAAGGGCAACCTGCGGCAGAAAAGGGACGGAAGGCTTATTGAGACCGATCAATGGGCCGCGGCTCGGGCGACGGACGGAAACCCGGCCTCGAACATCCGGCTGGCGCGCACCGTGACCGTCCCGCCGTCGCCATCGGGACCAGGAGCCAGGAACAGAGCCGCGACCCCGTGCTGCTCCGCGTGGTCGAAGCCTTCGTCCGCTCCCATCACGTAGAGCGCGGTCGAGAGGACGTCGGCGGCCAGCGGGTCCTCGTGCCATACGGCAACGGACTCCGGCCGGTGGATCGGCTGTCCCGTCCGAGGATCGAGGATGTGAGCCACGGGCCGGCCGTCGACCACCACGGACCGCTCCGAGGCAGCGCTGGTGGCGAGCGACCCGGTCGTGAGGGTGAGCGCCAGCGCCGGCTGCTGCCGCCGGGCGGGATGGGCGATGGCCACCGGCCATCCGGCTCCGGCGGGCTTCCCGCCGACCGCGATCTGGCCTCCGAAGTCGACCATCCACGGATCGCCGCCGCCGGAGGCGTCGACGAGCCGCCGCAGGGCCTCGCCCTTGCCGAACGCCCCGGCATCGAGGGTGGCGTCCGCGGTGCGCGTGACGCGACAGGTCTCCGCGTCGAACCGAAAGTGCTCGAAGCCGGTTGCCGCCCGAACGGCGCGAAGAACGCCGGGCGCGGGCACGGAGCCGCCCGCGCGCAGGCCCCACGCCTCGACGAGCCGCCCGACGGCCGGGTCGAACGCGCCGCCGGTCAGGCGATGCCAGCGGGCCAACCGCGGCCACAGACCGCACAGCGCCGGCGGCAGCCCGAACGGTTCGCCGGCCGGCTGCCGGTTGAGGGCGCCGAGGACGCTGTCGGCCCGCCATGTGCTCAGCGACGCCTCGGTGCGTTCGATCACGCCGACCATCCGCTCGAGCGTCTGCAGCCCGGCCGAGCGGTCGGCCGCCTGCACGACCAGGGTCGCCCACGTCCCCATCAGGTGGACGGTGCGCTCGACCTGGATCGGGGCGACGGCGGGCGTCTGTCGAGCCTCGGCGAAACCAGCGATACGCCACGGCGCCTCGGCGGTTGTCGGCGCGGTTCCGCCACACGCCAGGCAGACCGCCGCGACGATCGTCGCGGCTCTCATGGGGCGAGCGGCTCGGCCGGGCGGAAGGTGCCGGGACGCATGGCCGGCGGGCGACCGAGCCGCCAGCCCACGACCATGTGAGTGGTGTAGCCGACGACGAAGACGACGCTCGCGGCGACGTGGATCCAGATCCACGCCGTGATCCACGCCGGGCTCGCGGTGACCTGGATGAGGTAGCCGGTCAGCGCCATCACCGAGAAGCCGACCAGCGACGTCCACCCCGACCGCCGGTTCCGGGGGCTCGTCGACGCCAGCTTGCGCAGGGTGTGGGTGCGGAAGAGCATGCCGAAGACGACGACGAAGAACGGCGCGGCCACGATGTGCCAGGCGAGCATGGACGGCTGCCAGGGATGGTTGACGACCGCGAAGGGATCGTTCGAGGTGACCAGGTACTTCATCCAGAAGTACGCGATACCGGTAGCGGCCACCAGGCCGTGAAGCAGGTTGAAGGCCCACTTCTCCCACCACGTCATCGCCATGGTGACGGCCGGACGCGGTGCGGCGGACCGACGGCCGGCCGCCGCGTCGTGCTTATCCGGGCTGCGCATGACCGTTACAGAACCTGACCCACCCCTCATCGCGTGACGGCGCCCCACGTCCATCGCCCCCCGAACGGGCCGGCGCCGCGGCCGGCTCACTCGGCCGCGGCGCGCGCCAGCACTTGGTCGGTGGCCAGCACGCGCCGTACCGCCGCGTTCGTGGCGACCCCCGAGAGGGTCGCGCCGGCAATCGTCCGGATCGCCCGGCGCAAGGCCAGGTCGTCGTCGAGCGGACGGTCGTCGTACTGCGCGAGCCACCGCTCGGACGGCAGATACTCGATGGGCTCGAGGAAGGCGGTGACGTCGATGCGCTTCACCGTGCCGTCCGCATGGAGCGAGATCAGCAGGCTCTCGCGCTTGGTCCGCACGACGTGCGTGTCGACGTACGCACGCCCCACGACGGCCCCGCCTCTCGTCGCCACGTAGCGGGCGACGAGGCCGCTCACGTCGTCGACCCGGGCCAGATCGCCGATCGCGCGGCGCTGGGCCCGGGTCAGGAAGACGCGCTCGGCCGCCACCTCGGCGCCGGGAAAGACGGCAGCCAGGGCCTCCTCTCGCGTGATACGCCCTACCTGCGCGGACGGCCCCACACCCGCCGCCAAGAGCAGCACCAACGTCACCCCGCCCGCCAGGCGTAATCGCATCGTCACCTCGTGCGCCCCCCGCGTACCGCGGGAAGCCGTCGCTCTCCGGCCGAGCGCGCGAGGGGCAGGAACATCCTCCGCCGCACCCGGCTGCCTCAGAACGCGTACCCCAGGTTGATGTTGAACTGGTCGACCCCCGAGTTGGCGTCGTTGCTCACCCAGGCATGGTCGATCTTGAGGACGACGCCGGGGTTGGGCTTCAGCTCGATGCCGAACGTCAGGTACGTGTTGTCGGTCGAGAGGCTGCGCTCGAAGCCGGCCGGCATCTCGGCCTGGGTATCGACCGTCTCGTAACGCACGTAGGGCGTCAGGCCCACCTCTCCGGCCGCCGGAACCTGCGACAGCAGGTCGTAGCCGATCTGGATGTACTGCCCGGCCAGCCCCGAGCCCACGCCGCTGCTGCCGCTCTTGCCGAGCGCCATGTTGAGCATCGCCGCGTCGGAGAGGCTGGCGCGGGCCACGAGCGCCCGCAGGTCGAACCCGCGCACCTGGGCCTGACCGTGCAGGTCGAAAATGTTGGTGCCGATGCCGTACTCGGTGCCGTCGACGACGATCTCGCCCTGCCCCGAGTCACCGCTGTAGAAGCTGGCCCCGAAGAAGACGCCCGGCGTGGGCGTGATGTCGAGCCGCCCGGTGAAGGCGATGCTCGTCGACTTGGCCTTGCCGCCCTTCTGACGGCCGCCGCGCAGCCCGCCCGACGAGAAGGCCGACCCGTCGAAGCCGTTGAGGACGTAGGCCCGGAACGAGACCTGCTCGAAGGCGCCGTAGAAACCGCCGCCGTTCTCGCGCCACGTCGACGGGATGATCCGGTTCTCGGTGACCGGCCGCTCGGCCCCCAAGAACACCGTCGGCTCGTGGAACTCGTTGACCAGCCCCATCGGCACCAGGAGCATGCCGCCGCGCAGCCCGAAGTTGTCGGTCGCCTGGTAGTCGACGTAGGCGAACTCGACGAAGATCTCCTTGGCGTGCTCGACCTCGATCTCCGAGTTGAACAGGAACCTGTCGTTGAACCGGTAGCCGGCGTAGAGGATGGCGCGTAGATAGTCGAACTGCGTCGTCTTGCCGCTGCTGTCCGCGTAGTTCTCGAGCAGCGCCTCGCCGTACCCGGCGATGGACACGCCCTGGTCGATGGCGTAGGTCGCGGCGGCCGACGGGGCGAGGCCGAGCCGCCGCGCCTCGTCGACGTCCAGGCGCTCGTCCTCGCCGCTTCGCAGCCGTTCGATCTCCTCGGCCAGCACGTCGATGCGGCGCTCGAGCTCGGCGACGTCGACCTCCGGCTCCTGCTCCGCCGTCTCGGCTTCCTCGGCGGCCCCGGCCTCCTCGGCCTCGGTCTCGGCTTCAGGATCCGCGACGGCCGGGGCGCCCAAGATTGCGGCCGGAACTCCAGCCTCGGCCGGGCTCGTCCGCTCGGTCTCGGTCGAGGCTCCCTGCCCCGATGCGGTGGCGGCGACGCCGCAGAGCATGGTCACGATGAGCACGTACTCGACGAGTCGGTGACGGTCGTTCGTCATGGGCATGTCTCCTCCATTGGAGTGGTTGCATACCCCGACCGTCGCCCTATAATGGCTTTGCTGGACACGCCAAAAGGCCGCGACTTTTCTGAGGGGTAGCGGTGCGTGACGTTCAGCCGGGCCCGCCGGGTGTTGCCGCACCCGCGCGGGCCTTTTTCCACTCTGGCCGGCCGACGGCCGGCCCCGCCGTAGAAGTTGAGACGAAATCTCAACTTTCGGGCGCAACTGTACAGGCCGGCCAACCCGCCGTCAACACAAAACTGCGATTCGTCTCAGTTCTTCGGCATCGAGGCGTGCTGCCCGTGAACCGGACACGTCCGGGACCGGGGGAAGACGGACAGGACGTCGATCAGTTCGACGTCCTCACCGGCCGGCCGCTCACCAGCCGGCCGACGGCCTTCATCTTGCTCCAGAAGAAGTCGAACTGTCCGAGGAGGGTGCCGTATCCGAGCAGCAGGACCTGGTAGATGGGCAGCATGACGACCAGATAGACCGCCCATTGCAGCCACCCCGGCGTGGCATCGGAGAACATCAGCCCCATCACCGGCTCCTTGAGCCGAAGGGTGGTCATGCCGGCGAGCGAGAACGCCGCGAGAATGGCGACCACGCCGACGGGCCCGACGCCCCAACGCGACTTCATGCGCTCGACAATCGTCATCAATCCGCCCCACAGGGGTCCGAAGCGGATACCACTTCATCACTCCGCGCGGACGTACCGGCCCGCCGCTCTCCTGGCGGGATGGAAGTCGTCGGGCGAAGCTCCCATGAAGCCATCTTCAGTTTGCACCGTCGCCTTCGCGAACTATCGAGAATGAGTCTCAATCTCAGACGCCGTAGAGCATACGCGGAGCCGGTGCGAAGGGTCAAGCCGCCGAGCCGCCGTGGTCGGGCACCGCTCCGCGCGGGTTCACGAGCCATCGAGGCTCCGAGGGCTTCCCGGTCGGTCGAAAGGACCCGTCGATCAACCGGTTGACCGAGGGGCTCCGCGGGATATAGGATCTGCATCGCTTGAGACTGAGTCTCAGTTTCAGCACGTCTGCCGGGAGGCACGATGCCGGGCAGCGAAGCGGCCCGCCGGGTGTGGCAGCACCCGGCGGGCCATGGTCGAGCGCCTGGTTCCAGAGAGGAACCAGCCACACCGAGCACGCGTGACGACGCTCGTCCTGCCCACAAGTGTAGGCAGTGAACGTCAAGACGTGCAAGCGAAAGGACGCCATCGATGTTCAACCGCCCACCACGACTTGCCGCGGGCGCGCGCGCGGGCATCCCCGCGGAGGCGGGGCGAGGAAGAGACATGTCGAAGAGAGCCTTGGCGCGGTTGCTGCCCGCCTTGTCGTTCGTGCTGCTGACGCCCGGCATCGTCGACGCCCAGGGCATCCTGCTGCTGGCCCACGGCGGCCGCGCCGACTGGAACCAGAAGGTCCTGGCGCTGGCGGAACGGGTCGACTCGAGCGTGCCGATCGAGGTGGCGTTCGGCATGGCCAGCAAGCGGACGATCCAGGACGCGCTGGAGCGCCTGGCGGAACGGGAAGTCAAGAGCGTCGTCGCAGTCCCGCTGTTCGTCTCGTCGCACAGCAGCGTCATGCGCGCCACCGAGTATCTGCTGGGCACCCGCGACGAAGCGCCGCCGCAGATGGAGGCGTTCGGCAACATGGCCGCCCGCATGGCCGCGCGGCGCGGCTCCGAGGAAGAGGACGCCGACGAACCCGGCTTCGACTGGACCACGCCGATCGAAACGACGATTCCCATCACGGTGGGGCGGGCGCTCGACGCCCACGATCTGGTCGGCGAGATCCTGCTCTCGCGCGCCCTGGACGTCAGCGAGGCGTCGGAAGACGAGATCGTGGTGATCGTGGCGCACGGTCCGAGCTCGGAGGAGGACAACGAGCTCTGGCTCGGGAACATGAGCATCCTCGTCGAGACGATGCGCGGTCGCACGGACTTCAGCCGCATCGAGCACCTGACGGTGCGCGACGACGCGTCGGAACCGGTCCGCGACCAGGCGACCGAGGAGCTGCGCGCGGTGGTCGAAGGTGCGGTCGACGAGGGGAAGTCCGTGTTGATCGTGCCGCTGCTCCTGTCCTACGGCGGCATTGAGACCGGCATCCGGGAGCGGCTCGACGGGTTGCCGTACCGGATGGCCCGTCAGGCCCTGCTGCCGGACGAACGCCTGTCCGAGTGGGTGCTGTTGCAGGTGGCCGAGCGTTAGCAGCGCCCGGGCGGCGGCTGACGGCTCCCGACGCGCAGGACCGGCCCGGGTCCATGGGGCACGGGGCGGGCCACGCCACTTTCAGGACGCGGCGGGTGCGGCGGTGGCCGCCGCGCCCGCGTCGATCGCCTCCGGCGGCCCCGTGGTCGCGCGGCGCGCGGCCGGGTCGATCTCTATCGCCGCCTCGCCGCCCGTCACCACGAACGGCGCCGCCGCGGCCCACCAGCGGGCCTCCTACGCGGCATCGTCGGCCGTCTCCGCCGCCACGGACTCGTAGCCGCCCATCACCACGAGCCGCTCGTGCAGCCCGGCGTGCCGCCGAAGCCGCATGTGTTACATTCGACACAGGCGGCCGGGAGATTCGTAGTCAGGAGGCGCGCGCCGTGAAGGACTGGGGTTGGGACAGATACGCTACCCTGGCAGTCAGTGTGGTGACACTGCTGGTACTGCTGTTCGGCGGCGTACGAGGTGTCGCCACCCAAGCTGATCTTGCCGCCGTTGAAGAGCGGCTCACCGCCGCTATCGAGAGCCTCCGCGACGAGATTCGAGCGAACAACGTCCGCATCGACAGGCAGCTTGAGATGCACGCTGCAGCCGGAAGCGGCGCATCCACCGCGTCCCCGCCGGACTGATCTCCGGGGCGGATCCCCTCGACCCTCCACCTTCCGCACGGTGAACAGGACTACCGCGTCCGCATCCGAGTTCTGGTTGCCGTGCGCAGGGGCTCGACGTCGAGGCATCGCGAGCGTCCCTGAGTCGTCGCCATCGCCGCGCCAGACGTTGTCGGCCGGCGTCCGCTCGAACGACGGCCAGTCGTCCATCAGCATGAACGGCGCGTCCGGCTCGACCGTCGCGACCAGAGGCGGCCTTCGAGCGGCGCGGTCAGGGCGGCGGGGGTGCCCTCGGCGACGCGCCCGCCGGCGAGGATCGAGAGCCGCTCGCATCGGCCGACCGGTCGGCCAGGAGCCCCGACGAAACCCCTGTCGGACCGGGCCGGGTAGTCGGCTCGCCGGTGTGCCGCCACATCGAGCGAGCGTTCCCACACGTGCGTGCCTCGCCTACTGCAGGTCGGTCCCTCCGCCGCCCGGGGTGGCTTGTGCGTCGCCCTCGACCGTGGCCAGGTTCAACCGGTATCCGGACGCCTGCCCCCGCAGCAGGAACGGGGCGAACCGCGCCGTCAGGCGCAGCATCAGGGGCAGACGATCCAACAGATCGCGGTCGGCGTCGAGGAACGTCTTCGACGCCGCGAGCCGCAGGTTCGCGCCCCACCGCTCGATCTCCTGCGGCTCGTCGCACTTCCAGCGGAACCAGCTCTCCCGGGGGAGGTGCCGCATCGCGTCGTGCCGATCCTGCGTCTCGACCATCCGGGCCGCCGTCGTATCGAAGGCGATGCGGGCGCCCGGGAAACGCCCGGCGACATTGACGATGGCGCGCTGGGCGTCCGGCGCCTCGAGATAGATGAGCACCGCTTCGGCCACGAACATCCACGGCCCGCCGGCCGCCTCGACCTGGTCCATCCAGTCGATGTCGAGGACCGACGCGGCGAGCATGGTCCGCCGGGGCTTGTCGTCGAAGAAGCGCCGGCGGAGGGCGATGGTGTCGGGCAGGTCGAGGTCGAACCAGCGCACGCGGCCGTTGTCGACGCGCTCGAAGCGGGTGTCGAGACCGCAGCCGATCTCGACGACGGTGCCCCCGGGATGCGCGGCCAGGAAGTCCTCGACGTAGCGGTCGAACATGCACGCCCGCAGCACCGCGCCCTTCATGCTGCGCCCGCCCTCCCACTTCGAGAAGTCGTAGTCGAGGTCGCGCACCATCGCGACCGCCTGCGGATCGCGCAGCAGGCCGCGCGGCCTCTCGGTCTCCCTGGCGCGCGAAAGCAGCGGGATCAGCAGGGTCTCCTGCACGGGGCCGAGCTCGGGCTTGACCGAATTGGTCATTGGAAGCACTCCGAGGGCGCGATGCGCGCAGTCGCGCGCACGCGAGCATTACCGGTCACCGTCCTGTCTCCACGGCCGAGCGTCGCCGAGCCCATCCCCGGCCGGACCCGCGAGCCCGCCTATCGTCGCCGAACCCGACCGCAAGGTCGCGCCGTGGCCTCCGTCTGGCGCCCAACCAACCCTTCAGGAGCTCGCACCCCTCCTGGTGGACCGTCACGGTACTAACTTGCGCATGCTTCGGCCGATTCGCACCGAGCAGTCCGAGCCGAAACGACCAGCGGCATGGACACGCTTTCTCGAGGACAGTCGACCAGGTCCCCACCGTCAGCTCGACCCCGCAGGTCCTCCTCTCGCCGCGCCGTCCTCCCCGTCCGCAGGTAGTCGTGATCGTAGACGCTCGGCGTCGACTCGAGGCTGAACGCGCCGCTGAGGTCGTAGGGTACCGTATTGTGAGACTGAGTCTCATTAGTATTAACATCTCATCGAGAGGTACCCGGCAGCTCCGCGCCGAACTGGGGGAAACCGCCGCTGCTTGACCTGCGAGTCCGACCGGGTATAGAGTTCAGAGTGAAAATGAGTCTCAATATCAATTTAAACTAACAGAAGGCCCCGGGGGCAATCCGAGGGGCCTCGTCGGCTCCCCCGACTCGAGAGCGACGATCCGATCGTCATGAGGTGCCGCCGTGCTGCAAGAACTTCAATCGACACGCCAGGCGCCCGACCCGGCCGCGCCCGGCGGCCATCTCGAGTACAGCCGCATGCCCGGCCACTGGCTTCTCGCCCGGATGGGGAAGCGCGTTCTGCGGCCCGGGGGCATCGAGTTGACTCGGCAGATGCTGGATGCCCTGAACATCCGGGAGAGCGACGACGTCGTCGAGTTCGCCCCCGGCCTCGGCGCAACCGCCCGCACCGCGCTCGAGCGCCGGCCGCGCTCCTACGTCGGGATCGAACGGGACGAGGACGCCGCCCGGCACGTCCGCCGCTATCTCGGCGGCGACGGCGAGCGGTGTCTCGTCGGCCGCGCCCAGGAGACGGGCCTCCCCGCTGCCTCGGCTACCGTGGTCTACGGCGAGGCCATGCTGACCATGCAGACCACCGCCCAGAAGGCCGCGATCGTGGCCGAGGCCACCCGCGTGCTGCGGACCGGCGGGCGCTACGGCATTCACGAATTGTCGCTGGAGCCGGACGATCTGCACGACTCCGTGAAGTCGGAGATCCAGCGGGTTCTCTCCGACGCGATCCACGTGGGGGCGCGCCCCCTGACCGCGAGCGAGTGGTGCGCCCTGCTCGCCGAGCAGGGGCTCGTCGTCAGGACACGGCTCACGGCCCCGATGCACCTGCTCGGACCGAGGCGGTTCCTGCGTGACGAAGGTCTGCCGCGGACGCTCCGATTCATCTGGAACGTGGCCAGAACGCCGGCCGCGCGCCGACGCATCCAGGCGATGCGGGCGGTCTTTCGACGCTACGCCGAGCACTTGAGGGCCATCGCGATCGTCGCCGTGAAGGACTGAGAGACTCGATGACCAGTTCGATCCGGGTCGAGCTGGGTCCCGTGCAGGAGACCCTGCTGATCCCGCTGTTGGCGCGGGCCCGCGAGACGGAGCGACCGCGCGGCCTGTTGCGCGACCCGCGCGCGCGCGAGATCATGCGCGACCTGAACTACGACTTCTCGAAGTGGGAGGACGGGCGCGGCCCGGACGGCGCCGTGCTCCGGGCGCGCATGTTCGACCGCTACGTGGAGGACTTCCTGGCCGCGCACCCGGAGGGCACGGTCGTCGAGATCGGCTGCGGCCTCGATACCCGCTTCGAGCGGGTCGACAACGGCCGGGTACGCTGGTTCGACCTCGATCTGCCGGACACCATCGCCCTGCGGCGGCGCTTCTTCGACGACGAGCCGCGGCGCACGATGGTCGCCGCGTCGGTCCTCGACACCGACTGGATGGACCGGGTGGAGGCGACCGGCGGCCCGTGGATGTTCGTCGCCGAAGCGGTGCTCATCTACCTCGACGCGGCCGACGCCCGGCGCGCCGTCGGCGCCTTGGCGACGCGCTTTCGGGGGGCGCGCATCGCCTTCGACTGGTTCCGTCGGCGCGGCGACGAGTCGCGCGAGGTCGACACGTGGGGCGACAACCTGCGGCTCGCGGCCTCGAAGACGTTCCTCGACGCCGATCGGGACCTGCTGGATCGCCTGCCGCTGCCGCTCCGTCTGACGGCGCGGCTCGCGCCGTTCCTGGTGCGGCGCCAGGCGTCCCACTATCGGCTGAACCTGGCGACGGTCGACGGCTGAGCTGACCGTGCCGCCCGTCCGAGCGGTGACGAGCGACACGTGCAGCGGTGCAGGCTCTACCTGGAAAGGCGATCAGCGTCCCGGCACTCCAGGGCTGGGGGGACCACTGCCTTGCGGGAACCCCGAGTGACTTGCCGGCCGGCCGCCTAGTGCGTCGAACATGCGGAAACGGCTTCCCGGGTGCCGAGCCGGATGTGAGCCTCGCCGACGAGCGTCGCGAGGCGGCTGAACTCCTCCGGCTTGAGCGTCAACGTCACGCGGTTCACACGCAGATGGAGCAGGCCGTGGCCGCACTGGTACACGGCCAGTTGCGGCCCCTTGACCAACGTCTCCGAGTTGTGCTCGCGGTGCAGGCTCGACTCCATTTCGGACACTCCTTTGCTCGGCGGACGATTAGTGCGCCCCGAGGCGCACCCGGCCGCGAATGAAACGGCAGGGACGTGTGCTACCAGTCGTAGGCCAGGGAGGTGATGACACTGCGCCCCGGGCTCGAATACCGATCGATGACCGGATCGTCCGCGGGCCGGCCCCGTACGTTCCACCACTCGAAGTAATGGGCGTCGGCCAGGTTGAGCAGTCCGAGGCGGAGCTTGAGGGCCTCGGTCACCGAGACGAAGCTGACCACGTCCACGATCCGGTAGGCGTCCGGCGCGAACTGATCGTCGCTGTCCTGCTGGTACTGCTCGACCAGCTTCAACGACAGCTCGGTGCCCCAGCGGCCGGACCGCGGCACGTAGCGCAGGCCGATTACCCCCTCGTCCGGCGCGATGGACCCGAGCGGCGTCTCTTCCGCGAGCGGCGGATCGTCGGCGGCGCCCTGCAGAATCTCGACGCCGTCGATGCGAGCGTAGCTGCCCCGAATCATCACGCTGTCGCTCAGGTACGCCTCGCCGCGCAGCTCTACCCCCCTGATCTCGGCCTGGTCGAGGTTCTGGCTCTGGAACTCGAGCAGCCGCGTCATCGGGTTGAAGCCGACGTCCGTCATCTCGATGAAGTCGTCGTAACGGTTCGAGAACCCGCTGAGTCCGAAGCTCGCGCGGTCGAACGCCGTCCGGATGCCGACCTCCAGGTTGTCGCTGGTCTCCGCCCGGAGATTCGCATTCGGCAACGTCGTGTAGCCGCCGCGCGGATTGGTGAACCCGGTGTTGATGGCACTGTAGGGCGGCGCCCGGAAGCCGCCGGCGTACTGCGCGTGCAGGGTCACGACGTCGCTCAGCCGCGCCGCCATGCCGATCTTCGGTGCGAGGGCGCCGTCGGAGAAGTCGGCCGCCTCGGGGTTGAGGCTCGCGACGAAGACGGGGTCGGCCTGGTTGGCGTCGAGCGAGAAGTGGTCGTAGCGCACGCCGGGGACGAGGGTGACGCGGCCGAACCGGATCTCGCCCTGCAGATAGGCCCCCGCCTCGACGACATCGCTTTCCGGGAAGTACTTCGTGGGGAAGATGAGGCTGGTCGGCACCGGTTGCCCGGTGGTCGCGTTGAGCTCGGTCCGATCGCGCTGCATGTCGAAGTAGTCGCTCTTGTAGCTGGCACCGAACGTGACGAGCATGCCGTCGTCGGGGCCGCCGACCCACTGCTGACCCTGGGCCGACGCGCCGTAGCCGACCTGCTCGTGGTCGACGGTGCCATGGCGCATCGACGGGGTCGGGGGCCCGAAGCCGAACGTCATCCGTTCCTCGTCGACGATCTGCGCGGTGTCGTTGAACTGACCGTACACCTGCCACGACAGCAGGTCGAGGCCGCGCTCGGCGAGGGTGTGGTCGAGCGAGAACCGCTGCCGTTTCTGGGTGTCGAGGGCCGTCGTGACGAGGGTGTCGTACCGCAGGAACCCGAAGTCCGTCAGCCCGTTGTTCGAGAGCCAGTCCGTGTCGACGCGGGTGTCGTAGAGTTCGGCGGTGGTGCGGAACCGGTTGCCGGGCGAGGCGTTGAAGACCAGCTTGGCCAGCACCTGCTGCCCGTCCACGTCCTGAGGATTCGGGGCGGTGCGGGTCTCGTCCATCGTCTCGACGGTCCCCTTGTTGCGAATCTCGTTGCCCCGGTTGGCGCTGGCGAACACCGACGCCTGGACCCGCTCGCTGCCTCCGGCGAGGGTGGCGTTCAGACCCACGTCGTCGGCGCGGCCGTCCCAGGTGGTCTTGCCCCCGACATGGAAGCGCTGGTCACTCCCCAGATAGTCGGCGGGGTCCTTGGTGAACAGGGACACGACGCCGCCGAGCGCGTCGCTCCCGTAGAGGGCGGAGTTGGCGCTCCGCACGATCTCGGCCGACTTCAGGAGGTCCACGTCTAGGCCGGCCTGGTGGACGTTGAAGGGACCGAAGTCGAACTGCTCCGAGGTCTGGACGCCGTCGACCAGCGTCATCACCCGATTGCCGCCGATGCCGCGGATGTTGAAACCGTTCAGCCCCAGGCGTGTCACGTTGTTCTCGACGTAGACCCCCGGCTCGTACTTCACGAGGTCGGCGAAGTCCTCGATCATCCGTTCCTGGATCGTCTCTCCGTCGATGACCGACACCATGCCCGGCGTCTCCCGCACCGGGGACGGCCGCATCGTGGCGGAGACGGACACGGAATCGAGGAAGGTGAGCGGCTCGTCGGGCGCGGGCTCGGCGTCGGGGTCCGCGGCGTCCGACGGCGCGGCGGCCGGCGGCTGGCCGGGCGCCGGCTGCGCGAGCCCGGCGGCCGGACCCGCCAGGATCAGGGCAAGGACCGCCAGGGCAATCGTGGCCGGCGTCGTGAGGGCCCCATCGTCGAAATGGGGTCGGTGCGTGGGGTGCATTGCATGAGCTCCTGTTGGTTCCGGGGGAAACGGGTCGAGCAGCGCTGGTCGAGGACTCTTGCGCGCAAGGGCAGCGCTGGTCGAGGGCTCTCCCGCGCAAAGGACGGCGGACGGAAACCGCCTTGCCACGTGGCAAGCGCAGGAAACCGCAGAAACAGGCTGCATCCGGACGCGGTTGGCAACCTCATGTCGAGATCGATGTTCTGAATCGGCGAGGCCATCTCGAGCCGCCGGCAGGGTCCCGAGTGCTTCGGTCGGTTTCGTTCCTCGCGGCCGGCGCAGTGCCGTCCGCCTTGCCGGGTCTCAATCGGTGGCCTGCCCCACCCGGATCACCTCGGTCCCCGCCCGGATGACGATGGCGTCGTCCACCGCCGCGAAGCCCGTCACCGGCGCATCGACCGACAGGTGGTTCGTCGCGAGCACCTCCGGCGCGTCGGTCGAGTAGCGCAGCACCTGGGTGACCCCCTGCTCGGTGAAGAAGTAGACGTGGTCGCCGTGGCCGAGGGGCGTCGCCCACGTCGACGCGGGCAGG
Source organism: Vicinamibacterales bacterium (assembly GCA_965204675.1). Lineage (GTDB taxonomy): Bacteria > Acidobacteriota > Vicinamibacteria > Vicinamibacterales > UBA8438 > JAJEEA01. Next base: position 5,604,364 of record OZ242003.1, read on the forward strand.
CGATGGGTCCAGCGCACCGCCCCCGAGTCCGGGGCCAGGCAGCGGGCCGCGCCGGCCGGGTTCACCCAGTAGACGCAGTCGCGGTACGCGAAGGGCGAGGCGAAGTTCGAGGCCGAGCCGGCCGTCCACGCCACGTCCGACCGGTCGAGGACGCCGCTCCCGCCGCGGCGCAGCGCGAGGTTCGCCTCGACCGCCATGCCCCCGATGATGACGAGGTCGCCGGTAACGGTGGGCGACGGCACGTGGTTGCCCCGGAAGCCGGCGAACGACCAGCGGAGGTCTCCGGTCCCGGCGTCGAACCCCTCGATGCGGCCCGAGGCGCTGACGACGATCTCGCCGCCGTCGGGGGTCAGCACCGGCGTGCTCCAGGCGACCCCCGGCTCGCGGTCGGCCTTCCACTCCGTCTCGCCGGTGCGCGGATCGACGGCCAGCAGGTACGAATAGGTGCGCCGGGTCAGCAGGATCACGACCGCGTCGTCGGTCAGGAGAACGGAGTTGCCGACCCCGTGGTTGCCCCCGAGGGTGCCGTAGTCGGCGCTGAGGTCCCGATGCCACACGGTGTCGCCGTCGTGGGTCAGCGCCATCAGGTCGCCGCTGTCGAAGAACGCGTAGAGCCGCTCGCCGTCGACGGCGGGCGTCGGCGCCCCCTTCGACACGTAGTCGTTCCATTCGAACGTCTCCGCCGCTTCGAACCGGCGGCGCCAGCGCTCGGAGCCGTCTTCGAGGTCGAGGGCGGCGACGTAGATGGTCTCCTTCATCGCTCCCTCGAGCGACGTGAGGAAGACCGTGTCGTCCCAGATGACCGGGCTCGACTGGCCGAAGCCCGGGGTCGTCGTCCGCCACGCCACGGTGTCGTCGGACCAGGTGACGGGAAGCCGCGCGGCGCGGCTCACGTTGGTGTCGCGCCCGCCCCGGAAGCCGGGCCAGCGGGTGGCGCCGGTTCCATCGGCCGGCTCGCGGTCCGAGGCGCCGACGTCCACGACCTCGATCGTCGCGAGGTGTCCCTCGCGGCCCGCGCCCCCGACCGCCAGCAGGTGCGTGCCCACCGGAATCAGGCGGTTCATGTAGCGCGGCTGGGCGAGGGTCGCGACCGGCTCCCACGCGCTCCCGTCCTCGGCGAGACGGTGCACGCCGCCGGCGGCCTGGCTGACGAAGATGCGGCCCCCGTCGCTCGCCGCGGCGGCCCCGAAGCCCAGCATGCTGCCCCTGGGCAGGTCCGGGCCCTTCGACCATACGCCGGTCTCGGGGTCGAGCACGTCGACGGTGGACACCGGCCCGGTTTCCCGGGACAACCCCCCCAACGCATGGATGCGGCCGTCGCGCGTGGCGGCGGCGAGCGCCCGCCGCTGGAAGGGGGCGGGAATCTCGCGCCACGCGGACCCGCCGGTCAGGTCGAGGGCGAGGACCGTGTCGGCCCAGGCTGAGTCATTTCCGGGACCGCGCATGTCCCAGCCCCCGACCACGTAGAGGACCCCGCCGGCCACCACCGCATCGTGGGACGAGCGCCCCACCGGCATGTCCGGCAGCGCCTCCCAGCGGTCCGCGGCCGCGGAGTACCGCGCGACGGACCGGCTGGAATGCAGAACCGAGGGTTCGGCGACGGTGGCGTTGGCGGCGGTGAAACCGCCTACCCTGTACACCGAAGTGCCATCCGAAACGAGGACCGCGCCTTGGAGGCGGGGGCCGCGAGCCAGCTCTTCCCACGTCGCGCCGGCGTCGAGAACCAGCCGCCTGAAACCGGGGCTGATGTTCTCGAGGGAGTGGGCATGGACCCGGCCTACGTGGCCCCCGTAGACGTAGAGTGCTCCGTCGAGGCCGACGGCGCCGAAGCTGGCGACGGCATCGAGCAGATCGGGCGGACGCCAACCGCCGAGGGTGTCGTCCTGCGCGCTCGCGGGGAGGGATGTGGCGAGCAGCAACGCGAGGACGAAGGTGAGGACGAGGCCGGCGCGACCCGGCAGCGTTTCGGTAAGGCGCATGATTGCGATCCTCGAATCAGTGATACTGAGTCTGAGTCTCAATTTCAACATGCGGTATTCTATGTGCGACCGATCCGGTCGGTCAAGCGGAAACTGCGGCCAGGCCATCGAGGGCGGCCGGCGCCGTAGTGGACGAGGGAGATCGGTCAGGAGGAGGTCACCGCCGGGAGCCCGTCGAGGCCGGGGATGCCCCGTCGAGCGGACGCTCGACGGCGGCGCGACCTTCGGAGCGCCGATGCCGACTGGCGTCGTGCAATCACCTGACGTACCATGCACGCCAACCCGCGGGCCCGAACGGCCCACCCCGGCCGGCGGGCGAGCCCCGCGGAGCACGAAAGGACTGGAACCATGTCGAAGCGCTTTTGCCTTTACTCGTCGATACTCGTGCTGCCGTTCTCGGTGGCGCTGGCGGGGTCCGGCCTGTCGGCCGGGGAGCCGGCCGGTCCCGCCGCCGGCCAAGCGGGGCCGGTGGCCATCGAGGCCGAGGTCCGCCTCGCGAACATCCGTCAGCTCACCTTCGGCGGCGAGAACGCCGAGGCGTACTTCTCGCACGACGGGTCGGAGATCATCTTCCAGAGCACCCGCGAGGGGGTGCCGTGCGACCAGATCTTCAGGATGAACCTCGACGGGTCGAACCAGCGCATGGTGAGCAACGGCCGCGGCCGGACCACCTGCGGCTACTTCTACCCGGACGGCGAGACGCTCCTCTACGCGTCCACGCACCTCGGCTCGCCCGACTGCCCGCCGCCCCCCAGCTTCCGCATGGGCTACGTCTGGGCCACCTACGACAGCTTCGACATCTTCCGGGCGTCGCCCGACGGCACCCTGACCAACCTGACCGACTCTCCCGGCTACGACGCCGAGGGGACCATCGGCCCCGACGGCCGCATCGTGTTCATGAGCGTGCGGGACGGCGACCAGGAGATCTACTCGATGAACGGCGACGGGTCGGACGTCCGCCGGCTGACGCATCGCCAGGGGCCGGACGGCGGCCCGTTCTTCTCGCCCGACGGGTCGAAGATCATCTTCCGCGGGCGAGAGATCCCCGACGGGCCGGAGTTCGACGACTACAAGCGGCTGCTCGACCAGGGGCTGTGGCGGCCCGGCGCCGTCGAGGTGTTCGTGATGGACGCCGACGGCTCTAACCTGAAGCAGGTCACGGATCTGGGCGGCGCCAACTTCGCCCCCTTCTGGCACCCCGACGGCGAGCGCGTCATCTTCGCGTCGAACCAGCACAACCCCGAGGGCCGCAACTTCGACCTGTTCATGATCAACCTCGACGGCACGGGGCTCGAGCAGATCACCTTCACCGACGTCTTCGACGGCTTCCCGATGTTCTCGCCCGACGGCACCAAGCTGCTCTTCGCCTCGAACCGCAACGCCAAGGAGGAGGGCGAGACGAACGTCTTCATCGCCGACTGGGTGGAGTGAACGGCTGCGGCCTTCCCGGTCGTACCCGCCGCGTTCGACCGAAGCTCGCGCGGTGGAATCCGGGACTCGGCTGCCCGGGTGGCACAACCGACACCGAGAGGACGGGCGTCGCCTCAGGTCCCCGAACTGCTCGACGGCGAACGGGAGACGCAGGTCATCGCCCTGCGTCCGGGGCCGCCCCCGAAGGGCTGTCCAAACTGGTCGTTGCGGCCTGCTGGCGCGCCGGGTCATCTGGAGACCGACGCGTGGTCGGCGCGTGCGCGACGATGTGCCTGCAGCCCGCCGGCTTCGCCGAGGATGACCGGCCCGTCCGCCTCACATGCCCCAGATGGTCACCGCGCCGGCCGCCGTCGCGGCCTCGCGACGGTAGATCTTCTCCCGCCACGGCCGATCCGGCGCGCGGTCGAAGACGATCAGGTGGCCCGCCTCCGCGCCGCAACGATCCATGTAGCCGCAGGTCTGCGCCAGTCCCTCTTCGATGGTCCGCTCCAGGTCCTTGCGCAGCACCTTGCACTCGACCACGAACTTGCGGGTCCCGTCGCGATGCGGCCACACGATCAGCAGGTCGACGCGCCCGCGGCCCAGGGCGTACTCCCGCTCGATGCGGCCGCCGCCGTTGACCACCTTCTGCAGATACGCCTGCAGCAGCAGTTGGGGGCCCGCCTCCCGATACCGGTCGAAGCGCTCCGTCCAGTGTTCCGAGTTTTCGCGGAAGAACTGCTGGAACGCCGCCAGCAGCTTGTCCAGCTCCAGGCCGCCCGCGGCGTCCACGTACCAAGCCGTCTCCGCCTCGACGTCGTCCTGCGCCATCCACGTCAACTCGCGCGGAATCACCTCGGCGTAGATCGGGTTGGCGATGCGCTTGGCGTCGCGCCACGCCAGCAGTCCGAGGTCGCGCGCGTACTCCACGTCCCGGTTGCGGTCGGCATAGCTTCCCCGGTCAGTGTCGCCCGTCAGCATCGGTGCCACCACCCGCCGCACCCGATCCTCGCGCAGCTTGTCGGCCAGGTCGTCCAGGTGCGTCACGCGGCCCAGGATCAACCGCTCCTGGGCGTCGACGATGGCGTCCTCCGCGATCGGGCGCGCGCGGTCCCGCCCCGCCTCGTTCTCGAAGCACGCCTCCCGGCACAGCGCATTCACCAGCCAGGGCTGGCCGGCCGTGCGCATCCAGACCGCGGCCAGGGCGTCGGCGGTGAACACCTGCCCGGTGTGCGCCGTGTGCTGGGCCAACAGCGCCCGTGTCTCCGCTTCGGTGAAGTCCCCCAGGCGCAACGATTTCGACTTGATGTTGAAGGCGCTGCCTCCGAGCACCGCCGCGTTGCGCGCCGTCGAGTAGATGCGGTAGTCGCGCACGTCCCGCACCCCGCACAGAATGACGCTGTGCGGGAAACGCCCCGGGCGGTCCGGGTACCCCGTCCGCAACTGCCGCAGCACCGACAGCAGCGTGTCGCCCACCAGCGTGTCGATCTCGTCGATCAGCAGCACCAGCGGCCGCGGATCGGCCACGCACCAGCCGGCCAGCGATGCCCGCAACGCCCCCAAGGGTCCGGCCCGTTCCAGCGCCCCCGGCCAGACATCGGCCAGCGTGTCGCTGCCCAGCGTCGCCTGCTCTTCCGACTCCAACTGGAAGAGAATGGCGCGCATGGCCTCGGCGACGTTCTCCCGCGCGGCCTGCCCCGCCTCCACGGTCACGTAGACGCAACGGTAGTCACCGCCGGCGTTCAGCAGGTCGCGCAGCGCCAGCAGGGCCGACGTCTTGCCCGTCTGCCGCGGGGCGTGGAGCACGAAGTACCGCTTGTCGCGGACGAGACCGAGCAGATCGTCGAGGTTCACCCGACCGAGCGGCGGGACGTGGTAGTGCTCGCCGGGGCGGATGGGGCCCTCGGTGTTGAAAAACGGCATGGGTCTCTTCGGCTAGTCTACGAGGAGTGCCTCCCGGGCGCGAAGAGGAGCGCGTCAGAAGCTCGCCGCCGACGGCGTGCTCTCACGCAACACGTCGAGGAACTCGACGTGCAGACCAAGGAGATCCGAGACCGGCCTGTCCTGCAGACTCGCAGCCATGTTCACGCCGACGCGAGTCAGCATCGCCGATAGGCGTCTGGAAGGCAGTCAGACGAAAGGGACTCAGCTTGCACACTACCCGCCGTCACCCGGCCGCGGTCCCGCCTGCTGTCCCCGCCGCCCTGCAGACCTCGGAACCACGGGTCCCGTCTGATAGACTCGAACGCGACCCGGGGAGGGCAGCCGTGTACGGTGCGTATCAGTCGCTGAAGTTCCTGTTCATCGCTCCGTTGCTGCTCGTCTTCTTGTTCTTCGTCAACCTGATGACCTCGCCCGGCGACTGGTGGGTGCAGTGGGCCGCCCTGGGCATCGGGATCGCCTGGGTCGTCAGCCTGCTCAGGGTGGTGCGGGCCGTGATTCTGCTCGGCGGCCTCGCGGCGTTCGTCGCCTACCTCAACCGCCGCTGAACACCCGCTTCGAAAACCGGCTCCGGAGCGCGCTGGGGAGGTGAGAACGGTTCCGGCTCGCCTGCCGCAGTCCCATGCCCGCCCGGGAACTCGGAGAGGTTGCCGGGCCCCGCCGTGGAAACGGGCCCCGGCGTCGAATCGTCTACTCGTCGTCGGAAGAACAGCTTTCGGACACGCGAACGCCCGCAAATCATAGCGCAGCCCGCCCCGGAAATCGCCGCCCGCGGCGTCGATGGCCGCCCCGCCGAACGGGCCGGGAACCCGTGGTGAAACCGTGCCTCGCACCGAGCCCGACGAGGGCGATCACCCGCCCTTCTTCGGCCGCCGGTTGGCGGCCAGGACGCGCTTGCGGAGCCGGATGCTCCGCGGCGTCACCTCGACCAACTCGTCGTCGTCGATGAACTCGATCGACTGCTCGAGGTTCAGCAGCCGCGGGGGCACCAGCCGCAGCGCCTCCTCGGCCGTCGACGCGCGCATGTTGGTGAGCTTCTTCTCCTTGGTGACGTTGACGTCGAGGTCGTCCGGGCGCGCGTTCTCCCCGATGACCATGCCCTCGTAGACCTCGGTGCCGGGAGGAATGAAGATCTCGCCGCGCTCCTGCAGGTTCGAGATGGCGTAGGCGGTGGCCCTTCCCGCCCGGTCCGCCACCAGGGCACCGGTGGGGCGGCCCGCGATGGGCCCGTGCCAGGGCTCCCACCCCGCGAACAGGTGGTGCAGGATGCCGGTGCCCCGCGTATCGGTCAGGAACTGCGACCGGAACCCGATGAGCCCGCGGGTCGGAATGCGGAACTCCAGCCGCACGCGGCCGCTGCCGTGGTTGACCATCTTCGTCATCGTCGCCCGCCGCGTGCCGAGCTGCGCGATGACCACCCCCTGGTAGTCCTCGGCGACGTCGATCACCAGCTCCTCCACCGGCTCCTCGACGCGGCCGCCGTCGCGGCGGGTGACGATCCGGGGACGCGCCACCTGCATCTCGTAGCCCTCGCGGCGCATCATCTCGACGAGAATCGAAAGCTGCAGCTCGCCGCGCCCGACCACCTGCACCTGCTCGGGCGACTCGGTGTCCTCGACCCGCAGCGACACGTTGCCCACCAGCTCGCGGGCGAGCCGGTCGCGGAGGTTGCGCGACGTGACGTACTGCCCGTCCCGACCCGCCATCGGCGACGTGTTGACCCCCATGACCATCGACACCGTGGGCTCGTCGACGTGGAGGGGCGGAATCGGGCGCGGGTCCCCGGGGTCGGTGATGGTCTCGCCGATGGTGATGTCGTCGATGCCGGCCAGGCAGATGATGTCGCCGGCGGCGGCCGACTCCACCTCGACCCGCTGCAGGCCCTCGAACAGGTACAGCTTGGTGACCCGGGTGCGGTCGACGGCGCCGTCCAGCTTCGAGACCGCGATCTCGTCGCCCAGGGCGACCCGGCCGTTGACGATGCGGCCGATGGCGATGCGCCCGAGGTAGTCGCTGGAGTCGAGGTTCGCCACCACCACCTGCAGCCCCGCTCCGGCATCGCCCCGCGGGGGCGGAATCCGCTCGGCGATGGCGTCGAGGAGCGGGCGCAGCGACCGCCCCGGCGCGCCGGGGTCGAGGCTCGCGGTGCCCGCCTTGGCGTTCGCGTAGATGACCGGGAAGTCGATCTGCTCCTCGGCGGCGTCGAGGTCGATGAACAGGTCGTAGACCTCGTCGAGCACCTCGGCGGGACGCGCGTCGTGGCGGTCCATCTTGTTGATGACGAGGATGGACGGCAGCCCGCGCTCGAGGGCCTTCCGCAGCACGAAGCGGGTCTGGGGCAGCGGCCCCTCGGAGGCGTCGACGAGCAGCAGCACGCCGTCGACCATGGTGAGGGTCCGCTCGACCTCGCCCCCGAAGTCGGCGTGGCCGGGCGTGTCGACGACGTTGATCAGGAGATCGCGGTAGCGGATGGCGGTATTCTTGGCGAGGATGGTGATGCCCCGCTCGCGCTCCAGATCGATGTTGTCGAGCGCGCGCTCCTCGACCCGCTCGTTGGCGCGGAAGACGCCGCTCTGGTGCAGCATCGCGTCGACGAGGGTCGTCTTCCCGTGATCGACGTGGGCGATAATCGCGATGTTGCGGCGCAGAGGGTTGGCGACACCGGAACCAGCCGCCTTCATCGTTCGTCAGGTCCGTAGAGAAGAGCAGAGAGCTTCATGCCCCGATCGTACCCGAGGCGATCGCGCGTCGACACCGGAATGCGGCTCCGCGGACGCCCTTCGACCCACAAGCCACTGAAAGGAGACCCCTCGGACATGCGTGTTCAAGTGTGCGTGCAAGCGTGCGTCATCGCCCTGGCCGGACTGCTCGTCACCGCCTGCGGGTCGGAGCCGGAGCCGGCCGCGGAGGCGCCGGCCGCGGAAGCGCCGGCCGCCCCGCCGATGCTCCCGGACGTGATCGTCGCCGAGCGCGGCGGGTTCATTCCCGAGGGCGTGGAGTACGACATGGACAACGGGCGGCTGCTCACCGGGTCGCTGTCGGAGGGCTCGGTGTTCCAGCTTCACGAGGACGGCCGCTTGACGCCGCTCGTGTCCGATCCGGACCTCGTGTCGTCGGTCGGCATCGAGGCCGACGAGCTGCGCGACCGGCTGCTCGTCGCCAACTCCGACCGCTCGGTGTTCCAGGGCGGGACCCGCGGGCAGGCGATGCTCGGGGTGTACAACCTGACCACCGGCGAGCGCATCGCCATGGTCGACCTCGCCGCGACGGTCGAGGACGCCGGCGACGACGCGGCGTTCTTCGCCAACGACGTCGCGGTGGCCGACGACGGGACCGCCTATGTCACCGACACCCGCATGAACCTCGTCTACCGGGTCGACACCGACTACCAGGCGTCGGTGTTCCACCGCTTCGACGACGACGGAGCGGGCCCCAACGGCATCGTGGAGCATCCCGCCGGCTACCTGCTGGTGGCGCGGGGCGGCGCGCTGTGGAAGGTGCCCCTCGCCGACCCCGCCGCGGCCACCGCGGTGATGCTGCCCGAGGACATTCCGGGGCAGGACGGCATGGTGTGGAGCGCCGGCCGCCTTGCCATCGTCAGCAACTCCGGCAACCGGGTGGTGGCCCTGACGAGCGCCGACGACTGGATGACGGCCGACCTCGCGGGGGTCGCGCCCTACGAGCCGCAGGGAACCACCGCCGCGGTGGTCGGCGACGACGTCTACGTCGTGCACCCCCACTTCGCGGACGACGATCCCCCCAGCGTGACGCGGGTCGAGTTCCAGTAGGCGCCGCGCCCGGCGGCCCGGCGCGACTGCCCGGGCCATGATCCGAGCGGCCAGCGAACAACCCCGAGCCCGTACACGAGAACTCCCGGCCGGCGACGGTGCCGGCCGGGAGCCTGCGCGACCGCGCGACCTTCGGTCGCGTTGGGAGTTTCGCTGACGCGAAACTCCTGCGCTCTGGTGCACGTCGAGAGTCTCGCTGGGCGCGAATACTCCCGCGGCGGGCTAGTCCATCCGCTTCGCCACGTACTTGGTGATGCCGCCGCCGGCGGTCGGCCGCGACCCCGGACCCTCCGCGGCATAGACGTTGCCGTCGGCGTCGACCGCCACGCCTTCCCCGGCCACGCCCTGCAGCACCCGCACGCCGTGCGCATGCGGCGGGATGAACCCGGTCAGCCGGTCCTCGCCCGCGGGGCCGATGCGGACGCCGGTCTTCCAGCCGGGGTGGTTGCCCACGCCCGACTCCGAGTCGATGGCGTAGAGGGTGTCGTCGTCGGTGATGAACAGGCCGCTGATGCGGCTGTACTGCATGTAGATGTCGAGCAGCTCGCCGTCCTGGCTGAAGATCTGGATGCGGTGGTTGCCCCGGTCGGCGACGAAGAGCCGGCCCTGCGAGTCCATCTCCATCGCGTGGGGGGTGCGGAACTGCCCGGGCCGGAACCCGATCTCGCCCCACTCCTTGATGAACGTGCCGTCGGGGGCGTACTTGAGGATGCGGCCGGTGGCGCCGGCCGGGGGATCGGGGCTCTGGCCGCTGTGGCCGTCCGAGACGAAGATGTCGCCGTTCGGCGCCGTGATCACGTCGCACGGCTCGTTGAGCTGGCCGGGGCCGCTGCCGGGCTGGCCGGCGATGCCGAGGCGCATCAGCTCCTCGCCCTCGGGGGTGAACTTGATGACCTGGTGGCCCTTGGTGCCCGCCTCGTTGCCCTGCGAGTCGGTGACCCAGACGTTGCCGTCGGCGTCGACGTGGATGCCGTGGGGCAGCACGAAGAGGCCGGCCCCGAAGCTGGTCATGATCTCGCCGGTGTCCTTGTGGAACTTGAAGACGGGATCGCGGTCGGGGTTCTCCTCGCAGCCGCCGGCGAGGGCCAGCCCCCCGCACCGGTCGTAGGCCCAGACGTGGCCGTCGGGACCGATGTCGATGCCCGCGGTCGACCCCCACTCCCGGTCGTCGGGCAGGGGCGCCCAGTTCAGGATCACCTCGCCGGTGGGGTTCGGCAGCGGGCGGTCGACCCAGTCGCTCTCGCCGTCCTGCGCGGCGGCGATCGAGGTGGTCCCCACCACGAACGCGGCCGCCGCCAGCATCATGCCGGCGCGTGTCGATGCCTTCCTCGTGTCGATCATGCCTGCCCTCCTCGTCCTCGGACGGCCGGCGCACCGGCCGCCCCGTTCACGTGCCCGTCCAGGCCTCGAATCAGTCGAAATGCACCTCGGCCAGCGCGATGCCGCTCTCCCCCGCCACCGCGTAGAGCAGGAAGACGCGGCCTTCCTCCTCGTAGATGGCGGGGTCGCGGAGCTGGTTCACGTGGCCGTAGGCGGTGCTCCGCACCGACGGCTCGAGCGGCGCGTCGGCCCCCTCCCAGTCGTGCTCGGGCCGCAGCACCTCGACGCCGGGCGTATCCGACCACGTCATCCAGTCGCCCGAGAGGTCGATGGTGCTCAGCTTGATGTGCTCGGGCGCGTCGCCGACCTGGGTCCAGAACACGTGCAGGGTGTCGCCCCGCTCGAGCAGGGCCGAGTGCCGCATCCGCGAGTTGAACAGCAGCGGCCCCTCCTCGAACCCGCCGAGCGGGTCGCGCGACCGGTAGAACTGCCCCGGCATCGCCATCGAGTAGGTCCAGCCGCCGCGCTGGAACACCCGCATGTAGGTGCGCCCCAGGCGCTCGGGCCGCGTCGTGAACGCGATGCCGTCGGTCGAGGTCGCCACCCGCGACACCTGCGTGGCGATCCCGTCGAGGCCGTGGAAGTACATGACGATGCGGCGGTTGGCGTCGTCGACGTGCACGTCCGGCGACGCGATGTGGGGCGCCGACGCCTCGAACAGGGCATCGTGCGACATCGGCGCCGCCCCGCGCGCCCGCCGCGCGGCCTGGACGCGCTCCAGCTCCTCGGGCGAGATCTCGGGGGGCTCGGTCAGGAAGTGCGAGTCGGCGATCTGCAGGCTGCCCGGCGGGTGGACCCGCCACGGCCCCCGCAGGTCGTCGGCGTAGGCGAGCCGGATGTAGCGTCCCTTGTGGTCCGCGAAGTAGAGGTAGTAGGCGCCCAGGGGGTCGGCCACCCAGTCGGGCACCCGGATCAGCGACGGCCCCTGGATGTTCTCGCCGATGCTCGGGTGCAGGCCGGGTCCGATGATCGGCGCGTCGGCCAGCCGCTCGACGCGCACCGTCTGCGCGGCCGCGTCGGCGCCGAAGGTCACGACGCCGGCCGCCAGCACGGCGCCCAGGGCGATGCCCGGTGTGTTCTTGCTCATCACTCTCCCCACCTCTCGCAGGCCCGCGGCCATGCCGGAAACAGGACGGGCGCGAACCGCAACGCAGCCGCCAGCGCCAATGGTGTCAGGCCAACAGAGTAAGTGATCGGCCACCGAGAACCAAGCCCCGCACCGCCCCGGGGACGCCGACCCGGAACCCGGGCGTCGGCGGTCCTTTCCCAAGCTTCCCCGCGCCGGTCGAGACCCCCCGAACGGGCCCGGCCGGGACCGTCCGATTGCTCGCCTCAGCCGACAAGACGCCGCTCTCCAGCTCCGCGGCCGCGTCTGCCGGGCCAAACGGCCGGAAATCAGCGCGCCACGGCTGGAGGACCATCGGCACCCCGCTCCTCGAACATCGCGGGTCACGGGGAAACGGGATCGGACCACTTCTCGACGACCGGGGGCGTGTAGGCCTGCATGCGGTCGAGCAGGATGGCGCCGTCGCTCTCCGCCAGGAGCATGGCGCGATGCTCGGGGGCGAGGAACCGCCGTTCGACCGCATGATCGAGAAAGGCGAGCAGCGCGTCGAAGTAGCCGGCCACGTTCAGGAGGCCGCACGGCTTGCGGTGCAGCCCGAGCTGCCCCCACGTCAGCATCTCGAACAGCTCGTCGAGGGTCCCGAAGGCGCCGGGCAGGGCGATGACGCCGTCGGACAGCTCCGACATCATCATCTTCCGCTCGTGCATCGAGTCGACCACCCGCAGCTCGGTCAACCCGGGATGGGCAATCTCCCGCGACGTCAGGTGGCCGGGAATCACCCCGATGATCCGCCCGCCGCAGGCCAGGACCGCATCGGCCAGGACGCCCATCATGCCGACCTGCGCTCCTCCGAAGACGACGGTGTGCCCGCGCCCGGCGAGCAGGGCGCCCAGCTCGCGCGCGGCCGCCGCGAACTCGTCGCCCGCGCCGACCTTAGACCCCGTGAAGACGCAGATTCGAGTCATGGCCGCCCTGCTCCAACGGTATCATGCGACCGGGAGGGCGGACGGCGCGGAGCGGCGCCGGCAGCGAGAGCGCGAAGGACCGGCGTACGCACGCCGGCCCATGTTCCAGTGGGACCGCCCACGCACCGTAGTCACCACGAGGCCGTGCCGCCGCGGGCGTCGCGCCGAGAGGGACGGCGCTCCCGACTGGAGGCTCCGGCGACCGGACATGGAATCCACGCAACCGAGGAGCGGTACGAGCAGCCCGGACGCGTCGGTCGAGTACCGCGGAGCTTCCTGCCCCAGGTTCCCTGATCTCGCCCGGGCCGCTGTCTGCGCCGTGATGACCGCCGCCGTGATGGCCGCCGGCGCGCTCGCCGCCGAGCCCGCCGCGGGCCAGACCCGCACGGTGTGGGACGGCGTCTACACCGAGGCCCAGGCCGAGCGCGGCCGCGAGCGCTACCGGGCCCTCTGCGGCTACTGTCACCGCGACGACCTGAGCGGCGGCGGCAGCGAGGCCGGCGCACCCGCGCTGCGCGGACCGTTCTTCCTCAACCAGTGGCGGGGCCGGCCTCTCGTCGACCTCTTCGTCACCATCGGCACCACGATGCCGCAGCAGAACCCCGACTCCCTGCGCGCCCAGGTGGTGATCGACGTCGTCGCCTACCTGCTGCAGCAGAACGGCATGCCGCCCGGCGAGACCGAGCTGCCGCCCCGGCTCGACCCCCTGCGCGACATCGCCCTGAGCCGGCCGCCCGGCCGGTAGCGGCCGGGAGCATCGGCTCCCCGCGTCGGCCCGCCGAGCCGCTGCCGGCCCCGGCCGCCCGGCCCGGCCGAGAGCATCGGCTCACCGCGTCGGCCCGCCGAGCCGCTACCGGTCCCGGCGGGCCGGTCTCCTATCCGGAGTCTGGTGCAGACCGTCCGCCGGCGTGGCCCGCATCCTCGGGCGGTCCGGGGATACGGGGAATTGGAGGTCGCCCTCGGTCCATACGGATCCTTGAACCGATGAAGGACCCGGGCCGCGGCCGCCCGCACCCGGCGGGAACGCGGCGGCGACGGCGGCGCCGCAAGTGTCATGGCGTGCCGATCACCAACGGCACGAAACTTGCTAAAACTACCCTGAGGATTCGGATGCACCTCACCTCGAATCAACTCGTTTCTCCCGTTTCCTCGAGGAAATACCTTGCCACGTGCCAAGCCCGGGCAATCACAGGACGGGTTGCATCTGGACGCAGTTGGCAACTTCATGTCGATCACTGTCCTTGACCGAGGACACATCGGCCGGTCGTCGCCGTCGCTTCGGGGCGACCCGGGAGGTCGGAAGATGCGCAAGTGGTTGACGTTCGCATGCGTGCTGCTGGCGTCCGCTTCCGCGGCCGCGCAGAGCGCGATCACGGGTACGGTGACCGACGACGCCGGCCGGGTGCTGCCCGGCGTGACCGTCGAGGCGACGAGCGGCGAAGTCGTCGAGGCGCGGCGCGCCGTCGTCACCGACGGCGCCGGGCGGTACGCGCTCACCGACCTGCGGCCGGGCGAGTACGCCCTCTCCTTCAGGCTGCCGGGGTTCGACCCCGTGAGGCGCGACGGGCTCGTCCTCGGGGCGGGGGCGACGCTGTCGATCGACGAGACGCTGTCGGTCGCCCCGCCGGCGGTCGACCCGCGACGGGCACAGCGCGCCCTGGTGATGACGCGCGAGATGCAGGAAGCCATGCCGACCGGACGCAGTCCGTGGTCGTACGCCCTGCTGGTCCCGGGCGTCAGGGTCCACAAGCCGGACGTGGGCGGCGCCGCCGGCGTGCAGCAGTCCGAGATGATGGGCCGCGGGCTCGACGCCGCCCACACCACCGTCGAGATCGACGGGATGACCGTCAACACGATGGTCAGCGACGGCCGCTACCAGGCCTACCTCAACCCGATGCTCGCGGCCGAGACGTCGTACACGACGTCGGGACACGGGGCCGAGACGCAGACCGGCGGCCTGCGCATCAACATGATTCCCAACGAGGGCGGCGACCGTTTCGGGGGGAGACTCTTCATCGGCGGAGCGCCGCGCGAGGCCGACAACGTGAACCCGCGTCTCGAGGCGCTGGGCGTCAGTCGGCCGGCCCGGGTCAAGCTCTACGACGTCAACGGGTCGTTCGGCGGTCCGGTCCTCCGCGACCGGCTGCGGTTCTTCATGTCGGCGCGCCGGAACGCCGCCGACTTCGGGATCGGCTATCGAGGCGCACTCGAAGGAGGAGCAGGAGAGAACAGCCTGGCCAGCGCGAACGGACGGCTGACGTGGCAGGTCACCCCGCGGCACAAGCTCTCGGTGATGTTCGACAAGGCGCGGAAGCGCCGGTTCGGCCAGCACGGCCCGGACGTCGACCTGGGAACGGCGGCGTCGACGTGGACCTCGCCGCACTACGACACCGGGACCGGGAAGTGGACCGCCGCGCCGAGCGACCGGATGCTGGCCGAGTTCGGCTTCTCGCTGTCGTACCAGGACTGGGACGCCAACTACTACCAGCACCGGCGGAACGGCCCGAGCATCTTCCAGGCGCGGCCGGACGCCGCCGACCTCGCGGCGTGCTTCGAGACCCCGTGCTTCCCGCCGGTCGGCTCGGCCCGGCACGCGGCGCAGTTGGCGCCGGCCCTGGGCGGCGACCCCTGGTACAGCCAGGTCGCCACCTACGACGGCCTGCTCGGCCTGCTGTACGGCGCCAAGGCCGACGGCGAGAACAACAACTACACGCGCCGCTGGGCGTATCGGGGCGAGCTGTCCTACGTCACGGGCTCGCACAGCTTCAGCTTCGGAATGGACTTCTCCCGCGGCCGCAACCGCCACACCAACACCAGCAACGGCCACCTCGAGCTGCGCTACGAGGACGCCCCGAACCCCCGCGGACGCCTGATCCAGGACCAGCACCAGGGCCTCCCGTGGTTCGACTGCAGCCACCCCCGGGCGCAGGCGAACCGCGGCGCCGGGCGGCCCTGCGGCCTGATGGGCACGCCCGACCGGGTCGTCGTCTACAACCACCCGTCGAACCTGGCCTACCAGTTGGACTACAACGGCGGCTTCTACGCGCAGGACTCGTGGACCCTCGACCGGCTGACTCTCGACTACGGCATGCGGCTCGACTTCGCCGCCATGTCGGTGCCCGACGCCCCCCGAGGCCTGGGCCGTTTCGTGCCCGCGCAGCGCCAGCCGGCGCGTCCGTCGAGCGGGCTGCCCCGCTTCGGCCCCGACCTCTCGCCGCGCCTGAACGCGGCCTACGATCTGTTCGGCGACGCCCGTACGGTCCTGAAGCTCGGCTGGAACAAGTACGTGCGCGACGTCGGCGGAAACCTCGCCCGCCGCTACGCGTACGGGTTCTTGAGCCAGGACGGCCGCGACTGGTGGGACTGCCACATGACGTCGGGCGGGAGCGCCTGCTCGGGCCTCGACCCCTACGGGAGCAATCACGACGGCATCGCCCAGAACTGGGAGATCGGGCCGCGGGGGTCGCAGGCCTTCGGGTCCGTCTCGGCCCCCACCCGGTTACCCGCCATCACCGCGCGCGAGCACAATCGCATCTGGACCGTCGGCGTCCAGCGGGAGATCGTCCCCGGGCTGTCCCTGAACGGCGAGTACCGCCGGCGCACGTTCCACGACACGTGGTGGGACGACAACCCCAACTGGACCTTCGCCCACTTCGGCGCCGACCCGGCGGGCAACCCGCTTCCGGAGCTCGCGGGCGTCCGCCACTTCCAGGTCGCGCGGCCGTACCCGCTCGTGGGGCACTTCACCGCGTTCAGCATCGACCCGGGCGTGCGCACCGACACCCTGGGCTTCACCGACCGCACCCGCGGCCCCGGCTACAGCAACGTCTACCGGGGCTTCGAGCTGAGCGTGCAGGGCCGGCTGCCGGGCGGCGGCGTCCTGTTCGGCGGCTGGTCGATGGAGGACACGGGCCGGACGTCGATCCACGGCTACGACACCAACGGCGGCGCGGGCAGCCGGTACGGCGGCGAGGTCGACAGGTGCCAGGACATCGTCGACCGCGGCGACGAGCCGAGCCAACTGCGGTTCTGCGACGCCGGCACCTACCCGCGTCCGTTCCGGAACGAGTTCAAGCTGTCGGGCACGCAGCCGTTCTCGCTGCCCGTCGTCGGCAACCTGCAGCTCGGGGCGTCGCTGCACGCGTATCCGGGCGGCCTCGGCGACTGGGGCGGCCTGCAGGAAGGCATCTACGTCAGCCGCACGTCCGAGAGCCCCAGGTACGCCACCTACTCCCGGGAGCTGTACGGACAACCCGGCCACTGCCTGGCGCCATGCGTGCTCGGGCAGAACATCGTGCCGGACGGCGTCGCCACCGTCGAGCGCAGCACCGACGCCGCATGGTACCCGATGATCCCGGTGAACAGCGTGAAGTTCCTGCCCTTCTGGACGCAGCTCGACGTGAGCGTCCAGAAGATGTTCGACCTCGGGAGCCGGCGCTACGACGTGCGCCTGGAGCTCTTCAACGCCCTCAACAACGGCGTCGACCTCGATCACGGCGCGTCGCGGGACGCCAGGGGCAGCACGGGGGCGGGCTACCAGGCCCTGAGCGCCTGGGAGCGCGCCAACCGCGCCCTCGAAGGCCGCATCGTCCGCTTCGCGGTCACCGCCACGTTCTGACGACAGCGCGAGCACGGGAGGGTTGGGCTACCGCCAAGCGAGCCGGATTGGATGCGGCACTATGCGAGCCTGCCGCCTCCAGGGAACAGGCAGTCGACGGCCGTCACTATCTGCGTGGTGACGCGTCCGGGACGACGGCCGACAGCTCCTGCGGCACACCGGCGGTGATGACAGGCATCTCGTCCCACGTTCGCCCGTCCAGCACTCGGCCTGTCCGCTTCTTGAACACGCCACCCCACTGCTTGAAGAAGAAAGGTACGCTGCTACGCACACACGTATCGCGGATCGCCCGGACCCACCGTGGATGCATCGGCCGAGCGCCCGGGCCCGATTCGCCGCCGGCAATCACCCAGTCGACACCCGACAGGTCCAAGCCTGGCAACGGACCCAGGAGAGGTTCGAGCGACAGGAACTTCGTCCCGGCGCCCGTTCGGGCCAGTAGCTCGACGCGATCGAGCCATCGTTCTGATTCGATGCTCACGCCAAGCCAGATGTTCGGTGTCCAACGCAGCCGGCCGTCGAGCGCTCTCACGCGCCCCGGCCGCTTGGTCAAGACCTGAAACGTATGTCGCGAAGCCCGATTCATGATGGCGAATACCGACTCGACGAAAGCAGTCGGCACGGAGGGATGGAACAGATCCGACATCGAGTTCACGAAAACCAGCCTCGGCCGCGCCCAGCGGAGTGGCTCTTCGAGCGAGGTCGCGTGAACCGCGACGTCGAACCCGTGCCTGTACTTCCTCACGCCCATGGCTTGAAGCCGCTTCGCCATTCTCTCCGCATAGCAGTGCGCGCATCCCGGACTGATCTTCGAGCATCCGGTGACCGGATTCCAGGTCGTTTCGGTCCACTCGATGCCTGACCGCGTCGCCATTGCTACATGCGCTCCAAAATGTGCTTCGCGATGCTCGTAGCCGGACCTATCCCTCTGGGATTCCCTACACAGAACATGAACTCGAACAAGGGTGACCGCGTAGCGGTCGCCAAGCGCCTGGACTTCCTGAGGAATCGGCCACCGAACACCTCATCCAGATTCTTCTTGTAGATGTCCAAGAGACCGTCCACGCCCCTCTCGCGCATCGAACGATGTTCTCCGAACAGGGTCTGCTGCGGATCGTCCTGGTACAGATCACGCCAGCTCTCATCGCCGAAGAAACTCGTCAGGCGATTCGCCCACTCCGCGGAGATCTCGTCCGGCTGCCGGAAGGCAGGCAGCATCCGCATGACCGTAGACACCGGAAACAAGATCCAGGTGTCGAGTGCGTTGAGGCTCGCTACCCGCTTGATCGTGGACCACTCTACCTCGATAGAGAATGGGTCGAGGAACAGAACACCACGACAGGCTCGCCAGTCTCTACGAAGATCGCGCAAGACGCGATTCGCGTCCCCCCGCTCAACCGTGATGTTGCGGTCGCGGTAGCGGTGACGGAGTTTCGCAAGCTCGGCACATCGTTTCGCGTCCTTCTCGATGAAGATGAGTTCGTCGAACGGCTTGTCCTGGATGCGGATTGCCCGCTCCGTAGAACCGCGCAGGAACCCGATGGTGTCACCCTTGTCGTCGCGACGCTCGATCTGGCCGGCACCGGCGAACGCATCAATGTAGATCAGCTTGAACGGTTGGTTCTTCAAGGCAGTGGTGTAGGCATCTAGATAAGCTTCCAGGATATCCAGCTTCTCTTCCGTCCACGGACCACCGAACCGCATTTGCCCTCCTCCTCCACCTGTGCCCAAGCATATCACGTTTCTTCGCCTTATGATCGCTACCGACTGAACCTTGCAGTCTCCGGCGGGGCGCGCAACCGACCGGCGAGGCGTGGGGCCGGTCCAAGCGCAGAGGCTCAGGATCCAACGGACCTCAGGGGCCGACGGATTCAGAACGGGACAGCCGGCGCTCCACGGTTCCGCGCGCTTCCCGAATCTGGAACAGAGCTGGGCCGGCCGGAATCGCCGGCGCGAGACTTTGTCGCAGGAGGAGGCGCCCCCGTCCCGTCAAGAAACGGGGGCGCCTGAATGCAAGTGGGGCCTGCCTACTCGGGAACCGGCTGCGCCGCATCCTGGGCGGCCGGCTCGACCGCCGACGGCACCCGGTCGGGGGTCGGCTGGGCGACGCGGCGGCCCTCGGCGTCGCGGGCGTTGCCGCGGTTGCGGCCGCAGTCGAAGCAGGTGCGCAGCTCGTCGGCCATGCCCGCGGTGGAGATGCCGCGCTCGGCCATCAGCTCGGCGAGGCGGGCCGCGGTGGCCGGCTGCTCCTTGTAGAACAGGGAGTAGAAGACGCCGTTGGCGATGGTCCACGGCGTCCAGCCCTGGGCGCTACGGGCGTCGAGCTCGGCCCCCTGCCCGACGAGGTAGTCGACGATGCTCGGGGCGCCGCGGTACGCGGCCCCGTGCAGCGCGGTCTCGCCGCGATCGTTGACGGCGTGGACGTCGTTGCCGAGCTCCACGAGCATCTTCACCGCCTCGAGGGCCTCGGGCTCGTGCTCGACCGTGGCCCCGCCGTCCTCGCCGGGGTTCCACATGTCGACGCCGGCCGCGACCATGAGCGGGGTCGTGAGGTCGGCGTTGGGAACCAGGGGGTCGGCCCCGGCGTCGAGGAGCACCTGCATGACCTCGGTGTCGACGTTCTTCGAGGCGAGGAGGAACGGGGTCGCCCCGACCCGGTTCAGGCGGTTGCGGTAGCCGTCGCGGAAGTCGGCGGTCATCGGCGCGTTGACGTCGACGCCGGCCGCGAGCAACGCGTGGATGAGGTCCATGCTGCTCAGGTTGCCCCGGCCCTCGGGCGGCGGCATGTGGCCGATGTTGGTGCGGCGCAGGCGGATGGTCTGGTGCAGGGCGTTCCAGCCCTGTGCGGCCGCGTTCACGTCGGCCCCCTGGTCGATGAGGTGGATGCCCACCTCGTGCTGGCCGTTCATGGCGGCCACGACGAGGGCGCTCGTCCCGTCGGGGAACGTGTCGTTGACGTCGGCCCCGAGCTCGAGGAGGGTCCGCACCGCGTCGAGCTGGCCGAGCTGCACCGCGAAGAGCAGGGCGGTGAACGAGGGGCCGGACCGACTGTCGCGGGTCAGCCCTACCTCGGTGGAGAAAACGCCGCGGGGCTCGCCGGCCGCGGGATCGCCGGTGCGCGCGGCGACGTCGGCGCCGTTCGCGACGAGGACCCGCATGGCGCCGACGTTGTTCTCGGCCGCCGCCCACATGAGGGCGGTCTGGCCCCGCGCCGGCTCGGACGCGTTGGGGTCGGCCCCGGCCGCGAGCAGCGCCTCGACGACGTCGGGCCGTCCCGTGCGGGCGGCGGTCATCAGCACCGTCTCGCCCTCCGCGAGCCGCCGGTCCGGGTCGGCCCCGGCGGCGAGCAGCCGGCCGACGACGGCCGCGTTGCCGTTCATGGCGGCCAGGGTGAGAGGTGCGACCCCGTAGCGGTTGGGCGCCGTCGCGTCGGCGCCGGCGTCGAGGAGCAGGCTCACGACGTCGGCCGCATCGGCCTGGACGGCCCAGTGCAGCGCGGTCATGCCCCCGGTCGCGGACGCGTCGACGTCGACCGCGCCGTCGAGCAGCGCCGCCACCGCCGCGCCGTCGCCGGCGCGCGCCGCCGCGATCAGCGACGCCTCGGCTTCCGAGGCCGCCGCTGGCGCAGCCGCCGCGATGGACAGGCTCATCCCGGCGACCGCGGCCGTGAGCCCCATGCTCCACCGTCGTCGATTCATCTCCATGGTCGATTCTCCGGCATCCGGGCGTCTGCGCCATCGAGCAGCGCCGTCCCGACGGGCTGATTCGGCGGCAATCAAATCCGCAGCCGACAAGCTGCGGGCCAGGAGTCGGCCCGTCGAAGGCGCGACCCCTAGCGGTTTGTTCGGCGGCATCCGAAGGCCGCCACGCAGCCCTTCGCTCTCGCGTTCGGCGGTTCGCTGACGCGAGGCTCCCGTAGCCACGATGCTCCGGCCTACAGGTCCGTCAACAGCCCGGTGGAGTCGGCCACCCGCTCGCGCTCCACGCCGACCTTGTGGAGCAGGGTCAGGCCGAGGTTCGTGAACGGCGTGTGCATCGGGTACCGGACGTGGCGCCCGCCCGCGATGGCCCCGCCGCCGCCCACCACCACCGCCGGCAGGTCGACCGGGGTGTGGTGATCGCTGTCTCCCATGCCCGTGCCGTAGAGCAGCAGGGTGTGGTCGAGCAGGGACCCGTCGCCGTCCGGGGTGTTCTTCATCCGATCGAGGAACCGCGCGAAGAGCGACACGTGGTACGCGTTGATCTTGGCCCCCTGGGCGATCTTGACGGGGTCCATCTGGTGGTGCGAGACGGCGTGGTGGCCCTCCGGCACCCCGATCCAGGGATAGGGCCGCCCGTTCAGCTCGCGCGAGATCTGGAAGGCGACGACCCGCGTCACGTCCGACTGGAACGCGAGCAGCTCGAGATCGAACATCAGCTTCGCGTGGTCGTCGAACGAGTCCGGCACGCCGACCGGCGGCTCGGCGATGGGCATCGGCGACACCTTGCTCTGGCGCTCGGCCCGCTGGATGCGCTGCTCGACGTCGCGCACCGAGTCGAGGTATTCGTCGACCATGACGCGGTCGCGCACCCCGAGGCGCTTCTGCAGGCGGGCCATGTCGGCCATCGCGAGGTCGAGGACGCTGCGGTCGCGCTCGAGCCGCGCCGCCTGCTCCTTGGGCGAGCCCCCTTCGCCGAAGAGCCGCTCGAAGACCGCGCGCGGATTGCTCTCCATCGGCATCGGGGTGGTGGGGTCGCTCCACGAGTAGGTGTGCTGATAGACGCAGCTATACCCGTTCTCGCAGCTTCCGACGATGTTCTCGTGGTCGAGCGAGAGCTGCAGCGAGCGCAGCGGGGTGTCGGCCCCGATCTTCGCCGCCGCCATCTGGTCGATCGAGGTGCCGGCCTCGATGTCCGCCCCCTCCGTCTTCTTCGGGCGCGTGCCGCTCAGCCACGCGGTGTGCACGCGGGTGTGCACGCCGCCCCCCTCGCTCTGCGTCTCGGCCCCCTTGTTGCTCAGGCCGCTCAGCACCACCATGTCGTTGCGGAACGGCTCGAGCGCCTGCAGCACCGGGGTCATCTCGTAGCCCTTGCCGGTGGTGGCGGGGTGGAAATTGGGCAGGTACGTGCCGTTGGGCGCGTAGACGAAGCCCAGGCGGGTGACCCGGTTCCCCCCCGGCGCGGCGGCCGACAGCGCCGGCACCATCGCGTCGAGGAACGGCAGGGCCAGCGTCGCCCCCATCCCGCGCAGGAAGCTCCGCCGCGGCAGCGCCATCTTGGTGATGATCATCCCGATCTCCTTGAGGTCAGCAGGTCAACTCGCCAACGGGTCGACTCGAAACGAATTCGGTTCACGAACGAACGGATTCGGTTCACGGACGAACGAACTGCGGTCGGCGAACGAACCGCCGTCGCCAACGAACGAACGCAAGTTCGCCGGCGAATCGCGCTCCGTTCGCCAACGAACGAAATCCGGCTCGCGGGCGAACGAACCCTAACTCGCCAACGAACGACTCCCGGTTCGCGGGCAAACAAATGGCAGCTCGCCAACGAACGACTCCGGTTCGCGAGCGAGCGCACGCCTACTCGCCAGCCACGCCGACTCGCCGGCGAACGACTCAGTCCGCCGTCAGCGCGCGGCGGCCAGCGGCACCTCCGCCGCGGCCGTGCGCCGTTCACGGAACGGCAGGCTTTCGACGATGCCAAGGACGACCGCCGACAGGCGGTACTCCTCGTCCGCGGCGGCGCGCACGATCCGCCTCACCGCCGGCATGTCGTAAGGCTCCAGCCCGCGGCCCAGCGCATAGGTCAGCAGCTTCTCGGTCAGCGTGCCCACGAACCTGTCCGGGCGCGCGAGCAGCGCCGTCCTGAGCCCGGGGACGTCGTCGAAGGCCGTCCCGTCCGGCAGCACCCCCGAGGCGTCGATCGGCTGGTGCTGCTCGTCGACGTCGCGCAGCCGGCCGACGGGGTCGAAGCGCTCGAGCCCGAAGCCGAGGGGGTCGATCATCGCATGGCAGCTCGCGCAGGCGGGGTTGTCGCGGTGCGCGGCCATCCGCTCCCGCATCGACGGCGTGCGGTCGGCGTAGGCCCCCGCCCGGTCCGGCAGCGCGGGCACGTTGGGCGGCGGGTCGGGCGGCGGCGTGCCGAGGATGTTGGTCAGTATCCACCTGCCGCGGAACACCGGCGACGTCCGCACGGGGTGCGAGGTGATGGTCAGGATGCTGCCCTGCCCGAGCAGCCCGCCCCGGTGCCCGCTCACCGGCACCCGCCGGAAGTGGCTCCCCTGCACGTGGGGAATGCCGTAGTGCCGCGCGAGCCGGTCGTTGACGAACGTGTAGTCGGCGTCGAGCAGGTCGAGGACGCTGCGGTCCTCGCGCACGATGCTCTCGAAGAACAGCTCGGTCTCGCGGCGGAACGCCCGCCGCAGCCCGTCGTCGAAGTCGGCGAACAGCACCTGCGACGGCCGGGCGGCCTCCAGGTTCCGGAGCTGCAGCCACTGGCCGACGAAGTTGTCGGTCAGGGCCCGGGCCCGGTCGTCGGCGAGCATCCGGCGCACCTGCCGCCCGAGCTCCGCCGGGTCGGACAGGGCGCCGGCCGCCGCCGCGTCGAGCAGCTCGTCGTCGGGCACGCTGCTCCAGAGGAAGAACGAGAGCCGCGACGCCAGCTCGAGGTCGCCGATGCGATAGTTGCCGCCGGGCGCGGCCGGGGCGTCCGCCGGATCGGCCTCGACCCGGAACAGGAACTCGGGGCTCACCAGCAGTTGCTGGAGCGCGCGCTCGATGCCGGCCTCGAAGCCGCCGCCCTCGCGCCCCGCCGCGAAGGCGATGCGCAGTATCTGGAGGTCGGCGTCGTCGACCGGCCGGCGCCACGCCCGCCGGGCCAGGGTCGCGAGAATGGTGTCCGCGCAGGCCGCCTCCTCGCCGGCGTCCGCGGGCCGGCACACGAAGAGGCGCTGGCGGGCCGGGGTGTCGCCGGGGCCCGTCACGTCGAACGGCCCGGTGACGGTGAGGCTGCGCAGGTACGGCAGCTCGCGGCGGCTCACCGTCGGGTTGAGGAAGAGCCGGCGCGGGGTCTCCGACAGCAGGGCCGGGGTCTTCAGGAACGCGACCCCGATCTCGCGGGGGCCGGCCGCGACGGGCAGCCGCACCTCGAGGTTGTCGCCCAGCTCGTTCCCGTCGATGTCGAGCGACGGCAGCCCCTGCTGCATGCGGAACAGCTCGACCCGCTCGCCGTCGATCGTCACCTCGAGCTGCGCCCCGCCCGCCACCCGCGACACGTCGACCCGCAGCACGTACTCGGCGTCGAGCGGGAACCGATGGGTGATCAGGGTGCCGCCGCGGGTCCCGTAGGGCAGGCCCTCGACGTGGTCGTCCTGCGGCAGGGCCGGCGAGACGGTGTAGGTGCGGGCCACCGCGGTCGGCGGCGTCGTGCCCACCGCGGCGCGGCCGATGCGCCGGGCCGCGGTCAGGTAGCGCTCCATCAGCGACTCGGACACGCGCAGGACGCCGGCGATGTTGTCGAACCCGTAGCTCGCGCTGTCGGCGGGCAGGAGCTCCTCGACGTCGACGGCGATGCCGAGCACGTCGCGGACCGCGTTCCGGTACTCGGCACGGTTGAGCCGGTGGAAGGTCTGGGTGCGGCCGGGGTTCGGCGAGGCCGCCGCCGCGGCGTCGAGCTCGGTCTCGAGCCACGTCGCCACGCGGTCGTAGGTCGCCTCGTCGGGGCGCGGCCGGCCCGCCGGGGGCATCAGCCCCGCGCGCAGCTTCCGGACCACCATCTCCCACAGCTCGGCGTGGTCCCCGACCCGCGTCAGATCGACGTCGTCGAGGGCGAGCCCGGCGGTGAGGGTGCGGCCGTTGTGGCACGCGACGCAGTAGCGCCGGATCACGGTGCGGGACGCCTCGGCCGAGCCAGAGGCCTCCGCGGGCGCCTGGCGCCCGACGGCCGGCTCGATGGCGGCTGACGGCTCGCCCGCCGCCCCCGCGAGTGCGCCGCCCGCCAGCAGCGACAGCGTTCCGGCACCGACGAATACAAGCCAAGTGCGCATCGTATTCCTGGTCATGTTCAACGGCAACCGTGCCAAGAACCGCACGGGCGCCGGTTTCGAGAGCGGTCCATCGCGTCCGCACGATGGTGGAAAACACGTTATCCGCGCAACACAGGCGACCGGATCCGTGCCATGATAGCGCAAGTTCGAGGCGGCCGCATGGATGCACTCGCCGCCACCGCGGCCGACCGGCAACGGCATCGCTTGGCGCGACGGACATGTCGCCCCGGCTGCGGCCCGGATTGGCCGGCACCGCCCACGAGCAGACACGGAGGTCTTGAATCATGCAGGTAATCACCACGAAGTCGGTCGCCGTCGGCGTCGCAACCGGCGCGCTCGTCGCCGTCGCGGTCGGGCAGCTCATCGGAGCACCCTGGATGCTCGCCGGCCTGAACGGCCTGGCCGCCGGCGCATTGGCACTGGCTTCGTACATCATCGTGGGCGACGGCCGGTTCGGCGTGATGAACGTCCGTCGACGGCCGGGGCTCCGCACGTTCGCCTATGCCGTCATGCTCCTCCCCGCCTTCATGGCCGGCAGCGTCATGGAGATCGAGCTCGCCCGGGCGGAAGGGCTCGCGCTCGCCATGCTGTTCTTGCTCACGGCATTCGCAGCCTACGCCCTCGGCGGCATCCTGTCGACGCTCGAACATCTCGAAGACGCCGACGGCTGATCGTCGAGCCCGGCCACGTCGGGATCCAACGACGGCACGGCGGCCGGGTCGGCCCCGGCAGCGAGGAGAGCCCCGGACGGTCGCCGTGCCGCAATCCCGAGACAGAGTCACCATGAAGCGATCGCTCCGTCTCTACCTGCTCGTGCAGCGCCTCGGCGGCGGGCGCGGCTGGCGGCCCGAAGAGGTCGCCGACCACTTCGAGATCTCCCTCCGAACGGCCTACCGCGACCTCTCGGACCTGTCGAGCACGTACAGCATTCCGGTCACCACCGACGACGACGGCCGCTACCGGCTCGTCGAGGGCGCGACGATGCGCCTCCTGCCCCTGACCGCCACCGAACGGGCCATCCTGACGCTCGCCCTCGACAACCCGGCCCTCCGGACGGCCCCCGACGTGGCTTCGGCCATCGACCGGCTCGGCGACAAGCTGAGCGCGGCCACGCGCCAGATCGAGGAGACGCCGAGCGGGCTCGCCCTGACGGGACCCGAGAAGTCGGGCGACATCAAGGAAGGCCTCCTCCTCCTGCTGAACGCCGCGGTCCGCGACCGCAACCCGGTGTCGCTGCGCTACCGCTCTCTCTGGAGCGGCAGCACCGCGCGGCGCGGCGTCGATCCTTACAGCGTCTTCCACCGCGAGAACGCCTGGTACCTGGTCGGGCACTGCCACGAGCGCAAGGAGCTGCGGGCCTTCCGTCTCGACCGCATCGCCGACGCCGATCGGCTCGACGGCCGGTTCGCCCCGCCGGACTTCGACCTCGCCGAGTTCCTCAAGCACAGTTGGGGCATCTACCACGGCCGGACCGTCTACGACGTCGTCATCCACTTCGACGCCGCTCTCGCCGCCCTGCTCGAGGAGAGCACCCACCACCCGGACCAGCGGGTCGCCCGGCTCGGCAACGGCGACCTGGAGTACCGCGTCAGCCTGTCGCACCTCGAGGAGGTCGCCCGCTGGATCGTCGGGTTCGCGGGCGCCGCCCGCGCCGTCGAGCCCCCCGCCTTGGTCGACCTCGTCTCCGACATGGCGGCCCGCGCCCACGAGGCCCACCGCCGCGGCGACGCGCCCGCGCCAGCCGGCGGGCAGCGCGACCTCCCGCACGTGGACCCGGAGGGCGGCGCCTCACCCCGCCAGCGCTCGCTGATCTGACCGCGGGGTGACGTACCCGCCAGGCAGCCGTCGTTCCCGACATGAAGACACCGATTGTCCGACCATGCGCTCGTCCAGGGCGGCGCTTCACGCCGCCGGACCGCTCGCTGAACTGACCCGCAGGCTGAACGCCCCCATCGACATCGGCGCGGAGAACGCACGGTGCGGCAACTACTTTCGCGGCGCTACTAAAGTGTACTCGTGCCTGAACGTCCCGTACCCCGAGTACGACGAGACTCGACGCAACTGGCTCCTCCTCCAGCCGAGCATCGGGCTGGATGCGCGCATCTGGCGCGGGATCGGGTTCCGGGCTCGGCTGGACGTGCTCGGCCTCGTGAACCGCGATTGGGGAATGGAGTGGGCGCCGCGGATGTCCACCCAGATCGTCATCGGGTTCGGGGACTGACGCGAGGGAGGAAGGTGGCAGATGAAATTCTGTCGGAGCGTATTCGTTGCTCTCGCGATTCTGACCCTCCCGCCGGCCGCCGGCGCACAGCCGCGGTTCGATGTCTTCGGTGGAGGACATCTCTCCTACAGGCCGCCGGAGCCGCTCACGCGCGAGTGGCTCGTGACGGGCGGCTATCGGATCAACGAGTTGTTCGACTTGGTGGTGGAGGTGGCGTGGCATCAGCGCAGGGATCTCAAGCCGATCCTCAGCCCAGATGCCCAGTGGGGGAGAAGCCATGCAGATAGCTGGTTTCAGGTGGCCACCGGTATCCGCGGAAGGCCGATGCGGGGGCGGCGGTTCGAGCCCTTCTACCAGGGGCTGATGGGTCTGTTCTCGTTCAGTCCGACACGGCCTGAGAAGCGCCTCCTGCTGTTCAACCCCTGGAACCGATCCGAGTACTCTCCGTCCATCCTGCAGCCCGGCGTGGGCCTGGATGTGGCGGTCCGGCCTGGACTCAAGGTCCGATTCACCAGCGACCTGACGATGGTTCGCTGGCTGGGGCACTGGCACAACCTGCCTCGGGCGTCGGTCGGCATCGCCGCCCAATTCTGAGGATCGTCGTCGGCGGTCCGATGCGCTTGTCCATCGGGGACATCGCGCTTGGCGGCCGGTTCGCTGGTGCGACCGCCGAGGTCCGGCGGGTAGAGCCCTTCGGCTACCTCAGCGACGGACGCTGATGTCCGGCCCTCGTGACGGGCGCCGCCGTTGTGGTCCGGCACGGCGCGTTCGGTCGGCTGTCGGTCCGGCTCGGCCTGGGAGTTCGTGCTCGCGCGGGCCGGCGGTCGACCGCGGCGCTCGTCCGTCGGCCAGCGTCGCTGGGCGCACCCTGGCAGGACACGGCAGGTCCTCGCAGCTCCGAAGCCGGTCCGCTCCTACCCCTCGGTCGAGGTCGAACTCATTCAACTCCGCTCGGCTCGCCATGGCTCCCCGTCAGGCGGTCGCTCTCGAAGTCTGGTCGGTGGGCGCTGCTGCTTCAAACTCCGCTCGGCTCGCCATGGCTCCCGGTCAGTGCCTGCTGATCACTGCCCGGGACCGACGGAAGGCGTGCAACCACCGTCTCCGCCTTGCGCCATTGCGCTTCACCTGCCAGCCCGTGAGCCCGAGTCCAGGAATCAACTGCCCTGCTGACAGGTTCTGACACGCACTCCATCGACACTGAACCTGTCGCTCGCGGCCGACCTCGGAGACCCCGCGCGGGTAACTCATTGGACTGGTCCGGCTGCGAACGATCCCAGCGGCCCGACCGCTCGGCACCGTAGCGAACAGCAAGAGGAGGGAGAAGAAGCAAATGAAGACACTGCACGGAACGCGACAGAGAAAGACCGCCTCGGCGTGGCTGTGCGTCGGTGCGGCGATGACGTTGTCTGCAGCGCCCGCCCTGGCGCAGAACGCTGCCTTCGGCACGAGCGTGTCGACTCTCGACGGAGTGAACGGCGCGATGGGCGGCGTCTACGTCGACGCCGACTTTCCCGCTTGGGGGGCCCTTCGTGTCGCCGGCGCGCTCAGCACCGCGAGAGCCGAGCTGAGCACGCTCTTTTTCACCATTCCCCTCAACAGGGTGTACGCCGGCTTCGGACCTCGAGTGCGGGGCGGAGACCGGGTGCAGCCGTTCGCCCACATCCTCTTCGGCGTCGTCAGCGTCGGCACCGACGCGCGCGACATCGTCAGCGCGGGCTACGGCGAGCAGTACGGGGGCGGGGTCGACTGGTTCCTCTCGGATTCGTGGGGCCTGCGGACCTCGCTCGACTACAACCGGGCGACCCACTTCAACATCGCTGCGACCTGGAAGCGGTAGCCGCGGGGTCGCGCACACCAGGAGACCTGGAGACAACACGATGCAACCGCGAACCATGCGATTCACCGGCGCAATCGGCCTGGCCACGCTTCTGTTGGGTTCGTCCGCCGCAGCTCAGCGATGGAACGACCTGGAGGACGCCATCGAGGGGCGCTCGCTCGTCATGCGCCCGACGACGGAAGGCCGGCGCAAGCTGTACCTCGACGTGGAGAACGGCGACGCCTTCGTCCTCCATCGCGGCGACCGGCTCTTTCCGCTACGCGAGCGCGAGCCGGTCCTCATCGTCGACGCGGACCCCGAGGACGACCATATCGAGCTCGAGCTGCGGAGCGCGCGCCTCGGGCGGGGGCGGGTCGACTTCCACGGCCGTGCGCCGGCCGCGGACGAGTTCGAGCGGTGGCTCGACGAGGTCTTCGAGATCACGACGCCCGAGGCCGACTTTCACCGCTACGTCGGAAACCGGCGGAGCGGGACGCTGCACATCCGGGGGGCGAACCACCTGCCGGCGGCCGCGGACCGGGAGCCGTTCCACACGGTCGACGACGCGCTCGGCCGCGGCTACGACCGGTGCGGCGTCTGCTTCGTGTCGACGCCGACCGTATCGGACTACGACACCGAGCGCTCGCTGGCCATGTTCGGACTGCAGCATGTGCGGGCGACCTACTACCCCGACGTCGACGCGGACCTGCAGGCTCGAGTCGCGCGCGTCGGAGGGCAGGTCCTCGACACTTGGCCGGTGCCCCTCAAGGGCTACCGGTACCGCTTCCAGGTCGTCGACGCCGACGACGTCAACGCCTTCGCGGTGCCGACCGGCTACATCTTCGTGACCCGCGGGCTGACGGAGTCGCTCGAAACCGAGCAGGAGCTGGCCGCGATCCTCGCGCACGAGATTGCCCACGTGGAGAGCCGGCACAGCTATCGCCAGTGGCGGACCAGCCGCAACGTCTCCAGGGTGACGGGGATTCTCGGGGCCCTCGCGGGAGGAACCGACAACGCCGCCGACGACATCATCGCCAGCCTGACCGCATTCACGTCGCAGCTCTTCCTGGCCGGGTACGGACGGGACCGCGAACGCGAGGCGGACCTGTTCGCCAGCTTCTACCTGAACGAGGCGGACATCGGGGACCGCCCGCTGGTGAGCTCATTCCGGAAGCTCAAGTTCGCCCGCGACGCCTACGACCCGTTCGGCGACGGCGGCGGGCTGTTCGCCAGCCATCCTCACATCGAGGAACGGCTCGAGAGAGCGAGCGGAACGCGCACCGCCGGCTTCCCTGACGACGCGGTATTCCACGGCCTCAGGCGCAACGGCGCGCCCGTCGCCACGCTGCGCTTCGACGTGCAGCGCCTGTTCCGGAACGAGCTCGACGTCATCGCGACCCTGTCGACCACGGCCGAGCTCGGCGACGACGACAACGTCAACACGCTCGACATCCGCGTCGACGGACGTCGCATCAGACTGCGGGAGCGAACGGCCGAGCGGATCTTCCCCAGCGACGAGGTCTCGGCCGTCTTCGGCAACGACGATGTCCAAGGCCTGATCGGCGGCTCGATCGAGTCGGTGGACCTGGACCTGCGTAACGTCGACCGGTGGGTGCGGGCTGCCGCCGGGGGCGCGCGGTAGGCCCCGTCCGGCAGGCTGGATCCGGCGAAGCGGAGTCGCAAGGCGACACTTCCGAGAGACGTTTCCGGCTAGAATGAAGCCCGCCGGGCTGAACGGCAGCATGCCCGGTCTCGTGCGCCCCGCGTGGCGCCGGGCCGGCCGGAACTCGACACTCGATCAGGAGCGACACTCATGCGCAAGACCCATATCACTGCAATCGCCCTGGCCGGGGCGGCCTTCCTCGCCGCGCCGGCAACCGTGCCCGCCCAGACCGCCGAGGAAGAGATCGCCAAGGCCACCATGGCCGCGCCACCGGCCCTGCGCGCCAACGCCACCGTGCTCCGGCTCGCCCCCGACGGCGCCGAGACGGTGCTGCGCGAGGGCTCGAACGGGATCATCTGCTGGGACCGCTCGGACGAGCCGAGCCGCGAGTTCGCGGTGCAGTGCACCAGCGAGGGGAACCTCGCCCGCGTGAAGCAGAACCGGGCCTGGGCGATGTCGGGCATGAGCGCGGACGAGCTTCGGGAGACGCGGGACACGGCCGAGGCCGACGGCTCGCGCGAGGTCTCGGAGTTCGGCTCGGTGTACTACTCGCTGAACGGTGCGGACGCCGCGTCGGCCAACCTGCACACGACCATCGCGGTACCGTTCGCGACGGCCGAGTCGCTGGGCCTGCCGGACGCAGGCAGCTACACGCAGGCCGGCACCTGGATCATGGAAGCGGGCATGTCGGCCGCCCACATCATGCTACCCGGCCAATAGCCGAACCGCGGCGGCCCGAACCGACCCGCCCGCCCGCGGCGCCGGACCGCGCCCGCGGGCGGGCCCATCAGGTGGACACGACGATGAGACTCACGACGACGGGATGCGCACTCGCCCTCTGCCTCACCCTCGCGGCCGCCACGGCGGCGGCCGGGAACGACAACTGGCCGCAGTTCCGCGGGCCGACGATGAACGCGGCGGTCGCCGACAACCCCGACCTGCCCGAGAGCTGGAGCGAGACCGAGAACGTCGAGTGGGTCGCCGACGTCCCCGGCCTCGGCTGGTCGAGCCCGGTGGTGTGGGGCGACCGGGTCTTCCTGACCACGGTGACCGCGGACGGCGACTTCGAGCTGCCCAAGCCCGGCCTCTACGCCCCCCGCGGGCGGCCCGACCCGGTGCCCCTGGAGCACGACTGGCTGGTCTACTGCCTGAGCCTCGAGACCGGCGAGGTGCTCTGGCGCCGGTCGGTCCGGACGGGGCGCCCCGACTTCCCGCGGCACATGAAGAACTCGTACGCCTCGGAGACCCCCGCCACCGACGGCGAGCGCGTCTACGTGCGGTTCGGCGAGTTGGGCCTCTACACGTTCGACATGGACGGCAACGAGGTGTGGCGGCTCGAGATACCCGACCGGCAGACGCGGTCGGACTGGGGGTCGGCCTCGTCGCCGGTGGTGCACGAGGACATGCTGATCATCGTGTACGACAACGAGGAGGAGTCGTGGATCGCCGCCCTCGACAAGCGCACCGGGGCCGAGCTGTGGCGCACGGAGCGCGACGAGGTGTCGAGCTGGGCGAGCCCGTACGTGTGGGAGCACGAGGGGCGGACCGAGATCGTGACGTCGGCGGTGAACCGCATCCGCTCCTACGACCTCGACGGGAACCTGCTCTGGGAGATGGACGGCCGGATGTCGTGGGCGGCCATCGCCACCCCGTTCTCCAGCCACGGCCTGGTGTACATCAACTCGGGCTACTTCCGGGACGAGCACCGGCCCGCCTACGCCATCCGCCCCGGGGCGAGCGGCGACATCACCCTCGCGGAGGGCGAGAGCTCGAACGAGTACGTGGCCTGGTACCAGCCGCGGGCCGGGAACTACAACACGTCGCCGCTCATCTACGGCGACATCTACTACAGCCTGCTCGACCGCGGCTTCTTCGAGGCCTACGACGCGGTGACCGGCGAGCCGGTCTACGGCCGGCAGCGGATTCGCGTCGCGGCCAGCTTCACGTCGTCACCCTGGGCCTACAACGGCAAGATCTTCGCGCTGAGCGAGCAGGGCGACACCTACGTGATCCGGGCCGGGCGCGAGTTCGAGGTCATGGGGGTGAACAGCCTCGGCGAGCTCGCCCTGGCGTCGCCGGCCATCGCGGGAGATCGGCTGCTCATCCGCACGCAGTCGAAGCTCTACAGCATCCGGAAGGAGTAGAGATCTGGGCCGCGGCGGCACGGTGCGCCGGTGGCTGCTCTGGCTGACGATAGGCGCCCTCCTGCTGTACCAGGCGGGCGCCATCGTCACCACCCGCGACGGGGAGATGCTGCTCCCGCCCGGGGTGCTGACCGGGGCACTGCTGTTCTGGCTCTTCGTCACGCTCGCGGTCCTGAAGCGCCGGTTCATGCGATCGCGCGAGTAGCGACCGGTGGCGGCGGCGTCTCGAACGTCCGAACGCGACGCGATGGGCGCACTCAGGCGACCGTCAACCGGCCGCAATTCCGCACGCGTCCGCGACGCTCGCACGCGTCTCGAACCGCCGGAGCGCGGCGACCCGCGAAGGACGGCGATCGCTACATCAATATGAAGATGCAGGAGTTGCCAACCGCGTCCAGAGCAGCCCGTTTCTACGGTTTCCTGCGCCTGGCACGTGGCAGGGCAGTTTCCGTCACCGTCCCAAGCGCCAGGAGGATCGAAGTGCACCATCGTCGTCCGCACCGGCTGCCCTGCATTCATCTGCTCCTCGCCGCCGTCCTGTCCGCGTGCGCGGCGGCGGCGTCCGCCCAGGCGCAGGCGACCGCGTCGGCGCCGGGAGAAGCGCCGCCGAACTTCGTCCTCGTGTTCGCCGACGACCAGGGCTACGGCGATCTCGGGGTGTTCGGGGCCGACGACTTCGAGACGCCGCGCATCGACCGCATGGCGCATGAGGGCATGCGGTTCACGAGCTTCTACGCGCAGCCGGTGTGCGGCCCGTCCCGCACCGCCCTGCTCACCGGCAGCTATCCGATCCGGGTCGCCGAGTACGGCAACCAGAAGAACAACTTCCCCTACGTCCACGAGCGGGAGATCCTGCTGCCGTCGGTCCTTCAGGCCGCCGGCTACGCCACCGGGATGATCGGCAAGACCGACATCACCCAGCGGCGGCGCGGCTTCCGGCCCGAGCTGAACCCGGTGCGCCGCGGCTTCGACTACTGGTTCGGCGTCGTCGGCGCCAACGACAGCGGCGAGGTCCACTGGGTGTACCGCAACGAGGAGCGCATCGAGGAGTCGGCGCCCCTCCACAACCTGACCCGGCGCTACACCGACGAGGCGCTCGCCTTCATCCGGCGGCACCGGGACGAGCCGTTCTTCCTCTACGTCGCCCACACCATGCCCCACGTCGTCCTCGACGCGAGCGAGCCGTTCAAGGGGGGCTCGCGGCGCGGCCTCTACGGCGACGTCATCGAGGAGCTCGACGCGAGCACCGGCGAGATTCTCGACCTGCTCGACGAGCTCGACCTCGCAGAGAACACCATCGTCGTCTACACGTCCGACAACGGCCCGTGGAGCAACCACGCCCTGCCGCGCTACCGCGAGAACATCACCGCGCACGCCGGCTCGGCGGGACCCCTGCGCGGGGCCAAGGCGACCACCTGGGAGGGCGGCATGCGCGTCCCCACCGTGATGTGGGGGCCCGGCCACATCCCCGCCGGCGCCGAGACGGCGGAGATCGCCACCAACATGGACCTCCTGCCCACGTTCATCGCCATGGCCGGCGCCGACCTGCCGGCCGACCGCACCCTCGACGGCCGCGACATCTCGGCCATGATGCTCGGCGAGCCGGGCGCCGCGAGCCCCCACGAGGCGTTCTACTACTACCGCGAGACCCACCTCGACGCGGTGCGCAGCGGCCCCTGGAAGCTCGTGTTCCCCCGGCCGGGGCGCGACGAGTCGGAGTGGCTGCTCTCGAAGACCGGCGCGTTCATCGGCGAGCTGCTCGAGCCCGTGACCGCCCTCGAGCTCTACAACCTCGAGACGGACATCGGCGAGACGCGCGACGTCGCGGCCGACCACCCCGACGTCGTCGAGCGCCTGTCCGCCCTCGCCGACCGGGCGCGGGCCGAGCTCGGCGATCACGACCGCATCGGCAGCGGCGTGCGGTTCTTCGAGGAGGGGCCGAGGTGGCCGCGCCGCTGGCCGTGGATCACCCAGTGACCCGAGGCCCGGCATCCCTGCGGTTCCTGGCCGGACTCGACGCCGACCTCCGGCAGTCGCTGCTGAACCAGATCCGGGACGCCTGGACCCACAACTCCACCGCCCTCGAGGGCAACTCCCTCAGCCTCGGCGACACCAAGTTCGTCATCGAGGAAGGGCTGACCGTCGCCGGCAAGCCCGTCAAGGACCACGAGGAGGTCATCGGCCACGCCGCCGCCATCACGCAGATTTACGACCTGCTCGGCCGGAACGTCACCGCCGACGACCTGTTCGCCCTGCATCGCAGCGTCCAGGCCGAACGCGTCGTCGACATCCTCAAGCCGCTGGGCGGCTGGAAGGTCGAGCCCAACGGCACCTACGCGGTCGACGAGAACGGCGCCCAGGTCTTCGTCGAATACGCCGCGCCGAAAGACGTGCCCGCCCTGACGGCCGAGGTCCTCGACTGCGTCAACGCGACCCGGCTCCGGCCCGACGACGCGGGAGCGGCAGAGGCCGCCCCCGCCTACGCCCGCATCCACGCCGGCTTCGTGTCCATCCACCCCTTCTGGGACGGCAACGGCCGACTCGCCCGCCTCGTCGCCAACGTCCCCCTGCTCAACGCCGGGCTGCCGCCGCTGGTGATTCCGAAGGAGGAGCGCCGGACTTACATCGACACCCTGGCCCGCTACCAGCGCCGGACCGGGCCCGTCACGCCCGAAACCGGCGTCTGGCCGAATCGCGCCGAACTCGCACCGTTCTCGGACTTCTGCCAACGCTGCTACGCAACCACGCACCGGCTCGTCGACGGGGCGTTCGAGCAGCAACGCCACCGGGCCTGAAGGTCGGCGATTCCGGATGATCGGCTTGCCGCCGAAGATGGCGGGATTGGAGGTGATTCGGCGCAGGATGTCGCTTTCGTCGACCGGACGACTCACGTTGTTGCACATTCCGAGCCGGGCTGGCGACTGGCCCCGGGCCGTCGCCAGCCGGCTCCGCATCCCCTACACCCCCGCCAGCGGCCGGGTGTTCAGCAGCCCCGTGCTGTCGCCCAGCTTCTCGGCCGGCACCCCCGCCTTGTCGAGGACCGTCAGCAGGAGGTTGGTCATCGGGGTGTCTTCCGGATAGGCGAGGTGACGGCCGCCTTTCAGCCGGCCGCCTCCGCCGCCGGCGACGAGGCACGGCAGGTTGGTGTGCTCGTGGAGGTTGCCGTTGCCGATGCCGCCGCCGTAGACGGTCATCGAGTGGTCGAGGAGGTTGCCGTCGCCGTCGGGGGTCGCCCGCAGCTTCTGGAGGAAGCGGCTGAGCAGCGAGACGTGGTAGAGGTCGATCTTCGCCTTCCGGGCCATGTAGTCGGGGTCGTCCCGGTGGTGCGACACGGTGTGGTGCTGGTCGGGCACCCCGATCTGGGGGAAGGTGCGCGGGCTGGTCTCGCGCGCCATCATCAGGGTGGTGACGCGGGTGACGTCGGCCTGCCAGGCGAGGGCGGTCAGGTCGAACATCAGGTTGGCGTACTCCTCGAAGTCCTCGGGGATGTCGATGGGCCGGTCGGGCAGGTCGATCTCGGCCTGGTCGTCGCGGGCCTCGGCCCGGCCGATGCGCTGCTCGAGGTCGCGCACCGAGTCGAGGTACTCGCTGAGCTTGTTCCGGTCGGACGGCCCGAGGGTGCGCTCGAGGCTCAGCGCCTCTTCCGTCACCGAGTCGAGGATGCTGCCGGCCTGCCGGGCCTGGGCGCGGCGGTCGGCGGCGCTGCCGCCGTCGCCGAAGAGGCGCTCGAAGACCACGCGGGGGTGCGGCTCCATCTCGAGCGGCGTCGTGGGGTCGCGCCACGAGATGGTGTTCGAGTAGAAGCAGTCGCCCGAGTCGCACGAGATGGCGGTCGGCTTCTCGAGCACCAGCTCGAGCGACGGCAGGGGCGTCGCCTGGCCGAGCTCGCGCGCCGCGATCTGGTCGGCGGTGGTGCCGAGCTTGATGGCGGTGGGGCCGATGCGCCCCCGGCGCTCCCAGGCGTGCACGCCGCTCAGCCACGCCGCGGTCGCCCGCGGGTGGTCGCCGTTGCCGTCGCCGAACGAGTCGGCCTGCCGGTGGGCGAGGCCGCTCAGCACGAGCAGCCGGTCGTGCACCGGCGCGAGCGGGCTGAGGGTCGGCGACAGGGCGAACCCGGCCCCGGTGGCGGCGGGGACGAACTGCTCCTGGATGACCCCGTTGGGGATGTAGACGAAGCCCAGCCGGGTGGCGGGCCGCGCCGCGGTGTTCGCGAGCGCGGTCGCCGCCGGCACCATGGCGTCGAGGAGCGGCAGGGCCACGGCGGTCCCCATGCCGCGGAGGAACGTCCGACGGGGCAGCGCGAGCTTCGAAATGGTCATGACCTTCTCAGTTGGAAAGGCGTGCTGTTGACGATGCCGAGGACGATGGACGCGAAGCGGTAGCCGTCGTGCTCGGCGTCCCGGACGATGGCGCGGATGGTCGGCGCGTCGAAATGCTCGACGGGGCGTCCGAGGGCGTACATCAGGAGCTTCTCGGTCACGGTGTGCACGAACTGGTCGGGCGCGTGCAGCAGCGCCGCCCGCAGGCCCGCCGGCCCCTCGAAGCGCCGGCCGTCGGGAAGGACGCCGCTCGCGTCGATGGGGTCGTTCGACTCGCCCAAGGTGCGCCAGCGCCCGACGGCGTCGAAGTTCTCGAGGGCGAACCCGAGGGGATCCATCTGGGCGTGGCAGCTCGCGCACGCGGGGTTGGCGCGGTGCTGCTCCATCGCCTCTCTCATCGACCGCGGCTCGCCGCTCTCGGTCGTCTCCTCCAGCGCCGGGATGTCCGGCGGGGGCGGCGGCGGGGGCGAGGCCAGCAGGTTCTCGAGAATCCACTTGCCGCGCAGCACCGGCGAGGTGCGGGTGGCGTAGGAGGTCAGGGTGAGGATGCTCCCCTGCCCGAGCAGCCCTTGCCGCTCCGGGGCGTCGAGCTCGACCCGCCGGAAGTGGCTGCCGTAGACGTGCGGTATCCCGTAGTGCCGGGCGAGCCGCTCGTTCACGAACGTGTGCCGGGCGGTCAGGAGGTCGAGGACGCTGTGGTCCCCGCGCAGCACGCTGTCGACGAACAGCCCGGTCTCGCGCCGGAACGCCAGCCGCAGGTTCTCGTCGAAGCCGGGGAAGAACCCCGCGTCGGGCTCCTTCGCGTCGACGTCGCGGAGGAAGAGCCACTGCTCGGCGAAGTTGTTCACCAGGGCGGCCGACCGCGGGTCGGCGAGCATGCGGCGCACCTGGCGGTCGAGCACCGCGGGGTCGCGCAGCTCGCCGCGGACGGCGGCGTCGAGCAGATCGTCGTCGGGGATGCTGCTCCACAGGAAGAACGACAGGCGCGACGCCAGCTCGAGGTCGCTGACCGGGTACGCCTCGCCGTCGGCCACGTTCTCCGGGGCGCGCTCGATGCGGAACAGGAACTCGGGGCTGACGAGCAGCCGCTCGAGGGCCCGCTGGATGCCGCGCTCGAACCCGCCCTCGCCGCGCCCCTGCTCGTAGAACGGCAGCAGCCGGTCGAGGTCGCCCTCGGTCACGGGACGCCGATAGGCGCGGCGCGCCAGCGTCCACAGAATGGAGCGCGCGCACGCGGTCTGCTCCGCCTCGGGGCCGCCGGTGCGAGGCCGGCAGATGAGGATGCGCTCGCGGCTGGGGGTGTCGCCGGCCCCGTCGGCGCCGTACGGACCGCTGACGATGACGCTGGCGATGGACGGCTGCTGGCTCCGGGAACGGTACGACCGCACCAGTCCCTCGGGCACCGCCCCGCTCTTCGGCAGGAACGCGACCGCCACCTCGCGGGGGCCGGCCCGCAGGGGCACCCGCACCTGCACGTCGGGGTCGGCGTCGAAGGCGAAGACGCCGGTGGCCAGCCGCTCGGGTGGGTTCTCGCCCACCGTGAACAGCTCGAGCCGCCGGCCGTCCACGCTGACCTCGACGTCGTGGGGCTCGCGGGCGGCGCGGGTGAACTGCACCGTGATCAGGTACTCGCCGTCTAGCGGCAGGTGGCTCCGCACCCGGGTGCCGCCGCGGGTCCCCAGGGGCAGCCCCTCGAGGTGCCCGTCCTGCACGAGGTCGCGGTCGAGCTGGTAGGTGTCGACGATGGGCAGCATCGTGGGGTCGCCGATGGCGAGGCGGCTGATCTTACGCGCCGCCGCGAGGTACCGCTCCATCAGGGTCGGCGACACGAACAGCAGCTCGGCGAGGTTGTCGAAACCGCTCGTCGCGTTGTCGGCCGGCAGCATCACCGCGATGTCGAGCTCCTTCGGCAGGTCGTCGAGCCCGAGGAGGTCGCGGACGGCGTTGGCGTACTCGGTGCGGCTCAGCCGGTGCAGGGCCGGCCGGCGACCCGGGTCGGGCGCCGCCGCGGCGGCGCGGTCGAGCGACGCCTCGAGCCACGACGCGACGCCGGCGACCGTCGCCTCGTCGGGCCGGGGCCGACCGATGGGCGGCATCGACCCGCCGCGCAACTTGCGGACCACCGCCTCCCAGGCCGCACCATGCTCGGCCACGTTCGACGCGTCCAGGCGGTCGAGCGACAGCCCGACGGCGCGGAGCTGCGACACCAGCGGCGAGGGCGCGGCCCCTTCGCCGTCGACGACGCGCGCGTTGTGGCAGGTCACGCAGTAGCGGTCGAGCACCGCGGTCACGTCGCCCGAGGACAGGACCGATTCGTGCGCGGAAGCGGCCGCGACCTCCACGGTACGACCCGCCGGCTGACCAGCCGCGACAGGCTGAGCGAGCCAGCCCCAAGCCAGTGCGGGGACGGCGAGCGCCGCAATCCAACTGTTGCCCATTGAACCCCTTTTAATACGCGCAATCCCGCGGGTTGTCAACGCCGTGGAGGCCCCGCCGGCCCCGCGCGCTCGGGAATCAGGTCGGCCTGCCGGCCGCCGGTCAGGTCGATGGGCGACTGCTCCCGGCCCCGGCACGAAGGCGGTACTCCGGATCGAGGTTTCCCCAACGCGCCGGGCCGTCTCGCGGCGCGTACCCCCGGGCAGGTCGGCGGTGTTCATGTTCATCTCTACCCTGACGGTCGTCACCCTGACGGTCGTCGTTTCACGGACGCATGCGCAAGAGGGAACGCGAGAAGCAGGCCACCTCATGCGGCCTGACCGCCCGGCCGCCGGACTGAGGGCCGGAATCGGCCTTCGCCCCGCAGCCTCCCCCGATTCGGTATAGTGTTCATTCAGACACTAGTCCGATTGGACATGTAGAAGCATCGAGTCACGTTGGCCCCGGCGCACGACACGCGCGTCGACCAGGCGACACGGGCGCTTCGGCGTGGACGCAAGTGGGCGTGTTTCATGATATCGGGCGGGCGGCGGCCCGATCGCCGAGGGTCGGTCTGATGGAAACCGCATCGTCGACGGCTCCGGGAGGCTGCCTGACCGGCGCGCCCGTCTGGCCGTCAGGCGTGGATGGTTCTACCGTTCGAGGGTGAGCTGATGAACATGCGCGACCGCACTGGACCGTGGCCGCTGGCCGCCTGCGTCGCCGCGGGTCTGCTGGCGATGGGCATGGCGACCCGGGCGGGCGCCCAGCCGG
The DNA here is from genome assembly GCA_965204675.1 of Vicinamibacterales bacterium. Taxonomy (GTDB): domain Bacteria; phylum Acidobacteriota; class Vicinamibacteria; order Vicinamibacterales; family UBA8438; genus JAJEEA01. The sequence goes on from OZ242003.1 coordinate 5,644,889, forward strand.
ACGACGGGGCGCTCGTCGACGCCGCCCGACAGGGCGCGTCGGAGACCGTGGCGGATCTTCTCGAGGCGGGCGCCGACGTCGACGCGGCCGGACCCGACGGGACGACGGCGCTGCACTGGGCGGTGCAGCGGGACGACCGTCCTCTCGTCCGCCGGCTCATCGCGGCCGGCGCCCATGTCGACGCCGGGAACCGCTACGGGGTGACGCCGCTCGCCCTGGCCGCGACCAACGGCAGCGCGCCCCTCGTGGCGGCGCTGCTCGACGCCGGCGCGGACCCGGAGACCCCGAGCCCCGGCGGCGACACGCCGCTGATGATGGCAGCCCGGACCGGGCGGCCGGAGGTGATGCGGCGGCTGCTGGAGGCCGGCGCGAACCTTCACGCGGTCGAGTCGTGGCGGGGGCAGGACGCCCTGATGTGGGCGGCGGCCGAGGGCCACGCCGACGCCGTCCTCACGCTGATCGCGGCCGGGGCGGATATCGAGGCCCGGTCGAGCGGGAGGCTCACGCCGCTGCTGTTCGCGGTACGCGGGGGACACATCGCGGCGGTGGAAGCTCTGCTGTCGGCGGGCGCCGACATCCACGGCGCCGCGCGGGACGGCACCACCCCGCTGGCCCTCGCCGTCGTCAACGCCCACTACGAGCTAGCGGGAAGGCTGCTCCAGTTCGGCGCCGACCCCAACCGCCCCGATCCGCGCGGCTCGGTGCTGCACGCGCTGGCGTGGATACGGCGCCCGGGGTCGGGACGGCCGCCGCTTCAGACCGGCACCCTCGAGAGCCTCGACCTGGCCCGCGCCCTCCTCGACGCGGGCGCGAACCCGAACGCCCGCATCGACTGGCGGGAGATTCCCTTCGAGGTCGACCTCGGCATCGTCCGGCCCCCGCCGGGCATCTCCGTCGGGCGCAACTTCCTGAGCTTCGTCGGGGCGACCCCGTTCTACCTCGCGGCCAAGCACGCCGACGTCGACCTGATGCGGCTGCTCGTCCGGCACGGGGCGGACCCGCTGACGCCTACCGACCAGCGGATCACGCCGCTGATGGCGGCGTCGGGGGTCGGCTTCTGGGACGGCGAGAGCCCCGGCCCCCTCAACGGGACGCCGGAAGAGGTCCGGCTGGAAGCGGTCCGCCTGGCCATCGAGCTAGGCAACGACATCCACGCGGCGACCGACTTCGGCGATACGCCGCTGGTCGGCGAGGGCCGCGACCTGCTGCTGCGGCATCCGCTCAATCTCCTGGAGCTCGACGCGCAGCGGGACCGCGGCGACATGCGCTGGGGCGGCAGCACCGCCCTGCACGGCGCGGCGATGATGGGCTCGAACCTGATCGTGCGGTACCTGCTGGAGCAGGGCGCGGACATCGACGCCCCGAACGCCATCGGGTGGACCCCGCTGATGATCGCCGGGGGGGTCTTCGTGGCCAACACCGAGAAGGCGTGGCCCGACACGGTGGCCCTGCTCGAGGAGCTCGGCGCCGGATCGAACTAGGAAGTCGCGCCGGCGATCAAGGGTTCGCGGCGGCCTTTGCAGCAGGGAACGGCGCAACCGGCCGCGGGGCTGGCCGGGCAGGAAGCGGAGCGCGGGGGTGGCGATTCCCGGGCCAGGACATTTCGGCGGTTGCACGGCCACGGCGTTCAGGTAGTCGGATTGGGAGACAACGACCATGATGCGAAGGATTTGCGCACTCGCGGCCGCCGCCGCCCTCACCGCGGTCGCGGCGGGCACCCTGCACGACCATGCCCTCTCAGCCCAGGCCAACGACGGGGTCATCACCGGCGCCGTCACCAGCGGCGACGGGGCCGAGGCCGGCGTGTGGGTGATCGCCGAGACCGACGACCTCGAGACGGTGTTCCGCAAGATCGTCGTCACCGCCGACGACGGCCGGTTCCTGCTGCCCGAGCTGCCCGCCGCCACCTACGACGTATGGGTGCGGGGCTACGGCCTCGCCGACTCGACGCCGGTCGAGGCCGAGCCGGGGGCCGAGCTCGACCTGCGGGCGACGGTCGCGGCCACCCCGCAGGAGGCGGCGCAGGTCTACCCGTCCAACTACTGGCTCGCCCTCATCGACCTGCCCGACGCCCACGAGTTCCCCGGCACCGGCGAGGACGGCAACGGCATCAACGAGCGGCTGCAGAGCCAGGACGAGTGGATCAACGTGCTGAAGGGCTGCCAGCGGTGCCACCAGGTCGGCAACGAGCGCACCCGGGTGGTGCCCGACCTCGACGACTTCGACTCGAGCATCGCGGCGTGGGACGACCGGACGCAGCGCGGCCAGCGCGGGTCGCTGATGGCCAGCTTCATCACCCAGTTCGGCCGGAGCCGCGGCCTCGAGATGGTCGCCGACTGGAGCGACCGCATCGCCGCCGGCGCCGTGCCCCCCGCCCCGCCGCGGCCGTCGGGCATCGAGCGCAACGTGGTGCTGACGCAGTGGAACTGGGGCGACAACGTCGCCTTCGTGCACGACGAGATCGCCACCGACAAGCGCAACCCGACGGTCAACGCCAACGGCCCCATCTACGGCGTCGACATCGGCAACGACTTCCTCCTCATCACCGACCCCAACCGGCACGAGTCGCGCATGCTGAAGATCCCGCTGCGCGTGGACCGGTCCACGGTGCCGTCGATGTTCCGGACCGAGGGGTTCAAGGCGTGGCGCGACTTCGGCGAGCGGGCGGTGTGGAACGACCCCGCCAACCCCCACAACCCGATGCTGGACGCCAGCGGCCGGGTGTGGCTGACCACCCGGGTGCAGTCCATCGACAACCCCGCGTGGTGCCGTGAAGGCTCCGACAACCGCTTCGCGCAGTACTTCCCGGTCGACCGCGCCGGACGGCACACCGGCTACTACGAGCCCGAGACGGAGGAGTTCGAGCTGATCCACACGTGCTTCGGCACCCACCACCTGCAGTTCGCCGAGGACGACAACGACACGCTCTACTTCAGCGGGGGCGGGCAGGTCATCGGCTGGCTCGACACGAAGATGTACGACGAGACCGGCGACGAGGTGGCGTCGCAGGGCTGGTGCCCGACGGTGCTCGACACCAACGGCGACGGCGTCGTCACCAAGCCGTGGAACGAGCCGGCCCGCGGCGGCGCGCAGGCCGAGCACGACCCGGAGCTGGACACCCGCATCATCGCCGGCGCCTACGGCGTCATCACCAACCCCGTCGACGACGCGGTGTGGATCGTCTCCGACCGCTATCCCGGCGACCTCGTCCGCCTCGACCGCGGCGACAACCCGCCCGAGACGTGCGTGGCCGAGCTCTACGTCGTGCCGGCCGAGCACGGCTACCGCACCCGCGGCCTCGACGTCGACCGGAACGGCGTGCTCTGGGCGGCCCTGGCCGGGAGCAGCCACTTCGCCAGCTTCGACCGCTCGAAGTGCACCGTCTTCAGCGGCCCCGACGTGCGCGACGGCCGCCACTGCGACGAGGGGTGGAGCTTCTACAAGGTGCCCGGCCCCGACTTCGAGGGCACCGACATCGGCACCGACTTCCACTACTACAACTGGGTCGACCAGTTCGACACGCTGGGGCTGGGCGAGAACGTCCCCATCGCCAACGGCTCGAGCTCGGACTCGCTGCTAGCGCTGATGCCCGAGACCGGGGAGTGGGTGACGCTGCGGGTGCCCTATCCCCAGGGCTTCCACAGCCGGGGGCTCGACGGCCGCATCGACGACCCCGACGGCGGCTGGAAGGGACGCGGGGTCTACGCCACCTATGGGGCCGACGCCGCGTGGCACGTCGAGGGAGGGCCGGTGGAGCCGGGCAACCTGGTGAAGTTCCAGATTCGGCCCCACCCGCTGGCGAACTAGCGTTGACCGCGCGACCGCGCGACGCGTCAACCGCGCCACCTGGCGGTCGCGTTGGGGAGCCTCGCTGATGCGAACTCCTGCCGCGCGAACATCGGGCTCCGCGGTCGCGGCACGCCGCGGTTGCCGAGAAGGTTGGTCGGACGCGGCAGACGACGATTCCAGACGGCGGCCGGTCGGGCGGCAACGGAACCGGCGACGATGGACGACCCCCGGCGCCGCCCCGCAGGGACACAAGTGAAACGCAGACGCCAGTTGGCAAGTAGAGAGAACAGCAGGCAGAGCAAGTAGAGAGAACGGCAGGCAGCAAGAACGGCAAGGCCGTAGAGAACGGCAAGGAGTGAATCCATGACACGTCTTCAGCAGCTTTCGCGGATCGTCCCGGCAGCCCTCGTCGCCGCCGGCCTGACCCTCGAGGTCACCCCCGCCGCCCACGCCCAGGACGAGGCGCCCGAGGGCGTCGTCAACTACACGCGCGTCGACGCCACCGTCGCCTGCGCCGGGGCGACGCCGGCCTCGGCGATGCCGGCGCTCCGGGACATGGGCTTCGCGTCGGTCATCAACTTCCGCACCGCCGGGGAGAACGGCGCCGACATCGAGGGCAGCCGGGCCGCAGCCGAGGAGGCCGGGCTGAACTACATCCACATCCCGTTCCGGACCCCCACCGACGAGCATACCGAGACGTTCCTCGCCGCCATCGCCGACGAGAGCAACCAGCCCGCCTACATCCACTGCGGCTCGGCCAACCGCGTGGGCGCGATGTGGTTCATCAAGCGCGTGGTGGGCGACGGCTGGGACACCGACCGGGCCATGGCCGAGGCGGAGACGATCGGCCTGCGCAGCGAGGCCCTCAAGGCGTTCGCGACCGAGTACGTGGCAAACCGGTAGCTCCGGAAGCCGGGCGGGAGGCGCGCTCATGGGTTGTTGCGAGGCGACCAACCCCGACCTGCTGGGCGTGGTGTCGGGTTCCGCCGCCGGCCCGGATCGGACCGGCGGCGACCGGCCCGATCCGGGAGCGGACTGGGACCGGCGCACCGCCCTGAAGACGCTGCTCGGGGCGGGCGCCGTCATCGCCGTCAGCGGCGGGTGCGGATCGCGGCCGCGGGACGGGGCGACGCCGCTCAGCCTCGCGTTCTGCGGGCAGCTCCTGTGCGTCGTGCCCTACGAGGTGACGCGGGTGCGGGGGCACTTCGCCGACCAGGGGTTCGACGTCGAGCTGATCTACACGCGCGGGGGCAACGCGGCGGTCCAGGCGCTGGTCGGGGGCGCCGTCGACTACGCGGGCAGCTCGTTCGACGTCGCCCTGCAGGCGGCGGCCAACGGCGCCCGGATCCGCCGGGTGGCGTCGACGGGCCGGCTGCCGCTCTTCGCCCTCGCCGTCGCCCCCGACCGCAGCGCCGAGATCGATGCCGTCGCCGACCTCGAGGGGCGCACCGTGGGCGTCTCCGCCCTCGGCAACGCCGATCACGCGCTACTGCTGTTCCTCCTCGATCAGGCCGGCGCCGACGCCTCGAGCGTGCAGTTCGCCACGGTCGGCACCAACCTCTTCGACGCGCTGCGCATCGGGCAGCTCGACGCGGCCATGGTGCAGGAGCCGGCCCTGACCCTGATCACCGAGGCGGGGGGACGCGAGCTCGTGAACTTCATGGAGCTCGACGAGGCCCGCCGGCACGTCGGCGGCGCCTACGAGTTCATGGGGGTGGCGGTGCGGGCGGCCGAGCGCGACGAGCGCCTGGACGAGATACGCCGCCTGGCAACGGCGCTGGAACGCGGCCTCGCCGACACCCGGACCCTGCCTCCCAGTGATATCGTGGCCGCCCTGCCCGCCGCCCTCGTCGCCGGGGGCGATCTCGACCAGCTCGAGGCGATCGTCGAGCGCTATCGGCTGTCGCTGTATCCCGAGCGGGTCACCGTCGATCTCGACGCCGCGGGGCGGGTGGTCAGGGCCCAGGAGATCGCCGGGCTCCTCGAGCCGGGACAGGTCGATCTCGCCACCCTGGTCGACGCGGATGCCCTCGCCGGCTGATCCCCCGGCGCGGCCGGCTGTTCCCGAGATCCTGCTGCGCATCCGCGGCTTGTCGGTCGGCTTCGGCGGACCGCCGGTCATCGAGGACATCGACCTCGACGTGGGGGCCGGCCAGTTCGTCAGCCTCATCGGCCCGTCCGGCTCGGGCAAGACGAGCATCCTGCGGGTGGTGACCGGGCTCCTCGAGCCGCTGCAGGGCACCGTCGACCTCGGCGTGGCCCTGCCCGATGTCGGCTTCCTGTTCCAGGACGACGCGCTCCTGCCGTGGCGGACGGCGCGGCAGAACGTGGCCCTCGGCCTGCGCATCCGCGACGTCCCCCCGGCCGACGCCGACGCCCGGGCCGACCACTGGCTGGCGACGCTGGGCCTCGCCGGCTACGGCGACCGTTTCCCCGCCCAGCTCTCCGGCGGCCAGCGGAAGCGGGTGGCCATCGCCCAGGTGCTGGCCCTGCGCCCGCGGCTGCTCCTCATGGACGAGCCGTTCGCCGCCCTCGACGCCATCGTCCGCACCCGCATCACCCAGGAGCTGCTGGACTGGGTCGAGCGCGACCGCCTCACGGTGCTGCTCGTCACCCACGACCTCGAGGAGGCGATCTGCGCGTCGGACGCGGTCGCGGTGCTTGGCCACGGCCCCCGGGCGGCGATGCGCGCGCGGCACGCCGTCGACATCCCGAGACCGCGGGACGTCCTCGACGCGAAGCGCCATCCCGCCTTCGGCCCGCTGCTGCGGACGCTGTGGAACGACCTGACCACCGCTGCCGATGAGGCGGGTCGATGACGGGAATCACCGCCGGCCCGGCCGTCCGGCGCGCCACTGCATTGCTCGTCCTGCTCGCGGTGTGGGAGCTGCTCTCCCGGGTCGGTTTCCTCGACCCCTTCTATGCGCCGCCCCCGTCGGCGGTCGGCGGGGTCATGCTCGACCTCGCCGGCGGCGAGCTCTGGCCGCACCTCGGGGCCACCGCCACCGCCGCCATCGCCGGCCTCGCCGCCGGCCTCGCCATCGGCATCGTGCTCGGGTTCGCGGCCGCCCTGCTGCCGTGGCTCGCCGAGCTGCTCGAGCCGGTGATGATCCTCCTCAACGCCATCCCCCGCGTCATCCTCGCCCCGCTCTTCGTCATCTGGCTGGGCATCGGGCTCGCCTCGAAGCTCGCGCTGGCGACCATCCTCGTCGCGGTGCTCATCTTCTTCGCGGTCTTCAACGGCATCAAGGAGGTGGACCGGCGGCTCGTCGAGCGCGTCCGCACCCTCGGCGGTGGGCACCGCGTCCTCGTCCGCGAGGTCTACGTCCCGTCGGTCACCGCCTGGGTGCTGGGCAACTTCAAGGTCGCGGTGGGCTTCGCCTTCACCGGTGCCGTCGTCGGCGAGTTCGTCGCCTCGAGCCGCGGCCTCGGCTACCTGCTCCAGTTCGCGCAGAGCACCTACAACGCGGCCCTCACCCTCGCCCTGATCGTCATCATCATGACGTTCGTGCTGGTGCTCTTCGCCCTCGCCGCCCGGCTCGAGCGCCGCCTGCTCCGCTGGCGGTTTCCGTAGCCGGACGAGGCTCGTCCAATCGGCGGAACGTGTCCACAGCCGGGCGCTTCGGCCGCCGCCACGCGGACGACACGGAGGGGTCGTGCGACCGCGGAAAGGCGCGCAGCGGATTTTTTCTTGCATCATCCAATTTCTTCCCTAGAATAGAAGAAATGGCAGGTCGACCGTATCTGGGAAACTTCGAGTTGATGGTCCTGCTGGCAGTCATCCGGCTGGATGATGCCGCGTACGGGGTCACGATCTCCCGCACGCTCGAGGCCGGCACGGGCCGCGAGGTCGCGATAGGCAGCGTCTACGCGGCGCTGGAGCGCCTGCAGCAGAAGGGCCTCGTCACATCCCGGCTCGGAGAGCCCACGCCGGAACGCGGGGGACGCGCAAAGCGGTACTTCCGAGCGACGCCGGATGGCGTGCGCGAGGCCCGCTCCACAAGGGAGGCGCTGTCCGTGCTCTGGGCAGGCCTGCCGCAACTGGAAGGCGGACGTCCATGACCCCACCCAGACTGGCGACATGGCTCCTCGGCTGGCTGGAGGGCACCAGCAGCCCGCTGGTGGGCGACTTGTATGAAGAGTGGCACCACGGTCGGGCAGCGGGGTGGTTCTGGAGGCAGACGATGAGAGCACTCTACGCACGTGCCGCGAAAACGGTCGCGGCTTATTGGTCACTGGCGTTCCTGGGCCTGACGATCGTCGGTCTCTACTGGGTCGGGACGCGCGTACCCGTCCCCGGCGTGAACACCGACGCGCTCGCGTCCTTGACCCGACACGCGTCAGCCAGCGGACTCGGGCTCTACGACCTCTTCACCGGCGGCAACCTCGGACGTGGCACGGTCTTCGCTCTCGGCATCATGCCCTACGTCACGGCGTTGTTCATCGCCTGGCTCGCGACCGCGCTCGGATTCGCGCGTGGCTGGGGCGCCCGCGGGCGCCGGGGCCTGGCATGGTCGGTGCGGGGTGTCGCGCTGGTGCTGAGCGTCGTGCAGGCGTCAGCGATCGCGTTCTGGCTGGAACGGCAGGCCGCCATCGCGGACGGGTTGCCCCTCGTGGCCCAGCCCGGCTGGGGCTTCAGACTCACCCTCGTCCTGACCCTCACCACCATCACCGCGTGTCTCATCTGGCTGAGCGACGAGATCAGCAGGCGTGGAATCGGCTGGGGCGTCTCGCTGCTGTTCTTCGCGGGGCTGGTGGTCGGTCTGCCGGGTGCCGTGTCGGTCATCCTGGAACAGATGCAGGCCGGATACATCGGTCCCTCCGCGCTCGCGGCATTCATCGCGGGCCTTCTCTTGCACTCGGCGCTCGTCGTGCTCGTCGATCCGGCCCGGTGGTGGTGCCGGCTTGGGAACCCAGGCAGAACCGGGACCGCCTTCGATTAGCAGCGAGCCGGACGACCTCCAACTCGGGAATATGGCATAACTTCCGCACCGTGCCCATCGACGTCTAGCCCGCCGCCACCGTGAACGACACGGCAAGCGTGTGCAGCTCGTCGCCAGCGCCGTCCGCTTCCCGCATGGGCCGCCGCCCGCAACGGGTAGACCTCCACCGACGCCGTTTGGCCCGAGCGGCCGAAACAGCGCGTACAGGGCCTCGTTGTCCGTGACCAATACGCTCTTCGCCTCCGACAGGGCGACGAAGGACGCTACTCGATCACGTAGCGGTTCGGCTGGCCTGCGCAAAGGAACTTTGCGCACCGACACTAGCCCGGTGTCCTGACGGCGGCTCGTGCGGGCTCGCCCCCGCCGCTCTTCCGGCGTCGACCGCATGCCATGGGAGTTGTGCTGATGATTACTCGCGCATCGCTGACAGGCCGGTTCTCTGCCGTCGTTCTCGGGGTCGCACTCGTCCTGGCGGGCATTGTCGCGGGACTCCTCGGCAGCTCGGTTCTGGCGTTCTTCCTCGGGTGGATCGGCTTCGCGATGATGCTCAACGCGTCGCTGATCGTCCGGATCGGCATCGGCCTGGTTCTGGGGCAGTTCTTGATGATTCCGTTCCTGCTGTAGTCGCCCGGGGCCACGTCTCGAGCCACAACATCTCTGGCGGGAGCACGTCGACGACGCGCGGGTGACATCGATGCCGCTCGACCGACTCACGTTGAAGCGCCGGTTCCAGCGGATTCTCGGCTCGTCGGTCGAGTTCGATCTCGCGCCGTACATGGCGCGACTTGCGCGGATCGATCGACTGGCGACCGAGGTGGCCGCGACCGACGACGCCGGGCTCACCGCATGGGCACGCAGGCTCAAGATGCGGGTTGGTGAGGGGGCATCGCTCGACCTGGTGCTGGACGAGCTGTTCGCGCTTGTCCGTGAGGCATCGGAACGGGTGCTGGGAACCCGTCCGTTCGACGAGCAGTTAGTCGGCGGTCTCGCCATGAATCAGGGCAAGATCGCGGAGATGCAGACAGGCGAGGGCAAGACGCTGGCCGCGGTTGCGCCCGTGGCCCTCGATGCGCTCGCGGGCCACGGTGCGCACGTCCTGACGTTCAACGACTACCTCGCGCGCCGAGACGCCGCCTGGATGGGCCCCGTCTACCGCATGCTCGGTTTGACCGTCGGCCACGTCCAGGAGAGCATGCCTCCGGCCGAGCGCAAGGCGGCCTACGGGTGCGACGTCACCTATGTGACGGCCAGGGAGGCGGGCTTCGATCTGCTGCGTGACGGCCTGTGCCTGACCCCAACGGGTCTGGTGCACCGTCCCTTCCGGTTCGCACTGGTCGACGAGGCCGACTCGATCCTGATCGACGAGGCGCGGATTCCCCTCGTGATTGCGGGGCACGTCGACGAGTCCGGCATCGGTCTGCGACAGGTGGCGGCGGTCGCGCGCCAACTGACTCCCGAGACGGATTTCACCAGCGACGAGCATGGCCGCAATGTCTTTCTGACGGACCGCGGCGTCGACCGGGTCGAGCAGGTGCTCGACCGCGGCGGTCTCTACGATCCCGACAACCTGCATCTCCTGATTGCGCTCCAGAACGCCCTGCATGCCGAGTGCCTCCTCGACCGCGACGTCGACTACATCGTCCGCGGCGGCAAGGTCGAGCTGGTCGACGACTTCACGGGGCGGGTGGCCGACCGACGGCGGTGGCCGGACGGGCTGCAGGCAGCCATCGAATGCAAGGAGGGTCTCGAAATCCAGCGCGAGGGACAGATCCTCGGCTCGATCACGGTACAGTACTTCCTGCGCAACTATCCGCGGTTGTGCGGCATGACCGCCACGGCACAGCCGGCGGCGGAAGAGCTCAAGGAACTCTACGGGCTCGACGTCGTCGTGGTCCCGAGCCATACGCCGTGCCTGCGTCGTGACGACGATGACGTCATCTTCGCCAACCGCGCGGCAAAGCGGCAGGCTCTCGTGACCGAGATCGCCCGGGTTCAGCGTACGGGTCGGCCGATACTCGTCGGTACCGCCAGCGTCGTCGAGTCGGAACAACTGGCTGCCGCGCTCCAGGAGGCCGGCGTGGCCTGCCGCATCCTCAACGCCAAGCACGACGAGGCCGAGGCCGAGGTCGTGGCCGAGGCGGGATCGCTCGGCGCGGTGACGATCTCCACCAACATGGCCGGTCGCGGCACCGACATCAAGCTGGGCGGCCGCGACGGCCGCGGCCGCGCGGCGGTGGTCGAGCGCGGCGGCCTCTACGTCATCGGCACCAACCGCCACGAGAGCCTCCGTGTCGATCAGCAGCTCCGGGGCCGTAGCGGACGGCAGGGTGACCCCGGGTCGTCGCGGTTCTTCGTCAGCGTGGAGGATCCGATCGTCGCGCGATACGGGATCCGCCGCCTGCTGACGGTCCCCGGCCTGTCGACCAGCGATGAACCGACGACCAACCCGGTGTTGCGCCGCGAGATCCGGCGCGCGCAGCGCATCATCGAGGGCGAGAATCTGGACATTCGTCGCCGGCTCCGGGACTACTCCCAGGTCGTGGAAACGCAAAGACAGTGGATCCAGGCCTGGCGCCGCGAGATACTGCGCGCCGAGCCGCCCCTCGCCCTGCTGGCCGAGCGAAGCCCCGCCCGCTACGCCCAGGCTCGCGCCGTGGCCGGTGACGACATCCTCCGCCGTGTCGAGCAGCGGGTGACGCTGCTCGCTCTCGACCGCCAGTGGAGCAACCACCTGGCCCAGATGCGCTGGAAGCGAGACCGCCTGCCGCTGATCGGCCTGGCCGGCAAGGACCCGCTGGCGGAGTTCTTTCGTGAGGCCGGCGACGAGTTCGACCGGCTGCCGTCCCGAGTCGAAGACCAGGCAGTCAGGACCTTCGAGCAGATCGAGGTCACGGCCGACGGCGTCGACTGGGAGCAGGACGGGCTCCTCGGCCCCTCGTCGACCTGGACCTATCTGGTGAACGACGATCAGTTCCTCGGCAACAACGTGCTGCGGGACCTCTCGCACCGCCCCGGCGCCGCGGCGTGGGCCGTGCTCACGCTGGGTCCACTCCTCTTCCTGTGGGGGCTTCGTGAGCGCTGGATGCGGCGCAGGAAACGCGTGGCGCGCGACACGCCATAGTCGAGGCGGAGCACTCGAGCCGCCCTCCGGGACGCCGCCAGATCAAGGACGAGCCACAGTACGCACCGACCGACGCCGGCTCGTCGGGTGCCTCACACGTCGAGCGCGAAGCGGAGCGCGCCGGCGATCTGCGCCATGCGCTCGGCGCGCAACGTGGTGATGCGAGCGCCGACCCTGGCGCGGGACACCGTCTGGACGTGGTCGAGGTTGGCCGCGCAGGTCCGGGGCATGCCGTCGTCCGACGTCAGGACGACCTCGGTCGGGATGTCGCGGATCGTGCTGGTCACCGGCGCGACGGTCACCTCGGAGAGGAACTCCAGGGCGGCGGTGCGGGTCAGGACGATGACGGGGCGCTGCTTGTCCGGCCGGCCGAACCGGTACCAGCGCACGTCCCCCCGCTGGATCAATCGGGCCACGCCTGCTCCTGGTCCCAGCCGTCGAACTCGCCCGGCCGTACGGGATGGCGCTCGTAGCCGCGACGATGACGCTTCTCCAGCGTTTCGACCCGCAGGCGTTCCAGCGCGTCGGTGAGCGCCTTGCGGGTGAAGGCGGATCGCGTGGTGCCCAGGCGTTGCGCGGCGGCGTCGACGGCTTCCACGAGCGCCTGGTCCAGCGTCATCTGAACGGTTCTCATGGGGCTCATGGCCATGATTATAGCTACTGGCATAGCTATCCACATAGTGGCCATCACAGTTCGCTCGTCCCGCGAGCCGCCAATCGGCGGCCGGACGCTGGCGAGCCACCAATCAATGGGTCGCGAGCGTCGGTCTCAGGGTGTGGAGAAAGCCGCGGAGCGACGGTCCACGGGTTGGAAAGCCCCAGAGATCAATAGAGCCGATCGCGAGCCGCCTCGTCGAGTGCGGCATCGATGGCGGCCGCGTCCGCGCCCCGGATCTGGTCGGCCAGCATCTGCCCGTAGGTCGGGAGGCTCGAGCGCTCGACATGGGCCGCGGGGTCCCACAGCCGCGCCCGGATCAGGGCCTTGGCGCAGTGCAGGAACGCGCGCTCGACGGTGACGCGCAGGACCGAGACGGGGGGCCGGCCCTTCATCGACAGGGGCTCCAGCACGTCGGCGTCGGTGACGATCTCGGCCGGGCCGCTCACCCGCAGCGTCTCGTTCATGCCCGGCACGAGGAACAGGAGCCCGACGTGGGGCTGGGCGACGACGTTCCGCAACGAGTCGGTGCGGTTGTTCCCGGGGCGGTCGGGAATCAGCAGGGTCCGCTCGTCGGCCACCGCGACGAAGCCGGGGACATCGCCGCGGGGAGAGACCTCGGCCCGGCCGTCGGCGCCGGAGGTGCTGAGCACGCAGAACGGCGAGAGGGCGATGAAGCGCCGGCAGTGCCGGTCGAGATGGTCGAGCACCTTCTGCTGCGACCGCTCGCTCGGCTCGCCGTAGACCCTGCGCAACTCGGACTCGCTCGTTATGGGCATGCCTCATCTCCCGCGTGGCCGCCGGCGATCGGGCTCCTTGCGTGGCACGTCCACCGGCCGACGCCGCCGCCTCGACCGGGTGCCGCGCAGATCGCCCCGGGACACATCCACGCTCCACGAAGTTCCAGACGGCCGGACCGTTCACGAGTACCACACTTGCCGGGCCCTGTCGATATCGGGCGGGGCACGCGACGCCGGGACGAAGCCGTCCCCCGAAATTACCGTAGCCGTCGCACCGCGAATGGATCTAAGGTAATGGAGATCGAGTCCACTCGTCGACGAAGCATCCGCATGCGGAGGGGAACCTGCGATGAAATCCACCCGACACGGCGTTGCGCTCGCCGGGGTGCTGGCGGCGCTCGTCGCCATGCCCGCGACGGCCCAGGAGGCCGGCTTCCACCACATTCACATCACCGCCTCGAGCCCGACCGAGGGCGTGCGGTGGTACGTCCGGCACCTCGACTGCGAGCCCGTGGCCGACCGGCCCGACACCGCCGACTGCGGCAACGCCGAGCTGACCTTCATGGTGCAGCCGACCCTCGGCAGCACGCAGGGCACCGGGGTCAACCACATCAGCTTCTCGTATCCGGACCTGGCGGCCAAGATGGCCGAGCTCGAGGCGGTCGGGGTGCGGGGATCGGGGGTGCGGCTGCAGCGCTTCCCCGACGGGTCGACCTGGCGCGAGGTGCCCGGCCTGTACAAGCTCGGCTACATCTTCGACCCCTGGGGCACCCGCATCCAGATGGTCGAGGACCCCGACACCCTGGGCTTCCACCACGTCCAGTTGAGCGCCGAGGACCCTGACGCGACCCTGGCGTGGTACCGCGACGTGCTCGGCGGCGAGCCGGCGAGCCTGCGGGGACAGATAGACGCCCTGCGGTTCGGCGACGTCTGGGTGCTCGTGTCCGAGCACGAGCTGGGGGTGCCGGCGTCGACGGTGGGACGCGCGATCGATCACATCGCGTTCGTCGTCGACGATCTCGACGCCGCCGCGGCCGCGATGGCCGAATTCGACGTGGTCTTCGAGCAGGAGCCGTCGGTGCCCGCGAACGCCCGCACCCAGGTCCAGCGGGCGCTCCTCGTCGCCCCCGACAGCGTCCGGCTGGAAGTGGTGGAGACGGGCTGGGCCGGCCTGGAGACCGACCGACCGGCGGAGGTCGCCACCGCCGACCTCGAGCCCTACGACGTCCCCCGCACCCCGTGGGGCGAGCCCGACTTCCAGGGCGTGTGGACGGGCAACTCCGCCCACGGCATCCCCCTCGAGCGCCCCGAAGAGCTGGAGGACATCGAGTCGCTGACCCCGGAAGAGGCCGAGGCGCGCCGCGAGCGCGGCACCCTGGGCAGCATCTGGGGCTACGAGCGCGAGTGGCGCGACACCACCCTGGGCTACGTCAAGACCGCCCCGTCCCGCCAGGTGGCGATGGTCGTCGACCCGCCCGATGGGCGCATCCCGCCGCTGACCGCCGCGGCCGAGGCGCGCCTCGCCAACCGCGTCGACACGTCGGGCGTGGGCCGCATCGCCGACGGCCCCGAGGACCTCAGCCTCTTCGTGCGCTGCATCACCCGCGGCCTCCCCGGCCTGATGATGCCGTCCATCTACAACAACGGCCTGCAGATCGTGCAGGGGCCGGGGTTCGTCGCCATCCAGAAGGAGATGATCCACGAGACGCGGATGATCCCGACGGAGCCGCGCCCCGCCCCCGGCCCCGGCTTGAGCTCGTGGCTGGGCATCCCGCAGGGCCGCTGGGAGGGCGACACCCTGGTGGTCGAGACCACCAACTTCAACGGGCGGGCGCCGTACCGCGGCTCCACCGAGAACCTGCGGCTGACCGAGCGCTTCACCCGCCTCGGCCCGACGGTGCTGGAGTACCAGTTCACGGTCGACGACCCCGCGACCTGGACCCGGCCGTGGACCGCCATGTTCCGGTACGACAAGGACGACGAGCAGTACGAGCTGGTCGAGTACGCCTGCCACGAGGGCAACTACGGGATGACCAACATCCTGAGCGGCGCGCGGGCGCGCGAGCAGGCGGAGGAAGGCGGCCAGTAGTGACCCCCGAGCCGAGCATGACGCGCGTCGCACGCAAGGCAGGCCGGACCGCTGCCGCCCTGATCGCCCCGATGCTCGTGGTTTCCCTGGCCGTTCTGCCCGGTCCGGCGGCCGGCCAGGGGGCCGAGCCGGTGAGCCGGGCCGAGTTCGACCGGTGGATGGAGGAGATCTCCAACTGGGGCCGCTGGGGCTCCGAGGACGAGCTGGGCACCCTCAACCTGATCACCGACGAGACCCGGCGGGCCGCCGCCGGGCTCGTCGAGGACGGCGTCTCGGTGTCGATGGCCCTCGACCTGAACACCGAGCGGGACGCCCTGAACGCCAACCCCTTCGAGCACACCCTGTCGACGTCCCGCTTCGCCGAGCACGAGGTGGCGGGCGACGTCTACCGCGTGCAGTACCACGGGTTCGCCCACTCGCACGTCGACGGCCTGCCCCACTTCGCCCACAAGGGCCGGATGTACAACGGCTTCCCGGTGAGCGGGCTGCGCGAGGACGGGGCCGAGAGGCTCGGCATCCACAACGCGCGGAACGGCATCGTGACCCGCGGCGTCCTCATCGACATGCCGCGGCACCGTGGCGTCGACTACCTCGAGCCGGGCACCGCCCTCACCGCCGAGGACCTCGAGGAATGGGAGGAGGCCACCGGCATCCGCGTCGGCAGCGGCGACGTGCTGCTCATCCGGACCGGCCGCTGGGAGGCGGTGCGTCAGCTCGGGCAGTGGAACTTCGTGGAGCGGGCGGCCGGGTCGCACGCCTCGGTCGCGAAGTGGCTGAAGGAGCGCGACGTGGCGGTCATCGGCAGCGACGGCGTCAGCGACGTCATGCCCTCGGGCATCGACGGGCTCGCCAATCCCCTCCACGAGCTCGTCATCGTGGGGCTCGGCATGCCCATTCTCGACAACCTCGACCTCGACGCGGTCGCGGCCGAGGCAGCCCGCCGCGACCGATGGGAGTTCCTCTTCGTGGGGGCCCCGCTGCGGGTGGTGGGCGGCACGGGATCGCCGCTGAACCCGCTCGCCGTGTTCTGATTCGGCGCGGGGTGACGCCGGTCACCCCGCACGCGTCTCTCACCGCAGCGGCGGCTCCCCTGCAAGAGCTGCCCATGACCTTGCGAATCGAGCTGGAACGCGAGGACGATGGCAGGTGGCTCGCGGAGGTGCCGGCCCTCGCCGGAGTGATGTGCTACGGCGAAACGCGGGATGACGCCATCGCCCGGGTGCAGGCGCTGGCGCTCCGGGTCATCGCCGATCGCCTCGAACACGGCGAAACCGGACCGACACTACTCCAATTGTCCTTCGAGGCGGCGTGAGCCGCTGGCGGGCGACCAAGGCCCGTCGAGTTCTCGACGCCCTCCGCCGAATCGGCTGGACGGTGAAGCGACAGAGCGGCTCGCACCGGATGCTGCAACGCGTCGGATGGGCCCAGCTTCGTGTTCGCCTTCCACGACCGCGAAGAGATCGGCCCCCGAATGCTGGCCCGGATCGCCCGCCGGAGATCACGCCCGACGATCTCTAGTCCCGTCCCGCCGCCCGGCGGCCGACCTCGATCATCTCGGGGCCGCCGATCAGCACCCGGAACCCCTCGCGGATGCGGCGCTCGACGTCGTCCGGCCCCGCCGTGATGGCGCACGGCAGCCCCGCCGCGGTGGCGGCGCGCAGCACCGTCTGCAGCGCCTCCTCGGTCGCCTCGGCGTCGCCGCCGTAGGCCATGCCGAGGTCGCCGGGGGCGGCCATCAGCATGCTGACCCCGGGCACCGCCGCGATCTCGTCCACGTTGGCGATGCCGATCTTGTTCTCGATCTGGATCATGTTGAGCAGCTCGCCCTCGGGGTCGAGGGGCCAGACGTCGGCCTTGGCGATGTAGTCGGCGCCGGAGACGCCCCAGTAGCGGACGGCGTTCCCGGGGCCGGAGCCGCGCAGCCCGACGGGCTCGGTGTCGGGCGCCCCGACTCGCTGGGGATAGCGCATCGACCGGACGAGGTGCAGGGCCTGCTCGGCCGTCTCGATGTGCGGGGCGATGATGCCGTGCGCCCCCTGGTCGAGGGCGTTCTTGATCATCCACTCGTTCATCTCGCGGCCGTTCGCGGGAATGCGGACCCACACCGCCTTGTCGGTGCCGGGCCGGCCGCGGCGCAGGATCTGCGCGGGGTCGAGCAGGTACTGCATGTAGTCGCGCAGCTCGACCATGTCGAGGGGCCCGTGCTCCATGTCGAAGAAGATGTAGTCGGCGTCGGACCGGGACATGTCGACGGCCCCCGACGCCCCCGACTCGACGTTGGCGAACGAGCCGAAGACGACCTCGCCGTCGGCGAGGAGCTGGACGACGTCGAGCAGATGGTCGGGCCCCTGCGCGACGGGGCGGGCGGGAGCCGTCGCGAGAGCGGCGGCGGCGACGACAGCGGCGGCGAGACAGGCGGCGCGGCGCGGGTTCGGCATTGCGGTCATGGTCGGTTCCTTTCCGGGATGACGGCTCCGGCTCACTTGGCCGGGATGACGGCTCCGGCTCACTTGGTCGGCAGGGTGTAGCTCGCCATCCAGTTGATGTCGAACTTGTCGGTCCACAGCCCGAAGTACGCGCCCCAGAACGTCTCCTCCAGCGGCATGACGACCTTGCCGCCGGCCGACAGCGCCGCGAACATCCGGTCGACGTGCTCCCGACTCTCGCACTCGATGCTGATCGAGAAGTTGTTGCCGACGACGACCGGCGGCCCGAACCCCGTGGCGCTGTCGCTGCCCATCAGGACGCTCGACCCGACGGGCAGCGACACGTGCATCACCCGGTCCTTCTCGTTCTCCGGCACCGGCATGTCCGGCGGCGCGTCCGCGAAGGTCTGGAACGACTGGTACTCGCCGCCGAAGACCGACCGGTAGAACTCGAACGCCTCGCGGCAGTTGCCATCGAACGTCAGATACGTGCTCAGCGACATGCGTTGTCCTCCTTGGCCGATCAGCATACCCGACGGGGCGAGCGCAGGAGTCCGTTTCCGCGTCAGGGCGTCCAGGGGGCCGGGCCGCCCTCCCTCGCGGTCAGGAACCTGGCGTCGACTTCGCCGTACCACGCGTGCAGCCGGGCGCGCAGGTCGGCCACCCGCCCAGGCTCGCGTTCCGCCAGGTCGGTGCGTTCGCCGAGGTCCTCGGCGAGGTCGTGGAGCTGGACGCGACCGTCCTCGTAGCGTTCCAGCAGCTTCCACCGGCCGAGCCGAATTGCGCCGCCGGGGAAGCCGCCCTGATTGGAGTAGTGCGGATAGTGCCAGAAGATGGCGCGCTCGGGCAGGGGCCCGCCCCGCAGCGCCGGCACCAGGCTGAGGCCGTCAAGATGCTGCGCGGGCCGCGCCGGCAGTCCCGCCAGCGCGAGCATCGTCGGGTAGAGGTCGGTCGTCAGGACCGGGGCCGACGAGACGCTGCCCGGCGCGGTGACCCCGGGCACCCGCGCGAGGAACGGCACCCGGATGCCCCCTTCGTACAGCCACCCCTTCCCGCCCCGCAGCGGCAGGTTGCTGGTGGGCAGGCCCTCCGCCGTCGACAGCCCGCCGTTGTCGGAAACGAAGAAGACCGCCGTCCGCTCCGCCACGCCCGTCTCGTCGAGCGCATCGAGCACGCGGCCGACGGCGCCGTCCATCGCCTCGACCATCGCCGCGTAGACGGGGTGCGACTGCACCACCCGCACCCGTCTCGGCGCATCGCTGGGCCACACCTGCTCCTCCGCCAGGAACTCCGGCCCCGCCGTCCCGGACGCCGCCGCGCGCGCCTTCCCCTCGTACTTGGCAACCAGGTCGGCGGGCGCCATCAGCGGAATGTGCACCGAGTAGAGCGACATCACCGCGAGGAAGGGCTCGCCGGCCCGGCTGCGCACGAAGTCGGCGGTCTCCGCCGCGAGTCGGTCGGTGAGGAACTCGCCGGGGGCGCCGGCATCGAGGCGGGGGTTGTCCCAGGGCGCGAAGTAGCGGCCGGGCCCGGGCGGGCTCCCGCGGTGGTGACCGCCCCGGTTCACGTCGAAGCCCTGCGCCTCGGGCCACCAGCCCTCGTCGGGGCCGAGGTGCCACTTGCCCGCGAAGAACGTCGCATAGCCGGTCGACCGCAGCGCCTCGGCGACGGTCACCTCCTCGAGCGGCATGCGGTCGTGCAAAGGTGCCGGCGCGAATCGCTCGACCCGCCGGCCCGTGAACCAGTCGGTGGCGTCGACCCGCGACGGGTAGCGCCCGGTCATGATGCTGTAGCGCGTCGGCGAGCAGACCGGGCTCGCCGCGTAGCCGTCGGTGAAGCGCATGCCCCCGCGGGCGAGGGCGTCGATGTTGGGCGTCTCGTAGAACGTGTCCGGGTTGTAGGCGCCGACGTCCCGATAGCCGAGATCGTCGATCAGGAACAGGACGACGTTCATGCGCTCGCCGTCCTGTGCGCGGGCACCGGCGACGGCCAGCGCACACGCCGCAACGGCGAACGCCGCGAGGGCCGGCGCCGGGATCGATCCGCGACCCGGTCTCGCTCGGGCATGGAGAGTACGCATCAGCGTCATCCCTTCGTGCGGGCGAGGCGCGCCGCCTCGACCCGGTTCCGTGCCCCAGCCGGGAGATCGGCTCGGACAGATAGTTGCGCACCGTCCCTTCCGAGAGGCGCAGGTCCGCCGCAATCTCCGGTCCGGTGGCCACGCCTGCGACCACCGCGGCGGTGTTCGGTCGCGGTGTCGATGGTATAATGCTGTGTTTGATCACCTGAAGAGGAGCAGACAGTGAGGGCTGGCATTCATCCGGAATATTTCGAAGTCGAGGCCCGTTGCGCCTGCGGGGCGACGTGGACGACCCGATCCACCCGCAAGGAGCTGCGGCTCGAGATCTGCTCCAACTGCCACCCGTTCTTCACGGGCCGCCAGAAGCTCGTCGACACCGAGGGGCGCGTCGAGCGGTTCACGAAGAAGTACGGCCAGCAGACGGTGGCCGCCCTCAAGGCCCGCCAGCAGCAGGCCCGCAAGGCGGCCGCGAAGGCCGCGGCCCCCGAGGCCAAGCCCGCCGCCGCGGAGGCGAAGCCTCCAGCCGACGCGAGCCCTCCGGCGGACGCCCCGGCCGCACCGGCCAACTAGATGGACTTCAAGCTCCGCGGCGAGACGCTCTCGATCACGCCAAGCGACATCCTCACAGCTACGCGCGACGCTCGACCGGCCCCGATCGATGGGCGGCACAAGTACTTCGTCGAACTTCAGGGACGGCGCTTCCCGATCAAGCAGGTCCTTCGGCTGGTCACCGGCCCGCGGGAGTTCGGCGCGCAAGACGCGCATCGGATTCTCTCGCGACTCGGCTTCGACGTCTCCGAGTACGAATCGCTGATCCGCGACGCCGGCTTGACACGGGAAGAGTCTCTCGAGCTCGCGATTGGGAGGTGACGGTCAGGCCGCCAGTCTCCCGCACGTGCTGAACCTCACCGCCGGGTCGCCGGGCGACCGAGAGACGATGGCGGACCGCCGTCCCCTACTACGGCGGCCCGCGGGTGGAGAGACGGCGGCTACTGCTCAAGCTCGTCGACGATCACCTGGACGTTGCGCTGCACCCCCGCCGCGTTGGGCGCGTCGTAGTGCGAGTAGGCATCCGGCAGCGACCAGCCGGCCGCGATCTCCTCGACCGACTTGCCCTCGGCCCGGCCGTCGCGGACCACCTGCAGGAAGTCGCGGTTGAAGGCGGCCCACTCGCTCAGGTCGGCCCACGTCATCTGGCCGCTGTGCCCGGTGATGATGGTGTCGATGCCGCCGATGTTGTCGTGGGCCTTCTGCAGGGTGTCGGGGATGTCGACGCCGCTGCCACCATTCTCGGCGTCGAGGAACGGCACCCGCTGGCCCAGGAAGACGTCGCCGGCGTGGAGGGTCCGCAGGGCCGGGAACGCGATCCAGGCGTCGCCGCCGGTGTGGCCGCGGCCGAAGTAGTAGAGATCGACCCGGTCGTCGCCGCTGCCCAGCGACATGCGGTCCGAGAAGGTGATCGTCGGCAGCCCGTGCCCGCCCGAGTCGGCGAACACGTTGACGGGGGGCTCCGTGCGGCCGGTGTAGGGCCGCATGACCTCCATGTTGGCCTTGGTGGTCTCGTGGGCCACGAACTGCACGTCCGCGAACGCCACGTTGCCGCTCACGTGGTCGTGGTGGCTGTGCGTGTTGATGAGGGTCGTCACCGGGTTGTCCGTGAGCTCCCCGATCGTCTCCAGGATCGGGGCGCCCCAGCCCGGGTTCTTGCTGTCGACGACGACCACGCCGTCGGTGGTGACGAACACCGCGGTGTTGCCGCCGCCGCCCTGGCCCCTGAGCACGTACAGGTTGTCCTGGAGCTGTTCGACCTCGATCTCCATCGGGCCGTCCTGCGCGGCGACCGCCGCGAGCGAGACGGCGCCCACGCCGACCAACAAGGCGAGAACGATGCTGCGTTTCACGTCATGCCTCCTGACTGAACCGACGCGGCCGGCTCCGCCGGGCCAAGACCGGCGACCGCCCGCTCCTCGGCCCGGCTCCGCCGGGGAGCCGACCGCAACGTAGTCTCCCGCCGACCGGGCGCGACGGTCAAGGTCGAAATCCGATCCGACCGCCATGCGGCTCCGACCGGTGCCCCCGACTGATTCCGCGGACATCCGCCCCCTCTACGGCGCAAAAGCCCCGGCGCAGCGTCGGGCGGACCGACGCCCTCGGCGATACCGGCCGGCCCGCCGTCGACGAGCCTGCCCGTGAACGGCGCGCGCGTACCGCGCCGCCGTTGCCGGCGGTACACGGCAGGCGACGTTCATTCCGGCCGCTTGTCGATCTCCCGGCGCAGCACCATCAGGGCCTCCCGCGACCGGGCGTGCAGGTCGAGCGGCCCGGACGCCGCCTCCCAGCGGCGCACGGTCGTCCCCGAGACCTGCAGCAGCTCCGCGAACTCGGCGACCGAGAACCCGCACCGCTTGCGCAACTCCGCGATCAGCGCCCCCGTCGGACGGAACCGCGGCACCGTGGCGGCGGCGTCCTGCCGCCGCGGGAGCGCGGGCGGCGGGTCGGCGCGCGGTGGTCGATGGCGCGGCGCCGTCTTCGGCTTCCTCGGCGCGGGCGCAGTGCTTGCCACCGGCTTCAGCGAATTCGCCGCCGGCGCACCGGCCGCCCCGGCCGGACCGGGGCTTGCCGCGGGCTTCAACGAATTCGCCGCCGGCGCGGCAGCCGCCCCGGCCGCACCGGGGCTTGCCGCGGGCTTCAATGAAGCCGGCGCCAGCGTATCGGCCGCCCCGGCCGGCTCGGCGCTTGCCGTCGGCTTCCGCCCATTCCGCGGCGGCGGGACGGCCGCCCCGGCCGGCTCGGCGCTTGCCGTCGGCTTCCGCCCATTCCGCGGCGGCGGGACGGCCGCCCCGGCCGGCTCGGCGCTTGCCGTCGGCTTCCGCCCATTCCGCGGCGGCGAGACGGCCGCCCCGCCCGGACCGGTGCCTGGCTCCGGCTTCCCCGCGTTCGGCGCGGGCGCGCTGCCCGCCGGGTCGAGATCGATGTCGAAGATGTCCCCGAGACCGCCGTCGGCCAAGGTGTCGGCGCTCGCCGTTCCGCCCGGAAGCGCCATGTCGGCCGCGACGAGCTCCGCCTCGTCGACGCCGCGCAGGCGGAAAAGCAGCTCAGGGCTGTCGTCGAGACGGCTGCCGACGCCGTAGAGGACGGCCGCCGCGTGCTTGCACACGGTGGCCCGATCGGGGCAGTCGCACGTGAGCTCGATCTCGCCCGGTTGCGGAAACAGGCCGGTGTCGCGATGGGCGACGACGTCCATGGCCCGATCGGACAGCCGGCCCTGGAGCAGCTCGGAGACCGATCCGATCTGCCCGGCGCACGCCTTCCTGATGGCCTTCCACGCCGGTCGCTCGAGTCGTCGGATGCGCACGACGACCCGGTAGAGCTCCCGTCCCGCCACCATCGCCTCGACGCGGCCGGGCTCGACCGCCAGATGGCACACCGAGCCGTTGCGCACGTAGGTGCGGCCCGGCGGCAGGCGGTTGGCGTAGTCGGAGAACGATTCCAGGTGCTCGCACCAGCGCCGGCCCCAGAAGCTCCGGACGATGTTCCGGTCCCGGACCTCGACGGGCTGCACCGTCACCCCGCGCTCCCGCAGCTCGTTCATCTCGACCGCGGCCCAGGCGCGCCGGGCGCCCACGGGCGTGTACTTCGGATACCAGTGCACCATCCGACCTGTCAGCTCTCTCTTTGTGGATTCGCACGCGTGACGTCGAGCCGGATCAGATCGCTCAACTCGTCGTCCGAGAGTGCGGTGAGGTCGATCTCACCGCCGCCGTCCAGTAGATCATCGGCCAATTGCCGCTCTTCGGCAATCATCCGGCCGATCCTCTCCTCGATAGAGCCACGCGTGACGAACGCTGGACCAAGCACGTCTGCCGCCAGCCGATGCGGAAGGCGCGGTCCGTGGCCTGATTCTCGACCGCCGGGTTCCACCGGCGGTCGAAGTGGATGACGTTGGACGCCGCCGTCAGGTTCAACCCCGGTACCCCCCGCCCGCAGCGAGAGCGAAAGGAACGGCGGCGCTCGGGTTCATCCGGCTGGCGTCAGAACAGCGACCGGGACTGTCCCCCGTCGACGGTGACGCAGGCGCCGGTGACCCAGCTCGCGCGGGGGGAGGCGAGGAAGGCGACGACGTCGCCGACCTCTTCCGCGCGGCCGAAGCGCCCGAACGGTATCTCGCGCCGGACGAAGGCGGCCATTCCCTCGGGGTCGGCCGCCTGCCGCTTCGCCCACGAGCCGCCGGGGAACGAGATCGAGCCGGGGGCGACGCTGACGACCCGGATGCCGTCGGCCGCGAGCTGGCCGGCGAGGGACTTCGCGAGGCTGATCTCGGCCGCCTTGACCGCGTTGTAGGTCATGCGCCCCCCCGCCTCGCGGCCCCAGATCGAGGCGATCATCAGGATGACCCCACCGCCCCGCGCGCGCAGGTGGGGCACCGCGAGCCGCGAGGCGCGGATGGCGGGGTGCAGGGTCTGGTCGAGCGCGGCCTGCCACTCGGCGTCGGTGGCCTCGGTAATCTCCCCGCCGCCGGCCTTGCCGACGTTGTTGACGAGAATGTCGAGGCCGCCGAACGCCTCGACGGCGCCGTCGATGACCCGGGCCACCCCGGCCTCGGTGCTGAGGTCCGCCTCGATCCCGATGACGCCTCCGCCCCCGTCGCCGGGCGGGTCGGCCGCCGGGCCGGGCTCGACGGCACCGCCGCGCCACTCCCGGGCAGCCCCATGCGGCCCGGCGGCGAGGCGACCGGCGGCGGCAGCCCGCAACTCGGCCACGGCGTCGGCCAGCCGCCCGGGGCCGCGGGCGCAGATGCACACGCGGGCGCCCTCGGCCACGAGCGAACGGGCGCTGGCCAATCCCAGCCCGCGGCTCGATCCGGTGATGACGGCCACCTTGCCGTCGAGCTGCAAATCCATGTCGTCCTCGGGGCCCCGCCGGCCCGGGCAGCGCCGCCTGCGGCCCCGTTCGCGGCCCGACCGATCATCGAGTGGAGTCGGCGCCTCGCGTGCAAGCCGGTACCCCATCGACGACGCAGAGGCCCGACGTGCCGTGCCGGGGAGAAAGGTTGCCGGCTTGTCCGTCGTCTACGACATAATAGGCGACGACTCAGATGCTGACCGCTGCAACGCTCGGCATGACCTGTTATGGCCTGTACTCGCTGGGTACGGGTCTCCTCGACCTGTTCGGGGCCTCTCGGCTCGATCTTCTGGCCAACGTCGGCCTGATCATCCTCGGCGCCATGCTCGTGCTGGCGGGGCTACTGGTCCGGGTCGGCCTGCCCGGCAGCCTGGCGCTCGCACTGGCCGCCCTCTTCGGGCTGCAGTCGCTGGCCCTCCACAACGCCGGCTATCTGTACGGGCAGATCGCACCCGAGCCCCAGATTGCCCGCGCCCTGTTCGCGACGGTCCTCGTCGCCCTGGCCTACTTCGGGCGCGGCAGCGACGACCCGGCCTGACGACCCGCGACTGAAAGCCCCGCCGCATTCGACCGGCGGTGCATTCTGCCTGACAGCGCCGCTTCTCGGTTGCACGCGGCCAATTGGCGCGACCGTCGCGCGTCGTCGGCAGGCGCCGCGACGGTCTTGTCCCAAGCCCCGCCGCATTCGACCGGCGGTGCATCCTGCCCGACTGCGTCGCTTCTCGGTTGCACGCGGCCAATTGGCGCGACCGTCGCGCGTCGTCGGCAGGCGCCGCGACGGTCTGTGCAATGCGCGACTCCGCCACGGGCTCCGAACCCGGGGCAGAGCAGCTCCCCGCGCCCGGTCGGCGCGGCCGCACCGCGCCACGGGCTCGCGCGCCCGTCGCGGGCGTCAGGCGCAGCCGCTGGTGGCGCCGCAGTTGACGCACTTGTAGCAGCTTCCGTTGCGGATCATGATGGCGCCGCAGGTGGAGCACGACGGGGCGTCCTGGTCGTTCTGGATGGCGAAGGGGGTTCCCCGGCTGGCGCTCCCCGACCCCGCCGACGGCGCGGCCGGTCCGTCGCTCGCGGCAACAGGCCCGGTGGCGTCGACCGACTCCGCCCCCGCCGGCACGTTCACCCCCGCGCGGAACTGCGCTTCCGGCGACAGGAACTTCGTGGCCATCCACCGGAAGATGTAGTCGACGATCGATTTGGCGATCGCGACGTCCCGGTTCCGGGTCCGTCCCGACGGCTCGAACCGCACGTGGCTGAACTTGTCCACCAGCACCTGGAGCGGCACCCCGTACTGCAGCGCATAGGACACCGCCTGGGCGAAGGCGTCGGCGAAGCCGGAGATGGTCGAGCCCTCCTTGGCCATCACCAGGAATATCTCGCCCGGCACGCCGTCCTCGAAGAGCCCGACGGTGATGTACCCCTCGTGCCCGGCGATGTCGAACTTGTGGGTGATGGCCTGGCGCTCGTCCGGCAGGCGGCGGCGGGACGGCACCGCGCCGGCCGCCGCGACGGCGTCGGCCGCGGCCGCGGCCGCGGACTCGGCGGCCGGACCTGTCCGGGTGGTGTTCAACGGCTGCGTGCGCTTGCTGCCGTCCCGATAGATGGACACCGCCTTCGTGCCGAGCCGCCAGGCGTCGAGGTACGCCTGCTCGATCTCCTCGACCGTCGCGTCGGGCGGCACGTTGATGGTCTTGGAGATGGCGCCGGAGATGAACGGCTGCGCCGCCCCGATCATCCGGATGTGCCCCATGTGGTGGATCGACCGGCTCCCGCGGGCCGGCTTGAAGGCGCAGTCGAACACCGGCAGGTGCCCGGACTCGAGATCGGGAGCGCCCTCGATCGTCTCGTGCTCGTCGATGTAGGCCACGATGGCGTCGACCTGCGGCTCGTCGTACCCCAGGTTGCGCAGGGCCATGGGGACGGTGGTGTTCACGATCTTCATCAGGCCGCCGTCGACGAGCTTCTTGTACTTGACGAGGGCGATGTCCGGCTCGACCCCGGTGGTGTCGCAGTCCATCATGAACCCGATGGTCCCGGTGGGGGCGAGCACCGTGGCCTGGGCGTTGCGGTAGCCGTGGGCCTCGCCCAGCTCGACCGCGTCGTCCCAGGCGCGGGACGCCGCCGCGAACAGCGCGCCGGGGACGCGCTCGGGGTTGACGCCCCGCAACGCGTCGCGGTGCTTGTTCATCACCCGGAGGAACGGCTCGCGGTTCCCGTCGAACCCCGCGAACGGACCGCCGTGGTCGCGCGCGATACGCGCCGACTGCGCGTAGGCCTCGCCGGTCATGAGGGCGGTGAGGGCGGCGGCCCAGTCCCGACCCTCGTCGCTGTCGTAGGGAATGCCCCGCGACATCAGCAGCGCCCCGAGGTTGGCGTAGCCGAGGCCGAGGGGGCGGTAGTCGTGGCTGTTGTGCGCTATCGCCTTCGTCGGATAGCTGGCGTTGCCCACGATGATCTCCTGCGCGGTGATCATCGTCCGCACCGCGGCCGAGAACGCGGAAACGTCGAACTGCCCCCCCTCGTCGAGGAACTGCATGAGGTTGAGCGACGCCAGGTTGCAGGCGGAGTCGTCGAGGAACATGTACTCCGAGCAGGGGTTCGAGGCCTTGATGCGGTCGGTGTTCGGGCAGGTGTGCCAGTCGTTGATGGTGGTGTCGAACTGCATGCCGGGGTCGCCGCACACGTGCGTGCCCTCGGCGATGAGGCGCATCAGGCCGCGGGCCCGGTGCGTCGACATGACCGTCCCGTCGGTCACCGCCCGCGTCTCCCAGTCCTCGTCGTCGACGACCGCGCGCATGAAGTCGTCGGGCACCCGCACGCTGTTGTTCGAGTTCTGGAAGAACACCGACGAGTACGCGGTGCCGGTGAACGACCCGTCGTAACCGGCGTCGATCAGCGCCCAGGCCTTCTTCTCCTCGTCCACCTTGCAGTTGATGAACTCCTCGATGTCGGGGTGGTCGGCGTTCAGCACCACCATCTTGGCGGCCCGCCGGGTCTTCCCGCCCGACTTGATGACGCCGGCGAAGGCGTCGTAGCCCTTCATGAACGAGACCGGCCCCGAGGCGGTCCCGCCCCCGGCCAGCAGCTCCTTCGACGAGCGGATCGACGACAGGTTGGTGCCGGTCCCCGACCCGTACTTGAACAGCATCCCCTCCGTCCTGGCGAGGGTCAGGATCGACTCCATGGTGTCGTCGACCGAGTTGATGAAGCAGGCCGAGCACTGGGGCTCCTTCTCGAACCCGCAGTTGAACCACACCGGACTGTTGAACGCGGCCTTCTGGAAGACGAGGAGGTGCTTGAGGTCGTCGCTGAACGCCTGCCGATCCGCGTCGCCGGCGAAATAGCGGTCCTTGCGGGCCCACCCGGTGATGGTGTCGACCACCCGCCCGATGAGCTGCTTGACGCTCCGCTCGCGCTCGGGAGTGCCGAGCACGCCGCGGAAGTACTTGGACACCACGATGTTGGTGGCCTGCTGGGACCAGAACGCGGGAACCTCCGCGTCGCGCTGCTCGAAGACCACCTCGCCCTGCTCGTTGCCGATGACCGCGCTGCGCGACTCCCATTCGATCTCGTCGAACGGATCGGACCCTGCTCGCGAGAAGTACCGCGGGAACTCCAGGCCCCGGCGATCGGGCTTCGAAGGCTCGACGTCTGTCTGGGGCGCAACCGCCTCCGGTTCATGAACGGCGCTTCTCTGCATCAGGCGGCTCCTCGGGGCGCGACATCGCTTGCTGCGCCGGACGTACGGTTCTCGGGACCACGGCGCACCGGGCTCCCGACCAGCCCTCGCGGCCCTGCGCGAAGACGGTTTCGACTTCGAAGCGACGCTGAACGAAGGGGGACGAAGCGTGAGGGCCGAAGTGACGTGCGAGGCCTGAGCGGAACGCACGCGACGCCGCACCGGGAAGCCCGTTGCGGCCGAAGCTCACCCGTCATCCTGAGGTCGTGGTGCATGGCGCTCGAACGCGGCTATCTTCAATCCAGTTCGCCCTTTTGTCAAGTGAAAAGCACTACATGTTGTGGTCTCGTCGGTACCGGTGGCCTAGATGTAGCTGAGCCGCCCGGCGCCGGCGTGTGATAGAGTCGCGGCCATGTCGAGCGAGGATCCGGCCGGGCACGCGCGGACAGCCATCGACGCCGCCCCCGACCCGGATGGGGACGGCACCGACGAACCGCAACCGGGCCATGCCCCGCCCGACCCCGCCGCGCCCGCGAGCCTCGAGCCGGCGCCGATGGAAACCCCCGGCCCGGCACCGACGTTCCACCAGCGCCTTGCCGCGGCCGGGGAGGTGGTCCTCTGCTCCGGCTTCCCCACCCAACTGACCCTGGTCGTGCTGCTCGGGCTGCTCGGAGCGGGACCGACCGACGGCGCCGGAGAGCTCTCGCTCGCCTACGTCGTCACCCTGTCGCTGATCGACGCGGCGGTGATTCTGGCCCTGGTCTGGATGCTGATGCGCGCCCACGGCGAGCATCCCGTCGCCGTGATGGTGGGCCGGCGGCCGATCCGATCCGAGCTGCTGCTCGGACTCGCCCTCGTGCCCGCCGCGCTCCTGGTCGTCGCGGCGGCGTTCGCGGTGCTGTCCCGAATCGCCCCCGAGCTGCGCAACGTCCCCGAGAATCCGCTCGAGGCGCTCATCACGACGCCCGCGGGCGCGTTGACCTTCGCCGCGGTCGCGGTGGTCGCCGGCGGGCTGCGGGAAGAGGTGCAGCGGGCCTTCATCCTGCGCCGCTTCGAGCAGCATCTCGGCGGCGCGGCGGTCGGTCTCGTGGTGTTCAGCGTGGCCTTCGGCCTCGGCCACCTCGTGCAGGGCCGGGACGCGGCCATCATCACCGGCCTGCTGGGGGCGCTGTGGGGGTTGCTCTACCTGGCCCGCCGCAGCATGGTGGCGCCGTTCGCGTGTCATGCCGGCTTCAACGCGACGGAGGTGCTCATCGCCTACGTCGGGAGCGGGGCGGGATGACGGCCGGCGGCCGCGGCCCGGGTCTCCCGCAACCGGCGGATTCCCGCGTCGAGGCGTGACCCGGATGACCGCCGCGCGGGCTCGGAACGACGCCAGCCGGTCGTCGATCAGGGCCTGCCGGGCTGCCATCGCCGCCCACGGCGGATTCCCGCGTCAGGGCGTGACCCGGATGACCGCGGCGCGGGCCGGGAGCGACGCCAGCCAGTCGTCGATCAGGGCCTGCCGGGTTGCCGTCGCCGGGAGGGGGAACCGCAGCGCCAGGTAGCGCTCGATACGCAGGTCGTCCCGCACGACCTGCTCGAAGTCCCGTTGCGCGTATCCCGTCGCGGCCAACGCCGCGGCGAGCCCGCGAGGGCCGCCGAGACGCCGCTCGATCTGCCCCATGCGGGCGTCGACCTCGTCCTGGAGCGCGTCTTCCACGACATAGCGGGCCGCCTCGTCCAGAATCAACCGTCGCTCGATCAGGCGTTCGAGCGCGGGCGGAACCGGGTCGGCAGCCCCCGACGGCTCCACCAGCCCCGTCTCCAGGAACAGGCGAACGTCCGACAGCAGGATGACCTGTCCGCCGACCACCGCGAGGACGCGGTCGAGGAGCTGTTCACCCCCCGGCGGCGGCTGTCCGGCGCCCATCGCCGGACGCCGGTCGCCACCCGCGGCCAGGGCGGCCACCAGCACGCACAGCCCGACGACCTTCCCCCGCCGTTTCGGCACCGTCGACCGCTCCCGCGCCACGCCGGCCCCGACCGCGGCCCCGGCCAGCCCGCCAATCGCCGCCGAACGCGACCGCGAGGTCGCGCCGCGGCCTCGGCCCGGCGCCCAACGAACCTCCAGGAGTCCGTGCCGTCCCACGCCGCAGACTCCTGCCACGCCGATCGCGGCCGAACGCGACCGCGAGGTCGCGCCGCGGCCTCCGCTCGGCGCCCAACCACGCCCCCGGAGGTCCGCGCCGTCCTGCGGCGCCGACCCCTAGAACGCCTGCCCGATGCTGAGGTGCAGCGCCGTCAGGCTCTCCCGCTCGCCCGCGAACTCCCGTCGATCGAGCTTGAACCCCAGGTCGATCCGGATCGGGCCGATCGGCGAACGATAACGCACGCCGAAGCCGGCCGCCCCGCGAATGCCCGCCAGGTCGAAGTTGCCCACCCGGTCCAATACGTTGCCGGCATCGAGGAACCCCACCACCTGGAGCGGCCCGAACACCGGCATCCGCAGCTCCGAGTTCAGCACGATCATGGCGTTCCCCCCGGTCGGGAAGCCGTTGGCGCCGATGGTCGACTCGTCGCCGAGACGATCGAGGGCGAACCCCCGCACGGTGGAGTCGCCCCCGGCGAAGAACCGCTCGCTCGCGGGCAGGGTGTGGATGAAGGTCAGCTCCGCCACCTCCCGGAGCACCGGCAGCCCCTGGTCGTTCAGCACCAGGGTCGACGCCTGGATGAACGTGGAGGTGAAGCTGCGGGCCAGCCCCAGGCGCCCCCCCGCGGCGAAGACGGCCTCGCCGGGCAACTGCCGGTACAGGAACCCCTGGAGCACGGTCTTGGCGAACCCGACGGCCGAGCCGAGCACCGACGAGGACGCTTCCACGTCGACGGCCAGCAGGGTGCCCCCCGTCGGCTCGAGCGGGTCCGTCCGCGTGTCCCGGATCAGCCCCGCGGAGAGGGTCGAGAGCCTCACCTCGGGAAACAGCCGGTCGACGAGAGGGCGGTCCGCCGACTGCAGTTGCTCGTTCGCGATCCGGTTCACCCCGTAGGTATGGCCCACGCGCGCCGTCATCCTGGTCCCGACCGCGCGCCGCAGCTCGGTGTTCACGCCGCGGCTTATCAGGTCGAAGCTCGGGCGAATCACCTGCTCGGCGAACCCCGACACCAGGAGGTCTCCGGACTGGCCGAACGCCCGGGGCTCGCGAAAGTTCACGAGGAACCGGTACTCGTTGAACGCCAGGTCGGTCCGCGAGACCTCGCCGGCCGGGGCTCCCCGCGGCCACAGGCTGACCCGGGTGTACAGGTCGATGGACCGGTTCTTGCCCCACAGGTTGCGCCGGCCGATCTCGAAGAAGCCGCGCGGGGCGAACTCGAGCTGCTCGGCCGCCACCCCGCTGGCGGCGGCGCGAAGCCGCTGGCTCGCCTCCATCCCCCCGCCGTACCCGACGCTCGTGGCCGGGGCCTCCTCGACCACCACCACCACGTCGCGCCGATCCGCGGCGCCGTGGCTGAACTCCCGCAGCTCGATGCGCCGGAAGATGCCCAGCGCGGTGAGGCGGCGGCGGGTCTCGTCTATCTCGTCCCGCCCCAGCGGCTCGCCGGGGCGCAGGGCGAGCTCGCGCCGAATGGTGGAGGCGGAGATCTGCCGGTTCCCCACGATCAGCACGTGGTCCACGAAGACCTGCGGCCCCTCGCGCACCCGGAACGCGACCTCGGCGGACTCGCCGGACTCGTCGAAGCGCGGCTCGACGTCCACCTGCGCCGCCTCGTACCCCTCGTTGAGATAGCCCAGCAGGATCGCCGCGGCGGCGACCCGCGCCCGCGGGGCATGGAACGGGTCGCCGGGTCGAACCTCGATCGAGGCGGCGAGCTCGGCCTCGGTGAAGGCGGTCACGCCATCGAACGTGACGCCGCGGACCATCGTGGCCGGCCCTTCGGCGATGTCCACGAGCAGGCGCATCGGCACCACCGCGGGCTCGGCGCCGCCGTCCGGCGGAGCCGCTTCGGCGAGCTCCGGCCCCACCTCGACCTCGACGCCGCGGTAGCCGCGCTCCTCGTAGGCGGCCCGCACGGCGGCGGCCCCCGCCTCCACGCCGTCCAGGACCAGCGCCCCCCCCGCCTCCACCTCGAAGAGCGCGGCCAGCTCCGCCTCCGACAGCACCCCGTGCCCGGAGAACGCGATCTCGTCGACCACGTAGCGTGCGCCCCGTTCGACGGCGAACACGACAGCCAGTTGACCGGGCTCCTCCAGGCGGCGATGGGTCACGCGCGCGTCGCGGTAGCCGAGCTCCCGCAGGTGGGTCGTGATGCGCAGGCTGGAGTCTTCGAGCAGGTCCTCGTCGATCGAGCCTTCCCGGGCGATGGGCACGAGCTCGTCGACCCGTGCCCCGGGGACCGGATCTCCCTCGAAACGGATGGCGACCTGCGCACCGGTCCGGATGTCCAGGTCGAGCGACACCGCCAGCCCGTCCGGGCCCGGCACCGCGGCGTGGGAGAAGCGCGCCGCGTAGAACCGCCGGGACCGCACCTCGTCCTCGTACTCGGCGAGGCGGCGATCGAGCTCGGCCGGATCGTAGGGGTCCCCTTCCCGCACGCCGAGCCGGTTCCGGACGACGGGCCGCTGGGGGGGCTCGACCCCGCGGACCTCGACGCTCCCGATGCGCGCGGCCGGACCCGGGTCGACGTCGATGACGAGCCGGCCGTCCGGCGCCGGCGCCCGCGGCGTGATGCGCGCCGCGAACCGGCCCGCGTCGCGATAGTACTGGTCGAGGAGGGCCGTGGCGGCGGCGACCTGATCGGGGGCCACCCTGCTTCCCAGCCGGCGCCGGACGAGGGCCGCCGCCTCCTCGACGGGGCGGCCGCGGGGGTCGAGCACCTCCATCCCGCCCGCGCCGCGGAACGGCACCAGGTCGTAGCGCAGGCTGACGCCCTGCGCCACGGCGGCGGCGCTGGCCCGGACGTCTACGAACTCGCCGAGGCTGAACAGGTGGGTGAGGCTCTCGCGGACCTGCCGCATCGACAGGGGCCGGCCGGGACGCGTCTCGATGAAGTCGATCAGCGCGGGCTCGTCGACGAGCCGCCCGTCACGGAACAGCCGCACCTCGGCGACGGTCTGCCCCGCGAGCGCCGCGGGGTCGGCGGCGCCGGCGGCCGGCGCGGCGAGGGCCAGCGCAGCCCCCGCCGCGCCGGCGATGAGGGCACGATTCAAAATGCATGCCTCACGCGAAAGTCGAGGGCGTACGTGCGATCCTCGTTCTGCGACAGGATCCACGTCAGCCGGTCGCTCTGGTCGTGCTCGAGGACGATGAGGAGATCGCGGTTGGCGCCGCTGATGGCCCGCGAGAGGGTGATATGCGTCCGGTCGGATATCCGCTTGCCGATGAGCGCGCGCGCCGTCGGGTTGAGCTCGGCCGACTGATGCGAGGACGGATCGCCGAGCGACGGCGTGATCTGGAACGTGTCCACCCCGAACGAGTCCTGCACGACGCGGCCGACGCTGGAGGAGAGGGGGCTCGTCAGCAGGCGCGCGGCCCCGGCCTGGAACCGCTGCTGCTGGGCCAGCTCGGGCGCGCGCGCGGCCCGGAGGTCGGCGCTGAGGGGATCGCGGATGTCGCCCAGCAGCAGCGAGAAGATGTCGACCTCCGGCAGGGGCGGATCCGACGACAGGACGGGCATCAGCCCGTCCGGGGTGCCCGTCGCCCGGACCATGACCCGATAGGTCTGACCGGGCACGCGGACGTCGGTCTCGACCTCGATGTCGACGAACGGCTCGATGCGGTTCAGGTTGGCGAAGCCGATGGTCCCGTGGTTCAGGCGGTACCGGTTGCCTTCGAAGAACGCCGTGCCCCGCTCGAGCTCGATCGTCCCGAGCAGCACCGGCTGCTCGTAGGTGCCCTGCAGGGTCAGCTCGGCGCTCGACACGATGCGGGCGAGGCGGTTGTCGATGCGCAGGGTGGACGGCGCCTCGATCCGGACGTCGAAACGCAACGGCAGCCCGGTCTCCGCCGTCCCGCCGCCGGCGGCGTCGTCCCCCCCGAGCAGCCCGACCGCGATCTGGTCGAACCCGCCGAGGAGCACCGCGTCGCGCACGTTGACGGCGCCGCCGAGGACCGGCCGGTCCGCCGGGCCGCGCAGCTCCAGGTCGGTGTCGACGTTCGACCGGAACCCCTCGGGAAACCGCAACTGCATGTCCCGCCCGGTTGCGGTGATCCCCAGCTCGCCGAGCGTGAACCCGTCCACCCCGGCCCGCCCGCCGAGCTGGACGGGACCCGAGCCCATCGACGCCACGAGCTCGTCGAACCGGACGCCGCCCCGCTCGAAGACGATGCGGCCGTTGATGTCCTCGAGCGCGTGCGGCAGCGCGATGTGCCGGATGCGACCGTCCCGCACCGCCGCCTCGCCCATCAGCACCGGCTGCCGCAGGGTGCCGGCGACCTCGGCGTGCACCACGGCCGACCCCGACCCCCGCAGGCTCTGGAACATCCCCTGGAGGATGTCCAGGTTGGCGTTGCCGTCGACGCCGACCGAGACCTCGTCGTTGCCGAGATCCACCACCCCCGTGAGATCGAGGGCGGTGCCGGCGCCGGCCAGGCGCAGCCGATCGATGCCGACGACCCGCCGGTCGAGGCTCAGGCGAATGGGACCGTCGTTGCGAATCCCGTAGTCGAGGAGGCTCGCCCGCATCCGCTGCACGGTGGCCGTCGCGTCGAGACGGTCCCAGTCCCGCAACGGGCCGACGACGTCCAGCGAGCCGCTCAGCACCGCCCGCGTGTAGGGGGACCACTCGGGGACGAACATGCGGACGTAGGGGTCCAGCGACCAGTCCGCCACCCGCACCGAGAGGTCGGCGTCCTGCGCCCCCGAGAGGGTCACCCGCCCCGCCGCGGAGAGCGCGACGGTCGACGACGCCCCCTCCAGATCGAGCCGGAGCTCCCCGTCCCGGATGTCGAGCTGGCCGGTGATGTGCCCGACCTCCTCGTCCCCGATGCGCAGGTCGCTGACGGTGGCCCGGATCGTGTAGCTGGGGTTGTCGAGCGACCCGACCCCGGACGCGACGCCCGCGATGGTGCCGGACGGGGGCCGCGGCAGCTCGGGGAGGAAGGCCAGCGAGGCGACGTCGACGCCGCGGGCGTCGAGATTGAACGAGTACGACGCGTCCCACTCGATGAACGCGGCCCCCGTCGCCGAGCCCGCGCCCTTGCGGATGTCGAGCCCGTTCAGCCGGACGCCGCCGCCCTCGAAGCGCAGGTTGGCGGCGGCCGAGTCGAAAGGCTCCCCGTAGGCGGTCGGCCGGTCGAGACGCAGCCGCCCCACCCCGAACAGCCGGCGGTAGGGCCCGTAGAGCCGCATCTCGCCGGTGGCCGGCCCCTCGATGAGGTAGCCCTCGGTGAGCCCGAACGCGGCCCGGATGCTGGCGGCGGGGAACGACTCGAGCCGCACGAGCGCGTTCATCTCCTCGCCGCCGTCGCGCCGGGGCCGGCTCAGCGAGAACCGTCCGTCGATCGCCATGGCGCTGTCGCCGCGACGGAAGTCCCCGTCGATGACGTCGAGATACGAGTCCTCCACCACGAACTCGCCGCGGCCCGTGCCCCAGTCGACGTTCCACGCCCGCACGTCCTCGCCCGCGAAGGTCGCCTCGACGCGCGGCGACGCGAGATCGCCGAGAAGCACGCCGTCGAGGGTGCCGTAGCCGTCGACCGCGAAAGTGCCGGTGGGCGTGCCCGCCGCCGTCATGACCGCGGCCATCAGGCGGTCGCTCTCCTGCCAGTTCGCGCTCGCCACGTCGAAGGCGACGCGGGTGTCCGCCCCCCACGCGGTACGTCCCCCGAACTCGATGTGGGTCGACGGCGTGGCCAGCCAGGCGTCTTCCAGCGCCAGCCCCTCGCCGGTCGCCCGGTAATCGATCTGCCCGCCGAAGGCGAAGGTCCGCGTCGTCAGGTCCGGCGGCTGGCCCCGCCGACCGGCCACCCCCGCCGCCGCGCCGGGGTCCGGCTCGGGGCCGGCGAGCCGCACGCCCGCCGGAGGGGCGAGCCGGACCCGGCCCTCGGCGGTGAAGTCGGCGAAGCCGCCGATCGGCCACTCGAGGCGGTTGCGGCCGGAAGCCCGGCCCGCCGGTCGAATCCCGCGCACCTCGAGGGCCCGCGCGAGCGGCGCCAGCCCGATGCCGTCGTAGCGGACGTCGAACGCCGCCCGCCCCGGCCCGCTCGCGCCGAGGGGGGCCATCGTGAAGTCGAACCCCGCCTCCCCCCCGTAGGGCGACGCGTCGGCGTTCCGGACCTCGAAGAGGTCGTGCCGCCACCTCAGGTCGCCGGCCATGTCCGGGAACCGCAGTTGATTGATGCCCGCCTCGTCGCTCGCGAACGAGCCCCGGAGATCGTGCCCCCCCTCGAACTTGTGGAACGTGCCGCTGAAGCGCGAGAAGCCGGCGGCGGTGAAGTCGTCGTCGGCGAAGAAGATCTCCCGCATGCGCGCGAGGTCGATGTCCGACTCGAGGGTGTAGGACATCTCGGGGAAGCTCGACAGGTCGACGTTGCCCTCGAGGCGCGTCGTCGCCCCGTCGGTGAGGAGGTCGATGCGGGTCAGCTCGACGTCGGCGCCGTCGATCAGGAAGTCGGTGTCGAGCTCGATCCACATCGGCTCGAAGTCGGCGATCCGCAGGATGCCGCCCGCCGAGGCGGCGTGGCCGCGGTAGTCGAGGACCTTGGTGATGCTGAAGTCCATGTCCGGCAGGTCGACGCTCCAGTTCGACCCGTGGTCCTCGTAGCGGAACTCGCCCTCGGAGGCGTTCAGGTATTGCAGGGTGGTGACGAAGCGCCGGCCCGCCTCCACGTCCGCCTCGGCGGGGTCCGGGGGAAGCGGCTCCGCCGGGGCCGCGATGGGCGCCTCCCCGGCTTCGGTGGCGGACTCGCCGTCCCCCTGGCGCACGAAGGCGGGGAAGCTCTGGCGGCCGTCGGGGAACGACTCGGCCAGCATCCGCCAGTCGCTCATGGTCACCGCGTCGGCGAGGAACTCTCCGTTGAGCAGCGCCGACCAGACCACCGAGAGGGTGATCTCGCCCGCGGTGAGGAAGGGCCGGTCGCCGGGGTTCAGCCCCCCGATGGTCAGGTCCTCGACGACGAACTCGCCGCTCGCCAGAAAGATGCCGACCCGGCCGATGCTGACCTCGCGGTCGAGGTAGCCTCCCAACGCCTGCTCCGCCCGGGCACGGACGGCCGGGCCGAGATCGATGGTCACGAGCCCGACGAGGGCCGCCGCGACGACGACCGCGCCCCCCGCGACGCTCCAGCGCACGTACCGGCGCGCCCACCAGCGGGTCCACGCGGTCCGGAGCACGCGCAACGGGTTGTTCGCCGGCGGCGCCGGCGCCCCCCGCGCCTTCGGACCCGCATCCGGGCCGCGCGACGAATCGGCGGCCGCCGGCGCCAGCGCCCCCCGCGTCTTCGGACCCGCATCCGGGTCGAGCGGTGAATCGGTGTCCGGCGGCGCCGGCGAACGGCCCGGCGCACCACCGCCGGGCGACTCCGCTTCCCGCGCGATCGGGCGTGCGGGGGTCCGCGGATCCGCCGGGGGCCGGCCGGCTCGAGAATCCCGGGCCGGCGGCGCCGCCGGCCGGCCGGGCCGCCCCGCCGCGGGCTGCGGGCTTCCGGGGCGGGGTTGGCCGGTCCGGGAATCGTCGGCCGCGGGCTCGACCGCACGCCCCGCCGGTCCCGCCGGGCCTCCCAGGTTCAGGCTGGTCACGCCTCGCCCTCCGCGGTCAGGGTGACGAGCACCCCACCCGCCTCGACCGAGTCCCCCGGGGCCGCCCGCACCTCCGACACCACGCCGTCGGCCGGCGCCGCGACCTCGTTCTCCATCTTCATCGCCTCGACGACCGCGAGCCCCTGCCCCGCCGCCACCCGGTCCCCGGGCTCCACAAGGACTCGAACCAGGCGGCCGGGCATCGGCGCCGCCACCGCGTGGTCGCCGCCGGCCTGCGACGCGGCCGCGCGCCGGCGGGGGCGCCCGTCCGAGACGCGGGCGCGGACCTGCCGCCCGCCGATGCCCACCACCCAGTCCCCGGGGGCGGGCTCGTCGCCGCGAACGCCGCGGCTGGCCCGGCCCGACCCCGGCAGAATCATCGAGAGGCGTCCCGGGCCCAGCGCCGAGACGTCCACCTCGCGGGTCGTGTCGTCCCAGCGCAGGGCCAGGCGGGTCGCGTCGCCGTCGGCCCCGAGCGGCTCGACGGTGACGAGCCGCGGCCGGCCGGCCACGTCGACCTCGAGGCGCATGGGACCGCGGTCCTTCACGGTCATCGCCGCAACCCCTCGAGCCGGGCCGCCCGGCGCCACGCCGGCGATCCCGCCGATTCGTCGCCGGCGGGCCGGTCCGGGCCCGACAGGTAGCCCAGCAGCGCCGCCGCCGCGACCGCCACGTCGACGTCCTCGTCGGGCAGCTCGGAGAACGATCGCCCGCGGCGCTCGGCGAGGACCCGATCGAGGAAGGCGGTGTCGAAGTCGCCGGCCGCGAACACGTCCTGCTCGAGAATCCACAGCAGCGCGGGAATCGCGGTGGTGATGCCGCCGATCTCGTACTCGCCCAAGGCGCGCCGCAGGCGGGCGATGGCGCCGGCGCGGTCGGGGGCCCACGCCACCACCTTGGAGATCATCGAGTCGTAGTGGACGGGGACCGTGAAGCCGGCCTCGACGCCGCTGTCGTCGCGCACCCCGGGGCCGGACGGGCTGCGCAGGAAGGTGATGCGGCCCGGCGCGGGGATGAACCCGGCGTCGGGATCCTCGGCGTAGACCCGCGCCTCGATCGCGTGCCCCTGCGGGGCGAGGGCGCGCCCGCGGTCCAGGGTCAGGCGCTCGCCCCGCGCAATCCGGATCTGCCAGTGCACGAGGTCCACCCCGGTCACCATCTCGGTGACCGGATGCTCCACCTGGAGCCGCGTGTTCATCTCGAGGAAGTAGAAGCGGCCGTTCTCGTCGAGGAGGAACTCGAGAGTGCCGGCGTTGAGGTACCGGACGGCCGAGCACAGGGCCGCCGCGGCGTCGGCCAGCGCCGCCCGGATGGGCCCGGTGACCGCGACCGAGGGCGACTCCTCGATGACCTTCTGGTGCCGCCGCTGGATGGAGCACTCGCGCTCCACGAAGGGCACCACCGTGCCGTGCTCGTCGCACAGCACCTGGACCTCGATGTGACGCGCCCGTTCGAGGAGCCGCTCGAAGTAGACGGCCGATTCGCCGAAGGCGGCCCCCGCCTCGGACCGCGCGCTCTCGACCCCGGCCGCCACCCCGTCGGGACCCGCGACGCGGCGCATCCCCCGGCCGCCGCCGCCGGCCACCGCCTTGATGAAGAGCGGATAGCCGACCTCGTCGGCCCGCGCCCGCAGCTCGGCCTCGGACAGGGTGTCGGGCAGCGCCTCGGTGCCGGGCACCACCGGCACGCCCGCGGCGACGGCCGCCTGCCGGGCCGCCGTCTTGCCGCCCATCGTCTCGATGACGCCGGCGTCCGGTCCGATGAACGCCAGCCCCGCCGCGCGGCAGGCGCGCGCGAACGCCGGATTCTCGGCGAGGAACCCGTAGCCCGGATGCACCGCCGTCGCGCCCGTCCCGGCCGCCGCCGCCAGCACCCGCTCGATGTCGAGATAGCTCTCGGCGGCCGGGCTCGGCCCGATGGCCACCGCCTCGTCGGCGTGGCGGACGTGGGGCGCGGTGCGGTCGCACTCGGAGTACACGGCGACCGACGGAACCCCCATCTCCCGGCAGGCCCGCAGGATGCGGACGGCGATCTCGCCTCGGTTGGCGACCAGGATCTTCATGTCATGGTTCGCGGCATGCCGGACGGATGCGTCGCGAAAGCCGGCGGCCACGCGTCCCGCTACTGGACTCGTCCACCGACGGCACCCCTACCTGACGGCGAGACGGCCGTAGATCAGCGCGTCGAGACCCACCCAAGCGAGGAGGAGAAGGACCACCAGGCCCTCCCGCGTCCACGGATCGGGACTCCTCAGCGCCTCGGCCACCGAGGGCGCGACGCGCAAGAGAATCGTCAGACAGATCAACAGCCCGCCCCACGCGGCCAGTCGGAAGGTGAAATGCGCCAACCTCGGCGCCCCGGCGGCGAGGCTTGGATGCGTTTCACTCAACCGGATGGCGATCCCCTGAACGAACCGCTTGACGAACCGCCACGGCCAAGCCGGCAGCTTCATCAGCATCAGCCCATTCTACCCCTCTCGGTGGCGCCGCTCGACGCAGCTCGCCGAAGGGGCCGTCACGCGATGCGCTAGAATGCGGTCTTTCTCCGCCCGCGACCGAATGCCCCGAGACTCCCGTTGCGATCGTCGCACAGGTGGAAGCGACCGGAGAGAGAGTCCGTCCCCCACGCCCCGGCGGTCGACCGACCCGCTCCTGCTCTTCCTCGTGCTCGGCGTCGGGGTGTTCGCGCTCGATCTCTGGCCGGCCCGCGGCGAGAGGGAGAGCCACGTGATCGAGGTGACCGCCGACGAGGTCGATCGGCTCCACGCCCGCTGGACCGCGCAGTGGGGCCGCCCGCCCACCGGACCGGAGCTGGAATCGCTGATCGCGGAGGCGGTGGACGAGGAGATCCTCTATCGCGAGGCGCAACGGCTGGGGCTCGACCGCGAGGACGCCATCGTGCGCCGGCGGCTCGCCCAGAAGCTGACGTTCATCCTCGAGGACGCGGGCGGCGCGGCACCGCCTTCCGCCGGCGAAGTCGAGGAGTACTTCGCGCGGCACGCAGAGCGCTACCGGCGGCCGCCGCGGACCACGTTCGACCACGTGTTCCTGTCGGCGGATCGCAGGACCGACCCGGCCGGCGACGCGAACGCCCTTCTTGGCGGGATCCGCGCGGCCGGCGACGACTGGCAGCGGCTTGGCGATCCCTTCATGCTGTCGCGCACCTACGCGGGCAGAACGGACGCGGAGATCGCGGGGATGTTCGGGGCCGGCTTCGCGGACGCGGTGTCCGCGCTTCCCGAGGACAGTTGGAGCGGGCCGGTCGAGTCGACGTACGGCATGCACCTCGTCCGTGTGCACGGCCGGACGCCGTCCCGCCGGCCGTCGCTCGACGGGCTTCGGGCTCGCGTGGTCGCCGATCTGCGCGAGGAGCGCCGGCGCGAGCGTGGCCGCGCCGCCTACCGGGCGCTGCGCGACGACTACGAGGTGCGTCTGCCGGCGGCGAACGGGCAGGGGGCAGGCACGGGACCATGACGGCCCGGGATCCGGCCGGGCCGAGCGACCAGCGCCGCGTCGGTGCTGAAGGAACCGTGACGAGGGCGCGGCGAGGCAGCATGCGGGGACGCATGTGAGCGCGCGTTGCTGCACGGCTCGGCGGATCGGCCCGACCGGGCCGCTCGCGGCGCCGGTCGGCTGGGGCGGGCCCCGGCTCGACGGCCGCGTGGCGCGACCCCGGGACGCCAAGGACAGTGATCGATATGAGGTTGCCAACTGCGCCCAGATGCAGCCCGTTCTTGGGGGTTTACTGCGCTTGGCACGTGGCCGGGTAATTTCCGTCACCGTCCCGAGGAGACTGTCGACATGACGGCACTGCGACTGTTCACGGCCTGCTTCCTGACCCTCGTCGCCCTCGCCTGCACGCCGGCCGGCGACGGCGAGGCGCCGGCCGCGGCGCCGGAGCGTCCGGTCGTGGAATGGAGCCCGCCGAGCGCGCCGGCCCAGGCCGCCGATCTCGTCTCGCGCGAGCCGTGCGCGCACCACGACCCCCTCCGGCAGGTCTTCTTCGGCGACCTGCACACCCACACCGCGTTCTCGCTCGACGCCCTCGGCCGCGGCGGCTTCCAGACCCCCGACGACGCCTACCGCTTCGCGCGCGGCGAGGAGATCGGGCTCAGCCCCGTCGACGCCGAGGGCCGGCCGACCCGCACCGCCCGGCTCGAACGCCCTCTCGACTTCGCGGCCGTCACCGACCACTCCGAGTGGCTCGGCGAGGTCGCGGTGTGCACCGACCCGTCCTCCCCTGCCTGGGACACCCCCGCCTGCCGCGGCCTGCGCCCGGGCGGCGCCGCCGAGGACCGCGCGGCGTGGCAGGCGGACCGGCTGGCCGGCCGCGGCCCGGCCGTCTGCGGCGAGGACGGCGGCCGGTGCCGCGACGGCCTCCTCACCGCGTGGGAGGCGACGCGAGAGGCGGCCGAGCGCCACTACGACCGCTCGAGCGACTGCGCGTTCACGACGTTCCACGCGTGGGAGTACACCCGCGCCCCGGGCCGCTCCAAGGTCCACCGCAACGTCATCCTGCGCAACGAGATCGCGCCCGAGCTGCCCATCTCGTGGATAGACGCCGACCGGCCGCGCGACCTGTGGACCCGGCTCAAGGCCCGCTGCAACGACACCGGCACCGGCTGCGAGGCCCTCACCATCCCCCACAACCCCAACATCTCGAACGGGCAGATGTTCACCCTCGACTGGGGCGGCCTGCCCCTCGACGAGCAGCGG
The DNA here is from genome assembly GCA_965204675.1 of Vicinamibacterales bacterium. Classification (GTDB taxonomy): domain Bacteria; phylum Acidobacteriota; class Vicinamibacteria; order Vicinamibacterales; family UBA8438; genus JAJEEA01. The sequence continues at coordinate 5,687,739 of OZ242003.1, forward strand.
GCGCGGGCGGCCCTGCGGACCGAGATGGAGCCCCTGGTGGAGATGATGCAGGCCAAGGGCGAGTCCGAGTGCCGGCGCGGCATGTGGAACGTGGTGGGCGGCGAGGACGAGCTGTGCGACTTCGAGAAGGTGCGCTACGTCGACGGCGAGCGCCCTCCCGACTGCGAGGACGGCACCGGGGAGGGCGGGCTTCGCGGCGAGGGCTGCCAGTCGCGGCTCGACTTCGTGCGCTACGCCCTCATCGAGGGCATCGCCCGGGAGGAACGGATCGGCGTCAACCCCATCCAGCTCGGGCTGATCGGCAGCACCGACGGCCACAACGGCCTGCCCGGCGACACCGACGAGTTCGACTACCAGGGCCACAACTCGAACGTCGACTCCGACCTCGAGAAGCGGCTCACCACCGACGCCTACGCCCCCCACCCGCTGCGGAACCCCGGCGGGCTCGTCGGCGTCTGGGCCGAGGAGAACTCGCGCGACTCGCTGTTCGACGCGATGCAGCGGAAGGAGACGTTCGGCACGAGCGGCGTGCGCATCCAGGCCCGCCTCTTCGGCGGCTGGGACCTCCCCGACCTGTGCTCGAGCAGCGACATGATCGCCGACGCGTACGAGACCGGCGTGCCCATGGGCAGCGTACTGCCCGACCGCGACGGGGCGGAGGCGCCCTCGTTCTTCGTGACCGCCCTCGCCGATCCAGGCACCGACGCCTATCCCGGGACGCCTTTGCAGCGCATCCAGGTCATCAAGGGGTGGGTCGGCGACGACGGCCTCTTCCACGAAGCCATCCACGACGTGGCCGGCGACGCCCACAACGGCGCCGACGTGTCGCGGAACACCTGCGAGCGGAGCGGGACGGGCGCCGCGTCGCTGTGCGCAATGTGGACCGATCCCGACTTCGACCCGACGCGCCCGGCCGTCTACTACGCGCGGGTCCTCGAGAACCCGAGCTGCCGCTGGAACGCCCTGCAGTGCGCGGCCCTGCCCGAGGACGAGCGCCCCGCCGCGTGCGGGGACGACGACCTGCCGTGGCGGATCCAGGAGCGGGCGTGGACCTCGCCCGTCTGGTACCGGACCGGCGCCTCGGCGCCGAGGTAGCGGTCCTCCGGGCTCTCGATGCCGCGCTCGACCAGCTCCCGGACGGGCAGTACGCCCTGATGCGTCGGGTCGGTGCGCGCGGGAAGCCAAGCGGTCGCCCTGTCTCCGGAACCGGTCGAATCTCTGTCGCCATCGTCGCGTCCGGCACCCGGAACTCTGCTTTCACCCCATGCCACCCAACCGGTGTAGGATGGGACATGCTCCCTTCGCCGTCCGCTTCGTCCGCCAAGGCACCCGAGCTCACCGCGGCCGAGCCCACGCCGGAGTTCCCCGGCTGCCGCGCCGTGCGCATCACCCGTGACGCCATCGCCGACTTCGATGGGCGCATCGAGTACTGGGACGGCGACACCGAGACGGCGTGGATGGTGCGCGAGCCGACCACCGTCTACCACGAGGGTCCCGGCCAGCGGCTGGCCCACCTGGTGGAGCTGATCGCCGCGGGGCGGGGGTCGCCCATCACGACCCTCGGCACCGCGGACCTGCTGGTTCGCAACGCCCGCGGCGAGCGGCAGCGCATTCTGCAGGCCGACCAGATCGTCTACCTGCGCCCCGCCAAGACGGAGCCGCGCGGCGCCGCCGTCGAGGTCGGCACGGACCACCTGCCCGACGTCGTGCTCGAGGTCGACTACTCGACGGACGTGCGGCGCGGAAAGCTGGGCCTGTACGAAGCGTGGGGCTTCCCCGAGGTGTGGGTCGAGGTGCCGGAGGCCGAGTCTCCGAGCCGATCGCCGCGCCGTCCGTCCGCCCTGACCATCCACCGGCTCCACCCGGACGGGTACCGCCCGGCGGCCGCGAGCGCCGCGTTCCCGGGCTGGACGGCGGCGGAGATCCACGCCGCCCTGAACGAGCCCCGGCTGTCCGAGGCGACGAGCGCGGTGCTGACCCGCGTCGGACGCGCCCTCGGCGACGCCGAGGGCACCGTCCCCGACGATCACCCGTGGCTGCGGGAGCAGCGGCGGGAGGCGGCGCGGGACGCCGCACGGGACGCCGCCGTGGAAGCAACTCGGGACGCGGTCGCGCAGGTCCTTCGCGCCCGGGGAATTGCCGTCCCGAAGAACCTCGTCGACGAGGTTGCGGACGCGCCGCAGAGCGAGCTCATCGACGCCGCACTCGCGTGCCGCGACGGCGCGGATTTCCTCGCCCGCGTCAGGCAACGACGCGATCGGCCTCGGACTTGACGGCCTTCCGGGCCGGAATGCCCCGACCACCCAAAGACAGCGTCGAAGTGCAGCGGACCTCGACGCCAAGGCAACCATCGACAAAGACCGCCACTCGTGCACCCACGAACGCCATGTCCGCACATTTGCGGCATTGTGCGCACTATTCCGGACTGCATGGTCGAGCGGCCAAGCGGGGGGCCGTTGCGCGACCTTGCGGTGGCGCCGGGAGTTTCACTGGTGCGATTGTCCTGCGGCGACGATTCTCGGGCTACGGTTCGCTGGCCTCCGCCACCGGCTCGAGCCGGAGCAGCGCCGCCTCGTCCTCGTCGGTCAGCACGTACAGCAGGCCGTCCGGACCCTGGCGCACGTCGCGAATGCGCTGCCTGAGCTCGGCCAGCAGCCACTCGCGCGCCAGCTCCTCGCCCACCTCGTTGAAGACGATCCTCTCGAGGTGTCCGGTCCCGCGGATGCGGCCGGTCATCATCGCCCCGACGAACAGGTCCCCCCGCCACTCGGGGAACCGGTCGCCCGTGTAGAAGGTCAGGCCGCCGGGGGCGATGGACGGCGACCAGAAGACGAGCGGCTCCTCCATGCCCGGCGCCCAGAACCGGGCCGACACCCGCTCGCCGTCGTACTGCCGCCCGTAGGACACGATGGGCCACCCGTAGTTCTTCCCCGCCTCGATGACGTTCACTTCGTCACCGCCCTGCACCGCGTGCTCGGTCGTCAGGGGGGCGAACGTCTCCGGATGCAGGGTCAGCCCCTGGTGGTTCCGGTGCCCCAGCGAGAAGATCTCCGGCAGGTAGCCTTCGCGCCCGACGAACGGGTTGTCCTCGGGCACCGAGCCGTCGTCCCGCAGCCGCAGCACCTTGCCGGCGTGGCTGCCCGGGTCCTGGGCGAGCGACTCGGCCGGGTCGGTGCGGAAGGCGCCGCCGACGGTCAGGTACAGCGAGCCGTCGGGCGCGAACCCCATGCGGGCCCCCGCCGTCGACCCCCCGAACGGCTCGGCCACGAACACGTCCTGGACGTCGCGCAGGGCCATGCCGTCGAGCCGCCCCCGGACCAGGGCGACGGTCGCCTCGTCGTCCGGCAGCGGCCGGGTGTAGCTGAGGTAGACGAGCCGGTTCTCGTCGAAGGCCGGATGCAGCGCCACGTCCATCAGGCCGGCGAGGCCCCCGGTGAACACCGCCGGCACCCCGGCGACGGGCTCGGGGTCGAGCACCCCGTCGCGGACCATCCGGAGCGTCCCGAGATCGCGCTCGGTGACCAGGATGCCCCCGTCGGGCAGGAACGCCATCCCCCACGGACGCGACAGCCCCTTCGTCACCACGACCACCCGGACCTCTGCGATCGCATGGGTGTTGATGACGAACGGCTCGTCGGGCACGGAGACGCGGGGGAGGCCGGGAGGCTCGGGCTCGGGCTCGGCCTGTTCCTCCTGCGCGGCGGCGACCGGGGGAACGAGCAGAACAACGGCCAGCACGAGCCAAGGGGCGACACGACGACACGCCGCGGGGTTGCTGCCCATGATCGTGACCTCCGGGTGACGTGACGGGACCGCACGCCCATTCTACCCGGATCGCGACTGCCGCACCGTCGCGAACGAAACCGCCGCCGAACGCGTAGGGTACATGGTCGACCGACCGAAGTGTGCGCGCGCCCCGGCCAACCAGCGATGTCCTCAGAGCTGCCGCCCGCCGTCGCCGACCGCCTCGCGCGAGTCCGCGCCACACCCGTGCTGCAGCGGTTCACGCTGATGAACCGTCTCCTCCTCGCGATGGCATTCCTGCCCACGGGCCTCGTCAAGCTGACGGGGCAGCGCTTCACCATCCTCCCCGTCGACGATCCCGTCGGGTTCTTCTTCGAGGCGATGTACCGCACCGGGCCGTACTGGCGCTTCATCGGTCTCGTGCAGGTGCTCGCGGCGGTGCTGCTGCTGGTTCCGCGCACCGCGACCCTGGGAGCCTTGCTGTTCCTGCCGGTGGTGGGCAGCATCCTCCTCATCACCATCGGCGTCGGCTTCGGCCTCACCGCCGTCATCGTCGCGGCCATGTTGCTCGCAAACCTCTGGCTCCTCTGCTGGGACGCCGACCGGATCCGGGCCGCGGGGGCCGACCTGTGGGGCTCCCGCCGCGATGTGCATCCGTTGCGCGACATGCACGAGCTGGAGAGGGCCGGCTGGCTCCTCGGCGGCACCACGGGGATGGGGCTGTTCCTCGCGACCCGCGGTTTCCTGCCGATGACGGCCGTGCCCGCGCTCCTCGGGGCCGGAGCGCTCGCCATCGCCCTGGTCATCGGCGGTGGCATGGCCGGCGCGCGGCGCGCGCGGCGGATACGCGACGGCTGACGACAGCCATCGGGCCACTCGGGATGTTCTCGCGTCGTGGAGCGGCGCCCCGGCGAGTTCCGTCCTGGCGACGTCCTTCCAGGGTCGCGGGGTGTAACATGGCGGCATGGCGCCGCCGAGCCCCGCATCGCCCGCCACGCCCGACGCCGCGCTGTTGCGCGGTGGTGCCGAGCGCGCGGCGCCGGAACCGACGGCCCTGGCACTCGCGGACTCGACGGTAAGACCGAAATCCACTCCCCGAGAGGTGACCGATGACCCGTAGCCTGTTCTCGGCGACGTGCACCGTGGCGGCCTTGACGTGGCTGGCACCGGTGGGCTCGGCGGCCCAGGCGCAGGACACCGGCGCAGAAAGCTGGGCCCTTTCCTACGCGACCTGGGGCGACCCCGATCTGCAGGGCGTCTGGTCGTTCGCGACGATCACGCCCCTGGAGCGGCCGGCCGGTCACGCGGGACGCGAGCGACTGACGGCGGAAGAGGTGGTCGCCCTGAACGCCGAGGCCCTCACGCGCGGGGACCAGCCGCCCCCACCCGGCGACCCCGGCGCCTACAACGCGTTCTGGTTCGATCGCGGCGAGTCGACGGGGCGCACGGCGCTCATCGTCGATCCGCCGGACGGACGCATTCCCTTCACCCCGGAGGGGCGGCAACGATTGAACGCGCGCCGAGCCCTGCTCGGCCGCCCCGCCCACGGTCCCGAGGACCGCACCCCGGGCGAGCGCTGCGTCCATCACACCAAGGCGGGCCCGCCGATGTCTGCCGGCGGCTACAACAACCACCTGCGGCTCCTGCAGACGCCCGGCTACGTCGTGATCTGGACCGAGCAGATCCACGACGCGCGCATCATCCCGACGGACGGACGGCCGCCGATCGCGGCTGGCATCCGGCAGTGGATGGGCGACTCGCGCGGCCGGTGGGAGGGCGACACACTGGTCGTCGAAACGACGAACTTCAACGGCAAGGCCGCCTACCAGGGATCGGCCGACGGCCTGCACCTCGTCGAGCGGCTCACGCGCACCGGCGCCGGCGCGCTGGAGTACGAGTACACCGTCTCGGACCCGGCCACCTACGCCGGGCCGTGGACGGCCTCGATCACGATGACGCCCATGGAGGGCGACCTGTACGAGTTCGCGTGCCACGAGGGCAACTACGGCATGGAGGGCATCCTGGCCGGCGCGCGGGCCGACGAGCGGGCGATGGCCGGGGCGCGATAAGGGAAGGCTGGGCACCGACCGGCCCGGTTCTCCTCGGCCTTCGGCCGGCGCCAGGAGGCCCCTACGGCAGCGCGGTCGGGATTGGGCTGTTCTTCGCGCCCGCGGCTTCCTGCCGATGACGGCGGTGCCCTCGCTCCCCGGGACGGGAGTGCTCGCGGCGGCCCTGGTCATCGGGGCGGGATCGTGGGCACGTTGCGAGCGCGTCAGACGAGGGACGGATGACGCGGCCGGCTATCGATGCACCAGGGCAAGTTCCCGACTCACGTCGGCCGCCGAATGCACGGGTTCCTCGCCCTTGCGGATCCGTTCCAGCACCTCTGCGGCGAGGTAGTAGTCTTCGAGATCCTCGATGCCGCGTTCGATGAGCTCGCGCAGGTAGAACGCCTTGGTGCGCCCGGTCTGCGATGCCAGGAAGTCGAGGCGCCGCTCGGTCTCGGGAGCCAGTCGAATCGATGTCGCCACCTGTCGCGTCTCACGCGTGCATGTACTCGCGCGGCCCGTCCGACCGTCAGGTCCGGCCGGCGCGGAGGGTCTTCATGTCGATGTACCGCACGGGGACCAACCGATGGCCGAGGGTGTCGACGGCGGCCTGCGCCTGCTCCAGAATGACGTAGCCCAGCAGTGGTTCGTAGCCTCCGCCGTCGTTCGGCTCCATGTTCAGGAACACGACCTCGTTCCAGACGGGGCGAAAGCCCTCGATGCGGACCTCCACCGGCCCGCACGCCTCGCCGCGAATGATCTCCTGATTCGCGGTCTGGAGCTCGACCGGCTCGGAACGTGCGAAGCGACCGAGCCGTTCTCTCCACGCCGAGGGAAGGACGAGGGCGCCTGCACCCGTGTCGACGAGCATGCCGCAACGGATGGACTCGCCCTCGTCGACGGGATTCGTGACTGACGTCTGAACGACGATGCGGCCCATTCGGAAGCCTCGGTCCAAGCCCTCCTGCCATTATACGGACCGTCCCCACCCGCCGCGGACCGCCTGCACTATCGTGCGCCGGCAGCGCCCCCGAGCTGGAGCCGCTCGGCTTCCCGAGCTCGGCAGCAGGGGTCGGGGCAACCCCGCTCTTGCGCTAGAGCGGGATGTTGCCATGCTTCTTGGGCGGGTTGCGGTCGCGCTTGCCGTCGAGGCTGCGGAGGGCGGCGATGAGCTTGGGCCGGGTGGCGCGCGGCGGGATGACCTCGTCGATGTAGCCGCGGCCGGCCGCGACGAAGGGGTTGGCGAGCTTCTCGCGGAACTCGGCGATCTTCTCGGCCCGTAGCGCCTCGGGGTCGGCGGCCGCCTCGAGCTCGCGCCGGTAGAGGATGTTGACGGCCCCCTCGGGCCCCATGACCGCGATCTCGGCGGTGGGCCACGCGAAGTTGGCGTCGGTGCGGATGTGCTTGCTGGCCATGACGCAGTAGGCGCCGCCGTAGGCCTTGCGGGTGATGACCGTCACCTTGGGCACCGTCGCCTCGGCGAACGCGAAGAGCAGCTTGGCCCCGTGGCGGATGATGCCGCCGAACTCCTGCTGGGTGCCGGGGAGGAAGCCGGGCACGTCCTCGAACGTCACCAGGGGGATGTTGAACGCGTCGCAGAAGCGGACGAAGCGCGCCCCCTTGACGGAGGCGTCGATGTCGAGAACGCCCGCGAGATGGGCGGGCTGGTTGGCGACGACGCCGACGGACTGGCCGCCGAGGCGCGCGAAGCCGACGAGGATGTTCTTCGCGTAGTGCTCCTGCACCTCGAGAAGCTCGCCGTCGTCGACCACCGCGCGGATGACCGTGCGCATGTCGTAGGGCTGGTTGGGCTGCGCGGGCACGAGGTCGTCGAGGGCGGGGTCCTCGCGGTCGATCGGGTCGGTGTCCGCCCCCCGGGGCGCGTCGTCGAGGTTGTTCCCGGGCAGGTAGCCGAGGAGGTCGCGGATGAGGGCGAGGCACGCCTCGTCGTCGGGCACCACGAAGTGCGCGACGCCGCTCTTGGCGTTGTGGGTCATCGCCCCGCCGAGCTCCTCCTTCGTGACCTCCTCGAGGGTCACGGTGCGGATGACCTCGGGCCCGGTGATGAACATGTAGCTCGTCTTGTCGACCATCACCGTGAAGTCGGTGATGGCCGGCGAGTAGACGGCGCCCCCCGCGCACGGCCCCATGATGGCGGATATCTGCGGCACCACCCCCGACGCGAGGGTGTTGCGCAGGAAGATGTCGGCGTAGCCGCCGAGCGACAGCACCCCCTCCTGGATGCGCGCGCCGCCCGAGTCGTTCAGGCCGACGACGGGCGCGCCCGACTCCATCGCCATGTCCATGATCTTGACGATCTTGGCGGCGTTGGTCTCGGACAGCGAGCCCCCGAACACCGTGAAGTCCTGGGCGAAGGCGTAGACGAGCCGCCCCTCGACCCGCCCGCGCCCGGTGACGACGCCGTCGCCGGGCACGACCTGGTCTTCCATGCCGAAGTCGCGGCAGCGGTGGGTGACGAGCTTGTCCACCTCCTGGAAGGTGCCGGGGTCGAAGAAGCGGTCGACGCGCTCGCGCGCGGTGAGCTTGCCGGCCGCGTGCTGGCGGGCGAGGCGGGACTCGCCCCCGCCCTCGTGGGCGCGGCGCTCGTAGTCCTCGAGCAGCTTGTGCTTGTCCATCGGTTCGATGCGGCAGCGGTACGATGGGCCGGGCCGGGGACAGCGACCGCTACCGGTCCGTCAACTGCAGGCAGACGCAGCCCGTTCCTGCGATTCCCGTCGCTTGGCGCGTGGCAAGGCGTTTCCCTGACCGTCTCAACCGACGGGCTGGCGGGCCTTGGCCCAGTCGGCGAGGAAGCGCTCCAGGCCGATGTCGGTCAGGGGGTGGTTGAACAAGGCGTCGATGACCTTCGGGGGGCACGTGCAGACGTCGGCCCCGAGGCGCGCCGCCTCGACGATGTGCATGGGCCCCCGGGTGCTCGCGACGAGCACCTCGGTCGACAGGGGGAAGTTCTGGAAGATGTCGACGATCTGGGTGATGAGGTCCATGCCCGGGGTGGAGATGTCGTCGAGCCTCCCGACGAACGGGCTCACGAACGTGGCCCCGACCTTGGCCGCGAGCAGGGCCTGGGCGGCCGAGAAGATCAGGGTGACGTTGACGCGGATGCCGTCTTCCGTCAGCTCGCGGCACGCCTGCACGCCGGGCTTGCCGAACGGCACCTTGACGACGATGTGGGGGTCGATGGCGGCGAGCTCGCGGCCCTCCCGGACCATGCCCGCCACGTCGGTCGCCACCACCTCGGCGCTGACCGGGCCCCCGACCACGTCGCAGATGCGCTTCAGGACGGCGCGCGGGTCGGCCGCGGCCTTCGCCAGCAGCGACGGGTTGGTGGTCACGCCGTCGATGATGCCGAGCGGGACGAGGGCCTCGAGCTCCTCGACGTTCGCGGTGTCTGCAAACAGCTTCATGCCATCCTCGAATCGATGATCGCGAGTCGGGGCGCCGGCTCCCGCCGGAATCACGACAGCGCTTCATGCCGTCGTGGAAACGGCGATTCCCGGTCCGGAATGCCGCTCCGCGGGAGCCGGGAGCGCCGAGCCTGCCCGCCAATGTCGCCGGCGGCGCCGCCTGGCGCCCAACCGACCCTCCAGGACTCCGCGCCTTCTACGGCGCGGACGCCTGCGCACCCGGGCCCGCCCCACCGGCCAAGACGTCGTTCTCGAGCTCGCCCACGCCCTCGATCGCGATCACCACGCGGTCTCCCGGTGCGAGCGGCCCGACCCCGGGGGGTGTGCCCGTGGACAGCACGTCGCCCGGCAGCAGCGTCATGACCGCGGTGACGAACTCGACGAGCCGACGCAGCGGGAAGATCAGCTCGCGGGTGCTCGAGTGCTGCCGCCGCTCGCCGTTGACCCGGGTCTCGATGCCCAGCGCCCGATCCAGGTCCGGGGGAGCGATGCACGGCCCCACCGGCGCGAACGTGTCGAAGCCCTTGGCGCGGGTGTACTGCACGTCGCGGCGCTGGAGGTCGCGGTCGGTCACGTCGTTGACGCAGGTGAACCCGGCCACGACCTCGTGCGCGCGCTCCGCCGGCACGTTGCGGGCGGTGCGCCCGATGACGAGGCCCAGCTCGGCCTCGTAGTCCACGCGGCCCGCCCCCGGCGGCAGGACGATCGACGCGCCGGGCCCGATGACCGCGGTCGAGGGCTTCAGGAAGATCAGCGGCTCGTCGGGAAGCGCCTTGTTCATCTCGGCCGCGTGATCCCGGTAGTTCAAGCCCACCGCGACGATCTTGGACGGCGCGACGGGGGCGAGGATGCGCGGCGCCGCCGCGTCCAGACGCGCACCGACGACCGAGGCGCCGAAGGGATCGCCCTCCAGCTCGTGCCACGCCCCGTCCCGCCGGACGGCGTGAAGCACCCGTCCGTCGTGCTCCACTCGATGGATCGGCTCCATGGAATCTCGGTCCAGCCCGCCAATCGGCGCACGCCGCGGACGCCCAGCGCCTAGCCCGGAGAGCGTCGCCTACGGCTCCGCTCACCGCCCAACCAACCCTGCTAGGAGTCTGCACCGTTCTACGGCGCAGACTCCTAGCGCGCCGCCGCCTCGACGCGCTCGGACGGCTCGCTCGGATTGGGTGCGGGCGCGTCGTCGACCGCGAGCACGGCGTAGACGTGACGCACGCCCGGCTCCGCGCTGACGTCGCGGTAGGTGTTCTCGACCAGCGGCGCGTCCGTCAGCGGTTGCAGTGTCTCATCCCCCGGCAGGCCGCGCAACACCACGTACCCCGCGAGGTCCTCCTCGCCGTTCGGCCGCCACAACAGGCTCACCTCTCCCGCGCTCCCGATCGCCGTCAGCGCCTCGGGGGCGGCGGGCGGGAAGGTGTCGACGAACGTGACGCAGGTGACCGGCGACAGCCGGCTGCGCACATCGAACCCCGCGACCACGTCGAGGGTGCGCACGGCGTAGCAGCGTTCCGCCCCGTACTCGCCCCGCGGCTCCGAGTACGACGGGGCCTCCAGCGGGGTCTCGCTCAGCCGCGCCGGAACCGCCGGGGACCCGTCGTCCGTCTCGGCGACCTCGAACACCTCGTAGGTCGACGCGGGCGGCCACTCGACGATCGGCCGCGACTCCAGCGGCGGGGGTGGCGCGGCCGGCTCTTCCGCCACGTCCGCCACGTCCGCCGCGTCCAACGCCGCGGCCGCCGCGCCGCCGCCGGTCCCGGCTTCCGGCCCGCCGGCCGTATCGGCCACGGTATCGTCCGCCGGAGCCTCGCCTGGGTCCGGCGCCTCGTCGGCAACCGCCGCATCGGGGACCGGCGGGTCATCGGGGACCGGCGGGTCGCCGGAAACCACTGTCTCGCCGGAAACCGGCGTCTCGCCGGAAACCGGCGTCTCGCCGGTGGCCGGCGCGGGGCCATCCGGCTCGGCGGTGTCCGGCTCGGCGGTGTCCGGCTCGGCGGTGTCCGGCTCGGCGGTGTCCGGCTCGGCGGTGTCCGACTCGGCGGTGTCCGACTCGGCGGTGTCCGGCTCGGCGGTGTCCGACTCGGCGGTGTCCGGCTCGGCGGTGTCCGGCTCGGCGGCATCCGTGCCGGCGGTGTCCGGCTCGGCGGTGTCCGGCTCGGCGGCATCCGTGCCGGCGGTGTCCGGCTCGGCGGTGTCCGGTTCGGCGGCATCCGTGCCGGCGCCGTCGGCGTCCGTCTCCTCCGCCTCCTCGGCCGTCGCCGGCCCCTGCACCGTCTCGCGGACTCCGGGCGGGAGCTCCCAGGTCACGTCGACCGTGGTCTCGCTGTAGACGACCTCGGGCGCGGGCGGCGGCTCCGGCACCCGGATGCCCAGCGGCACCGCGATCCGCTCTCCGCCCTCCGACTCGTCGCCCGCCTCCGACACCTGCACGACGACGTACTCGCGCTGCAGCGGCCCCGGCAGCGGCGGCGTCATCAACGGCATCATCACCGGCCGCTCCGGCTCCTCCGTGTCTTCCTCCTCGGCCCGCGCCGCCTCCGCCTCCTCTTCCTGCCGCCGGCGCTCCTCCTCCCAGGGGTCGACCGGCGCCTCGGCCTCGGCCGTCAGCGCCTCCGCGAGCAGCACCGGGTCGCCCTGCTGCAGCGGCGGGTCCGCCGATTCCGTCCCGGCCGGGGAAGTCCCGGCGGCGGCCGCCTCCGAGGGAGGCGTACCGCCCTCGGCCCGGTCCTCCGGTTCGGTGTCTTCCGGATCCGGCGGCGGGGCGACGTCGAAGGAAGCGACGAGGGTCGCCGCCTCCATGTACTCCTCCAGCTCGAGGGTCCGGTCGGCGGTCAGGCGGGGCTGCGTGGTCATCGCGTAGACGTCGACCCGCGCCAGCGACGCCGGCTCCGAGCGGTCCTCGTTGGTGGTCGGCAGGGTGAAGCCGATGGAGACCTCGTCGCCGAGGCGCTGCACCAGGAGCTCTTCCACCGCGGCCGGCACCCGCACGAACGGGGCCTGCGGCGGCCCCTTCATGCCGCATCCGCAGAGCTGCGCAGCGAGCAGCGCGATCGCCGGCACGCGCCCGGGTCCGAGCACGGTCACAGGATATATCGGGAGAGGTCCTCGTTCCCGACGACGTCGGCGAGCATCCGGTCGACGTAGGCGGCGTCGATGACGACCTTCTTCTCGTCGAGGTCCGGCGCGTTGAACGAGACGTCGTCGAGGAGTTTCTCCATGATGGTGTGGAGACGCCGCGCCCCGATGTTCTCCGAGCGCTCGTTGACCTGCGTCGCGAACTCCGCCACCCGGTCCACGGCATCGGGCCGGAACGTCAGCTCGACCCCCTCGGTCGCGAGCAGCGCCGTGTACTGCTTGACGAGCGAGCCGCGCGGCTCGGTGAGGATGCGCACGAAGTCGGCCGTCTCGAGGGCCTCGAGCTCGACCCGGATCGGGAACCGCCCCTGCAGCTCGGGAATCAGGTCGGACGGCTTGGCGACGTGGAACGCCCCCGCCGCGACGAACAGGATGTGGTCGGTGCGCACCATCCCGTGCTTGGTGTTGACGGTGGTGCCCTCGACGATGGGCAGGATGTCGCGCTGCACGCCCTCGCGGCTGACGTCGGGCCCGTGTCCGCCCTCGCGGCCCGTCACCTTGTCGATCTCGTCGATGAAGATGATGCCCGCCTCCTCGACCCGGTTGACCGCCGCCGACCGCACGCTGTCGGTGTCGACGAGCTTCTGCTCCTCCTCCACCACGAGGTGGTCGAGGGCCTCCGGCACCTTGACCCGCCGCTTCCGGCCCCGTCCCTGGAACAGCGTGGGCAGCATGTCCTTGATGTTGATGTCGATCTCCTCGATCGACGACCCGGAGATCACCTCGAACGAGGGAAAGCTCTTCTGCTGGACGTCCACCTCGACCTCGCGCTCGTCGAGCCGCCCCTCGGCGAGCTGGGCCCGCAGCCGGGCGCGGGTCCGCTCGTGCTGCTCGCGCGCCGGTCCCGGGTCGTTCTCCTGCACCTGCTTCGGCAGCGGGGGCAGCAGGAGATCGAGCAGCCGCGCCTCCGCGTTCTGCCGCGCCTTGACCCGTACCCCCTCGACCCGCTCCTCGCGCACCATGTCCACGGCGAGCTCGACGAGGTCGCGCACCATCGACTCGACGTCGCGGCCGACGTAGCCGACCTCGGTGAACTTGGACGCCTCGACCTTGATGAACGGGGACTGCGCGAGCCGCGCGAGGCGGCGGGCGATCTCGGTCTTCCCGACCCCGGTCGGCCCGATCATCAGGATGTTCTTCGGCGCCACCTCCTCCGCCAGCTCCGGCGACAGCTTCTGGCGCCGCATCCGGTTGCGCAGGGCCACCGCGACGGCCCGCTTCGCCTGGGCCTGGGAGATGACGTACTTGTCGAGCTCGGCGACGATCTCGCGGGGGGTCAGGGTGTCGACCGACGGCCCGGCCGGCGCTTCCGGCCCGGGCAGCGCCGGCGACGCCAGCGATTCGGGGAGATAGATCGGCATGTGGACCAGGACCGGGCCGCGCTCTCGTGCACCCGGCGCATCGGCCGGGGATCAGGGCCGCCGCGGCCGGCCGGGACGCCACACGACCACCCCGACCGCGGAAGACGACGGACCTGGCAGGTCGGGGCTCGCGTGTTCGCTACAGCTCTTCGATCGTGACACTGGCGTTCGTGTAAATGCAAATGGACGCGGCGATCGCCATCGCGTGCTCGACGATCTGCCTCGCCCCGAGGTCGGCGTGCAGGGCCAGGGCCCGCGCGGCGGCGAGGGCATGGGCCCCGCCCGACCCGATGGCGACGATGCCGTCGTCCGGCTCGATCAGGTCCCCGTTTCCCGACAGCAGGAACGTCGAGTCGGCGTCGAGCACGATCAGCATCGCCTCGAGGCGGCGCAGCATCCGGTCCGTGCGCCAGTCCTTGGCGAGCTCCACCGCCGACCGCTCGAGGTTGCCGCGGTACTGCTCGAGCTTCGACTCGAACCGCGAGAAGAGGGCGAACGAGTCGGCGGCGGAGCCGGCGAACCCGGCGAGGATCCGATCGTTGTAGAGGCGGCGGATCTTGCGGGCGCCCTGCTTGACGACGGTGTCGCCGAACGTCACCTGCCCGTCGCCGCCCATCACCGTCTGTCCCCGGTGCCGGACGGCCAGTATGGTCGTGCTCCGCGTGGTGGACATCCTCCCAGCGTATCCGCTGCCGGACGCCCCCGCAACCCGGGCGCCCTCGCGGGTGCACGACACCATTGTGAGATGACGGCCCCCGGCCCTGTCGCCGCTCGTTCCACGGGAGCGGCCCGGGCCGGCGCCCGCGAACACGCCGCCGGGGGGCTTCGGCGCTCGCACCAAGGCTGCGTGCGGCCTGCGTGGCGGCGCATCACTTTCTTTTCGTGCACCCCGCCCTCGCCGGTCGAATCCGGGGAGCGCGGTCCCGCGGCGCGGGACGACCGGGCGCGGCGCCTCCGGGCGGCGCTCGCCGAGCCGGCGGGCACGCCCTCAGGACCCGCCGGACGCTCCCGGCCGGGTGAGGAGATACACGGGCACTCCCGCCGCGATGAGCGCGATGCCGGCCAGCGAGGGCCCCGGGTTGATGCGGATCGCGTTGACGACGAGGGCGGCGCTCACCAGCACGAAGACGACGGGGGCGGCCGGATAGCCCCAGGCGCGGAACGGCCGATGCGCGTCGGGCTCGCGGAGGCGCAGCACGAAGAGCGCGCCCACCGCCACCCCCGCGAACAGCACGACCGCGAAAGCGGTGTAGTCGACGAGCTGCCGGAACGTGCCGCTGAGCACGAGCAGGCCCGACCACACGCTCTGGGCCGCGATCGCCACCGCCGGCGTGCGGAACCGGGGGTGCACGGCGGCGGCGGAGGCGAAGAACTGCCGGTCCCGGGCCATCGCGTAGTAGACGCGCGGACCGGCGAACACCATTGCGCTGAGGCTGGCCGCGATCATCACCGCCGACGCGACGGCGACCGGGGCCGCCGCGGCCGGGCCGAACAGACGCTCCGCGACCCCGTCGGCCATGTGGCCGGCGGCGCCGAACTCGGTGACGGGCAGGGCGTAGACGTAGAGCAGGTTCAGCAGCACGTAGAGCACCACGACCGCGGCCGTCCCCAGCCCCAGGGCCAGCGGCACGTTGCGGCCCGGGTCGCGAATCTCCTCGGCCAGATACGACGCGGCGTTCCACCCCGAGTAGGCGAACATGACCGGCAGCAGGGCCAGCAGCCAGCCGGCCCCGGACACCGCCTCGCCGGTCTCCGCGAAGTTCGCGCCCGAGCCCTCGCCGAGGGCGAAGCCGAGCGCCACGAACGCCGCGAGCAGCGCCACCTTCATCACCGCCAGCAGGTTCTGGACGACGCGGCCGGGCCCCAGCCCGACGAGGTGGACGGCGGTCAGGACGCCGATGACGGCGAGGGCCACGAGCGCCTGGGGCGAAAACGTGAGATCGACGATGCCGAGGGGCAGGACGGCCCAGGGCTCGGTGTCGCCGGCCGCGGGCAGGAGGCGGCCGAGGTAGCTCGCGAAGCCGACCGCGCCCACCGCGATGGCCCCGCTGAAGCCGGCCACGAACGATGTCCAGCCGGTGAGGAAGGCGGGCAGCGGGCCGAACGCCTCGCGCAGGTAGACGTACTCGCCGCCGGCCCGCGGGCGCAGGGCGGCGAGCTCGGCGTAGGCCATCGCCCCCGCGAACGCGAGGGCGCCCCCCGCCGCCCACGCCCCGATCATCCACCACGGGTGCGGCGTCAGGCCCGCGATGACGGCGGGGAGGAGAAAGATGCCGCTGCCGATGACGTTGGAGACGACGACGGCGGCGCCGTCGAGGGGGCCGAGACGGCGGTCGAGACCGGACATGGCGGTGGCTCGGGACGCGATCGGACCCGCCGGTCCCGGCCGTCGCGAATCGGGACTGGAAGCCCGGCGTCAGCGGGTCAGGAGCTGGCGCTCGACGTCGACCGTGTCCAGGAACACCCACTGGTCGCCACGGTGCTTGACGAAGAGGTCCATCGTGACGTCGACGAAATCACGATGGCCGAGCATCTCGGCGCGCGACTGCTCCCCGGTGTAGCCGCGCCCGGACTCGAGCCGAAGGATCTCGGTGGTCTGGCCGGCGTCGAGACCCTCGGTGCCCACGGCGCGTACGAACGCGTTCCCCCACTCCTCCGTCTCGTTCAGGCGCTTGAACACCGCGTTGAGCTGCAGGTACTGGACGGTGTCGGGCGTCAGGTTCTCGAGGCGGAACGAGACCGTGGGCACGAGCTTGTTCCGGCCCAGCGGATCGAGGCCGGCGTCGAGCCAGCCGCTGGACACCTGGGTGACCTGCAGGGCCGTGGGCACGTCGATCGACGGACCGCACCCCATCGACAGCACGAGCGCGATACAGGCGCCGGACCACGCACGGCGCAGCCTCGCGCGACGCCTCGGTTCAGCGGTCATGAGCAGATTGTAGATCATGTTCTCGTGCGGGCCCCGGCCCGACCCCCTCACCGGCGTTCCGAGACCTGACGCACGTACTCCAATAGCTCCCGACGAGCCGACGCATCGTCGCGAATCAGCTCGCGAAGCTGCTGCAACAACGCCTCGTCACCCGTCAGCGGGTCCGGGTCCGCCCCGACCCCGGGGTCGGGGACGGGCATCGCTCCGCCGCCGGTCCGCATGCCGGCAGGCGTCCCCCGCAGGGTCGGTCCCGCCGGCGCCTCCACCGCCGACGGCCGCGCCGCGTCGGGCTCGGACGGCTGTCCGTTCGACTCGGCCGGCGCCGCGCTCTCGCCCGCGCTCCAGCCGATGCGCAGTACCCGCTCGCCGATCGGCAGGTCGATCTCGGGCCGGAGGATCAACGCCGCCGCGGCCACCGCCAGCATCGCCGCGGCGGCCAGGGCCAGTGTCGGCCGCCAGCGGGCGCGGGCCCGCGCCGGCGGGCCCGCATCGGCCACCACGCGGAACCCGAGGTCGGCGTCGGGAGGCTCCCAGGCCCCGATGGTCCGACGGAGGTCCGTCAACGATCGGACCTCGTCGGCGCAGCGTGCGCAGGACCGAAGGTGCGCGTCGACGCGGCGGCGCGCATCGGCATCGGACTCCCCGTAGAGGTAGTCGATCAATGCCTCCTTCTCGATGCAACTGCTCTTCTCACTCATCGTTCTCGCGACTCTCCGTTGACAACCGCGGCCAACCGGGGGCCGGCCTCCGCCGCCCCCCGGCCCACCAGATCGGCCGCGCCGTGCACGCCGTCCCGCTGAAGCTGCCTCCGCAGGACCCCGAGCCCCTGGTAGAGGCGGGTCTTGACGGTGCTCAACGGGCATCCCTGCAGATCGGCGATTTCCCGGAAGGTGAGGCCATGGTACTCCTTGAGCACGATGGTGATGCGCTGATCGTCGGACAGGGTGGCCATCGCCTCCGTGATGACGCGCCGCATGTCCCGGCGCAACGCGTGGTCCTCGGCCGTCTCGGCCGGCGCCGCGCCCGGCGACCGGGCCGGCTCCGTCTCCTCGTCGAGCGGCGCCAGGCTGGCCGAGCGCCGTTCCCGGCGCATCCAGTCGCGGCAGAGGTTCAGGGCGATCCGGTACAGCCACGACGAGAACTTCGACTGCCCCTTGAACCCCTTGATGCTGCGGAATGCCCGTAGGAAGGTCTCCTGGCAGACGTCGCGGGCGTCCTCCTCCCGGCCGAGGACGCGGAACGCCAGCGCGAAGATCGACCGTTCCCAGCGGACGATCAACTGGTTGAAGCTCTCGGGATCGCCGGCCGTCGCCAGCGCGACCAGCTCCTCGTCGGTTCTCTGCATGCCCACCGCGGCCGCCCGCGTCGCGCTCATCGTGTCGCACCCGTTGTGACGTGTCGGTTCCGCCTCGGGTTCCGGACGGTGCGCCCGCCCCGCCGGCGCCCGGGGGGAGCGCGATACGTCCGCCGCCGCGCCCTCCCGCGCGGGCCCCATGGCGGCGGCGAACACCCGCCGCCGACGGGGTGGTCGGCAAGCCCGTCGACATGCCCCCGGTACCCGCCGCCCGGGGGAGGAGACTCGAACCATTAGACGCCGCCCGGCCCGAAACGGTCTGCGGCACGGACCGCGGGGGCGCCTCCGCCCCGAACGCACGGGGCGTTGCGCGACCGGCGCCGCGGCCCTCGCGCATCGCCGGGGGGCCGGTGCGGTATGATTTTTCAGGGACCCCTCGCGGGCGCCGGCCGCAACCCGAACATCCACCACCAGACCCTCTCCTGACCGAAGAAGACCTCGATGCTCCAACTGTCGTCGCTGACCAAGGGGTTCGGCGGCCGCACCCTGTTCGACCAGGTCACGTGGCAGGTCTCGGCCGGCGACCGCGTCGGCCTGTGCGGCCCCAACGGCTCGGGCAAGACGACGCTGCTGCGGATGCTGGCCGGCCTCGACGAGGCCGACACCGGGGCGATCGCCAAGCGCAGCGGGCTGACCATCGGCTATCTCCCGCAGGACGGCCTCGGCCACTCGGGACGCTCGCTCGTCGACGAGGCGCGCACCGCGTTCCAGCCCCTGCTCGACGTCCAGCGCACCATGGAGGACCTCGAGCACCAGCTCGCCGACTCCCGGTACTCGCGCGACGAGCACGACGCCATCCTCGAGCGCTACAGCGAGCTGCAGCACCGCTTCCGCGACGAGGACGGCTACGCCATCGACCTCAGGGTCGCGGGGGTGCTGAACGGGCTCGGGTTCTCGCCGGACGACTTCGACAAGCCCGCCGAGACCTTCTCCGGCGGCTGGCAGATGCGCATCGCCCTCGCCAAGCTGATCCTCCGCCGGCCCCACGTGCTGCTGCTGGATGAGCCCACGAACCACCTCGACCTCGAGGCCCGCAACTGGCTCGAGGACTACCTCGCCGACTATCCCCACGCCCTCGTGCTCGTGTCCCACGACCGGTACTTCCTCGACCGGGTGGTCACCCGCATCGTCGAAATCGACCGGCGCGGCCTGACGCCCTACGTCGGCACCTACTCCGAGTACCTCGTCGAGCGCGACGCGCGGGTAGCGGCGCTGCGCGAGCAGAAGAAGCGGCAGGACGAGGAGATCGCGCGCATCCGGCACTTCATCGACAAGTTCCGCTACAAGGCGACGAAGGCCGCGCAGGTCCAGAGCCGGGTGAAGATGCTCGAGAAGATGACCCCCATCGAGGTGCCGCCGGAACGCAAGCGGGTGCACTTCTCGTTCCCCGAGTGCCGGAAGAGCGGCCGGGTCGCGCTCGAGCTGCAGGGGGTCCGCAAGGCCTACGGCCCGACGGTGGTCCTCGACGACGTCGACGTGCACGTGGTGCGGGGCGACCGCATCGCGATCGTGGGCCCGAACGGCGCCGGCAAGTCGACCCTGATGCGCATGCTCTCCGGGGCCGAGCCTCCCGACCGGGGAGCGCGGGTCGAGGGCCACAATCTCGTGGCGCAGTACTTCGCCCAGGACGAGACCACCCGGCTCGATCCGGGCCTGACCGTCTACGACACCCTCGGCGCCGCGTCGTCGGTCGACATGCTCCCCGCCATCCGCAACATCCTCGGCGGGTTCCTGTTCTCGGGGGACGACGTGACCAAGCCCGTGCGGGTGCTCTCGGGCGGCGAGCGCACCCGGCTCGCGGTGGCGCGCATGCTCCTGTCCCCCGCCAACACCCTGCTCCTCGACGAGCCCACTAACCACCTCGACATCGACTCCACCGACGTCCTCCTCGACGCCCTCGCCGACTTCGACGGCACCCTCCTCTTCGTCTCCCACGACCGGTACTTCGTGGACAGGCTCGCCACCACCGTCATCGAGGTCGGCCACGGCGCCGCCGTGCGCTATCCGGGCACCTACGAGGAGTTCCGCTGGAGCAAGGCCCACCGCGAGGAGAGCGCGCGCGACGGGGAGCGACGCCCGGAAGCCGCCGGCCCGCGCCCCGCCGACGCCCGCCCTCGCCCCGCCGACGCCACGGCCGCCGGGCGCGCCGCCGACGCGACCTCCGCGAAACGCGCAACGCGGGCGGCGGGCCGGCAGGACCGCGAGGAGCGCCGGCAGCGCGTCCAGGCCGAGCGCCGCCTCAAGCGGGCGCAGGCGGCCCGCGACAAGCGCATCGGCGAGCTCGAGCGGCGCATCGCCGAGCGCGAGGGCAAGATCAAGGAGATCGAGGCGACGATGGCCTCGCCCGGGTTCTACGAAAACCGGGCCGCGGCCCAGCCGGTCGTCGACGAGCACCAGAGCCTGATGTGGGAGGTCGGCGACCTCATGGGCCAGTGGGAGGCCCTGCAGCAGGTCGACGCCGACTCGGGCCAGGCGTGATCGTGCGCGACGACGGCCGCGGCGACCCTGCACCAGGGCTCTTGGTGCGGACGCGGCGTTCACCGGGCATCCGGTTTCGGCAGTGCGACGACCGCGTATACGATCGAGAGTGCAGTTCGACAAGACTCCAGGAGCCTGCCATGAAGCCATCGACCCGCCGGGTGACCACCATCACCGCGACCGCTTGCGCGCTCGCGCTCTGGGCAGCCGCCGGGCTCGCGCAGTCCGCGACCACCCTCACCCGCGGCCCCGCCGCCTCGGTCGGCATGGACGCCGACCTGCTCGACGAGGCGGCCCGGCTCTACCGCGACGCGGTCGAGCGGGGCGACCTGAAGGGGGCGGTGCTGATGGTCGCGCGCCGCGGCGTCGTCGTCCTGCACGAGGCGGTCGGGTGGCGGCACGAGGCCTACCGGCTGCCGATGGAGCCGGACACGCTCTTCCGCATGGCCTCGAACACCAAGCCGGTCATCGGCGCCGCGGTGCTCGTCCTGCAGGAGGGCGGCCGGCTCTCGCTCGACGACCGGGCCGCGGACCATCTGGAGTCCTTCGACAACGTCCGGTCGCGCGGTATCACCATCCGACAGCTCCTGAGCCATTCGTCCGGACTGCGCGTCCGTCCCATCTTCTATCCGTTCGAGCCCGACGAGACCCCCACCCTGCCCGGCGCCGTCGCGAAGTTCGGGGCCGAGGGACCCGAGGTGGAGCCCGGCACGTCCTACAGCTACAACAACGCCGGCTACAACACCGTCGGCGCGATCATCGAGGCCGCCTCGGGCATGCCCCTCGAGGACTTCCTGCGCGCGCGCATCTACGACCCGCTGGGCATGGCCGACACCCTCAACCACGAGGACGAGGCCAAGCTCCACCGCATGGCCACCGTCTACCGCGGGCGCCGCGGGGAGGACGGCGGGGTCGTCCTCCGCCAGGGCTTCACCCCCGGCGACCCGCCCGACTTCCCCGTCATACGCGCCTCCGGCGGGATGATCTCCACCGCTCCCGACTATGCGCGGTTCCTGCAGATGTTCCTGAACCGCGGCCGGTACGCCGACGCGCAGATTCTCTCCGAGGACTCGGTGGCGGCGGCGACGCGGGGCTACATCGCCAGCGGCGAGCGCACCTCGTACGGCCTGGGCTGGCAGATCGCGCCCGACGGCGCCTACTCCCACGCCGGCTCCGACGGCACCATGGGCTGGGTCGACCCCGCCCGCGAGATCATCGGCATGGTCCTCACCCAGAGCCCCGGCGGCGCCAACCCGACCCGCGAGTTCCGCGAACTCGTCAGCCGCGCCGTCGACCAGGGCGTCGGCCAATAGGGTGCCGGCGGCGCCGCGCCGTCGCACGGTCCGATACCGCCGGTTGACGGAAAGGGCGCCGACAGGATCGCGGCCGCGGTCCCCCTCGCCGCGGCGGCCCGGGCGCCGCTAGTGCGCGCAGGCCCGCCCCGGCCGGCTACGCCTTCGGGTGGGTCTTCTTGTAGACCGACAGGAGCTGCGCGGCGCTGACGTGAGTGTAGCGCTGGGTGGTGCTGATGCGGGCGTGGCCGAGCATCTCCTGGATGGCGCGGAGGTCGGCGCCGCGCTCGAGGAGGTGGGTGGCGAACGAGTGGCGGAGGGCATGGGGGCTGATGCCGTAGCGGGTGCTCGTGGCCGCGGCGTAGCGCCGCACGAGGCGGTCGACGCTGCGGGCGGAGAGGCGGCCGCCCCGGTAGTTCACGAACAGGGGCTCGGCCGCCGCCCGCCCCCGCCGGCCGGCAGCGGCGGCCGGCCCGTGGTCGCGGCGCGCGAGGGAGCCGCGGTCGGGGAGCCAGGCGCGCAGGGCGGCGGCGGCGGCGCGGGTGAACGGCACGATGCGCTCCTTGCCGCCCTTGCCGAGCACCCGCACGAGCCGGTTGCCGAGGTCGACGTCCTCGAGGCCCAGCCCCACCAGCTCGGCGAGGCGGAGGCCCGAGGCGTAGAAGAGCTCGAGGATGGCGCGGTCGCGCCGCCCCAGCGGGGTCGAGACGTCGGGCGCCTCGAGCATGCGCGCCATCTCGCGCTCCTCGAGGCGCGCCGGCAGCTTGCGTTCCTGCTTCGGGGTCGCCATCAGCGCGCCGGGGTCGCGATCGACGTGCTCCTCGCGCCGCAGCCAGCGGCCGAACGAGCGGATCGCGGCGAGGCGCCGCGCCGCCGACGAGCGCGCCTGCCCGCGGTCGTATTGCTCGCGCATGAACGCGCGCACCGCGGGATAGTCGACGTCGGCGGGGGCGATGCGGTCCGCGGGACGGCCGAGATGCCGTTCCAGGAACGCGACGTACTGGTTCAGGTCGCTCTCATACGCGCGGACCGTCCGCGCCGACAGGTTGCGGTTGAACCGCAGGTAGTCCAGGAACTGCCGCAGATGGGTCCTCATTCGCGCCACCCGGGCCCGCTCGGGCCGCTCGCCATTCCTCGATCTGCGCGAGAGCGCGCGCGGCCACCGCGCGCCGGCGGTCGCGGCGGCGGCGCGGGGCGTCGCCGGTCACCGGAATCAGCCCGAACGCGATGTTCGACGGCTGGTAGTCGGCCGCGTCGGCGTGCGACACATAGTGGCCGAGGGCGCCGATCGCGGTGGTCCGCGGCGGCGCGTCGGGCGCCCGCCCCCGCGCGAGGGCGGCCGCGTTGAGCCCGGCGACGAGCCCGCTCGCGGCGGACTCCACGTACCCCTCGACCCCCGAGATCTGGCCGGCGAAGAAGAGGCCCGGCCGATGCCGCGACTGCCAGGTCGGCAGCAGGGCGGCGGGTCCGTTGATGTAGGTGTTGCGGTGGATCATGCCGAACCGGACGAACTCCGCCTGCTCCAGGCCGGGAATGGTGCGGAAGATCCGGTTCTGCTCGCCCCACTTGAGCTGGGTCTGGAAGCCCACGAGGCTGTAGTGGTCGCCGGCCAGGGTGTCCTGCCGGAGCTGCACCACCGCGTACGGCCGCCGCCCCGTCCGCGGGTCGGTGAGGCCCACCGGCTTCATGGGGCCGAACCGCAGCGTGTCCTCGCCACGCCGCGCCATCACCTCTATCGGCAGACATCCCTCGAAGAAGCGTCCCTGGTCGATGTCGTGGAGGGTCGCGAGCTCGGCCTCGCACACCGCCCGGTGGAAGTCCCGGTATTCGGCCTCCGTCATCGGACAGTTGAGGTAGTCGCCCTCCCCGTCGTCCACGCCGCAGGCGGCGCCGTCCGCCTCGGCAGCGGCGGCCGGCCCGGGGGCGGCGTTCGCGCCGGCAGCGGCGGCCGGCCCGGGGGCGGCGTTCGCGTCGGCAGCATCGGCCGCGCCGTCCGCCCCCGCGACCCCGGCCGCGCCGGCAAGGCCGGCAGCACCGTCAGGGCCGGCGGCGCCGCCGTCGTGCCGCGGCGCCGCGGCCGCCGGGGAATCGCGCCCCCAGCGCGACGCCCTGAACGCGATGGTCCGATCGATGGACTCGGCCAGGACTATCGGACTGATCGCGTCGTAGAAATAGAGATGGTCCCGGCCCACGAGGGCGGCGACGGCGGCGGACAGGTCCGGCGAGGTCAGCGGGCCGGTGGCCACGATGACGGGCTCGCGGGGATCGCCGGCGCGGGAGAGGTCCCGGACCTCCTCGCGCCGGATGGCCACCAGCGGCTCCTGCTCGAGCGCCGCGGTGATCCCCTGCGCGAACCGCGCGCGGTCCACGGCGAGGGCCCCGCCCGCGGGCACCCGGGTCTCGTCGGCCACCCGCATCACCAGCGACCCGAGCCGCCGCATCTCCTCCTTGAGCAGCCCCACCGCGTTCTCGACCTGGTCGGCCCGGAACGAGTTGCTGCAGACGAGCTCGGCGAGCCGGTCGGTATGGTGGACGGGGGTCGGCCGCACCGGCCGCATCTCGTGGAGGGTGACGGGAACGCCCTGCCTGGACGCCTGCCACGCCGCCTCGCTGCCTGCGAGCCCGCCCCCGATGATGTGGATCAAGCGCGACTCCAAGAATCCGATCGTTTTTCGGCAGGAGCGGTCCCCCGACCTCCCTACCGGACCGGACGCACCAATGCCGAAACGAGCTCTCGATGGCCTTCGGACAGCTCGTTCACGCGCCCTGACAAGACCGCCACGTCATGCCGCGTCCACCAGATACCGATCAGGGTTCCGGCCATCAAGAGTACTGACACCCATCGGTACGTTTTCTCGC
This sequence comes from Vicinamibacterales bacterium, assembly GCA_965204675.1. GTDB lineage: Bacteria > Acidobacteriota > Vicinamibacteria > Vicinamibacterales > UBA8438 > JAJEEA01. The sequence goes on from OZ242003.1 coordinate 5,712,361, forward strand.
TCATGTTGCCCTCGTCGGAACTCCGAACAACGGCATCGGCGGTAACCCATGCCCGTGTCTGAAGATATGGTGTGATGGACCACCAGCTAGGCCACCTGCCGGCGCGTGCCGCCGCCCGGCCGCTTCGGGCGGCCCTTTGCGGCCGCCGGCTTGGCCGTCGGCTGCTCCTCGACCCAGCGGCCGTCGCGGTAGACGGCGCGCCACCGGGTGGGCCGTCCGCCCTCCTCCGAGGTCACGTACTGCTCGCCCGCCTTCCGCGAGAACCGGATCACGGCGGGCCGCCCCTCGGGGTCCTCGACCGGCGCGTCGAGCAGGTAGCGGAACTTGGGATCGAGCTCGTCGGCGTGCGGCTTCAGCTCCGACACCTTCGGGGCGCGCGTCTCGCGGTGGCGGGGGAAGCCGCTCGCGGCCAGGAACAGGCCGGCCGCCCCGTCGCGCAGCACGTAGTGGTCGTCCACCGTCTCGCACCGCAGCTCGGGCATCGGCACCGGGTCGGCCTTGGGCGGCGCCGGCTCGCCGTTCCGGAGCAGCTTGCGCGTGTTCCTGCACTCGGGGTTCGAGCAGCCGAAGAACTTGCCGAACCGCCCCGACCGCAGGGGCATGTCGGCCCCGCACCGGTCGCACACGATGGTCCGCTCGGGCGCCGCGCCGGTGGCGAACGTCCCCTCCTCGATCTCGTGCCCCGCGCAGTACGGGTTCTTGCCGCAGACGTGCAGCTTGCGGCGGGCGTCGACGACGTAGCTGTCCATGGCCGTGCCGCACACCGGACAGCGGTGCTTGGCCCGCAACACCCGGCTCTCGCCCTCGTCGTCGCGCTCCGCGTCGGCCGCCTCGTCGGCCGGGGTCAGGTCCATGGTCTCCTTGCAGCGCTCCTTCGGCGGCAGCCCGTATCCCGAGCAACCCAGGAACACGCCGGTGCTGGCCGAGCGGATCTGCATCTTCCGGCCGCAGGCGGGGCAGAGGATCGCCGTCTCCGTCGGCGTGTTCTTCCGCATGCCCTCGGGCCGGGCCGCGGCCTCGAGCTTGCCGGAGAAATCGCGGTAGAACGTGTCGAGCACCTTGAGCCACTCGCGGTCGCCGGACGCGATCTGGTCGAGGTCCTGCTCCATGCCCGCGGTGAACGAGTAGTCGAGGAGGTCGGCGAAGCTCTCGACGAGGCGGTCGGTCACGAGCTCGCCGATCTTCTCCGCATAGAAGCGGCGCTTCTTCAGCGACACGTAGCCCCGGTCCTGGATGGTGGAGATGATCGAGGCGTAGGTCGACGGCCGCCCGATGCCGCGCTTCTCCAGCTCGCGGACGAGGCTGGCCTCGCTGTACCGCGGCGGCGGCTTGGTGAAGTGCTGCGCGGGCTCCAGCTTCGTGCAGTCGAGCCGCTCGCCCGTCTCGTAGCCGGGCACCTCGGCGAGGTCGCCCTTGCGGGACGCCGGGGGCAGCACTCTCGTGTAGCCGTCGAACCGGAGCACGCGGCCGCGGACCCGCAGCTCGAACGGGCCCGCCTCGACCGTCACCGTGGTGCTCAGGTAACGGGCCGGGGGCATCTGGCAGGCGATGAACTGGCGCCGGATCAGGTCGTAGAGGCGGCGGCCGTCGGCGTCGGCGCCGGACAGGGCCTCGGGGGGCGCCGCCACGTCCGTCGGCCGGATCGCCTCGTGCGCCTCCTGGGCCCCCGCCTTGCTGGCGTACACGTTGGGCCGCGGCGGCAGGTACTCCGACCCGTAGGCGGCGCCGATGTACTCGCGCACGCCGGTCACCGCCTCGCGCGACAGGGTCGTCGCGTCGGTGCGCATGTAGGTGATGTGACCGCCCTCGTACAGCCGCTGGGCCAGCGTCATCGTCTTCCGCACCCCGAAGCCGAGGCGGGCCGAGGCGGCCTGCTGCAGGGTCGAGGTGATGAACGGCGCCCCCGGCCGGGCCGACGTCGGCTTGTTCTCGACCCCCGCGACCGTGAACGCGACCCCGCGGAGGCGCGCGAGGGCGTCGTCCGCCTCCCGCTTGTTGCGGGGCCGGAAGGTCCCGCCGTCGGCCTTGACGACCTGGAAGCGGCAGCGGTCGCGGCCGCCGGCGCGCGTCAGGTCGGCGAAGACCTCCCAGTACTCCTCCGGCTCGAAGGCGCGGATCTCCCGCTCGCGCTCGACCACGAGCCGGACCGCCACCGACTGCACCCGGCCCGCCGACAGCCCGCGGGCCACCTTCGTCCAGAGCAGGGGGGAGACCTCGAAGCCGACCACGCGGTCGAGGAAGCGCCGCGCCTGCTGCGCGTTCACCCGGTTCTCGTCGATGGCCTTGGGGTGCTCGAACGCTTCGCGGATGGCGTTGCGGGTGATCTCGTTGAACACCACCCGGCGGAAGCGGGCGGGGTCGCCGCCCATTTCCTGCTGGAGGTGCCAGGCGATCGCCTCGCCCTCCCGGTCGAGGTCGGTGGCGAGATAGACGGGCGCGGTCTTGCCGGCCAGCCGCTTGAGCTCGCCGACGACCTTCTCCTTGCCCGGCAGCACCTCGTAGGTGGCGCGCCAGCCGTGGTCCGGATCGACGCCCATGCGGCGGACGAGCTGGCGCCGCGCCTGCCGCTCGCGCTCGGCCGGGCTCGTCCGCGCCCTCGGCTTCCGCCCGCCCGGCGCGGGGCGCCGCTCCCGGGCGCCCCCCTTGCCGCCGACCGGGAGATCCCTGATGTGCCCCACGCTCGACTTGACGAGGTACTCGGGGCCCAGGTAGCGGTTGATGGTGCGGGCCTTGGCCGGCGACTCGACGATGACCAGGGATCGTGCCATGGCTCTACTGTAACGCGACTGCAACGCGGACTGTCGAGAGCGCCGCCGCCGCCGGCGCCCCCTTTCCCGCCCGCCGGCGGCGCCCAGCCCGCCGATCGTCGCCTCCGGCTCCGCTGGGCGCCCAACCAACCCCTGCCGGGAGTCTGCACGGTTCTACGGCGCAGACTCCCGGCGCCTCAAGCCCCGCCCTCCATCGCCCGCGGCGCCGCTCGGCCCGCGACCAGCCGCTCCGGACGCTCGGGAGCAGCGGCCCCCTAAGTTACCATCCCGGCCCGCACGAACCGGCCGGCGCCGGCGCGGGCAATCCGCCCCCGGAGCTCCAGGTCCGTGAGCCGGGCGAGCAGCGACGCGCTGTCGAGGCCGCTGCGGGCGGCGAGGTCGTCGACGTCGTAGACCTCTCCCGCGTCCATGTGGCGCAGGACGGGGTCCGGCGCGTCACCGGATCCGGCGTCCTCCCGAGGCCCCGCCCCACCGGCCGCTCCCGCCGCACCGCCCACCGGGAGGCCCAACTCCTCGACGACGTCGTCCGCGGTCTCGACGATCCGGGCGCCGTCCTTGAGCAGGGCATGGGCCCCGCGGTTCCGGCCCGTCAGCACGTTCCCCGGCACCGCCATCACGTCGCGACCCTGCTCGAGCGCGAGCCGGGCGGTGATCAGCGATCCGCTACGCTCGGAGGCCTCCACCACGACCACCGCCCGGGACAGGCCGCTGATGAGGCGATTGCGCAACGGGAAATAGGCCGGACGCGGGGTGGTCGCCGGTGGAAGCTCGCTCACGAGCAGGCCGCGCACGGCAATCTCGTCCGCGAGGCCCGCGTGCTCGGGCGGATACACGACGTCGACGCCGGACCCGAGCACCGCGATCGTCCGCCCGCCCGCCGCGAGCACGCCCCGATGCGCGGCGGAATCGACCCCTCGCGCCAGCCCGCTGACCACGGAGACGCCCCGCGCCGCCAGATCGGCCCCGAGGCCGCGGCTGACCTCGCAGGCATAGGCCGTCCCGGCGCGGGAGCCGACGACCGCGACCGCGGTTGCGTTCAGGGCGGTCAGGTCGCCGCGGAGCCACAGGACCGGGGGCGGGTCCGCGATGGCGGCCAGCGGCGCCGGATACCGCGGGTCCGGCCAGGGCACGGCCTCGATACCGAAGGCCGTCGCCGCGGCCATCGCGGCCCCGGCCCGGTCGCGCGCCGCCGACAGGCGCCCGGGGCTCGCCAACCGGGGAGCGATTCCCGCGACCACGGCAGGGAGCGCGGCATCGGGCTCGCGTCCGAGCCGGGCCGCGCCGTGCGGGTCCGAGAGCCAGCTCGCGATGGCGCGGCGACCGCGGCCGCGCCACCAGAGCATGGCCAGGGCGACCCAGTCGTCGAGCGTCATCGTCCTCGCCTCCCGGGGCCGCGGTGGCGCGGCCCTGCGGATCGCGCCGCGAGCGACCCCACCGGGTAGCGCACGACGGCACCGCTGAAACAGCGTTGATCTGAGGAGACGCCCGGACGGATCCGCCCGGCGAACGGCACCCCGACCGCGTTCAACGCGCAACCGGCGTGCCCGACCTGTTCCGCAGTATACCGCGGGGCCGCCTTGCCGCGCAGGCCCCCCGCGTTTCGAGCCTCCTCCCGCCCTCAGGCTTGCGCCGACGATGGACGACTGGCTATAGTGGATTCGAGCGGATGCGAACGACACTTGCCGTACTGACCCTCGTCGTAGCCTGCGGCGCAACCGCGCCCGGCGCACAGGACCGGTCGGAGGCGCAGGCGCAGGTCGATTTCGGCATCGAGGTGGCCCGGCGCGGCCTCTGGAACGAGGCCATCTTCCGCTGGGAACGCGCCGTCGACATCGATCCGACCTACGCCGAGGCCTGGAACAACCTGGCCATCGCCTTCGAGCAGCAGGGACTCCTGGACCAGGCGCGCGAGGCCTACGAGACCGCCCTCGACCTCGCTCCCGACAACCTGGCCATCGAGCAGAACTACGACCTTTTCCTGGAAGTGAGTGACCGTGTCAGCCAAAGCTCTCGCTAGTCTCGGTTGTGTCGGGCTGCTCGCCGGGTGCACCTCGTTCTACGACGTCGCCATCGAGACGCCGCTGACGCCGAAGCTGGACATCTCGAGGTTCCAGCGGGTGCTGATCGCCGGCTTCGTCTCCGGCGGCTCGGAGGACGTCGACGCCAACCTCGAGACGGCCCGGCTGCTCCGCAGCCAGCTCCGCCGCAACTCGGACCTGCAGGTCGTCGACGCCGACGTCCTGCCGCTGCTCGAGATCGCGGCCGATCACGGGGGCGGGCCGGAGCCGCGCGGCGACTCCGCCGAGCCGGCGGAAGGGTCCGACGACGTCGAGCCCATCGAGGACGACGACTCGATGAGCGAAGAGGATCTGGAGAGCTACGAGACGATCTTCGCCAACATCGGGTTCTGGCGCGACCTCGGCGAGGAGTACCAGGATCCGCTCATCCTGACCGGCACCATCTACTTCTCTCCGCACGCCCGTTCGGGCATGGTGACGAACCAGCGAGAGGTCTACGACTCGTTCGGGCGCCGCCGCACCGTGCCCGTGCGCACCTATCGCGACCGCCGCGGCTTCGTCCTGAGCCCGAAGTTCATCTTCATCGACGGCTCCAACGGAACCACGCTCTACACCGAGCGCCACCGCGAGGAGATCCTCTACGACGCGTCGCAGAACACGCCCGCCCTGTCGTCCTACTTCGAGCTGATGGACCGGCTGCTGCCGTCCGTGCTCGGGGCGTTCAGCACGCAGAGCGTACGGGGAACCCGCACCCTCCTCCGCTGACGCGGCTTTACAGGCGCGCCGGTCGCGAGTACCCTGGATCGCTGTACGAGGCGCCGAGCGCCTCCTCATACGCAACGAAAGGTCCAAGCGCGTGTACGCCATCATTCAGGCCTCCGGACACCAGTACAGGGTGGAGCCGGGGCAGGTTCTCGATATCGACCGGATCGGCCAGGAGCCCGGGGAGACGGTCACGTTCGACCAGGTGCTGCTGGTGGGCCGGGACGACGGCTCGGTCGCCGCCGGCAACCCCACCGTTCCCGGAGCGACGGTCACCGGGTTCGTCGACGCTCACGACCGCGGCTCGAAGATCCGGGTGTTCAGGCACAAGCGGCGCAAGGGGATGCGGCGCACGCGCGGACATCGCGCCGACCTCACCCGGGTCCGCATCAGCGACATCTCCGATTCCGACTGAGGCAGTCATGGCGCACAAGAAGGGACAAGGCAGCTCGCGAAACGGCCGTGACAGCAATGCCCAGCGTCTGGGAGTGAAGCGCTTCGACGGCAACATCGTCACCGGGGGCTCGATCCTGGTGAGGCAACGCGGACAGCGGTTCCGCCCGGGCCTCAACGTCGGCATCGGCAAGGACGACACGCTCTTCGCCAAGATCGCCGGCCGCGTGCGATTCGAGGATCACGGCGGCCGGGGACGGGCCATCAGCGTGTTGCCACTGGAGTCCGCTCCGTAGGAACGGCGCGGACTCCCGCAGGGTCCGGTCGGACGCCCGGCGGAGCCGCGGGCGGCGATGGGCGGGCTCGGGGTCGGCGTCCTGCCGCCCCCCGAACGCGGGCACTAGCAGAGCGGCCGCCGCGAATCCGTACTCCTTCAGGCATGTTCGTCGACGAGGTCGACATCCACGTGACCGCCGGGGACGGCGGGCACGGCTGCCTGAGCTTTCGTCGCGAGAAGTCGGCGCCCCGGGGTGGACCCGACGGCGGTGACGGCGGCGACGGCGGCTCGGTCTACCTGGTCGCCAGCCCCCACCTGAACACGCTCGTCAACTACCGTTTCCATCCGACCTACTCCGCAAAGCGCGGCGCCCACGGCAGCGGGTCGACCCGTACGGGCCGCAACGGCCGGGACCTCCGGCTCGAGGTCCCGCCGGGCACCGTCGCGTTCGAGCACCGTGACGACGCGTTCGTGGAGCTGGCGGACCTCGTCGAGCCGGGTCAGCGCGTGATCGTGGCCCGCGGGGGCCGCGGGGGCCGCGGCAACCGGCGCTTCGTCAGCGCGACCAATCAGGCCCCGCGGCGCACCGAGCCGGGCCGGCCGGGAGAGCAGCGGCAACTCCGGCTCCAGCTCAAGCTTCTCGCCGACGTGGGGCTGGTGGGCTTCCCGAACGCCGGGAAGTCGACGCTCATCGCCCGCATCTCGGCCGCGCGGCCGAAGATCGCGGACTATCCCTTCACCACCTTGAGCCCCAACCTCGGCGTGGTCGACCTCGGCGACGACCGGAGCTTCGTGGTCGCCGACGTGCCCGGCCTGATCGCGGGCGCCCACGTCGGGCACGGCCTCGGGGACCGGTTCCTGGCGCACCTCGAGCGCACCCGCGTCCTCGTGCACCTGGTCGACGTCTCGTCGCTCAGCGGACGGGACCCGTGCGAGGACTTCGAGGTCGTCCGCCGCGAGCTGGCCTCCTTCCGCGAGGACGGTGTCGGCGTCGGGATTCGCGGACGATTGTCGGACAAGCCCCAGGTCGTCGTGGCCAACAAGGTCGACGCGCTCGACGAACCCGACCGGCTCGAACGGCTCCGCGCCCACGCGCGGCGCGGTGGAATCGACTTCCACGCGATCTCCGGGGTCACCGGAGAGGGAGTCGCCGGTCTTCTCGAGGCCGTCTGGGCCCGCTTCCGCGACTCCGACCGCGAAGCCGCGACCCGGAGCCCGCGCGGCAGCGCGGGGCGGCCTCCCGGAGGGTCGGTCGAGCGCCGGACGGAGCCGTCAGGCGACGATTGGCGGGGCAGGAGTCCGCGCCGTGGAACGGGGCGGGGCCCCGGGGAGTCGGCCGGGCGCCGGGCGGAACCGTCGGGCGACGACAGGCGGGCCAAGCCCGAATGAGCGAGACAGCCCTGCGCACCGGCATCCTGGGCGGGCGATTCGACCCCGTTCACCGCGGTCACCTCGCCGCCGCGGCGGCGGCGCGGCGGCTTCTGCACCTCGACCGCGTGCTCATGCTGCCCTCCCGGCTCTCGCCCCACCGGAAGCAACCCGCCCGGGCCGGCGACGCCGACCGGCTGGCCATGGTGGCCCTCGCCGTGCAGGACGAACCGTTCCTGGAGCCGTGCGACCTGGAGCTGAAAGCCGACGGGCCCTCCTACACCGCAACCACCCTGCGCCGGCTCCACGAGCGCGGGCATCCCCGCACGTCCCTGTACTTCATCGTCGGGGCCGATGCCTTCGCCGACATCGCCGCCTGGCACGACTATCCGCGCCTGCTCGACGCCGCCCACTTCGTGGTCGTCTCCCGTCCGGGATACCCTGCGGCGTCGCTCGCCGATGCCCTCCCGGCGGTGCGGCCGCGCCTGCGGGTCGTCGCGAACGACACGGAACCGCCTGCGGAAGAGACCCTCCGCGCGCCGGTCGTGTTCCTGATCGGCGGCGACACGCCGGACATCTCGTCGAGCGACATCCGCACGCGTCTGGCGAACGGAGACGCGCTGGAGGAACGCGTGCCCGCGGCGGTGGCCGCGTACATCGACCGCCGGCGGCTTTACACGCGCGAACCGCTGGCAAGAGAGTTGCATGACTGACCACGAGGCGGCTTCGCCCGGGACGGCGGCGGAATCGCTGCCGGAACCGCTGCTCGATGCGGTCGAAGCGGCGCGAGACCGGAAGGCGGACGACCTGCTGGTCCTCGACCTGCGCGAGTCCGACGCCTTCACCGACCATTTCCTGATCTGCTCGGGCCACAGCCCCCGGCAGGTCACCGCGATAGTCGACGGCATACTCGCCAGGCTCAAGGCGGTCGGCGTGCGGCCTTCGAGCGTCGAGGGCTACACGGAAGCCAACTGGGTGCTGATCGACTGCTTCGACTTCATCGTCCATGTGTTCACCCCGGACACCCGACGCTTCTACGCGCTCGAGCGGCTCTGGGGCAACGCCGTCCGCCGCGAGTTGTAGCCGTGCGCCGGCGGGGCCGGCGCCCCGCCCCGGGGTCGCCCGGGACACGGCGCGGGTCGCGCGCCGCCTGGCAGAGGCGGGGCGGCAGGGCCTGGACGCCCTGCTCGCGGTGCTCCTGGCCCCGGACTGCGCGGCGTGCGGGACCGTCCTCGCCGCGCCCACGCGGGGGCCGGTCTGCGCGGCGTGCTGGCGGGCCGTGCCCCGCATCACCCCGCCCGTCTGCGACCGCTGCGGCGATCCGCTGCCCGCCGGGCAGGCCGCGGCCCCGCCGCCGGCGCGCTGCCGCCGCTGCCGGCAGCCGCACGCGCTGATAGCCCGTCGACGGGCGGCCGGGCCCTACGAGGGCATCCTCCGCCGCCTCGTGCACGCCTTCAAGTACGAGCAGCGGCACGCCCTCGCGCCTCGTCTCGGGGGGCTGATGCGGGAGTCCGGGGCGGGCATGCTGGGCGGCGTCGACTGCGTGGTGGCGGTCCCGCTGCACCCGCGGCGGCACCGGACGCGGGGCTTCAATCAGGCGGCGGAGCTGGCCGTCCAGCTCGGCCTCCCGGTCGTCGGCGCCCTGCGGCGCATCCGGGCCACCGCGCCGCAGACGGAGCTGCCGGCGAGCCGGCGGCGCGTCAACGTGCGGGGGGCCTTCGCCCCGGCCCGGCGCTTCGGGGTCCGGTCGGGCGGGGCGGCGGTCGAGGGAGCCTGCGTGCTGCTCGTCGACGACGTCACCACCACCGGGGCGACGCTCGACGCCTGCGCCCGCGTGCTGCGGCGCGCCGGGGCTCGCGAGGTGCGGGCGCTCACGCTGGCGCGAGCCGTCCACCGAGCGCGGACATGATCTCGTCCGCGACATCGGCCCTGGCGCGGCTGCCGTCCACCCGGATCCAGCCGTCGTGCTCCGCCTGGCGCAGATAGCTGGCCCGGACCCGGGTGAGGAGCGCGAGGTCGCGCTCGTAACGGTCGAGCCCGATCGACTTCCGGGTCGCGGCGAGCTCGGGGGGGATGTCGAGGAGAAACGTCACGTCGGGGGGCGGAAGAAACCGCTGCATGTCGTCGAGCCACCCGACGTCGAGGTCCTGCGCTTCGCCGTAGGCCACGCTCGAGGCGACGTACCGGTCGCAGATCACGATGATCCCCGCATCGAGCCAACGCTGCAGGTCCGCCTTGCGCTCGTAGCGGTTGGCGACGTAGAGGAGCTGCATGACGTCGGGGCCGTAGTCGCGCTCCCCCTGCAGCGCGCGGGCAATCTCCTCCCCGATGGAGGTGCCGTAGTCGGGGAAGGACTCGAGGCGCGCCCGCCGGCCGTCGGCCCGCAGCCCGTCGCGCAGGAGCTGCCCCTGCGTCTCCTTCCCCGCCTGATCGAGTCCCTCCAGCGCAATCAACATCGGCACGTCTCCCAGCCGCCATTACGTCGCCCAACCGCCATCGTCGCCTGGAGCCCGACCCACCTCCAGGAGCCCACGCCGTTCCCACGGCGACTCCTGGCCCGTCAATCGTCGCCCGACGGCTCCGCCCGGCGCCCGACCGGCCCTCCAGTGAGTCTGCGCCTCCTCCGGAGGCGGCGCCGTTCCACGGCGACTCCCGGCCCGCCAATCCGCCGGTGAGTCTGCGCCTCCTCCGGAGGCGGGCGCCGTTCTACGGCACCGACTCCCGGGGCACGGGCGCCGCAACCTCCCCGGCGAGCTGCTCGTCCATCGTCTGCCGGCGGCGCACGACCCGCCAGGCCGATGCGTCGACCATGACCTCGGCCGGCAACGGATGCCGATTGTAGTTGGACGCCATGGCGGATCCATAGGCCCCGGCGTCGAACACCGCGACCAGCTCGCCCACCGCGGGCAACGGCAGCCGCCGCTCGACCCCGAAGACGTCCGACGATTCGCAGATCGGGCCCACGACGTCGCAGGTCACCACGTCGTCCTCACGCTCCTCCACGAGGGCAATCCGGTGATACGCCCCGTAGAGGGCCGGCCGCATCAACTCGCTCATGCCGGCGTCGAGCACCACGAACCAGGTCCCGTCGGCCCGCGGCTTCACGTCGACCACCGACGCCAGCAGGACCCCCGCGGGGCCGACGATGGCGCGGCCCGGCTCGACGATCAGGGTCAACCCCGTCGGCCGGGCCGCCTCGACGAGGGCCTCCGCGTAGGCGTCGACCGGCGGCGGCTCGCCCCCCGCCTCGTCGTAGGCGATGCCCAGTCCGCCGCCGAGGTCGAGGTGCTCCAGCTTCACGCCGTCGTCGGCCAGCTCCTGCGCCAGGGCGACCACCGAGGCCGCCGCCCGCCGCAACGGCCCCAGCCCGAGCATCTGGGAGCCCACGTGGATGTGCAGCCCGGTGAAGCGCAGCCCCGCGCGGCTCGCGGCATCGCGCACGATCGCCCGCGCGTCGCCGATCGCGACCCCGAACTTGTGCCGGCTCAGGCCGGTCGAGATGTGGGGATGGCTGTCGGCGGCGATGTCCGGATTGACGCGGAGGGCGACGCGGGCCGTCGTGCCGCGCCGCCGCGCGGCGCCCGCTATCCGCTCCAGCTCGCCCGCCGATTCGGCGTTGATGGCCTTGACCCCCAGCTCGACCGCCCGGTCGATCTCCGCCGGGGTCTTCCCCACCCCCGTGAAGACGATGTCCCCGGGGGCGAAGCCGGCCCGCAGGGCCACCTCGATCTCGCCGCCCGAGTTGGCGTCCACGAGGCCGCCGGCGGTCCGGACGACCTCGACCACCGCGAGGTTGGAGTTGGCCTTCAGCGCGTAGTGCACGGCGTGCGGCCACGGCTCGAAGCCGGCCCGGAAACGACGCACGCGCTCGCGAATGACGGCCGCGCTGTAGACGTAGACGGGCGTTCCGACCTCCGCCGCCATCGCGGCCAGCGGCACGCCGTCGCATTCCCATCCCCCGCCGCCGCGAACGAAACCCGACATCGAAGGCGCATTGTACGGCACGGGGGCGGCGGCCGCACCGGCGCCCCGCACCCGCCGCCGCGGCCGGACGCCGCCCTCCGCGGGTACGGACGCGCATTGACCGTCTCCGCCGCCGTCGCTATACTCCGTCGATCCGCCCTCGCCGGCGTGCCAGTGACCCATGCTCGTGAGCTCCGCTCCCTCCTCATCCGAATCGATCGACGAGCTCATCGAACGGTGTCTGGCGGGGGACGAGCGCGCCTGGGACCGGATAGTCACCCTGCACTGGCGCCGGGTCTTCAACGTCGCCTACAAGTTCGTGGGCCGTCACGACGTGGCCGAGGACCTCACCCAGGAGATATTCCTCAAGATCTTCCGGGCGCTGGGCACCTTCGACCGGCGCGCCAACTTCCAGACGTGGCTCATCAGCGTCAGCCGCAACCTGTGCATCGACCACTACCGCAGCGTCCGGAAGGAGCGCGAGCTGGTGGACCGCAACGTGGACGCGGCGGACGTCTCGCCCGTCAGCCGCGAGCCGGACCCCCTCACCGCGCTGGAGCGGAGCGATCGCCGGATGCTGCTGCATCGGGCGCTGGAGCAACTGCCCGACACCCTGCGCACCGCGGTCCTCATGCGCGACATCCAGGAGCAGTCGTACCGCGAGATCGCCCAGGCGCTCGACCTCCCCGAGGGCACCGTGAAGTCACGGATCAACCGCGGCCGCCACGAGCTGGCCCGGCAGATCCGCCGGCTGATCTCCGAGGCCGAGGCGGGGAGCACCCAGGCCGGCAGCCAGGAGCGACCATGAAGCTCACCACCGAACAGAACGGCAACGTCGCCATCGTCCGCGTCGGCGAGGAGCGGCTGGTGTACCCCCTGTTGCCGACGTTCGCGGACGCGGTCACGACGATGATCGAGGGCGGCGCCCACAACGTCCTCATCGACCTGTCGCCGGTCGTCTACGTCGACAGCGCCTCCATCGGGTGCCTGATGGATCTGTACCGAAAGTCGTCGGCAGCGGGGGGAACGCTGAAGCTGGCGAGCGTCCAGAAGCGCGTGGAGACGATGTTGACGATGACCGGAGCCCAGCACTTCATCGAGATCCACGGCGACGAGCCCGGCGCGCTCGCGGCCTTCGGGGTGTGACATGCGGAGTATCACGACGACCGGCGGAATTGCGCTGCCGCTCGACGGCGATCTGCTGGGGATGCTCGAAACCCTGTACAAGGAGCTGAACACGCGCTACGCCCTCGATCGCACGTTCGAGGACACCGTGCGCGAGATCGCCCATCTGCTCGATCAGATGACCGACGAGGAGCGGCGCGCCTACCTCGCCGAGAGCCTCTTCCTCAACACCGTCACCTACGAGAACGAGCGCCTGGGCGCGTACGTGCGGAAGGTCACCGAGAACGCCTGACGTCAGGGGGAAGCCGGGCGGCCGGCTCAGCGGGTGACGAAGTCGGGGGCCTCGGCGGCGACCGCCGCCGCCGGCGTGTGCTCCAGCCCCGGCGACTCGACGATCCGCCACGCGTCCGACTCGGCCAGGATCTTCTCGGCGAAGGCGGTGTGCAGCCCGTGGCCGCCCCGGTGGGCGACGAGATGGCCGATGACGGGATGCCCCACCAGGGCGAGGTCGCCGATCGCGTCGAGAATCTTGTGGCGGACGAACTCGTCCTCGAACCGCAGCCGGCTGTTCAGGATCCCGGTATCGCCCAGAACCACCGCGTTCTCGAGCGACCCCCCGAGGGCGAGGCCCTTCCGGCGGAGCATCTCGACCTCCTTGAGGAACCCGAACGTGCGGGCCGGCGCGATCTCGTCGACGAACGACGCCTCCGTGACGGTCAGGGTGCGGGCCATGTGCCGGAGCAGCGGGTGGTCGAAGCTGATGCTGTAGGACACCTTGAAGTGATCCGACGGGTAGAGGGCGATGCGCTTGTCCCCGCTCGACAGCGACACCGGCCGGAACACCTTGAGATAGCGCCGCGGCGCGGACAGCCGCCGCAGCCCCGCCTCGTGCAGCAGGTACACGAACGAGGCGGCGCTGCCGTCCATGATCGGCACCTCCGGCTGGTCGAGGTCGACGACCACGTTGTCCACGCCGAGGCCGACCAGGGCCGCCAGCAGGTGCTCGACGGTCCGCACCGTCTCGGCGTTTCGCGACAGCCCGGTGGCGTAGTGCAGCCGGTCGACGTTGTCCACCGTCGCGGGTATCTCGATCCCGTCGAGGTCCGCGCGGCGGAAACGGATGCCGCTCCCGGCCGCGGCGGGCCGCAGCGACAACGTCACCTTCCGGCCGGAATGCAGCCCGATTCCGGTGCAGGAGACGGAACGTCGGACGGTGTGCTGAAAATCAGTCACGGAGCGGCGACCTCCAAGGGGGGCGGGCCGAACGACCGATCGACGACAGGGCGCCGTCCAGAGTGTCTCACTGAACCGGTTATCGGCATGTTCCGCGAGTTCATGCGCGACTCGACCCTCTTGTCACCGTAACACATCTGTCACGCGTGCGGCGCGGGCTCCCGGGCGAACAGCTCCGCCAGGCATCGGCCGGTGGCCGACCCGGGCTCGCCCGCGACCTCCTCCGGCGTTCCCGCCGCCACCACCCGGCCGCCGCCGTCGCCGCCGCCGGGACCGAGGTCTGTCACGTGATCGGCGCTCTTGACGACGTCGAGCTGGTGCTCGATCACGACGACGGTGTTGCCCTGGTCGACCAGCTTCTGCAGCACGTCGAGCAGCTTCCGCGTGTCCTCGAAGTGGAGCCCGGTGGTCGGCTCGTCGAGGATGTAGACGGTGCGGCCGGTGCTGCGGCGGGACAGCTCCTTCGCCAGCTTGACCCGCTGAGACTCGCCGCCGGACAACGTCGTGGCCGACTGCCCCAGCGCGATGTAGCCCAGCCCCACGTCCTGCAGCGTGCGCAGCTTGGCGGCGACGGCGGGCACGTTCTCGAGCAGGGGCAGGGCCTGGTCGACGTTCAGCTCCAGGACGTCGGCGATGGACGCCCCCCGGTACCTGACCTCCAGCGTCTCCCGGTTGTAGCGGCGTCCCTTGCACTGCTCGCAGGTCACGTAGACGTCGGGCAGGAAGTGCATCTCGATGGCCTTCACCCCGCCCCCCTGGCACGCCTCGCACCGGCCGCCCTTGACGTTGAACGAGAACCGCCCGGGCCGGTAGCCGCGGGCCCGTGCCTCGGCGAGCATCGCGAACAGCTCGCGGATGAGGGTGAAGAGCCCGGTGTAGGTGGCGGGGTTCGATCGGGGGGTCCGGCCGATGGCGGTCTGGTCGATTTGGATGACCTTGTCCACCAGATCGGCGCCGTCGATGCGCCGGTGCGGGCCCGGTGGCGCGGTGGCGCGGTACAGGTCGCGGGCCAGCGCCCGGTACAGGATGTCGTTGACGAGGGTCGACTTTCCCGAGCCGCTCACCCCGGTGATCACGTTGAACAGCCCGAGGGGAATGGCCACGTCGACGTTCTTGAGGTTGTTGGCCCGCGCGCCCCGGATGACGAGCTCGCCCCGGAGCGGGGGCCGCCGGACACGGGGGACGGGAATGCCGAGCTCGCCCCGCAGATAGCGCCCGGTCAGCGACGGGTGCCCGTTCGCCGTCAGCTCCGCCGGGGTCCCCTGGAACATCACCTCTCCGCCGAGGACCCCGGCCCCCGGCCCCAGATCGACCACGTAGTCGGCGGCCCGGATGGTCTCCTCGTCGTGCTCGACCACCACCACCGTGTTCCCGAGGTCGCGCAGCCGCCCCAGCGTCGACAGCAGCAGCCGGTTGTCCCGCTGGTGCAGGCCGATGGAAGGCTCGTCGAGCACGTACAGCACGCCGGTGAGGTTGGCGCCGATCTGGGTGGCGAGCCGTATGCGCTGCCCCTCTCCCCCCGACAAGGTGGCCGCGCTCCGCGCCAGCGTCAGGTAGCCGACCCCGACGTCGTTGAGGAACCGCAGCCGGTCGCGGATCTCGCGGAGCACGCGGCCGGCAATCAGCTCCTCGCGCTCGGACAGCTCGACGGCGGCCAGCGCCGCGTCGGCCTTCGCCAGCGGCAGCCGGGTGTACTCGGCGATGGTGCGGCCCTTCACCCGCACCGCCCGGCTCTCGGGCCGCAGGCGCTCGCCGCCGCAGGCGGGACAGCTCTGCAGGGAACGGAGCGGCTCGAGCTGCTCCTGCTGGGCCCAGGTCCCCGTCTCGTAGCGGCGCCGCAGGTTGGGCAGGATCCCCTCGAAGTCGCGCCCGAAGGGATCGCGCCTTCGGCCGCCGCGCCGGCCTCCTCCATCGTCGGGTTGCGCGGCGGAGGCGCGGGGGCCGTGGAGCAGGGTGTCGCGGTGCCGGCGGGGCAGGCGGTCGAACGGCGTATCCAGATCGATGCCGAAGTGCCGGCTCAGCCCCGCGAGGGCCTCCCGGACCAGCTTCGCGTCGCCCTCGACCCACGGCGCGATCGCGCCCTCCCTCAACGACTTCGAGCCGTCCGGCACGATGCGGGCGGGGTCGAAGTCGTCGACGGCGCCGAGGCCCTGGCACTCCGCGCAGGCGCCCTGCGGCGAGTTGAACGAGAACACCCGAGGCGTGATTTCGGGCACGCTCACGCCGCACTGCACGCACGCGAGCCGCCGGGAGAACAGCCGGTCGCCGCCCTCCAGGGTGTTGATGATCACGACGTCGTCGGCGAGGCCCAGCGCCAGCTCGATGCCGTTCCGCAGACGCCGCTCCACCCCGGCCCGGACGACGAGCCGGTCGACGAGCACCGCGATGTCGTGGTTCCGGCGGCGCTCGAGCCGGATGTCCTCCTCGAGGGAGACGACCCGGCCGTCGACCCGCACCTTCGCGAAGCCCCGGGCCCGGAGGGCCGCGAAGTCCTTCCGGAACTCGCCCTTGCGGCCGCGCACGATCGGGGCCAGCACGTTGATGCGCTCGTCGGTCGGGCCGCCGAGCACCATCTCGACGATGCGGTCGACCGACTGCCGGGTGATCGGCCGGTCGCAGCGCGGACAGTGCGGCACGCCGATGTTGGCGAACAGCAGGCGCAGGTAGTCGTAGATCTCGGTGACGGTCCCCACGGTGGAGCGGGGGTTCGAGCCGGTGGTCTTCTGCTCGATGGAGATGGCGGGCGAGAGGCCGTCGATCAGGTCGACGTCGGGCTTCTCGACCTGCTCGAGGAACTGCCGGGCATAGGCCGACAGCGACTCCACGTACCGCCGCTGCCCCTCGGCGTAGATGGTGTCGAAGGCCAGCGACGACTTGCCCGACCCGGACAGCCCGGTGACGACGACGAAGCGGTCGCGCGGCAGACTGACGTCGATGCTCTTCAGGTTGTGGACGCGGGCTCCCCGTACCTCGATGCGATCGTGAGCCATCGGCCGTGATCAGGTTCCAGCCCGGAGAGCGTCGCCCCGCCCGCCCATCGCCGCCTTCGGCTCCGCCGGGCGCCCAGCCAACCCTGGCGGGAGCCTGCCCCGTTCCACCGCGCAGACGCCCGGGGCTCCGCTCGCCGCCCAACCGACCCTGCCGGGAATCCGCACCGTTCCCGCAGACTCCCGGTCCCGTCCCGTGCTGCCGCAGTCAGTCGCCGCCAGCGCCGCCCAAACTCTTGATGCTATCACGCCGGGCCGGGCCCGGGCAGGCGCTCGAACCGGTACACGCGATCGTCGGACGCCACCACCGCGCCCCCGTGCCGGTCGAAGGCGACCCCGACCAGACCGGGCGCCGCCACGACCTGCTCGGGCTCGTCGGCGCCCCCGACGCGGTAGAGCCCGCTCGCCCCGGCCAGCGCCTCGACGACGTGAAGGGTGCCCCGGGCGTCGAAGGCGAGACCCTGGGGCCGGCCGAACCCCCGGTGGACGGTGGTGACGGCCCCCGCCGGATCGATGCGGTACACGGCATCGCGGGTGGCCAGCGTCGGCGCCGTCACGTAGAGGTCGCCGGTGGGGGCCATGCCGAGGTGGAACGCGGCCACGCTGGGGGGCAGGGTGGCGAACGGCGACACCTCGCCCGACGGCGCGATCTTGAAGATGGTGCCGGACCGGTCGCCGACGAACAGCGTGCCGGCCTCGTCGAACGCCAGCCCGCAGGCCACTCCGAGCTCCGCCGCCAGTTGCTTGTGCTGCCCGTCGGCCTCGACCCGGAACACCGCGCCGTCGAAGCGGCTCGACACGAACAGCCGGCCCAGGGGATCGAGGGCGAGCGAGGTCGGGTTGGTGATGCCGGTCACGAACGGCTCGCGAAAGCCGTCCCGCCGGAGCCGGAACACCGAGACCGGCGCCGACTCCCCGCGGGTCCCGCTGTAGGTCAGGAACAGGGTGCCGTCGGCGTCGATGACCGGACTGTCGACCTGGTGCACGCCGGCGGCGACCTGCGCGCCGACCTCCAGCCGGGTGGTCTCGCCCGGCGCGGTGTCGAGCCGGACGGGCAGCGAGCCGCCCCCGGTGTCGGGTGGCACCAGACAGGCGACCCGGTCCCTGCCCGCGCACACCACCTGCGCGGGACGGTCGCCGATCCACGCCTCGGGCACCCGGCGGCCGTCCCCCCCCACGCCGGGCCCGAGGACGGCGATCCGTCCCCCGGCGACCGCCGCCGGTGGATGCACGGACGTGATTCGGGTAGCGGACGCCTGAGTCATCTACGACGGCGGGAGCGGACGGCCGGCAGCCCGGGTGACGCCACGGGCTGCTACGCCGGGTCCAGCTCGACGTTCCAGTAGAGGTAGTCCCGCCAGCTCGCGGGGGTGTCGCGCAGGCCGACGGCGATGCGCACGGTCGCGGGGCGCAACGGGCGCCGGGGCGGACGGATGACCCGCATGCCGGCCTCGGCGGGCGTGCGCCCGCCCTTCCGCCGGTTGCACGACACGCAGGACGTGACGATGTTCTCCCAGTCCTTGCGCCCGCCGTAGCGCACCGGAACGACGTGGTCGAAGGTCAGCTCGGCGGGCGGGAACCCCCGGCCGCAGTACTGACACAGGTGGTCGTCGCGGGCATAGATGTTGGCGCGCGAGAACGGCACCAGGTTGAAGTGACGCTTGATGGTGATGTAGTTCAGCAACCGGATCACCGAGGGCAGCTTCACCGTCAACGAGACCGAGTGCACCTCCCGGTCGTAGACCGAGAGCACCTCGACCTTGCCCTGACACCACAGGCGCATCGCCCGCCGCCAGTCGACGACCTTCAACGGCTCGTAGGTCGCGTTGAGCAGCAGCGTGTGCTCCATGGGTTCGGCACCGTTCCGGCTCGTCAGCCCAAAGGGTTGATTGTGCCTGAATTCGCTATTCCGTGTCAAGCCGACGCGCCGGTCCTAAAGCCTTGCCGCGTAACGAGTTATCGCGCGGCCACGGCCTCCCTCTGTCCGCGCCGGGGACAGGCGCCGACAGTACAGGACGATGCGCCGCATCGTCTGGTGTCCGCTGATTCTCGTTCTCGCCGGGTGCGCGATACGCCCCGGCGCGACGCCGCAACCGTTCCCCAGGCCCCACCTCGCCCCGGCGGACCTGCCGGCCCTCGGGGCCGGGGAGCGCCCCGCACCCGACGCGGTGACGGCCACCGCCCTCGAGTACCTGGGAGTCCCGTACCGGTGGGGCGGAAGCACCCCGCGGGGCTTCGACTGCAGCGGATTCACCTGGTACGTGTTCAGCCGCCACGGCATGGAGCTGCCGCGGGTCGCGGCCGACCAGTACCGCGTCGGCGAGCGGATCGGCCGCGACGCGGTGCGACCGGGAGACCTGCTGTTCTTCGAGACCATCTCCGAGGGGCCGTCGCACGTCGCGCTGGCCCTCGACGCCGATCGGTTCGTCCACGCGCCGGCGAGGCGGGGGAAGGTCCGGGTCGAGCGCCTGAGCTCGCACTACTGGGCGAGCCGCTTCCTCGGCGCCCGGCGCGTGCTGCGGGAAACGTGACGGAAGCTGCCTCCCCCAACGCAGAAACCGCTGATGGCGGGCTGCATCCGGGGGGTGGTCGGCAATCCTGTACCGATCACCGTCCGGCGACCGCGCCGCGGAACCGCGCGGACTCCGGCGGGTCGCCTGCGACGGCCGGGCAGAGCCGACGGCGACGGCCCGGCGGGCCGGAAGCCTGCGCCGGGAGGTCCGGCGGGCCGGGAGCCTGCGCCAGGAGGCCCGGCGTCCTCCACGTCGCGCCGCGGCTCAGGCGCCGGCGGGCGCGGCCGCGAACTGCTCGATCTGCCGGCGGATCTCCCGCGCCGCGTCGGGGGCGACCGGCGCCAGCGGCGGCCGGGGCCGCCCGCCGGCGTAGCCGAGCTCGTCGAGGGCCGCCTTCAACCCCGGGATGCCGTGCCTGGTGGTCAGCAGCCGGGCGAGCGGGACGACCTCCCGCTGCAGGGCGCGCGCCTCGTCGTGGCGGCCGGCCGCCACGTGCTCGTAGATCCGCACGCAGGCGTCCGGGATCGCGCACGCCAGGGCCAGGATGCCGCCGCTCGCGCCGAGCGCGAGGCTGGCATAGAACGTCGGCGCCGACCCGACGAGAACGCTGAAGCCGTCCCGGGCCACGCCGATGAGGTCGCCGACGTAGCCCAGGTCGGGGCCCGACTCCTTCAATCCCGCGATGTTCGGATGATCGACGAGCCGGGCGACCGCCTCGACCGGCAGGGTGACGCCGGTGAGGGCCGAGAAGTTGTACAGGACGACGGGCACCGGCGACGCATCGGCCACCGCCGCGTAGTGGCGCACGAACGCCTCGGTGGTGAGCTGCTTCTTGAAGTAGGACGGCGTGCGCACGAGCACGCCGTCGGCGCCGGCGTCCGCCGCCCGGCGCGCGGCGGCGATGGCCGCGCGGGTCGACTGGCGGCCGGTGCCCGCGAGCAGCAGGCGGTCGCCGGGCACCCGCCCGCGCGCCTCGTGGATCAGCCGATCCGCCTCGTCGTCGTCGACGAGCGGCGCCTCGCCGGTCGACCCGAGCACCACGAGCCCGCGCAGCGGCGTGGCCATCCAGCGATCGATGTTGGCGCGCCAGGCGTCGAGGTCGACGGCCTCGTCGTCGGTGAACGGAGTCGGTATGGGAGCGAGCACGCCGCTGATGGTCATGGTTCGGCTCGTTGCATGAGACAGAAGACCCAGGACGAAGAGAGACGAGACTACGGTAGCGACGCGGCCCGGCGGTTGTCAAACGCGGACCGCGGCCCGGACCGCGGGCGTACAAGGCAGGACCCGGCGGCGCCGTCTCGAGACGGTTCCGGCCGGGCCGGGGGTGGGTCACGGGCGGATACGGGCCGCGGTGCCGCCGATTGACTACCGGCCGGCCACGGCGCGTGAGGCTTTGAGATGTGACGTTCGCCCGGCTCGCCGCGTCGACGCGACACCCGAGCGACGAATGCCAACTATCTATGCAAGTGCCGCGCCAGCTTCTCGACGCGCCAGCAATAGACGCCGCAAACTACTACAAATTAAGGACTTGCAGTGATCGCACGCTGGCTGGAGACAGTGCTGCTCGTGACCGGCCCATCCTCGAAACGGCACCACCGGTCGCCAACGATGTCGACGCCGCACCCCGACCCGTACACATTTGAGGGCAGCGACGGCGGTCCCCGCGACCGGCGGGCCGGGCAACGGAGAGCCGAGCCGGCGTGGCCCGTCCGAGGGCCTCTTCGGCCGCAACGGACCCGCAAGGACACGCGCCTCCTCGACCACGCGGCCTCCGATCAGGTGCGGGCCGCGGAACGGGAGAGCCGAGTCAGCGTGGCCCGTCCGAGGGCCTCTTCGGTCGCAGCGGACGCGCAAGGATGCGCGCCTCCTCGACCACGCGGCCTCCGATCAGGTGTCCCTGGATGATCCGCTCGAGAACCGCCGGGTCGCACGCGCGGTACCACGTCCCTTCCGGGTAGACGACGGCGATCGGCCCGCCTTCGCAGACCCGCAGGCAGTTGGCCTTGGTGCGCAGCACCCCGCCCTGCTCGGACAGCCCCAGCTCGCGTAGCCGGCGCTTCAGATAGGCCCAGGCGGCGAGGCCGCGCTCGCGATCGCAGCACTTCGGATGGGTCTGGTCGGCGCAGAGCAGCACGTGCCGCTCCGCCGCGGTCACCCCGACGGCGGCGGCAGCGCGCTGCTGGCTCTCGACCGAGCCCTTGCCGGAGTCGGGAGCGTCCATCATGCGCAACTTCATGCCCGGGCGAGCAGCGCGCGCGAGCCCGGCACGGCAGCGACCCGCAGGACAGTGACGGATAAAGGGTTGCCAACCACGTTCAGGCGCGCCCCGCAGACTGCCGCCTTGCGCGCCTGACACATGGCAAGGTGGTTCTCACCGTCCTTGGCGGGGAAAAGACCGGACCCGGCGGCAACGCCGGCGGCGGCACTGGAACGAGCCGCGCGACCCGCGTAGCATAGCACGCCATGAGCAAGCGCCCCACCGCCGTCCTCGACCGCGCCATGACCGTCTTCCTCGCCGCCGTCGAGCGCGGCGGCAACGCGCTGCCGCATCCCGGCACCCTGTTCGCCCTGCTCGCCGGGGTCATCGTCGTCATCTCGGCCATCGCGGCGCGGACCGGCGTCGAGGTCGTCCATCCCGGCACCGGCGAGCTGATCCGGCCGGTCAGCCTCGCCACCGTCGAGGGGCTGCACCGCATCCTCACCGAGATGGTCACCAACTTCACGAGCTTCGCGCCCCTCGGCACGGTGCTGGTGGCGATGCTGGGCATCGGGGTCCTCGAGAGCAGCGGGCTCATCGCCGCCGCCCTGCGCCTGCTCGTGCTGTCGGCGCCCAAGCGGCTCCTCACGTTCGTGCTCGTCCTCGCCGGGGTCCTCTCGAACACCGCCAGCGAGATCGGCTACGTGCTGCTCGTGCCCCTCGGCGGCATCATCTTCCTCGGCGCGGGGCGCCATCCCATGGCGGGACTCGCGGCGGCGTTCGCCGGGGTGTCCGGCGGCTACAGCGCCAACCTGCTCCTCGGCACCATCGATCCCCTGCTGGCCGGCCTCTCGGAGGAGGCGGCCCGCATCGTCGACGACGGCTACCGGGTCAACCCCGCCGCCAACTACTACTTCATGGTCGTCTCCACGTTCATCATCGCGGGGGCGGGAACCTGGGTGACCGAGCGGGTCGTCATCCCCCGGCTGGGTCCCTACGAGGGTTCGACCGAGACGCAGGAGAGCGATTCGGACGTCATGCGGGCGCTCTCCGACGTGGAGAAGCGCGGCCTCTACGCGGCCCTGGCCGCGACGGCGGTCTTCGTGCTTTTCCTGCTCTGGGGCACGGTGCCAGCCGACGGGTTCCTGCGCAACCCGGACGACGGCGGGCTGCTGCGCTCGCCCTTCCTCTCGGGCATCGTGGCGTTCATCTTCATCGGCGGCCTTCTCATCGGCGTGGCCTACGGCGTCGCGACCGGCGCGTTCCGCAACGACGCCGACGTGATGAACGGCATGGGCAAGACGATCAGCACGCTGGGCACGTACCTCGTGCTGGTGTTCTTCGCGGCCCAGTTCGTCGCCTACTTCAACTGGACCAACCTCGGCCTGATCATGGCCGTCAAGGGCGCGGAGTGGCTGCGCGGCTCGGGCATGGGCGGCATCCCCCTCATGCTCAGCTTCGTGGTGCTCTCGTCGATCATCAACCTGTTCATGGGCAGCGCGTCGGCCAAGTGGGCGATCATGGCCCCGGTGTTCGTCCCCATGTTCATGCTGCTCGGCTACACGCCCGAGCTGACCCAGACCGCCTACCGCGTCGGCGACAGCACCACCAACATCATCGCCCCGATGATGTCCTACTTCGCCCTCATCGTCGCGTTCTTCGAGCGCTACGACCGGCGGTCGGGCATCGGCACGGTCGTCGCCACCATGCTCCCGTACACGCTGGCGTTCCTCGCCTGCTGGTCGGTGCTCCTGATCGTCTGGATGCTGCTCGGCCTCCCGGTGGGGCCGGGGGCGGGACTGCGGCTCGAGCCGTAGCCGTCTGCGCCGCAGAACGGCGCACACGCCCGGCAGCCCGTGGCGAGAGCCCCGCGCCGCACCGCGCCCGGAGGGCGCCGACAAGGGGCCGGGACGGGCCACACGCGAGTCGGCGGGGCGGACGCCTGGCGCGCGAGGGCGAGCTGAGCGGTCAGGAGCCTGCGCCGCGGAACGGCGCGGACTCCCGGAGGGTCGGTTGGGCGCCAGGCGGAGCCGAAGGCGAGGATTGGCGGGCTACCGCACGCCCGGCCGGCTCGAGCTGGCCCCGAAGTAGGTGTAGTGCGTGCGGTGCTGCACTTCCACGGGTCCCCGTCCCCGCACCCGCACGAGCAGCCGGCGGGTCCGGACCGTCGGCTCGGGATCGGTCAGGGCGAAGCCGAGGATGTAGAATTCGCTGGTCTCGGCGTCGATCTCGCGGAACACGTCGTCGAAGTCGTTCCGGTTGATCATGGCCCGGCCGCCGGTCTGCTCGGCGAG
Source organism: Vicinamibacterales bacterium (assembly GCA_965204675.1). Lineage (GTDB taxonomy): Bacteria > Acidobacteriota > Vicinamibacteria > Vicinamibacterales > UBA8438 > JAJEEA01. Next base: position 5,736,259 of record OZ242003.1, read on the forward strand.
CGACCTCAAGCTGTTCTGGGTCGTGAAGCTCCACTCGTCGAACGAGCCCCGTCCGGTCAGGAGGAAGTCCGCGGGCCCCGGCCTCGCGGCGGCCAGACCGCGGGGGTCGACGGTGTAGAACGCGGCGTTCGCCCGGTTCGCGGCCTCGGCGAGCTCGTCGATCCGCCTCGCGAGATCCCCGTCGCCCTCCAGGCCGTCCACGTCGCCGAGCGGGGCGTCCTGCCGCAGGAGGCGCGCGATGCCCTGGTTCACCAGCCCCGGCTCCCCGCCCCCCTCGCCGTGGTATCCCCGGCGCTCCGCCAGGAACGGATTGAGGTCGTAGCCGCTGCTGAAGTAGACGACCACCTTGCGGAGGTGCTGGACCTGCTCCAGGCTCTCGACGACGTTGCGTATGGTCGTGAACGCGACCCCGGCGCGCGCCATCAGCTCGGGGGTGTACCCCCGCCTTGGCGGGAAGTTCTGGATCAGCTCGCTGGGGTCGAACCCGTCGCCGGTGATGCGCTCGGCCGTCGAGTGGAGCAGGCCGCGATCGGTGGTGACCTGGATTGCGATCGCCGACGGCCCGGTGGACACGACGGCGAACTGGTCGCCCTCTTGAATGAGGTTCTCGGCCATCTCCACGAACGCCGTGCGGGCGCGAGGCGTCAGGCCGGCCGGAATGTGCAGGTCGTCGACGAGAACCATGAAGAGTCGGCCGGTCAACTCGTCCGGCGGCCGCGGCGGCGGCGGCAGGAGCAATCCGTTCTGGGCGCGCAGACCCGGCGCGAGCTGCTCGCTGACGCGCCCGGCCTGCACGCGCACGAGGGAGGCGACCTCGCGCACCTCGCCCTCGTCCACGACCACGAAGTCCCGGGCAATCAGGTCGTCCAGGAAGAGGCCGTCACGGTCGCGGGGAACCACGACGAGCGTGACCAGCGTGATGCCGGACTGAAAGTCCGGCCCCGGGTCGCCGGCGCCCGGCCGGTCCGTCGGACGGAGCACCTGCGACGGGTCCTGCGCGGCCGCCGGGGCCGCCAGGGCCGCAACGAACATTGCCGCGGCCAACCCAAGAGGCGATACAACGCGGGAAGCCGATGTCGTCATGTCTCTCGTCCTCTCACTCCGCCGGCCAGGCGAGGTCTGCGCGGATCCCGGACAGGTTCCCGGCGACGCGCACGGCGGCATAGAGCCCGCCCGCCCTGAGGCTCTCGAGGTCGCGGGCCGACAGCCGCAGCCGGCCGGACGACCGGGCGCGACCGCGCCCCCCCAGCAGGTGCGCGACGGGCCCGGCGCCGCCGCCCTCGACGGCGCGATGCAGGTGGACGAACAGCACGTCCTCGTCCGCCACGCCGTACACCGAGACGGAGTAGACCAGCTCGCGGCGGGCCCGGTCGAGCTCGAACCGCCCGCGCAGGCCGGCGCCGTTCGCCTCGGCCGCGGCCTCGATGACCACCGGCGGCGGCGGCGCCACCAGGCTCGGGGTGCTGTCGGGCGGGCGGCGGTGGCCGGTCGCCTGCTCGAAGGCGTAGGCGAGGCGGATGAGGTCGGACTCGGCGAACTCGCGGCCGATCATCTCCAGGCCCACCGGCATGCCGTCGACCGCGTACCCGGCCGGAACGGTGATGGCGGGCAGCCCCGTGATGGCGCTGAGGGCGCAGTTGCTGCCGGGCTGCGCCAGGCCCACGGGGCGGGCGGTCTGGCGAATCGTGGGGTAGACGAGCGCGGTCAGATCGTGCTCGTCGAGGAACCGCAAGACGGCAGCCCGCGCCTCGACCCGCCGGACCAGCCGGTCGCGATAGTCGTCGGTGTCGAGGGTCTCCACCTCGAGCGACGAGCGGAGGCCGCCGTCGATGATCTCGTGGTAGAGCCCCTGCTCCACCAGCTCGGCGAGGGTGCGCACCGGGGCGCCGGGGGTCTCGGCCAGATAGGCGTCGAAGTCGCGCCTGAACTCGAGGCCGATCACCGACGCGTCCTCCAGGAACGAGCCCAGGTCGGTCTCGCCGACGTCGACGATCTCCGCCCCCGCCGCCGCCATCGCCTCCGCCCCCGCCTCGATGACGGTGCTGACCGGGCGCTCGGCGCCGCTGTCGCCCAGCAGCTCGTGCAGCACCGCGAGCCGCGCCCCCTGCAGCCCGTCGGGGTCGAGGGCGTCCCGGAACGAGGCCGGAATGCGGCCCTCGCTCCGGGCCGTCACCGGGTCGGCGGGGTCGACGCCCACCGTGGCGTCGAGCGTGATCGCGAGATCCTCCACCGAGCGCGCGAGGGGACCGCCGATGTCCTGGGTGGTCGAGAGGGGCACGATGCCGTCGCCGCTCGCGAGCCCCCGCGTCCCCCGCAGCCCCACCAGGGCGTGATGGGCGGACGGGATGCGGATCGACCCGCAGGTGTCGCTCCCCATGCCGACGGCGCCGAAGCTCGCGGCCACCGCAGCGCCGGTGCCGCCGCTCGACCCGCCGGGGTTCCGGGTCGGGTCGTAGGGGTTGCGGGTCTGGCCGGTGAGCGAGCTGACGGTGGTGATGCCCCGCGCCAGCTCGTGCATGTTGGTCTTGCCGAGAACGATCGCCCCCGCCTCGCGCAGCCGCCGCACCTGGGTCGAGTCGTCGGGCGGCACGGAGGTCGCGAGGGCGATGGCCCCTGCGCTCGTCGGCATGTCGCCGGTGTCGTAGTTGTCCTTCACGACGACGGGGATCCCGTGCAGCGGGCCGCGCACCTGGCCGGCCGCGCGCTCGGCGTCGAGCCGATCGGCCTCGTCGGCGGCGTTCGGGTTGATGACGACCATCGCGTTCAGCAGCGGCCCCCGCTGGTCGTAGGCGTCGATGCGGGCCAGGTAGCCCGCCACCAGCTCGCGCGACGTCACCTCGCCGGCGTCGAGGGCCGCGGCGAGCTCGGTGATGGACCGCTCCATGACGTCGAAGGCCGCGCCGCCGGCCCGGTCTTCCACCTGACCGCACCCGGCGCCGGCGACGGTCAACAACAGGACGAACGCGATGGCGAACGCCGGGCAGCCGGACCGGCTTCGCCGCGCACCCGAGCGTACCGTCATCTGTCGCCTCCTTGCTTCACGATCGCGAACGGTGATGGTACACCAGACCGTCCCGCCCGCCTCGGAACCCGCGGCCGCGACGACTCGCCATTCGACCGCTCGGTTCCGCGCGCAGCGCCGTGGAACGCGGACGTCCCCCCGCAGGTACAATGGCCCGATGACGACCCGCTGGACGGCGGCAACGGCGGCGGCGATCCTCGTCGCGGCGGCGGTGGTGGCGCAGGACCCGGCGCCGGCGCCGGGCAGCGGCTCGATTCGGGCCGGCGACCTCGAGGCGGACGTCCGGTTTCTCGCCGCCGACAGCCTGCGGGGCCGGCTGACGGACACGCCCGAGAACCGGATCGCGGCCGACTTCATCGCCTCGCGCTTCGCCCGGCACGGCCTGGCCCCCGTGGGCACCGACGGCACCCACTTCCACCGGTTCGATCTGCTCACGACCGCGCTCGGCCCCGACAACGACCTGCGGGTCACGGGAGCCGGACAGCGGGACCTCGTGCTCGGCCCGGCCTTCTATCCCGACCCCGCCAGCGCCACCGCGAGCGCGGCGGGGAACGTCGTGTTCGTCGGGTTCGGCATCGACGCCCCGCCCCGCGGCCACGACGACTACCGCGAGGCGGAGCTCGCGGGCGCGGTCGCCCTGATGCTCGACCACGAGCCGGGCGAGTTCCGCCGGGACAATCCGTTCGACGACACCATGCGCGCGGAGTCGGCGCGGCTCGTGCGCAAGGTCCTGGCCGCCCAGGCCCGCGGCGCGGTCGCGGTGCTGGTGGCGCCCGACCTCCACAACCGCGGGCGCACCCGGGGCCCGGCCCGGCCGATGGGCTCGGTGTGGCCGTCGCGGCCGCCCCGCGTGCCGCGCTACGGGCTCGCGAGCTGGGTCGAGGCGGTGGACATCCCCGTCGTGCACATCTCGGGCGACCTCGCGGAGCGCATCGCGGAAGCGGCGGACCGCTCATTCGACGAGCTGACGGAAGCGGCCGAGCGGCCCGGCGGAGCGGCGGCCCTCCCGCTGGCGGGACCGCGGGTCGAGCTGACGACCTCGGTACGGCGGACGACGGTGGCCAACCGCAACGTGGTCGGGTTGATCGAAGGGGCGGACCCGGCGCTGCGGGACGAGTGGATCATCATCGGCGCCCACTACGACCACGACGGCGCGCGGGGATCCGTCATCTACAACGGGGCCGACGACGACGCGTCGGGGGTGGCGGCGCTCATCGAGATCGCCGAGGCCTACCGCGCGGCCGCGCGCGGGGGCGACCGGCCGGGACGGTCCATCCTGCTCGCCGCGTGGAACTCGGAGGAGCAGGGCCTGCTGGGGGCGTGGGCGTACACCGAGGCGCCGCTGCACCCGCTCGACCGGACGGTGGCGGTCGTGAACATGGACATGATCGGCCGGGACGAAGAGGTCCCGCGGATTGGCGGCATCCGGTTCCGCGGCCTCGAGCCGCAGTCGGCCGAGTCGAACCGCAACGCCGTCAACGTCCTGGGCTACAGCCGGTCGCCGGACCTGCGCCGGGCGGTCGAGCGGGCCAACCGCGCGACGGCCCTCGACGTGCGGTTCCGCTACGACGACAGCCCCTCGAACCTGCTGCGGCGCAGCGACCAGTGGCCCTTCCTGTTCCGCGAGATCCCGGCCCTCTTCGTGCACACCGGGCTGCACCCCGACTACCACACGGAACGGGACACGCCGGAGAAGCTGCGCTACGACAAGATGACCCGCATCGTGCGGATGGTGCACCAGTTGAGCTGGGACCTCGCCGGCGATGCGGAGCGCCCGGCCTACGTCCGGCCCTGAGCCTGACCCGCCGGCGAGCCGCTTCGGTCCTCGAACGTGCAGACGCGCCGCATGCTCCGTTCCAGCAGGGCCAGGTACCGGGCGCGCGGGATCTCGACGGCGCCGAACCGCTCGAGGTGGGGCGTCACCCACTGCACGTCCAGCAGCCGGTAGCCGCGGTTGCGCAGCCGCGCCACCAGGCAGCTCAGGGCCACCTTCGAGGCGTCGGTGACCCGGTGGAACATCGACTCGCCGAAGAAGGCGCCGCGCAGGCTGACGCCGTAGAGGCCGCCGGCGAGCCGGCCGTCGGCCCACACCTCGACCGAGTGGGCGTGACCCGCCTCGTGCAGGCGGCAGTAGCTCTCGCGGATCTCCTCGTCGATCCAGGTGCCGTCGGCGTCGTCCCGCGACGCGCACGCGGTGATGACGTCGCCGAACGCCTCGTTCACGGTGCAGCGGAACCGCGCCTGACGCAGCAGCCGGGCGAGACGCCGGGAGGTGCGAAAGCGGTCGATCGGAATCACCCCGCGCCACTCGGGCGAGAACCAGCGAATCTCGCCCTCCACGGCCATCGGGAAGTAGCCGGCCCGATAGGCACCGAGGAGGGTCGCAATCGGGATCATGACCCGTCTTCATCGTCGTCGCGGCGTTCCGCCGCCCGTACCCCTGGTCTTACAATAGTCGAGACGCGGCCCGCCGTTTCCAGGCCTCCGTTGCGAGGTCGGACGACCGCGGGCTTCCGTTGCGACGCCGGGGACGGCCCCGGGGGCCGGGCCGACGGGCGTTCGGCGGGATGAAGACGATACTCTCGAGGATTCGATGCGGAGCAGCAGCGTCCACACGTCGGAGGCGGTCACCCGGGGCATCCGGGTCAACGTCACGTCACGATTCTCTCATCTCGAGCCGCACCAGAAGCGGTGGTTCTTCACCTACACCATCCGGATCACCAACGAGGGCCCCGAGACCGTGCAGCTCGTCAGCCGGCACTGGATCATCACCAACGGGTCGAACGAGGTGGAGCAGGTGCGGGGACCGGGCGTGGTCGGGCACCAGCCGACGCTCTCTCCGGGACAGTCGTTCGAGTACTCGTCGGGCTGCCCGCTCTCGACGCCGTTCGGGTCGATGCGCGGCACCTACCAGATGGTGACGGCGGACGGCGCGACGTTCGACGCCGAGGTCGCGGAGTTCGCGCTGACTGAGCCGTACACCGTGCACTGACGCCGTTCCACACCGCCGCTCCTGGCGCGCCGCGGGCTCCGGGCCAAGCCCGGTCGCCCGCGACCGAATGGTCGGCCTGACGAGGTCACGGGGACATTCCACCATCGCCCTGTCGACCCTCCGACCCGACCGCCGCGAGCCGAACGCCGGCCCCTTCCAGCCGCGCCCGCACCGCCACCGCGAGGTCTCCGGCTCCCGGCGTGTCGCCATGCAGGCAGATGGTGTCGCGGCGCAGCTCGATGACCTCCCCGGTCACGGTCGCAACCTCCCCGCTCTGCACCAGGCGCAGCGCCCGCGCCGCCACCGCGGCCGGATCGGTGATCACCGCGCCCGGCTCGCGCCTCGGCACCAGCGAGCCGTCGGGACGGTAGGCGCGGTCCGCGAACACCTCGGCCGCGGTCTGCAGCCCGAGCGCGTCGCCGGCCTCGACGAGGCAGGACCCCGAGCCGCCGAACAGGATCAGCCGGGCGTCGACCGCGCGCACCGCCCGCGCTATCGCGTCGGCCAGCGGCCGGTCGCGGGCCGCCCGGTTGTACAACGCCCCGTGAGGCTTGACGTGGTTCAGCCGGGTCCCCTCGGCCGCCGCCATCCCCGCGAGGGCCCCGATCTGGTACACGACCAGGTCCTCGAGCTCCTGCAGGTCCATGGCGATGTCCCGCCGGCCGAACCCCATCAGGTCCGCGTAGCCGGGGTGCGCCCCGGGGCTGACGCCGCGGGCGACGGCGAGCCGCACGGTCCGGCGCATGACCGACGGGTCGCCGCCGTGCGACCCGCAGGCGATATTGGCCGACGTCACGTGCCGGAACATCCGCTCGTCGTTGCCGATGACGTAGGGGCCGAAGGACTCGCCGACGTCGGCGTTCAGGTCGATGCGCTCCATGACCCGAATCATACGCCGGGTTCCCCGGGCCCGCGCCAAGCGCCCCGCGGCTTCCGACCGGCGATTCCGTCACTGTCCTCGGCGACTCGTCCCGCGAACCCGCAGGCCCGCGCGGCCGGCGCCGTCGACCGCTGTCGGGCCCGATCCGCCGACCGCCCTGCGCGCCGCCCCCGGGCCGAATCGCGAGCGGAAACGATCCGGTAAGATCATGCTCTCTCGAACGCCTCGACCCGGCGTTCGCGCCAATGGACACCGCAAGACGGAAGCAGAGGACAAGCAGATGACGGACCGGGTGAACGCGGGCGGCCTCCAGGTCGACAAGGCGCTGTACGACTTCATCAACGACGAGGCGCTGCCGGGCACCGGCATCGCCCCCGAGGCGTTCTGGTCCGGCTTCGACCGCCTGGTGCACGACCTCGCGCCCCGCAACCGCGAGCTCCTCGACACCCGCGACGAGCTGCAGAGGCGCATCGACGCCTGGTACCGCGAGAACCGCGACCAGCCCATCGACCTCGACGAGTACAAGGCGGTCCTCCAGGAGATCGGCTACCTCGTGCCCGAGGGCGACGACTTCTCGGCCGAGACCGCCAACCTCGACCCCGAGATCTCGACCATCGCCGGCCCCCAGCTCGTCGTCCCCGTCACCAACCCGCGCTACGCCCTGAACGCCGCCAACGCCCGTTGGGGCAGCCTGTACGACGCCCTCTACGGCACCGACGCGATTCCCGAGGACGACGGCGCGGAGCGGGGCGGGGCCTACAACAAGGTGCGCGGCGACCGCGTGATCGCCCACGTGCGCGGGTTCCTCGACGAGGCGGCCCCCCTGGCCGCTGGCAGCCACGCCGACGTCACCGCCTACGCGGTCGCGGACGGGGCCCTCGCCGCCACCCTCGAGGACGGGCGCACCACCGGCCTCGCCGACCCGTCGCGGCTCGCGGGGCACCGCGGCGACGCGGGCGCCCCGTCGTCCGTCCTGCTGAAGAACAACGACCTGCACATCGACATCGTGATCGACCGCGCCCACCCCGTGGGCCGCGACGACAAGGCCGGCGTCAGGGACGTCGTCCTCGAGGCCGCGACGACGACGATCATGGACCTCGAGGACTCGGTCTCCACCGTCGACGCCGAGGACAAGGTGGTCGCCTACCGCAACTGGCTCGGCCTCCTGAAGGGCGACCTGACGGACCGGTTCGAGAAGGGCGGCCGCCTGGTCGACCGCGCCCTCAACGCCGACCGCACCTACACCGCGCCGGACGGGTCGGAGACGACGCTCAAGGGCACCAGCCTGATGCTCATCCGCAACGTCGGGCACCTGATGACCAACCCCGCGATCCTCGACCGCGACGGCAACGAGGCCCCCGAGGGGCTGCTCGACGCGATGATCTCGACCGTCATCGCCGTCCACGACCTCAAGAACCGGAAGAACAGCCGGGCCGGGTCCGTCTACATCGTCAAGCCCAAGATGCACGGCCCCGAGGAGGTCGCCTTCTGCGACCGGACCCTCGCCCAGGTCGAGGACATCCTGGGGCTCGACCGCCACACCCTGAAGATCGGCATCATGGACGAGGAGCGGCGGACCACCGTCAACCTCAAGGAGTGCATTCGGGCCGCGAAAGACCGCGTGTTCTTCATCAACACCGGGTTCCTCGACCGCACCGGCGACGAGATGCACACCGCCATGGAGTCGGGCCCGATGATCCGCAAGGCGGAGATGAAGTCGGCCCCGTGGATGACCACCTACGAGGACTACAACGTCGACGTCGGCCTCGAGTGCGGCCTGCCCGGGCACGCCCAGATCGGCAAGGGCATGTGGGCCATGCCCGACCTCATGGCAGCCATGATGAAGGCCAAGATCGGCCACCCCCAGGCGGGCGCCAACACCGCCTGGGTGCCGTCCCCCACCGCCGCCACCCTGCACGCCACCCACTACCACCAGGTCGACGTCAACGAGCGCCAGGAGGCCCTGAAGTCGCGCCCGCGCGCCGACCTCGACCGCATCCTCACCATTCCCCGCGAGGAGTCGCCCAACTGGTCGGCGGCCGAGATCCAGCAGGAGCTCGACAACAACGCCCAGGGCATCCTCGGCTACGTCGTGCGCTGGGTCGAGCAGGGCATCGGCTGCTCGAAGGTCCCCGACATCAACAACATCGGGCTCATGGAGGACCGCGCCACCCTGCGCATCTCCAGCCAGCACATCTGCAACTGGCTGCACCATGGCGTCTGCACCGAGGCCCAGGTGCGCGAGACCCTGCAGCGCATGGCCGCCGTCGTCGACGGCCAGAACGCCGGCGACCCCAACTACCGTCCCATGGCCCCCGACTTCGACGCAAGCGTGGCCTTCCAGGCCGCCTGCGACCTCATCTTCAAGGGCCGCGAGCAGCCGAACGGGTATACCGAGCCGATCCTGCACGCAAGGCGGCAGGAGGCGAAGGCGAAGTTCGGGCGGTAGGCGCGGGCGCACGGGCAGGTGAGGCGACGGCCGTCAAGGGCTGACCCATTGCCGGCGCCATCGCCCGTGTGCGGCAGCGCGTGCTGGAAGGCGGGCACGACGTACCGGATACGGTCGTCCGCCGCCGCTTCCATGCCGGCTGGCGCAATTGGGGACGCACCTACAGGAACCTCGTGGACGAGTGGGCCGTCTACGACAACTCCGCACGTACTCCCGTGCTTGTGGCTGAGAAAGGCCGGTCATGAATACGCCCGATCGAAGTACTCGCCGAGCGCCGATGCCCCGTAGCGCCGTCCTCGCGGGCGCACAAGCCGCCATGCACCGAGCGGCGCGACGCGCACACGAGCGAGCCGTGCAGACCGCAGCTCGAGACCGGACGACCGATCACGAACACGATGTCCAAGCCACGTGCGTCAACGTCACGATTCGCAACCCTACCGACCCGGACCGTGCCTGGAAAGGAACGTTCCTGGTCGACCCGGGCGCGACCGACTCGCTCGTCCCGCGCCCTCATCTAGCGGCCATCGGCCTCGGGCCGAAGGGCCATCGCGTCTACGAGCTGACGGACGGCCGCGAGCTCACCATGGAAATCACGACCGCGGACATCGAGTTCATGGGTGAGATCGGGGGCGGGACGATCCTCTTCGGCGAGGCTGACGCCGAACCTCTGCTGGGCGCAACCGCCCTGGCGTCCGCGGGGATCGAAGTCGACCCCGAGAATCACCGCCTGACCAGACGCGCCGCGGTGCGGCTCAAGGGTATCCAGCCAGTCTGAGCGGACGGCGCATGATCGAATGGACCGTCGTGTGCGCATGATGCTATTTTTGACCCATGCGCCTGCACATAGCCTTGGACGCCGCGCTCGTGGAAGAGATCGACCGTCGCGCAGGTCCGCGGCGGCGAAGCGCGTTCATCGGCGAACTGATACAGCGCGGCCTCGACGACGAACGGCGCTGGGACGACATCGAAGCGGCGCTCGGCGGGTTGCCCGACAGCGGCCACGAGTGGGACGACGACCCCGCGGCGTGGGTGCGGCGACAGCGCTCCGCCGACCCGCGTCGCACCGGTTGACCGATGGCCCGCCTGCTCCTCGACTCGACGGTGCTCATCGACGCCCTCCGCGGCCAGCCCGCCGCCGCTCGATTGGCCGCCCTGCGACGGGCCGGCACCGAGCCCTGGGCCTGCGTGATATCCGTCGAGGAGATATGGCGCGGCCTGCGACCCGCCGAGGAGACCGTCGCCCGCCGTCTGTTCAACGGCCTGCGACTGGCCCCGCTGGGGGTCGCCGAAGGAATGCGGGCCGGCGCATGGCGCCGGGAGTTCGCCCGCCGGGGGATAACCCTCCAGCAGGCCGATTGTCTGATCGCCGCGGCCGCGGCCGGGGTCAGCGCCGCACTGGCAACCGCGAACGTCGACGACTTCCCGATGGCAGAGATCAACGTTCAGCACTGGCCGACCGGCCAGTGAAGGCGAGAACGACGGAGATGACGCCAGCCGCCACGGTCGCAGAGTCGGGGCCATGATCACCTCGCTTGAACTCGTCGACTTCAAGAACTTCGCCGACGAGAGGCTGAGCCTCGGCCCCTTCACCGTGATCGTGGGCGCGAACGCCAGCGGCAAGAGCAATATCCGCGACGCGTTCCGGTTTCTTCACGGCATAGGCCGCGGCTACACCCTGGCCGAGATCCTGGGGGGCAGGTACGGACCAGGCGGTCAGGCCGAATGGACGTCGATTCGGGGCGCCCCCAACGAGATCGCGCGTCTGAAGCACCCCGACGGCGAAACCAGGTTTGCGCTGTCCGTCGGACTGCAGCTTGACGGCGAGGCCGTTCGGTACTTTATCGAAGTAGCAGAGGATCGCAAGAGCTCTGGTGGCTTCAAGGTATTCAACGAGGAACTCGAGGTCCAAGGCGAACAGATCTACACCAGTCGGCCGGATTCGCCCGATCCTGTAGGCGACCAGTTCGACCAAGCCCATTTGCTCCTTCGCATGGCAAAAGCGGGCAGGCAACGCAAACTTGGTGCTCGTGTCGACGTCAGACTCGATCAACCGGCCTTGACCCAAATCGGAGAGCACCATCGCGTGAGTCGCGCTCACAAGGACCACGCCAAGAGGGTCATGGACGCTTTGGCCAGCATGCGCTTTCTGGATCTGATTCCGGATCGCATGCGACAACCCTCATTCCCGGGACAGACCATTCTGGGCGACGGTGGCGAAAATCTGCCGACCGTGCTGCGTGAAATCTGTACCGATCCGAAGAGGCGGAAAACGCTGATCGGTTGGGTCCGCGCGCTGACGCCGATGGATGTCAGCGACTTCCAGTTTCCCGTGGACTCGATCACCGGCTTGGTCCGGCTGGTCGTGCACGAAAAAGACGGCAGAACCTGCTCCGCGTACAGCGCGTCCGATGGCACGCTACGATTTCTCGCCATGCTCGCGGCGCTTCTTGCAGACGATCCGACCGGCTTTTTTTTCTTCGAGGAAATCGACAACGGCATTCATCCCGCGCGGCAATGGCTGCTGCTGGAGTTGATCGAGAAACAAACGTCCAAGGGCGCGGTCCAGGTAGTCACCACCACCCACTCGCCGGGATTGCTGACATCGATTAACGACCGCACGTTCAGTAGCACCTCTCTCGTCTGCCGTCGCGAGGCCGCCACCGACGCCATCATCCGATCCGTGTCCGCACTGCCCAACGCGAAGAAGCTCCGAAAGACCCAGGGTCTTGACCGGCTGCTGGTCGGAGGCTGGATGGAAGACATGATCGAGTTCACGGAGGCCGCCCGGGATACGGACACATGACGGTACTCATCGTTCCGGAGGATTTTCGCAAGGACCAATTCATCCTGAAGCCGCTCTTTTCGAGACTTCTTGCATCGCTGGGTAAGCCGCACGCCACGGTGAGGGTCTGTGTGGACCCACTGCTGGGTGGGGTCGACGAAGCGCTGAAGGCGAAACGCATGGCCGACATCGTCCAGCGCTACGGCGGCAGGGTACAGGTCATCGTGCTGTGCATCGACCGCGACGGCAACACCGGGCGGCGCCAACGGCTCGATCAACTCGAAGAAACGCTCGGCGAGCGTTTTCTGGGCGCCGAGGCATGGGAGGAGGTCGAGACATGGGTCCTGGCCGGACTGAAACTTCCTGCCGAATGGAAATGGGCGGACGTGCGGGCCGAGGTGCAGGTCAAGGAGCTGTACTTCAACGTGCTGGCGAAACAACGCGGCGTCGACGGTGGCCCCGATGGCGGGCGAAGTGAACTGGCAGGGGAAGCGGCGCGCCGCATCGACGCGGTCCGCCGGAAGTGCCCCGAGGACTTCGACGCCCTCGCCAGGCGACTCGAGGCCATCGTCCGCAACTGACGGGACTGCAGATGACCCCGAAGCCCCCTGGACCCCTGGCACCGCGTGATTGCCCGGCGCCCTTCCGGCCCGGGGGACGCACCGGCGTGGCCACGCGTCACGCCAGCAGCTCACCCCGCAGGATGGTGACCGCCTGCCCCGACAGCCGGACCCGGTCGCCGGCCACCGCGACCTTGACCACTCCACCGCGCGCCGACGCCTGCCACGCGGTGAACGCGTCGCGGCCGAGCCGGCGGCGCCAGTAGGGGCCGAGGCAGCAGTGCGCGGACCCCGTGACCGGGTCCTCGTCCACACCGGCGCGAGGGGCGAAGAAACGCGACACGAAGTCGAACCCCTCGGTCTCGCCGCGCGCGGTGACGATGACGCCGCGGACGGGCAGCCGCGCCAGTGCGCCGATGTCCGGGGCGAGCCTCCGCACCGTCGCCTCGGAATCGACCTCGACCAAGCAGTCGAAGCGGTTCCGGCCGAAGTGGACCGGCTCGGCGCCGAGCGCCTCGGCGAGCCCCTCGGGCACCGGCGCCGGCCGGGCCGGCTCCGCCGGGAAGTCCATCTCGATCCAGTCGCCGCGGCGCTCCGCCGACAGCCGGCCCGAGCGGGTGTGGAAGACGGCGGGAGCGGCCGGCGCGAGGTGTCGGTCCTCCCAGAGGACATGGGCGGCGGCCAGCGTCGCATGGCCGCACAGGTCCACCTCGACGGTCGGGGTGAACCACCGCAGGTCGTACCCGCCCGACTCGCGGCCCAGCAGGAACGCCGTCTCCGACAGGTTCATCTCGCGCGCGACCCGCTGCATCCACGCCGCCTCCGCCGGCCGCGGCAGCACGCAGACGGCGGCCGGATTCCCGCCGAAGGGTTCGCAGGTGAAGGCGTCGACCTGGATGATCCTCAAGCTCATGCTTTGACCACCTTCATAATGGAACGACCATGAATAAGAGCAACTTCGCGCTGAGACTTCAGCCCGCGTTGCTGGAGGAGGTACGGAAGCTCGCCAAGGCGGAGGGCGTGGCGGTGAACCAGTTGATCAACGTCGCTGTCGCCGAGAAGCTGTCCGCGCTTCGAACCGAGCAGTACTTCACCGAGCGCGCGGCCCGAGGCGACATCCCGGCGGCACGTCGCATCCTCGCGCGGGCCGGCGTCGGTCAGCCTCCCGTGCCGGGCGAAGTGCCGCAGGCCCCGCCGTCAGAGCAGTGTCGGGTCGGGATGGACCGCATCACCCCGCCGCATCCTCGATCACGAACTCCGCCCCCTTCTCCGCGATCATCACCGTGGGCGCGTTGGTGTTGCCCGACGTGATGCGCGGCATGACCGAGGCGTCGATGACCCGCAGGCCGGCGACGCCGTGCACCGCGAGCCGGTCGTCGACGACGGCGAGAGGGTCGCGCCCCATCTTGCACGTGCCGACCGGGTGGAAGATCGTCGTGCCGAGATCGCGTGCGGCGGCGGCGAGCGCCTCGTCGCTCTCAACGGCGGGGCCGGGCTTCCACTCCTCCGGCTCGAACCGGGCCAGGGCGTTGGCGGCCATGATGCGCCGCGTGAACCGCAGGCCGGCCACCGCGACCCGGAGGTCCTCGTCGGTGGACAGGTAGTTGAGGGTGATGGCCGGGGCCTGGAGCGGGTCCGGGGCCTTGATGCGGACGTGCCCGCGGCTGGTGGGCTGGAGGTTGGCGACCGACGGCGTGATCGCGTTGAACTCGTGCAGCGGGTCGCCGAACTTGTCGAGCGACAGCGGCTGCACGTGCCACTCCATGTTCGCCGACGCGCGGGACGGGTCGCTTCGGGCGAACGCCCCGAGCTGCGAGGGAGGCATCGTCAGCGGGCCCGTCTTGAACAGCAGGTACTCCAGCCCCATCGCCGCCTTGCCGAACAGCGAGTTCACCCGCAGGTTCAGGGTGACGGTGTTCTTCACCTTGTAGATGGTGCGGATCTGCAGATGGTCGTGCAGGTTCTCGCCCACCCCGGCCAGGTCGTGGACGACGTCGATGCCGTGCGCCTGGAGCAGCGCTCCCGGACCGATGCCCGAGAGCTGCAGGATCTGCGGCGAGCCGATGGCCCCCGCGGCCAGGATGACCTCGCGCCGCGCCTCGAGCCGCTCGCCCCCCGGCAGCTCGACCCCCGTCGCGCGCGGGCCGACGTCGCCCGACTCGACCGCGATGCGCCGCACCTGCGCGCCGGTCCGGACGGTCAGGTTGGGCCGATGCATGACCGGCCGCAGGTACGCCTTCGTCCCGCTCCAGCGCCGGCCGGCGCGCTGGTTCATCTGGAAGTAGGCGTTGCCGAAGTTGTCGCCCCGGTTGAACTCGGCGATCTTGGGAATGCCGCACTCCTCGGCCGCGTCGCGCCACGCGTCGAGGATCTCCCAGCTCACCCGGCGCTCCTCGACCCGCATCTCGCCGCCGACCCCGTGGCACTCGTCGGCGCCGTGCTGGTAGTCCTCCGACCGCATGAACACCGGCAGCACGTCGTCCCAGCCCCAGCCGCGGTTGCCGAGCGACGCCCAGTGGTCGTAGTCGCTCCGCTGCCCCCGCATGTAGATCATCGCGTTAATCGAGGAGCAACCGCCGAGGACGCGGCCGCGCGCGTACAG
Organism: Vicinamibacterales bacterium; assembly: GCA_965204675.1. Lineage (GTDB taxonomy): Bacteria > Acidobacteriota > Vicinamibacteria > Vicinamibacterales > UBA8438 > JAJEEA01. The sequence goes on from OZ242003.1 coordinate 5,751,546, forward strand.
GATGGTCCGGCCGTTCAGGCCGGGGTCGGGCTCGATGCGGTAGCACCAGTCGGTGCGGGGGTTGCCGATGGTGTAGAGGTAGCCGACGGGGATGTCGATCCAGAAGTAGTCGTCCTTGCCCCCCGCCTCGAGCAGCAGCACGCTGGCGCCGGGGTCGGCCGACAGCCGGTTGGCGAGCACGCAGCCGGCGGTGCCCGCGCCGACGATGACGTAGTCGTGAGTCACGCGGGGATCCTACACGAGCGGATCCGGCAGCCGGCCTGTCACGACGTCCCCGGCACCCGCGTAGACCCCCGCACAACCAGCCCCACACGAGCGGATCCGGCAGCCGACCTGTCACGACAGACTTCGGCGACCGAACGCCCGCGCCACCATGGACATCCGCGAGTTCGCCGATGATGTTCCGGTCGGCATGCGGGGTCTGCCGGCCGGCGGGCGAGACTCGGCGGAACAGGCGGTTCGGGAGGCTGTCGCCCCGTGGGTTCCGGGCGGGTTGGCGCAACGCGTCGACACACCAGGGTAGCCGTCACGTCCCGGCTGGAGCCGGTGGCGCCTTCCGTCCGATGGTGGACGGGAATCCGCAGCGCGGATCCCCCGTCCGACCCGATCATCAGAGCGTCGTCGAGGCGGTCACTGCTGCGTGGCCGCCGCCTCCGCGTCCTCGGCCCGGCCCGCCCGCAGGCTGTTCTCGAGCCCGTAGTTGCCCTCGTGGCAGGCGTACTCGAAGAGCTGGTACGTCGTGTCCCGGTTCAGGGGCATGGCGACGGTCCACGGCGAGGTGAACACGGTGTTGTCGTCGACGGTCACCTCGTAGGTGATGGTGTCGTCGCCGTTCCGCGTGAACCGCTCGACCACCCGCAGGTTCTCGCTCTGGGGAATGCCGCGCACGCCCCGGGTCGCGATGTTGGTGCCGATGGTGCCCTGGTCGTTGTAGTTGGTGGTCTCCACGACCAGGGTGTCGCCCTCCCAGCGCCCGCGCGCGTCGCCGTTCCACTGGCGGATGCTGTCGGGCAGGTGGGGGCTGCCGTCCACGGGGATGATGCGGGCCTCGTGGATCATCTCGTAGAAGAGCACCACGTGGCCGGGGATCTGCAGGATCTGGTAGCCCGCCCCGTAGCCCGGCGGGAAGATGCCCCCCGGCACGCCGCGGGTGATGCAGCGCTCCCACGGGGTGTGGTTCAGCCACGAGTCGGTGAGGTTGATCAGGTTGTAGTCGCGGATGGCCCGGGCCTCGTCCCGCACCGGGAGCCGGCCGTTGGGCGGGTCGACGATCATCGACCGGCGCCGCTGGTTCCGCAGGGCGTCACCGGGACCGTCGCCCCAAGGCCCCTGCGGGGGACGCGCCCGGTCCTCGACCGACTGGGGCATCGCCGGCATCCGCTGAGGCTGGTTGCTGCCGGGGAACCACGCGGCCAGCGGGGCCAGCCGCTCGATGTCGGCCTCGTCGGGGGCCTCGAACGGGGTGGAGTCGAAGTTGGTCCACACGCCCTGGATGTCGGGCTGGCCGTCCGGCGTCCGCGGGCCGGTGTAGTGCTGCGCCCCCGCCGGCGCGGCGCCGAGGGCGACGATCGCGGCCAGGACCGCCGCGGCGCAGGCTGTGCGACATGCCGTGCTCATCAGAGAACTCTCCTTCCATCGGCGACGCGGGCTCGCCGTGCGCGCCGACTCCCTATGGTACGCACTCCGCCCGCGAGAGCCAACCTTCGAAGACGTGCCCCGCGGGACGCGAGGCGCCAAGGCACGACCGCGAGCCGACCCGGTGCGACGCGAAGCTCCAGGACGGGCGTGCTAGACTCGTATTACGGTTTGCGGATCGATACTCGGCAACGTCATCATGGACCAGGTGAAAATCTCCCCGAAGTTCCAGGTGGTCATTCCCAAGGCCGTGCGGGAATCCCTCGGCCTCAAGGCCGGCCAGCGACTCCAGGTCGTGCAGTACAGGAACCGCATCGAGCTCGTGCCGTTGCGGGACATCCGCGAGATGCGAGGCTGGCTCGCCGGCATCGATACGCGCGTCGAGCGTGAGCCGGACCGCCCGCTGTGAACCCGGCCGATGGACGGGTTGCACGTCATCGACTCCTCCGGCTGGCTGGAGTACCTCACCGATGGCCCCAATGCCCGCCACTTCGCGGCGCCGCTCGCCGATCCGAGTCGGCTCCTGGTCCCCACGATCAGTCTCTACGAGGTCTTCCGGGTCGTCCTCCGCGAACGGGGAGAGGACGATGCGGTCCAGGCGGCCGCATTGATGCGCCGGGGACGGGAGATCGCCCTGTCTCAGGCGCTGGCCCTGGAGGCGGCGTGGCTCGCGCACGAGCGCGGCCTCGCGATGGGCGACGCCATCATCCTGGCGACCGCACGAGCCAACCGTGCGACGCTGTGGACCCAGGACGCCGACTTCGAGGGCGTCTCCGGCGTACGGTACTACGCGAAGGCGGCTGCACCCTGAGACCCGCCGAGGTCTCATGCCCGATAAACGGTGCCAGCCGGTGGGCCGTAATACACTCCACGGGTTGATGTACGACTGATGGTATCGGAAGCGGCCCCCGCACCGGACCGAATCAGGGTGCCGTGCCGCCACGACGCCACCGACAGGCCGCCGAACCGGGACGCCCCCGGCCAGCGGCGGGAGAACACGTTCTTGACTGGCACCCTCCTCCGGCGTTTCGGCGTTCCGACCTGCACCGCGGTCCTCGGTCTGTGGTGGCTGCTCTCGCCCGCGCCCGCCGCGGCGCAGTCCGGGCCGCAGTCCGCCGGCCTGCGCGTCATCGAGTCTCGCGAGCTGACCCCGGCGGGGTTCCCGCTGGTCCGCGCCCTCGGCGTCGAGGGTTCGCCGGCGGTGGACGGCGACGTCCTGGGCGACCCCGCCTACGCGGACGCCATGGTCGCCACCGGGTTCGTGCAGAGCCGGCCCTTCGAGGGCCGGCTCGCCTCGGAGCGCACCGAGGTGCGCATCGTCTACGACGCCGACACCATCTACTTCGGGGTGGTCTGCTACACCGACGACCCGGGCACGATCATCGTCGCCGACAGCCGCCGCGACTCCGAGCTCACCGAGACCGACAGCTTCCGGGTCATCCTCGACACCTATCTGGACGGTCAGAACGGGTTCGTCTTCGGCACCAACCCCGCCGGCATCGAGTACGACGCGCAGCTCACCAACGAGGGGCAGGGCAGCGGCCGCTTCGGGGGCGGGGGCAGCGGGCGCCCCAGCAACAGCCGGCAGCAGCGCGGCTCGGGCGGCGGCCTCAACGTCAACTGGGACGGCGCGTGGGAGGTCGTCAGCCGCGTGAGCGACGTCGGGTGGACGGCGGAGATCGCCATTCCGTTCCGGACCCTCCGCTACCCGGCCGCCGAGGTCCAGACCTGGGGCGTGAACTTCCAGCGGAACATCCGCTACAACAACGAGCAGGTCTACTGGTCGCCCCTGCCGCGCCAGTTCAACCTCAACCGCCTCTCGCTGGCCGGCGAGCTGCAGGGCATCGCGGTGCCGCCTCAGCGCAACCTGCAGCTCACGCCCTATCTCCTCGGCTCGACCCTGCACCGCACCGAGACCCGCAGCAACTTCAACACCGGCGACCTGGGGGCCGACCTGAAGTACAGCATCACCCCCAGCATGACCCTCGACCTGACCGCCAACACCGACTTCGCCCAGGTCGAGGTGGACGACGAGCAGGTCAACCTCGACCGCTTCACGCTGTTCTTCCCCGAGAAGCGGCCCTTCTTCCTCGAGAACGCGGGCCTGTTCTCGGTCGGCCAGTCGGGCGCGGTCGACGTGTTCTTCAGCCGGCGCATCGGGCTCGGCGAGAACGGCGAGCAAATTCCGATCATCGGCGGGGGGCGCCTGTCGGGCAAGGTCGGCAACAACACCAACATCGGACTGCTCAACATGCAGACCGCGTCGGTCGGCGAGCTGGGCGACGAGGGCGCGGCCCCGGGCCAGAACTTCACCGTCGCCCGCGTGCGGCAGGACCTCGCCAACCGCTCCAACGTCGGCGCCATGGTCGTCACCCGGAACGGGACCGGCGATCTCGCGGTGGGGGACGACGGCAACCAGACCGTCGCCGTCGACGGGCGCTGGGGCATCGGGGAGGGCGGGACGGTGAGCGGATTCCTGGCCGACAGCGGGTCCGTGGACGATCTGGTCTCGGCCGGGCCCGGCGGCTCGCACGCTCTCGGGCTCAGCGCCCAGCACCAGTCCGAGCGCGCCCGCCTCAGCCTCGGCTTCACCGAGGTCTCGCCCGACTTCAACCCGGAGGTCGGCTTCCTCGCCCGCCGGAGCTACCGGCGCATGAACGGCAGCGTGTTCACGACGTGGCGCCCCGAGAACCTCGGGGGGATCCACGAGCTGCGGCCCCACGTCTCGCACTACACGATCTTCGACTTCGGCACCGGCTGGCAGGAGACGCAGTTCACGCACATCGACAACCACATCGAGTGGCGCAACGGCTACGAGGTCCACACCGGCGTGAACGTCACCCGGGAGGGCGTGTTCGAGCCGTTCGAGATCTTCCCCGGCGTCATCGTCCCGCCGGGCAAGTACGACCACAGCGAAGCCCAGATCGCCGGCAACACGAACCTCGGCGCCCCGATCAGCTTCAACGTCAACAGCATCGTCGGCGGGCTGTTCGGGGGCGACCGCGTGACGATCACGCCGTCGATCGCGGCCCGCGCCGGCGAGACGTTCAACGCGATGCTGGAGTGGAGCTACAACGCCCTGCGGCTCCCCGGCGGCGACTTCACCACCAACCTCATCCGCCTGCGCACGTCGTACTCGTTCAACACCCGGATGTTCTTCCAGGCCCTCGTCCAGTACAACGACCGCGCCGACCTGTGGTCGTCGAACCTCCGGTTCGGCCTGCTGTCGGACGCCAACACCGGGTTGTTCATCGTCTACAACGACGTCCAGGGCCTCGGCCGGGGGCTGGACGGCCGCCAGTACATCCCCCCCGGCGCGGGGCGGACGATCACCGTCAAGTACAGCTACCTGTTCGACCTGCTGCGGTGACGGTGCGCCGGCGGCTACGGCCACCGCCGCGGCCACGCCCTCCTCTCGGCATGAAGCCCGCCACGAGTCGAGAACGGACCGCCGCCTCTTCGGGGTCCGGTCAACTCGTGTGGCGCTATAATCCGACTCCGGTGGCGCTCCCGGTGCGCGCCTCGACGGCCGCGCCGCTCCAGGCCCATGCACAGATGACCATGCGATCCGTCCCGGCCGTCATCCTGCTCACCGTGCTCGCAGCCAGTTGCGGCGGGGGCGCTCCCGATCCCGTCAGCACCGTCGTCGCCTACCAGGGGGCCACGCTGATCACCGGAGACGGCGGCCCGCCCATCGGGGGCGGGGTGCTGGTGGTCGACGACGGGCGCATCGTCGCCGCGGGCCGGGCCGCCAGCGTGCCGGTTCCCGAGGACGCCACCGTGGTCGACCTCGCCGGCAAGACGGTCATGCCCGCGCTCGTCGACCTGCACGGGCACGTCGGGTTCCAGCAGGGCCTGAGCTACGACTACGCGAACTACACCCGCGAGAACCTGCTCGACCAGCTCCACCGTTACGCGTACCACGGCGTCGGCACCATCGTCTCGATGGGGACCGACCCCGGCGAGCTGGCGTTCGGGATCCGGGCCGAGCAGGAGGCGGGCACGCTGGGCGGGGCCCGGCTGCACACCGCGTTCCGCGGCATCGCGCGGCCGAACGCGGGGCCGGGGGCCGCGACCATGCGGCCGACTGCGTTCGGGGTGTCCACGCCCGACGAGGCGCGCGCCGTCGTCGAGGAGATCGCGGCCACCCGCGCCGACTTCGTCAAGATCTGGGTCGACGACCGGGGCGGCTCGGTCGAGAAGCTCACCCCCGACCTCTACGAACCGATCATCGCGGTCGCGCACGAGCGCGGCCTGCGGGTCATCGCCCACGTCTACTACCTCGACGACGCCCGCGCCCTCGTCGACGCGGGGGCCGACGGGTTCGCCCACCTGCCGCGCGACCTCGAGATGGACGACGAACTGGTGGCCGCCATCGTCGAGAACGACGTGTTCGCCATGCCGAACCTGAGCATCTCGGAACGGGGCCGGCACGTCGAGCCGCCGGCCTGGGTCGAGCACCCGCTGCTGCTCGAGTCGGTGGCCGGCGACGTCCTGGCGCGCATCCGCTCGTCGTTCGAGAACCGCACGCCCGAGGCGGCGGCGCGGGCGGCCGAGTCCTGGGCGGCGATGCAGTCCAGCCTGAAGAAGCTGGCCGACGCCGGCGCGCGCCTCGTCCTCGGCGCCGACACCGGCGTGCAGGACCACGTGCCGGGCTTCATGGAGCACCGCGAGCTCGAGCTGTTCGTCGAGGCGGGCATCTCGCCGGCCGACGCCATCCGCATCGCCACGAGCGCGTCGGCCGAGGTGCTCGGCGCCGACACCGGCCTGCTGGAGGCGGGGCGCCGCGCCGACTTCGTGGTGCTCGACGCCAACCCGATGTTCGGCATCGCGAACACCCGGCAGATAGCGGACGTCTACCTGAACGGAGAAGCGGTCGACCGGGACGCGCTCAGGGCCGGCTGGCGGTAGCGCCTCAGGCGCCCGCGCCGTCGACCCGTGCAGACACCGCGGGCGGTTCGGGCGTCGGCGCCGGCCGAGCCGGAAGGCGCTTGCCGGGACGGGACGGTGCAGACCGGCGACGGATCGGTGGGAGGGTACGGCGCCGCCGGACGGCGATGCCCGGATCAGAAGTCTGCGCCGTAGAACCGCGCGGACTCCCGGACGGTTGGTCAGGCGCCAAGCGGAGCCGAAGGCGACGATTGGCGGGCCAGGGAGAAGCGTCCATGCGACGAACCTTGTACGTCGGCGTTCTCGCCTCGATGGTCGCCGCGGGCGCAATCGACGCGCACGCCCAGGCCGGCCGCTACCCGGCGTCGCGCCACGGCGGGAACTACATGCACAACTTCTACTTCCCGCCGGCGCCGAGCTCGACCCCGTGGGCGCCGAGCTGGGCGCCGGACGGCGCGTCGATCGCGGTGGCGATGAGCGGGTCCATCTGGCGGGTGGACCCCGGCACCGGGGTCGCCGAGGAGCTGACCTACAGCCCCGACGCCTACCACTCGTCGCCCGACTGGTCGCCCGACGGCCGGTGGATCGTCTACACCGCCGACCACGACGGCGACCGCGTGCAGCTCGAGCTGCTGGAGGTCGCGACCGGCGAGACCCGGGCCCTGACCGACGACGGCCACGTCTACGCGGACCCGACCTTCTCGCCCGACGGCGCCCGCATCGCCTACGTCTCGACCCGCCCCAACGGCTACTTCAACGTCGCGGTGCGGCCGGTCGAGGACGGCCGGTGGGCGGGCGACGAGATGCCGATCACGAGCGACCACGCCTATCCCGCCAACCGGCTCTACTTCGGGCCGTGGGACATGCACCTGACCCCGGCGTGGCTGCCCGCGAGCCCCGACAGCACCGACAGCGACGAGCTGCTGCTGGTCTCGAACCGCGACATCCCCCTCGGCTCGGGCAACGTTCTCCGCGTGCCCGCCGCCCCCGGCGGCATCGTCGACGCGGTGACGGTGCTGCGCGAGCAGACCCTGTACCGCACGCGGCCCGACATCGCGAGCGACGGCCGGCGCTTCGTCTACTCGTCCACGCGGGGGGCGGCCGACCAGTTCAACAACCTCTACGTGCAACCGACGACGGGGGGCGAGCCCTACAAGCTGACGTTCTTCGAGCACGACGCCTTCCACCCCCGCTGGTCGCCCGACGACGAGTGGATCGCGTTCGTCACCAACGAGGGCGGCCTGCCCCGACTGGCGCTGCTGGAGACCCACGGGGGCGCCCTGCGCACGGTCGAGATCACCGAGCGGCGGTGGCGGCGTCCCATGGGCACCCTGTCGGTCGGCACCAGCACCGCGGACACCGGCGAGACCACCGGCTCGCGGGTCCACCTGACCGCGTCGGACGGGAAGTTCTACGCTCCCGCCGACGCCTACGCGCGGCTGAGCGCGCGCGGCGATCACGTCTTCCACCACACCGGCGCGTTCACCGTCGAGGTGCCGGCGGGGCCGGTGGAGCTGACCGTGGTGAAGGGCTTCGAGTTCCACCCCGCCATGGCGACGGCCGAGGTCGCGGCGGGCGGGACGACCGAGCTGACGGTCGAGCTCGAGCGGATGACGGACATGGCCGCGGCCGGCTGGGTCAGCGCCTCGACCCACGTGCACGGGAACTACGGCGGCAACCTCCACAACTCGCTCGAGAACCTCGTCATGATGTCGGAGGCGGAAGATCAGGACATCGTCCTCCACCAGGTCGCCAACAAGGACAACCGCATCCTCGACTACCAGTGGTTCGAGCCCGGCGGCGGCGCCCACTCGGCGTCCACGCCGGAGCACCCGGTGGTCGTGGGCCAGGAGTACCGCCCGCCGTTCTACGGCCACGTCTTCATGTTCGGGATGCGCGACCACCTGATCTCGCCGTTCACGATGGGCTACGAGGGCACCGCCATCGAGAGCCTCTACCCCAGCAACACCGACATGTTCCGGAAGGCGAAGGCGCAGGGGGCCACCGTCGGCTACGTGCACGCGTTCACGGGCGAGAGCGACCCCCTCGACGGCAACCTCGGCGGCGGCAAGGGGTTCATCGTCGACGCCGCCCTCGGCACCACCGACGCGGTGGAGTGGTCGGACGCGGCGCGGTCCGGCTTCTTCCCCCTCTACGCGGTGTGGAGCAACGGCCTGCGCATCGCCGCCACCGGGGGCGAGGACTCCATCAGCAACCTGCACCGTTCGAAGCTGGTGGGGTCGGTGCGGACCTACGTGCACACCGGGCCGCGCGGCCTCGACGTCGACGCGTGGTTCGAGGAGCTGCGGGCGGGGCGCGCGTTCGTCTCGTCGGGGCCGCTGCTCGAGCTGACCGTCGACGGCCGGATGCCGGGCGAAGAGGTGACCCTGCCGGCCGGCGGGGGCGAGGTCCGGATTGCCGGGCGCGTGCAGTCCGTCACTGCCCTGGACCGGGTGTTCCTGGTGTGCAACGGCGAGGCCGTGCAGGAGGTGCCGCTCGGCGTCGACGGCCGGTCGGCCGCGTTCACCGTGGGCCGCCGCGTGACCGCGAGCGGCTGGTGCCACCTGCGGGCCGAGGGCGCCCCCGCCGACCGGTTCCCCATGGACGTGACCTACGTGCAGGCGTTCACCAACCCGGTGTGGCTGCTCGCCGGCGACGAGCCGATCCGGGACGCGGCGGCGGCCGACTACGCCCTGCGCTGGATCGACCGGCTGCAGCAGATGGCGGACGAGTGGCCCGGCTGGCGGGCCGAGCGGGAACGCGCCCACGTCTTCGCCCAGTTCGACGAGGCGCGCGAGGTCTACCGCGGGTTCGCGCGCGAGAGCACTGGTGCCGCGGCCTCGCGGCCGTAAGGACTCGGACGCATCCGCGTTGCCGTGCGCCAGGCGCGCCAGGGCAACGAGAGGACGGGCCGCGCCTCGGTGAAGTCGGCGAGCGATCGCGGTCCTGACAGGAGGCACTCCCCATCGAAGTCTTCGGCGACACCCACGGTCTGAAGGCCAGCCAGACGCGCCAGCTCGAGCGCCTGTTCCGGCGCCGGGTCCCCGCGGACCGGCTCGTCACCCAGGAGCTCGCCCGGCAGCTCACCGAGGTCAGCCACGAGATCCGTCGTCAGGTCGGCGTGCTCCTCGACCGCCGCGGGCTCGTCCAGCACGTCATGGTGGGCGACGCCCACTCCATCGCCCTGCCCGACTGGGGCCGCCTGCGCGCCGGCCGGGGACGCCTGCGCGGCCTGCGCTGCGTCCACACCCACCTCGCGGGCGAGGGGCTGACGCGGGACGACCGGACCGACCTGCTGCTGCTGCGCCTCGACGCGATGGTCACGGTGGGCATGGACCACGAGGGCCTGCCCGCGCTCGCCCACGCCGCCGCCCTCCGGCCCGCCGGCGATCGCGAACCGGGGGACCGCGACGCGGGCATCGAGCGTCTCGACCCACAGCCCCCGGCCCTGATCGACTTCGACTTCCAGGCGTGGATCCGCGAGCGCGAGGCGGCCCTCGCGCGCGACACCGGCGCACAGCGGGTCGGCGACCGCGAGCGCGCCATCCTCGTGTCGGTCACCGCCGGACGCGGCGCCCGCGAGCTGCAGGTCCACGTCGACGAGCTGCGCGAGCTGGCCCGCTCGGCCGGCGTCGACATCGTCGACGTGGTGACCCAGAACCGGCCCCGCGTCGACCCCAAGACCGTGCTCGGCTCGGGCAAGCTCGACGACCTCGTCATCCGCGCCTTCCAGGACGACGCCGACCTCGTCATCGTCGACCAGAACCTGACCCCCACCCAGGCCCGCAACCTCGGCGAGCGCATGGAGCTGCGGGTGATCGACCGCACCCAGCTCATCCTCGACATCTTCGCGCAGCACGCGACCACCCGCGACGGCAAGCTGCAGGTCGAGCTGGCCCAGCTCAAGTACCTGCTGCCACGGCTCGCGCAGCGCGCCGAGGTCTCGCTGTCGCGCCTCGCGGGCGGCATCGGGGGGCGGGGGCCGGGTGAGACCAAGCTCGAGGTGGACCGCCGGCGCACCCGCGACCGCGTGACCCGGCTCGAACGCGAGCTGAAGAAGCTCGCCCGGCAGCGCGGGAACCGGCGGCAGCGGCGAGGACGCCGCGGAGCCCCGGTCCTCTCCATCGTCGGCTACACCAACGCCGGCAAGAGCACCCTGCTGCGGTCCCTCACCCGCACCGAGGTGCACGTGGCCGACCAGATGTTCGCCACCCTCGACCCCACCTCGCGCCGCCTGCGCTTCCCTCGCGAGCGCGAGGTCATCATCACCGACACGGTGGGGTTCATCCGCGACCTCCCCGCGGACCTCGTCACCGCCTTCCGCGCCACCCTCGAGGAGCTGGCCGACGCCTCGCTGCTCCTCCACGTGGTCGACGCCGCCACGCCCGACTGCGAGCGTCGCATCGAGGCCGTCCGCCGCGTGCTGCGCGACATCGACGTCGAGGCGCCGGAGCTGCTGGTCTTCAACCAGATCGACCGGATGGCCGACGGCGAGGGCGAGGCGCTGGCGCGCCTGCACGATGGGGTCGCGGTGTCGGCCCTCCGCCGCACCGGCCTGCGGGGGCTGCTCGAGCGGGCCGAACGGATGCTCTGGACGGAGGACCACGCTCGTCCCGACCGGCCGGACGGCCTCATCGGACTCACGGGGATTTCCGGCTAGAATTAGGCGTCCCGGCCGCGGGGCGGCCGGACGTTCCGCTGACTATTTCCAGGAGGACTTGCCGTGTCCCAGGCTGACGGATTCGACGCGTTGCTGCAGGAAGACCGGGTATTCGAGCCGCCGGCCGAGTTCGCGGCGCAGGCCAACGCCAACGACCCCGGCATCTACGAGGAGGCCGACCGCGACCACGAGGGGTTCTGGGCGAAGTTCGCCAGCGAGCTCGAGTGGAGCCGCCCGTGGGACACCGTCTGCGAGTGGACCCCGCCCACCGTCAAGTGGTTCCTCGGCGGGCAGATCAACGCCAGCGTGAACTGCGTCGACCGGCACGTCCGCACCGCCCGGCGCAACAAGGCCGCCCTCATCTGGGAGGGCGAGCCCGGCGACCGCCGCACCCTCACCTACTGGGACCTCTACCAGGACGTGAACCGCTTCGCGAACGCCCTGCGCGACCTCGGGGTCGAGAAGGGCGACCGGGTCGCGGTGTACCTGCCGATGACCCCGGAGCTGCCCATCACCCTGCTCGCGTGCGCCCGCATCGGGGCCGTGCACAGCGTCGTGTTCGCGGGGTTCAGCGCCGAGTCGCTGCGCGACCGCATCAACGACATGCAGGCCAAGGTGGTGGTGACCGGCGACGGCGGCTACCGCCGCGGCGGGGTCATCCCCCTCAAGCAGATCACCGACGACGCCCTCGACGGCGCCCCCAGCGTCGAGTCGGTGGTGGTGATGCACCGCGAGGGGCTAGACGCCGACATCGACATGCAGGACGGCCGCGACCACTGGTACCACGACCTGATGGCGAAGGCGGCGCCGCGCTGCGACCCGCAGCCCATGGACTCGGAAGACCTGCTCTTCACCCTCTACACGTCGGGCACCACCGGCAAGCCCAAGGGCATCGCCCACGCCACCGGCGGCTACCTCGTCGGTACCTACGCCACCTCGAAGTGGGTCTTCGACCTCAAGGAAGAGGACGTCTTCTTCTGCACCGCCGACATCGGCTGGGTGACCGGCCACAGCTACCTCGTCTACGGACCGCTCGCCAACGGGGCGACCTGCGTCATGTACGAGGGCGCCCCCGACACCCCGCACCGGGGCCGGTTCTGGGAGATGGTCGAGCGCTACGGGGTCACCGTGTTCTACACCGCCCCGACCGCCATCCGCGCGTTCATGAAGTGGGGGACGGACATCCCCGCGAAGTTCGACATGTCGACCCTGCGGCTGCTCGGCACCGTGGGCGAGCCCATCAACCCCGAGGCGTGGATGTGGTACCACGCCAACATCGGCGGCACCCGCGTCCCCATCGTCGACACGTGGTGGCAGACCGAGACCGGCGCCATCTGCGTCGCCCCCCTGCCCGGCCTCGTCGCCCTGAAGCCGGGCTCGGCCACCCGCCCCTTCCCCGGCATCAAGCCGATGGTCGTGAACGAGCAGGGCGAGGAGGTGAAGGTGGGCGGCGGCTACCTCGTCATGAAGCGCCCCTGGCCGTCGATGCTGCGCACCATCTACGGCGACCACGAGCGCTACGTGAAGACCTACTTCGGGCGCTGGGGGCACGACGTGTACGTGACCGGCGACGGCGCCAAGATCGACGACGACGGCTACCTGTGGCTGCTCGGCCGCGTCGACGACGTGCTCAACGTCTCGGGCCACCGCGTCGGCACCATGGAGGTCGAGAGCGCGCTGGTCGACCACCCCGACGTGGCCGAGGCCGCGGTCGTCGGCAAGCCCCACGAGATCAAGGGCCAGGGCATCGCCGCGTTCGTCACCCTGAAGGAGGGCGTGACTCCGCACGACGGCACCATCGGCGTCCTGAAGCAGCACGTGGTGACCAAGATCGGCGCCATCGCCCGGCCTGACGAGATCGTGCTCGCGGCCGACCTCCCGAAGACCCGGTCGGGCAAGATCATGCGCCGGCTCCTGCGCGACGTCGCCGAGGGCAAGGCGCTGGGCGACGTCACGACCCTCGCCGACCCCACGGTGGTGGCGAAGCTGCGCGACCAGTACGCCGACAAGGAGGGGTAGGCGGGGTCATGACGATTGGCGAAATCGAGTCCGAGGCGCTGCGACTGAACCCGCCGGATCGGGCCAGGCTCGCGGAGAGGCTTCTGGACAGTCTGGAAACGCTCTCCGACGAGGAGAACGCCCGGCTGTGGGCCGACGAAGCAGAACGACGAGATCGGGCCTGGGACACGAACGGCGATGCCGGCCGCGCCGCGTCGGAGGTGTTCCGTGACGCCCGTGGCGATCCAGTTAAAGCCGCGCGACCGATGCGCCGATAAGCGGGGCAGCACCCAGCCGCGACAGCGGCAAACCTCCTACGGGGAGACCCCGGCGGGGGCGGGAATCCCCCGCCGGGTCACTAGGTAGGCGGCGAAGGTGCCCAGCCAGTGGCCGCCCTCGTAGTGCTCGCCGGTGACCGAGGCGAGGCCGGCGTCGCGGTGGCGCGCGGCGGCGTCGAGCAGCGCGGGGCGGCGCACGTCGCCCGCGGGCAGCGCGGCCGAGATTCCCTCCAGCATCCACGCCCGGCTCAGGTTCAGGCCGTCGAGGTGCACCAGCTTGCCGTCGCCGGCATCGGTGACCACCGCCGGCTCGAGCCAGCCCGCCCCGTCGCCGTCGGTCGGAATTCCCGGCAGGAACTCGCCCAGCCACGCCGCGAAACGGTCCGTCTCGAGCACGCGGCGCAGCAGGTCGGCCTCGGCGAGGCACGGCGACAGGAAGTCGTGCCCGGACGGCTCGTAGGCGAGGGGACAGCCCCGGTCGCCGAGGTAGTAGTCGGCGATGCGGGCTTCCAGCAGATCGAGCATGCCGGTGTCGCTCGCCCGCAGCGCCCAGTCGTGGATCAGCCCGAAGGCGAACGCGGTCTGGGAATGCTCGCCGACGCGGATGGGATGGGTCAGCCTCGGCAGCCACGACCTGATCTGCGCCGACGCGATGAACTCGAGGGGCTCCAGCGCGGCGCGCCACCGCCGCGCCGCCGGGTCGTCCCACTCGCGCAGCTCGGCCGCGAGCTGCAGCAGCCACGCCGATCCGTACGGCCGCTCGAAGCCGGCCCGCCCCGGCCCCTGGAAGTAGCGCACCTCGGCCGCGACGTTCTCCACCGTCAGGCTGCGGTCTAGCGCGGCGCGGGCCGCCGGCGCGAAGTCGGCGTCGGGATAGAGCCGCGCCAGACGGGCGAGCAGCCAGTGCCCGTGCACCGCCGAGTGCCAGTCGAAGCACCCGAAGAACGCCGGCGTCAGCTCGCGGGGCGGGCGCACGTCGCCGTCGCCGTTCAGGACGTGGGCGATCTTGTTGGGGTACTCGCGGTGCACGCACTCGAGGGCCAGCCGTGCGAACCGCTCCACCACCGGCGCGCCGGCCGGTTCCGGTTGCGAGGCGCCGGCCGGCCCGGCGACGACCCCGAGCAGCGCCGCTCCCGCTCCGAGGACCCACCGCGATCCACCACGACCCCGCCGCCCGCCTGAACACGCAGTCATTCGAGACATGCCGCACAGGGTAACGGATCAGCCGCCTGCCCGAACACCGAAACCCGCGTTCCGGGCGCACGACACCTTGTGAGGCGACGGCCGCCGGCCCTGTCGGCCGCTCGATTCACGGGAGCGGGCCGGCGTTCGCGAGCACGTCGCCGTGGGGCTTCGGCGCTCGCACACGCGGCTCTGCGTGCCGCTTGCTTGGCGGCGCGCCACTCTCTTGTCGCGCACCCCTGGGTTCCCGCCCGATCGAAGCCGGCCCGCGGAGGCCCGCACGGCGCGCCAGCGACCGTTACACCACCGGGCCCGCCGACCCGCGCTCGTGGGGCCGCGGCCCGCCGGGCGCCCGGCCGGCGTATACTGCGCGCATGCAGAGGTTGCGACACGCCCTGACGACCGGAGGCTTCGGCCTCGCCCTGCTCTGGGCCACCGCTACGCATGCCCAGGCCGGCGACGCGCTCTACGTCTGCGCCGACCCCGACGCCACCCGCACCATCGACATCGGCGCCACCATCTGCGACGCGGCGCCCACCGGCACCCTGACCGAGCGCCTCGAGCCCGACAACCTCCAGCTCCGCGAGGGCGCCCTCGTCACCGAAGTGTCCCCCGGCGGCATCGCCCAGGTGGCGGGGCTCCAGGCCGGGGACGTCATCTACCGGGTGGGCGGCGTCGACGTCGAGGACAACGTCGAGGCCACCGCCCGCCTCAGCCTGCTGGTCGAGAGCGCCGACACCGTGGTCAACTTCCTCCGCCGGGGACGGCCGTACCTCGTCAGGATCCGCAGGCCCTGACGTGGGCGGGGGCGGCCAAGCGTTCACTGACGAGGCGGTTGCGACACCGAGCACGGCATGGTACATTTCCAACACGCATGGAGTTGACAACCCTCGTTCTCTCTCTGGTCGGCGCCGTGACGGGCCTGATCAATATGGTGGTCATCCTCGCCGTGAACGGCAAGCTCGACCGCCTCACCGGACGCGTGGACTCCCTCGAACACGGCCACAACGCGCACGTCAACAGCCCCGCCCTGCACGCGCGGTAGCACGACCGGCCGACCGTCGGGAGCTGGTTGGCGCGAAGCTCCCGCGACGCTCCCCGTGGCCACCCTCGGCTCCAGAAAACCGCCTGCCGACGAGCCGCCCGTCCGCCCCACGGCGACCCGCCGTCGTAGGATAGTCGGATGACCTGGATCCGGCTGCCGGCGGCCACGTTGCTCGCCCTGCTGCCGGCGGCGGCCGACGGCCATCCCCTGACGTTCACCGACACCACCGTCGTGCTGCAGCGGGACGGGACGTTCCGGGCCGACCTGGTGGTCGACCTCGACGCGCTGGCCCTGGGGGCGCCGCAGAGCGCCGACGACGCCGAGCTGGCCGCGGCCGTGCGCGCCCTCTCGCCGGCCGAGCTCGACGAGGCGCTCGGCCGGCTGCGCCGGCTCTTCGAACGCCGGGTCCGGCTGCGCTTCGACGGCGAGCCGGCGCCCTTCGAGGTGTCGTTCCCGGACCACGGCACGCCGGAAGCGACCGAGTCGGAGATCCCGACGGTGCTTGGGCTGACGGCCAGACTGACCGGGGCGGTACCGGCGGACGCGGCCGAGCTGGAGTTCTTCGCTTCACGCGCGTTCGCCGAGGTGAACCTGACCATCCGGGACGAGCGGCGGGGCGTGACGAGCCAGGCCCTGCTCGAGCGCGGCGCCCGTAGCGACCCCTTCCCGCTGTCGGGCCCCGCCGCCCCCGCCAGCGCATGGTCGACGGCCGGCCGCTACGTGCGGCTCGGCTTCGTCCACATCCTCCCCCGCGGGCTCGACCACATCCTGTTCGTGCTCGGCCTGTTCCTGCTCGGCGCGCGGCTCGGCCCCCTCGTCTGGCAGGTGAGCGCGTTCACCGTCGCCCACGCGGTGACGCTGTCCCTCGCCGTCTTCGACGTGGTGTCGCTGCCCCCGCGCGTGGTCGAGCCGCTCATCGCGCTCTCCATCGTCTACGTGGCGGTCGAGAACATCCTCACCGAGCGGCTCACCCCGTGGCGCCCGGCCACCGTGTTCCTGTTCGGCCTGCTGCACGGACTGGGGTTCGCCGGGGTCCTGCGCGAGCTGGGGCTCCCGGCGGACGAGCGCTGGCTCGGCCTCCTGACCTTCAACGCGGGCATCGAGGTGGGCCAGCTCGCGGTCATCGGCCTCGCGTTCGCCGCCGTGGGCTGGTGCCGGCGCCGCCCCTGGTACCGACGCCGGGTGGCGATACCGGCCTCCGCCCTCATCGCCGCCGTCGGGCTGCTGTGGACGGTTGAGCGGGCCTTGGGCGCAGGCAGTCCGTGAGGGGCTCTGCGGCGCGCGTCTTCGTCCCCACTCGATTCGACAGCCAGACCATCACCCCTTGCCGGAACGCTCGGGACCACCGGAACCACTCGGAACCGCTCGGAACCACTGAAGCGCCCTGAACGCTGTAGTATGATTTCTTGTTTCAGAACGCCATCGAACGGCTCGATTCGACGAGCCATGAGTTCGATGCTTCAGCGAGGGTTGACGGGAATGAACACGGCAGCACACGGCACGGCGCGGAGGGTGGCCGCGGCGCTCGTGGCCGGATTGCTGGCGGGCCTGCTGGCCGGCCCGGCCGCGGCGAACGACTGGCCGAGCTGGCGCGGGCGCGCCCAGACCGGCGCCTCGGACGTGACCGGGCTCGTCTCGAGCTGGTCGCCCGACGGCGAGAACCTCATCTGGTACGACCGCTGGGTCGGGCGCTCGACCCCCGCCGTCTTCGACGGGCGGGTCTGCGCCAACGGACGCACCGGCGACGGGGTGGACGAGCAGGAGGTCGTGGCCTGCTGGAACGCCGAGACCGGGGAGAAGCTCTGGCAGCACAACTACAACGTGCTGAACACGACGGTGCCCTTCAACCGGGTGGGCTGGGGCAGCGTGACCGGCGACCCCGAGACCGGATACCTCTACGCCATGAACATCGACGGCCACCTGAACGCGTTCGACCGCGACGGGGCCGTCGTGTGGAGCTGGCGCCTCGCCGAGGAGCTCGGCCGGGCCTCGGGCTACGGCGGGCGCACGTCGACCCCGCTCGTCGACGAGGACCAGCTCCTGCTGAGCATCATCGGCACCGGCTGGGGCAACCTCGGGGGCCCGCCCCGCCACCGCTACTTCGGCTTCGACAAGATGACCGGGGAGGTCCGCTGGCACTCCACCCCGGGCGGCAACGTCGCCGACATGAACACGCAGTCGGTGGGCGTGATCGGGGTCGTGAACGGCCAGCGCCTGTGGATCGACGGCAACGCCGACGGGCACATCTACGCCCTGAACGCCCGCACCGGCGGCAAGGTGTGGCAGTACCAGTTGAGCAAGCGCGGCATCAACGTCTCGCCGGTGCTCGCCGGCGACACGGTGTACGCGGCCCACAGCGAGGAGAACGTCGACTCGGGCATCATGGGCCGGGTGGTGGCGATAGACGCCACCGGCGAGGGCGACGTCACCGCCACCCACGAGCGCTGGCGCGCCGACGAGCTCGCGGTCGGGTTCTCGTCGCCCCTCATCCACGACGGGCGGCTCTACGTCATCGACAACTCCGCGAACCTGTTCGCCCTCGACGCCGCGACCGGCGCCGTCGCGTGGGAGCAGAGCGTCGGCACCGTCGGCAAGGCGTCGCCGGTGTGGGCCGACGGCAAGCTCTTCGTCACCGAGACCAACGGCAACGTCACCATCCTCGAGCCGGGACCGGACGGGGCGACCGAGCTCGACCACGACGAGCTGGCGGTCGAGGACGGCCGCTACGCCGAGATCTACGGGTCGTTCGCGGTGGGCTACGGGCGGCTCTACGTGACCGCCGAATCCGGCATCTACGCCATCGGCGACCCCGACGCGCCGTTCGCCATGGCACCGGGGACCGCGCCCGAGGAACCGGCCGAGAACGCCCCCATGGACGCCGCGGCCAGCCTGCAGGTGGTGCCGGCGGAGGTCATCGCGTCGGCCGGCGACACCGTCGAGTTCCGCGTGCGCGCCTACGACGAGAACGGCCGGTTCATCGGGGCCCGCGACGCGTCCTGGTCGGTCGACGGCCTCGCCGGGGCCGGCATCTCGCCGGAGGGCGTCCTCGCCACCGACGCCCGCGCCTCGAACCAGGCGGGCACGGTCACCGCCAGCGTGGGCGAGCTCAGCGCGGTGGCCCAGGTGCGCGCCTACGCCCCCCTGCCGTGGTCCGAGAACTTCGAGAGCGGACGCCCGCCGTACTGGATCGGCGGCGGCGCCAGCCTTGCGGTCGAGGAGCTCGACGGCGACCAGGTGTTCCGCAAGGGCGCCTCGCGCACCGGCATCCACCGCCACGCCACCTACCTCGGCCCCACCGACATGTCCGGCTACACGGTGCAGGCCGACGTCAGGGCGTCGCAGTGGCGCCGGCGGCGGCCCGACATCGGGCTCATCAACAGCGGCTACACGATGGACCTGCAGGGCAACCGGCGGAAGATCCAGATCCAGTCGTGGGCGGCCGAGCTGCGCATCCGCGAGGAGGTCGACTTCGACTGGGAGGCGGAGACCTGGTACCGCCTGAAGCTCCGGGTCGACGTGGACGGCGACCGCGGGCTGGTGCGCGGCAAGGTCTGGCCCCGCGACGAGCCCGAGCCGGCCGAGTGGACTATCACGGCCGAGGATCCGATGCCCAACCGCAACGGCAGCCCCGGCATCATCGGCTACTCGCCGATCGACATCTACTTCGACAACGTCAGCGTGATGGAGAACCAATGACTCGACACGGTGCAACCTGTCTACTGCTGGCCGCCTTCGTCGCGGCGGTCGCGGCCCCGGCCGCGGCCCAGAACGAGGTGGCGATGTTCGGGAACACGCCGTCGCGCAACATGGTGTCCGACGAGACCGGCGTCCCCGAGACCTGGGACCCCCGGTCGGGCGAGAACATCCTGTGGACCCAGCCGGTGGGCTCGCAGGCCTACGGCGGCCCCGTCGTGGCCAACGGCAAGGTCTACGTGGGCACCAACAACGAAGGGGTCCGGAACCCCGCCTACCAGGGCGACATGGGCGTGGTGATGGCGTTCGACGCCGCGACCGGCGAGTTCGTCTGGCAGATGGTGCACGAGAAGCTGTCGGCGGGCCGGGTCAACGACTGGCCGCTGCAGGGGGTCTGCTCGACCGCGTTCGTCGACGGCGACCGCGTCTGGTACGTCTCGAACCAGGCCCACGTCATCTGCCTCGACGCCAACGGGCTCGCCAACGGCAACGACGGGCCGTTCACCGACGAGCCGGGCACCGACCCCACCGACGGCGACATCATCTGGTCGTACGACATGATCGGCGAGCTCGACGTGTTTCCCCACAACCTCGCCACCGGATCGCCGCTCGTCATCGGCGACGTCCTCTTCACGGTGACGAGCAACGGCGTCGACGAGGGCCACGTCAACATCCCCTCGCCGTTCTCGCCCCACGTCATCGCCCTCGACAAGAACACCGGCGAGCTGCTGTGGGAGAACACCGACGTCGGCGAGGGAGTGCTGCACGGAAGCTGGACCAACCCCGCCTACGGGGTCATCCAGGGGCGCGCGCAGCTCATCGTCGCCGGGGGCGACGGCATCGTCTACAGCCTCGACCCCGACACCGGCGAGCAGCTCTGGCAGTTCGACTGCAACCCGCCGGACTCGGAGTGGATTCTCGGCGGGCGCGGCACCCGCAACAACATCCTCGCGACCCCGGTGATCTGGGAGGACAAGGTCTACGTGGGGGTCGGCCAGGACCCCGAGCACGGCGAGGCCCCCGGCCACTTCTACGTCATCGACGCCACCGGATCAGGCGACGTCACCGACACCCACAAGGTGTGGAGCCGCGACGGCGAGGACTTCTACCGCACCATGTCGACGGCGGCCATCGCCGACGGCGTCCTCTACATCTCGAGCCTCTCGGGCTTCCTTCACGCGCTCGACCCGAACACGGGCGAGTACCACTGGACCTACGACACCTTCGCGGCCGTCTGGGGCTCGCCGTTCGTGGTCGACGGGAAGGTGTACCTGGGCGACGAGGACGGCGACATCGCGGTGCTGCGGGCGGGCACCGAGATGGAGCTGCTGGCCGAGGTCAACATGGGCGCCTCGGTCTACAGCACCCCGGTGGTGCGCGACGGCGTCATGTACCTGCTGACCCGCAACCGGCTGTGGGCGGTGCAGGCGGGCGCGCAGTCGGAGCCGCTGGGGAACTGAGCCCGGGGCGGATACCGGCGGGAAAGAACGACGGGCGCCCTGCCGCGGCCGACTCGGCGGCGACAGGGCGCCCGACTTGCGTACGGCTAGTCCTGTTGCTGCTGCTCCGCCGCGGCCCGCGCCTCCTCGGCGCGCGCGCCGGCGAGGATGTTGAACAGGCCGTAGTTCCCCTCGTGGCAGGCGTGCTCGAAGAGCGGCCCGCGCGACCTCTTCATGGGCATGTCGGCCGTCCAGGGACGGGCCCAGGTCGCCGGGTCCTCCACCGTGAACGTGTACAGGATGTCGTCGTCGGCCACCCGCGTGAACCGCTCGACCACGCGCATCCGGTCGCTGGACCCGCGGAACGGGTTCTTGCCGTTGATGTTGGTGGTCTCGACGACGAGCGTGTCGCCCTCCCACCGGCCCCGCGGCACCCCCATCCACTGCCGGGTCGCCTCCGGCGCCTGGGGACGGTCGTCGAGGGGGATGATGCGCACGTTGTGAAGCTGCTCGAGCAGGATCATCACGTGGTCGCGGTTCTGCACGATGTGGAAGTTGGCGTTGTAGCCCGCGTTCAGCATGGGCGGCCCGGCGCTGCCGGTGATGATGCAGCGGGCGCCCAGCGGCAGGTTCTCGGCCCGGTCGTACTGGCCGCCCCTCGCCTCCCGCGCCGCCCGGCGTTCGGCGGCGCGCCGCCGCCCCTCGGCCGTCACCGGCGGGAGCCGCCCGTCCGGGGGGTCGACGATCAGCGACGTGCGCAGGTTCGACGTCATCGTGGACTGGCTGCGGTCGAGCCCGAACTGCGTGAAGTCGTAGTGCACGTCGGGAATCGTGCCCGGCGTGGTCAGCGACGACTCCCGGCCCGCCCTCCCCTGCCAGATGGCCGCCGCCTCCTCCTCGGTGTAGAACGCCTTGTCCACGTCCCGAGGCCGTTCCAGCGGCGTATAGGTCTGGTTCGTCCAGAACCCCTGGAGGTCGGGGTGGCCGTACTCGGTGCGCGGGGCGACGTAGTCGCCCTGGGCGGCGGCCGGGCCGGCGGAGCACACGACGACCGCCGCGGCGGCGGCCAGGACGCCGATCGAGACGAGGGATTGTCGAGTCACGTGACGTCTCCTTGTCACCGCGTGAGGGGGCCGGCGGTCCCGCCCCCGGTGCACGATCACGACGGTTATACCAGATCGCGGACGGCGCGGCGCGCGCGACTCCGCGCGGCCGGTTCGGTGACCCTGCGATTCTCCGGCGTACCTGGGCGTGGCAGAGCCCCCCCGGTCCACAACAGCACGCTGACCGCGTCTCACACAAGGAACCGTCGCTTGCATGTGCGAAGCCTGTGGGAGGGGCCCTCCCCTACGGGACGCCAGGAGCCTGCGCCGCGGAGCGCTCTCGGGCCAAGTCGGATCCTGCATGAAGGGGTTGGAATGCTCCCAATCCCTTCATGTTGGGGTGAGAATCTCCTGCGGCGCAGACTCCTGCCAATGTCCTGAACGGTGTGGTTCGCGGAACGTTCTTGCGCGTCACTTATCCTGTGTTTACAGACATTTACCGCGATTCAGAGCCTTCACGAACTTTACTGCCGGGACACTAGTCCCGGGCCACGGGCACGAGCTCCGTCTCCCGGCGCTCCCCGTCGCGCATGAAGACGACGGCGGCCGGCTCGTCGGCCTTGAGCAGGTCGAGCGCCCCCATGTAGTCGTAGATGTTGCCCACGGTGACCCCGGCCATCCCGACGATGATGTCGCCCGCCTCGAGACCGGCCCGCGCGGCCGGGCCTCCGGCCATGACCCCCGACAGGCGCAGACCCTCGATCTCGGCCCCGTAGTCGGGGATGGTGCCGGTGGTGATGCGGGTCATCGCCCGCCCCGGCTGCGCGGTCCGCTCGACCGCCACGAAGTCCGGGGGCGCGGGCTCGTCGACGAGGCGCGCCGCGACCGCTGCGCCGTAGCGGGCGGTCCGCTCGAGGTCGGGGAAGTTGATGGTGTCGGTGTCGTCGCTCGGGCGGTGATAGTCGGGGTGGCTGCCGGTAAACAGGGCCAGGCTCGGCACGTCGGCCTCGATGAAGCTGATCGAGTCGGTCGGCAGGTAGGGGTCGGTGACCCGCTGGAGATCGAACCCGAACGCGCCGTTGACCTCGTCGACCAGGCCCGGCCACACGCTGCTGCTGCCGAGCCCCTGCGCGGTCAGGGCGTTGTCGCGCATGCGCCCGACCATGTCGAAGTTGACGTAGGCGGCGACCTCGTCCATCGGCAGCGGTCCGTTCCTCGCGAACTCGGCCGAGCCCAGCAGGCCGATCTCCTCGCCCGACCAGAAGGCCAGCACGACACCGCGCGCGCGCTCCCGGCCGGCCAGCTCGGCCCCCGCCGCGAGCACCGCGGCGACCCCCGACGCGTTGTCGTCGGCCCCGTTGTGCACCTCGCCGGCCGCGTCGGCCCCGGCCAGCGAGCCGCTCTCGCCGCGCCCGAGGTGGTCGTAGTGGGCGCCCAGCGCGACGTAGGGCTCGTCGTGCGGCTCCGCCGCCGTCGGCGGCAGATAGCCGACGACGTTGTAGCCGGTCCGCCGCTCTCGGCTCACGCGTGCGTCGACGGTCACCTCGACCGGAATCTCGAAGCCGGCCACGTGGGGGTTCCCGTCGTCGATCTCCCGCTGCGCGTCCTCCAGGGTCCGGTCCGCCACCCGCTCGAACAGCGCCTCGGCCACCTCGCCGGTCACGCTGACGGCGGCGATGCCGGAGTCGGCGACCGCCGCGTCCGCGGTCATCCGCACCAGCCGGCCCGCCCCCGGCGACCGGGGACCGGTCACCACCAGCATGCCCAGCGCCCCCCGCTGGCGCAGCGCCGCCGCCTTGAAGCGGAGGTCCGAGTAACGCGAGAAGAGCGCCCGCAGGTCGCTCTCGCTGTCCTCGGGGAAGTACCGCAGCACCAGCACGACCTTGTCGGCGACGTCGAGGGTCGCGAAGCTGTCGTAGCTGAACCCGTCGGTCTCCGGTATCACCAGCCCGTAGCCCGCGAACACCAGCGGCCCGCTGGCCGTCGTCGACTCCGAGAACGAGAGCCCGCGCACCGCGTCGGCGAAGTCCCGGCTCTGTCCGTCCGCGGTCTCGATCGTCAAGGTGCTTCCACCGTCGCGGGCCGAGCCGGTGTACTCGAACGGCAGGCGGTAGTCGCCGACCCCCGGCAGCGGCCCCGCTCCTATCGCTTCCAGCTCGGCGATGATATGGTCGGCGGCCTTCCGGATGCCTTCGCTCCCCGTGAACCGCCCCTCCAGCTCGTCCGAGGCCAGGTACTCGACGTTGACCCGGATCGACGACGGCTCCCCGTCCGTCCCCGACTGGGCGTACGCCCCGCCCGACGCGAGGACCAACACCGCGAGCCCCACACCGACGACTGTTGCTACCTTGGTCATCTGTCCACTCTGCTCCATCCGCTGCCACGGACGCACGCCGACAGGCTCCACGCTTGCCCCGGCACAGACCCGGATCGTAGCGCGGCGACGACTGGCTGCACAAGGCAGCCCGGCCGGTCCGCACGGACCGGCGACCGCCTCAGGCGATGCGGTCCCGACCGCGGGACCTCAGGGACGAGGATCCGAGCCGGGCGTCGGCGGCGCGCTCCCGTCGGGCGGCATGCTCCCGTCGGGAATGCGAAGACGCGGCTTCCGCACCGCCCGCCCCGCATTGTCCGGGCCTTCCCACCGTGGTAGAGTCGGCCGAAACAGGCACAACGGGACGCTCCATGAGGGCTGGACTCCTTGCGGCGGGCTGCGTGGCGGTGTTCGCGGCGAGCGCCTCGGGGCAGGCGACCGCCCCGGGGGCGTCCGCCACCGCCATGTCCGCGGCGGACGCGCGGGCGCTGCTCGACGAGTACTGCGTTCGCTGCCACAACCAGCGGTCGGCGATCGGGCGCGACACCGGCGTCATGTGGGACGTCGTCGACTTGGCCCGCGTCGCCGACCACGCCGAGGTCATCGAGCGGGGCGTGCGGCGGCTGCGGGCCGGCATGATGCCGCCGGCGGGCTCGCCGCGCCCGGACCCCGAGACCTATACCACGCTGACCGAGTGGCTCGAGTCCGAGCTCGACCGCCACGCGGTGCGCCGCCTCCCGCCGCCGGGCCTGCACCGCCTGAACCGCACCGAGTACGCCAACGTCGTCCGCGACCTGCTGGCGGTCGACGTCGACGCGGCGCGGCTGCTGCCCGCCGACGACTCGAGCCGGGGGTTCGACAACCAGGCGGGGACGCTGAGCCTGTCGCCGGCCCTCATCGAGGCCTACCTGACGGCGGCGGCGCGCATCAGCCGGCTCGCCGTCGGCAACGTCACGACGCCGACCCAGACCGTCTACCGCGTCGCCGAGGACGCGACCCAGAACTATCACGTGGAGGGGCTGCCGTTCGGCACGCGGGGCGGGCTGCGCGTCGAGCACCTCTTCCCCGCCGACGGCGAGTACGTACTCCGCGTGGTGCCGGTGAACATGGGCAACATGGGCAACACCCGGCCCTTCGGCGAGGTGCGGGGCGAGCAGCTCGAGGTTCTCCTGGACGGCGAGCGGGTGGCCCTCGTCGACTGGGACGACGCCCTGGGGGTCGGGCGGTTCGGGCGCGGCGCCCGCGAGCTCGCCATCGACCTGCGGCTCCCGGTCACCGCCGGCCCGCACACCGTCGGGGTCACGTTCCTCGCCACGAACCTCGCGCCCGGCCTCGATCTGAACGACGCGTTCCTGCGCAGCACCATCGAGACCGGAGGGCTCCCGGGCTTCACCTTCCATCCCCACGTCGGCAGCCTCCGCATCGATGGCCCCTACGACGCGGCGGGGGCCGACGACACGCCGAGCCGCCGGCGCATCTTCGTCTGCCGCCCGAGCGCCGCCGACGACGAGGAGGCCTGCGCGGAGGAGATCCTCTCGACGCTGGCCCGCCGCGCCTACCGGCAGCCGGTGAGCACCGCGGACCTCGACACCGTCATGGGCTTCTACCGGCTGGGCCGCGACGGCGGCGGCTTCGAGGCCGGCATCGAGACGGGGCTGCAGCGGATCCTCGCCGACCCGCGGTTCATCTACCGCGTCGAGGTCGAGCCGCCGGGCCTCGCGCCGGGAGACGCCTATCCGATCGGCGATTTCGAGCTGGCCTCGCGGTTGTCGTTCTTCCTGTGGAGCAGCGCCCCCGACGACGAGCTGCTCGACCTCGCCGAGCGGGGCCTCCTCCGCGAGCCGGCCGTCCTCGAAGCCCAGGTGCGGCGGATGCTGGCCGACCCGCGGTCGGCGGCGCTGACGGCCAACTTCGCCGGCCAGTGGCTGACCCTGCGGGGCCTCGAGAGCCACGTCCCCGTCGTCGAGCGGTTCCCCGACTTCGACGACAACCTGCGGCAGGCGCTCCGCCGCGAGACCGAACTGCTCTTCGCGAGCCTCGTGACCGAGGACCGCAGCGTGCTCGACCTGCTGACGGCCGACTACACCTTCGTCGACGAGCGGCTCGCCCGTCACTACGGCATTCCGGACGTCTCCGGCAGCCGGTTCCGCCGCGTCGTGCTCGGCCCCGACCACGACGCCCGGCGCGGGCTGCTGGGCAAGGGCGGCATCCTGACGGTGTCGTCGCAGCCCGGCCGCACGTCGCCGGTGCAGCGGGGCAAGTGGGTGCTTCAGAACCTGCTGGGCGTCCTGCCCCCCGACCCGCCCCCCGACGTGCCCGACCTGCCGCCGCCGGCCGACGACCCCGCCGGCAACGCCCGCGAGCCGACGATGCGGGAGAAGATGGAGGCGCACCGCGGGAACCCGGTGTGCGCGGCGTGCCACCGGCTGATGGACCCCATCGGGTTCTCGCTGGAGAACTTCGACGCCGTCGGCCGCTGGCGCGACCACGAGCAGGGGGTCCCCGTCGACGCTTCGGACGTGCTGTACGACGGGCGGGCCATCGACGGCCCGGCCGGCCTCAGGCGGTATCTGCTGCGGTACTCGGACCAGTTCGTGCGGACGGTGACGGAGAAGCTGCTGACCTACGCCCTCGGGCGCGGGGTCGAGCACCACGACATGCCCGCGGTGCGGGCCATCGCGCGCGAGGCGGCGGCCGACGACTATCGCTTCACGGCACTGGTCCTCGGCGTGGTGCGGAGCGACACGTTCCGGATGAACGAGAAGGGCGGCGACCCGGCGGCGGCTCGGGAGCAGGGAGGCTGACGATGTTCATCGCGAAGCGGCGCCTGCCGCGCCGGACGGTCCTGCGGGGAATGGGCGCGACGATCGCGCTGCCGCTGCTCGAGTCGATGGTGCCGGCGGCCACGCCGCTGCGGGCCGCGGCGCCGACGCCGACGCGGTTCACGGGCATCTTCATCCCCCACGGCGCCGCGCCCGGCTACTGGATTCCCGACGCGGTCGGCCGGGACTTCACGTACCCGTACATCTGGGAGCCGCTCGAGCCGTTCCGCGACCAGATGGTCCTCACGAGCGGGCTCTGGTCGCGCTCGGCCGAGTCGCCGCCGGGGGTGACGGGGGCCGACCACTTCGTCGCGGCCGCCTACCTCTGCGCCGACAAGCCCAAGAAGACCACGGGCGCGGACATCCGCGCCGGCACCACCATCGACCAGCTCATCGCGCGGCGCATCGGCCAGGACACACTGCTGCCCTCGCTGCAGCTCGCGGTCGAGGACCCCGGCGCCAACTCGAGCAATTGCGGCGAGGGCTACAGTTGCGCCTACACGAACTCCATCTCGTGGCAGACGCCGACCCGGCCCCTGCCGATGGAGATCAACCCGCAGGTGGTGTTCGAGCGGATGTTCGGCGACGGGAGCACGGCCGAGGAACGGCTCCGCCGCCGCGCACAGCAGCGCAGCATCCTCGACTCGATAACCGAGAGCCTGACCCGGCTGCGAGTGGACGTGGGGGCCGGCGACCGCGTCCGGCTCGACCAGTACCTGTCGGACGTGCGCGAGATCGAGCGGCGGCTCGAGGTGGCGGCGCGGGCGACGGTCGAGACGCCGGACGTGTCGATGCCCTGGGGCGTGCCGGCGTCGTTCGACGAGCACATCCGGCTGCAGCTCGACCTGCTGGCTCTCGCCTTCCAGGCGGACATCACGCGCGTGGCCACGCTGCTCTACGCCCGCGACCTGACGGGCCGGGTCTACCCCGAGAGCGGCACCAACGTCAGCTTCCACGGAGCGTCGCACCATGCCGAGGAGCCGAGCCGCGTGCGCGAGTACGCCAAGCTCAACCGGTACCACGTGGCGACGCTGGCCCGTTTCATCGAGAAGCTGCGGTCGACGCCTGACGGCGACGGGACGCTGCTGGACCACGCGCTCGTGCTCTACGGCTCGAACATGGGGAACTCGAACCAGCACCTGCACTACGACGTGCCGCACGTGCTGATCGGCGGCGCCTCGGGGCAGCTCGCCGGGGGGCGGCACCTCGCCTTCCCGCAGCGCGGCGTGACGAGCGGGAACCTGCTGCTCAGCATCACGGACATGTTCGGCGGACACCTCGACCGCATCGGCGACAGCACGGGGCGGCTGGCCGGGCTGTGAAGGCGTCGAGCAGCCAACGAGTCGGCGGGTGCGGAAACCAGGGGACCACCATGCAGCGCCGAGACCTCCATCCTTCCACCGCGGTGCTCGCGGTGCTGCTCGCGGGCGGCGCGAGCCCATCGGTGTCGGCGGCCGAGCCGCCGCTGATCGAGGCGGTCCGCGGCGGCGACGCGGCGGCCGTCCGCGCGCTGCTCGACGAGGGAGCGGACGTCGACGGGCGCGCCGCGGACGGGGCGACGGCGCTCCACTGGGCCGCCTATCTGGACGACGCGCCCGCGGCCGCCGTGCTCATCGACGCCGGCGCCGAGGTCGGGGCGGCGAACCGAGCCGGGGTCACGCCCCTGTCGCTCGCCGCCGCGGGCGCGGGCGCCGCGCTGGTGGAGCGGCTGCTCCAGGCCGGCGTGGACCCCGACGAGCGGCTGCCGGGCGGTGAGACGCCGCTGATGATGGCCGCGCGGGCCGGACGCACGGCGGTGATCGACGTGCTGCTGGACCACGGCGCGGACGTGAACGCGGCCGAGGAGCGCCGCGGCACGACGGCGCTGATGTGGGCGGCGGCGAACGAGCATCCCGGCGCCGTGCGCGTCCTCGTCGAGCGCGGCGCCGACGTCTCCGCCCGCTCGAAGACGGTGCCGATGGGCCGGGGGCCGTACCTGGCCCCAATCGCCCGCGATCGCATCGAGGACGCGCGGCGGGGCGTGGGTCAGGCGGGCGCTCCCGCCCGCACCGCGGATCTCAGCGACGTGCCGCCGCAGACGCGGCCGGATCGGGATGCCGCCGCCGGCGCGGCCGGGCCGGACGGGGCGGCGGCGGTCGAAGCGCCGGCCGACGTGGACGCCGGGCGCGCCGCCGGCCCCGGTGATGCGGGTTCACCGCCGCCGCGCGGCCCGCGTCGCCGTACCCGCCCCCTCACGGGGGGACTCACCGCACTCGTCTTCGCGGCACGGCAGGGCGACATCGAGTCGGCGCGCCTGCTCCTCGACGCAGGAGCGGACGTTAACCAGGCGACGGAGTACGGCTGGACGCCGCTGCTCACCGCCGTCCACAACCGGTACTACCGGCTCGCCGCCTTCCTGCTCCAGCGCGGTGCGGATCCGAGCATCGCCAACAAGGGCGGCTGGTCGCCGCTCTACATCGCCACGGACAACCGCAACATCGAGTCCGGCGACTACCCCACCCGCCGGCCCGACCTCGACCACCTCGAGCTCATCGCGCTGCTTCTCGCCGGGGGCGCCGACCCCAACCCGCGGATGGCGTCGAGCACCGAGACGCGCACCATCTTCACCCACCAGTGGCTGTACGAACCAGGCGCGACGCCGTTCCTGCGCGCCGCCCAGTCCGGCGACCTCGCCCTGCTGCGGCTGCTGCTGGAGCACGGTGCGGACCCGTCGCTCGCGACGACCAACGGCACCACCCCCCTGATGGTCGCGTCCGGCATCGGCTGGGTCGAGGGCGTGACCTACGAGTGGTCCGAGGCCGACACCCTCGCCACGGTGCGGCTGCTGCTCGAGCTCGGCGCCGACGTCAACGCGGCGGACCGGGACGGGCGCACCGCCCTGCACGGCGCCGCCCACAAGGGCCGCAACGACGCCGTGCGGATGCTCGTCGACCACGGCGCCGACCTCGCGGCCCGCGACCACGGCAGCCGCGACAGCATCCACGCCCTCGCCGGCGTCACCTGGCAGGCCATCGACTACGCCGACGGCCTCGTCCGCATCGGCGTCCAGTCGTCCATCGCCCACCCCGAGACCGCGGCGCTGCTCCGCGCCCTGATGACCGAGGCGGGGCTGCCGGTCCCGCCCGAAGGCCGCACCCTCGACTCGGTCTGCGTGACCGCGGTCTGCCGTTAGAGTGCCGACAGGCCCGGCTCCGCGGGATGACATGACGCCGAGAGCGAGCCGGGTCAATCCAGGGGCAGCGCGAAGACCTGAGGCCGTCCGCGCGCTCGACGAGAGCCGTTGCGGACCATGACGCCGAGAGCGAGCCGGGTCAGTCCCGGGGCAGCGCGAAGACCTGCAGGACGGAGCCGGCCCCCGGCGGCCGCTGCATGGTTTCGGGAAACGCCAGCCGGGCGTTCCGCCACGAGATGCTCCAGCCGGGGCCGGACGGCACCGCGACGTACTGGCGGCCGTCGACCGCGTAGGTGATGGGGAAGCCGTCGGTTGCCGTGGGCGTGCGCGTGCGCCACAGCTCCGTGCCGTCGCGGGCGTCGAAGGCGTACATGTAGCGGTCGATGTCGCCGACGAACACGAGCCCGCCGCCGGTGGTGAGGACGGCCGTGCCGTACTGCCACTGGCTGCGCCGGCGCCACAGCAGCTCGCCGGTGCGGCTGTCCATGGCCACGAAGTCGCCCAACTGCTCGGGGCTGTCGGGATGGACGGTGAACCTGCGGTCGTTGGGGCCGACCCCGCCGCCGCCCAGCTCGGGCTCGGGCATCGCGCCGAAGACGGAGTGCGCGCAGCCGGGCGTCAGCGGGACGTAGAACCCCTCGGTCTCGGGGTGATAGGCCATGGCCCAGAGGTTCTTCAGGCCGCCGGGGCCCGGGCAGTAGTCCACCGGCACGTCGATCTGCGGGATGCGCTCGGGGACCAGGATGCCCTGTCCGCTCACCGGGTGGATGTCGACGATGTTCTGGTAGCCCAGGTCGAACGCGTTCCGAAACGCCCCGGTGCGCGGATCGAGCTCCCACAGGACGCCGATCTTGCCCATCTTGAAGAGCGACAGCCCGTCGCCCCGGTCGACGAGGACGATCTCGAACACCTCGTCCAGGTCGTGGGTCTCGGCGGGGATGTGCTGGAAGTACCAGCGGATCTCGCCGGTCTCGGGATCGAGGGCCAGCGTCGAGTTCGTGTACAGCGCCGCGCCCTCGGTGCCGCGCTGCACGATGGCCCACGGCTTGGCCTGGGCGGTGGACCAGTAGATCAGGTCGGTCTCGGGGTCGTAGCTGCCCGGAATCCAGGCATCGGCGCCGGCGCGCCAGCTCAGCGGCAGGTCGCCCCAGGTGTCGCCGCCCGGAGCCCCGGGGCGCGCGACCGTCGACGTGCGCCACAGCTCGGCGCCGGTGTCGGGGTCGTGGGCGGAGATGAAGCAGACGTCGTTCTTGTAGCGCTCGCACCCCGTCATCCCCGCGACGACCTTGCCCCGCACGACGATCGGGCCGCTGGTGTACCGGTAGCCGAGGCTGCTGTCGGCCACCTGGTGCTGCCAGACGAGCTCGCCCGTCCGCGCGTCGAGGGCGATCAGCTCGGCCCGGCTCGTGCCCGCGAAGATCCTGTCGCCGTAGATGGCGATGCTGCGCCGCGCCATGCCGGGGCGGCGGTTGATGGGCAGGCTCTCGTCCTCGGGAACCACCTGCCGGCGGGAGTAGTCCCAGAGGAGATCGCCGGTGGCGGCGTCCAGCGCCTGCACGCCGCTCCGGCTAGGCACGAACATCACGCCGTCGCGCACGAGCGGGGTGACCTCGTCGGTGCCCGGCTGCATCGCCCACGACCAGACGAGCTGGAGGCCGCCCACGTTCTCCCGGTCGATCTGGTCGAGCGGGCTGTAGCCCTGGCCGTTCAGGGTCCGGCGCCAGTTGATCCAGTCGCCGTCGGCGGGAGCCAGCAGTTCCTCGGTCGTGACCGGCTCGAAGTCCGCCACCTGCGCGCGGGCGGCGGGAGCGGCTGCCGCGGGCAGCAGCACCGAGACGAGCAGAGCAGGGATTGCGCGGGTCATGCGGTTCGTTCCCTTCTCACTTGAGGGGTCGCGATCGAGTCGACCGGCAGCAGAGGCGCGGTCGGCCCGTCCGGAGTCCCCGGCCGCGAATCGGGCCTCCGGTGCACCCTGCTCGACAACGTGTTCTCGGCGCGGTGCCCGTTCCCCTCGCGAGCCTCGGCAGCCACCGGGTTCTCTTCCCGCGGGCACCCTCCAGTACGCCGCCGCCATCCGGGCGCGGCGGCACGCGGATTCTGCCCCAGGCTGTCAGCGTCGGGCCCCCGCCGCGATGACCGCGTCGCGCGCCGCCCCGTTCACCGCGGTCAGGCCGCCGTTCGCGCCGCCGAAGTTGAAGATGCGGTAGCCCTGCTCCATGCGGAGGGCGGCGTTGGCCGGGGTAACGGTGCCGCCGCAGGCGAGATCGTGCGTCCGGCAGACGTCGAGGAGGTGCTCGAAGGCGGCCGCCACCTCGGGGTCGTCGGCGCTCTCGGCCCCGTAGGAGGAGCTGAGGTCGCCGCCCGCCCCGAGGTAGAAGCCCCCGACGCCGGGCACCTGCGCGATCGCGTCGGCGTTCTCCACGCCCTCCCGCGTCTCGATCATCGCCCAGAACACCAGGTCGCCCTGCGGATTGAGGGGCCAGAGGTCGGCGCGCTGCCGACACTCGGCGCGGCCGATGCCCCAGAACGGGCACTGCACGGTCCCCCGCACGCCCGGCGGGTCCGGAATGGCCGACGTTCGGAGCTGCCGGGGCCGGATCGTCCGCACGATGTTCTCGGCCTGCTCGGCCGTCTCGATGTTGTTGATGAGGATGCCCATCAACCCGATGTCGAGCGCGTGCTTGACGATCCACTGGGTCTGCTCGCGGCCGTAGGGCGGGAAGCGCGCGAACACCGGCGGACGCGCCTGCGCGTTGCCCCGCTCGACGATGCCGGCCTTGTCGCTGGCGACCAGGTACGCCACGAACTGCTCGAGCTGCTCGAACCGCAGCGGGTTGTGCTCCATGTCGACGTAGACGTAGTCGATGCTCGGGTCGCCGGCCAGCGACCGCGCGTTCTGCAGCGACAGGTCGGCGGTGCTCACCCCGAACACGTGCCTGCCCTGCTCCAGCTTCTCGATCACGGGGTTCAGGTGAAGGTAGGACTCCTGGGCCGACGGAACCGATGCGAACAGGGCCGCGATGCCGATGCCGGCCGCGAGAATCGGCCCGGCGAGACGGTGACGTGATGCGAGCGCCATGTCGGGAACCTCCTGTCAGCGACTGGCCGGCCGGCGGAACCGGCACGGAGCATCGAGAACGTGCGCGCTATTGGTTGGCGTGGCGGGCCAGTGTCTGACGCCACAGCCCCACGGGCTCGCGGGTGCCGCCGGCCTCCTCGAAGACAATCCGACGTGTCTCCAGGCGCGAGCCGTAGAAGCGCTCGTTCGCGTCCACATCCTGGCGGATGGTGCTGCCGTTGATCGTGACACCGGCAAACACGCCCCGCGCTCGCGAGTAACTGAGGATTTGGGCGCTCAACTGGATGTCGGTCGCTGCGGCGGCGCTACGCCCCACCGGGCCGGCGGCCACGCCGGCGTCGACGCCGATCGAGAACTGGTTGCTGACGAGGTTGTCGAGCCCCTCCGGCACCATGATGACCAGGACGATGTCGCTGCGCTGGACGCCGATCTGCAGCCCGAAGCTCCCGCCCGTGAGTGTGAGAAAGGCCGGCGACGACCAGGTGTCACCACGGCGCGCGCTCAGGATGCCCCGGCCGCGCATGCCACCGAAGCCGAACCCGGCGCGCGTGGTGCCGGGAAACACCGCAATGCCCTGGGCACGCCCGAGGATGGTGTCCGGAATGGCGCTGTCGTCGGCGGCCATGATCGCATCGAGCGCCGCCGCCGAGCGCGTGATGCGTTCGGCCTCTTCCTCGCCATCCTCCTGGGCAGCAGGGCGGGACGTCTGGAGTGCGACGGCCGCGATCATCAGCGCCACGGCGGGAA
Organism: Vicinamibacterales bacterium; assembly: GCA_965204675.1. Classification (GTDB taxonomy): domain Bacteria; phylum Acidobacteriota; class Vicinamibacteria; order Vicinamibacterales; family UBA8438; genus JAJEEA01. The sequence goes on from OZ242003.1 coordinate 5,785,543, forward strand.
CGAGCTTTCTCATACTCGAATTATACGCCCGAGGTGACGGTCAGTCCGCCGTCGAGGCAGGCGGGCCAGTCGTCCATCAGCAGCCCCAGGACCGGCAGGACCCGGTCACACGGGTTGTCCAAGCGCATCTCCATGGCACGGCCCGGTCAGCACCGTGCGGACGCGCATCTTGTGGACTATGCCGAACGGCAACGAACATCCACGACCCATCACCATCCATCAGGCAGCGATAGCGCGAAGACAGCGAAAAACGCCCGGATTCATTGGGGTTTAGGTCAGGCTGCGGCGGGTACGCCCACGATTCCACCCACGCCTGACCGAGCCATTCGAGGTTGGTCCGCTACCGTCCCAGACGGTCCAATCATACGCCACTTGACTGACCCCCGCGGAGCCAGGGACCGTCGACGGCTGCACGCCGCACCCTGTCTCGGCGCCCGGATACGGCGCTCGCCCGGGTGGTTGGGCCCCGCTGCGGGCCTCCCGGACCTGACGCTCGATGGCTTCGACGACATCGGCGCGCCCGCCGGCGTCCGGCACGGCCTCCCGGGTGCCCGCCGGTCGGCCGGTGCCGTCGCCGCGTCGACCGCCGCCCGAGAGGACCACGCCGGCGATGGTGCTCGGAAGCCGGACCAGGATCGGCTGCAGAGAACCGACCACCGACTCGAACAGGTTGATGCGGGTGCGCAGCGCGCGGTAGGCGGACCGGCGTGTGCGACCGCATGATGGCCAGCGCCGCGCGCCGCTCCGGCGTTTCGAGCTGACGGCGGAAAAATGCTGGCGGGTCGCGCAGCGCGCGGAGCACGCGATTGGCCCGAAGGGGCGACAGCCCGGCGATCCGCCGGGCATCGGGCGCCGACATCGGTCCGAACTCCCGCTCCGCCGCGCGGAACAGGCGCGCCATCCGCTCGACGGCATCGGAGTGACGAACTCGGCTCCGCGACGTCCTCGAAGAACCGCAGAAACGCCGGCCCGCTCCAGCTCATCGCCGGGGCCGCCCCCTTCCGGCGCCGGTACGACCGGGAACCCCGGCTGTGGGTCCGCGACGTTCCGCAGGCGCACCGGCAGATCGCTGTCGGGCATGAAGCGCATCAGGTCGCGGCGCACCGCCGCCGGCGTGTCGAGCACGATCACCCGCTCCGCCTTGTCGGCCCAGATGCGTCCGAAGTTGGCTTCCTCGTCGTCGACGCGCCTCGGCTCCGGTCCCAGCTCGTGTAGACGTTGATGCTCTCCCAGTTGTGGCGCCAGCCGGCCGCGGTCTCGTTGAGGCTGCCGTTCCACGCGAGTCGGTCGCCCGCCCGGTCCGCCACGATGCCGGCCTTCTCCTGGAAGATGCCGTCCTCCGGAATCCGCCGGCGCTCGGCGTCGCACTCCACCGCGACCTTCACGTCGAGATGGCCGCGCGCCACCATCCACGCCAGCAACTACTCCGGCGTGTCGGCGCCGCCCGGATCGCGCGCCTCCAGCGGCAGCTCGCCGAGATGGCGGCTCGACCCGCTCGCGCAGCGCCGCGCCGCGTTCGACAACTTCGATCTCCGCCTGCGGCAAGGTGCAGTCAACGCGGGACGCATGTGGCCGCGGTTGCGAACCAGCCCCTCGATGCCGCGGGCGGACCAGCGCGAGCGCGGCGGCGTTGAAGTAGCCGGTCAGGCGGTCGTACCGCTCCACGTCTTCGAGCGCGGGGACGCAAAACAGCCGGACCAAGTCCCCGTCGTCCCGCGTGTACTTCCGGTGCCACCTGCCGACCACGAGCATGGGTCAACCTCCGTACTGTCCGACCTCAGCCTGCAGCCAGTCTGCGACGACTTCACCTGAACGGCGTGCCGCCCACGTCAGTCATCAGCATCCGCTCCGCGGTCCTTGATGCCATTTATCAGATCTGGCGCCAAGCGGCCCACAGGCGACGGGTCCCGCACGGCTAGATCCAGCCATCAGGACAATTCGCCGCCATCCAAATGGTCCCGGAGTATATCGATGACGGCGCCTGACTGGCCTTCCGGCCGCGTCCTCGAAAGCAAGGTCTTGTTCTTTTTCAGGGCTTCCTCCAGATCAAGCCGACGCTCGGGTGTCCAAAGGCGCAGAGGAACCCTCATCAACAAATCATGGAATTGCAGCGCCGTTCTCTCGGTACTCGCACAGCCGAGGCCGCCAGTCACTAGCAGCACCAGCTTCCCGGCGACCGCCGGAGCCTTCCGCCGACGCCACCTGCCAAAAGTGGTATCGCAGATCGCCCTGAGTACTCGCAGAGACAGTTCAGTGTCCGACATTGTCTCCGTCCGCTTCACAGCCTGATATGAGCCGATGAACCCGCGGGGCGTCTCTCCACCCACCGAAACCGGAATGGCGGCCAAGCCACGCCCAAGCGCCCATCCTATTTCTTGGTCCGTCCACTTGCTCTCCGAGAATTTGGGTGTAACGTAGGCGACCAAAATGTCGCAGGAATTCAGAGCTCGCTCGATCTCGGCACGCCACTCTCTGGACGGTTCGATCGCATCGTGCGCGACGAAGCAGGCAAAACCGAACTGCGTCAGCATATTCGACAGGTCATGCACGTCTCTCTTACACGACGCCAAATGTGACATGAACAACCTCGGAGCATCGGCTGGCTTCCAAAGATCGCCGTCGGTCGAAGAATCCGAAACTGGGCCGACGTTCGAAGCACCACCCTCCACTTGCGGTAGCGTTATACCTTTTTCATCCAACAATACCCGATAGAGATCTACATCCTTGACGGCCCAATGCGTTCGCCCTCTTTCGAATCTGCGAATGTCAAGTTCCGTTTCGAGCGCGCTCAGATCTCGAGCGGTCAGGAAACCCTCGCATTCGACCAAGTCGTACGTGATCTTGACCCTCGCCTGACTGGGCAAAACAATGACGTCCCGAATGAAGCCAAATCTCGGAGCTTTCTCCCGTGTCTCATATGCGAAGACACACGGAAGGCGGCTGAGTTCGTTGATCTGTGATGCATCAAGACCGCTGAAGCGTTTCACTATGTCATCATCCGTGTATTCTCTGATGCATCGATCTCTATCGACGGTCCAAGGATCTCCATTCCACGCGCCGGCATGACCTGCGACAAAAAGGCTGTACATGGCGTATCAATCAACATCAGGCGCTCTATGCAGATCGCTGTGGTTCCGCATACCTACCGGCACCACGCGACGAGGTGGATAGCGCACGCAGAGGCGCTCCAGCCCCTTGGGCATGTTGGATGATGGCCGCAACGTCGTTGCCGTGTTTTGCGGCAAGTTCCGCGCGTACTCGCCACACTTCCTCGACGATTCGGATCCTTGATATGTCTACTCATGCTCCATCTCCACAAGAGCTGGCTTGGCGTACAGATGATGGCGGCTCGTGACCAGCACTCCTGCACGCCTACTCGATGCACGCCACGGCAACTGAATTCGCGAGATGCCTCATGTTCCAAGTCACCAAATAATCTCCTCCGTTCACGGTCGCGATGGCCGCGTAGGCAGCGTCAGCACCGACCCCGGCCGGAACACACGCGCTGCGACGACGTCTCGCCCCAACGCAATGGCGTCGTCGCCAGCGGCAATCAGGTGAACCGATTCCAACGCGGCGAGACCCGCCGATAGTGGCGTCGGCAGGCCGGCTCTCCCAGAGATGCGCGATGGTCCGGGCCAGCAGCCGCAGCATGCCGCGGACGCGCTGGAACGTGTCGAGCGTCGTCTTCGACGTCAGCGTCTGCAGGACCTCGGGGTGCAGCGGATAGCTCGCCCGGAAGGCTTGGCCCGTCTCCGGCCGGACGGCATCGTCGGCGATGGCCTCCCGCTTCGCGGACCACACCGCCTGATAGGCGGCCACCGCGTCGCGCGCCGCGTCGTCGTCGATGAACTCGAAGAGGCGCCGGCGCAGCACCTGGGCCGTCTCGTCCTCCTCGGTCGGGTTGAGCAGCGTCGCCTTGCGCGCCGAGACGCTCTCGGCCTCGGCCATCCGGTCGGCGATGAACTGGTTCTCCACCGAGTACGCGTCCACCGCCCGGCCTTCCTTGCCGATGGCCAGCGTGTAGACGAGGGCCGCCCGCGGCGTCCCTTCCACCGCCTTGAAGAGCGACGTCAGGAACGCCGTCAACTGGTCGCGCGCCGCGCCGTTCTGCTGCACCTTGCGGAGGTACACCGAGAGCTCGTCGAGCAGGATGAGTGTCGGCTCGCCGCCGAACAGCTCCCGCAGCGTGTCGGCCCCCGGCGCGACGCCGCCGGTATCGCTGTTCCTCACCCGGTCGCAGCCCCGCGCCCCGGCGAGCGCATAGGCCAGCTCGCCCCACGGCGTGTGCGCGCGGACGCCCTCCCCTATCGTCCGTCCGTTGGCCGGGTCCGCGTTCTCGCCGTCGAAGGCCGCGAGGCGCACCGGCCCCTTCGGCAGGAGGGACGCGTCGATGAACTCGTCCATCCCGGCCACCCGCGGCAACCCCCGCGCCGCGTGCGCCAGAGCGATCAGGCCGTGCGTCCTGCCGCCGCCGTACGAGGTCTCCAGGCGGAAAATCGCGACCGCCTCGCCCCCGGCGCCGCTCAGGCGCCGGTAGACGTTGGCCAGCAGGTTCTTCAGGCCCCGTGTCGGATAGGTGTTGGCGAAGAACCGCACGGGGTCCACGTACTCAGGGCTTCCGCCGCGGGTGACCACCTGGGCGAGATCGGCCGCGAAGTCCGCTTCCGCCACCGTCCCGCGCATGAGGTCGCCGCGGGGGCGGCACGTGTCGAAGATTGTTCGGATGCTCACGGATGTCTCGGCCCGGTGCAGACGCAACTCGCACGTGCCAAGGGTACGCAACGTGCCGTCTCGCTCATTTCGGCCCACGATATCACGTGCACGCGTCTCCGCGACGCCGCCAGCCCGACGACGACCCAGGTAGAGCGCTCCCTCGATAGCAGCCGCCGCCTCCGCCTCCGGCGGCCGGTTGGCGGCGGCGACAACCCGCACGTCAAGCCGTTGCGTGCGGTTCTCGCCCAACCTCCGCATCTCGCCGTTCCTGGAACTCGCCGGCCGCATGCGATCACGCCCGCGCCGAACGGTGCCCGCGATGCGACGCGCCGAAGCGCACCGTGCTCGACGTCCCCCCCTTCTGCCCCCCTTTACGACGCCTGAACCCCGCCCACCATCGACCGGCAACGCGACAACCCGACTGACGGACGCCAACGAGATGCTGAAGACCCTGTCGACGGCGCTCTGCACCCTCCGCCGTAGATTGGAGTACGCCGCCCGACCGCCGGCCCGCCGCGGGAGCGCGACGCGCCCCGCCCGGCGGCGCCCGCGGGAGAGGACATGCGGAACCGACGGGCACGGGACCGTCCTGCGCACGGCGACGAACCGGAAAGCCGCAGGCGCCGATGCCCCTGAACCGGCGCCGTGGACCGTGGACCGCATCCCGGCCGGCGCGGTCTACATCGGACACCCGAGCCGCTGGGGCAACCCGTACCCCCTGCGGCGCGAGAACGAGCGCCTCGGTTCCAACAACATTCGGGGTATCCCTCATCCTGCCGACACCGGATCCGGAAGAACAAGTAAAGCCGAGGGACGCAGCTGTGAGTCCACGACTGATGCGGCGATGCCGGCCTCGCGGATGGAATTGGAAATGGATCGACGATCGTCATCGTTGAGCCGGGGTCCAAGCACGACCCTATTCACGAGACGATCGAGGTTCACGGGAACGCGGTAGCCACAGGGAAGCTGAACAAGAGGCGGATTATATTTCAGCGGCCTTGGATGAGCATGATTGTTGATATCGATATGGCGATTCAGGCCAGGACTCTCCTTGAAGCGACTGATGACACAACGGAACTCAAGTTCCCAGGCGTAACGGGCGCGTTTGTAGCTAATTACCTGATACAAGTTTGGGCTCGTGACCTCAGCGGCGTCATACCGCACGGCAAACATGTTTATTTCTTCGGACGACGATTGTAATTGCTGCTTGAGTTGTTGGACAGTAGTTTCTATGGCAACTGCGCCACCGTAAGTATCCCACAGTCGCAATTCTTCGTTCTGAAATAGATGCCAGCAACTAATGTAGAACTGCTCGCGTACCTGCGAGTACCAACCGTACTGGTGGTTCAACTCGCAACGGTCGCGAACATCAAGGGGATCTCGAGCAGGTCCGTATCGCAACAGTAGCTCCTCCGGGGGAATTCCTTCGTCGTCGTCGCTAAAGCGGTCTGCACGACAAAAGTACAACTCGCGCTGTTCGATCATCGCGTCGAGCTTGCGACGGCCCAGGATGCGCCAGAGCACAGCGCGTCCGGGCGTGTGGTCAGGTAGAGCACTGAGAGTCGCGACTGCCATTGGTACATTGTACTTCAAGAACGCCTGTCAATGGGGGTGACCCCGCACGGCCTTCGCGAAAACTGCGGCGCCTTGACCACCGGACGCGGGAGCGCCGACCGCTGAGCGCGTGGCTGCATCTCGGCCGCCGGGGGCGGACGGCGCGACTGGAACGGCGCCCCAAAGGGCGAGCGAGTCGTTATGGAACCGTGCGCGCGCAGATTCCCCGCTCCTCCGTGTGAAGTCGTGGCAGTAGCCACGCCGCGTTTTTCCGCTTCCATTGGATGAGGGCCATGTAGCGGCCGCGTACACTCCGTGCACTTCATCCAGTTACTTGATCCCAAACGCCGTAATCACCGTCTGCCTGAGCTTGTCTCTGTCCTCGAATGCTCTTTGCCATTTTTCGCGAACCGAATCGTCCGCCACACCCAAACAACTCAACACTTCTTCACAACTAGACTCCCCTTGTCGCATGGCTTCGATGCAGGTCTGCCCCTGCGGATACGTCCCCATTAGCCAGAGTGACGCCAACACCACCCAATCGTACGCATGAAGAACCCCCCAGTCACACCACCGATACGCATGTTCCGCTGCATCGCTTACCTGTCTCAACGTGAGAGATCTCGAGCGGGCCACGTCCTCGAACAGCAACGCCAGCTTCTTTTGGGTTTCCCCCCGCATGGCATCGGTCCTCGCGTCGTCGGCAAACCATGCAAGAAACGCCTGGTGCGCGTTCACCGGCTCGAACGCGAAACCTGCGCGGAAGAACTTATCCATATAGCGTCGTCTCTGGGAGACGCCGTACTCGCGGTGGGCAGCGTTTTCCAGAGCTCTTTGGTCCGAGACAATCAGTACGGCCAGGCCGTTCACCGGAAATACATGAAGCACCCTCTCCAACAACCTCAAGGCGAACGTGGGTCGGCAGCGGTCGAGATCGTCGACCAACAGAATGCACTTGCCCGCCTGAACTTCGTCGCTTTTCAGGCTTCCTTGGCCGTCGCTCCGGGTGGTCAACACATCGACCGCCCTCTTGAGCTCCTCTTGAAATGCGCTCGGCGGCGACTTCTTCCACCAGTCGCCAGCAGCCTTCCCGGCCTGCTCGGCAATCGTGCCGCCGATGGCCGAAGAGCCCAGAAGAGAACCGGTGACCACGCCAATTGCCTTGCTCATGGACTGTGCATTCGACGCAGCCCAATCCAGCGCCCTTGCGCCGAGGGCCGCAGCCCTATCGCTATCCTTGCCGTCCACTTCCCGCGCCACGGCGCCAGCCATGCCGAGCAACGGTTCGTCCTCGAAGTCGTGCTCGAAAGCGTTAAGTCGGATGAGCGGTATGGGCCGCGCCTTGGCGGCCGGCTTCAGATACCGTTCGACGAAATACGATTTTCCGGATCCCTGTGGTCCGTCGAGTAGCCATGCTCGGTGATCTTGTTCGGCGGAAACGAAGTCGTGCTGGGTGTCGTTCTGGATCACGTCCAACAACTTCTCGGCGAATTCCTTATGCCTGTCGAAATCACTTACGAACCGGCTCTTGTTCACTGGAAAGTCCTTTGGGACCAAGCAACCCGCGTGAATGCGTGGGCGGTCTCGACAGCGTTTCTTGATGCGGGCTCGCTCGGTCCGCGCCCGCAGCCGGCGCACTCACGGTCTGGTGCGCTTGTCATGCATCCAGCACTTCCATCACCTCGTCCCCGAGATGGTTGATGACCTCGACGGCGACGCAGCCCGACTGCCGCCACGCGGAACGGTCTCAACGGGTCGCTGTGCAGCGTCGTCGCCCAGGTGTCGGCGTCGATTTCCGGCTTGAGCGCCGACCTGAGCGCCTTGTACGAGTCGTTGGGGCCCAGGAGTACACCTGCCGAACGAAGAAGCTCTCGTCATTGTAGTCCGCGTCGATGAACCAGCAGGCGATGCGGCCGGGGCCGTCGCTGCTGACCTCGCGGGTGCTTGGGGGTGGGGAGACGTCGACGCCGTGGATGCGCACCTGGATCCAGAGTCCGACGACAGCCGCACGCCGCGCGCTGTCTCGGCTCCCGGACACGACGCGCACTACGGTGGGGGGGCACGAATCACGCCAGCGTTGGCGTGTGCTCACAGGTCATCGCCCCGAACCCGGCACGCCGACCTCCGCCAGGCGCTCCTTGAGCACCCGCTCGAAGGATCGCACGTCCGGCGCCGTGGACGCGAGGTGCGTGTCGCCGGCGCTGACCGTGCACGCGTAGGTCCCCTCGGGTCCCACGGCGATGCTCGCCTCGACCGCGCCGGCGGCAGAGAACTCGGCCGTGACGACGATGAAGCCGCCCTCGTTCACTCGGATGCCGGCGATCCCGCAGCCGAACGCCGTGCAGAGGAATCGCAGTACCGCCTCGGCCTGCCAGGCCGCGGCCGCAGCGTCCTTCCTGCATCCCGCGTCCGCCGTTTCGACCGCTTCACGCAGCGCCTCGAGCACCGCGCGCACCGTCGCCGTCTCGCGCGGATCGCCCGGCGGCGTCTCGGCATCGCGGGGCCGCGGCGCCACGGTCGGGTTGCCGGCGCCGAGGAAGGCCGGCAGCGTCTCGACCCGCGCCCGCGCTCGTGAAGAACCGACGCCCTCCAGCTCCTCGACGGCCGAGTACTCCGCCGCGCCGGGCCGCACGAAGCCGCCGCCTTCCGGTTCCGGCCGCGGCTTGCGCATGGCGTCGAGCAGCGCCGGCGAGACATCGAGGTCCAGCGCGTCCTCGGCCGGCTCGTCCTCGGCCCATACGGCGAACCGGTACTCGCGCCGGCCGCGGTGCGCGGCGTCCTTCAGGAAGACGAGGAGCAGCGACAGCTCCAGCTCCGACGACGCTCCCTCCAGCCGCCGGGCCGGGTCGTCCGCGTAGACGACCGGGCCGTGGTAGACCGTCTGACTCTTGTGGGCGGTGCAGAACGTCCGGCCCTCGACCGCGTTCCGCAGCAGGACGATCCGCCCGCGGGGTCCGCGCTGCTCGGCCACCATCGCGCCGAGCGCCCGCGCGAACGCCCGCGGCCGGCGGATGGGTGACACGGCATCGCGGCCGGCCGGCATCGCCTTGCGCCAGACGGCCTGCTCCGCGGCCGTCTCCGGGGCGATGGACGCGCAGTAGATCCAGCCGTTCGCGCCGTGGTGGACCTCGCCGTCGTGGGCGAGTCCTTCCCCGTAGGTGAGGAAGCAGCCCGGCTTGGAGATCCGGATCGTCTCGTAGCCGGGAACAGCGTGCCGCTTCGACGACGCCTTCCGCAGGGCGGTGATCGGGAACCGCTCCGCCGGGTCGCGGAAATCGACGTAGGTGCAGGCGATCAGATTCCCCGCGTCATCGACGTGGTGCCCGTCCGCCAGGTACTCGAAGCTGGCCATGAAGGCTCGCGCACGGCGTCGGCGGCCCGCCCCGCTCCCAGACCGCCGCGCCTACCACCCCAGGGTCGCCCGGCCGAGCACGCCGGTGCTCGCGCCGCCCACCTGCGGGCTCTCCCGCCGCTGCGCGTCGACGCCCACCTCGAAGCCGGGGGCGTTCCCGGCCCGCTCGCGCAGCTTCATGCCGTAGCCGAGCCGGTACTCCCGCCCGAGCTCCGACGTCGACAGCCCCAGCCGCGGCGTCCCCACGAAGCGGCTCCCCAGCGGCAGACCGTAGCCCAGCTCGCCGTCGACCCGGTTGCCGGCGGAGGCGAAGGCGCCGCCCGCCATCCCCATCGTCTCGCGGCCCCACAGCGCCTCGGCCCCGCCCGACGCCTGGCCGCCCCACGACGGCGACAGCTTCGCCACGAAGCCCATCGGCGTCGACGGCCGCGGGTCGTAGCTCAGAGACACCGATACGCCCCGCTCGCGGAAGTCCTCGGCCTGATGATGACCAGCATCCGCACCCGCACGTCCAGCGACGCCGTCCGCCCGAACCGCGCCAGCAGCGCCCGCGGCATCGGGTCGTGGTTCTCGATGGTCCCCGTCGCCTCGCCGTCCACGATCACCGCCCCCGACGCGTTCGACAGCCGAAGCGTGAACCGCTCCTCCCCCTCGTCGTGCGTGTCGTCGAGCAGCGTGACCGCGACCGTCTTCGTCCGCTCGCCCGCCTGGAACGTCAGCGTCCCGTTCGCCGCCGTGTAGTCGGCCCCCGCCGTCGCCGTGCCGTCCTCGGTCGCGTAGCCGACCGTCACCGGCCCCGCCGCCGCCCGGTCGAGCCACACCGTGAAGTCGAGCGTGTCGTCCACGTTCTCCTCGGCCCGCGCGTCGGCCGCCGACAGACCCGCCGGACCGGCCACCGTCGCCGACACCGCGTGCGACAGCGGCCTCCCGTCGGCGGTGCAGATCGAGGTGCCGCTCACCCCGCAGGCCGCCGGCGCCGACAGCCGGACCGACACCGGCCCGCGCCCCGAAGGCCCGACCGTGACCGTCCACCGCAAGTTGCTGCCCCTCCGCTGGCGCTTGGTCCTGCGCACCGCCCCGCCCGACGCCTCGAACGCCCGGTCGCGCAGCGTGCGGTAGCTGAAGTCCGGCGCCAGCTCCTCGCTGAACGCCAGCTCGAAGGTGAACGTCGTGCCCGGCCCGCCGTGCTCGGCCGGCACCTCGTCGAAGCTCGCCGTCAGCGGCTCCGGCCTCGGGGCCACCGGCCCTGTCGCCGCGCTCGTCACGCTCTCGGCGTGCCCGCGGTCGTCGGTGAAGCCGACCCGCACCTTCAGGCGCTCGCCCTCGTCGGCCGCCGCCGCCGTGTAGGTCGACGCCGCGGCCCCCGCGATGTCCGTGCTACCCCGAACCCACTGGTACGTGAACGCCGCGTTCTCCAGCCCGTCGGCGTCCGTGATGCCCGAGGTCGACGCCGACAGCTCCTCGCCCACCTGCGGCGTCCCGCCGACGGCCGGCGCTCCCGCCGCCGGAGAGTTCGGCCGCGGCGCCACCGGCTCGGTCGCCGCGCTCGTCACGCTCTCGGCGTGGCCCGCGTCGTCGGTGAACTCCACCCGCACCCTGAGGCGCTCGCCCTCCGGAGCCGAAGGCCACAGGTTCGCGAATCCTGACGGGCGCGCGCCAACCTCTCAGGCTCTTTTTCCCCGAGAAAAGGGCCTTTTTTCTTGGGTGTTTCGTCCATGCGCGTCGCGGTTGGCCGCTGTCCGGATCGGGTCGGCAACGGTCAGAAACCTGCCCCAAGGGCCCCTTTCGAGCACCAAGAGTTGGCAGAAAGGTTGGCAGGCACGTGGCCGTCGCTCGGCCAGGGAGGGGACACGTTCTGCGCGAGTTGCGCGGGGACATCCGGCGCGTTCGGCAAGCGCGTCGACGGCCGCACGCGGCACGCTGCCTCGGCTCCCGGACACGACGCTCGCTATGGTAGGTAGGGGCAGGAATCACGCCGGTGTCGACGTGTGCCCACGGCTCACTGCCGGGAACCCAGCACGCCGACCTCCGCCAGACGCTCCCTGACAGCCCGCTCGAAGGACTGCATGTCCGGCGCCGTGCACGCGAGATGCGTGTCGCCGGCACTGACCGTGCACGCGCAGGTCCCCTCCGTTCCGACGGTAATGCTCGCCTCGACCGCGACGGCGGCAGACAGTTCGGCCGTTACGATGATGAAGCCGTCCTCGCTGACTCGCACGCCCGCGATCGCGCAATCGAACTCCGCATAGAGGAACCGCACGACCGGCTCGGCGTACCACGCCGCGGCTGCCGCCTCCTTCGTGCATGCCGCGTCCGCCGCGCCGACCGCTTCGCGCAGCGCCTCGACCGCCGCGCGCACCATCGCCGTCTCGCGCAGATCGTCCGGCAGCGTCTCGTCGTGAGGCCGCGGCACGACTGCCGGGTTGCCGGCGCCGGGGAAGGCCGGCAGCGTCTCGATCCGCGACCGCGCCAGCGGCAAGCCGCCCCCTTCCAGTTCCTCGACGGCGGAGTACTCCGCCGCGCCGGGCCGCACGAAGCCGCTGCCTTCCGGCTCCGGCCGCGGCTTCCACATGGCGTCGACCAGCGCAGGCGAAACGTCGAGATCCAGCACGTTTTCCGCCGGCTCGTCCTCCGCCCACACGGCGAACCGGTACTCGCGCTCGGCGCGGCGGGCGGCGTCCTTCAGGAAGACGAGCAACAGCAACAGCTCGAGCTCCGACGACGCGCCCTCCAGGCGCTGGACCGGGTCGTCCAGGTAGACGACGGGGCCGTGGTAGACCGTCTGGCTCTTGTGGACCGCGGAGGACGTCCGGCCCTCGACCGCGCTGCGCAGCACCACGATCTGGCCGCGGGGGCCGGCCTGCTCGGCCACCATCGCCCCGAGCGCCCTTGCGAACGCCCGGGGCCGGCGGATGGGCGAGACGGCGTCGCAGCCGGCCGGCATCGCCCCGCGCCAGGCGGCCTGCTCCTCGGGCGTCTCCGGCTCGATGGACGCGCAGTAGATCCAGCCGTTCGCGGCGTGGTGGGTCTCGCCGCCCTCGGCGAGGCCTTCGCCTTGGTCCAAGGAATAATCTCGGCTTCGAGATCCGGATCGTTTCGCAGCCCGGGATCGCGTGCCGCTTCGCGGACGCCTTCTGCAGCGTCGTGACCGGAAACCGCTCCGCGGGGTCGCGGAAGTCCACGTACGTGCAGGCGATCAGGTTGCCCGCGTCATCGACGTGGTGCCCGTCCGTCAAGTAATCGAAGCCACCCATGCAGGCTTGCGTACAGCGCCCCGGTTCGCCCTGGAGCCTCGTCTACCGGCCGAGGGTGCCCGTCCGAGGAACCCGTTGCCGGCCTCGCCCTGCATCGGGGTCTCGCGCCGTTGCGTCTCGACGCCCAACTCGACGTTCACCCTTCCCTGATCGAGCACCCCGACGCCGTAGCCGACCCGGTAGCTCCGGCCGTTCTGGACGTCGTCAGGCCAACGCGCGACGTCCCCAGCAAGCGGGCGCCATTGCCGCGCATGCCCATCGCGCCGCCATGGCTACCGTGCCCATGCCGGCCGCGGTCCGTGTGTGCTGCATCGTTGAGGAGACGAGCAGCGGCGGGAGCTCCGGGTCCGACGACGCCTCGTCCAGCCGCCCGCCGCAGCCATCTCCGGGCGCCGTCATCAGAACGACACTCCGCCCCGCACCTGCACCGAGTGCGCCGCATCGCCGCTGCGGCCGAGGACCGGTGCACCGTAGCCGCCGTCAAATGTCCCGCCGAAGCCGGCCTGCCGCGCGCCCTCGACCCCCACGTTGAACCGCTGGTCCACCGTCCACCGCCACCCGTAGCGCATCGCCTGGTAGCCCACGGCCGACTGCGTCAGGCCCGCGTACGGCGTCCCCGTGCCCCGGCCGCCCGGACCGGCCATCCCGTAGCCGACGTCCGCCGCGAACTGGCCGCCCATGTCGAACGGCAGCGCCCCGTGAGGCATCAGGCCGCCCATGTCCTGCATCGCCCACAGCCGGTCCGCGCCCTGCGACGCCATGCCGAACGACGGCGTCATCGTCAGCGACAACCCCCGCCCAGCCAGGCCCGGATCGAACCGCACCGAGCCGGTGAAGCCCCACTCCTCGTAGCGGCTGTCCTGGTGCGCCACCAGCAGGTTGAGCGTCGCGTCCACCATCAGCCCGAGGTTCGGGTCGGCGAAGACCACCCCGAAGCCCGTCTCCAGGCCCGTCCCCGTCTCCGCGTCGCCGCCGTCCTGCCGCACCCCCAACTCGACCGACGGCGTCACCGTCCGCCCGCCCGCGAACCGCAGCTCGCGCGAGCCCTCCAGCGCCGCCCGCACCCGGCTGACCCCCGCCTCGGCCGCCGCGAGGTTCCCCGCGCCGCGAGACACGACCGCGTCCGACACCGTCCGCACCAGGAACGCATCGGACTTGACCGCCAGCTGGAGGCCGCCCAACTCCGGCAGCCCGCCGCGCACGCCCGCGGCCAGCATCGACAGCCCGCTCGCCGCCCGGTACGCTCCGGCCTGCTCCATCCCTTCCGTGCGCACGACCGACTCGGCCAGCGCCATCTCCCCGCGCCCCCAGCCGCCCTGCCCCCACACCGTCAGGTCCTCCGAGAGGTCGAAGGCCACGTACGGGTGCACCGAGGTCAGCGCCGAGTGCGCCTGGTAGGCCCGGTCGAGACCGTCGCGCGTCAGGCTGCCGCCGCCCCGGCCGTGCGCCACCGCCACGCCCGCCAGCACCCGGCCGAGTTGGTAGTCGGTCCCGAAGATGCCCATCCGCATCTGGCCGCTCAGCGCGACCGGCACGCCGGGGCCGGCGCTCGAGAAGTGCCCCACCGAGGTACGCGCCCAGCCCGTCCACCGGTTGCCGTCCCCGCCCGGCACATACAGCGAGCCGGAAGGCAGCCCCATGTCTCCGCCCGCTCCGGCCGGCCCCATCGGCATGCCGTTGCCCAGGAACGGACCGCCGGCCGATGCACCGCCCATCATCGGCCCACCGAGGCCGACGCCGTTGCGATGGCCCGTCATCCCGGTCGAGTAGTTCGCCGCGGCGTTCGGGTAGCCGGTGCCGTGGCCAGCGCCCAAGGCGTAGTCCGCGCCGTGGCCGGCGATCCCGTAGCCGGCCCCGCCGTGTCCGCCCGCCGCCGACAGGACGAACGAGTGCAGCAGCGACAGGTCCGCATCCCCCGAACGCGACCGCACCTGCGCCCGGCGGTCGATCCGGTCACCGAGCGCATCGACCACGCCGGCCGCAACCGCCCGCCCGAACCGCGACAGCCACGCCGTCTGGCCCGGGTCCGTGTTCCCGATCCGCCCCGCAGCCTTGCCGTCGGCGATCCGTGCCCCCGACGCGTTCGACAGCTTCAGCCGGAAGATCTCCTGTCCCTCGTCGATCAGGTCGTCCAGGATGGCCACCCGCACCGTCTTCTCCGTCTCGCCCGCCGCGAACGTCAGCGTCCCGGACGTGGCCGTGTAGTCCGAGCCCGCCGTCGCCGTCTCGTCCTCCGTCGCGTAGTCCACCGTCACCGTCCCCGACGCCGAGCGGCTCAGCGTCACCGCGAAGTCGATCGCCTCGTCCCGACCCTCGCGAGCCCGGCCGCCGGCCACCTTCAGGCCCGCCAGCCCCCGCACCGTCGCCGTCACCGTGTTCTCCAGCGCCCGCCCGTCCGGCGTGCACACCGCGCCTTCGGCGTCGCAGTCCCGCCCCCCGGCCAGCGTCACCCCCACCGAGCGCCGCGAGGACGGCTTCACCCGAACACGCCACAGCCCGGCATCGATCTGCTCGACGCTCCGCACCCGACCCCGCGTCACCTCGAACGACGACGCCCGCGGCGGCTTGCCGGAGCTGCCCACCGTCTCGCTCAAACGCACCAGGAAGCTGAACGACTCCTTCCCCTTGTGCTCCGCCGGCATCTGCTCGAACGACCCCGTCAGCGGCGATGCCGCCACCTGCGGCTGCTCCGGCGCGACCGCCTCGATCGTGTACACCGTCCACTCGTCGGGGTCCGTACTGCGTACGGTCACCTTCAGCTTGGTCGTGCCGCCGCCCGGCGCCAGCGTCAGCGCCACCGGCTTTCCGGATGTCCATAACTCTGTCGCCGACAACAGGAGCGCTTCCGGCGACAACGAGCTCGCCCACACGGACGGCGAACCGGTCCAGGACGCAGTCAGCGACACCTGCCCGGCGTCCGCCGGGACCGCCGCCCGGTACGACAGCACGTCGGTCGCGAAGGCCGGGCTGAGCGCGACCGCGTCCGACCCGGCCGACAGCGCGAGACCCACCAGCTCGTCCGCTGGCGGCTCCACCACGACCGGGGGCGTACCGTCCTCGTCGTTGGTGATGGTCAGGGTGAGCACAGCAGAAAAGCCCAGGTAGTTCGACTGGACCCCGATCCCGTCGTCGCGCTGCAGGATCGCCCTGATACGAATGGTCTCTCCGGAGTCCTCGTGCGAGTCGTCAACGACGGCGATCCTGAAGCTGGCGGAGGTCTGCCCGGCGGGGATGTCCGCCAAGCCCGCGGCCGGGCAGGTCAAGTCCGGCGACGCCGATATCACCGCCCCTTCAGGTTCATACTTGTCAGGGTCATAGTAGTCGGTCTTCCACGTCGCCGTACCGTCAAGCATGAACTGTACCTTCACGTCTACGCTCAACGGGTTGCCGAGCGTGGCGGTAACGGTAACGGGTCCTTCGCCCTCTCTCGGTGAGCCGCTGGCGGTCAGCGTCAGCTGCGCGGCGGCCGGAGCGGCAGCGAGAAGGAACAGGGCGCCTACCAGCAGCACCGCGGGGATCAGAGACAGGCACTGGCGCGCCTTGGGATTCAGCATGGTCAAAGCTCCGTTTCCGTTCCTCACTGTCGACCGCCGTGGTGCGCCGCGTCGTTGAGGAAGACGAGCGACGGCGGTAGCTCCGGGTCGGACGACGCCTGCTCCAGCCGGTCCGCACGGCGGCTTTTGCTCGCGATAACTGGATTTATCGCGAGTAAAATCCGCGGTCTTTTGACGGACCCGGAGGCCGCCGGATGCTGAGTTCGGAGACGACATGCGAGACGACATGCGAGCTGGAGTGCTCGTTCCATCTCGACCACGACACAGAGGGGGGTGACCCTCTGGCCGCCTACTTCGAGGCGGCCGGGGGCGCGTTCAGCCGCAACACGGAACGGGCCCTGCGGGCGGACGTGCAGGTCTTCGCGAATTGGTGCCGACAACACTTCCGGCCGGCGTTCCCCGCCGAAGCCGCCACCGTGGTGGCCTTCGTCGACGACATGGGACGGGTCAAGAGTCCGGCCACGGTGCGCCGCTACGTGTCCAGCATCGCGGCCCTGCACAAGGCGCTGCGGCAGGCGAACCCGCTCGACAGCGCCGCCGTCCGCTTCGCCCTGCAGCGGATGCACCGCCGACGGGGCCGCCGGCAGGCGCAGGTCAGGGGACTGACCTGGCCGTTGCGGAACCGCCTTCTGGAGGCGACCGGAGACCGGCTGATCGACGCCCGGAACCGCGCGCTGCTGGCCGTGGGCTACGACACGCTGCTGCGGCGCTCCGAGCTGGTGTCGCTGGAAGTGTCTGATTTACTTGAGGAAATCGATGGAACGGCGACGCTGCTGGTGCGCTCGGGCAAGACCGACGCGGACGGCCGAGGCGCCACCCTCTACCTGGCGCGCGATACCGTGCAACTCGTCAAGACGTGGCTCGAGCTCGGCGGCG
This sequence comes from Vicinamibacterales bacterium, assembly GCA_965204675.1. GTDB lineage: Bacteria > Acidobacteriota > Vicinamibacteria > Vicinamibacterales > UBA8438 > JAJEEA01. The sequence continues at coordinate 5,802,849 of OZ242003.1, forward strand.
TCGACCGGGGGCGGCTGTTCCGTTCCGTGCGCAAGGACGGCACGATCGGCGAGAAGCTCGACGCGAGCCAGGTGCCGCGCATCTACAAGAGGATGGCCCGTCGGGCCGAGATTCCCGACGACATCGTGGATACGCTCGCCGGACACAGCACGCGCGTGGGGGCCGTGCAGGACATGATCGCCTGCGGCATCGAGTTGCCGGCGATCCTGCAGTCGGGGCGGTGGACGACGACGCGCATGGTCCAGCGCTACGGAGAGCGGTTGCTGGCCCGGCGCAGCGGCGCCGCCCAGCTGGCCGAGCGGCAGAAGCGCTGAGCAGGACTGCGGCGGGAGGGGTACACGGGCCGTCACGCTGTCGGCGGCGGCCCTGGGCGTGGACGTGCGCCCGCCCTTCAGGGGGCTCCCGCCAGACGCCGGGCGTGACGTTATCGCGAGCAAAATCCCGTCCTTCTTCCCGCCCACCTCGCCGCGACGAGCGCCGGCACGGCGCGGTCGCCAAGCAGGCCGACGCTGCATCACTCGGCCAAAACACAAGCGTTTTCAGTGGTTTACGAGCGGACGTGAAGGCGATCTTGAATCACGGCGCGAGCGTGTGCTACCGTTCCGTCGCGTGTGTGTGGAACGATGTTTACTCGCGATAAATCCAGTTATCGCGAGTAAAACGCCTGCCCAGATCGTCGCCAACACACCGCATCGCAGCCGCCGATCGCACTGAGCGCACTCCGCCCTCCCTTCGCTCCTCTATGTACTTGGACGTGAATTCTATCGGTTCAGTTGCGCCACGAGCGCGACCGACATCGAGCTTGAACGCCTAGCCAATCAGGCTCAGCGGAGGTGCCGGGCCGAGCGGTCACAGCCCGGACTGAACCGGTCGATCCGGGGCCGGGTCATCAGCTTCGCGGGGCCGCGTGACGCCCATCTTGCCGGTGGTGCGGGCGACGTTTCGATGCCCGAGGACGTCCCGAACCATCGCCCGTTCGAGGTCCTTGCGGACCTCGGCGAGCGTCGGCTGTCGCTCGGTGCCGACCGTTTCCGCAACACCGCCGGCAGCGCGCCCGGGGCCGACCGCACCGTAGCGGGGTCCGGTGACGGTGTTGTCAGCGAGCACGTCCTGCAACTCCCGCACATCGCCGGACCACCGGTGCGCCGCCAGGGGCGGCCATCGTCTCCCGCGCCAGTCGTGCGGCTGCCCGCCGCTACGATGTCCTTCCAGCAGTGCGCGGCGAGCAGCGCGATGTCCCGCCCGCGCTCACGCAACGCCGGAGCAGTGAGCCCCGACAGTCCCGAGGATTGCTGGAGCCGCGCCGGCAAGCGACACCGCCCGCAGCACTGTCCCGACAACCTCCCTCCCGGCCGCGACCCCAAACGTGGCGGCAAGCGACGCGCACCCTCCGCGTGCCTGAGTAACGCCCCCCTGCCGAACTGCCCCGGCGAGCACGCCGCCGACCTCCAGCCGACAGTCCTTGCGCGACCAGCGGAGAGCATCTCAGGCGACGCTTGGCGGCCACCGGAAACGCGCCTGAGTTCCTGCCCCCGGAGAGCCTGAGTTCCTGCCCCCAGGCCGGAAACGCCCGAGGGTCGACGTACGCCGTACCCCGGACCCTGAGTCGCTAGGGAACGAGAGACGTCAAGTCCAATCATCACAGTAGCTTGGAGCGAAACTCGGATCGCCCGGGGGCTAGCCCCCGAACCGGTTGAAGTACCCTGAGCGACCCCGGCCCGGGCCGTAAGACTCCCTGCCCCCACACGAACGGGGGCAGCGCGTCTCACGCCCGAACCGGCCGGGGTCGCTCAGGGTGCATTCTTCCCTGCGGGGAAGGCTGTCAACGACCGCGGGCTCGTGGTCGTTGTCCGACCACGACGGCATCGGAAATGTCACGCAGTCGGCACCGAGCCGAACGACAGCCCGGTAGCACCCGCCGGGCGCGGCCGGCGGCAAGGGGTTCAAGGTGGAGGACAGCCAGCACGGCCCGCGAGCGTCCCTCGCCCTTCGACATCGCCGGTTCCCTGTGCTGCCGGTCGAGCAGATCGCGGATCATCCCAGCTGCGAAGCCGGCCGGTCAGAGCCGGCACGGGGACGGCTGGCGATGAAGTCGAGCACTTCCTGTTCAACCCAGCGAGCGTGGCCGGATGCCGTACGCCGGACGAGTTGGGACGGACGCTTGGCGCTCCCGCGCCTCCTGCACCGAGACGAGGGGGGAAGCCGCTCACCAGAGGCCGATGTCGGAGTCGGCTGCGTCACGATTCGCGTCCGCGACCGAGGCAGCCGCCGCGACCGCCGAACGACTGTCGGCTTGGCGGTAAGCGCTCTCCGTCGCATCTGCGGGTATCGACCCATTCATCGACGACCTCCTGCGGCCAGCGAGGGTCGCCATTGGGGAGTCGAATCGGTGCGGCCGGGAACACCCGATCCTCCAGCATCTTGTACACGGTCGACCGCGAGACGCCTAGCTGACCGGCCACTTGCCTGACCGTCAAGAGCTGCGCCATCACCAGTACCTCCCATTCGTCACGGCACGCTGCCCGGCCAGGCGCCGAGGCGAAAATGGAGAGATCGACCTCGCCGCGCGATCCCGACGCGGCTGCCCGGCAATTCGTATATATACCGAAAATGATGGATCGTGATCACGAGTCCAGTCAAGCGCCGTTCGCGTTGGGAGGCGGTATACTTTCAACGTGGCGACCATCGATTTCGCGGAGGCGGTCCGGCGGCGGCTCGCCGAAAGAGGACAATCCCAGTACCGGGCCGCGGTCAACAGCGGCCTGCCGCAGGACGCGATCCGCTCGGTCTTGAACGGGCACGTCCCCCGCCTGAACCGCGTCGAGCAGATCTGCCGCGCCCTCGGCCTGGAGCTCTACATCGGTCCGCCGCGGGATGTTCAGGTCGAGGCCGACGGCGGAGAACCGTCCCGCCCGCTGACGCGCTTCGACTCGAGCGTCCAACTGCCGGTGCGGGTGCTGTCGCAGCCGTCGCCGGAGGTCTTCCTGATGGAGAGCGAACAGCAGGATCAGACGAGGCCGGCGCCGGTGGATCTGGACGACCCGCAGGCGTTCTACGTGAGCTACTACGGCTACTCGATGGTCCCGACCGGCATCGGGTCGGCGGATTTCTGCCTCGTCTCTCCGTGCGCGAAGCTCGAACCCGGTCAGCGGATCTGGCTCCGGGACCGGAAGGGGCGCGAAGGGCTGCGGTGGCTGCTCAGGCTGACGGCGACCACCTACGAGGTGGCCGCCTGGGACACGCCCAAGCCGAACGGCCACCAGGACCTGGTCACGGAGCGTTGGGAACGCAAGGACGTCGACGACCGCGGTGTCATCCTGGCCGTGTACCGCGGTTGGCTCGATTCGTCGGACCCGGTGTTCCGGCTTCCCGACTGGCACCCTGGCCGGCTCACCGGCTTGTGGCGGGCGCTGTTCGACGAGGAACCGGAGCTCCAGGCTGCGGTGGCGGAGCATCTCGAAGAGACGGCCTCCTCCTTCAACCGGCGGATCACGGGCTGGCTCGAGCAGGGTTCGGTCCAGCGCTCCGACATGCAGGATCTCCTGCAGCAGGTCGAGAGCGTGAAGCAGTTGGCGCAGTTGCTGTCCCGGCGCTCGGACGCGTCTCTCGACGAGTCCGGCGCACGTGACGAAAAGTTGACCGGCCCACCGACGGGCGCGGGTACGAGGAGGGGGCGGTGACGAAGCCTGCCCTCGCGTGACGGAGCCCGGCGGCGGTGTCCCCGCCGGCCGATTCCGTCGTCCTCGACGACCTGCCCTTCCGCTCACTTCCCACCACCGGCTCGACACTGACGCCCCCTCACGAACAGCGGCCACCCGGCGCCGGTTCGGTGACCGTCCGGCGACCGGCCGCCCGAGTCCTCATCGTTCATCGGGCGGCGCCTGCGCGTTGACGCGGTCGAGCATCGCGCCGATCAGGGAGGTTGCCTTCGCCTTGCCGAGCTTCTCGAGCTCGGGCTCGTCGGGGTCGACGCCGAACTCCCGCGCGAGTTCGGGATGCTCCTCGACGAGGTTGGCCAACAACTTCCTCTGCCGGGGCGTGATTGGGGCCGACCGTGAGGCCGCCGGCTCGGCCTCACCTGCCTCGGTGGCGTCGGCGGACGGCTCTCCGTCGAGTCCGAAGAGGGCACGGTCGTCGGGCCGCGTCAGGGCCTGAATCTGCTCCTCGAGCCAGTCGAGGCTGATGTCGGTCTGCGATGTCTGTGCCGCCCGAACGATGGCCCCGATGATGATCTTGCGCCGGGTCTCCCGCTTGCGTTCCGCCTTCATCTCGTGCGTCTGAAGTTGACGCAGCTGATCCGCGAGTCGCTTGTCGGCGTCCCTCGTCTTGGCCGCCAACTCCTGCCGCCGCTTCTTGATCTTCGCGATCTGAGCCGTACGTCTTGACGTCTGCATTGGTCAAGCATATATCATGAATCCAGGCGGTCAGAAATATGGACAAATACGTACAAAACCGGACACCACTACCCGGGGATCCACAGCGCCAACTGAAAAACCCCCGAAACCCGAAGGGCGCACTTACCGGTTTCGCTGTGCGAAACCGACGTGCGACGAGACGCCTGAGGCGTAAAGGCACGCGCGCATGTATTGCCACGTCAACGTGAAGACGGGCAGCCGCGGCACCGGCCAGTCGGCGGCGGCGAAGTACGACTACATCAGCCGCGCCGGCAAGTACGAGGCGGCTTTCCAGGACGAGGTGGTGCACCTCGAGTCGGGCTGCATGCCGTCCTTCGCGTCGGCGGACGCGCGGCTGTACTGGGCGGCGGCCGACTGCCACGAGCGGAGCAACGGGCGCCTTTTCCGCTCGCTGACGGCGGCGCTGCCCAACTCGCTCGACTTCGCGGGGCGGCTCGATCTGGCGCGGACCTTCGCGGCGCGGGTGACGGCGGGCGAGTTGCCGTACACGCTCGTTCTGCACGCGGGGCTGTCGAAGGTGGCGGGCAAGCCGGACAACCCGCACCTTCACCTGGTGTTCTCGGAGCGGGTGAACGACGGGGTGGAGCGGGCGGCGGAGCAGTGGTTCCGGCGCGCGGCTCCGAAGGGGGGCGACCCGGCGGCGGGCGGTGCGAAGAAGAGCGAGCGGACGAAGCCGCGGGCCTGGTTGGAGGAGACGCGTGAAGCGTGGGCGGCGGAGATGAACGTGGCGTTCGACCGGGCCGGCGTGTCGGACCGGGTGACGTCGGAGAGCCACGCCACGCAACTGGCGCGGGCGCGCGAGGCTGGCGACGCGGCGGAGGAGGAACGTCTTCTGCTGAACCCGCCGTCGGAGCACATCGGGCCGGCGGCGAAGCACCGCTGGGAGGACCGGTCGCCGGACGAGAAGCCGGACCGGGTTGTCGCGTACGAGGAGGCGTCGGCTTCGGCCCGGGAGGTCCGGTCGGCGCACGCGCGGGACGCGGCGGAAGCGGCCGAGGGGAGGCGGAGGCTCGAGGTGCTCGACGCGGAGATCGCGGCGCTGGAGGCGGAGCAGCGGCGAGCCGAAGCGGCGGCCCGGCGCGAAGCGACCGCACGCCGCGAAGCGGAGCGGGCCCGGGCCGAGGCGCAGTGGGCGAAGCGCGAAGAGGAGAGGAAAGCCCGGCGAACGGCTCTCGTCCGCCTGCCCGGGGGCGTGGAGCTGTACCTCGCAAACCTGGCCGACCTCGATCCGAAGTGGAACGTGGACGGCAACGACGCGACGACGGGCGGGAACATCGATGCGGCCCTCGACGCCGCCGAGTCGGACGACACGCGTCTCGGCCGGCTTCGCGACGTGCTGTCGGACGAGGCGGCCGACGCCCGGTTCCGTCGGGAGCTCGGCAGGCGCGGCGGGCGGTTCGGGACGGTGGATCTCGACGACGCCCTCGCGACGGCCGAGCGAGATCGGGAAGAGCGGCGTCAGGCCGAGGCCGCGCAGCGCCAGCGGCGGGCGGCCACCGGGCAGCGCGTCTCTCGCCTGGAGCGGCTGTTCGACGCCCCCGGGGGAGGCGAGGCGTTCTTCGCGGCCCTCGACGCGCAGCATCCGTCGTGGCGGCGGACGGGGACTCGCCCGAGCGACATCGACAGCGCGCTCGATGTCGCCGAGCGCGGCCGTGACGCCGACGAGCCGCCGCCGTGGCGGCATCGGCTGGTCCTCGAGGCGGAACGGACGTTTCCCGACGCCGCCAGCGCGGCGTGGCGGGACGCGGGCGCCGGGTTCAACCGGTCCACCGAGACCGCCCGGCAGGCCGGGAGCGTATCGCAGACGCTCTCGGATCGCGCCCGCGCCCGGGCGCTCGCGGCCGAGCGGCCCGAGCCGCCGGCGTCACGCGGCCTGGTGAAGCGGCTGTTCGCGTGGCTGCGGGAGCGAGTTCAGAAGATGCTGGGCAGGCTTCGCCCGTCGAAGCCGGCGCACCATCAGGATCGTTCTGCGGGCGGCGATGCCGAACCGACACGGGCCGTCGCAGCCGAGCGGGAGTCGGCGGAGTGGGAGCCGGCGGAGCGGGACTTGGCCGGCCAGTTGATCACCGCGGCCAGCACGGCCGCCCGGCAGTGGGGGAACACCACCCTAGCCACGGACACCCTCATCGCTGCCGCGGCGTCGATCGGCACTCGGCCGGGGACGCTGGCGTCACAGCGGGCGGTCCTCGAGCAGATCAACTGGGAGACGGCGCCCTCGGTCGGTCGCTCGACCGAGGCTGGCGGATTGAGACACCGCTGCCTGGTTGAGAAGCGCGCGGCGGCCGACGAACGCCATCGCCAGGCTCTCGACGAGTGGAGCGCCCTGCCGCGTCGGCGGCGCTGGATGACCCGAAAGCCGGAACGAGAGCGTCCCGGCCCGCCGAGCCGGCAAGAAGTCGAGGTCGCTCGTGGCGAGCTGTTCGGCGTTGTCAGGACGGCAATGGCCGCCGAGCTCGAGCGGGTCATGCCGAGGCCGCGGCCGCCCTCGGGGCCCGCCGGAACATCGCCGGTCGAGACCGTGCGGCGGCACGACGCGCCCTCGCCGCCTTCGAGGGCGCCACTCCGGAGCGATGGCGAGGTCGAGCGTCCCGCCGAGGGGAACCGTCCGGTTCGGATCCCGAGCGGGGACACGTCGTCCAGGCCGGCGCAGGCAACGTCGCCGCCCGGGCACCCGCCGCGGCGGGACCGGGGCCATGAACCGAGCTTCTGACCCGACAGCCCACGCCCTCGTGGGCGAGTCGTTCGAGAAGGCAGAGGGCGAACGAGCGCCGGCGGGGCGCCATCCCGACCTCCCGGAATACGGCGCGTCAGGCGGCACAGGTGGGGGGGGGTCGGAGGTACGATCGCCCCCTCATGTGACCCCGACCCCTTGACCCTCGCCCCCGGTCCACCCGGCCGCTGTCGAAGACAGGCGGCCGGGGCGGGAAAATTTCGCGCGCGCTATGCGCGCTTTTTTTCTGCCCCGCTGTGCGGGGCAGGGACGAAGACCCCGACCGGCAAGGGGCCGCCACGAACCTCCCCAGGGAAAGGAGAACGCGAATGGACGAGGTGCGCCTCGACCCGCTGCAGGCGCCGGCGCGCGCCGAGCTGCTGCTGGGTGCCGACTTCGGGCAGGAGGCCCGTGGGCGCCCCATCCACGGCAGCCTCGAGAGCGAGGACGGCGGCGCCGACGAGCCCAGGCCCAGGCTGAAGCTCGGCGCCGTCCGGACACGGCGGCTCGCGGTGAGCGAAGGCACCGACAGGCCCTCGGACAGCGCGTACGGGAACCCGCTCCGCGCTACGCGGGACACCGCGCCGGTCGTGCCCATCGGCGCGCCCGTGATCGCGAGGACCGACATCCCCGACGCCCGCGGGTGGCGCGTCTACCGGGTGGCGCCGAACGGGGCCGTCATCTACGACGGGTGGATCGAGCACGACCCCGCCAACGCGGAGCTGGTGATCACCGAGCTGCGGGCGGCTGCGGCGACGAGCCCTGCGGCGGCGTTGCGGCGCGTGGTCGAAAGGCGGCCCGGCCACGCGAGCGCGCAAGCGATCACGCGGTGGCTCGCCGGCCAGGAGACCGGGCGGCGGAGCGCCCCGGCGAAGCCCCGGTCGCGGGCGGCCCGGCGACGGTGGCGGCGCGCCCTCGCCCGGAAAGGCGGCCGCGCATGACGTCCTTCACCGGGAACCGCGACGCCCTGCCAACCGTTGCCCGATCACGCCGGCCGAAGGGCGGCGTGGTGCGGCGTCGACGCCCGTACGTCGGCACGCCGCGGACGACACCGCTGGCGCGACCATCCTGACGACCGCCCACGACCACCGCATCACCGTCGCCTTCTGCGCCGTCCGCATCTCTCCACAGCCCACTCCACCGCGGTCGCCGCGGGCGCAAGCCTCGCCGTTATCCGTCAGAACGCCTCGTGACCACGGCCCACGCGGACCCGTCCCGCTCCGTGCCGACCCTGCGCGCGCCCCGCCACCAGCCCGCGGGAACCGCCGTCGGCCCGTCGATCCCCACCCATCTCGCCCCCCCGTAGGAACACCGTCCGGCACTCGGCGCGGCCGGCGGGTTGGTCCCGTCCGCCGCACATCCCCGAAGAGAGGAGAACCATGTCCGAACGAACCGTTCACCGGGTCGGCGCCAAGGTCGTCGTCCGCTCCATCGACAACGCCGGCTGCACGATGCGGGCGTTGACCGTCGAGTCGAAGCTGCGGCTGCAGGGGTCGGCCCTCGCCGCCGCGCTCGCCAGGCCCGATGTCCAGTCCACGCTGGCCGACGTCAGCTGGCGGACCGGCGCCGGTCACGTCACCGGCGTCTCGGTCGTCTACGGCGAGCCCGAGCCCCAGCTGGTCTCGGTGCGGGAAGCCGCCACCGGCGCGGTCGCCGAGGCCGAGGTGGTCTGGCAGGGCAGCGACGGCGCCCTCGACCAGGACCCCGAGGAGCTCATGCCCGAGGGGCCGCAGCGCACGCTTCTCGACTGGAAGAACCTCGGGAAGTACGCCCCGGACGTCGACGACCCGCGCACGGCGCCGTTGCCGGCGGACCGGGCGACGCTGAGACGCCCGGGCCGGGTGTCGAGCGGACGCGGCTATCTGCGCCCGCCGCTCTCGGTCGACACCGTCGCGCGCATCTTCGAGCTCCGCGACCAGGGCCTCAGCTTCAAGAAGATCGGCAAGGCCCTCGGCATCGCGGCGTGGACCGTCTCGCGCTACGTCCGCAGCTTCGAGGAGGGAGGCCGATGACGAGGTGACGTGGACAACTGCTCCCGAGGCCCTGGCCGAGCTTCGCGTTCCATCGCCGAAGTGTCCCCGGACGAGGACTACGGCAGACGCGTGAGCGCCTGGAACGACATGATCACCGGACCCGGGCCGACGCCGTGTACGATGTCGGGGTCGCGCGCGTGTCCGCCGCGGCTGGTCACCAGCGGCCCGCGGGACAGCCAGCATGCCGACCACCTACAGAGTCATCCTCGAAACCGAGACCCGCCCGCGTGAAGCCGCGGTCGCCCTCGACCACCTGCCCACCTTCCAGGTCGACGCACCGAACGTCGACACCGCCGCCCGGCTCGCACTGTCCCATCACATCGACAGCCGGACGACCCCGCCTCCCGCCGGGACGTCTTTCGGGCTCCTCGTGATCACGCCGCCGCCCCACGACCCGAACGTGCCTCACCACGACCTCGACGACGAGGCCGAGATACACCGCCTCAACGTCGAGTACCGGCCCACCACAACCTCCGCGCACTGACCGCCCGTTTGCGCCCGGAGCAAGCACCCCGCCGCCACGCGAACCACGCCAACCGGCCGCTTGCCGACACGCTTTCGACCACGTTCCCCCATCGACCGCTTCAGGCTGTCGGGACGGCGCTGCAGCGCTTCGCCGTGCGGCCGGTCCGCCGGGCAGCCCTGCGCCACCGGCGTCGTCTCCGTGGCCGGCACCGACGATCGCTGTGCGACCTCGTGCAGGAGCGTGTCGCAGATGTCGTTCCACGGCGCTCTCGTGGCGGTCTCGAAACGGAAGCGCCACTTGGGAGTACGCCAACGCTCAATCTGCCGACGGTGCCGCTCGCGCATCGCCTGGAGAGTCAACGCCCGCGGGCCAGGCCGCGGACCGTAGCAACGCGCGAGCCGACTTGCCAACACTGCCCGTACGATCCGATGGCTCACCTGCACCGTCAAACGACCGTCAGCGGACTTGCTCCGCCCCCGCGGGCGGGAAGCCTTTTCGGCCCACCCTCCCACCCCTGTTGACGACACGACCAGGGGGAGCTCGAACAACGGCCCCAGAACATATCGCGGCGCGTCGGTCGCGATCGTGCGCAGGACGTGCCGGGTCCGAGTAGCGCTGCCCGAAGGGCACCACGGGAAGGCGGCTGAAGGGCCCGTCGTGCATGCCCGGCTCCGCGGACTGCGCGACCGTCTCCAACTTGACGGTGTCAAGCGACACTCAAAACTGACCCCTTGGCGACACCGAAAACTGACCCCCGAAGAAACGGCGTATGTAGCTTCATAACGACGATTGCGTGGTCGATGCCGACTGCAACCCCGGGCGGCGGCTCCGGTCTGCCGCACCCTCCTGAATCCTGGCCCTCCGCTGCGTCCCGGGAGTCGTCGTGGACGGCCGGGACGCCCCGTCCAGGCCGGGCCGCAAGGCCCATAACTGCCATCTGAGCCGCGGGGCGGGGGGCGTGTCACCCGACAGGGCCGTAGCATCGCGGAGGACGCGCGCAGCGCGTTGACACGCCCCCCGTCCCGCAGCTACTCCGTTGCGACCTCCCGACGGGCTTGCGTGGTCTAGCCATCACGCCCGAAGCCCCTGGGCAGCTCGACAGCCTCCAGCACCGACAGATCCAGATCGCAGACCTCCTCGAGCAACGCCGCGGTCGCCGACCCGACGAGCGATTCCGGCAACGCGTCCCGCCACGCCCGGTACTGGTCCTGCAGCGCCAGGAGCGTCTGCACCGCGTCGTCCCACTGCTGCGGCCGCGACCGCCGGTCCGTCGGCCGGCGGTACCGGAGCCGGGACTCGCCGGCCTGCCGCCGCTCCCGGTAACGCGCCTGCCGCTCCGCGTTCGTCAACGCCACAAGACCGCTCCATCACCGTTACGTAACGGAACAGCGAGAAGGCCGCTCGGCACCCGGATCGGCCCGGCGTCCGCGACCGGCGGCGCGTTCCGGCGGGCCGGCCCGCCTGACAACCGCCACGCCGGCCGAAGGGCGGCGTGGCGCGGCAGCGGCGCGTGGGCGTGGGCCTCCCGCGTTGCCCGCCGCGGTGTCGGTCGCGTGATCATGACGACACCTGCGGACGGATCGCCGACGCGGCCGGCTTCGGGGCTGCGATCTTCAGCGCGCCCGCCCGCCGCTTCTCCCGCAGCCGGTAGCTCTCCCCGGTAATCGTCAGCACGTGGCTGTGGTGCAGCAGCCGGTCGAGGATCGCGGTGGCGACCACGGCGTCGCCGAACACCTCGCCCCATTCCCCGACCGAGCGGTTCGACGTGATCAGGATGCTCCCGCGCTCGTAGCGCCTCGAGACGAGCTGGAAGAACAGGTGCGCGGCATGCGCCTCGAAAGGGAGGTATCCCATTTCGTCGCAGATCAATAACTTCGGCTTGGCGTAGAAGGCCAGGCGGTCCTCCAGCCGCCCCTCGCTGTGCGCCTTGACCAGCGCCGCCATCAGCGCCTGGGCCGTCGTGAACAGGGTCGAGTAGCTCTGCCGGATCGCCTCGCGCCCGAGCGCGACCGCGAGATGCGTCTTCCCGACCCCCGGCGGGCCGAGCACCAGGAGCGCGTCGCCGTGCGCCACCCACCGCGACGTCGCCAGCTCCCGCACCTGGCGCCGGTCGACGCTCGGCTGCGCCTTGAAGTCGAAGTCGGCGAGCTCGCGCACCATCGGGAAGCGCGCGATCTTCAGCGCCATCTCGATGCGCCGCTCGTCCTTGCGGGAAACTTCCCGCTCGACGAACATCGCCAGCGCCTCCCGCAACGTCAGCTTCTTCTCCGCCGCCTCGTCGAGCAGGTTGTCGAGCTGGTCCCGGATCGCGGTCAGCTGCAGCCGCGTCAACCAGCCGAGAAGCGTCTCATGGTCCACGGCCATCAGAAACGCCCCCCGGCGACGGCCGCGTACTCGTCGAGCGGACGCAGCAGCTCCGGCTTCGGCCGGACCGCCGCGGTCTCGGCCGGACGCGGGCCGCCGACGACGCCGACCAGGTGCGCCCGGTCGGTGACCCGAGCGTGGCGTCCCTCGTGCTCGGCGTGCTCGGCGACAACCCTCGGGCCGTGGTGAACGCGCACCCGGCCGCCGCTGACCAACACCCGCACCCGCTCGCCGATCAGCCGCCACGGTACCGAGTAGGCGTTGGTGTCGACCACCACCGCGCAGTCGGCATGGACCGTCCGGCTCAGATCACGCAACTGGCCGAACGGCGGCCGGCCCCCGCAGGGGCGAAGGCGCTCCGCTTCCCGGGCAAAGCGCTCGAGAGGGACTTCGCCGGTGGTGCCGTGGCGTCGCCGGTCGGCAATCTCCCGCTGCCACCACCCCAGATGCGCGTCCATCCCCGCCCAGCTCTCGAAGCGATGTCCGGCGATGGCGCTTGCTTTGACGTAGCCGACTCCGCGCTCGTCCTTCCCCTTCGTCCGGGCCCGGTACGGCGCACACGCGCGCGGACGGAACCCCCAGTGGGCCGCGAACGCCAGGAACCGGTGGTTGAACTCGACCTCCCGAGTCGACATGTCGTGCTCGACCACCAGCGGCCGCGGGTTGTCGAGCAGCACCTCCCTCGTCACGCCGCCGAAGTGATGGAACGCGCCCTCCAGGCCGCGGAACCACGACGACTGCCGCTCGTGTCTGAACGTCGCCACGTGGCAGCGCCGCGAGTAGCCCAGCGTCGCCACGAACAGGAACACGCGCACCCGCTCCCCGGCAATCGGCACCTGCCGCTGGCCGAAGTCAACCTGCAGCTGACGCCCGGGCGGAGTCTCGAACCGCACCGTCGCCTTCGCCTCGGCCGTCAGCAGCCGCCGGAACGGCGCCACCGCCCGCTCGACCGTGCGCAGGCTCACGTCGATCCCCTGCTCCCGCACCAGGTCCTGGCGCACCACCTCGGCATTGCCGCCGTGCTGGAAGAAGCGCTCCTTCAGCCACGTCTCCTGATCCTCGAGCTTGCCGCCGCCGGGCCGTCGGCTGTACGTCATCCAGCCGTCGGCCGCGACGTAGCGTCTCACCGTGTTCTTGCTGCACCCGAACTCCCGGGCGATGCGCCTCAGCCCCCAACCGAGCGCCCGCAGGTGCAGCATCGCCTCCACCTCGTCTGACTTCCTCATCTGTGCCCGTGGCCTCCCTGCCCACGGGCCGACATCCTCGCATCCCTTCATCTGCTGACTCCTCCCTCGGACTGGGGGGTCAGTTTTCAGTGTCGCTGGGGGGTCAGTTTTCCATACCCTATGCAGAGCTCTGCATAGGGTATGCTATGCGGAGTTCCGGACTATGCGGAGTCGGTTGAGGGCTTGCTCTCAAGTACCTGTCAAAACGAGGGTTACGTGAGCTGACCGGTTGGGGGTACTCCGCATAGTTGGGATGCTCTGTCCGGCCTGATTGGCCGGAAAGGAGCATTCCATGACCGTTCACGGCTCGTGGACCGTCGACCGCCTCGTCGACGCGTACACGCACCACCAACGACGTACGCGCGGTTTGCGCCCTCAGACGTTACGCTACCGCGCTTGGTTCGCCCGGACGCTCGTCCGGGCCGCTCTTGGCGCGGACCCGATCGACCCCAGCCGCCTGACGCCGGCCGCCGTGGTGGTGTTCATCACGTCGTTGCGGCACCGGTTCTCCCCCGCGTCGATGCAGACCGCGCGGTCATCGTTGCGGTCGTTCTTCCGGTTCCTGCGCGTCGAGGGATTCTGCAACGACGCACTCGAAGCGGCTCTCCCGACCGTTGCCCATTGGCGGCTTGCGACGCTCCCTCGTTCCCTGACCGAGCAGCAGCTCGAGCAAGTGCTCGCGTCGTTCGACCCGTCCACCCCGTACGGACAACGCGACCAGGCAATCGTGCAGTGCCTGGCGACCTTGGGGCTGCGGCCCGGCGAGGTGGCCGGCCTTTGTCTGGACGACATCGACTGGCGCGGCGGCACCCTGCAGATACGCACCCGAAAGAACCGTCGAGGCGCCGTGCTGCCACTGCCCCGCGTGGTGGGACAGGCGCTGGTCGGCTATCTGAGCGGGGAGCGTCCGGCGACCGACGAACGCCGGGTGTTCGTCGAGCACCTGGGAGATCGTCGCGGCAAGCCGCTCTCGAGCCCTGCCGTCTCGCGTGTCGCGACACGCGCGGTTCGCCGGGCAGGAGTCGACGCGCCGCACGCCGGCGCCAACGTCTTCCGGCACACGGTAGCCAGCCGCATGGTGCGAGAGGGGGCCAGCCTCAAGGAGGTCGCTGACGTGCTCGGCCATCGCAGCCTCGACACCACGACGGTCTACGCCAAGCTCGACCTGCCGCGGTTGCGTGAGGTCGCGCTTCCCTGGCCGGAGGTGCTCCGATGACACCTCCAAGCTTCCATCACCTGGTCGACGAGTACCTCACCGCGCGCCGCGGACTGGGTTTCGGCCTCGAAACGGATGAGTGGTTCCTGCGGGACTTCGCCAGCCATGCAGAGCGGATCGGACACAGCGGGCCCGTGACAATCGAGCTCGCAGTCCAGTGGGCACTATCCTCACGCTCGACCAATCCGGCGCAGGCTGCACGTCGACTGACGATCGTGCGGCAGTTCACCCGGTACCGCGCACTCGTCGATCCGGCCACCGAAGTGCCGCCGGTCGGGCTCCTGGGACGCGACTCCAGGCGCCGCTCGACGCCCCACATCTACACCGAGGCGGAGGTCGCCGCGCTCCTGCAGCAGGCACGCTGCTTGCTGCCCCGAGGCGGGTTGCGACCCGCCACCTATGTCGCGTTCTTCGCCCTGCTGGCGTCGACCGGCCTGCGGCTGTCCGAGGCCCGCCGTCTGACGACCGACGACGCCGACCTCGTCAACGGCATCCTGACCATCAGCGAGACCAAGTTCCGCAAGTCCCGACTCGTCCCGCTCCATCCGACTACGACCCGGGCACTGCGTCGCTACGCCGACCGCCGTGACGCGTGTCTTGCTGCACCCCGGTCCGCGTACTTCTTCCGCACCGAGCACTCACCCCGGCTCACGCGCGCCGTGGTGGAGGCGACGTTCCGCGGGATCAGGCGGTGTCTCGACTGGACTGCGGAAGGGCGTGCGCGACAACCGCGCATCCACGACCTGCGCCACACCTTCGTCGTTCGCCGGCTGCTGCGCTGGCACCAGGAAGGTGCAGATGTAGATCGCAAAGTCCTGGCTCTCGCAACCTACCTCGGCCACACCGGGGTCGCCCACACCTACTGGTACTGCACCGCCGTTCCCGAGTTGCTCGCCAGCACCGGGCAGCGTTTCGAACGCTTCGCCCACCGAGCGTCGGAGCGCCCGTCATGACCTCCGTCGAGCGGGCGTTCCCCGCACTCCTGCAAGAGTTCTTCCACCGGCGCCTCATCGCGCAACGGGGCGCCAGCACGCACACAATCGCCAGCTACCGCGACACCTTCACGTTGTTCCTCGGGTACGCCGCAGAGCGCACCGGACGCACCCCCTCGGCGCTGACCCTCTCGGATCTCGACGCGCCCGTGGTCCTCGGCTTCCTCGACCATCTCGAAACCGAACGCGGCAATTCTGCGCGCACCCGCAACCTCCGGCTCACCGCCATACGGTCCTTCATGCGCTACGCCTCGCTGCGCGAGCCATCCCTGCTGCCCGTCGCGCAACGCGTCCTCGCGATTCCCGTCAAGCGCTTCGACCGGTCCGTCCTCGGCTACCTGTCCCGCGACGAGATCACCGCGATCATCGACGCACCCGACCGGTCCACCTGGAGCGGACAGCGCGACGCCGTCCTCTTCGCCGTGCTCTACAACACCGGCGCCCGGGTCTCCGAGATCACCCGTCTGCACGTTGCCGACGTGCTTCTCGACCGAGCGTCCTCGCTGCTTCTGCACGGCAAGGGACGCAAGGAGCGGGTCATCCCGCTCTGGAAGAGCACCGCAGCGCAACTGCGGAGGTGGCTTCCCCGAATCAATGGAAACCCCGACGCCCCCGTGTTTCCCAATCGCGCGGGCAAGCCCCTGTCGCGCTCCGGGGTCGAACATCAACTGCGCGGCGCCTGCCGAAAGGCCTCGGAGCGTCACCCATCGCTCACGACGCGGCGCATCTCGCCCCACACACTGCGCCACACGACCGCGATGCATCTGCTTCAGTCCGGAGTCGACATCACCGTCATCGCCCTCTGGCTCGGCCATGAGCACACCGCCACCACCCACCAGTACGTCGAAGCCGACCTCGCCATGAAGGAGGCGGCGCTCCGGTGCGTCGACGATCCCGCACCCCAACCGCTCCGCTTCACGGCCGGCGATCGGCTCCTCGACTTCCTGGAAGCCCTCTGACTATGCGGAGTACCGCTCCACGCGATCGGCTCCGTCCACGCGGTCCCCCGGGCCAACTCTGCATAGTCCGGAACTCCGCATAGCATGTCGCCTGACATGACGGTGACGGAACCCAACCGTAGTACCTCGCGAATCCCCCTCAGCAGCCTCCGTGACGGCATCGCCTCGCCCTCCTCTCGGAAAGCGATGCGTACCCGCAGTCACGCTACCGACGAGAGTTCACAACCCCCGGAGCCGCCGTTCCACTTCATCCGGAATCGATGTTCCACTTCGTCCCAAGTACGCATCAAACCGTCCGGTGGTGGTCACTGCACCGTCTCTCCGTCCTCTCCGTCCTCTCGATCTGCTTCGTCGGCAAGCGCCTCGACGATATCCGCGTACTGCACCAGCGTGGCGCGCACTACCGAGTGAACCGCATTCCGGAACGCCGCCGACGGAGCCCACGCTCGTACCGCCGCCGGATCGTCCTCGTTCGGCATCTCCGCGAGTGCCGCCGCCGCCAGCCGCTCCGCGGGTGTGGCGACCCCTCGCCGCACACGCTCCGTGATTACCGCGCGCGCTGCCCCCATCACCGTACCGAACCCAGATTCGCCGAAGTCCTCAGGGTCCAACATCCCGCCACCCCCATGTCCACCTTCGCGTCCATCGAAACCAGCAGCAAGCACAGTGCGTCTTGGCATCGCTCCCTCTTCCGTCCGCCATCGCCGCATCTCCCGCGCCTCACCGCAAGCCTACTGGCCAGACATCCCCTGCCGCCAGGGGTCCTCCGTCAGCCGCGGCTACCCGCCACCTTGGGCGCCCACCCCAACCGGATCCCTACCCCCTATCCGCAGCACCACGCCGAGATCCACGGTCCTTGGATGCCCACGACGGCCACTTGTCACCGCCAGCAACATCCCCCCAACGTGCGCCCGTCCTCTCGTCGACCGCTGAGCGAGTGCCCCCGGCCGCTCCTAGCTCCGAGCCGATCGCCCACCGTCAGAGTCCGACACGCTGAACAAGTTCCCACAGAACACCCCTTGTGTCCCCAGGAGACCGCCCTCACCCGTCGCGCCGGAATCCCGGAGGTGGCGCCTTAAACCGCGTGGCCGCCAAGCTCTCGCCACCCCAGTGCCCCGCCGCCTGCGCGACCGCTCTGGCCACACCCCCCCTCTGGGCCTCCAGCAGTTCCCTGACTGGCAACCGGACGTCCGCTGTCAATACCAATCCTCTTCCCCGCAGCCTCGCCAACTCGCGCCCATGGGTACGCCGCGGCGTCCACAAAAACGACCCACCGTACCGTCCGTGATTAACTGACGCGACGTTCACATAGTTCTCGTACGCTCGCACCCAGGTTAGCGAATCGAATAGCTCCACGTCCTTGTTGAACGCCACCATCAGCAGGTGTAGCAACTCGCCTCGTAGCGCCCTCCACGGCGCCGCGTCAATCAGATCCGCGCAGATCGCCACGCTGAAGTCCCCCCACCTCGGGTGCACGAATCGATACCAGCGTCGGCCCCGCAGCATGCGCCACCGCGTCTGCGACGCCCCCGCCGACAGCGCCAGCGCCAAACCGTCCTCCATGTGCGCCGCCACCGGCTTTTGAATGCGAAACCAGCGCACAGTCGGCGGACCACGGTCCTCTCCAACCGGCACAATCAACTCCACCTCGTTCACGAAAAACCTCCGCCTCGCAGTGAATATCCTCGGGGGGCGGAACGCAGGCCTCAACGCCCGCCAGTAAAGCCCCGCAACCGCCGCTTTGCCTTCACTCCGAACCAAATCCCGGAGGCTCCCCACCTCCTGTTGCGGAATTGCCAGTTCCGGAAGCACCACCACACCCGGACCCGAATCCCCAACGCCCTGCGTCGGCGCAAGAAAGGCGTTGCATACCTCCTCTATCATTTCGTTCGCCGTAGTAGTCAAAACCCGCGGAAACTGATCCACAACCTCCCGCCTAGCCGGCCACGCCGCCACCTGCCCGACCCGCACCACCAGCTCATTAGCAATTCCAGCACCGCCAACCCCCAATTCTGGCGGCAGCTCGGGCCCGCCCAAATCACCCGGTGGCCGAATCGTCCTCACAATTTCCCAATCTCGACCCACAGGCAAACCGACATCAATGCGCTCGGGCCGGAAGTCCTCAGTCGAAATAACGTCGCGCGACCACCCGGCCAGCGACTCCACCAGCCGCCTTCCCCATTCGGTCACATCCGACTCTGGCGCCGCGCTCCAGCGCAGCGCCTCTTCAATCGCCTCCCATGCGTCAACAGGCAAGTGTATCCGCGCCCGCCATGACCACCGATCTGCGAATGGCGTACCCCTGACACCCGTCCGGGCCAAACCGTCTAGAATCCGCTCACCACCATCCAGTACCGTCAGCAGGAGAAGAACATCGCAGTACAGCACGTAGCTATCCACGTGCACTGCGCGCCCACTCGCGGAGGCAAACGGTAGATAAAACGCCTCATGCGGCAGCACTTCCCATGCCATCGCCCTTTCTATCTGTAGCGGGTGCTCGGCATGTGCCGTTTCCTCCTCTGGAAAAAACTGATCGCGGCGACCGGCCGCCAGGGCCCCTTCCGTACCATCGATTAACCAGTTCAGCGGCCCCTGACTTGGGACCCACCCCCCGGGCATATCCGCCGCCCGGACGACCCTGAACAACGCAGCCCCTACACGGCTCGGCAAACCAACAGCCGGCATCTCCCACGGGGCCATCGGCCAGTCGTTCAGCGCGGTCCCCACCGGCGTGCCCCACAAGAGCCTGTGTACCGTCACTACACCCGCCGGCCTCGGGTCGTGGCCCACGATGAGACGTCGCGCGCGCGCGTAGTCGCGCAGGAGAAACGCATCCCGCCCAAGCGCCGGGTCTGTATCCCCGCCTATCGGAGGAAGCGCGCGACGTGCGAGCGCCGGCCCCACCCATCCGAAGCAGCCGAGGGCCAACCCGGCCGCCACCGCGCCCCGGGCATCGCTTTCGGCTCGCGCTATACGTGGCCGGCCTGACGTCGGGAACAGCACACCGCCCAACTCTTGATTCCAATGACCCAGTTGCACGTTCGCCAGCGCCCAATAGTCCAGCCTTCTATTGCGCCTCGATCCCGTTCGACGCAACCTTCCGAATCTGGCCAGGATCTGCGTCGCCTTCGGCATACCCTCAAGTAGCGCGGTCGCCGGTACCATGAGTATCGCCTCGGGGCCGGCAGTGCGCCGCCATGCATCCGCGAGGTCGGCTGTCGAGTGCATCGCCAAGATCGCTCCGACGAACTCATCAAGTTCCCATGGCCATGCCTCCATATTCGTGCCGCTTTGCGACGGATACAGCACATCCACCCATTGATCGATTCGGCCCAAAGATGTCGCTACCTGCGCGTGGCCCAGGTCAGCCACGGCTCTCGTAGTCCACAGAACAGGTGGAGGTATCCAGGCATCCCGCTCCTCGTGTGCCATTCGTGCGGCATGCCTTTCCAAGTCGCGTATCGCTTGCGCCAGCGCGTGCCAAAACGCCGCTCGGAGAAACGACAGATAGAGTGCGCTCCAACGCTCAGTCCGTTCGTTGGCGTGGCCGTCATCAGCGTCCACCTCCGGCCACGCGTTCAGCCACGCCGCGGAATCTGTATGGTCAGTTACGCATGCGATCCGACGGAGCTGATTGCCCAGCCACTCTGACGCCTCTTGCGAACTGTGCTTCGCCTCGCCGAGCACGCGCCGCGCAGCAGCACGAACTACGGCCCGCCAGATCGTGAATTTCCAGGGTGTTCGGTCCAATACGAAGCTGACTGTGTCGCGAATCCGGCGCAGCTCCCGGTGCTCTTCGCCCACATCGAGGGACTTCGGCAGCCAGGCCCGAACAAGCCGGTTGACAGAAAACGCGCGACGCGTGTCGGGTCGCACTTGTTCGTCTGCGATGTCGAAGCGCGCCAGTTCGTGGAGTCGCGCCAAGTGGTCCCGTGCGCCATCGCCGAACCGCTGGCGCAGAGTGTCTGTCCCTATATCGCTCAGGCGTTCCACCAAGCCCGTGACGAACGGACCGACGTCTCCTCGTTGGATCGCCGTGCGCACCAACGACTCGCGATGGGACACGAACTCCTTGCGGGTCAACTTTGCCAGCCACCAGTTCAATATCGACTCAGGTGCGCGCTCGCTAGTAGGAGACGGCGGCAACGGCTGTTTGCATGTCTGGTCCACGCACTCGATCCAACCGTTCTCCACGAGGTAGATGCGAATCACTTCCTGCACCGCATCCGGCCTGATTTTCTTGAAGTTTATGCAGATATTGGAACCCCTGTTGGGAGTCGCAAGCGAAGCCACCTCGGCTCCCGACAGTGCTCCGTGAACGGTCTCGACGAGAGACCAAAGGCCATCCGGCGATCGGGACATCACGTACATGTCGTCGGCGAACCTGACGATCGCTCCACGTTTGTCCTCTGTGTTTCGTTCCAGGTAGTTCTGGATTATTCGATCCGGTTCCAAGAAGACGACATTAAGCAATATCCCGGAGATAGCGAGCCCGGTAGGTATCCCATCGTGCGCGGATACCTGTGGGAGTGGGTGGCCCCGTGGCGGTCCCCAAGACTGGGGCGGGATTCCAGCGGGATCCAGGGTGATCTCACCCAGGGCTGTCGTCAGCCGGCGCCCAATGTCCGCTCGAACACCGGGGAGGGCAAGCGCTTCGAGTACCGTCTGCGGGCAGCCGTCAAACAGCGAACCAACGTCTGCCGGGCGCCGCAACGCCTGTTCCATCGCCATGGCCAGCCGATTGAGCCGTACGGATGGATACGCCAGTTCGACATCCAGGGCGGCCCAGAACGCGCGCGGCGCGTCGGGTGTACCGCGCCACCAATCCTCGCGCGTCCACGGCGGCAGCTCTGACTCCTCGTAGTCCGCGGGTAGTTGTACGCGGCCGGAATCATCTGTCGCTGGGAGGGTCGCGTCCGTCATGCGGGCGACGGTCCAATGCGCCACGCGCCGAAATAATCCGTGGGAGCGAGCGTATGAAAGGAAGATCTTGTCCGTGAGCATCGGATATCGACGGTGCCGCCATCGTGGCGGTTCTGCCCGACGATCCCAGGCGATTGGCCGGTACCACCGATTCCCGAATGCGAAATTGGTAACCTGCACATCGAGAATCGGTCCCAGCGCGACCATGTGCGCCATGAACGCCACTTGGTCGCGTACGGTCGGCATCACGTAGTGCCTCAGCCGGGCGCCCTTTTTCGGGTAGGGTACCTGACGCCATTGCTCCGGCGACCAGGTCGCGGCCCGGAGCTCCTCTGCGAGGTCGCGAAGCATCCCTTCAGGGTACAGCCGCCAGCGGGATAGTTCCGGCTGCGGCGCCAAGTCGCCCTTTCGGTACCAGGAATCCACCCGCATCCAGGCACCCTGCAGGATCACCGGATTGGCGAGCACATCCGCCGCCTGCCGTGAATCGTGTTCGGAGTTCATGTATCGGTCGACCTCTGTCGCTCCGTCAGCACTGCCGGCGTGCGTCAACCAGCCGCCCGCCAAAGTGGGTCAGAACACCTCGAGATCGACAGCGGGAAGTGCGCCGAAGAGGCTCCGCGGCTCTAGGCAGATGGTACTCCATGGAGATGCGCAGCCCAATGGGCCATTAGCCAGCGGCGACGCTCGAAGGGGTCGACCGCGCGTACGCAGCCTCGACCTTGTCCTTGACCCGATGCGCGAGCGCGGCCTCGACGACCCCCGCGGGTGGTTCGTCTCCTCGGACGCCCAGTCCCGAACGCTCGACCGGAAGCCGTGCCGCGCGGCCTGGATGCACTGCTCTTTGAGCAGCTTCAACAAGGTCAGGTCGGAGAGAGGTTGGCGCGGGGGCTCGGGAACACGAGGTCGCTCCAGTTGCGCAACGTCGGTGCCGTCTCGAGGAGGCTCCCGGCCGGCGGCGACAGCGACAGCCGGTGCTCGCGGTTCGCCTTCATGCGCTCAGTTTGGGACGGTCTAGACATCGGCCTGGAGACCGATCTTCTCCCACCGTGCCAGTCGCACCTCGGCGGAGCGCGCCGCCGTCAGCACCGGGAACTCGAACGCCAGCTTGCCCGCAGCGGTGGCCCGCGATGCCCGCGCGGTGGCCTTGGCCGACGCGACCTCGGCATGAGGCAGGGTCCGCATGTGCCGGACGACATCTCCTTGGCGCCCCAGGGTCGCGGCGACCCGGTCGCACGGGTTGTCGGCCCGGTACTCCGTGGCCACCGCCCACTGCGTCACGGTGTCGATCCGCTGCGCACCCGGCGGGCGGTCTCCGGCTTGTCGTGCCAGATGGGGGCGAGCACGCCGAGCACGTCGGAACTGCTGACCTCCGACACTGGGCGTTCGCCGAACCGGGGGAGCCTGTTAACGGGTAGGCACAGAGCCGGTCACGAACGCGGCCCATCGGTCCATCAGCCCGCGCCGCTGGTCGAACAGATCGCTGCGCGCGTAACTGCGCTCCACAGCTCCGCCGACCACGTGGGCAAGGGCCATCTCCGCCACGTCCCTCGTCGCCCCGGACCGCTCCGCCGCCCACGTGCGGAAACTCGAGCGGAAGCCGTGAACGTCCGCATCCGTCCCCGTCGCTTTCCGCAGCGCGTAGATCAAGGTGGTGCCGTTGAGCCGCCGCCCGCCCACGCCAGGGAAGATCAGCGAGTCGGCCGCGCCGCCAGAATGCGCCTTCATGCCTTCCAGCACGCCCACAGCCGCATCCGACAACGGCACCCGATGTTCCGCCCCGGCCTTCATCCGCGACGCCGGTACGCGCCACTCCCGCGCCGCAAGGTCGACCTCGCCCCACGTCGCCCCGCGAGCCTCGCCGGACCGTACCGCCGTCAGCGCCGTGAAGCGAATCACCGCCTTGACGGCCGGACCGGACCCGCACGCCTCGACCGCCGCCAGCGCCGCGGGAACGTCCGCGTACGGCAACGCCCGCCGATGCGCTCGGGTCTTCGGGGTCTTCGGCAATGCCGCGTCGATCACTTCGCCCGCCGCGTTCACGTCGACGTGCCCGAGAGCTTGCGCCGCCGCGAGCACGCCCCGGACCCAACCGCGCAAGAGCTTGCCGGTCGCGGGCTTGTCGCGGTAGACCGGCCCGAGCACCGAGAGCACGGCCGCCCGGTCGATCTGGTCGACGGGTCGCCCCATCAGACGCGCCGCGTACCGCGCCAGGGTCCGCCGCCGCGTCTCTCGGGTACTGCCGCACCACTGGCCCCCCTGATCGACCTTGGCGGACAGGTCCGCGAACGTCGGCACGGTCGACGCACGCCCGGACGGGTCGCCGCCGCGCTTCGCCGTCAGGCGGTTGTCGTGCGCCCGCTCCCGAGCCTCGGACAGCGTGACGGCCGGGTAGGTCCCGATGCTGATGTCGCGCCGCTTCCCCTGGACGTGGAGCCGTTGAACCCACCGCTTGTTGACCCGGCCCGTCCGGCCCTTGGCCACGACCAGGTACACCGTGTCGCCCGCCTGATACCGGCCCGGCTTCAGTAGCGTCTCGGCCCGCTTGGCTGTCAGTCTTTCCATGGAACCAGCCTCCCTTGGCCGAAATACTACACCCACGGTACGCCCACAGTCAAGACCCGGATTCGGGTGGATCGTCCCGGACCGGTCTGGACCCGGGAGAGGGTAAATTTCCCTTATTCCGCTTTGAAATCCGCATGATTGGACAGATGCGGACCGGCCCGGACCAGGGCTAGCGTTAAGGCAGCGCGAACACGTAGAGCGCGTTGCCGGTCTGCGGGTGGTGGATGTCCGGCGCCAGCGCCCGCGGGGCCGCCCGCGGGCTGCCGCCGCCGAGGCCGGTCGACACCGCGACGTACTGCCGGCCGTCGACCGCGAACGAGATCGGGAAGCCCTGCACCGACGTGCCGAGCCGGGCCCGCCACAGCTCCTCGCCGGTCCGCACGTCGAACGCCCGGAACCGCCGGTCGAGGTCGCCGGCGAAGGCGATGTCCCCGGCCGTCGACAGGACGCCGGTCAGGAACGGGGCCCGCTGCTCGACGCTCCAGACCTCCTCCAGGGTCTCGGCGTCGAACGCCGCGAGCTTGCCGAGCCGGCCCTCGGTGTCGGGCATCTCGAAGAAGGGACGCGCGCTCATCCCCACGCCGCCCGAGCCGGGCTCGAGGGCGACCTCGCGGGCCGACAGCTCCATGCAGGTCTGGGAGAGCGGGAGGATGAGGAGCCCCGAATCGGGGTGGTAGCTCATGGGGTGCCAGTTCTTGCCGCCGGCGGTGCTGGGGCACGCCGGGACGAGCTGCTCGAACTGCGCGTCGACGATGTCCTGGCGGTAGGTGACGGCGCCGGTCTCGGGGTCGATGTGGTCGAAGACGTTCTGGAAGACGGTCTCCTTGTGGCCGAGGAACTCGCCGGTCTCGCGGTCCAGCTTCCAGAGGATGCCGTGCTTGCCGGCGCTGAAGACGACGCGACGGTCCTCCAGGTCGACGAGCACCCGCTCGAAGACCTCATCGAGATCGAGGCTCTCGCCGGGGACGTGCTGGAAGTGCCAGGCGAGGTCGCCGTCCCCCGGCCGGAGGGCGACGGTCGAGCTGGTGTAGAGCGCCGGGTCGTGCACCGTCATGCCCCGGCTGACCGCGACCCACGGCTTGGCCTGCGCGACGCCGAAGTAGACGAGGTCGAGCGCGGGGTCATAGCTCCCCGTGATCCACGTCTCGCCGCCCCCGCGCAGGTAGTCGGGCAGGTTCGCCCAGGTGTTGCCGCCGGGCTCGTCCGCGCGGGCCACGGTGTTGAACCGCCAGCGCCGCTCGCCGGTCGCGGCGTCGTAGCCGCTGATGAAGCAACCCTCGCGGGTGAACTGCCCGCAGCCGCCGAGCCCCTGCACGATCGTGCCGCCGGCGATGACCGGCCCGCTGGTGTTGCGGAAGCCCTCGGCGTCGTCGGCGATGCGGGTCGTCCAGACCTCGGCGCCGGTGCGCGCGTCGAGCGCGAGCAGCCGTGCGTCGGCGGTGGCCAGGAAGAGCTTGTCCTCGTAGATGGCGAGATTGCGGCTCGAGCTGGCGAGCTGGCCCGCCTCGACGCCCACCTCGTGCTCCCAGATCAGGTCGCCGGTGCGGGCGTCGAGCGCCTGCACCACCGGGCCGAAGCCGGCGAAGTAGAGCACGCCGTCGTGCGCGATCGGCGAGGGCGCGTTCCTTCCGCCCTCGTTCATGGCCCACATCCACTGCAGCTCGAGCTCCCCGACGTTGTCGCGGGTGATCGCGTCGAGGGGGCTGTGGCTCCAGGCCTGGTAGTTCCGCCGTACCATCAGCCAGTCGCCCGGATCGGGATCGCGCAACATCTCGTCGGTGACCGGCGTGTAGCTCTCCACCTCGCCGGCGACCGTCACGCCGCCCGGCACGGCGGCCGCCGCGGTGCGCGTGTCGGGCCGCCGCGCCCGGCCCTGGGCCGCCGCGGTTATCGCCGGCGCGGGGGTCGTCTCGCCTGTCGCCACGTCGCCGATGGGAACGGCGGTGGCCGCCGTCAGGGCCTGGTCCCCGGCCGGCGCGCCGTTGGCCTCGAGCAGGTACGCGACGATGTCGAGATAGGTCTCGTCCCCGAGGCGGCCCGGCCGGTCGGGGGGCATCGTGGTCCGGATGCGCTCGACGAGTTCCTGAGGCGTGAGGTCTCCCCAGAAGCTCAGGAAGTTGGGGCCGGCCAGCGGCGGGGACTCGAAGTTGCCCCGCAGGTCGGTGCGGTGACAGATGGCGCAGCTCCGCGTGTAGACGGCGCGGCCGTTCTCGGCCTGACTCGCGGTGTGGATGCCGTCCCGAGCGGGCTGCCCGGCGGCGAGTGCGGCCCCGTCGACGAGACTGACGACAACGACCAGCGCCGCCGCGGTTGCCGCCGGACGCCCGAGGAAACAGCTTGCAGAGATCATCTCGCCACCCCCTGTTCGGTCGGAATGCCCGTAGTCTACATGCCCGACCCGACAAATCGCGGGAAAGTCTGCAAGCGCTTGATTGCGGGATCCCGCCGGTGGTAGCGTCCCTGCCACCGGAAGAGCCGGACCGACTCGGCGCAACGTGGGCGCCCGTGGCGATGGTCCCGCTGCATTCGGGCGGGGATGGCATCCCGCCACGCGGGGTCGTTACGGGTTCCGACGCGGCCGCCTCTTCGATCACGGTGGGCTTTTGGAGAACCGTCACCATGAGAGCTGGACTGACTCGGCGGAGCCTGTTGCAGAGCGCGTTCGCGGCCGGCGTGATCGGAGCGGGGGCCGCGACGCCGTTCACCCCGGCCGCGAGGGCGATGCAGCCCGGCGGCGCTTCACGAACCGACCCGGCCGTCTCGCTCAGCCGGCAGTTCGCGCGGTGGGTCGCCGGCCTGCGCTACGAGGACCTGCCCCCGGAGGTGGTCGACCGCGCCAGGGGACTCACGCTCCAGGCCCTCTCGTCGGCCCTCCTCGGCTCGCAACTGCCCGCGGGCCGGCAGGCCGTCGAGCTCGTCACCCGGGAAGAGGGCGGTGCGCCGGCCGGCGTCACCGTCATGGTGGACGGCGCGAGGGCCACGAAGGCGGGCGCGGTCTTCGCCAACGCCGAGCTGATCCTGGCCGGCGGCAAGTGGGACACGTTCCGCATGCTCCTGCACCCCGGCACGTGCATCGTCCCCTGCGCGTTCGCGGCGGCACAGGCCGAGGACGCCTCCGGGCGCGACTTCGTCACCGGCCTCGTGGCCGGCTACGAGGTGATGGAGCGGATGGCCGCCGAGTTCATCCCGACGATGATGGCGCGCGGCTTCCACGCCGGGCCGGTCTTCGGCATCTTCGGGGCCGCCGTCGCCGCCGCGAAGATCATGCGCCTCTCCGAGGACCAGACGACGAACGCGATCGGCCTCTGCGCCAACCTCGCCGGCTGCAATCTCGAGGCCCGCGGCCTCCGGGAGAGCGCCGCCGCGCGCAACGCCATGCTCGCGGTGGCGCTGGCGCGGCAGGGCCGCGAGGCGGGCGAGGCCGCCCTGGAGGGCGACGCCGGCTTCTACCACGCCTACGCCGGCAACAACCGGGGCGACCTGACCTACAGCTTCGTCGGAGACACGCGCGCCAGCCTGGACGCGCTGACCGCCGGGCTCGGCGAGGAGTGGCTGTTCCTGGAGACCCTCTACCGCATCTACTCGACGGCCGGCTACAACATCGCCCACGTCGACGTCACCGCGCAGCTCTGCGAGGAGCACGGCATCACCTACGCGGACGTCGACCGGGTCGAGGCGGTGGTGAACTGGCTGGAGACCCAGTACCCCAGCCCCGCCTTCCCCACCCGGCGGGAGGACCTCGGCGAGGCCGCCGTGGGCAGCACGCGGTACTACGCGGCCTACGGGGTCGTGCGGCGCGGCTTCCCCCTGCTGGCGGGGGCGCCGGACCCGCCGGAGGTGCTCGACCTCATGCGGCGGGTCACGATCATCCCGTCCCACGAGATGACCCTCTTCGGCCCGCGCATCACCGTCTTCACGAACGACGGGCGCAGCTACACCCGGCAGGCCACGGGCCGCGAGTTCATCTGGGACTTCGAGGAGGAGGCGCGGCGCATTCGCGACGTCGTGCCGGGGCTCCCCATCCCCGCGGCGCGGTTCGAGGAGATCATCGCGGCCTGCCGCGGCCTCGACCGGACCGACCCGGCCCACCGGCTCGTCGAGCTGACGGTGGCGTGAGGATGGTCTGGACATCGAAAGGCGCCGACTGCATCCGGGCGTGGCCCGTCTGCGGCGGTTTCGCGCGCCTGGCACGCGGCGAACGGAGTTCCGTCAACTTCGCGAGAACCGGCGGTGTCCGAACGGTGAGCGCCACAACGTCCGGGTGCGCAACAGGCCTCCGAGGTTTCCGATGGTGACACGCAACGTATTCCGCTCGGTGGTGGTCGCGGCCCTCGGTCTTCTCCTGGCGGCCAGGCCGGCGCTGGCGGCCTGCGGAGAGACCGGCGTGCAGCTCCAGATCCTGGGCTCGGGGGGGCCGGGCGCGTCCTCGGGACGGGCCTCGGCCGGCTACCTCGTCTGGGTCGACGGGGTCAGCCGCATCCTCGTCGACGCCGGCGGCGGCATCAAGCAGCGCTTCCATGCGTCCGGCGCCGACCTCGAAGACTTGGGGCTGCTGGCGCTCAGTCACTTCCATCCCGACCATTCCGCCGAGGTGCCGGCGCTGCTGTGGCCCGGCGGCGCCGGGTTGCGGGTCGCCGGCCCATCCGGGAGCAGCGCGTTCCCGTCGCTGGACGACTGGCTGGACGGGCTCTTCGGGCCGGGCGGGATCTTCCGGGTGCTCGCCGGCCGCCTCGACCTGGATGCGGTCACGGTGGACGTCGCGGCCGGCGCGCCGGCCGAGGTCTGGCGCGACGGAGACGTCCGGGTACGCGGCATCGGGGTGCCGCACGCCGATGTCCCCACCGTGGGGTACCGGGTGGACGTGGGGGCCGTCAGCGTGGGGTTCAGCAGCGACCAGAACGGTTCGGACGCCGCCTTCGTTGAGCTCGTGCGCGACGTGGACGTGCTGGTGGTGCACCTCGGCGGCGCCGAGACGTCGACCGGACGCTCGGCCGAGCTGCATGCCCGGCCGAGCGTCTGGGGAGCGCTGGCCGCGGACGCCGGCGTCGGCCGGGTGGTCGCCTCCCACGTCTCCACCTCGTCGCCGCAGGTCCTCGCGGACAGCCTCGCCCATCTGCGCGCTGCCTACGGGGGGCCGGTCACGGTGGGCGAAGACCTCCTGTGCGTGCCGTTGCCCTGAGCGCTATCACGGCTTCACGCAGGGTGCCGGACGATGCTAGCGCAGCTCGTCCAGGGCCACCCCGCGCGCCTCGAAGGCGGCGGTGAGCAACCGGCCCGCGTTCACGGCGGCCGGCCAGCCCGCGTAGAAGGTGACGTGCAGGACCACCTCGGAGAGCTCCTGCGGCTCGACGCCGTTCTGGTCGAGGGCCCGGTCGATGTGCAGTCGCAGCTCGTTGGTGACGTAGAGGGCCTGGTTGACGGCCACGGTGATGAGGCTGCGGTCGCGCTTCGAGAGCAGCGGACGCTCCCAGATGTCCCCGTAGAGGAGGCTGTTCCGTAGCGCCCCCAGCCGCGGCACCGCCGCGTAGGCGTCGCTGAGCCCGCCCGGGGTGGTGACCTCGGCCTCGAGCGCCGGCGCCCGCGGCAGGTCGCCGAGGGTCAAGCCCCGCGCCTCGAACGCCTCGGCCGCGGTCAGCGAGGCCTGCACGCCGGTCGGCCAGCCCGCGTAGAACGTCACGTGCAGGATGATCTCGGAGATCTCCTCGGGCGTCAGCCCATTGTCGAGGCCCCGCGGGATGTGAATGGCCAGCTCCTCCCGGGCCAGGGCCTGGAGAACGGCGATGGTGATGAGGCTGCGGTCGCGCTTGGACAGGTACGGGCGCTCCCAGACCTCCCCGTACACCAGCGAGTTCCGCAGCTCGCGGAGATAGGGGGACCCGGCGTACAGGTCGGGAGCGGGCAGGGCAGGGACATCGGCCTGCTGGGCGGCGGCGGTCGTGACCGACCCACCGAACGCCAGGCCCGAAAGGCAGAGCGCCGCCACGACGAACAGGTGCGTTGCGCGGGTTCTCGTCGACATCGTTCAGGACTCCTTCGCGGTTCCGGGAATCGCCCGCCATTCGCGGGCGCGGGTACTTCGACACGCCGATGATATCCGGGCGCGTAGATTACCGCGCCGGGACTCCCTTCGCATCCCGCAGCCGCGGGCGGCGGAGCGCCGGGCCGTACTCGTGGATAACGGCCCTCTGCCGCTACGCCTTCCCGCGCATCGGGCACCGACCGGTCTCGGAGGTCACGAGCGCCGACGTGCTGGCGATCCTCGGCCCCATCTGGCACACGCAGCCCGTCCGCGCCAAGAGCGTCAAGCAGCGCGTCCACACCGTGCCGGAGTGGGCGATCGCCATGAACCTGAGGAAGCCGACCCGGTGCGGCCGGTCCTCCGCCCACAGCGCAACATCGTGCAGCACCGGCAGGCGTCGCCGTACCGGGAGGTCGCCGCGGTGCTGGCGACGGTGCGGGCATTGCGCTACCTGCCGGCTGTCCAGCCACGCTGCGGCACCGCCGCCGTTCCGCACGGCTTCAGGTCCAGCTTCCGGGACTGGGCGGCCAAGGAGACCGACCACCCGCGCGAGGTCATCGAGGCGCTGGCGCACATGATCCAGAATCCGGTCGAGGCGGCCTACGCCCGCTCGGACCTGTTCGAACGCCGGCGACGGCTCATGAACGACTGGGGCGCCTACCTCGACCGCGAGCGCCGGGCGAGCCGGCTCGCCCCGGCTCTTTGACGCGGCGGCGCGGCGGACGGCGAACACGCCGCGGCGGCATGGCGGCGGCTGGCGGCGTTGTTCCAGGTGGTCGGCAGCGAGCCGATCCACCACCGGGAGCGCCGGTCAGGCGCGGCCGGCAGCCAAGGGATCGAAGGGGACGCGCAGCTTCCCCTCGCCACCACAATGTCGGACATTGGGTAAGCTGGCTCCCGACTACCAAGTCGGGAGCCAGCCCCTTTCCGGGCCGCTCGTTCGTGCGTCACACCCGCCGGGTCGGGTCGCTCCCCCTCGAACCTTCCCTTCTGGAAGGAGATCCGCCCCCGCTGGCGCAGCCGCTTCGTGCCAGCCGCTCCGACGCGCGTCAGCACGTCACGCTGCCACGCACGTACACCGACTGCAACGCCTCTCGGCCGGCTGCCGAGGCCGCCCTGCCGCGCGCCCTCGACCCGCACGTCAACGCGCCGATCCAACGTACAGCGTCACCCGCAGCGCAGCCCCCGGTAGCCCCATCGCCGACGACGCCACCCGGCGGACGGTGCGCCCGTGCCCCCGCCACTCGGTCCCGCGATCCCGTAGCCGATGTCGTCCGCCAACTGCTCGCCCGCCCGCGTCGAAAAACGGTCGAACCCAGCGACGGCGTCATCGTCAGCGACAGACCCCGGCCCGCCAGACAGGATCGAAACGCACCGAGGCGTGAAGCCCCACTCCTGCTGTTTCGGCGACCGGAAAGCCCGCCAACCCGACGTGTGGTACGCTGTCTTGTTGTCGGATGAGTTTCCTCCGAGAGCGAACGCCAAATGTGCCGGCACGAGGAGATCGGGCGGGCCTACGGCCGCCTCGACAAAGCGATCACGGCTGAGGCGTCGAATGGAACGCGTCGGCTGGGTGAGGGAGCCAATGAACACGTTCGTATGTGCCGATGAGTGTCAGGACATTTTGGGATCTTTGGAACAGTGTGCCTTCAGCTTAGCTCAAGCGCGTCGATCAGAACGGGCTTGGAAATGGGTCGTCTTGTCCCTTCATAGCGCCTTGCAGGGTGCCATGGTCTGTCACCTGTCTGGAACGGAACAACTTGGCGCGCTACAAGAACGCGGTGCCACAGAATGGCGTGAATGGAACAACAAGAGTATTCAGGAGGGTGACGAAGACGCCGGTGATCCCCCTCCGGCGCGCCTCGCCGACGCTAACGAACTGTTCAAGCGGCTACATCGTTCGGCCGCTCGGATCGAAGATGGATGTGGTGGGGTGATCTCGGTCACCGAACAGCAAAAAGCATCGTTCAAATGGCTGCACGAACTTCGGAACGAATTCTCTCATTTTAGTCCAAAAGGTTGGAGCATCGGACTGTCTGGTACCATGCAGGCAATTGACGACGTGCTCAACATCATGCGTCTGATCGCGAATGATGATTGGCCGTTTTGGCATATGACAGAGCACGGGAACATCCTGCGTTCGAAGATCGAAGAGGTCCGTCGGGAAGCCGATGGGATTGACCGAATACTTGCGATCCGCGGAGGCCTCGAACGAGAGGATGCGTAATTTGTCACACGTACTCAGTCCCGTCGTGGTCGACCTCCTCAGCCTCGCCGGCACTTGGTTCTACCGGCAAAGGGGGATTGCCGGAGTGATCGCGTCGCGACCACGGGAGTGCCCCAATGAAGCTGATGCAAAGGAAACAACCCTTGATTGCCGTTTTTGTACTGGCGCTGGTACTCGTCGCTCCTTCTGGCGTGCTCGGGCAGGACGACGAGCTTGATTCGGAGTCGATCGGTGAACTTCGCCGCCAAGCCGAGCGGGGAGTCGCTGAGGCCCAATTCGCGCTCGGCGACGCATACGCCCTCGGCCAAGGTGTGCCTCATGACGAAGCTGAGGCCGTGACGTGGTGGCGCCTAGCTGCGACGCAGGGATACGCTACTGCTCAAGTCGCGCTCGGCGACGCGTACGCCAACGGCTGGGGTGGGGTGCCCCAAGACTACCAAGTGGCCGTGACGTGGTACCACCGGGCCGCGACGCAAGGAGACGCTGAGGCCCACTACAACCTCGGGTTCATGTACGCCAACGGTCGGGGCGTGTCGCAGGACGACGCGGAAGCCGTTCGATGGTACCGCTTGGCCGCCGAGCAGGGGCTCTCCGGCGCGCAGTACAACCTCGGGTTTATGCACGCCAACGGTCGGGGCGTGTCGCAGGACGACGCGGAAGCCGTTCGGTGGTACCGCTTGGCCGCCGAACAGGGCAACGCCCCGGCGCAATTCGTCCTCGGATTCATGTACGAGAATGGTCGGGGCGTGCCGCAAGATGACGCCCATGCCGCCACTTGGTACAGTCAAGCCGCGACGCGGGGAGTCGCTGTAGCCCAGCACCAACTCGGGTCCATGTACGCCGACGGTCGGGGCGTTCCGCAGGACCAAGCGGAGGCCGTTCGGTGGCACCGTTTGGCCGCCGAGCAGGGCAACGCCCCAGCGCAGACGGCACTCGGGCTTATGTACTTCGACGGTCGGGGCGTTCCGCAGGACCACGCGGAAGCCGCCGGGTGGTTCCGCTTGGCCGCCGAGCAGGGCAACGCCGCGGCGCAGTACGTCCTCGGGCTCATGTACCAGAGTGGTTGGGGCGTGCCGCAGGACTACGTGTCCGCGCATATGTGGTTCAACCTTCTCGCGGCGACCGGCGACGAGGTTGCCCGCAGGGCGCGCGAGAATGTCGCTTCCAGCATGACGCGTGAACAGATCTCCGAGGCGCAAGCGCGGGCACGGGAATGGGCGACTCGGTGAGCCGGCAGACCCCGAGCGAGAGCACGACGCAGGGGGCGGGAGTGGCACGCGACGCATCTGGAACCCTGACGGGGATGCGGTAGGCCAAGGGAGCCGGCAGTCGCGAACCGAAGCCCGATCTAGATCGGTCCGCGGGCAGTCCCTATCTGGTGCGACCGAGTCCGGTTTAGTTTACGGGGTACCGTATGGGAAGCACAGGGAGGGAAGACTCCGTAAAGTATGGTAGGCCATAGAGTTGCGGAATTTTGTATGGCGGACCATGGCCATGCCTCCGCCGGGCGACTCGGGCGAACGCCGGACGGTCGGGGCGGCGCAGTGCGAGAATGGCAGTGACGACGACGGTCGCGGCCTCGCCCGCCAATCGTCGCCCGCAACTCCGCCTGGCGCCGAACCAACCCTTCAAGGGTCCGCGCCGTTCTGCGACGCAGACGCCTGACCGAACGGTGGAGAGGAGCCTCCGCGGGGGCGGGATGCCACGGCCGAGCAGGTCATTCGCAGGGCAGGCCGCGTGGATCATGCCGTCCGCGCCGCGCCGACCTTGCCGGGAGAAGACTCGCCCGGCTCGGCGTCCGCCCCGGGCAGCAGCTCGACGGTCCCGCCGGACAGGGCGCTGACCCGGGGGCCGGGCAGCAGGACCCCGGTGAGGTTCAGGGGATCTGCGGCCGACACCCGTACCGGGTCGGGCGGCGCTTCCTCGCGACGCACGACGCGCAGCAGCTCGACCGCGTCGGGGCGCGCGAACTGCTCGCCCACGACGCCCGCGACGAAACGCCCGCCCCGGATCTCGCCGCGCGCCTCCATCCGGCGCAGGGCCCGAAGCAGGTCGCGCCACGGCGGGGCCAGGGTCTCGCGCGCCGCGAGGTCGCGGCAGACGACGCCCCAGCGGTCCAGGAGCTGGCGGGCGAAGCGGGCCACCTGATCGTCGTGGCGGCGGCGCGCCTCGTCGTCGGCATCCCGAGACGCCGTCGCGGCGGGCGGCGCTACCGCGGGCGGCGCACCCGCCCCGCCGGCCGGCGCGACCGGTTCGCCGGTATCGAGCAGCGCCCATCGGCCGGCGGCGTGGCGCGGCCGCGCGGCCCGCCCCCGCCCCTCGCCGCGGCGGCGCTTGGGATCGACGAGCGCCCTCAGGTTGTCGTAGCCGTCGGCGCTCACGAGACCCGCCGCGACCAGCTCCCACAGTCCGTCCTCGACCTCGCTCGGCAGCCGGCCCGTCGCGCGCACCAGCTCGGGCAGGAACGAGGCCCCGCGGCTCGACAGGGCCGCGCGCACCTCCCGCGCCGGGTGTGACAGGGCCGCGTCGTCCGCGCCGGCGCCGCCGCGGCCGGCCGCGGCAAGCAGCCAGTCGGCGTCGGCGCGCAGGAAGACGGTGACCGGCGCCACCCGCGTCGGCCGAACGCGCGGCGGGCGCGCGCCAGCCGTGCCGCGCTGCGCGCCGGGTGGCGCGGACGGACCGCCGGACGACCCCGACCGCACGACCGGCGGTTGGCGGCGCCTGCCGGGGGGGCCGGGCTGCGCACCGGGCGGCGGGGACCGCCGGTTGTCGGCGGCGGCCGACCGGATGGAGGCCGGCGACTCGAACGCCGGATGCGGCGACAGGCGCCCCCACATGACCTCGCCCGACAGGCACAGCCGGTCGAGCAGCTCGGGGTCGTACGACGCGACGCGGCGGGCAATCACCTCGCGCTCGAGGGCGGCGCCGGAGATCTCCCAGCCCTGGAGCTGCTTCAGGACCTGGAGCAGGCCGTCGGCGCCGTGCAGCTTCGTGCCCGGCGCGAGGTGCTGCCAGCGCAGCAGGAAGCGGACGAAGTCGGCGGTCGAGACCGGCTCGATCTCGCGGCGGAGGCTGCCGATGGTCAGGCGGTGGATGCGCGCGAGGACCCGCCGGTTGCACCATTCGACCTCCGTCCCGCCCCCGTCTCCGGTCGCCGCGGCGGTGAACCGCCCGCGCAGCACCTGTCCCTCGCCCTCGAGACGCGTCAGGCCGGCCTCGACGAGGGCCGGGGGCAGCGCGAGCCGATCGGCCATCCCCGACACCGTCACCGGCCCCGTGGACTCGAGCCATCCCCGCAGCAGCTCCGCCGCCGCGGCCTCGCGGTCCGCGGGACCGGGCGGGCCGACGTCGGGGAGATGCGGCTCGACCTCCGCGCCGGGATACAGGCTGCGAACGAGGCCGAGGCGCTCGGTGGGCGCCCACAGCCGGGTCTCGCCGACCCGCAGCACCCCCGCCCGCCGCGACGCGGCCAGGGCGTCGAGCCAGACCGACCACGCCGCGACCGGCGGCACCGCCACCAGCGTCAGCAGCGCGTCGTGCAGCTCGTCGGGGTCGCGCACCACCGGCCACGACTCGTCGGCGACGGTGGCGATGGCGGCGGGGTCGAGGGCCCCCATGCCGCCGGGGTCGCTGCCCAGCGAGCGCCGCAACTGCACCGCGCGCGCCCGGCGCTCCTCGAGCGGCGCGTCGTCGAGGAACGCGTAGGGGTTGGCGTTGAGAATCTCGTGACAGAGGGGCGAGGGCTCGGCGGTGTCCACGGCCACCGTCCGGACGGCCCCCGACTCGATGCCCGCGAGCACCGCCCGCAGGCCGTCGAGGTCCATCGCCTCGTGCAGGCAGTCGCGCACCGTCTCGTTGACGAGGGGATGGTCGGGAATGCGGATGTCGCCGGTGAGGTTCTCCTGGCAGGCGACCTGGTCGGGGAACACCGAGGCGAGGAGGTCGTCGGAGCGCATGCGCTGGATCGGCGGCGGCACCTTGCGCCCGCCCGCGAACCGCAGCACCGCGAGGGCCCGCGACGCGTTCCAGCGCCACCGGGCGCCGAACATCGGCGACGGCAGCATCGCCTGGGTCAGCACCTCCCCGACGGTGTCGACGTTGAGAAAGCGGAAGATGACCTCGAGGGGAAAGCTGTGCTGCTCGGCGAGCGAGATGAGGACGCCGTTGTCGGTGGCCGCCGCCTGCAGCTCGAAGTTGAACGAGCGGCAGAACCGCTTGCGGAGGGCGAGCCCCCATGCCCGGTTGATGCGGGCCCCGAACGGGGCGTGCACGACGAGCTGCATGCCGCCGCCCTCGTCGAAGAACCGCTCGGCCACCACCGTGCGCTCCGCCGGCACCGCGCCGAGGGCGGCGGCCCCGGCCCGCACGTAGGCCGCGGCCTGCTCGGCCCCCGCCCGGTCGAGGCCGCAGGCCTCCATCAGCCACGCCGCCGCCCGGCTCAGGCCCTCGTCCCCGGCGTCTCCGCCGCCGGTCCCGCCCTCCGCCTGCGCCGGTCCCGGACCATCGGAAGGGCCGGTCAGGCGCCCGTCTTCGCCGCCTCCGGGCTCGCCCTCCGCCGCCGATCCCGGAATATCGGAACCGCCGACAACGCCCCCGTCCTCGCCGACACCGGTCGGAGCCTCCGCCGACGCCGGCCCCGGAAAACCGGAAGGGCCGGTCAGGCGCCTGTCATCGCCACCGTTCCCGGCCGCCGGGCCGCCCCCCGGCACCGAGTCCGCCGGCGCCGCCGGGTCGCCCCGCAGCCCGTTGCTCCCCGCCGCCGGTGCCGCCCCCGCCATCTCCGCGATCCGCTCGCGCAGGCGCGAGACCTCCTCCGACAGCTCGGGGGTCCGCCCCGGGGCCTCCCCGCGCCAGAACGGCAGCGAGGGGGCCGCGCCGTGGGCGTCCTCGACCCGCAGGC
Organism: Vicinamibacterales bacterium; assembly: GCA_965204675.1. Taxonomy (GTDB): domain Bacteria; phylum Acidobacteriota; class Vicinamibacteria; order Vicinamibacterales; family UBA8438; genus JAJEEA01. Next base: position 5,839,864 of record OZ242003.1, read on the forward strand.
GGCCCGACTCGACCCGGCGGATGCGCCACGACGTGGTCCCGAGCAGGAAGATGTCGCCGGCGAGGCTCTCGACCGCGAAGTCCTCGTCGACGGTGCCCACCGTCGTCTGGTCCGGCTCCGCGACCACCAGGTAGTTGGCGTTGTCGGGAATGGCGCCGCCCCCGGTGATGGCGGCGAGCCGGGCGCCGCGCCGCCCGCGGACGGTGCCGTTGACCCGGTCGCGGTGGAGGTACGCCCCCGAGCGCCCCCGCGACGTGGCGATGCCGTCGGACAGCATGTCAACCACCGCCTCGAACCCGGGCCGGGGCAGCGCCGCGTAGGGCGCCGCGGATCGCACCAGCTCGAACAGATCGTCGACGGACCACGCCTCGGACGCGCACGCGGCCACGAGCTGCTGGGCCAGCACGTCGAGCGGCCAGTCGGGAATCTCCAGGTGGTCGAGCCGCCCCTGCCGGATGGCATGGACGAGGGCGGCGCACTCGATCAGCTCGTCGCGGGTCGTCGCGAAGAGCCGGCCGCGGGGGACGTGGGAGCCATCGGGGGTGTCGACGTGGTGACCGGACCGTCCGACCCGCTGCAGGGCGACCGCGATCGACCGCGGCGACCCGATCTGGCAGACCAGATCGACGGTCCCCACGTCGATGCCGAGCTCCAGCGACGCGGTGGCGACGACGGCGCGCAGCTCGCCGCTCTTGAGCCGCCGCTCCGCCGCCTGGCGGATCCGGCGCGAGAGGCTGCCGTGGTGCGCGAGCACCGCCTCCTCCCCCAGCCGCTCCTCCAGGTGGTGGGCCACCCGCTCGCACAGCCGCCGCGTGTTGACGAAGACGAGGGTGGTGCGGTGGGCGAGGATCAGCTCGGCGATGCGGTCGTAGATCTCCCCCCACATCTCGTTGGTGGCGACCACCCCCAGCTCGTCGCGCGGCACCTCGACGGCGAGGTCGACCCGCCGCCGGTGCCCGCTGTCGACGACCGTCACGGAAGTGGCGGCCGGGTCCCGGCCCGCCCGCGCATCGCCCACCGGATCGCCCGGGAAGACGGGCGTCGCGGTCGGGACTTCAGGGGCGCCGGCGCGAACGGCCCCCTGCAGGAATCGCGCGACCGCGTCGATCGGGCGCACCGTGGCCGACAGCCCGACGCGCTGGGGCCGCGGCTTCCCCGCCTTCCGGACCAGGTCGTCGAGGCGGGCGAGGGTCAGCGCGAGATGGGATCCCCGCTTGTCGTCGGCGAGGGCGTGGATCTCGTCGACGATGACCGTCTCGGCATGGCGCAGGGCGGCGCGGCTGCGCTCGGCCGTCAGCAGGATGAACAGCGACTCCGGCGTGGTGACGAGGATGTGCGGCGGCCGGCGCACCATCCGCTCGCGCTCCCAGGCCGGCGTGTCGCCGGTGCGCACCGCGGTGCGGATGCCGGGGGCGGGCAGCCCCCGCTCGAAGGCGAGCTGCTCGAGCTCGGCCAGCGGGGCCTCGAGGTTGCGCCCGATGTCGTTGCTGAGGGCCTTGAGCGGCGAGACGTAGACGACCTCGACCCGATCGTCGAGCCGCCCCGCGAGGCCCGCCGCCACCAGCCGGTCGAGACAGATGAGGAAGGCGGCGAGGGTCTTCCCGGAGCCGGTGGGGGCCGACACCAGTACGTCGCGGCCGGCCCGGATGGCCGGCCACGCCTCGAGCTGCGGCGCCGTCGCGGCGGCGAACCGCCCCCGGAACCACTCCGCGGTGAGGGGATGGAAGTCCTGCATGGCGAGGCTGGCGGCCTCGGGCGCGGCACGCGATTCCGCCGTGAGCCCGGGAAGCTCGCGCGAAGTGCGGGCGCGGCGGCGCTCCTCCGGAAAGGCCCGCAGGGTGAACTCCCCCGGGTCAGCCAGGGCGATCGGTGACCGTGCCTTCGAGCTGGTCGAACGACACCCGGCGGCACCGGCCGCGCCGGACGGGCCCGCTCGACGTCAATCGCGGCGCCGACGCGGCCCGCCGCGACCGGACCCGTCACCGCGGCGGGACCCGCCGCCGCGCGGCTTCGACGCCGGCGGCGAGGGCGGGGCCGGATTCAGCTTGAAATAGCGGTCGCACGCGGCGCGGAAGCGCTCGGAGAGCTGGTGCCCGGTCTCGCCCGGAATCACCCCCAGGGCCCGCCGCTCGGCCTGCAGCCGCCTCACCGTCTCCGCATCCTCCCGCCGCTTCGCGTCCGCATCGGCCCGGCCGCCCATCGTGTTGCTGGCCAGCGCCTCCCGCAGCCGCGCCGCGAGAATCTCCGACGGCGAACGCTCGTCAGCGGACGGGGCCCTCGTCTCCGCCTCGATCATCGACTCGACGCGCTCGCAGAGCCGCTCGAGCGCCGGCACGTGGCGCAGGGGGTCGAGGTCGGTGCCGGCGAAGGCGCCGGGAAACCGATCGACGACGCGGCCGACGGCGGCGTCGAACCGCGCCGCCAGGCTGCGCTCCTGCGGCCGCGGTATCGGCTCCATGGCGCGCCACTCGGCCCGGACCGCCTCGACCGTCTCCGCGAGATCGGCCGGCGGCCCGGCCGCGGGATCACCCTCGCCCCCGCCCTCGCCGCCCGCCTCGGGGGTGTCTGCCGGCGGACGCGCATCGGCGGCGCCGCCGCCCGCCTCCCCTGCGTCGGGGGCGAGCGCCTCCAGGCGCTCGCACAGCGCGGCCCGGGCCCGGATGTGCTCGACGAAGGGAGCGTCCACGGCCTCGCGCGCCCGCGCATAGACCTGGTCGCACGCGGCACGGAAGCGCTGCCACAACGTCTCGGACCGCGAGCGCCGAACCGGCCCCACCGTCTTCCACTCGGCCTGCAGTTGCCTGACCGCGGCCTTGGCCGCTTCGAGGTCGCTCTCGTCGGCCAGCGCCTCCGCCTTGCCGCACAGCTCCTCCTTGAGCTGCGCGTTCTTCGCCCAGACCTCCTTGCGCTCCGCGAGGTCCTGCCGGCGCCGCCGGAAGAAATGGCCGCAGGCGGCCCGGAACCGGTTCCAGACCTCGCGCTCGTCCTTGCGGGTCGCCGGCCCCACCTGCTTCCACTGCTCCTGGAGCTCGGTCATGCGCTGCGCGACCTTGATCCACTCGGTGGAGTCGGCCAGCCGCTCCGCCTCCTCGCACAGCGCCACCTTCTTGGCGAGGTTCTCGCCGCGCGCCGCGTCCTTGGCCGTCCGCAACGCCTCGAAACGGGGATACAGCGCGTCGTGGGCGGTCTTGAAGCGCTGCCAGACGTCGTTCCCCTCGTCCCGGGCGACGTCGCTGGCCTGCCGCCACTCGTTCATGATCTGCCGGAATTCGCGCGCGAACCTCTCGTCGTCGTCCTCGCCCCGCGCGGCGAGCGCTTCGAGGCGCTGGCAGAGGGCCGCCTGCACGCCGACGTTGGCCCACTGCTTCCACTCGACGAGCGCACGCAGCTCCCGCAGGCGGCCGGTCAACCCGGTCTGGGCGGCGCGGAGTCGTTCCGTGAGGGTCTCGCGGTCCTGGCGGGTCGGCAATCGCCCCAGATTGCCGAGCAGGGAACGGGTGAGACGGAGAAAGTGCTCGGCATCCTTCAGCGTGAGCTGCTCGTCGGCGAGCGCCCGTTCGATCTCGTCGCACCGGGCCTTCTGCTTGACGAGACTGGCCTGCTCGCGGCGGCGGCGGGCTTCGCGGGCGGCGAACAACCGGTCGCCCCGCTTCTGTTCCGCCGCGGCCACCCGCGGGGCCAGCTCGGCCAGCTCGCCCGGCGTGGACTCGCCCGCCAACGCCGTCCACTCGGCGTGCGGCGCCTTCCACCCCGTCGTCAGCTCCTCCGGGTTCTCGGTCGCGCTCACCGCCTCGAGCTTCTCCGCCAGCGCCGCCAGCCGGACGACGCGGTGCGCGGCCGTGCGGCGCCGCTCGACCTGACGCTCGGCCGCCGCCACCAGATCGGCGAACCGCCGCTCGACCTGGGTGGAGGCGTCACCTCCCGCGCGGTCCTCCCCGGCCGTCCCGGCATCGTCGGCGGCATCGCCGCCGACGGGCGGAACCTCGGGCAGCGCCGTCCACTCCGCGCGCACGACGCCGATCTCGGCCGCGAGGGCATCGGCGTCCCGGGCCTCGTCGGCCGCGAGCGCGGTCAGCCGGTCACACAGTGCGACGCGCGACGCGAGGGCGTCGCTGCGGACCTGACGACGCCGGTCGGCGGCGCTCCGTGCCGCATCGAGACGTGCCAGGTGGTCGAGCCCCGCCGCCACCGCCGCCCGCCACCGCGCCGCCACCGCGGCATCGGCGTCGGCCGGCCCATCGGCGGCCGCCCCGACCGGGGCCGGGACCTCGGCCGCCGCGGGCGCCTCGCCGTCGGCGGCGACCGGCTCCTCGGTGGCGACCGGCTCCTCGGTGGCGACCGGCTCCTCGGTGGCGACCGGCTCCTCGGTGGCGACCGGCTCCTCGGTGGCGACCGGCTCCTCGGTAGCGACCGGCTCCTCGGTAGCGGCGTGCCCCTCGGAGGCGACGGACACTTCGGCGCCGCCAGGCGCTTCGTCTCCTTCCGCCAGGTCCCGCCAGTCGCGCTCGGCCTGATCGAGCGCCGCGGTCACCGCGTCCCATTGCTCGACCCCGGCCAGCGCCTCGACGCGCTCGCACAGCTCCTCGCGGCGCCGTCGCCGCTCGTCCGCGGAGAGGGGGGCGGGCTGGGCGTCGATATCGGCGAGGGCGGTCCTCGCCCGCCGCGACACCGGCTTCGTACGGGCGCGGACGGCGACGGTCCTCAGGAGGTCCCGGTCGGCGGGGCCCAGGGGGGCGAGCCGATCGAACGCGGCGAGGGCGATCTCGCGATGGTCGGTCTTGATCGCCACCGCGGCCAGCTCGCTGCGTTCGTCGAGCCGGTCGAGGGCCGCTCCCCGCACCGCGCGATGCGTCGATCGCCGGGCGACGGCGCCGATCGCCTTCTGGGAATCGAGACGCCCGAGGGCCGAGCGGCTGACCGCCTCGTTGCGGGCGGTCCGGGCCACCTCGCCGAGATCGCGCTCCTCGGACAGCCCCGCGAGGGCGGCCTCGCCCGCGTCGGGCTCCGTCGCCTCGACCGCGATCCCCCGCAGCATCGAGATCGCCTCGTCCCGGACCTGTCCGTCCGAGTCCGTCCGCGCGATCCGCCCGATGGTCTCGGGGTCGGACAACCGAACGACGGCGGCGAGCCGCACGCCGGGATCGGCATCCTCGGATGCAATGGCCGCGAACACGTCCTGGGCATCGTTCTCCAGGTCGTCCACGGCCGAGGCCCGCACCAGCGGATCCTCGTGTTGCCAACCCGGCTGGCCGCGCAATCGGTCGAGCAAACTCATGAGGCTGTATGGTCCCGCTCAGTTCGTCCGTGGGTCCGGGCGCCGTGGGCCGTCGGCGACCGCCGTCGGCGCCACTGGACAGCGCCAAGGGGAATTATGCATACTCGGGGCCAAAAGTGGAGAGTGGCGCGTACTCGGGACGAGATCGGACGCCGGGCCACCGAGGGACGGGGAGCCGACCCAAGAAATCCACGTAATTGGATCACGTATATCAGATAATTGGATGAGCGGCATCGGTCGCTCCCGGACGAAGCAGCTCGCCGCTCCCGGCGGGATGTCGCCGTTCGGGGACCGCTTCATCGCTCCCGAACGGGCGAGCCGCCGCTCCACGGCCAAAGGAGGCCCCTTCAATGTCGCATCGACCTCTCTCGTTCCTCGTGATCTGTGGCCTCGCCGCCATCCTGGCCGCCCCGCCCGCCGCCGCCCAGAACCCCGTCGTCGTGATCGAGACCAACCTGGGCTCGATCACGGCGGAGCTCGACCGCCGGGCCGCGCCGGTCTCGGTGGCCAACTTCCTCGCCTACGCCGAGAGCGGGTTCTACAACGGCACCGTGTTCCACCGCGTCATCAGGGGCTTCATGATCCAGGGTGGCGGAATGACGGCCGACCTGCAGCGGAAGGAGACCCGCGCCCCGATTCGCAACGAGGCGACCAACGGGCTCTCGAACGACCGGGGCACGCTGGCGATGGCCCGCACCAACGTCGTCGACAGCGCCACCGCGCAGTTCTTCATCAACACCGTCGACAACCCCGGGCTCAACAACCGCGGCACCGACCCCGGAAGCTACGGCTATGCGGTGTTCGGCCGGGTCACCGGCGGCATGGACGTCGTCGACGAGATCGAGGGCGTGCGGACCGGCCGCCGCGGGCCGTTCAACGACGTGCCGGAAACCGCGGTCGAGATTCTCTCGGTGACCGTGCAGTAGCCGCGGGCCGGACGGACTGCCGACCGCCCCGGGAGCCCGCGGTGAAACCCGCGTTGCACCGCGCCCGGAGAGCGCGAGCGAATCGCCGAGGCGCCCGCCGCTCGAATGCGGCGGGGACTCTCGCCACGGGCTCCCGGCGGCAGCCGGCGCATCCCCGAAATCAGCGAAGGAGCACGTAGTGCATCTACCCATCCGCCGGGTACCCCGGACGAAGCCCCCTTGCCCCCCCCTCTCGACCAACCACCGGCGAGTCCGCGGGGCCGGACGCCTGCTGTCGGCCTGCGTCCTCGCGGCCCTGCTGGCGGCACCCGCGACGGGCCAGCAGATGCCGCCCAACCCCCACGTGCTGGTGGAGACCAGCATGGGCGACTTCGAGATGGAGCTGTTCCGTAACCAGGTCCCCGCGACGGTGGTCAACTTCCTGGTCTACGTGCGGGACGGCTACTACGACGGCACCGTGTTCCATCGGATCCTGCGCGACATCATCGTGCAGGGCGGCGGCTTCCGGGTCGGCGAGGAAGACCTGCTCGAGCCGAAGGTCGAGGGGCTACGGGGCACCATCATCAACCAGGCGAGCCGCAACCTGCTGAACCTGCGGGGCACGGTGGCGATGGCGCGCGGCTCCGCGCCCGACAGCGCGCGGCAGCAGTTCTTCATCAACCTCGACAACAACGACAACTTCAACTATCGGAACCCCCTGCCGTCGGGCGTCGGCTACGCGGTCTTCGGCCGGGTGACCGAGGGCATGGACGTCGTCGACCGGATCGGCCGGGTCCGGACCGGCCGCCAGGGGGGCATGCAGGACGTTCCCCGCGACCCGGTGGTCATCCACGCCATCACCCGGATCGAGGCCGGCTAGGCGTCTGTGCCGTAGAACGGTGCAGACGCCCGGCAGGATTCGTTGGGCGGTGAGCGGAGCCGCAGGCGACGCTCTCCGGGCCAGGAGCCGCCGTGGCACGGCGCGGGCCGGCGCCGCGCCACGGCTTCGGGCCGGACTCGTCCCGCCCCCCCGATTCCGGACCGCGGCCCGTCGGTATCGGGGGGCGATCCGATCGTGCCGAAGGCCCGCCGATCATGTCGGATCGCACTCCCCCGCCGGGCGACGACACCGCACTCCGACGCCGCGTCCTGGACCTGGTGGGACAACTGGTCGCGGAGCTCCGCCCGGGGTCCGCCGCCGCCGGCGTCAACCCCGACGACTCGCTGGAACGCGACCTCGGCCTGGGCTCTCTCGAGCAGGTCGAGCTGCTCGGCCGCATCGAGAGGGCCACGGGCGTCCGGGTGTCGGACGCGGTGCTCGGCGCCGTCGACACCCCCGCCGAGCTGGTGCGGGCGGTGCTCGCGGCCGAGCCGGGGGCCGCGGAGACGCCGAGGCCGCGAACCGCGCCCGAGGCGCGGCCGGGGCTCGGGACGGCGGCCGCCGCCCCCGACACCGCCGAGACCCTGGTCGACGTGCTCGAGCGGCACGCGCAGGCGACGCCGGACCGGCCGCACGTCTACCTGCGAGAGGACGACGGCCCGGAGCGGACCCTCACCTACGCGTGGCTGTGGCGCCGCGCGGCCGCGGTGGCCGGCTCGCTGCGGGCCCGCGGCATCGGCCAGCGCGACACGGTGGCGATCATGCTGCGGACCGAGGCGGCGTTCTTCCCCGCCTTCTTCGGGGCGCTGCTCGCGGGGGCGGTGCCGGTCCCGGTGTACCCGCCGTTCCGCCCGGACCGGATCGCCGATTACGCCGCGCGCCAGGGGCGCATCCTGTCGAACGCGGGCGCCCGCCTCCTCATCACCTTCGCCGCCGTCGAACGCCTGGCGGGGCTCCTGCGAGGGCAGGTCCCGACGCTGTCGGGGGTGACGACCCTGGACGACCTCGCGCCCGAGCCCCCCGCCGACGGCCCCCTGCCGCACCGGCCCGCGAGCTGGCTGACCGGCGACGACCCGGCCCTCATCCAGTACACGTCCGGCAGCACCGGCCAGCCCAAGGGCGTGCTGCTGACCCACGCCAACCTGCTCGCCAACATCCGCGCCATCCGCGACGGACTCGCCATCCGGCCCGACGACGCGGTCGTGAGCTGGCTGCCGCTGTACCACGACATGGGGCTCATCGGGGCGTGGCTGGGCAGCCTCTACACCGGCATCCCCGTCGCGATCCTGTCCCCGCTGGCCTTCCTGTCGCGCCCCGCCCGCTGGCTGTGGGCCATCCACGAGCATCGGGCCACGCTGTCGGTCGCGCCCAACTTCGCGTTCGACCTGTGCGCCGCCAAGGTCACCGCGGAGGAGATGGAGGGCCTCGATCTGGGGTCGCTCCGCATCCTCCTCAACGGGTCGGAGGCGATACTGCCCCGCACCCTGACCCGCTTCGCGGAGCGCTTCGCCCCCGCCGGGCTGCGCCCCGACGCCCTGCGGCCGGTGTACGGGCTCGCCGAGTGCTCGGTGGGGCTCGCGGTGACCCCGCGGCGCCACCCGCCCCTCGTCGATCGGGTCGCGCCGGGGTTCCGGGCCACCGGCCGGGCCGAGCCGAGCGCCGGACCCGAGGCGCTGGCGTTCGTCTCGTGCGGCGCCGCCCTGCCGCGGCACGAGCTCCGGATCGCAGACGAGGCCGGCGCCGCCCTCGGCGAGCGCCTCGAGGGGCGGGTGCAGTTCCGCGGCCCGTCGACGATGGCCGGCTACTACCGCAACCCCGACGCGACCCGGGCCGTCACCACCGGCGACGGGTGGCTCGACTCGGGCGACCTCGGCTACCTGGCCGGCGGCGAGCTGTTCCTGACGGGACGGCGGAAGGACATCGTCATCAAGGCCGGGCGCAACATCTACCCGCACGAGGCGGAGGCGGTGGTCGACGGCGTCGACGGCGTGCGCAAGGGCTGCGTCGCCGCCTTCGGGGTCCCCGACGCGGCCCTGGGCACCGAGCGGCTGGTGGTGGTGGCGGAAACGCGCGCCGCCGAGCCGGAGCGGCGGGAGCGGATGCGGCGGGAGATTCTCGAGCGCGTGGCCGACGCGCTGGGGGTCCCCCCCGACACCGTCGTGCTGGCCCGGCCCGGCTCCGTGCTCAAGACCTCGAGCGGCAAGGTGCGCCGGAGCGGGACGCGCGACGCGTACCGGGCGGGCACGCTGGAGCGGGGCGCGGGGTCTCTCGCGCGCCAGTGGGCGGCGATGGCCTGGCAGGCGGCGCGCGGGCACGGCCGCCGCGCCCTCGACGTCCTGTTGCGGTCGGCCTACACCCTCTACATGGTCGGCCTGCTCGTCGTCCTCGTGCCCCCGCTGTGGGTCCTGGTGCGCACGAGCCCCCGGCCCGGCTCCGCCCGGCGGTGGCTGCACCGCTTCGCGCGGCTGCTGGCCGCGGCCTCGCTGTCGCGGGTCACCGCGAGCGGCCTCGAGCACCTCCGCGGCCTCGGACCGGCCGTCTTCGTGTCCAACCACGCGAGCTTCGCGGACGTCGTCGCGGTGCTCGCCACCCTGCCCGCCAGCTTCCGCTTCGCGGCCAAGGGAAGGCTCGCCACGTATCCGATCCTGAAGACCATCATCCGGCGCGGCGGCTATCTGCGGATCGAGAAGACCGGGCTCTCGCAGCGCATGGAGGGCGCCGGCGAGGTCGGGGCCACCCTGGCCGCGGGAGAGTCGATGTTCGTGTTCCCGGAGGGGCGCTTCGTCCGGGCGCCGGGGCTGCTGCCGTTCCGCCTCGGCGCGTTCCGCGCCGCGGCCGAGGCGGGATGCCCGGTGGTGCCGGTGGCCCTGGCCGGCACACGGCGCATGTTCCCGGCGGGAACCCTGCTGCTGCGGCCCGGCCGCATCCGCGTCGCGGTGGGGCCGCCGCTGCAACCCCGGAGCGCGGACTGGAGCGAGGTGGTCCGGCTCCGCGACGAGGCGCGGCGGCTCATCGCGAAGGATGCGGGCGAGGAATCCGCGGGGCAGGAATCTGCGCCGTAGAATGGTGGACGGCAGCTATGTGAACGCCGGGGGCGGGGATACCGGCCCCGGAGCCGCCGGCGGGCCGGTGGTGGTCCTTCGGTTCATGGTGGAACATGCTATGGGAATGAAGCGACTGGCGGCGGCGCTGATGACCGCCATGACGGCGGCGGCCGCCTCCGGTCAATCGCTGGTCGTGTCCGCGAACGACGAATGGGCCGTGTCGGCCAGCTACGGCTACTCGCAGCGGCATCACGACGAGGATCCCTGGATCCAAATCGATGTAGGGCTCGGCGGTACGCGGTGGTGGACAGTCCGCCCGCATAGCGCGTTCCACCTGTTGACGCCCGACGGGGAGCGGATCGACCTGCCGGATCAACGCGAGTTCAGGCGCGGGCTGGACGGTATACGGGCCATGTACGCGAGGGCTGCGACCATGCAGTATTCGCCGTGGCTGGCGTTCTCCCGCTGTCGGTTCATGGCGTTCGCCGGCTGGCAGGATGCTGAAGAGCAACTCGGAATTTCGTTAGGGAGTCTCCCCCCGGGCTCGCACTACTGCCGGACGTGGCGGTTGTGGGGGAATGGCGGTGTCGATTGGGCGGTGACACTCGGGCCGGACATTTACGGCGGGACCTCTCTGTTCTTCAAGGCGCCGGCGGGCTCGTGGCCCGCCGGCCGGTACACGCTGGTTGTAGAGGGTCCGGGAGATTCGGTGGCCCGGCTGCCGATCAACCTGGGCACGGCGGCGGCGGATGAGGCAGTCCGTACGGCCGCGCGTTGAACCAAGCCCGGCGCCGCCCCGGCCGGGGCGGCGCCGCCTTTTCCCCTGACACGTCCGCCGGCATTCTCCGGCGTTTGCGGACGTTCCCAAACACGGATGTGTCGCATCTTGTGAATCCGCCCCGCCTGATGCACCGAAAACGCCCGGATTCATTGGTCGAGTCGCGGATCATCAACAGAACGGCGCGGACTCCGGGAGGACCGGTCGGGGCGCCGGGGGGGCCGCCCGGCGATGTTGGCGGGTCGGGGCGCGCGCCACGACGCCCTCCGTCAGGACGCGAGCACGATGCCCCCGACCGCTCGGCCCGCGCGCAGATCGTCGAGCGCCGCCTGAGCGTCGGCGAAGGGCCGCGGCTCGATCGGGATGGCCGGCGCCCGCCCGGTCCCGGCCAGTTGCATCAGCTCGCGCATCTCCGCGAGGCTGCCGACGTACGACCCCTGCACGGTGAGGCTGCGCAGCGGCCAGAGCGGCAGCGACGCCCGCAGCTCTCCCCCGAAGAGCCCCACGACGACGAGCAGGCCCCCGGTGGCGAGCACGCCGAGCCCGAGGGAGGCGCTGCTCTCCGACCCCACGAAGTCGATGGCCGCGGCGGCCCCGCCGCCGGTGGCCCGACGAATCTGCCTGGCCGCGTCCGGGGCGCGGGCGTCGACGACCTCGGCCCCCGCCTCGGCCCCGGCCTCGAGGGTCGCGTCGTCGACGTCGGCCACGATGATGACGGAGGCGTCGGTCAGGGCCTGCGCGAGCCGCAGGGCCGCGAAGCCGACGCCGCCGAGACCGATGACGACGAGCGGGCGCCCGTCGACCCGCGCCCGGACCTTCCGCACGGCGCCGAAGGCGGTGAGCCCCGAGCAGGCGTAGGTGCAGGCGAGGGTCAGCGGCACATCGCCGACCGCGAAGAGATAGCGGGGATGCGGCACGATGACGTGATCGCCGAAGCCTCCGGCCCGGGTGACCCCGAGCACCCGCGGCTGCGCGCGCAGGTGCTCGTGCCCCGACCCGCACGTGTCGCAGCCGCCGCAGCCGATCCACGGGTACGCCACGTACCGCGCCCCGACGTCGACGCCGGCGACCTCGGGGCCGCACGCCGCAGCCGCGCCGACGATCTCGTGCCCCCAGCGGCAGGGGCAGCGTCCGCCCCTTCGACAGGTCCAGCCGCCGGCCGCCCCCCATGTCGAAGAAGCCGCCCTGCAGGTGAAGGTCGCTGTGGCACACCCCGCAGGCCCTCCGCCCGGAGGAGCACCTCGGTCCCCCAGCGCCTCGGAACGCCGCGGCCGAGGCGGGATGCCCGGTGGTGCCGGTGGCCCTGACCGGCACGCGGCGCCTGTTCCCGGCGGGAACCCTGCTGCTGCGGCCCGGCCGCATTCGCGTCGCGGTGGGGCCGCCGCTGCAACCCCGGAACGCCGACTGGAGCGAGGTGGTCCGGCTCCGCGACGAGGCGCGGGCGATAGGGAAGGAAACGGGCGAGGAGTCGGCGCCGCAGGAGCCGGCGCCGTAGAACGGCGCGACTCCTGGGGGCTGAATGATACCCATGTTCCATGGTGTCCACGACCGTTGACAGACGTTTCCGGTTGTGCCAAGCTGTGATCGCATGTGTCGGAATGGACCGGCACATCCATCCAGAGGAGTTCCAATGAAACTATTGCTTCGTTTCGGTTTAACGGCCGCGGCCGTTAAACCGAAACAAAGCAATAACCGCTTCGTTTCGGTTTAACGGCCGCGGCAGCGATCCTGCTCGCGGCCGTCGGCGTCCTGCTCGCACCGGCCGAAATGCGCACGTTCGTCGCGGGCGTAGAGGCGCATACCACGTCACAAGGTCACGTGCACGGAAACGGCGGCTACCACGCGCCCGCCGGTTCCAGCACGGGGAGGCACGCACAATGTCGGTACGGCTACAACGAGAGCGAGCAGCGCTGCAACTGCGAGCCAGGCAAGGTCTACCAGGACGGTAGCTGCATCTCACCCGGCGCCAGCCGCGCCGGCAACTCCAACGGCTCCAAAGACCCGTCGCGCGGGTCGTGTCAGGGGCCGAGCGTAGGCCAGGGGATAAGCCGTACTCCCTGCTCAACCCAAGGCCCCCCCGCCGGTGATGCCGGCCCGGCCGGCTTCGCGCCCGGCCCCCCCGTGGGCGGCGGCTTCTCGTTTTGGTCATCCTTCGATTCATGGTGGGACAGGCTATGGGAATGAGGACAGCGGCGGCGTTGGCGGCCGTCATGACGGCGGTGACCGCATCCGGTCAATCGCTGGTCGTGTCCGGGAACCACGAATGGGCCGTGTCGGCCAGCTACGCGTACTCGCAGCGGCATCATGCCGATGATCCCTGGATCCAAATCGATGTAGGGCTCGGCGGAGATCGGCGGTGGACGATTCATCCCCATAGCGCGTTCCACCTGTTGACGCCAGACGGGGAACGGATCGACCTGCCGGACCAGCGCGAGTTCAGGCGCGGGCGGGACGACATACGGGCCATGTACGCGAGGGCTGTAACCATGCAGTATTCGCCGTGGTTGGCGTTCTCCCGCTGCCGGTCGATGGCGTTCGTCGGCTGGCAGCATGTTGCTGCCGATCAACTTGGAGTGTCGTTAGAGATTCCCCCCCCGACATCGCAATTCTGCCGGACGTGGCGGCTGTGGGGGAACGGCGGCGTCGATTGGGCGGTGACCGTCGGGCCGGATATCTACGGCGGCGCCTGTCTGTTCTTCAAGGCGCCTTCGGGCTCTTGGCCCGCCGGCCGGTACACGCTGGTCGTGAAGGGTCCGGGGGATTCGGTGGCCCGGCTGCCGATCAACCTGGGCGCGGCGCCGGCGGATGAGGCAGTCCGTACGGCCGCACGTTGAACCACCCGGGCGCCGCCCCCGCCGGGGCGGCGCCCGCCCGCAGGCAATCCGCCCCGGGACCAGCCGGCGGTTCGCCCCGGAAAACGTCCGCAGACGTTCCCGATACGCCCATGTGTGTCGTCTTGTGAATCCGCCCGCGCCGACCATCGAAAAACGCCCGGATTCATTGAAAAAAACGCGAATCTTCCGCAAGAACGGCGTGGACTCCCGGAGGGACCGGTCGGGGCGCCGGGGGGGCCGCCCGACGACGTTGGCGGGTCGGGGCGCGCGGCGCGACGCCCTCCGTCAGGACACGAGCACGATCCGCCCGACGGCGCGGCCGGCCCGGAGATCGTCGAGGGCCGCCTGCGCGGCGGCGAAGGGACGAGGCTCGATCGGGATGGCCGGCGCCCGCCCGGTCCCGGCCAGTTGCATCAGCTCGCGCATCTCCGCCAGACTGCCGACGTACGACCCCTGCACGGTGAGGCTGCGCAGCGGCCAGAGCGGCAGCGACGCCCGCAGCTCGCCCCCGAAGAGCCCCACGACGACGAGCAGGCCCCCGGTGGCGAGGACGCCGAGCCCGAGGGCGGCGCTGCGCTCCGACCCCACGAAGTCGATGGCCGCGGCGGCCCCGCCGCCGGTGGCCCGGCGAATCTGTTTGGCCGCGTCCGCGGCGCGGGCGTCGACGACCTCGGCCCCCGCCTCGGCCCCCGCCTGCAGGGTCGCGTCGTCGACGTCGGCGACGACGATGGAGGCGTCGGTCAGGGCCTGCGCGAGCCGCAGGGCCGCGAAGCCGACGCCGCCGAGACCGATGATGACGAGGGGGCGCCCGTCGACCCGCGCCCGGACCTTCCTCACCGCGCCGAAGGCGGTGAGCCCCGAGCAGGCGTAGGTGCAGGCGAGGGGCAGCGGCAGATCGCCGACGTCGAAGAGATAGCGGGGATGCGGGACGAGGACGTGATCGCTGAACCCGCCGGCCCGGGTGACCCCGAGCGCCCGCGGCTGCGGGCACAGGTGCTCCTGCCCCGATTCGCAGATGCCGCAGCCGCCGCAGCCTATCCAGGGATAGGCCACGTACCGCGCCCCCACGTCGACACCCTCGGCGTCCGGGCCGCGGGCGGCGGCGACGCCGGCGATCTCGTGCCCCAACGTCAGGGGCAGCGTCCGCCCCTTCGACAGGTCCAGCCGCCGGCCGCCCCCCATGTCGAAGAACCCGTCCTGCAGGTGGAGGTCGCTGTGGCACACCCCGCAGGCCTCCGTCCGGAGCAGCACCTCGGTCCCCGCCGGCTCCGGCGGCGGGGACTCGACGCGCTCGAGGGGATCGCCGAACCGGGTGAGCTGATAGCTGATCATGTTTCGTCCGCCAGCCGGTCGAGAGCGGCGCCGGTCACGCGATAGACCGTCCAGCCGTCCATCGGCACTGCACCGGCCCGGCGGTAGGACCGGATCGCCGGCTCGTTCCAGTCCAGCACCGCCCACTCGAAGCGGCGGCAGCCCCGTTCGCGCGCGAGCCGGGCGAGGTGGCGGAGCAGGCGGCGCCCCACGCCCCGTCCCCGGTGCTCCGGCCGCACGTAGAGGTCTTCGAGATAGAGACCCCGCTTCCCCGCGAACGTCGAGAAGTTGTGGAAGTAGAGCGCGAAGCCGGCCGGCCGCTCCCCGACCATCGCAATCACCGCCTCGGCGCTCGGGGCCGGACCGAACAGCGCCTCCCGAATGTCCGCCTCGGTGGTGCTGACCTCGCCGGCGAGGCGCTCGTACTCCGCCAGCTCCCGGATCAGCACGAGGACGAGCGGCGCGTCCGCCTCGACGGCGGGCCGGATGCGGCACGGAGGCGCCTCGCGCTCGCCCATGCTCACTCCGACGTCGACGCCAGCGCCCGGTCGAGGTCGGCCAGCAGGTCGTCGACCGCCTCGATGCCTATCGACAGCCGCAGCAGATCCTCGGGCACCCGCGTGCCCGGTCCCTCCACGGGGGCCCGGTGCTCGACCAGGCTCTCGACGCCGCCCAGGGACGTGGCGTTCCGGAACAGCCGCAACGAGCCGGCCACCCGCTTCGCGGCCGCCGCGCCGCCCCGGGGGCGGAACGACACGAGCATCCCGAACCCGCCCCCCATCTGCCGCGCCGCCACCGCGTGCCCCGGGTGCGACGGCAGCCCCGGGTAGTGGACCTCGAGCACCGCGGGATGCGACGCCAGCCGCTCGGCGATGCGCATCGCGCTCTCGGCCGAACGGGGGACGCGGAGGAACAGGGTCCGCATGCCCCGCAGCAGCAGCCACGTCTCGAACGGGCCGAGCACCGCGCCCCGGTAGCCGCGATCGTGGACGAGCCGCTCCCAGAACCCGTCGCGGCGGGCGGCGACCACCGCCCCCGCGAGCACGTCGGCGTGGCCGTTGAGCTGCTTGGTAGCCGAGTGCACCACCAGATCGGCGCCGTGCTCGATGGGACGGCACAGCACCGGGGTGGCGAGGGTGCCGTCGGCGACCAGCCGGGCCCCCGCGGCGTGGGCCGCCTCCGCCGCCGCCTCGATGTCGGTGATGGCGGTGCCCGGGTTCGCGGGGGTCTCGATCCAGACGATCTTCGTCCGTCCGGGCCTCAGCGCCGCCTCGAGCGCGCCCAGGTCGCCGTTGGGCACGAGGTCGAGGGCGACGCGGCCGCGGCCCGCGAGCTCTTCCAGCCACCGCTGGATCGTCCAGTACATCTGCTCGGGGGCGACGACGTGGTCGCCGGCGTCGAGGGTCTCGAACACCGTCGTCGCCGCCGCCATCCCCGACGCGAAGAGCAGCGCCCCCTCGCCGCCCTCGAGGCGGTTGAGCAGCGCCTCGGCCTGGTCGTAGGTCGGGTTCTGGTCCCGCGTGTAGGTGTGGCCGCCGGGGTAGCTGCCGTCCGCCGCCCGCTCGTAGGTGGTGGAAGGGTAGATGGCGGGAACCACCGACCGGGTGGTCGGCTCCACCCACCCCAGCGCCTGCGCGGCCAGCGTCTCCGGGCGGTCGCGTGGGTCGCCGGGCATGGGCGTCTGTTCACCCGAGGGCCCGAAACACCGCCACGACGACCGCGGTGCCAGCGGCGACCACGATGCCGGTGGCCGTGAGCGCGATTCCGATCATCCACTTGATGAGGCGGGCTTCGAGGGCGGCCACGTCCGCTCTGACCTCTGCGCGAAACGTGTCGAAGTCCGCCCGAGCTGCGGCACGGTGGACGTCGAAGTCCGCCCGGACTGCGGCACGGTGGACGTCGAAGTCCGCACGGAGGCCGTCGATATCCTTGTGGACCGCGACACCGCGGGCGTCGAGATCCGCCCGCGTGACCGGATCGCCGTGCTCGGCGGCCTGCTGGACGACATGCGTGATCGCATCGGCCTGTTTCGCCTCGATGCCGGCGTCCTTCAGCTCGCGGGCGAGGGAGAGCGTGTCGAGCATCCTGAGGCCATTCTATCCCGACCGCCGGAACGCCATGGAGTGCTTCTCCCCTCCAGCCGTCTCGCGCCACGCGACGGTACGGGCGCGTGCGAGCCTGGTTGAGGCGAAGCGAGCCGCCGCCGGCCGCTGCCTCAAGCGCGGGCCGGGCCGATGTCGACGGCGATGTCCCGCCACTTGCCCTGGCGGAAGCGCACCACGCTGAGCCCGCACCGGGTCATGTGGCCGATGACGATGGCGAGCCAGATGTCGCGCGACTCCAGCCCCGTCGTCGCCTGCAGGACGGCGCAGATGCCGAGGGGCACGATGACCTGCGAGACGATGGAGATGTACAGCGGGCTCCGGGTGTCGCCGGTGCCCTGCAGCCCGCCGGTGTGGGCGAGGGCGACGGTGACGAAGAGGCCCGAGATCGCGAGATAGCCGAGCAGCTCGACCCCGATGTCGACGACCGCGCCCTCGTGCATCCCGAAGATGGCGAGGAGCCACCGCGGTATCGTGACGAACAGCAATCCCACCCCGCAGGCGACCATCAGGCCCATCAGCGACGCGACCCACGTCGACCGGGCGCTGCGGTCCGGGAACCCGGCCCCGAGGTTCTGGCCGGCCACCGCCGCGGTGGCCCCCATCAGCCCGACCGAGGTCCACGTGATCAGCGAGAAGAGCTCGGTGTAGCCGACCGCGTAGGCGGCCTGTGCGGCGGCGCTCTCCTGGAGCGATCCGATGAACCGCAGCATGAGCACCCCGCCCAGGTTCATCACGATGCCCTGGAACCCGGCGGGCAGGCCGAACCGGAACAGCGACCGGATGATCTCCAGGTTCGGCCGGTACGACATCGTCCGGGAGAAGTGGATGACGAGCCGGTCGGAGAACAGCAGCCACAGGAAGACGGCGGCGGTGATGCCGCTCGCGATGGCCGTGCCCATCGCCGCGCCGCGGGTGCCGAACGCGGGGATCGGCCCCAGCCCCCGGATCAGCACCACGTTGAGCACGATGTTCATCGCGGTCATCGCGATGCCGAGCCGCATCGGGGTCTTGGCGTCGCCGGCCGCCCGCAGGGCCCCGCCGAACATGAAGAACAGCAGCATCCCGATGCTGAAGACGAACAGGATGCGGATGTACGGCAGCGCCTCGACCTGCACCTCGGGGGCCGCGTTGATCAACGTCAGCAGGGTCGGGGCGAGCCAGTAGCCGATCGGGGCCATGATCCCGACGGCGAGGGCGACGGCGACGATGAACGCCTGGTACACCGACTGGTTGACCTTGTCGGGCTCGTCGGCGCCCGCGAACCGCGCCACCAGCACCCCCATGCCCGTGAACACCGAGGCCACGAACACGATGACGAGGATGAAGATCTGGAGGCTGACCCCGATGGCGGCGTTGCCGGTGTGGCCCACGAAGTTGCCCACCATCGCCTGGTCGATGATGCCCTGCAGCCCGCCGATGACGTTCTGCACCATCGTCGGCCACGCGAGCCGCCAGACCGCGGGGGTCAGCGGCCCCTCGACGATCGACCGGTCGAACCTGGACTTGGCGGCGGTCTCGGTCATGAGGCGCTCGGCGGGGTCGAACGGCGGCCGCCCCGGAAGGAACGGCCGGCGCCGGACCGGGGCCGGCCACGACGGCGATGCGCGGGCCTCGCCGCACACCGGTCAGCGCGGGAACGGACTCGTGTCGGATACCCTCATCGGACGCGCCGGGAGCCTGCGCCGCAAGCGGTGCGGACTTCCGGCAGGATTGGCTGGGCGGTAATCGGAGCCGCAGACAACGATTTCGGGCTAGGATAGAAGCCCGGATCGTGGAAGCAGCCCCGACACTGTATCAGATCGAAGATCGGCTCCGCGCCGCCCTCGCCGACCCGACGCCGCGCCCGGACGTCCACGACGCCCTCGCTCCCCGGCCCCGGCGGAACTGGCGGGCCGGGGTCGTCCCGTCGCCGACCCGCCCCGCCGCCGCCCTCGTGCTCCTCTACCCCATAGACGCGCGAGCGCACCTGGTGCTTACCCGGCGGGCGGCCACCCTCGGCCAGCATGCCGGCCAGATCTCGCTGCCGGGCGGCGCCGTCGACGCGCACGAGACCATCGAGGCGGCGGCCCTGCGCGAGGCCCGCGAGGAGGTCGGGGTGGGGTCGGACCCGCGGGTCGTCGGGCGGCTGACCGCCCTGCACATTCCCGTCAGCAACTTCGCCCTGCATCCCGTCGTCGCCGTCGCCGACCGCCGCCCGCGCTTCGTCGCGGCGGCGGGAGAGGTGGCCCACGTGCTCGAGGTGCCCCTCGACGACCTCCGCGGGGCGGGGTCGCGCCGGAGCGGCTGGAGTTGGCGCGGGGACGAGCTGATCGAGGTGCCCTACTTCGAGGCGCAGGGGGAACGCGTGTGGGGGGCGACCGCCATGGTGCTGGGCGAGCTGATCCACCTGCTGGAAGGGGACGGCGAGGGACGCGGCGTGACACGCACGACCGAAGAAGGCCGCGCCCGGGAGCCTGCGCCGTAGAACGGCAATCCGGCTCCGCGTCGCGCGCGGTGCGATTCGGGCCCGATTGCAGGGCCAGATATAGTAGCCTGTAGTGACTGGCACCCCTACATGTAGGGGCATCAGGCTAGATCAGCTCGCCAGCAACCGATGGCCAAGAGACAGACCCGGGAGACCCCGCTGTTCGACGCTCCGGAGCCCGGCGACGGCCCCGCCGGACCGCCCCCGATCGAGACGGTCGAGCTGACCGACGCGGCGCAGGCGCGGTACCTCAACTACGCGCTGTCGGTGATCACGGCACGGGCCCTGCCGGACGTGCGCGACGGCCTCAAGCCGGTGCAGCGGCGCATCCTCTACACGATGTGGGAGCAGCGGCTGAACGCCGACGCCAAGCCCCGCAAGTCGGCCAAGGTGGTGGGCGACGTCATGGGAAGCTACCACCCCCACGGCGACACCGCGCTCTACGACACGCTGGTGCGCATGGCCCAGCCCTTCGCCCTGCGCTATCCGCTGGTGGACGGGCACGGCAACTTCGGATCGCTCGACGGCGACGCCGCCGCCGCCATGCGCTACACCGAGTGCCGCCTCGCGCCGCCGAGCGCCGAGCTGCTCGACCAGATCGACCGGGACACGGTGCCGTTCCGGCCCAACTACGACGGCACGCGCACCGAGCCGGTGGTGCTGCCGGCGCGGCTGCCGAACCTCCTCGTCAACGGGGCGACCGGCATCGCCGTCGGCATGGCCACCAACATCCCCCCGCACCACGCCGGCGAGGTGTGCGCGGCCCTGCTCGCGCTGCTCGACGACCGCGAGCTGAGCAGCGCCCGGCTGTGCCGGCACATCAAGGGCCCGGACTTCCCCACCGGGGGGCAGATCCTCAACTCGCCGGAAGAGCTGGCGCGCATCTACGAGACCGGCAGCGGGGCGGTCCGGATTCGCGCCACCTGGGAGCCGGGGCCGAAGACCCGCGGCGGCCGGACCCTCCACGTCACGAGCATCCCCTACGCGGTGAACAAGGCCCAGCTCGTGGAACGCATCGCCGAGGTCATCCTCGCCCGGAAGCTCCCGCCCCTGCTCGACGTGAAGGACGTGTCGACGGACGACGTCCGCATCGCGCTGGAGATCAAGCGGGACGCCGACGAGCGGATGGTCATGGCGTACCTGTTCAGGCACACGCCCCTGCAGACCAGCTTCGCCGTCAACCTGACCTGCCTCGTGCCGACCGAGCAGCCCGAGGTGGGCCGGCCCCAGCGGCTCGACCTGCACGAGGCCCTCTCGTACTTCCTGCAGTTCCGGCTCGAGGTGGTGACCCGGCGGCTGGAGCACGAGCTGCGCGCCCTCGAGCGCCGCATCCACATCCTCGAGGGCTTCGAGACGGTGTTCGACGCGCTCGACGAGGTGCTGCGCATCGTGCGGCGGTCCGACGGCAAGGCGGACGCGGCCCGCCGCATCATGGGGCGCTTCGAGCTCGACGCCGAGCAGACCGACGCGATCCTCGAGCTGAAGGTCTACCGGTTGGCGCGCCTCGAGATCGTCGTCATCCGCGAGGAGCTGGCCGGGAAGCGGCACCGGGCGCGCGAGATCGCGGAGCTGCTCGGCGACGAGGACCGGCGCTGGGGGCTGGTGCGCGAGGAGATCGCCGCGATGGGGGAGGCCTACGGCGAGGCCGCCAATCCCCGCCGGACGCTCATCGAGGGCGCCGGCGAGGAGGCGGAGTACAGCGCCGACGACTTCATCGTGGCCGAGGACGCCATCGTCCTCGTCACCGCCGACGGCTGGATAAAGCGGCAGAAGGAGGTGCGCGACCTCGCCGCCACCCGCCTCCGCGAGGGCGACGCCCTGCTCGCCGCCCTCGCCGGCAGCACCCGCGCCACCGTCGTCTTCTTCAGCAACTTCGGCGCCGCCTACACCGCGCGCATCGTCGACGTGCCCGCCACCACCGGCCACGGCGAGCCCGTCCAGCGGCTGTTCAAGCTCCGGGACGGCGAGCGCGTCGTCGCCGCGATGAGCCTCGACGAGCGGGCGGCGCCGGGCATCGCGGCGGCCGGCGAGGGAGAGGCCCCGCCCCGGCACGCGGTGGCGGTGACCAGCGACGGCTACAGCCTGCGCTTCGGCCTCGAGCCGTTCGCGGAGCCGAGCACCCGCGGGGGCCGCCGGTTCGCGCGCCCCGCCGCGGGGGCCGAGGTGGTCGGGGTGGCGGCCACGACGGGGGCCGAGACGATCATCGCGGTGACCGCGCGGGCCCGGGCGATGCTGTGCGCGGCCCGGGAGATCAACTTCCTGTCGGGCCCCGGGAAGGGCGTCATCCTGATCAAGCTGCCGCGGGGGGCGGACCGGGTGCTCGGCTTCATCGCCTCGACCGGCGACCGGGACCTGCTGACGGTCGAGACGAGCCGGGGGGCCAGCCAGACCGTGAGCACCGCGAAGTACGGGGCCTCGAGCCGCGGCGGCAAGGGACGCGAGCTGCTGCAGCGGGGGCAGTTCAAGCGGGTGATCCCGCCGCCGGTGACGGTGCCCGTGCTCGGCGACTAGTGCTGCGCCATGACCGGATGCTCGCGTATGCGGTGGTCCGATTCGTCGATCATCGCGCACCGTGGTCCCGTGTCCGTGTCCGACCATCAGGACGCGAAGCGCGATCGGGAGCCCGTGGCGGGATCCGGCATCGCATTGCGTCCCAGAGGCGCCGGCGCGAGCCGCGGGCGCCGGCGGGTTGAACAGCGCCCGGGCGCGGCGAGGCGCGACGACGCGACCGAATCACCGGCTCGATCGACCCCGTCGATCGGGTGACGACCGACGATCCATGGCGAACAGCTACACCGCGAAGGACATCACCGTTCTCGAAGGCCTCGAGCCGGTCCGGCGGCGGCCGGGCATGTACATCGGGGGGGTCGGGCCGGCCGGGCTGCATCACCTCGTCTGGGAGATCATCGACAACGCCATCGACGAGGCGATGAACGGGCACGCGGCCCGCATCGGCGTCACCCTGCACGCCGACGGGTCGTCGGTGACGGTGACCGACGACGGGCGCGGCATCCCCGTCGACACCCACGCGCCGAGCGGGCGCGGCGCCCTCGAGGTGATACTCACCACCCTGCACGCGGGCGGCAAGTTCGAGCACCGGACCTACCGCACCGCGGGGGGTCTGCACGGGGTGGGGGCGAGCGTCGTCAACGCCCTGTCGAAGGAGCTCGTCGCCACCTCCACCCGCGACGGGGCGCGCTGGGAGCAGCGCTTCGCCCGGGGCCGGCCCGTCGCCCCGCTGCGCCGGCTCGGCCCCGCCCGCGGCAGCGGCACGACGGTCTTCTTCCGGCCCGACGCCACCATCTTCCCGTCCACGGCCTTCGACGCCGACGTCATCGCCGAGCGGCTGAAGGTGGCCAGCTACCTCCACCGGGGGGTGACCGTCACCTTCTCCGACGAGGCGGCGGAGCGGACCCACCGCTTTCATCACGAGGACGGGCTGGCCGACTACGCGCGGCGGATCGTCGCCGACCGGCAGGCGGCGCCGGTGCACGAGGCGCCGTTCGGGCTCACCCGCGACCACGACGCCGGCGGGGTCCGGATCGACCTCGTGCTGCAGTGGACGGAGGCCACCGACGAGCACCTGCGCAGCTACGTCAACGGCATCCCCACCGGCTCGGGGGGCACGCACGAGAACGGGCTGCGCGCGGGCATCGGCAAGGCCGTCCGCAACTTCATCGAGACCCACGGCCTCAGCCCCAAGGGGGTCGCGCTGACCACCGACGACATCCGCGAGGGCCTCGTCGGCGTGCTCAGCGTCTTCGTCCCCGACCCGCAGTTCCAGGGGCAGACCAAGGACCGGCTGAACAACCCCGAGCTGACGTCGATGGTCGACGGGCTCGTGCGCCCCGCCCTCGAGCACTGGCTGAACCACAACATCAGCGTCGCCGAGTCGATCGTGGCGCGCATCATCCTGGCGGCGCGGGCCCGCGCCGCGAGCCGGGCCGCCCAGCAGGCGGTGTCGCGCAAGAGCGCCACCTCGAACCGCCTCAACCTGCCCGGCAAGCTGAGCGACTGCACGTCGCCGGGCAAGGCCGGGAGCGAGCTGTTCGTGGTGGAGGGCGACTCCGCCGGGGGCTCCGCCAAGCAGGGGCGCGACCGCGCCCGGCAGGCGATACTGCCGCTCCGCGGGAAGGTCCTCAACGTGGAGAGCGCGCCCCTCGCCAAGGTGCTCGAGAACAAGGAGCTCTCGGACCTCGTGACCGCCCTCGGCTGCGGCCTCGGCAAGACGTTCGACCTCGCCCGGCTGCGCTACGACCGCGTCATCATCCTCGCCGACGCCGACGCCGACGGCAACCACATCGCCACCCTGCTCCTCACGTTCCTCTACCGGCACCTGCCCCGCCTGATCACTAGCGGCAAGGTGTTCCTGGCTCAGCCGCCGCTCTACCGCATCGACGCCGGCAAGCAGACCCACTGGGCCCTCGACGACCGGCAGCGGGACGCGACGCTGGCCGCCGTCGCCAAGGGCAACGGACGGGTCCGGCCCGAGGTCACCCGCTTCAAGGGCCTCGGCGAGATGATGCCGAAGGTGCTGTGGGAGACGACGCTGAACCCGAAGACCCGGCGCCTCCTGCGGGTCGAGGTCGCCGACCAGATACGGACCGACCGGGTCATCGCCGACCTGATGGGTCGCGACGCCTCGGCCCGGTTCCGGTTCATCATGGACCGGGCCGAGGACGCCGACGGCCTCGACGTGTAACGGCGAGCCGGCCCGGCCCGAGGCCCTGGAACTAGCGCCCGCCCTCCCGTCGTTGATACGATAGGAAGTTGTGGCGGAAGTCCGCCGCGCCCAGCCGACCACCGCTCGACGCACTGGAGAAGATCGCCGATGCGCTGCGTAGCCCGCCTCTCCTGGATGCTCCCGCTTGCCCTGCTGCTGGCGCCCGTACCGGCGCCGGCCCAGTCCGACGCCACCGGCAAGGCAACCGCCGCCGCGCCGGCCGATGCGTGGCCGCAGTTCCGGGGCACCCCGTCCCTGAGCGGGGTGTCCGAGGCGGAGCTGCCGGCCGAGCTGACGCTGCAGTGGACCTACCAGGCCGACGACATCATCGACTCGTCGGCGGCCATCGCCGACGGCGCCGTGTACGTCGGCAGCTACTCGGGCAACCTCATCGCCCTCGACCTCGAGACCGGCGAGGAGCGCTGGAAGTACTCGACCGGCAACATGGGCATCGGCGAGTCGTCGCCCGCGGTGGCCGGCGGCCTCGTGTTCATCGGTGACCTCGGGGGCGTGTTCCACGCCGTCGACGCCGCGACCGGGGAGGCCCGCTGGACGTTCGAGACCCTCGGCGAGATCAAGTCGTCGCCGGTCGTCGTCGGCGACCGCGTGCTCATCGGCTCTTACGACGGCTTCCTCTACGCCCTCGACATCGCCGACGGGACGCTGGTCTGGCAGTACGAGACGCTCAACTACGTGCACGCGACCCCCGCGGTGTGGGACGGCGTGGCCTACTTCGGCGGCTGCGACGAGGTGTTCCACGGGGTGCGGGTCAGCGACGGGGCCGAGATGGTCAGCCTGCCCGCGGGCGCCTACACCATCTCCTCCCCCGCCATCGACGACGGGCAGGTCTTCTTCGGCACCTACGACAACGAGGTCATCGGCATCGACCTCGCGACGCAGTCGCTGATCTGGCGCTACGAGCACCCGCGACGGCACTTCCCGTACTACTCGTCGGCCCTGGCGACCCGCGACACCATCGTGGTCGGCGGGCGCGACAAGATGATCCACGCCATCGACCAGGCCACCGGCGAGGCGCGGTGGACGTTCACGACCCGGGCGCGGGTCGACTCGTCGCCGGCCGCGAGCGGCGGGCGGGTGTACGCGGGGTCGAGCGACGGCCGGCTCTACGTGCTGGACCTCGCGAGCGGGGAGAAGCTCTGGGAGTTCGACACCGCCGCCCCCCTCGTGGCGTCGCCGGCCATCGCCGAGGGCCGGTTGGTCATCGGGTCCGAGGACGGGGTGCTGTACTGCTTC
This sequence comes from Vicinamibacterales bacterium, assembly GCA_965204675.1. GTDB lineage: Bacteria > Acidobacteriota > Vicinamibacteria > Vicinamibacterales > UBA8438 > JAJEEA01. The sequence continues at coordinate 5,865,437 of OZ242003.1, forward strand.
GGGTAGGCCTACTTGCGATTCGCGACGCATGGACCCGTTCTTCCGGCTACTTGACCGCGTACTCGACGGACCGCCACGGTAACAGCGCCGCCAACGGGTAAAGAGAGGCGGAACGACAAGCGACGCGAGACCGGGGCAATGACGTAACGCAGCGTCGACCACACGACTGGCAGGTCCTGCGGGAGGGAATCGACGTCGGGCCGATACGCGTGCGCTGTAGCAGGTGTCCTGGTGAAGGCTGGGACGACGGGGAGTACATCGAACACGTTGGAGATACGTACCGCTGGTGCCCGATAGAGGCTCCTGACAGAAGCTGACGATGACCGAGACAGCAGCGGCGGCGCCCGAGCAGACCGAGGTCGGCAGCTACTTCGTCGCCAACTATCCCCCGTTCTCCACGTGGACGCACGAGGCGGTGGCCGCCGACGCCCTGCCGGCACTGGCCCAGCCCGCCGCCGACGTCCCCCTCGGGCTCTACCTGCACATTCCGTTCTGCCGGAAGCGGTGCCACTTCTGCTACTACCGCGTGTACACCGGCAAGAACGCGAGCGAGGTGACCGAGTACCTCGACCTGCTGGGCCGGGAGTGGGAAATCTACGCCACCCAGCCGGCCATCGCCGGGCGCCCGCTGCGGTTCGTGTACTTCGGGGGCGGCACGCCGTCCTTCCTCTCCGTGCGTCAGCTCCGCGGGCTCGTCGACCGCCTGTCGGCGGTGACGCCGTGGACGGGGGCCGAGGAGATCACCTTCGAGTGCGAGCCGGGCACCCTCACCGAGTCGAAGCTGGCCCAGATCCGCGAGCTAGGGGTCACCCGCCTCAGCCTCGGCATCGAGCACTACGACGACCGCATCCTCGAGCTGAACGGCCGCGCCCACCGGTCGGCCGAGGTGTTCCGGGCCTACCGCTTCGCGCAGTCCCTGGGCTTTCCCCAGATCAACATCGACCTCATCGCGGGCATGCTCGGCGACGACGACGCGAAGTGGCGGGCGGCGGTCGAGCAGACCATCGAGCTCGACCCCGACAGCGTCACCATCTACCAGATGGAGCTGCCCTACAACACCACCATCAGCCACGACCTGCTCGAGAAGACCGGGCAGTTCACGGAGGCGGTGGCGGGCTGGCCGACGAAGCGGCGCTGGGTGGACGAGGCGTTCGCGGCACTCGAGGACGCCGGCTACACCGTCGGCAGCGCCTACACCGCGGTCAAGGACCCCGCCGCGACCCGCTTCGTCTACCGCGACCAGCTCTGGCGGGGGGCCGACCTCGCGCCGCTGGGGGTCGCCTCGTTCGGGCACGTCAACGGCGTGCACATGCAGAACTTCGACGGCTGGGGACGCTACGCGGCCGCCATCCAGCGGGGCGAGATTCCCCTCAACCGCGCCTACCGGCCGACGGACGAGGAGCGGCTGATCCGCGAGTTCGTGCTCCAGCTCAAGCTCGGCTCGGTGCGGCCGGAGTACTTCCGGGCCAAGTACGACGTGCCGGTTCTGGAGCGGTTCGCCGGACCCCTGGCGGCCCTGCGCGACGACGGCTACCTGACGGCGGCCGACGAGGACCGGATTGCCCTGACCCGCGACGGGCTGCTCCGGGTCGACAGCCTGCTGCCGCGCTTCTTCCTTCCCGAGCATGTCGACCTCAGGTACACCTAACGGGGCCGCGCTCGATTCGCCGTACGACGTGATCGTCGTCGGCGGGGGGCCGGCGGGGGCGACCACCGCGACCGTCCTCGCCCAGCATGGGCGCCGGGTGCTGCTGCTCGAGCGCGAGGCGTTTCCCCGCTACCACATCGGCGAGTCGCTGATGCCGTGGACCTGGTTCACCTTCGAGCGCCTCGGGGTGCTCGACTGGCTGAAGCGGTCGGGCAGCCCCGTGAAGCACAGCGTGCAGTTCGTGTCGACGAACGGCAAGGTGTCGCAGCCGTTCTACTTCTTCCAGACCATCGAGCACGAGTGCGCGAGCACGTGGCAGATCCTGCGGTCGGACTTCGACGCCATGATGCTGCGGAACGCGGCCGAGAAGGGGGCCGAGGTCCGCCAGGGGGCGACGGTCCGCGAGGTCCTGATGGAGGGCGGCCGGGCCGTCGGGGTGCGCGCGGCCCTGGCCGGCGGGGGGACGGAAACCTGGCGGGCCCGGGTCGTCGTCGACGCCACCGGGCGCGACGCCCTGCTCGCAGGCCGGCTGGGCTGGAAGCGGCGCGACCCCGACCTGAACAAGATCGCCATCTTCACCTACTTTACCGGCGCCCTCCGCGACCCCGGGCTCGACGAGGGGGCCACCACCGTCGCCTACATCCCCGACAAGGGCTGGTTCTGGTACATCCCCCTCGTGGACGACACGGTGAGCGTCGGCGTGGTCGCCGAGCGCGACTACCTGTACCGGGACACGCGCGATCCCGAGGCCATCTTCTGGCGCGAGGCGGCCGACTGCAAGTGGATCCGCGAGCACCTCGGGCCCGGCACCCACCGGGGGCCGGTGCGGGTCACCGGCGAGTTCAGCTATCGCTCGACCGCCGCCGGCGGCGACGGCTTCTGCCTGGTGGGAGACGCCTTCGCGTTCCTCGATCCGGTCTTCTCGTCGGGGGTCTTCGTGGCCCTCAAGAGCGGCGAGCTCGCGGCCGACGCGATCCACGCCGCCCTCGACCGCGGCGAGAACGTCACCGCCGCGACCTTCGACGACTACGCCCGCGACATACGCTACGCGCTCGACAGCTTCCGCAGGATCGTCATCGCGTTCTACGACCGGACGTTCAACTTCGGCGAGTTCATCGGGGCCTATCCGGACCTGCAGCCGCGGCTCGTCGACCTCCTCGTGGGCAACGTCTCCCGCGACCTCGAGCCGCTCTTCGAGGCGCTGGCGGAGTACACCGGCGAGCGGGAACGGCAACCCGCCGCGGGACTGACGTAGCCGGGCGCCGGGCGCCTCGTGTCGCCTCCCCGAACGCCCCACGCCGCGCAGGACCCACCGTGATCAGCGAGTTCCGCCTCACCCGGCGCGTGCAGTTCCACGAGACCGACGCCGCCGGCATCGTCCACTTCAGTTGCTTCTTCCGCTACATGGAGGAGGCCGAGCACGGTCTGTGGCGGGCGGCCGGCCTGAGCATCGCCCCGCCCGGCGCCCGGGTCGGGTTTCCCCGGGTGGCGGCGAGCTTCGAGTTCCACCGGCCGCTCCGGTTCGAGGACGAGTTCGAGGTCCTGCTGCAGGTGACGAAGAAGTCGACCCGAAGCCTCTCCTACCGCGCGACGATCACGAAGGACGGCGCCATCGCGGCCCGGGGCACCCTCACCATCGCCTGCGTCGCCAAGGAAGCCGGCGGGCCGATGCGGAGCACCCCGATTCCACCCGACATCGCGTCCCGCTTCGGGGTGGCCCCCGCGGCGGCGTCCGGGCCAACGCCCGCGACGGCGCCCGACGCCGCGCCCGCGGGCACGGAAGATCGCCGATGACGGGTCCCGAGCCCGCGCCGCCGGACGCCGAACGCCTGCCCCGCGCGGCCCTTCTCGAGCGGCAGGGCCGGCGGCTCGCCGCGCTCCTGACCGCCATCGACGGGCGGAACCCGTTCTATACGCGAAAGCTCGCCGAGGCCGGGGTGGACCCGGCGGCGTTCCGCTTTCCCGACGACCTTCCGGCCCTGCCGTTCACGACCCGCCACGACCTGGCGCGCGACCAGGAGGCGAACCCGCCGTGGGGCACCGCGCGGACGGAGCCGCTCGACCGCTACACGCGGTATCACCAGACGTCGTCGACGACCGGACGTCCCCTGCGATGGCTGGACACGAGCGCGAGCTGGCAGTGGATCATCGACTGCTGGAAGGCGGTGTACCGAGCGGCGAGAGTCACCGCCGCCGACCGCATCTTCTTTCCGTTCGGGTTCGGGCCGTTCCTGGGCTTCTGGGCGGGGTACGACGCCGCCGCGCAGCTCGGGGCCCTGTGCATCCCCGGCGGCGCGATGTCGAGCGAGAGCCGGCTCAGGCTGCTCGACGCGGTGCAGCCCACCGTGGTCTGCTGCACGCCCACCTACGCGCTCAGGCTGGCCGAGGTGGCGCGCGCGAGCGGGCTCGTCGATCTGGCGGACGGGCCGGTCGGGACCCTCGTCGTCGCCGGCGAGCCCGGCGGCCACATTCCCGCCACCCGGGAACGGATCGAGTGCGACTGGGGCGCCCGCGTCATCGACCACCACGGCCTGACCGAGGTCGGGCCGATGAGCTTCGAGTGCCGGGAGGCGACCGACGCCTTGCACCTGAACGAAAGCGAGTTCGTCTGCGAGGTCGTCGACCCGAAGAGCGGAACGCCGGTCGCGCCCGGCGAACCGGGCGAGCTGGTGGTCACCAACCTCGGCCGCACCGCGAGCCCGGTCATCCGCTACCGGACCGGAGACATCGTGCGGGTGCGGGAGGAGACCTGCATCTGCGGGCGGACCCTCGCCCGCGCCGTCGGCGGCATCCTGGCGCGGGCGGACGACATGGTCTGGGTGCGCGGCGTCAACGTGTATCCGACCGCGGTCGAGGCGGTGATCCGCCGGTTCCCCGAGGTCGTGGAGTACCGGTGCACGGTGTCGACCCGGGAGTCGCTGACGAAGCTGACGGTGGAGGTCGAGCTGCAGGGGAACGCAACCGACACCGGTGCGGCCGACGCGGTGGGCACGGCCCTGCACGAGGCCCTGGGCCTGACCGTGCCCGTACGGGCGGTGGCCGCGGGCACCCTGCCCCGGTTCGAGCTCAAGGCGCGGCGGTTCGTCGTCGACGGACGGACGCCGGAAACCCCGGACACAGGAGCACGGCAATGAGCGAGGTCAAGCTGTCGCGGATCGCCAACATCATGCTGGGCACGACCGATCTGGCGCGATCGGTGGCCTTCTATCACGAGACCCTCGGGCTCGACATCCGGTTCGAGTCGCCGGGCTTCGCCTTTCTCGACGGCGGCGGCGTGACCCTCGCCCTGAGCGAGGCCCACGCGCGCCTCGCGGACCCGGTGGCGGGGGGGACGGAGATCGTGTTCGCGGTCGAGGACGTGACCGGCGCCCACGCCGCGTTGAAGGCGCGGGGGGTCGAGTTCCTCAGCGAGCCCCGCAACGTCACCGGCGACCAGTGGGCGGCCAACTTCCGCGACCCCGACGGGCACCTGCTGTCGGTGTTCGGGCCGCAGGGCACGGGGTCCTGAACCGGCGGCGGCATCCGGAACAGGAACCGGCCGCGAACGGCGCCGGGCATGCCCGGCTATAGTAGAGGCGCTCGCGGTTGGAGGCGCTCGCCGGCGAGATGCGGCGCCGCATGCCGCGACCGGCGGCGCCCCCGCGTGGCGGGCGGACGCGCGGCGAGTCAGGAACCGAGGGCCCGGCGAGGACACCGATGGACACGCGCATCTCCCGGCGCCAGTTGCTGAACACGGTCGGCGCGGCCGGCGGGGCCGCTGCCGTGCACGCCGCGGCCACCGCGCTGGGGCTGCTGCCGGCGGTGGCGCGGGCTCGACAGCTCGCGCTCCGCCCCGCCGGGGGCCGGCCGCGGCACGTCGTCGTCATCGGCGCCGGCATCGCCGGCCTGACCGCGGCCTGGGAGCTGCGGAAGGCGGGACACCGCTGCACGGTCCTCGAGGCCTCGCATCGTCCGGGAGGGCGCAACCTCACCCTGCGGCACGGCGACGTCGTCGACGAGCTGGGCGCCCGGCAGGTCTGCGAGTTCGACGACCACCCCGACCTCTACTTCAACGCCGGCCCGGCCCGGATTCCCGGCAGCCACGCGAGCTTCCTGCGCTACTGCCGCGAGCTCGACGTCCCCCTCGAGATCTTCGTCAACGACAACCGCAACGCCTGGGTCCACGACGACGCCGCGTTCGGCGGGCGGCCCATCCGCGGCCGCGAGTACATCACCGACGCCCGCGGCTTCCTGGCCGAGCTCCTCGCGAAGTCGGTCGACCCGCGAGCCCTCGACGCCGGCCTCGACGCCGACGACCACGAGCGGCTGCGCGAGTTCCTGCGCGGCTACGGCGACCTCGACGAGACGCTCGCCTACCACGGCTCGGACCGCGCCGGCTACGCGAGCGGCGGCATGACGTCGCCCGGCGTCCGGAAGCCGGTGCGCGGCTTCCCGGAGCTGCTCGACGCCAACTTCTGGCGCGAGTACATGCACTGGGGCGAGCTCGCCGACCAGGCCGCGCCCATGCTGCAGCCCGTCGGCGGCATGGACCGCATCGTCGACGGCTTCATGCGCCGGGTGGGCGACGCGGTCGAGCTGCGGGCGGCGGTGCGCGAGGTCCGGCTCGGCGAGGCCGGCGTGGAGGTGGCGTACACCGGCCCCCGCGGCGAGATACGGGCCGTTCAGGCCGACTACTGCCTCGACAGCATGCCCTGCCACCTCGTGGTGGGCCTGCGGCACAACTTTCCCGCCCGGTACGTGCGGGCCCTCTCCGCCCCGGGGCGCGGCAGCCTCTTCAAGCTGGCCTTCCAGGCGAAGCGCCGATTCTGGGAGGACGAGCACATCTACGGGGGCATCTCCTGGACCAGCCAGGACATCACCCAGATCTGGTATCCGCCCCACGGCATCCACGGCGACTCGGGGGTGATTCTCGGCGCCTACGCCTTCGACGACGGCCCCGGGCGGCGGCTCACGCGGCTGTCGCCGGCCGAACGCGTCGAGGCGGCGCTGGCCCAGGGCGAGAGGATCCACCCCGACTACCGACAGCTCGTGGACCGGGGCGTCAGCGTGGCCTGGTACCGGATGAACCACGCGCTCGGCTGCTCGACCCGGTGGACCGACGAGGCGATGCGGGACCACTTCGCGACGCTGCAGGACCCCGCCGGCCGGCACTACATGGTGGGCGATCAGATCAGCTATCACCCGGGCTGGCAGGAGGGCGCCATCCAGTCGGCCTACCAGGCCCTCGAGGACATCGACCGGCGGGAGCGGGAGGCGGGAGCCGCCGGCTGACCGGGACATCGACGAGCGCGAGCGGGAGGCGGGGGCCGCCGGTTGACGGGACGGGCAACCGGGAACGCCGTCAGAGCCATGAAGCACCTTCTTCGATCGTGTGCGCCGGTCCGATGGTCACTGTTCGTTCGATGGTCGGCATTCGGTCGACGGTCGGCGTTCGCCGGCGCGGCGCTCATGGCCGCGGGCGCGGGAGGGGCGGCGGCGCAGGCACCGGACGCCGGGCCGTCAGCGGTCCGGGCGCTGTACGTGGCCGCCTGCGCGTCCTGCCACGGCGCGGACGCCCAGGGCAACCCGCGCATCGACGCGCCGGTGCTGGCAGGGCTGAGCGCCGCGTATCTGGAACGCCAGATCGACGGCTTCCGCCGCGGCTGGCGGGGCCGGCACCCGGACGACGGGGAAGGCCGGGAGATGCGCCCCATGATCGACGGGTTCGCCGACGCGGACCTCGCGGCGCTCGCGGGATGGCTGGCGTCGCTGCCCCTCCCGGCGCCTGCCGGCGCGGCGACGGACGGTGCGGCGGCAGTCGGCGTGGAAGCGACGGCCGGCGAAGCCGCGCCGGAGGGCGACCCGTCGCGCGGCCGGACGCTCTACCCTGCCTGCGCCGTCTGCCACGGGCGGTCCGGGGAGGGCAACGACGCCCTCGGGGCGCCCCGGCTGGCGGGCCAGGCGAGCTGGTACACCGCGCGGCAGCTCCGCAAGTTCGTCGACGGCGTGCGGGGCTCGCATCCCGACGACACGTCGGGCGCCTCCATGCGCGCGAGCGTCGCGGACCTGGAGCCTGGCGACGTGGCCGACGTCGTAGCGTGGATCGAGACGCTGACGGCGAACTGACGCGTCGCTCGAGCGGGCCGAACGCGTCCCCCGGCGGCGCGGTGGCGCGATGAAGAACGGCAGGAGACGACGGATCGGCGCGGCCGGCGCGTCGCGACGGGAGTCCGGTCCGGTCGCTTCGGGCGGGAGAGGAGGACGCACTTGTCGACCTACATCGAGCATCGCATGACGTGCATGGAGTCATCGAGCCCCCGGAGAGAAGGCCCGTGGATCCGGATGAGGCGTTGGGGTCGGCGGGCACTGGCCGCGGGCGCGATGCTCTTCCTGGGCACCGGGTCCGCGGGGGCGCAGTTCCTGGAGGCGTTCGAGGAGCAACTTTGGGGCATCCAGGCCTCCTTCACGCCGACGTGGAGCTCCATGGAGCAGTACAGGCGCGTGCTCGGCGCCGACGAGGTGCGGGACCTGAGGGGTTCCGAATGGTCCGTGGGGTTCGTGCGGGGCCGCATGTCCGGGGGGCACTTCGGCGTGTCGATGGTCCGCCAGCGCATGGAGGGCGGGACGATCTGCTTCTCCGACGAGTGCGTCGAGGCGAGCGAGGCGACGCGACTGCAGGGCATCGAAGGCAACTGGTTCATCGCGCCCGGCAGCCCGTTCGCGGGCGATCGCGTGCAGGTCGGCGCCAACCTGGGGCTCGGGGCCGGCTGGTACCAGGGCACGGTTCTCACCCCCGAGGGAAACGCGGACGCCGCGGACTGGCTGAGCTTCCAGGGCCGCGAGAGCATTCCCGTCCTGATGCTGCGCGCCGAGTTCGCGGTGGCGGTCAGAGTGACGGGAGGACTGAAGGTGATCGGCCAGAGCGGTTACGGCCTGCCCGGCAAGCGCCGCTTCGTGGTCAACGTGGCGTTCTTCCCCCTGGGCGGCCGTTAGTTGGGGGACAGTGCTCGACACCAGGTTGCCGACTGCGCTCAACGGCGGCCGGTTTCTGCGGGACTGGACGTGCGGCGCGTGCCAAGGCGATTCTCGTCAGCGCCCTTGGCGGCAGGAGTCGACGGGTCGGGTTCTTCGCCCCGCCTCGGGGTCGCCGAGCGGGAGGCAGCCGCAAGACCCGCGCCCCGGGGAGCTCACACACTGGGGAACGAGGACCGATGAAGCGCGCGATCATCGCCCCCATCGCCTTCGTCTCTCTGCTCGCGGCGCCGGCGGCCGGCCCCGCGCAGCCCCTCTGGTTCGATCTGACCGTCCCCGGATCGATCGAGGAGATGTTGGGGACCCCGAACCGGTCGCTGGAGGGGCCCCACCTGCTGCGCCGGCTGATCGACGTCTTCCACGACCCGACCGGCACCATCGCCAATCCCGAGCAGGCAGCCGGGGCGTTCCGGGATTGTCTCGGCGACGTGCAGCGGTTGCGCGACCGGTGGCGCGCGGTCGAGCAGGCGGTGGGCGAGGTGAGCCTGTCCGCGGCCGCCTATGCGGAAGGACGGCCGGCGCTGGAGCGGTTCCTCGAGCTGTTCGGCCTGCGGCTCACGGGCGGCGACGATCCCCGGGTGGCCCCGAACCGCGAGGACGGGCGCCGCCGAGAGGCCGAGGAGACGGCCGATGAGGAGCGGCGGGCCGTCTGCGGCGTCGGCGACGGCTGGTCATCGGCCCGGATCGAGCGGCGCCTGAACGCGGGCGAGACAATCGTCTGGGACGTGCCGCACTTCGAGGTGTCGTTGCCGCTGTCGCCGCGGGTCTGGCTGCAGGTGCTGTACGGCGACGACATCGCCGCCGGAGCAGCCGAGCAGGCGGCCGAGCGGGCCGCCGACCTCGTGGGACGGCTGGTCACGAACTCGCGTGCGGCGCGGTTCTACGCCGGCCTGGCCGCGCTCGACGACGCGACCCTGGCGTGGTTCCAGGCCAATCCACGGCTCCTGGCGCGCCTCGCCGACGAGCATCTGACCGCGTTCGCCCAGTACGGCGCGGGCCTGCGCGTGCGCGACGGCGCGGTGCGAGCGCCCGGCGGCGGCGCCTTCTGGGAGGCGCTCGTCGGCGTCCCCGTCACCGAGCCCGAACGGTTCGTGGACCGCCTGTTCGCCTCGGAACAGGCCGCGAACGCCTACGACCTGGTGGGGCGGCTGCCCGAGGCGTCGCGGCGGTTCGTGACCGGCGCCGGGCAACCCGATGCCCGCGACTGGCGCCGCGGCCTGGCCCTGCTCGGGCGGGTCATCGAGACGCTGCCGCTGCCGGACCCCCGGTTCGCCGAACGCGCCGACGCCCGCGACCCCAGTCGGGTGTTCACGCCGCGACCCGGGTTCAGGCACGGCGGCCGTCTGAACGAGAACATCTGCAACCTGCCGGACGACGAGGCGACGATCATCACGTGGTTCCATCCCGCGGTCGCCCCTTCCATTTCACCGCCGTTCGTGTGGTCAGCGTGCGGACCCCTTGCGTGCATCACCGGGCAGCCGAACGAGATGAGTGCCATCGAGTCCGTTTACGGCCGCGGAGAACCCGTATACGCCTGTCGGGTCGAAACGCGACTATACGAGCGCATCGGATCCTGGGTTCCGATGCCCCAGTTCGACGGTGTCATCATGGCGAGCATCCAGAGCTTGCAGTGGACCGCATATCTGTACCGGCTCGGCTACTCGATGACAGCCGGCGAACAGGATCCGCGGGCGGCCATCGCTCGCTAGTGTCCCGGCCGTGAAGTCCGTGAACGTTTGGTCGCGGCAAATGCCCAGAAGCACTGAAGTAATGCCGTTCAGAACTGTTCCACGAACCACAGTAGCGGGACACTAGCAAGCACCGTGGCAAGCACCATTCGGGGATTCCGGGACCGAGTCGCCGTTCGAGGTAAGTCGTGAGCTGTGGGAATGGCGCCCCCACTCTGCCGAATCCCGGGTCCGGCCCGAACGGCCCGAAGAGAACGATGCGAAAGGTCCTTCCCGTGGGCAGGCGGCTCGTCGCGTCGCTGGTCGCCGGCGCCCTCCTGTCGCCGTCCGCACCGGCCTTCGCGCAGGCGGCCGACTCGCTACGGCCCCTCGATCCGGCGACCGTGCTGCGCGCCCTGACCTTCGACGAGTCGGGGAACCTCGCCGGCCCCGCCGCGCGCGACTTCTGGGACCGGGTGTTCCGCGACGACCGGGTGCCCGACGACCCCCGCCGGGAGCTCGGCCGCGTCGACGCCGACCCCCTCGTCGACGCCGCCTACGTCCTCGCCGCGACCTGCACGGGTCCGCCCGCGGCGGGCCGGGCCCGGCTGCGCGCCTTCGCCTTCGTGCAGCGCATCGCGCCGGGCGGCGGCGGCGAGAACCTGCCGGCGCTCCTCGTGGCGGCGCGGGCGGTCATGCGCTACCCCATGCTGATGCTGTCGGTAGAGCGCATGGCCACCGACGACCTCGACGTCCACGCGGCCCTCGCGCGCGCCGCCCGCGGCTTCGAGCGGATCGCGAATCCCCTGCGGCTGCGGCGCGCCCTGTCGCAGTTCCAGGGAGCGATGGCGCTGGTCGAGCGCGCGCGGCTCGCGGGCCGCCTGACGCCGGACGCGGCGGGGGCGGCGCTGCTGGCCCTGGCGTCGGTCCCCCTGTCCCGCGACGGCTTCGACGGCGCGCTGGCCGACTGGCTCGCCCGCGATCTGCTGCCCCGCCTGGAGGTGCCGGTGACGCCGTCGCTCACCGGCGTCACGATGGACCAGCGGCTGCTCGCGGCCCTCGCCGGCCCGCGCGACGCCGAGACGCCGGTCGTCGAATGGGAGGGCCTGACGTATCGGTTCGACCGCCGCACCGCCCAGTTCGAGCGGTACGTGCGGTCGCGCACGCAGTTGGGGGGCAACTCGCTCGACGCGGTGCTCGCCCTGTGGGAGGTCGCCGACACGCTGGCGACGGAAAGCGTCGCCGTCGGCGACGTGCCGTCCCTCGTCGAGCAGTTGGAGACTTCGGCCACGGTCGTCCGGACCCCCCTGGTGGGGCTGCACGTGCCGGGCGCGCGGAGCGTCCCGTACGCGGAAGAGATCCAACCCCTCGTGGACGACCTGCGGGAGGTCACGGACCGGGGGCGCCTCGGCCGGCTGCCGGGCATCGCCGAACGGCTGCGCTACGTGGTCGACGTGCTGCTCGCCGACCTCCTGAGGACCCTGCCCTACGTCGTGCATCTCGCGGACGCCTACGGCGCGGAGACCCTGGGAGCCGACGTCGCGGCGCGTCACGAGTTCGGCGTCCGCCTCGCCGACCCCGGCCACCGCGGCCAGGCCCCGTGGGCGGCGCCGCAGGGACGGGTCGGTCCGCCCGCCTCGTTCGACCGGATCGGCGAGCCGTGGACCGCGGCCCCCGGCGAGGACCGTTTCTCGACCGCCTGGCACGTCTACGGCTCGCTGCTCTCGCTCGATCTCGCGCTGGCCCCGCTGTACCTGCCCCGGTTCGCCGGGGTGATGCCCCCGGAGGTCCCGGCCTTCCAGGGCCACGAGGAGGAGTACTTCGCGCAGGCGGTGGCCCTGTTCGATCCGGCCGCCGCGGACGGAGGGCAGGCGGCGTCCCTCGCCGGCACCATTCGGCGGGGCCGGGCGCGGGTACGCCGATTGAGCGCCGACGCCGCCAGCCTCGCGGACGTCGCGGACGCGGCGGGGCTCGACCCGGCGCGCCGCAACGATCTGGCCTGGGTGCTGCGCCGCCGCCCCGGCGCGGTCGACGGGTTCTTCTCGCGCTCCGAGCTCCTGTGGCTGGGCCTGCGCCCCGGCGACGGACCGCCCGACCGGCCGCCGGCCGGCTGGGGAGCGCCCGCGGTATGGCCGGCGGGCTGCTTGTGCACGCGGATGCCGTTGCCCGACGCCGAGGACCTCTTCCGCGCGCCGGCCGACCGCCTCGCGTCCCGCTTCGCCGACCTGCAGCTCGCGCTGGCCGAGGCGGTGGACGACATGGCCCTCCCCGCCCCGATCGTCAGGGACCTGTTGCCCATAGCGACGCGCGAGATGCTCGACGGCGTCCAGTTCACCTTCGCGGGACGCTTCCACGCGTTGGCGCGCTACGTCCACGAGCTGCCGCGGGCGCGCATCGAGGACTACGTGGCGGCCCTCGTCGGGCCGGGCCGCCCGTTGCGCCCGGTGGGCCAGAACGGAGGATCGGGCAGGTGACGACATGAAAGTCCACGCGGCGTGCGCCGCCACCGTCTGCATCGCGCTCGCCGGGACGCCGGGCGCCATTGCGTCCGCCGAACCCGGGTCCGCCGCCCGCGCCCGGGCCGCCGCCCAGGCCGACCCCGTGCTGACCATCGTGGAGCCCGACGACCAGAGCCAGCTCGCCGGCGTCGTGAGGCTGCGCGCCGACGTCGCCCCGGCGAACGAGGTCGAGGCGGTCGAGTTCTTCGTCGACGGGTCGCGGGTCTGCGTGGTCCCCGCCCCGCCGTTCGAGTGCGCCTGGGACGCGGGGCGGCGGGCGGAGGCGCACGTGGTCCGCGTGGCGGCGCGCCTCGGCGGGGGGCGGCGGGTGGTGCGCAGCGTCCTCACGCGCGCCGGCCCCTTCGCGTTCTTCTCGACCGGGACCAGCGCGGTGCTCGTCCCGGTGGCGGTCCGGGATCGGCGCGGGCGCTTCGTCGACGGGTTGACCCGCGACGACTTCGCCCTCTACGAGGACGGGGTCCGGCAGGAGGTCTCGTTCTTCGAGTCGGCGGACATGGACCTGGTGCTGGCCGTCGATTTCAGCGCCAGCATGGGCTCGTCGATGCGGCTGCTGCGGAGCGCCGTCCGGCGCTTCCTCGGGGACTTGCCGGGAGCCGCCCGTCTGAGCCTGCTGGCGTTCAACGACCGGGTCTTCGTCGTCGCCCGGCACGAACGGGACCGCGACAGGCTCCTGGCCGCGGTGGACGACCTGCCGCGGCCGTACGGCGGGACCTCGCTGCTCGACGCCGTCGTTCACGCCCTCGAGATCCATGACGGCGACGCCGCGCACAAGGCGGTCGTGCTGTTCAGCGACGGCGACGAGCGGGACAGCTTCACGAACTTCGCCACGGCCGAGCAGCGGATCCGGGCGAGCCGGGCGACGCTCTACGCCATCACCATGGGTCGGAACCGGGCCGTCGAACGGGTGCGGGCGCAGTTGGGGTCGCTGGCGCGGATCAGCGGGGGCCAGTCGTTCGCCATTGCCCGCATCGACGACCTCGACGAGGCCCTGACGTACGTTCGGGAGGACCTCGAGAACCGCTACGTCCTCGGCTACCAACCCTCGAACCGCCGCTCGGACGGCGCGTGGCGCAGCATCGAGGTCCGCACCGGGAACCGCCGCCACGTCGTGCAGGCCCGGGAAGGGTACCTCGCCGTGCCGTCGTACTGAGCCGCCCGGCGCGCACCCGCCTGGGGCGACATCGGCTGCCCGAGGTCGGTGCGACGCTGGCCCGCCTTCGCGCCGCTGAAGTAGAATCTCACGCGGGCAGGGTTGGCTTCCCTCGGTCACACGCACGGACAAGCAGCGAGAAGCCCCGGCGCGGGACGCGTGGGCGCGCGCCGGCTCGAGAGGCAGGTTGCAGGCATGCGTCGAAACGGACTGGTGGCAGTGGTACTGGCGTGCGCCCTGGCCGCATCGTGCGGCGGGGGCGGCGGCGAGGGCGGGGACGCGGCGCCGGAGCGCGTCTTCCTGAGCATGGGCACGGCGCCGCCGGGGGGCGCGTTCTTCGTCGTCGGCAGCGCGCTGGCCGAGGTGCTGAACGAGTTCGGGGCCGGGTTCGGCTGGAACGCCACGGCCGAGGCCACCAGCGGCTCGCAGGAGAACATCCGGCGGCTCGACACCGGCGAGCTCGACTTCGCGATGTCGAACGCCGCCATCACCTACTTCGCGGTCCGGGGCGGCGACGGCTGGGAGAAGGCGTATCCGATGCGGACGGTGATGACCCTCGCCCCGAACGTGGCCCTGTTCATCAGCCCTGACGGATCCGGCGTCGAGACCATCGCGGACCTGCGCGGCGAGCGGGTGGGGGTGGGGCCGGCCGGGGCCGGGTTCGAGTACTTCGTGGGGCCCCTGCTCGGGGCGCACGGCCTGACCTACGACGACTTCTCGCCGCTCAACGCCACCCAGTCCGGGGCCGTCGATCTCATCGCGGACGGCTCGGCGGCGGCGGTGTTCGTGGGCGGGGCGGTGCCGACGGCCTCGATCACCCAGGCCTCGGCGTCGCAGGACATCCACTTCATCCCGTTCGACGACGACGCCCGGCAGCGGCTCGTCGACGAGTACCTCTTCTTCCGACCCGCGACCATCCCCGCCGGCACCTACCGCGGGCAGGACGAGCCGTTCGAGGGGCTCGACGTGGGGTCGATGCACCTCATCACCTCGGCCGCCGTCAGCGACGACCTCGTCTACGACGTGACGAAGACGCTGTTCGAGCAGCGGGAGAGCGTGGTCGAGAAGCATGCGGCGGGCCGGGCCATCAATCCCGGCAACGTCGTGCGCGACACCGGGACCGAGTTCCATCCGGGCGCGATCCGCTTCTACCGGGAGATCGGCATCTGGCCGCAGCCGGAGCCGGCGCAGTAGAACGGCGCGAACATGCCCGAGACGACCGCGCCGGCCCCGACCGGCCGCGAACCCGACGCCCTCCGCGAGACGGTCACCCGCGTGCTCGCGGTGGGGCTGTGCGCGTTCACCCTCGTTCAGGTGAACTACCCGATCCTGGCCCCCCAGCCGCAGCTCGCGGTCTTCGCCCTGCTGGGGCTGGTCATCTGCTTCCTGAACGTTCCCGTCCACCCGAACCTGAAGAACCACCCCGCGGCGCGGGCGGGCGACCTCGTCCTCGCGGGGCTCGCGACGGTCTGCTGCGGGTGGATCCTCGTCCAGAACGACCCGTTCTTCGAGGGCCTGTGGCAGGGCGGCTCGAGCCTCGGCAACCGCGCCGGGTTCGAGACCGGGGCCGACATCGCGATCGGGGTCGTCGGCCTCCTCCTCGTCATCGAGGCGGCGCGACGCTCGCTCGGACTCGCCCTGCCGATCCTGTGCGGCCTGTTCCTGGTCTACGCGTACGTCGGCGCCGGCATGCCCGACTGGCTCTTCCCGCACCGCGGATACTCCATCGAGCGCATCGTCGCCCAGGCGTTCCTGCAGGCGCAGGGCACCTTCGGGGTCGCCCTGGGGGTGATGTTCACCTACGTCTTCCTGTTCGTGATCTTCGGGGCCTTCCTCTCGGCGAGCGGCGCGACGCTGTTCATCATCGACTTCGCGCAGGCGGTCTTCGGCCGCAGCCCGGGGGGGCCCGCCAAGGTGGCGGTGCTCGCCAGCGGCCTGATGGGCTCGCTGTCGGGCAGCGCCGTCGCCAACACCGCGACGACCGGGTCGTTCACCATCCCGATGATGCGCAGCGCCGGGTTCCGGGCGACCACCGCGGCGGGCATCCAGGCCGCGGCGAGCTCCGGCGGGGCGCTGATGCCCCCGGTGATGGGGGCCGGCGCCTACATGATGCTGGAGATCGTCGACCCGCCGGTGACCTATCTCCAGATCATCCGGGCCGCGCTGATTCCGGCGATTCTCTACTACCTGTCGCTGCTGCTGATCACGCACTTCCAGGGGCGCAGCACCGCGCCCGTCGACCCCGACGGGGCCGGTGCGGGTGAGGCGCGGACCTCCCCGCTGGCCGAGTCGCGGCCCGAGGGCATCGTCTTCGCCACCGCCCTCGGCACCCTGATCCTGCTGCTGATCCTCGGCTACACCCCGTTCCGGGCGGTGACCGCGTCGCTGGTGGGCATCGTCGTCGTCGGGGCGTTCAACGAGCGCACCCGCCTGTCGGTGCAGGACGTCGTCAAGGCCTTCGTGAAGTCGGCGCGCGACGTCGTCTCCCTCGTCGCCGCCTCCGCGTCGGTGGGCATCATCATCGGCATCGTCACCCTGACCGGCATCGGCACCCGCCTGCCCGCGACCATCCTGCCCCTGGCCGAGCAGAGCCTGTTCCTGGCCCTCGTGCTCATCATGGTCTCGTCGATTGTGCTGGGCATGGGCCTGCCCTCGGCCGTCTGCTACCTGCTGCTCGCGACCCTCATCGGACCCGTCCTCGGCAACCTCGGGGTGGTGCCCCTCGCGGCCCACCTGTTCATCTTCTACTTCGGCATGATGTCCATGGTGACCCCGCCGGTCGCCCTCGCCGGCTACGCCGCCGCGTCGATCGCCGGCACCAACATCATGGCGACGAGCTTCGCCGCGTTCCGATTCGCCCTCGTCGGGTTCACGCTGCCGTACATCTTCGTCTACCGCCCCGAGCTGCTCATGCTGACGCCGGCCGGCGAGACGGCGGGGCCCCTGGCGATGCTGGTGCCGGTGGCCATCGGCACCCTCGGCGTGCTGTGCTTCGCCTCGGGCATCACCGGGCAGCTCCGGACCGCCCTGCCCCTGCCCCTCCGCCTCGCCATGTTCGCGGCCGCCGCGCTGCTGCTCGCCCCCGGCCCCACCGTTACGCTGGCGGGCCTCCCGGTGCCGGTGCTCGACGCGGCCGGCGTGGTCCTGTTCGGGGCGATCTTCGCGATGAACCGGGCGCGGTGAGACACGGTTCGGCCGGCGCGCCACCACCAGCCGACGGCCGCGCTACATCCCGGTTACAGCCCGGCGTCCACCACGGACCCCGAACCACTCGACGTTCCTCGACGTAGCCGTCGGTGAACTCGATCAGGCGGCGGGTCCAGTGGATCGTATGCAGACCATAGGGGCGGGCCGGTTCGCACCGGCTCGCCGCCTCACGCTCGTGATTCCTCCCGGCGCGAGCCCGCGACCTTCACGGTGACGACGTCGATGCCGTGGTACTTCCGGTGACGCACCGACGACGCGTAGTGCCGCAGCAGCCGGAACGAGATCTCGGACTCGCTCTCCTCCGGGGTCACCGCGCGGTCCCGCAGATAGGTCAGCCGGTCCTCGATGTTCTCCTCGTCGAAGACGGCCAGGAACTCCATCTCGACGGTCTCGCGATCGGGGCGCGCCACGAGGATCATGCGCGGCGACCGTCCGGCGGTCGCGTCCCCCCGCACCTGCAGCAGGCACGCCAGCGCCTCCTCGCCGGCGGCCCGCAGCCGCTCGACGGACGCGCCGCTCCAGTGAAGCCGGCCCGCGATCTCGCGCAGGAGGGCGTCGATCTCCGGCAGCGCCGAGACGTCGAGCTCCGCCTCCAGCCGCCGGCGCCTCGGGCTGGTGAGCTCCTGGAAGGCGGTCATGAGAACGGTGGTCAGCACGCCGACGGTCATGCCGTTGCCGAGCGAAGCGCTCCACGTCTCGCCCAGCACGCCGCGAAAGACGCTCCCGTCGTCGAGGGCCACGCCGAGGGCGAGGGCCACGCCCAACACGAGGCCCTTCTGCGGGTCGAGGCCGTCCTGCACGACGGTGCGGATGCCCTCCACGAACAGGAGCCCCATGATGATCAGCAGGAACGCCCCCATGACGGCGCCGGGAACCGCGAGCAGCACCGCCGTCAGCTTCGGCAAGAACGCCAGCGCGAACATGATGCCGCCGATGGCGTACCCGACGGACCGGGCCGCCACGCCGGTGAGGTTGATGAGCGACACGCTCGACGGCAGGTAGACGATGACGGGCGGCGTCGCGGCGATGCCGGAGAGCAGAATCCCGACGCCGCTGGCGTTGAGCGCGCCCTGCACGAGGCGGAAGTCGGTCGCGTGGGGGCGGCGCGACGACGCCCGCTGAATGACCACGCCGTCGCTGCTCGTCTTGATGGCGGCGACCACGGCCACGATGACGAACACCGGCAGGAGCGCCCAGAACCGCGCGTCCGGGGTCAGGTCGAGCCCCGGCCAGCCCGAGACGTCCGGCAGGTCGAACCACGACGCTCCGGTCACGGGCCGCACGTCGTACAGCCCGAAGAACGACGCGACGGCGCAGCCGGCGACGATTCCGCTGAGCGGCGCCCACAGCCGCCAGACGCCCGTGGCGCGCAACGCCATGGCGGTGGTGACGATCAAAGTCACGCCGGCCACGACCAGGGGTCCGGCGGCCGGCGCACCTTCGGGCGCGTCGGCGATCCTGCCGACCGCGATCGGCATGACGGTGACCGCGATCAACATGAGCGCGGTGCCGGACACGATCGGCGTGACCAGCCGCCGCAGGAACGGCAGCCACGCGGCCATGGCGAACTGGAACAGCGACGAGACGACGACGAGGCTCGCCAGCGTCGGAAGCCCGCCCTCCGTCAGCGCGACGACCGAGACCGCGATGAAGTGGGGGCCGGCCCCGGTCATCAGGACATGGCCGGCGCCGCACCGGCCGACGTGGGCGGCCTGCAGGGCCGTGGAGACCCCGGCGACGATCAGCGCCGCGAAGACCGCCCACGTGAGGTAGGACTCGTCCTCGCCGGCCGCCCGGACGATGATGGTCACCATCAGGACGGTGTTGGCGAGAACGAGGACCACGCCCTGCATCGCGACGCCGAGCGCCACGAGGGGCGGACACGGCTCGTCCGGCTCGTAGCGAATGCGCCGATTGATGCGAGCTCCGCTCATGTCACCCATCCGGCGGCGCCGCCGGCGGCACGGTGGAGCATGGAGACCTGCGCACGCGCTCGCCGCCAACCGACACCCGCGGCGGAAGTGCGCCCCCGGCCTGACCAGGAGCAGGCGGCGGAGCCCTCGCGGCATTCGGCCGGCGATGCCTCCCGCGCTTCGCCGGTCCCGCTACGATGCAGGGTCCGGCACGGGGGCTAGCAGCCCGTGGCGAAAGTCCCCGCTGCATTCGAGCGGCGATGCATCCCGCCTGACTGCGTTGTTCGTCGGTTACGTATGCCCAATATGCGCCCTCCTCACGCCTTGTCAGGCGGGCGCCTCGCCGCTCTCTGTGCAACGCGGGGCCTTCACCACGGGCTGCTAGACTCCTTCGACGATGGCCCCGTCCCGCGTGCACGCGCCGGCCGTCAGACGCATCGACTCCTGGTACTTCGGATCCGCGGCAAACGCCTTCGCCGTCGCGAAATCGGCGAACCGGATGATGACGTTGCGGCTGCGGCCCTCGCCGGCCAACTGCTCGCATCGGCCGCCTCGGGCCAGAACCTCGCCGCCGAACGCCTCCACCGCCTCGGCGGCCTGCTTGATGTGCTTGTCGTATACCCCGGGGTCATGAACGTC
Organism: Vicinamibacterales bacterium; assembly: GCA_965204675.1. Classification (GTDB taxonomy): domain Bacteria; phylum Acidobacteriota; class Vicinamibacteria; order Vicinamibacterales; family UBA8438; genus JAJEEA01. The sequence continues at coordinate 5,885,191 of OZ242003.1, forward strand.
GACGCGCATGATGAAGTACGCTGCCATCGGCAATCCTCTCGCAAATGCTCACCAACATTGGTGATGGGCCAATCGGGCCGCGGCCGGGGCCGACCGGCTCGCCGGCTTCCGCCACCGTGTCCGAGGCTCCGACCCGCGGCACGCGACGGCCGCGTGCGTATGATACAGTCAGCCGCGGGAGGAAAGCCGATGAAACGCCTTGTCGCAGGTCTCGTGATCGCCGTCGCCGTCGTACTGCTCGTCCCCTCTGCCGCGCGCGTGACGCCCGCCCAGGAGGCGATGCCCTGGATGCGGGTCGACATCATCGAGGTCCTCCCCCGGGAGCTGGACCAGTTCATCGAAGTGCAGAGCAGGGACGTGAACGACGCCATGCGGCGCGCGGGGGTGCCCTGGCGTTCGGCGTGGAGAACGGCGGAGTTCGGGAACCTGTACGAGTGGATGTTCGTGACGCCGATGGACAACCTGGCCGAGCTCGACCGCGGCGGCCCGCTGGCCCTCGCCCTCGATCGGCGGGATCTGGAGCGCATCGACGAGCGCGTGCGCCGCACCATTTCCGGCCACCGGAGCTACGCACTGCGTTACCGGCCCGAGCTGAGCGTCGAGGCCGAGAATGCGGGGAACCTCTCGCTGGCCTGGATCACGACTCTCGAAGTGGCGCCGGGGCGCCTCGCCGACTGGCAGGCCTTCATGCAGTCCAGCCTGCCGCTGTTCCGGGGAAGCAACGTGGTCTTCGGCATGTACGAGCGCTACCTGGGCTCCGGCGCGGCGGTGTGGCAGCTCGTCGAGAACCACTCGAGCTTCACCGAGCTCGAACGCCCCACCGTCATGCAGCTCGCCCTGGGCTCACGGACGGGCGACACCGTGGCCGGCCTGGCCGGCGTGGTCCTGTCGGTCGAGCGCACCGTGCTGCGGTACGACCCCCGACTGAGCTACTCGGGAGCGGGAACCCAGGGCGGCCGGTTCCGGTAGGCGATTCCGCGTCGCGACGCACGGCGGACGGGGCGGTCGGCCAAACCGGCAGTGGTATCACTGCAGGAACCACGGCAGCACGCGGAAGCCCCGGAACTCGAAGCGCTCGGTGCCGCCGTGGACCGGCGCCGCCGCGGTTCGGGTTGCCGGGAAGCGCGGTCCAGCAGGCGAGGGTGTCGACGGCGTCGGCCGGCACCGTCCGCCAAGACTTCACCTCGACGCGAACAATCCGACCGTCGGCGTCGATCTCGTCGAGGATCAGGCCCCTGCCCTCGGCCGCGGCCAGCACCCCCGCGGGTCGGCGAGGGCCCGCGCCCGCTCGTCCGGCGCTTCGACCGACAGGTAGCGGTGGGCGGGAAACGTCGCCCGCACGAGCGTCGTCTTGCCTGACTGGCGGGTCCGGTGAGGGTGACGACCGGACTTGCCGCCGCGGCCTGCAGCGCACCGGTCAGATGCCGCGGGAGCACACGACATCGCGGCATGCCCACGAGACCGCGTCGAATCAGTGATCCGATCATCGACAAGACATGACCTTGGCGCCGGCTGCGGTGAGTTGCGAGTTCGCCGGCGCAGCCGCGGGTAACCGCGCCTGATAGGATCGACCGGATACGCGACCCCCCGCCCACCCTATGCCCCCCGCCGAAATCCCCTATAATCGCTCGCGGTTCTCGACCCGCCTGCTCGAGGACAGGCTCTACACGGCCGGTCACAGTTGGCTCGAGCGGGAGGACGAGGAGGTGTGGCGGGTCGGGTTCACGAAGTTCGCGGTGCGCATGCTGGGCGAGATCGTCGAGCTCGGGTTCGAGACCGAGCCGGGGGCGACCGTCGAGACCGGCCAGGTCATCGGCTGGCTGGAAGGCTTCAAGGCGGTGACCGACATGTACTCGCCGCTGGCGGGACGGTTCGAGGGGTTCAACCCCGCCGTCGACGAGCAGGCGGCGCTGCTGTCGAACGACCCCTACCGGCGGGGCTGGCTCTTCCGGGTGCGCGGACAGCCGGGCGACGACTGCCTCGACGTGCACGGGTACATGGCGCTGCTGGACACGACGATCGACAAGATGCTGGGACGACGGCATGAGCACGACTAGCAGCGCGCGTTACGTCATGATCGGCGGCTTTCTGGGGGCGGGGAAGACGACCGCGGTGGCGCGGCTCGCCCGGCACCTGACCGACCGGGGCAAGCGGGTGGGGCTGATCTGCAACGACCAGAGCAGCGGGCTGGTAGACACCACCCTGCTGCGGTCGCAGGGCTTCCCGGTCGAGGAGATCACCGGCGGCTGCTTCTGCTGCCGCTTCAACTCGCTGCTCGAGGCGGCCGATAGCCTGACGCAGGACTCGCGGCCCGACCTGTTCCTCGCCGAGCCGGTCGGGAGCTGCACCGATCTCGTGGCCACCGTCTCCTATCCGCTGCGCCGCATCTACGGCGACCGGTTCACGGTGGCGCCGCTGAGCGTCATGGTCGACCCGGTGCGGGCGGCGCGCATGGTGGGGCTGGTCGAGGGCCGCAGCTTCTCGGAGAAGGTGACCTACGTCTACCGCAAGCAGTTGCAGGAGGCGGACGTCATCGTCGTCAACAAGTGCGACGCGCACCCCGCCGACCTGCTCGATCGCCTGTCGGCCGCGCTCGCGGCGGAGTTCCCGCAGGCCACGGTCCTCACCTGCTCGGCCCGGACCGGCGCCGGCGTCGACGCGTGGTTCGAGACGGTGCTCGCCGAGAATCCCGCGTCCCGGTCGCTGGAGATCGACTACGATATATACGCCGAGGGCGAGGCCCTGCTGGGCTGGCTGAACTGCACCGTCCAGCTCCGCGCGGAAAGCCCGTTCGACGGCAACCGGACGCTGGTCGATCTGGCCCGGCATGTGCGCGAGCGCCTCGCCGCCGCCGGGGAGGAGATTGCCCATCTCAAGATGACGCTCGACGCGCGGGACGGGTCGGGCACGCTGTCGGTGGTGAGCCTCGTCGGCAGCGACCAGGAGCCCGATCTGCGCGAGTCGCTGCTCGACCGGGTCGACGCCGGCGAGCTGGTGGTGAACCTGCGGGCCGAGACCGACCCGGCCCGGCTCGAGACGGTGCTGCGCGAGACCCTGGCCGCCCTCGACGGCGTCGAGGCGCAGGTCGAGCACCTGGAGCAGTTGCGGCCGGGACGGCCGGTTCCCACGCACAGGATGGCGTGACGGCGCGATGAAGATCCTGTACTGCAACTGCACGTACGCCAAGGTCGTGCCGGCCGACGTCAAGAAGGACGTGCTGCGCCGCCTCTGCGACTCGGGCCAGGCCTTCGACGCGGTGGCCGACCTCTGCGACATGTCGGCGCGCAAGGACGCGGCGTTGCGCAAGATCGCCGAGGGCGGGGACACGAAGATCGCGGCCTGCTATCCGCGCGCCGTGAAGTGGCTGTTCCACGCGGCGGGCACGCCGCTGCCGAGCGAGGGGGTCGACGTGCTGAACATGCGCGAGGACTCGGCCGAGGATATCGCGAAGGAACTGCTTGCATGAGCTGCACCGACCACGCCACGGGGGATTTGCCCGCATGAGCCGCATCGAGGGACGCAACCTGCGGGTGGTGCTGTACGAGGGCCCGGGCAGCCGGGCCCTCGACGGCGAGGAGCGCTTCCAGGCCCTGTCGACCCTGCTCGACAACGGCTTCGAGGTCACCCGCCCGATGGCCGGGCAGGACGTGGCCCCGGCCGACGGCGCCCCGATGCTGGTGCTGGGCCGGCTCGACGAGGCCCCGGCCGCGGACCCGGAGCAGGAGGTGCACTTCCGCGACCTCGGCGAGGTCGACGCGCTGGAGGCGGCCCGCGAGGTGCGGGAGGCGGCCGGCGCACGGAAGCTCGAAGCGTGGAAGCCGTGGTTCCCGGTGATCGACTTCGACCGCTGCACCAACTGCATGCAGTGCCTGACGTTCTGCCTCTTCGACGTGTACGGCGTCGACGAGAAGAAGCAGATCACGGTGCAGAACCAGGACAACTGCAAGACCGACTGCCCGGCCTGCTCTCGGGTCTGCCCCGAGGTCGCGATCCTGTTCCCGAAGTACGGCAAGGGGCCCATCAACGGCGACGTCGTCCGCGAGCAGGACGTGCAGCGCGAGGCGATGAAGGTGGACATCTCCACCCTGCTGGGGGGCGACCTCTACGGGTCCCTGCGCACGCGGCAGCGCGAGGCCCGGAAGCGGTTCTCGACCGAGCGCGACGAGTCGAAGGCGCTGCTCGAGCGGAAGCGCTGCCTCGGCAAGCTCAAGAAGGACCTGGACATCCCCGACGAGGTGCTGATGACCCTGCCCTCGGCCGAGGACATCGAGGAGCGGGCGGCCCGGGCCAAGGCCAAGATGGAGAAGCGCCTCGCGCGCTCGCAGACGGTGCAGGACGCCCGGCCGGCGCCGACAGAGCGGGACTGGGGAATCTGATGTTGAGGGCGGCGGCAGGCCTCGGCTATCGCACGGTGCGCTCGACCGACGCGCGCGTTCTGCGGAAGTTCGCCTGGAACTTCGGCTACAAGGGCGTCCGCTCGGTCCAGAAGTTCAAGAAGCGCCTGAAGGCCGGGGTGTCGTTCCCCCCGTTCCTCTACATCTCCATCACCAACGCCTGCAACCTGCGCTGCCAGGGATGCTGGGTCGACGTCGACAAGCCGCAGCACCTCATCAGCTACGACGACCTGAACCGGCTCATCGACAGCGCCAAGGCGCACGGCAACAGCTTCTTCGGCATCCTCGGGGGCGAGCCGTTCATGCACCCCGACCTCCTGCGGGTCCTCGAGGCGCACCCCGACTGCTACTTCCAGATCTTCACCAACGGCCACCCCATCACCGACGCCACGGCGGAGCGCCTGCGCAAGGCGGGCAACGCCACCCCGCTCATCAGCGTCGAGGGGACCGAGTCGATCAGCGACGAGCGGCGCGGCCGCGAGGGGGTTCTGAACCGCACCCTCGAGGGCATCCGGGCCAGCGTGCGGCACGGGCTGATCACCGGCGTCGCCACCAGCGTCTGCCAGACCAACATCGACGACCTCGTGCGCGAGGCGTGGGTCGACGAGCTGATCGGGATGGGCGTGCACTACTGCTGGTTCCACACCTACCGGGTGGTGGGGCCGGTGCCCAACCCCCAGCTCGCCCTGACCCCCGAGCAGGTGCTGTCGGTGCGGCGCTTCGTGATGGACATGCGCAACCGCAAGCCCATCGGCCTCATCGACGCGTACTGGGACGACAAGGGGCAGGCGCTGTGCCCGGCCGCCACCGGCATCAGCCACCACATCGGCCCCTTCGGCGACGTCGAGCCCTGTCCCATCATCCAGTTCGCGAACGAGAAGATCCAGGACAACGACGGCGACATCTACAAGACGATGACGGAGTCGCCGCTCCTCGCGGACTTCCGGCGGACCGCGGCGGACGCGACGCGGGGCTGCATCGTGCTCGAGCGCCCCGACCTCCTGCGTGAGATCGTCGGGCGGCACGGCGCCGGCGACACGACGATACGCCAGACCGCGGGCCCCGAGCTGGAGGCCCTGCGGTCGCGGCCCAGCCAGCACAACCCCGGGAACGAGATCCCCGAGGAGAACTGGGTCTACCGCTTCGCCAAGAAGCACTGGTTCTTCGGATTCGGTGCGTACACATAAGGGATCAGTCAGGTCCATGGCCATCGACACTTCGAACTACGCCGAACCGCAGGTCATCCCGCTGCTGCAGCTCCCGGTGCAGGTGCCCCGGCAGACCTACCGGCAGGCGCAGTCGAACATCCCGGACGACAAGGCGGTGCGGGTCCGCCTGAAGCAGATCACCGAGGAGCGCGTCAGGCGGACGGGCGCCGTCCCCCCCCTCACGCTCGACGAGCTGACCGAGCACACCGCGGCGGTGCTCGCCGAGGCCGGACTCGACCCGATCTACGGCGACTACACCTCGATTCTCGTCAGCAACGCGGCCTGGCGCGACTCGCTGGCCCGGATTCCCTACGAGCGCCGGCTCCTCCTCATCCCGAAGTGCCTGCGGGTCGAGGAGAAGTGCCCCGCCCCGTTCGACGAGTTCGGCCTGCTCTGCAAGGAGTGCGGGCTGTGCTCGATCCAGGACCTGACGGTCGAGGCCGAGCGGCTCGGCTACGCGGTGCTGGTGGCCGAGGGCTCGGCCATCGTCCGCTCGATGATCGAGACCGGCAAGATCGAGGCGATCGTCGGGGTGAGCTGCATCAACGTGCTCGAGAAGTGCTTCCCGCACATGGAGGCGGCGGCCATCCCCGGCGTCGCCATCCCCCTGCTGCAGGACGACTGCGTCAACACCACCGTCGACCTCGACTGGGTCTGGGACCTGATTCACCTGACGAGCGACGACAAGACCTACCGGCTCGACCTCGACGCGCTGAAGACGAGGGTGCGGGGCTGGTTCGCCGCCGACCAGCTCGATGCGATCATGGGCCCGGTGGACGCCGACGACGTCACCGCCCGCATCGCCCGAGACTACCTCGAGAAGGGCGGCAAGCGCTGGCGGCCGTATCTCGCGGCGTGCGCGTACATGGCGCTCGAGACCGACCGCGGCGACACCGAGCCCGAGCTGACGGCGGCGGTCCGGAAGGCGGCCGTCGCCATCGAGTGCTTCCACAAGGCGTCGCTCATCCACGACGACATCGAGGACGGCGACGAGCGCCGCTACGACAGCCCCGCCCTGCACGCCGAGGTCGGCGTGCCGGTGGCCCTCAACGCCGGCGACTTCCTGGTGGGCGAAGGCTACCGGCTGCTCGCCGAGGCGGGCCATCCGGAGGCCGTCGCCATCGCGGCCGAGGGCCACGTGACCCTGAGCCGCGGCCAGGGCCGAGAGCTGCTGTGGGCGCGCGACCCGCAGCCGCTGGCGTCGCTGCAGGTGCTCGACATCTTCCGCGAGAAGACGGCGGCGGCGTTCGAGGTCGCGCTGCGCATCGGGGCCGTCCTCGGCGGGGCCGACGCGGCGACCCACGACGTGCTGCGCAAGTACAGCGAGTCGCTGGGCATCGCCTACCAGATCAAGGACGACATCGACGACTTCAAGGGCGAGGCCGACTCGAACGACCTCGACCAGGTGCGCCTGTCGCTCATCCTGACCATCGCCCACAAGCGCGCCGAAGCCGGCGACCGGGACCGCGTCGCCGCGGCCATCCGGTCGGGCGCGGCCGACGGGTCGGACGAGCTGCGCCGCATCGCCGAGCGGTACGGCGTCCTCGACAAGGCCGACGACCTGCTGGCCGCCTACCGCGAGGACGCGGTCCGCTCGCTGCGTTTCCTGGCGAGCCCGACCCTCAAGGGCCTGATGCGCCGCATCGTCGGCAAGATATTCGGCGAGACGTTGATCGAGGGCTACTGCAGTGAGTTTGAGACTCGAAATGCTGCAAGTCGCACGGCTGGCGCCGAAGCTGCTGCAGGAAGCCTCTGACCCCGTCGCCGGGTTCCTCCACTCCCAGTTCAACGACGACGGCGGCGCCGCCGACCGGTCCGGGCAGAGCGATCTCTATTACACGGTCTTCGCGCTCGAGGGCCTCATCGCGCTGCAGCACGAGCCCCCGCCGGCGGTCGCGGGCTTCCTCGAGTCGTTCGGGGACGGGGAGGATCTCGACCTCGTGCACCTGTGCTGCCTCGCCCGGTGCTGGGCCGCGGTCAAGCAGCCGGGCCCCGACCTCGCCCCCCGCATCCGCGCGCAATGGGACCGGGGCAGCGTGTACCACAGCTTCCTGGCGTGGGGCGCCCTGGAGGACCTGGGGCTGCGGCCCGAGCCGTTCCCCATGCCGGGGCCGGGAGACGCGGGGGTCCGGACCACGCCGACGACGGCGGCGGCGGTGACCCTGCTCCGCCGGATGGGCGTCCCGGCGCCCCCCGAGGCGACGCGGTGGCTGCTGGCGCGGGCCCACCCCGAGGGCGGGTTCCTCGCCACCGAGGCGGCGCCCATGCCCGACCTGCTGTCGACCGCCACCGCCCTGCACGCTCTCGCGGGCGAGCACGTCCCGTTCGCGCACCTGAAGGACAAGACCCTCGACTTCCTCGACACGCTGTGGACCGGCCGGGCGTTCTGCGGCACCTGGGCCGACGATGAACCCGACGCCGAGTACACCTGGTACGCGCTCCTCGCCATGGGCCACCTCAGCCTTGCGTGACCCGTGGACCCGGCGGAGCGTTCCGCGGCGCCTGGACCGACGATGAACCCGACGCCGAGCACACCTGGTACGCACTCCTCCCCAGGGCCACCTCAGCCCTGCGTGAGCCGTGGACCCGGCGCGTTCCGCGACGCCTGGACCGACGATGAACCCGACGCCCCGCACACCTGGTGCGCGCTCCTCGCCATGGACCACCTCGGCCTTGCGTGAGCGGCTGCTCACCGCCCGCACCCCGGCCGGCCACTGGGAGGGCGAGCTGTCGTCGAGCCCCCTCTCGACCGCCACCGCGGTGACCGCCCTGACCCTCGCGGGGGGGCACGAGGATCTCGTGCGCGGCGGGCTCCGCTGGCTGGCCGCCCACCAGAACGCGGACGGCGGCTTCGGCGACGCCGACGGCTGCCCCAGCAACATCAGCACCACCACCCTGGCGTGGGCGACCCTCGGGCAGCACCGCGCGGTGGGGCGGGAGCGCGCGGAAGCGTGGCTCACGCGGCGCGTCGGCCCCCTGACCGCCGAGTCGCTGGCCGCCGCCATCACTCACGTGTACGGCGACGACCGCACCTTCGCGGTCCCCATCCTCACCCACTGCGCCCTCGCCGGGCGCTTCGACTGGGCGCACGTCCCCGTGCTGCCGTTCGAGCTCGCCGCCCTCCCCCACGCCTGGTTCAAGTGGATCGGCCTGCCGGTGGTGAGCTACGCGCTGCCCGCCCTGATCGCCATCGGGCATGCGCACCACCACCACCACCCGACTGCGAGCCGGATCGGCCGCGCGGTGCGCGACGCGGTCCGCGCGCGCACCCTGCGCATTCTCGAGTCGATCCAGCCCGCGTCGGGCGGGTTCCTCGAAGCCGCCCCCCTCACGAGCTTCGTCACCATGGCCCTCGCCGGGAGCGGGCTCGCCGGCCACCCGGTGGCCCGGCAGGGCGTCGCCTTCCTCACCGACTCGGTGCGCCCCGACGGAAGCTGGCCCATCGACACCAACCTCGCCACCTGGCTCACCACGCTGTCGATCAACGCCCTCGGGGGGGCCGCGTTCACGCCGGAGGAACGGCGCTACCTGCGGCGCTGGCTGCTCGACCAGCAGTACCGCGTCGTGCATCCCTACACCCGGTCGGCCCCCGGCGGCTGGGCCTGGACCGACCTGTCGGGCGGCGTGCCCGACGGCGACGACACCCCCGGCGCCCTCCTCGCGCTGGCCGAGCTGGCAGCGGCGGACGATGGCGCGCGGCGTCGTGCCGAGACCGGTGAAAGCGTCGGCGGAGAAACGGCGCCGGCGGCGCAGGGCGCGACCGCGGCCTCCGCGGAACCTGGAAGACCCGGGACCGAGCGTAGGGCGATGAGCAGCACTGCCTACGCGGTGCACGGCGCGGGTCGAATGCGGCGGCACTCCCGCCACGGGCTCCCGGCCCATGATGCCGAGCTCCTGGCGGCGGCCACGGCCGGGGTCGGCTGGCTGATCGACCTGCAGAACGACGACGGCGGCGTCCCGACGTTCTGCCGGGGCTGGGGCCGGCTGCCGTTCGACCGGAGCAGCCCCGACCTCACCGCCCACGCCCTGCGCGCGTGGCACGCATGGCGCGCGGTGGACCCGCGGGTCGACCGGGCGATGGAACGGGCGGTCGCGTACCTGGTGCGCCACCAGCGCCCCGACGGGTCGTGGATTCCCCTGTGGTTCGGCAACCCGTGGACCCCGGACCAGACGAATCCCGTCTACGGCACGGCGCGGGTCCTGGAGTGCCGGGACCTCCTGCCGGCGGAGGCGCGACTGCGAGCCGAGGCGTTCCTCCGGTCGAAGCAGCACGAGGACGGGAGCTTCGGCACCATCGAGGAGACCGCTCTCGCCGTCGCCGCCACCGGCGACCCCCGCGGCCGGCAGTGGCTGCTCACCCGGGACGCGGTCGGGCCGGCCCCCATCGGGCTCTACTTTGCGAAGCTGTGGTACTTCGAGAAGCTCTACCCGCTGATCTTCACGGTGGCGGCGCTGGCCGCAGGCGAGCGTGGTTGATGGATGCACCCAACCCGGCACGCACCCGACTCATCCCACGTCCCGGGCCCTGGAGAGACGTTCACTCATCGGAGGCACCGGCCAGCCCCGGGAGCCACCGAGATGTCGTCAAGGAAATCGTCCCCGACGATCCTGCAATCGTCGGAGACACGCTCCAGGTATAATCTGCTGACTCGCAGCAGCTTATGACGGTGAATGGCCGCACCCAGATCGGCATGGGCCGCGGGACGAGCTGCAGCGACTGAAAGCGGAGACGAGACCATGAGCATGGCCCAGTACGTCCTGCGATGCCTCGGGCTGGCCGGCGCCCTCGCGGCGCTTCCGTGCTCGGCGCTGGCGCAGCCGGCCGACGAGGCGGGCCCGCCCCGTACGCCCTGGGGCGTGCCGGATCTCCAGGGGACCTGGTCGCTTCCCACGATGACGCCCCTCGAGCGACCGACCGAATTCGAGGACAGACTTCGTCTCACGGAAGAAGAAGAGGCGGAATTTCTTGCCACGCGGCGGAGCAGCATCCGCCAGGGGCTCGATCGGGCCCTGAGCGCCGACTTCGAGCTGGGCGATGGCGGGGTCGACCAGTCCATCTACGACCATCCGCTGCTGGACGGGCGCACGTCGCTCGTCGTCTCACCCGAGAACGGGCGGATTCCACGCACCGAGGAAGGCCGCTACCGGGTGGGCATGCCAGGTCGGCGCATGAGCGGCATCCCGGAGGGCCCCGAGGACCGGGCACTGGACGAACGCTGCCTGGTGGGCGGGATGCTGCCGCTCCGAGGGAGTGCGTTCCCGGCCCGGATCTTCCAGACCCCGGATCATGTGGTCATCCACTACGAGTTCGTCAACGCCACGATCACGATCCCGCTGGACGACCGGCCGCAGGTGTCCAGCGCCATCCAGCAGTGGACCGGGACCTCGCGCGGCTCCTGGGACGGCGACACCCTGGTGATCGAATCGACGAACTTCGACCCGCGCTGGACCTTTGCGGGGTCCGGGGCGGGTATGCGCCTGGTGCAGCGTCTGACGCGGATCGACCAGGCCACGATGCATCAGGAGTACACCGTCTACGACCCGGACTCGTTCACGGAGCCGTGGTCGGCGGAGTACCCTCTGACCAACACCGAGGAGCCGATCTACGAGTTTGCCTGTCACGAAGGCAATCGGAGCATGACGCTGCTGTTGAACGGCGCGCGGGCCACCGAGCAGATGGCCCGGTTCGTCGGCGCGTTCGGTCTCTCGTCGTTCGAGCGGGTCGGTGGGGCGGCCGCGGACGGTTCGGCGTTCACCGGCGGGATGCTGTCGTATGACGCCGGCGGCCGGGTGTCGGTCCAGCTTTCAGGCCGTGAGAGCTATCTGGCCTACTACGGCCGATATGACGTGAACGTCACTCGGAGAGTCGTCGAGCATGAGGTCGAGGGCGGGTCTCGACCGGATGTGCGGGGCAGGACGCTGAGCTACTCGTACGACCTCGCGGACGACGGCGACACGCTGGTGCTGTCGCTGACGGGTGACGACGGAGTTGAGAGCCGCGCCACCTGGCAGCGTCATCGCTAGGCTAGTCCCTCCGGACTGGGTTCGTCGCGGTTCGAGGCACTCCCATCCGACGCTGAGGTCGCGCTTCATCCGATTCCGTCGGGTCCTCCGTTCAGCCCCGGGAGCCGAGGAGAACCGCCCTCGACAGAACGTGGTAGGCATTACCTTCGCTGGTCTCCACATGGACGCGAGAAGGAATAACGGTGCCTTCCAACTCCGATCTCAGACGTGCCAAGTTTTCGGAGTCCTGTTCGATGAAGAAGAACCGGACTTCGGATTTCGCCAGTAGCCTGTCGCGAAACGAGTGACGCAACAGCGTGTTGAGAGCTACCAGCGGCGATCCGATCTCCCCAGACGAATGGCGCCCGCGACCGGCATGTGTGTCGATGTACAGCACGCGTTCCGACCACGTACCGAGCTTCGGAAACCAGCCGTCGAGATAGTGTCTAATGAGACTGTGCTTTACATGCTGGAACGGACCGTACTCCAACCAGTACGCCGGACTCGGATCTTCGTTCGTCATAAGTGGATTCGGTGACGATGAATACTGTCACGGCGTCGCAGGAAAGCCGTCATACGTGCGCCCGTTGAGGGTGCGCCCGGCCGTATGCTTGCGGACTCCTCCCCATTGCTTGAAGAAGAACGGCACTCCCTGACGCCGGCACTCGCGCTCGAGCTCAACGATCCACTCGGTACGCATCACTCTTGCGTGCGGGCCGCTCTCGCCGCCGGCGATCACCCAGTGGATTCCCGTCAGATCGACTGCGCCCAGGTCTTCGAGCAGCGGCTCCATCGACGCGAAGCGGACGGTCACCGACGTCCGACGTAACGCCGCCAAACGCGGGAAACCGTGGCGGCGGTTCTCGACGCTCACGCCGAACCATACGTTCCGCAGTGCTCCCATCCAGCCCAGGTCACCGCTGAGCAGACGTTGCATGCGATCATGTCGCTTGGTCAGCACCTGAAACGTGTGCCAGTGGGCCTGCTGCATCACCCGGCCGACGGACTCGATGTACTCGAGCGGTACCTCTGCGTGAAACAGGTCGCTCATCGAGTTCACGAAGATTCTTCGCGGACGGCGCCACGCCAGAGGTCGATACAGCATATCTGGCGCGAGACGTGGGTCGAAGCCTCGCTCGAACGGATGCCCCGGAACGTCTCGAAAACGCTCGGCGAACCGCTCCGCATAGCAGTGTGCGCAGCCGGGGCTGACCTTTGAACAGCCTCGAACGGGATTCCACGTCGCGTCAGTCCACTCGATAGGCGAGCGATCGCTCATTGAGGCGAATATACAACGAAACGTGATGTCGATTCAAGGAAATCGCTCGAGGCTCCGAAACCCCAGCGAGAGCCTCAGCCCTGCCACTTGACACGGGCCGGACCGACCGGGCGGCACAGGTTGCTGTCATTGGCCGGCGCTCTCGATCTGGCGAATCGGCGCGAGGCTCCTCGACACATGGCGACCAACAGCGAACGCTCCTTCAACGAGGCACGAGAAGGGGTTCGCACTCGGCGCGCTCGACTTGATTCGCAAGCAGCACGGTGCTGGACGAGGCGGGGCGCATCCACATCTCGGCGGGAGACGGCGTGGCGGCTGGCCTGCGACGCAGGCGACGGTCGGGATTGCAGCACGGCCCCGGCGGCGAGATCCTCGCCGTCGGCCGCTGCATGGACCATCCCACCGGCCCCGTGCCGGGCGCTGTCAAGGCGATGGCCCGTCCCGACCCGTCGCCCGCCGATGGATTGCCCGCACCGTCTCGATGGTATCCGCCTCCACCGGCGTCTTGTCCTCCCGGTAGCGCTTGACGCGGGCGAAGCGCAGCGCGACGCCGCCGGGGTACTGCGGGCTGGCCTGGACGTCGTTGAAGGCCACCTCGACCACCACCTCCGGGCGTACATGGACCGTGTACTGATCGCGCCCGACCTCCAGCTCGAGAAACCGGCGGGTCTGCCATTCCAGCCGCTCGTCGGTCAGCCCCTTGAAGGTCTTCCCGAGCATGACGAAGCCGTTGCGCGCGGGGTCGCGCGCGCCCAGGTGCAGGTTGCTCAACCACCCCCGGCGGCGCCCGCTTCCCCATTCCGCGGCCAGCACGACGAGGTCGAGCGTCGCCGCCTGCTTGACCTTCAGCCAGCCCGCGCCCCGGCTTCCGGCGGCGTAGCCCGCATCGAGAGCCTTGGCCATTACCCCCTCGTGGCCGGCGCAACGGGCTTCGTCGAGGAACGCTGCCGCCTCGTCGATGCCGGGCGAGATTGTGCGGGGCACCAGCGACCGGCCGCGCGTGACGTCCGCGAGCACGGCCGCGCGCCGGCTCAGCGGGTCGTCAATCAGATCCCGCGCGTCCACCGCCAAACAGTCGAAGAAGAACGGGGTCAGCGGCAGTTGCCGCCGCAGCTCGTCGACGTCCAGCTTGCGACCGAAACGGCGCATCGTCACCTGGAACGGAAGCGGCGTCCCCTCGGGCCGAAGCGCCAGGACTTCCCCGTCGCCAGCATGGGCTGCACCGGGTGGAACACGCGTAGCGAGAACTGCGACAGGTTCGGGTCGGTCCCGGTCAGCGCGACCCGGGCCACCGGCCCGAGACCACCGGCCATCATCACCGCGCGGCGGACGCGGGCCGCCGGCAGTCCGGCGGCGCGCGCCACGGCGTCGGTGATCACGCTCTCGAGCGCACCCTGGCGAATCTCGCCGAAGAGCAGCCTGGCCAGAAAGCCCTGCTCGTCGGATGTCGCGCGCGCCAGCAGGTCTCGGAGCTGGCGGACGCGGGCCGCCGTCGAGCCGGCCCCCCTGGTCGCGGCCACGCGCTCGAACGCACGGTCGACCTCCGCCGGGGTGAGGCCCGGCGCGAGTGCAGCCGGCGTGGAGCGCGCCTCGCGAAGCGCGGCGAAGCCGACCCCGATGCGTCCCTGCAGAAGCGAGCCGCCGAGAAACGCCACCGCGATTTCGACTTCGTGCGGCGCGAGATGACCGAGAAACGCGGCGAGGCGGTCCGTCTTGTCGAGTCGTCGGCCGGCCTCGCCCACGTCGCGCGAGGCCGCAACGAGGTCGGCCAGCAGGGTATCGGCCATGGTCGACGACATCCGCTCGGCTCGTCACCGCGCGCCGGACATCCCCCTGAATGTCAGCTTCTGCATGCCCGCGCCCGTCGCCGCGAGGTAGAGATTGCCCCGGGAATCGGTCGCGATGTGGTGGCCGGCGCCCAGGATGCCCTCGGGGCGGACGGTTCCGAGTATCTCGAGCGTCGCGCGGTCGACGACGACGATGCCGTCGTCGCCACCGACGTAGAGGAACTGCTGCTCGGGGTCGGGGGACAGGGCCAGGTTGCGCGCGAAGGGTGCGTCGGGCGTGATTACCTGGCTCATGAACGCGCCCCCGAGCGTGAACACCTGCACGCGGCGGTGCTCGCGGTCGGCCGCGTACACCAGGCCGTCGTTCGACACCCGGATGGCGTGGAGGACGTTGAAGTACGAGGGGCCCGGATCGGAGAAGCTGGTCGGGTTCTGCACCTGGCACTGGTCGTCGTCCACCGGCGTGTCGCCGAAGGCTCCCCACCTGCGCTTGAAGCGGCCGGTCCCGGCGTCGAACACGGCGACGCGGCGGTTGCCGTAGCCGTCGGCCACGAACAGCTCGTTGGTCGGAGGATGGACCTGCTGGTCCGCCGGCCGGTGGACGTTCATCATGTCGGCGTTGCCCCGGCTGCCGTCGGTGCGGCCGATCTGCATGACGAACGCGCCGTCCCGGGTGAACTTCAGCAACTGGTCGTCGTTGACCGGCTCGACCCTGGCCACGCCGTTGGTCGGGCAGTTGTTGCCGCCCAGCCAGACGAAGCCCTCGTGGTCGATGTGGAGACCGTGCTCCCGCTGGGGCCACTCGTACCCGTCGCCCGGACCGCCCCAGGCCCGGATGAAGTTGCCTTCCGCATCGAAGACGACGACCGGCGGCGCCGCCATCGCGTCCTCCTCGGCCGGAAGCGTCAGCGGGCGGTGCAGGACCCAGACGTTGTCCTCCGCGTCGATGGCGATGCTGGACGGCGCGCCCAGCCTCATCCCGGCCGGCACCGCGGGCCACGCCGGATCGACCTCGAAGACCGGCAGGCTGCGACCCTGCGCGGTGGCCGATTCGGCGGACGGCCCCGAACCGGACAGCCATGCCGGCCCCGCCGTGGCGCCCGCTGCCGCGACCAGGGCCACGAGAACCGCACGGGACAGTCTCTTGCTCGGCATACCGACCTCCCTCCCCCTCGCAACACGACGGCGACGACCATGGCAGTGCCCGCCCGACGAGGTGGATGCTGCTGGAACACGGCTATCGGGTTCATCGCCGACCCGGCGCCGTTCGGCACCGCGTGGGGCGACGCGGTAAAGAGGAACTCCCAGCGGCCCACGCGTGAACCGCAGCTCGCCGGCATCATGCCCTCCCGGTATCTCCGGCATCGTCCCGACACATGATAGTGCCGAACCCCTGCTCCGGCTGCACTCCCGAATCCCGACACCGGATACACTGAACGTGATGATCGACACGGAACCGTAGGCACCGCCCGGCGGACCCTGTCGTTCAGCGGCTTCCACGAATACGAGAGTCGGCTCCGGCAGAACCCCCACGGGCTCGAGCCGCGCGACCGCACCGCCGCGGAGCCGCCGACCTCCTGAGATGCCGATGATCTACCTGGACCACAACGCGACGACGCCCCTCGCCCCGCGGGTCCTCGACGCGATGCTGCCGTTCCTCACCGATCGCTTCGGCAACGCGGCGAGCCGGCACCACGCCCTGGGCTGCGACGCGGCGACCGCCGTCGAGACCGCACGCGGGCAGGCGGCGTCGGTCATCGGCGCCGATCCGCGGGAGATCGTGTGGACGAGCGGCGCGACCGAGTCGGACAACCTGGCTCTGCAGGGGGTGGCGCACGCGCCGGCGTACGCCAAGAAGCGGCACCTCGTGACGGTGACGACCGAGCACCGCGCCGTCCTCGACACCTGCGAGCAGCTCGAGGGTCAGGGGATCGACGTCACCTACCTGGGCGTCGACGGCGATGGGCGCCTCGATCTGGACCGCCTCGCCGCGGCGATCACCGACCGCACGCTGCTCGTCTCGATCATGCACGCCAACAACGAGACCGGCGTCCTGCACCCCATCGCCCGCATCGGCGCCCTGTGCCGGGAGCGCGGGGTCCTGTTCCACACCGACGCAACCCAGTCGTACGGCAAGGAGCGGATCGACGTGAACGCGATGCACGTCGACCTGCTGAGCGCCAGCGCCCACAAGATCCACGGGCCGAAGGGCGTCGGCATGCTCTTCGTCCGGCGCCGCGGACCCCGGGTGCGGTGCGAGCCCCTGTTGCGCGGCGGCGGACACGAGCGCGGCCTGCGGTCGGGCACCCTCAACGTCCCCGGCATCGTGGGCATGGGGGCTGCGGCCGCGCTGGGCGCCGAAGACGACGCCGTACGCGCCCTGCGGGACCGCCTGGAGACCGGCTTGCAGTCCCGGTTGGACGGCGTCGAGGTCAACGGCAGCCGAACCGAGCGCCTCGAGAACACCACGAACCTCAGCTTCTCGGGGGTGGACGGGGCAAAGCTGATGAAGGCGATGCCGGCGCTGGCGGTGTCGTCGAGCTCCGCCTGCACCAGCGCCGCCCTCCAGCCCAGCTACGTCCTCGGGGCGATGGGCTGCGACGACGCGCGCATCCGCGGCAGCGTCCGCTTCTCGCTCGGTCGGTTCAACACCGCCGCCGAGATCGAGACCGCCATCGAGACCGTCGCCGCCGCGGTGGCGGCGCTGCGGAGCGGCCCGACCGGGGTCCCGTGATAGGCTGGCGCGTGCGGCCGCGACGCCGGCACACCGCGAATCGCTGGATGACGAGAGAAGGAGCATGGCATGACCGCCAGACGGCTGCTCGGCGTGGTCGGACTCGCAATCGTGCTGTGCCTGCCCCTTTCCGCCGGGGCGCAGGAGACGACCCGGGGCTACGCCCCCGCGACGCTCCCGGGCACGATCCCGATCTTTCCGCTGCCGGACGTCATGCTCTTCCCGGGCGCCACCCGCCCCCTGCACATCTTCGAGGCGCGCTACCGCGAGATGATCGCGGACGCCCTGGAGGGCGACCGGCTGATCGGGATGGTGATGCTGCAGCCCGGCTACGAGGCCGACTACGAGGGGCGCCCCCCCGTCCATGCCGTCGGCTGCGTCGGGGTCATCGCCGAGGCCACCGAGCTTCCGGACGGCCGCTACAACATCCTGCTCGGCGGCCTGACCAAGTTCCGCATCCTGCGCGAGGACGACAGCCGCGCCTACCGGCTGGCCGACATCGAGCCCATCAGCGACGCCATCAGCACCGCCGACCGCAACCGGCTGCGCGACGTGCGGGAGGACCTCGCGGCCCTGATTCCCCTCGGCATCCCCGGGCTACAAGTGCCGGACGGCCTCGACGACGAGGACCTCGTCAACGGCATCTCGCAGCTCATCGACATCGCCCCCGCCGACCGGCTGGGGCTGCTCGAGCAGCCGGGGCCGCTGGCCCGGGCGGAAGCGCTCATCGACCTCATCTACATCCGCTCCGCCCTCCGGCAGTGAACGCCGACGACCGTGAGGCCGCTCGTCCACGGTCGCGCGTCGTTCGCGAGCCTGCCTTGGTGCGTCCAAACGGCGGCGCCGGCGCCGCACCTCGCCCGGCCCTTCGACCGCACCGGCGACCTTCCGCGAAGCTGTTCGTCTACCTGTGGGCGCCGTTCGCGAACCTGCTCTGGTACGCGCACACTGTGGTCATGGCGAGCCTGTCGTTCCTCATCTGGCCCTTCGACCCGACCGGCGACCGGCAGTTCTGGTGCGCACGCTGGTGGTGCCGGCTCGTGGCGTGGTCCATCTTCGCCCGCATCCGCGTGCACGGCGCCGAGCGGGTGCGGCGGGACCGGAGCTACGTGTACGTGGCGAACCACGCGAGCCTCATCGACACCCCGGCGCTGTTCGCGTACCTGCCGCACCCGTTCCGCATCGTGGCCAAGCGCAGCCTCTTCTACGTCCCGTTCATGGGCTGGCACCTCTGGACGGCCGGCCACTTCCCGATCGACCGCGGCGATGCGCGCAAGACCGCGCGCAGCCTGCGGCGGGTCATCGACGGGGTTCGGAACGGCCGGTCGCTGGCCGGGTTCCCCGAGGGCACGCGGACCCGCGACGGCCGTCTCCAGACGTTCCAGCCGGGCCTCTTCCGCATCGCCCTCAAGGCCGGCGTGCCCGTCGTCCCCGTCACCATCCTGGGCACGTTCGCCCTCCTGCCCCGGACGACGCTGGCCCCGCGGCCCGGCGCGGTCGACGTGATCGTCGGACAACCGATCGCCACCTCCGACTACCGCGAGCGGGGGGTGGACCGATTGATCGACCGCACCCGGGCGGTGATGCAGCAGACGCTCGAAGCGGGTCCGCCCGGCCGGCGCGGGTGAGGGCGTCGATGACGGGCGCGGGCGCCGGAGTGTCGGAACGTCGCCACGCGCCGGGTCGGAGCGGCCGGGCTTGCCAATCCCCCGTACAACGGGTAGCCTGATACCGCGACAACCACGAAGGAGCCTTCATGCGCACGCTGCTCGCCGTTCTCTCGTTGCTGGTGGTCGGCCTCGGGGTCCACACCGCGGTGCAGACCCAGGAGCCGGTCATCGAGGTCTACAAGTCACCCACCTGAGGGTGCTGCGTGGGATGGGTCTTGCATCTCAAGGAAGCGGGTTTCAACGTAAAGACGACCGACGTGCCTGACGTGACGCCGCTCAAGCAGGAGAAGGGGATTCCGCAGCGGCTCTTCTCGTGCCACACCGGCCTCGTCGACGGCTACGTCATCGAGGGTCACGTGCCGGCCGAGGACATCCGCCGGCTGCTCGACGAGCGCCCCGACGTCGCGGGCATCTCGGTGCCGGGCATGCCCGTCGGATCGCCGGGCATGGAGGGGCCCAAGTCCCTCTACCGGGAGTACCCGGTGATCTCGTTCACCGACGACGGCGAGCTGGCGCTCTACAACACCCACATGCCGCAATAGCGGCGGCCGCGGACCGGAGCTGCGCGCCCTCGGGGAAGCCATGGTGAAGCACCGTTCCTCGAGGGCGCGTTTCCTTGTACGCATCGTACGCATCCGGCGCGTCGCCGCGCGGGACGCCGCCCGCGTCAGCCGTTCGCGCCCCGGCCGCCGACGCCCTCGTCCCGCCGCCGGGTGGCGGCTGCCGGCCGCCGTCTCCTGACGAGGGCGGAATGCCCCGGCACCCGTATCCGCCCGGCGACCGACCATCGCAACAGGCGGCGGCCATCCCTTTCAGGTTCCGCGAAGGCGAAGTGGAGATCTGCCTGATCACGACCGTCAGGGCCGGCCGATGGACCGTTCCCAAGGGGTTCATCGATCCCGGGGAGACCGCGCCGGAGACCGCGGTCAAGGAGGCTCGCGAGGAAGCGGGCCTTCACGGGCGTGTCGCGGGCGGCCCGGTCGGTTACTATGACATCGCCAAGGAGGGCGGTCGCTACCGCGTCGCCGCCTACCTGATGCACGTCGACCGGGTGGACGACGCCTGGGAGGAGCAATCGGTCCGGAAGCGGCGCTGGACCACGGTTCGTCAGGCGGAGGAACTGCTTGCCGGCCGGCCCATCGAGGCCGTGTTCCGGCGGGCGCTGACCCAAATCACCAGCAAGGAGCCATCATGACCATCAAGACCCGCCATCTCGTCGTCTTCGTCACCGCGGTGTTCGTCGCCGGCTTCGCGGCCGGAACGCTGTGGCAGGCCGACACCGCCGTCCACGCCCAGGGCGACAAGGTCTTCGAGCTGAGGACGTACACCGCCCCGGAGGGCAAGCTGCCGAACCTGGAGGCCCGGTTCCGCGACCACACGACGCGGATCTTCGAGAAGCACGGCATGAGCAACGTGGGCTACTGGGTGCCGCAGGACGCCCCCGCCTCGGACAACACGCTCATCTACATCATCTCGCACGACAGCCGCGAGCAGGCGGCGGAGAACTGGGACAGCTTCCGCGCCGACCCCGAGTGGCAGGAGGTGTCCCGCGCGTCGCAGGTCGACGGCCGCATCGTGAGCGGCGTCGAGGCGGTGTTCATGGACGCGACCGACTACTCGCCGCTGAAGTAGCCCGCCGGCGTCGCCCCTGCGGCTCGTGGCCGCGCAACCGACCCGCCGGGAGCCCGCGCCCCTTCACCGGCGCGGGCTCCCGGCCGGGATCACCCCGGGGAGAACCGTGAGCGAGGCGGACGGATACGTCGTCATCACCATCGTGCAGGGCCAGTTCGTCGAGGCCCAGATCAAGGCGTTCCTCGAGGCCCACGGCATTCCCTGCCAGCTTCGCGGCGAGGCCCTGCGGGTGACCCACGCCATCTCCGTCGACGGCATCGGCGCGGCCGAGGTGCTGGTGCCGGCGGACCGGGCCGAGGAGGCGCGCGACCTCCTGGCGCGGGCCGACCGCGGCGAGCTCGCCATAGACGATCCACCGGCGGAACCGCCCGCCGAGTCCTGACCGCGACCGATGAACGAATCCGTCCAGCTCATCCCCCTGACCCGGCTCGCCCTCGCGTTCCTGCCCGTCCTCGCCGTCCTCGTCATCATCCACCGCTGGTCGCTGGGTACCCGCACCGCGGTGGTCGCGGTGCTGCGCATGGTCACCCAGCTTCTGCTGGTGGGCTACGTGCTGACGTTCATCTTCGGGTCGGAGCGGGCGATG
This sequence comes from Vicinamibacterales bacterium, assembly GCA_965204675.1. Taxonomy (GTDB): domain Bacteria; phylum Acidobacteriota; class Vicinamibacteria; order Vicinamibacterales; family UBA8438; genus JAJEEA01. The sequence continues at coordinate 5,906,484 of OZ242003.1, forward strand.
GTGACCCTCGCGGTGGTCGGCGTGATGCTCGCCGTGGCCGGCTGGATCGCGCTGCGTCCGCTGGGAGACGAACGGGCGGGCCGTTATCCGACGGTGCTCGCGGCCATCGGCCTCGGCGCCCTGACGGTGCTGGCCCTGGTGACCCAGGGCGTGCTCGGCGCGAGCCCCTGGCACGACGCCAGCGTGGTCGTCCCCCTCGCCGGCATGATCATCGCCAACTCGATGAACACCGTCAGCCTCGCGGCCGAACGGTTTCAGGCCGAGCGCCGGCGCGGCGCCGCCTACCCCGAGGCGCGGCACGCGGCCATGAGCACGGCCCTCATTCCGATGACCAACTCGCTGCTCGCGGTGGGCCTGGTGTCGCTGCCGGGGATGATGACCGGCCAGATCCTGTCCGGCGTCGCCCCCCTCGTGGCGGTGCGCTACCAGGTCCTCGTGATGTGCATGATCTTCGGGTCGGCGGGCCTGGCCACGAGCTGCTACCTCGTGCTGCAGCGACCCCGCTGACGCCGCCGCTGGGTGGGCGCTGCCCGGCAACGCAACTCGACGGCGCGGTCGGCCGCCGGCGGAGCCGCCGGGTCCGTCGCCAGCGTCTCGAAGAAGCCGGCCGAGACGAAGTGGCAGTGGGGTCGTCGAGCCGCCCGGCGGGGCCCTGCCCAGGTGACGAGCGTCGCCGCAATGTCCGGCGAGTTCCGGCGATGCCGATGCGGGGCGCCTCGGAGTCGACGCGCATCGACGCGCATCGGCACGCCCCCGAACCCGCAACCCCGTCCAGCCCACGCCGCCCTGTCCTTGTTTACCGAGAGGAACAGTGCCACAATACACGGTAACCGAGAGGATCGGGACCATCGAGGCAACCATCGGGTGACCGGACCGTCGTACCTTGCACGGGACGGCTGACTGACGGAGGAGGGTCATGCCTTTCGAGCGATGGCTGTACGCATGGCGGGTCCGCTCGCGGATGCTCCTCGACCGTGATCGGGTCGACCGGGAGCTGGACGACGAGCTGCGACACCACGTCGCGCTCGACACCGAGGCCCGGCGCGCGCAGGGCGTCCCCCCGATGGAAGCGCGCCGCCAGGCGCTGGCGACCCTCGGCGGGCTGGAGTCGGCCCGCAACCACGTTCGCGAGGCGCGTTTCGGGGCGGCGCTCGAGCACGTGCTCCAGGACGTGCGCTACGCCCTGCGGGTCCTGCGGCGGAACCCGGGCTTCACCGCCACCACCGTCCTCACCCTGAACCTGGCCATCAGCGCCACCACCGCGACCTTCTCGGTGGTGGACGCGGTGCTCCTCCAGCCGCCGTCCTTTCCCGAGCCGGACCGTCTCGTCACGCTGTGGGAGACCGACCCGGAAAACGGCAACCGGCCGACCGGGGTCGCCTCCGCGAACTTCCTCGACTGGCGCGAGCAGGCGACGAGCTTCGAGGGCGTAGCGGCCCTCGACCCGTGGTCGGTCGACCTCACCGGCGCCGACACGCCCGAGGTGCTCTACGGGTGGCAGGTCACCGAGGGCTTCTTCGAGACGCTCGGGGCCGGCGCCGCCCGAGGCCGGACGTTCCTGCCCGACGAGCACCGTCCGGGCAGCGGCGTCGTCGTCCTGACCGACGGGCTGTGGCAACGCCGCTTCGGCGGCGACCCCGGCATCCTCGGCCGTTCGCTGGTGCTGGACGGCGAGCCGCACACGGTGGTGGGGGTGCTCGCCCCGAGCTTCGAGCTCCGCCTCGAGGGCGGCCGCGGCGACCGCGACTTCTTCCTGCCCAAGGCCATCGCCGAGTACGAGACGTTCATACGCGCCGGCGGCTGGTGGCCGGTGGTGGGACGGATGCGCCCCGACGTCACCCTCGCGGAGGCGCAGGCCGAGCTGGACGCCGTCGCCGCCCGGCTCGCCGCCGACCATCCACGCACCAACGCGGGGGTCGGGGCGCGGGTCATCCCGCTGCAGACCCGCCAGGTCGAAGGGGTGCGGCCGGTGCTGCTGCTGCTGTGGGGCGCGGTGGTCTTCGTCCTCCTCATCGCCTGCGTGAACGTCGCCAACCTCATGCTGGCCCGCTACGCCCGGCGCCAGCAGGAGTTCGCGGTCCGCGCGGCGGTGGGCGGCGGGCCCGCGCGCCTGCTGCGCCAGCTCCTGACCGAGAGCGTGGTGCTCGCGGCCCTCGGGGGGCTGGGCGGCCTGGCGGCCACGGCCTACGCGCTCGATCTGCTGGTGGCGATCATCCCCGCCGACGTCCCGCGCCTCGCGCGGATCGCGGTGAACGAACGGGTCCTGGGGTTCACCGCCGGCCTCGTCGTCCTGACCGCCCTGGGGTTCGGGTGCGCGCCCGCCGTCCGGATACTCCGGCAGGACGTCAACAGCTCCCTCGGCCGGGGTGGGCGCCGCGCCGGCGACACCGTGGGCCAGCAGCGGCTGCGCCGCCTACTGGTGGCGGCCGAGGTCGCCCTCGCCCTGGTGCTGCTGGCCGGCGCGGGCCTGCTGCTGCAGAGCTTCGTGCGGCTGGTGAACGTGGACCTGGGGTTCGCCCCCGGGAACGCCGCGACCCTGCAGGCGTTCCACTATGCCGACGACGGCACCGGCGTCGAGGCCACCCCCAACTTCTTCCGTGACACCCTCGAAGGCATCCGCGCCCTCCCCGGCGTCACCGCGGCCGGCGCCACCTCGGCGTTCCCGCTCGGCCTCGCCGACATGACCATCCGGAGCCCCCTGACCCTGCACGACCGGCCGCCGCCCCCGCCCGGCGAGGAGCCGACGACGACCGTCTCCATGGCCACGCCGGGCTACCTGGACGCGATGCGCATCCCCCTGCGGGCCGGACGCTGGTTCGACGAGCGCGACGACGCCGGGGGGCCCGCCGTCGCCGTCGTCAACGAGACGCTGGCGCGGCAGCACTGGCCGGACGCGGATCCGATTACGCGCCGGGTGGCCGTGCGGCTCTCGAGGGGACAGGCGTTCACGGGGGACTTCGAGGTGGAGATCGTCGGGGTCGTCGGCGCGATGCGTCCGCGGGGCTTCGACAGCCCCCCGAGCCCCGAGCTGTTCCTCCCCCACGCGCAGGCGCCGAACGGCGCGATGACCTACGTCGTTCGCACGGCGGGGAATCCCGCGGCGAGCATCCCCGCCATCCAGGACGCCGTCTGGACCGTCGCGCCGGACCTCGCCTTCTACAGCGTCTCGACCGTCGACGCGCTCCTGGCGAGGACGCTCGCGACGCGGCGGTTCACGACGACGCTGCTCGCGCTCTTCGGCGTGGCCGCCCTGACGCTGGCCGGCCTCGGCATCTACGGGGTGATCGCGGTCGCCACGGCCCAGCGCACCCGCGAGATCGGCCTGCGCATGGCGATGGGAGCGCAGCCGCGGAACATCACGTGGATGGTCGTCCGCGGCGCCGTCGGTCTCGCCGCCTCCGGGGTGGTGATCGGGCTGCTCGCGTCGCTGCTGTTCTCGCAGACGCTCACGAGCCTGCTCTTCGACGTCACGCCGTTCGACGCCGCGACGCTGGCCGGGGTGTCGCTGCTGCTGCTCGCGCTGGCCGCGGCCGCCGCCTGGTCCCCGGCCCGGCGCGCCAGCCGGGTGGATCCGCTCGTCGCGCTTCGCACGGAGTAACGGTCACCGCCGTGCCGAACACCGACGACCCGTTCCCCACGCCGGACGGATGCACGGGATCTACGACCGGTTGGTCGAGCGCGACGGCCGGGTCGCGGCCCCCTGATCAGGACGAATCGACGCGCTCCTCCGCGGTCGCGGCGCCGAAGACGCGCTCGAAGTTCCCGGCGAAGATCGCGGCCTGCCCCGGGGCGTCGAGGCCGAGGGCGTCCATCACCCCGCGTTGCGCCTCCCAGACCGGCCGCTGCCATCCCCGCGGAAAGAACGACGAGTCCGAGCCGAACAGGATCCGCTCGGGGCCGAGGACGGCGAGGGCCTGCCGGAACACGCCGTCGAGGGTGAGGGGTGGCGCCTGGTACTTCACCCAGCCGTTCGAGCTCGACGTGTCGACGTGGACGTTCGGGCAGAGGTCGGCCGCCATCAGCGTCTCGCGGAAGAGACCGGCCCCGAAGTGCGGAATGATGACCGGCACCGACGGGAACGCCGCCGCGGCGGGCACGAGGTCGAGCGGGTTGCCCCGCCGCACGTCGAACCGGCACGGCAGGCCGAGCTTGCGCCGGACCCCGACCGACAGGACCCCGCAGTGCACGAACACCGCCCGGCCGTGCCCGGCCGCCGCCTCGAAGACCGCGAACACCCGCGCGTCGTCGAGCGCGAAGTGGTGCATGGCGGGAAAGAGGCAGGCGCAGCCCAGCCCGTGCTCGCCGTACGCCCGGGCGAGGCGACCGGCCGCGTCGGGCGCCGTCGGGTTGAACATGAAGCTGCCCGCGAGCCGCGCCGGATGCCGGGCCACCGCCGCCGCGACCGACGCCTCGTCGCCGGGGACGCTCGCCATCAGCGCCGCGCGCGCCACCCCGTGCCGGTCGAGCTCGTCCACCCAGCGGTCCGCGAGCGCCGCGGGGCTCCCCGGCGCATCCCAGCCCAGCCGCGCGGGCAGATCGACGGCGGGGTCGGCGGCCGGCGGCGCGGCCGGGTCCCGGGCCAGCGTCTCGAAGAAGCCGGCCGAGAAGAAGTGGCAGTGGGCGTCGTTGAGCATGTCCGGCTCGATGTTAGCCTGCCGGCCGGCGCGAGTCGAATCGACCGGTCATGCCGTCGATCTCGACGCGCAACCGGCGGACCCCGCCGGTGTCAGGGCTTCGACCCGAGCTCGCGGGCGCCGACACTCCTCAGGGGCAGGACGGTGGACGATCTCGACGCGCAAACCGGCGCACCCCCCGGCCGGCGTCAGGACGTCGGCCCGAGCCCGCAGGCGCCGACACTCCTCAGGGGCAGGGCGGTGATGGCGTCGGCGAGCGGATACTCCCGCTCGCCGGGATAGACGACCCACAGGTGCTCGAGCCCCAGGTCGTCGATGACGACGTGCGCCAATGGGCGGCTACAATACGTGCATGCCGCCCAGGACGAACACCTTCGCCGGAACGGCTGGGAACGCTCGCTCCACCGCCGGCTCCATCCCCGCCCCGTCAGGCGCAACAGCACTCCCCCGGTGGGACACGAGGCGCGGCGCGCCGGCCGCGGCAACGACGGTATGTGGACGCTGACCGAAGGAGGGCTGCGGGCGTGATCGACCGCCTTGTCATCGAGAACTTCAAGAGCCTTCGGCGGGTCGATCTGGCGCTCGGCCGGATGAACCTCCTCGTCGGCGCGAACGGCAGCGGCAAGTCGAACCTGCTCGACGCGTTGCGGGTGTTGCAGGGCATCGGCAGCGGCTTCACGATCAGCGAGATTCTGGACGGCAAGCCGAGAAGCGCGACCAGCGTGGCGTGGGAGGGCATTCGCGGGGGAAGCGGCCTGGCCTGCTTCGCCGACGGCCGCGGAAACGCCGGAACCGGTGACTTGACTTTCAGGGTGCATGGACGGCTGGCCAGCCGCCCCGGTCGGGGTCGGGTCGGGCCGGACGACCTGCCCTGGGAGCTTCTGATCGCGTTCTCGCCGAAATCGGGCTGGGTGACGCGCGAGCGCCTCGAAGTGGGGGGGACGGTCATCTACGATACGGATCTCGTTGAGGACTTTTCGCAGAAAAACCCGGTATGGTGCACCATAGCGGCAGCGCCGGACTTTGCCGTCCAGTTGCAGCGGACACGTCCGGCACTGGGACAACTGGCCGGCCCGTGGCGCCACGACGGTAGTAGCACGGGAAGCGCAGACGACGATCCGAGTCTTGACGTGCTGCCGGCAGACAACGGCTTTGTTTGGGGCCATCTGGCGGGCGAAGTGGTCGGATTGCTGGCCGACATCCAGCAGGTGGACCCGGAATCGCGTTTGCTGCGGGAGTACTCTCAAGTGGCTCAAGTCCGCCAGATGGGCAACCGAGGGGAGAATTTTGCCGCCCTGGTGCACGCGATATGCGAGGACGAAAAGGCCAAGGACGCCTATCTGGCGTGGCTTCGGCAACTTCGTCCTGAGGAAATCGACGACGTCGGGGTGCTGCGCGGCGCGGTCAACGAACCGCTGTTCATGCTGCAAGAGAAGGGCAGAACGTTTCCCGCGATGGTCCTGAGCGACGGCACCCTGCGCTTCGCCGCACTCACGGCCGCGTTCTTCCAGCCCGACATGCCCGATCTCATGATGATGGAGGAGATAGAGAACGGCGTTCCCGCGAGCCGGGCGCGGCTGCTGCTCGAGTTGCTGCGCAGCCAGTCCGTGGCTGCGGAGACGCAAGTCGTTGCGACGACGCACTCGGCGACGGTCCTCGACTGGCTCGGGGAGGAAGACTACAAGACGACGTTCGTCTGCAAGCGGGACGAGGAGACCGGCGAATCGCGGATCTGCGCCTTGGCGGACGTGCCGCATTTCGGGAACGTCGTGAAGAAGCGCCCCGTGTCCGAGCTGTTCTCGGAGGGCTGGCTGGAAGCGGTGTTGTGAGCTTCAAGGTGCTCGTCGTCCCGGAAGACCCGATCCTGGACGGACACATCCTCAAGCCCCTGGCGGAGGCGTTGCTGGACGATGCGGGGAAGCCCAATGCCAAGGTGAGAGTGCTCGACAGCCCTCGCGTCCGCGGGTACGACCACGCCGTGCGGGCCATCCGTAGCGACAATCTTCACGCCAGCTATGCGTTCTACGACCTCTGGCTGTTCTTTCCCGACGCTGACCGTGCGCCCTCCGACGCCATGGACGACCTGGAAGCCAGGTCGCGTTCCCGAGGAGTCTCGCTACTCTGCTGTCCGGCCCAACCCGAAGTCGAGATCTATGCCTGTGCCGCGTTCCGCGAAGAGCTGCACCAGACGTGGGAGGACGTTCGCACCCATCCCCGGATGAAGGAGGAAGTGTTCGAGCCCCTCCTCGCGAAACATGGACACCCGCGCCGGCCGGGTAGAGGCCGGGATGTGATGATCGCGAAGTCTCTCCGGAACCTTCCGCGACTGCTCCGGTTGTGCCCGGAGACGAAACGCCTCCGCGACCGAATCGCGGCGCATCTTCGAGTTCGCTGACGCGCGAGCGCCACCAGCCGCCGTCCGATGCCCCGGCGCGGTTGCCGTACGGGTTCCCCTGCCGGCACGGCCCGCGATATGATCACGACCCGTTGCGGCCATCCGCGACGTCCGCAATCCACCACACAGCCAACGGAGCCCGTCATGCACTTCGCACGAACGCTCGGAACGACCGTCCTGATCATCACCGCCGCGGCCCTTCCGGCCGCGGCGCAGGTGGAGCCCCTGGCCGACCCCATTCCCGACCCGATCCTGAAGGGCGACCTGGTCGTGGCAGCGACCCCGTTCGTCCGCGCCCCGCGGACCGCGGACTCGGCCGTGGACGCGATGACGAACGAGGCCTACGCGCGCATCCAGTACCTGACGCCGATCGGGGACGGCTCGGGGCGTCTCGTCCTGAACGACCTGCGCGGGCTGCTGTACATCACCGACGAGAACGGGGCGGAGCCGGTGATCTACATGGATGTCCGCACCCTCGACATCGGCTTCGACGACTCGATGTTCCCCAACGAGACCGGCCTCGTGGGGGTGGCGTTCCACCCGCAGTTCGCCGACGCCGGCACGCCGGGGTTCGGCAAGTTCTACACTGCGTACAGCGCCCGGTCGGACAGCGGCACCGCCGACTACCTGGACGACGACGCCGGGAGCCACGAGAGCGTGATCCGGGAGTGGACGGTCGACGATCCGGCCGCGAACGCGTTCAGCGGCACGTCGCGCGAGGTCTTCCGCATCGGCCAGTTCGCCCCCAACCACAACGTCGGCACCATCGCGTTCAATCCGAACGCGGCCCCGGGGTCGCCGGAGTACGGGTTGCTCTACGCCAGCCTCGGGGACGCCGGGGCCGCCCACGATCCCCGCGACTTCGGCCAGTCCCTCGCCGCGCCCCACGGCGCGATCATCCGCATCGACCCCCTCGGCGGCGACGGCAGCCGGGGCTACGGCGTTCCCGCCGACAATCCCTTCGTGGGCGAGGCGGGCGTCGCCCCCGAGATCTGGGCCTACGGCCTGCGGCACGCGCAGCAGTTCTCGTGGGACACGGACGGCCGGATGTTCATGGGCGACATCGGCCAGAACGTGGTGGAAGAGGTCAACCTGGGCGTGCCGGGCGCCAACTACGGCTGGCGCCTTCGGGAGGGCACGTTCGCCACCGGCTACACGCTCACCCCCCGGCGACCGGGACCCGTGTACCCGCCGCCGGCCGAGGACGACCATCCCTTCGTGCACCCGGTGGCCCAGTACGACCACGACGAGGGCTACGCCGTGAGCGGCGGGTTCGTCTACCGCGGCGAGGCCATCCCCGAGCTGCGGGGCCAGTACGTCTTCACCGACTTCCCGCGGGGCCGGGTGTTCTACATCGACGCCGACGGGCTCGTGCCCGGCCAGCTCGCCGAGATCCGGGAGCTGCGGCTGGTCATCGACGGCGAGGAGCGCGACCTCGTCGAGGCCGCCGGGATACGCAACACGTACGCCCCGGGCGACCGGGCCGACGCCCGCCTGGGCATCGACTCCGCGGGAGAACTCTATCTGCTGACGAAGAGCGACGGCTGGGTCCGGAAGCTGGAGCCGGTGGGAGCACGCTAGCCCGGAGAGCGTCGCCTACGGCTCCGCTCACCGCCCAACCAACCCTGCCAGGAGTCTGCACCGTTCTACGGCGCCGACTCCTGGACCGGCAACGGCGATCAGCCCGTCCGCGCCGAGCCGGTCTCGATCCGACGCTGGACCGAGTCGGCAGATCTCATGAGGCGATTCACCGGTCCGGCGCGGATCGACGCGGGGCAGCGGCGGAACCCACAGGCCGGCCCTGCTGCGAACGCCCGATGGCTCCCGGACGTATGTATTTCAGGGAACGATGGCCACTCCGCACCCACTGGTGGGCCGTTACGGACTGTTGAGGAAACGCCGGCTGACGATTCTGCTCGCCGGCGGCGTGCTCGGGGCCGCGGCCCTGGTCGGCGCCGGTCTCGCGTCCGGCCTCCTGGGCGAATCGCCTGCGCCGGAAGACGCGCCGGCGGTCATCCTGGCCCACGGCCTGGGCCGCACCCCGGCGTCGATGGCAATCCTCGCCAACCGTCTCGAGGAGGCCGGGTTCCGGGTCGTCCGGTTCGGGTACCCGTCGCGTTCGGAGCCGATAGAGACCCTGGTCGAGCGCCTGCGAGACGAGGTCGAGCGCTGCTGCGGGAACGATTCCCGACGCGTGCACTTCGTCACCCACTCGATGGGCGGCGTGCTGGTGCGCAGCTACCTCTCCGAGCGCCCCGAGCCGCACGAGGGACGCGTGGTCATGCTGAGCCCCCCGAACCAGGGCAGCGAGATCGTCGACGCGTTCGCCGACTCCGAGCTGCTGCGGTCGTTCCTCGGCCCGGCGGGCGCGCGGCTGGGAACCAGCCCGGACGGGATCGCGAGCCAGCTCCCCCCGGTTCGGTTCAGCCTCGGCATCATCACCGGCAGTCGGAGCATGAACCCCATCGGTTCCTGGCTCATCCCCGGCCCCGACGACGGCACCGTCGGCGTCGACCGGGCGAAGGTCGAGGGTGCGTCATTCCTCGTGCTGCCGGCCACCCACACGTTCATCATGAACCGCCGCGACGTCGCCGAGGAAGTGGTGCATTTTCTCCGGCACGGTCGATTTCGGAAGGATGAAGCCTGAGCCGGCAGGTCCGTTACCCGCTTCGCGGAAGACGCGCCGCCCGGCAACACCCCACAACCCGCAACCGGGCAGCGGAAGACGCACCGCCCGGCAACACCCCACAACCCGCGATCGGACAGCAACCGACCGCGGGCGCCGTCACGGCGCAGGTCAGCCCATCGTCGTCCGTCGACCCCAGTCAACCTGCGGATCGTCGGCGCTCGCCTCTATCGCGTACAGGTAGCTGGTGGCGCGCAGGAGGATCTGCCCGTCGGGACACCGCGATCGAACGCGGAGCCCATCGTCGTCCGTCGACCTCAGTCGCCCACGGACCGTCGGCGTTCGCCTATCGCGTAGAGATGGCCGGTGGTGCGCAGGAAGATCTGCCCGTCGGACACCGCGATCGAGCTGAGGACGTAGTCGTCGAGGTCGTTCTCGGCGAGCAACTCGAACGCGGGCCCCGCCCGGAAGACGCTGGTCAGACCGCCCTCGCTGGTGATGTAGACCTTGCCGTCGGCCAGCACCGGCGAGGCGCTGTAGGTACCCGGCCGCAGACGCTGGCGGCCGTAGATCTCCTCCCCGGTACGCGCGTCGAGCACCCACACGATGCCCTGGTCGTTGACGGTGTAGAAGTACTCGCCGTCAGTCACCGGGGTCGGCACGTCGGGCCCGTTGTCGGTCTTCCACACGAGGTGCGAGGTGGTGACGTCGCCCCGGCCGCCGGCCCGGAGGGCGAGGAGGGGGCGGACCCGGGTCGGCGCGTAGATCATGTCGCCGTGCACGACCGGCGACGCGATGATTCGGTAGGCGCCGTTGTTGCGCGGGTTGAGGCCGTCGGCCCGCCACAGCTCGCGCCCCGTGGCGAGGTCGTGCCCGGTCACGACGTCGCCGCCGGTGATCACGATCTCGCGCGCGCCGTCGTACTCGAGGAGGGCGGGCGTGGTGTACGAGTCGGGCGACTCGCGGCGGGCGTCGGTGGGGCGCTCGACCCGCCAGACGGTCTCGCCGGTGTGGCGGTCGATGCGCAGCACGTAGGACGGGTCGTCGGTGCGCATGCCGTGGATGACCTGGACGAACAGGGCGTCGTCGACCAGGAGCGGCGACGACGCGTAGCCCCAGTTCAGCCCGAACCGGCCGTACGACGCCTGGATGTCGCGCTGCCACAACGGGTTGCCGTCGAAGTCGAAGGCGGTCAGCCGGCCCGTCCCCGTCATCACGTAGACGTGCTCGCCGTTGGTCACCGGCGACGGCGACGACATGTTCTGCTTCCGCAGCCGCCGGTCGCCGTCGCTCAGGTGTCGCACCCACAGCGTCTCGCCACGGTTCCGATCGAGGCACCACAGGGTGATGTTCTCGCCGTCGGCGACGTTCAGGAAGATGCGCTCGCCCCAGACGATCGGCGTCGACCCCGTCCACGCGGGCATCTCCACCTTCCAGGCCACGTTCGTGTCCGGCCCCCACGTCACCGGCAGGCCGGTCTCGGCGCTGATGCCGTTGGCGGACGGCCCCCGCCAGTGCGGCCAGTTCTCGCCCGCCCCGGCGGCGGTCGCGGCGGTCAGAGCGGCGAGCATGGCCACCGCTACGGCCCCGACCCGGACCCCGTGCACCCCTGTACCGACTCCAATGGCAACACCCGGCGTCCACTGCATCCGCATCACGTCAGTCGTCCCCTTGGAGAAGCCCGCGGCAAGAGCCGACGGACGGAGACCCCGCCACTACTGCCTGACGGAGCCGTGGTCTGGTCTGGTCCGGCCAACCCCGGCACCGTCGGCGGTGCCGGGGCCCGCCGCCGCTACTGCTGCTCGGTGGCCGCGGCCCGCTCCTCCGCCCGCGCGCCGCTCAGCAGGTTGAACATGCCGTGGTTGCCCTCGTGGCAGGCGTACTCGTAGAGGGGCGCGTCGGACCGGTTCAGCGGGAACCGGCCCGTGAACGGCGCCGTCCACGTGTCGGGATCGTCGACCGTGAACTCGTAGCGGATGGTGTCGCCGTCCACCCGGGTGAACCGCTCGACGAGGCGCGTGTTCTCGGCCGACCCCCAGGAGACGAACGAGGTGTTGAAGCTGCCGGTCCCGTTCGTGAAGTTGGTCGTCTCGACCACCAGGGTGTCGCCCTCCCACCGGCCGCGCGAGCTCCCCAGCCACTGGCGGACGTCCGACGGCAGCGCGTCGCGCCCGTCCATCGGCACGACCCGCACGTCGTGCACCATCTCGTGGAGCAACACCACGTAGCCCGGCGCCTGGAAGATCTGCACGTTGTTGTTGTAGCCGCCCGGCAGCATCGGCGGCCCGGTGCTGAAGCCGAGCAGGCACCGCTCGGCCACCCCGCGCGCCTCGGGGCCGTCCTCGTTGAGGCCGCCCACCCGCACCCGCACCGGGTAGCCGCCGCCCGCGCGGTGCGCCTCGGCCGACTCCTCGGCCGCCGCCGTCAGCGTCGGCAGCCGGCCGTCCGGCGGGTCCACGAGCAGCGACGCCTGGGTCAGCGCCGTCGGCCGCGCCCGGTCCGTCCACACCTCCTGGCTGTACCCCCCGGGGTCGCCCGGCGGCGGGCCGTCCGCGTCGCGGGCCAGCGCCGCATCGGTGCCGCGCTGGCCGACCACCGCCGCCTCCTCGGCCGTCAGCTCGCCGCGCTCGCCGAACTCCTCGGGCCTCTCGAGCGGCGTGAACGTCCAGTAGTCCCAGACCCCCTGCAGGTCCGGATCTCCCCACGGCGTGCGGGGCCCCTCCGCCCCCGTCTGCCCCGCCGCGGGCACCGACGACAACGACAACGCCGCGGCCAGCGCCGCAACCCCTGCCAATCTGGACAATCGCTTCATCACGGATCCCCTTTCCCGCCAGCCATCCCTCCGAACCCGGCACCGGGTCGAGTCGACTTCCGATTCCTGCAATTATGACTCATCCCGGGTCGCCTGCCGGCGCCGGTCGCTCACGGGCATGGGCGCCGCAAGACGCGGTCGCCCGCCACCTGCATCGAAGGAGTTGTGATAAGTTGTCATTTTGACAACCGAGAAAGGCGACCGTGGCGACAACGACCGTCGGTGTCAAGCTGGATGACGAGACGCGCGCCCGCCTCAAGAAGCTGGGCAGCGCCAAGCAACGCTCCACCCACTGGATGGTGAAGGAGGCGGTGGCGCGGTACGTCGAGGTCGAAGAACGCTACGAACGGGAGAAAGCCGAGGACCTGGTCCGCTGGGAGCGCTACATCGAGACCGGCCGCGCCGTTCCGCACGAGACCGTCACGGCGTGGCTCGACGGGCTCGCCGCCGAAGCCGACCGACGGACCGGCGACACATGACCGTCCGCTGGCTCCCCGCGGCACTGGACGACATCAGGCGTCTCTACGACTTCCTGCTCGACAAGGATCCCGCCGCCGCCGGGCGCGCGGCCCGCGCGATACGCGCTGGCGCCGACCGGCTCCTCGACTCGCCCGAGATCGGCCGGCCGCTGGCTGACGGCACCGGCCGCCGGGAGCTGGTGATTCCCTTCGGCGCGGGCGCCTATGTCCTGCGCTACCGGATCCACGACGACACCGTCGTGGTGATCCGCGTCTGGCACGGGCGCGAAGCCCGATAGACGACCGCCGCCATCGGACAGAACGCCGCGCTGCCGTCGACAGTCGAAGCTACGCCAGCCCCGCCTGACGGAGCAGGAACGCGTACTGCAGCGCTGTCTCGCGGTAGCGGCGGTAGCGGCCGGAGACGCCGCCGTGGCCGGCGTCCAGGTTGGTCTTGAGCAGCAGCGGACGGGTGTCGGTCTTCAGGGCGCGCAGCTTCGCCACCCACTTCGCGGGCTCCCAGTACTGCACCTGGGAGTCGTGCAGGCCGGCGAGGACGAGCAGGGCGGGATAGTCGCGGGCAGTGACGTTGTCGTAGGGCGAGTAGGCGAGGATGTCGTCGAACGCGGCGCGCTCGCGGGGATTGCCCCACTCGTCGTACTCGCCGGTGGTCAGGGGAATGGAGTCGTCGAGCATGGTCGTCAGCACGTCGACGAACGGGACCTGGGCGACCGCGCCGGCGAAGAGGTCGGGGCGCAGGTTGAGGACCGCGCCCATCAGCAGCCCGCCGGCGCTGCCGCCCATGGCGTAGAGGCGGTCGGACCGCGTGTAGCCCTGGCGGACGAGGTGCTCGGCGCAGGCGATGAAGTCGGTGAACGTGTTCCGCTTGCGGCCCAGGCGCCCGTCGTCGTACCAGTGCCGGCCGAGCTCCTGCCCCCCGCGCACGTGGGCGATCGCGAACCGGAAACCGCGGTCGAGCAGGCTCAGCCGCGCCGAGTTGAACGCGGGGTCCATCGAGATCCCGTAGGCCCCGTACCCGTACAGCAGCAGCGGTCGCGTCCCGTCCCGCGGCGTGCCGGCCCGCGCGACGAGCGAGATGGGCACCTGCCGCCCGTCGGAGGCGGTCGCGAGCACCCGCTCGGCCGCGTAGTCCGCCGGGTCGAAGCCTCCCAGCACCTCCTGACGCTTCAGCAGGGTGCGCGAGCGCGCCTCCATGTCGTAGTCGTAGGTCGACCGCGGCGTGGTCAGCGACTCGTAGCCGAACCGCAGCAGGCGGGTGTCGGCCTCGCGGTTCACCGACACGTGCACGTCGTAGACCGGCTCGTCGAAGGCGATGTCGTGCGCGCCGTCCCCCGACCAGGGACGCACGTGCAGTCGGCTCAGGCCGCCGCGACGCTCCTGCAGCACGAGATGGCCGCGGAACAGCGCCAACGACTCGAGGAGCACGTCGTCGCGGTGCGGCACCACCTCGACCCACCGCTCGGGCGGGGTCCCGGCGGCGCCGGTTTCCATCAACCGGAAGTTGCGGGCGCGGTGGTTGGTGCGCACGTAGAAGCGGTCGCGATAGTGGTCGACGTCGTACTCGTGGTCGCGCTCGCGGGGCCAGAACACGTCGAACGCGCCGTCGGGCCGGTCGGCGTCGAGCAGCCGGTACTCGGTGGACACCGTCTGCGCCGACGCGATCAGCAGGTAGCGTTTCGACCGGCTTTTCCCCACCTCGCAGTTGAACGTCTCGTCCGCCTCCTCGTAGACGAGGACGTCCTCGGCCTGCGGGGTGCCCAGCGTGTGCCGCCAGACCTGGTGCCAGCGCAGCGTCTCGGGATGCTGGCGCGTGTAGAAGAGGGTGCGGTTGTCGTTGGCCCAGACGAGGTTGCTCGTCACGCCCGCCAACTCGTCCTCGAGCAGGGCATCGGCGGCCAGGTCCTTCACACGGATGGTGTGGATGCGGCGGCCTTCGACGTCGATCGCATAGCCGAGCAGGCGCCCGTCGGGGCTGACCTCCAGCGCCGACACCTGGCAGAAGTCGTGCCCCTCGGCCAAGGCGTTGACGTCAAGCAGAACCTGCTCCTCATCGACCGCTGTCGGGGCGTCAGCCAGCCGCCGGCAGTGGATGGGGTACTCCCGCCCGTCCTCGTATCGGGTGTAGTAGAGGTGCTCGCCCTCCCGGTACGGCACCGACATGTCGGTCTGCTTGATGCGCCCCTTGATCTCGGTGAACAGGGTCTCCTGCAAGTCCTCGGTCGGCGCCATCACCGCCTGCGTGTAGGCGTTCTCGGCCTCGAGATGGGCGGTGACGGCGGGGTCGCCGCGCTCGCGCAGCCAGTGGTAGTCGTCGACGCGCACCACGCCGTGCGTCTCGTGGCGCACGGGAGAGACCCGCGCCCGCGGCGCGGGAATCCCCGCCGTGGAGAGCGCCGCCGGCGAGGGAGGCCCGACCGCCGTCACCGCGTCTTCACCGGCAACGTCCCCGGCGGGTGGAGCACCTGCCGGACGTGTCGAAGGCTCGCCCGCCGTCACGGCGTCTTCACCGGCGGGGCGGGGCGCGTGGGCAGCGGCCGCGGGTCCTCCCGGATCATCCGGGTGATCTCCGCGATGGCCCGCTCGAGTTGGGGGTCGCCGCCCGCGATGACCGACTTCGGGTCGTTCTCGACCTCGATGTCGGGCTCGACCCCGTAGCCCTCGATGACCCAGCTCCCGTCGCGGCCGGCGGTGCCGAACTCGGGCACGTTGACGGAACCCCCGTCGATGAGCGGCCCGCGGTTGGTGATGCCGATGACGCCGCCCCACGAGCGCTTCCCGATGAGCGGCCCGAGGCCCGCCGCCTTGAAGCGGGCGGGGAAGATGTCGCCGTCCGAGGCGGAGTCCTCGTCGAGGATGCACACGAGGTGGCCGGTGAACACCGTCGTGGGATAGGTCTCGGTGTTCTCCACCGTCCGCGAGAAGCCGGTGCCGAGGAGCTCGCGGCTCAGGCGCTGGATGAGCATCGCCGACACGTTGCCGCCCCCGTTGCCGCGCACGTCGATGATCAGGCCGTCCTTGCGGATCTGGCCGTAGAAGTACTTGATGAACTCCTGGATGCCGGCGACGCCCATGTCGGGGATGTGCAGGTAGCCGACCCGCCCCTCCGTCGCCGCGTCGACCTTCATCCGGTTCGCGGTCACCTCGTCGAGGTAGCGCAGGTTGGTCTCGCTCGTGACGGGCCGGATGGTCACCTCGCGCGCCGCGCCCTCGGCGGCGGGGAACGCCGGCGCCGTGCTCAGGGTCAGCCGCACCGGGCGGTCCGCCTTGTGCCGCAGCAGGCGGTAGGGGTTGTCGCCGCCCGCGAGCTCCTCGCCGTCGATGGCGAGCACGTAGTCGCCGACGCCGGCGTCCACCCCGACCTCGGTCAGCGGCGCCCGGTAGCGCGGCTCCTCGTTGTGCCCCTCGAAGATCTCGGCCAGCCGGTAGCGGCCGGCGTCGCGGTCGAGCTCGAACACGGCCCCCGGCAGGGCCACCGGGGGCCGATCCGGGGTCTCCCAGTCGCCGCCGGCGATGTAGGCGTGGCTGACGCTCAGCTCCGCCACCATCTCGCCGATCACGTAGTTCAGGTCCGACCGGTGGGCAACGTGCTCGAGCCACGGGCGGTACTGCTCGCGCAGGGCCTCCCAGTCGTAGCCGTGCATGTTGTCGACGTAGAAGAAGTCGCGGAAGCGCCGCCACACCTCGTCGAAGATCTGCTCCCACTCCTCGGCCGGCACCCGGTCCACCATCAGCCCCGCCGTGGACACGGTGTCCGGGTCGCCGGCGCCCGAGGCGTTGTGCAACTGGAAACGCCCCCCGGTGGCGACGAGCACCTTCTCGCGGTCGCCGGACACCGCGTAGCCGCCGACGTTCGCGGCCAGCGTCTCGGTCTCGCGATCCTCGAACGAGAAGGTCTGCACCTCGGTCGGGACGTCGCCGCCGCGCCCGTAGAACTGCGCGCCGGTGCGGATGAAGAACACCCGGTCGTTGCCGGCGCTCAGCCCCACGTAGTTGTCGAACGTGACGGGCAGCCGGACGACCCGCCGCGCGAGGCCGTCGAACTCGATGCGGATCGGCCCCTCGTCGTCACCGTCGGCCGACGCGTCGTCGTCCCCGTCGTCCCCGCCCTCGTCCCCGGCGTCGTCGTCCGCCTCCACCGTCACCTCGTCGCTCTCCGGCGGCAGGGGGTGCGGCACGTCCTTCCGCAGGGCCAGCGCGTAGATGCCGGTCTCGCGGTCGACGAGGTAGTTCCACTCGAACGACCCGAGCTGGGGGGTGAACGAGCGGTCCGACAGGTAGTAGAGGTACTCGCCGTCGGGGTCCCAGGCCGGGTTCCACTCGTGGAACAGGTCGCTCGTCACCTGGCGCGACTCCCCGCCGGCCCGCTCCCAGACGTGGATCGAGCTGAAGCCGGTGTCGTCGGTCAGCGAGAACGCGAGGTAGCCGCCGCGCGGCGACCACACGTGGTCCTGGAGCTGCCCGTTCGCCTCGTCGGCGACGAGCGTCGACTCCCGCGACTCGACGTCGAGGACGTAGAGGCGGCCGTCCTTGTCGCTGAACGCCAACTGGTCCCCGTCGGGTGACCACGACGGCGCGTACCGCATCGCCTCGCCGCCGTCCGTGAGCTGCTCGGCGGGGCCGCTGCCGTCCTGCGGCACGACGTAGATCTCGTCCTCGCCGTCGCGGTCCGAGACGAACGCGATGCGCGAGCCGTCGGGCGACCAGCGCGCCCACTTGTCGTGGGCGTCCGAGCTGCGGGTGAGGTTGCGGGTCGGGCCGTTCTCGATCGGCGCCGTGAACACGTCGCCGCGGGCCACGAACAGGGCGCGCTCGCCCTTGGGGCTCAGCTCGAAGTCCTCGATCTGCCCCGCCGCCGACACCCGCGCCGGCCGCGCCGCCACCCCGTCGTCGGGCACCACGATGGGAATCGGCCGCGACTCGCCGCCGTCGATGCTGTAGAGGTGCAGCTCGCCGTTCATCTCGTAGACGATCCGGTTCGCGCCGTCGTCGCCGGGCCACCGCACGTCCCACTGCGTGCTGTCGGTGAGCTGCGCGGTCTGGCCGCCGCCGAGGTCGAACCTGTACAGGTTCAGGGTGCCGTCGCGGTCGGACGTGAAGTAGATGGCGTCGCCGATCCACATCGGGTCGCGGTCGGCGCGCGGATGGTCGGTGACCCGCTCGACGTCGTGGGTCTCGCGGTCGAACACGTAGAGCTCCTGCGCCCAGCCCCCCTCGTAGCGCTTCCACGTCCGGAAGTCGCGGAACAGCGGCGAGTACACCACCCGGGTGCCGTCCGGGGAGAGGTCCCCCGCGCCCGACTCGGGCATCGGCAGGGGCACGGGGAGCCCCCCGTCGGTCGAGGCGAGGAAGAGACGGCTGTCCGACAGGTCGGTGCTGTAGCGCAGCGACCGGAACAGCACCGACCCCCCGTCCGGGGTCCAGTCGTAGACCTGGTTGTCGTAGCCCCAGCGCGGCGCGAGCGGCCCGCGGGCCGGATACCACGTCAACTGCCGCGGCACGCCGCCCGCCGTCGGCACGACGTAGACCTGCTCGTCGCCGTCGTACTGACCCGTGAACGCGATCCACTGCCCGTCGGGAGAGAACTTCGGGAAGATCTCCAGCCCCGGGTGGGCAGTCACCCGCACGGCCGTACCGCCCGCCGTCGGCACGGTCCACAGGTCCCCCGCGTACACGAACACGATGCGGTCGCCGTGCACGTCCGGGAACCTCAACAGCCGGGTCTGGGCGCCGGCCGGCGCTGCCATCGCGACGAGCGTTACCAATGCCGCCAGATATCGAACTGTCCTCATGACGTTTTCTCCGGGCGCCCGGCCAGCCGCGCCGGACCGCCCCTTGCTTCTCCGGTGGGCTCCCCCCACCGTTTCCGTCCTACTCGGACCGCAGCGACGCCAACAGCGGCGACCGCACCGCGGCGGCGGTGGCGGCCAGCGACGAGGCGAGGCCGGCCGCGGCCACCGCGAGCAGCATGCCGCCCAGCCCCACGACGGGGAACTGGCCGCCCCGCTCGATCCACGCCGGGGCTATCGCCACGACCGCGCACACCGTGCCGATGGCGAGGCCGCCGAACAGGAGCAGGCCGTTCTCGACCAGCACCATCAGCGACACGTGCCGCGTGTCGTAGCCCACGGCGCGCAGCAGGGCCAGCTCGCGCCGCCGCTCCAGCACGTTCCTGAGCAGCACCGCCCCCAGCCCCAGCGTCCCCAGCAGGAGGCCGAGGGCCCCCAGGGTCTGGAACGTGGCGAGGTAGGTGTTGTTGACGCGGTGGAAGGCGGCGAGGCGCTCCGGCGTCGAGGTGACGTCGAACCCGTAGTCGGCGAGCCGGTCCTCGAGGGCCGCGGTCGCCTCCGCGGTCCGGTCCACCGGCGTGTCCACGAGGAAGAAGCGGTACCCGTCGTGCTCGGGGAACAGGCGCAGGAACGCCGCCTCGCCGACGATCAGCTCGCGCTGGAAGATGCTGTCGGAGAGGGCCGCGACGATGCGCAAGGTGACGGGGTTGTCGCTCTCCCGGTTGAGCACGAAGTCGTCGCCCACCGAGAGGTGCAGCGCGTAGGCCAGCGACGTCGCGTCGGCGATGGCGGGGACCGCCCCGTCGTCGAAGACGCGGTCGAGGAGCAGCCAGGGGTTGGCGGCCTCCTCTTCCGTCTCGGCCAGCGTCGCCCCGAACCGGAAGCGCCCCTCCGGCAGGAACGCCGCCTCGGGCGCGAGCAGCCGCGGGTCCTTCGCCTGGTAGAGGTTGAGGCAGCTCGTGTCCTCGCCCGGCCGCAGACGGAACCGCGCGTAGGACACATCGGCGAAGATCTCGTCGTCGAACGACGACACCCCCAGCTCTTCCCGCTCGTCCTCCGACCCGAGGTCGCGGACGATCGGCAGCAGCGACTCGGCCAGGAGCGGATAGCCGCCGGTGCCCGACGACCGGCCGCCGACGTCTCCCCCACCCTCGAGATGGAAGGCGTCGACGGCCACGATGATGAACGAGGCGAACGCGATGAGGGTGATGCACAGGACGGAACGGCCGGGGCGGGCCGTGGTGTTGCGCAGTCCGACCCGGGACACCGTCCACGTCGACGGCGCCGCCACGCCGGCCGGCGCCTGCCGGCCCAGCCACGACCACGACAGCGTGAGCAGCGACGCCAGCAGCAGCATGCCCGCCCCGAAGAAGCCGGCGGTGTCGCCGACGACGCCGGCCACGGTCACCGCAAGCACGGCTGCGCCGAGCAGCCCGAGGACGGCGGGGGCGTGGCGCGCGGCGGCGGCGGCGCGCGAAGGCGGCGCGTCCCCGTCGCCATCGCCGGGCGACGCGACGGCCCCGGACGAGGGCAGCACGCCGTGGATGAGGGCGCGCGGGGTCGCCCGCGCCACCATGCGCAGGCTCCACGCGATGGACACCACCGCCGCCGCCATGCCGCCGCCGATGCCCGCGGCGAGGGCGACGGGCGACACGTGCAGCACGAGCAGGGTGGTGCCCACCGCGTCGACCCACCACGTGCGCAGGCCCCACATGATCAGCTCGGCGTAGCCCACCGCGCCGGCCGCCCCCACGAGCCCCCCGACGAGAGAGAGGGCCCCCGCCTCCGCCCAGAACAGCCGCCGCACGCTCCCCTCGTCGAAGCCGAGGGCGCGCAGGGCGCCGATCTCGCGCAGGCGCTGCTCGACCCCGAGGCGGAAGAAGAGGCTCGCGAGCAGCAGGGCCGACACCACGAGGAAGAAGCTGAAGTAGGTGAAGTACTCGCCGAAGTCGGTCACCCCGGCCGACGCCTCGAGGGCGAGGTCGCGGGCGGGATAGACGACGAAGCCGGCCCCGAGGGGATCGAGCCGGGGCCGGAGCGCGTCGCGGAAGGCCGCCGCCGCGAGGTCCGAGACCCCGTCCGGCGGAAAGACCCGTAGCGAGGTCACCTGTCCCCACCGGGAGCCCCAGAGCCGCTGGCCGTCCTCGAGGGCGATGAACCCCTTCGACGCGGTCCGATACTCGTCCCAGTAGTCCTCGTCCTTCGGGCGCACGAGGCCGAGGTCGATGGGGAACGGCGGGTCCCAGTCGGACAGGTCCGTGGCCTCGGTGATGCCGGGGTACTCCGGCGCGAGGTCCTGGTCGACGGCCAGCCCCGCCATCGGCACCACCCCGGCCACCCGGAAATCGGCGGTCTCGGTGACCAGCGCGCCCGCCTCTTCCCACAGGTAGTACTGCAGGGTCACCGTATCGCCGGGCGCCGCCTCGAGATCGTCGGCCGTCCACGCGTTCAGCCAGATCGGCGGCGGTGCCTCGTCGGCCGCCTCGCCGCCGGCGACAGGGGCGGTCGGCGCCACCGCGGCGACGGGCGGCGCGACCTGTCCGCGAGCCGGGTCGGCGCCACCGCGCGGGCCGGCGCCGAGCGGGGTCCCCGCGGCGGGCGGCGCGACCTGTCCGCCGGCCGGGCCGGCGGCCCCGCCCGGGTCGGGGCCGAGTGGAACCCCCGCGCCGGACGCCGCGTCTCCCGGCGGGGCGACGCCCAGCGACGCGAGATCCAGCGCGGTCACCAGCGAGTACGGCGTGACCCGCTCGCCCCGCCGGATCTCGTTGGCCAGATAGGTCAGGATGGGTTGCTCGCCCAGGTCGCCGCCCGCGGTCGCGGCCCGCGCGGCGGCGACGACGTCGTCGTTCAGCAGCCCCGCCGTCGACTCCACCGCCAGGGCGCCCGGCCCCGGAAGCGCCCGCACCCGCAGACCGAGGTCGCCGAGCTGCGTGGTGGCCCGCAGGGCCGCCTCGATGCCGGCCACCGCCGGCGCCCCCGCTCCGACCCCCGCTAGCAGCAGGGTGTTGGCTTCGCGGCCCAGCTCGAGGTCGCGCTGCATGCGCTCGAGATTGACGAAGACGGCGCGCGAGAACCCCTGCTGGGGCCGGAACGAGAACTCCCCCAGGTCGGCGGGGGCGAGCACCTCGCGGATGCCCAGCCGCATCGTGCTCCCCAGGTCGTCGCGCCGCCCGTGCAACGAGCTGACGGGGATGGCCGAGGGCTTCTGCACCCGAACGAGCAGCGTGTCCTCGGCCGCCGCGCCGAGCTCGCGGGCGAGGCCGCCGCTCACCAGCACCTCGCCGGGCCCGGGTCCGCGCCCGCCGTCCAGGGCCGCGCCGTCGGGCCTGCCGTCTGGCCCGCTGCCAAGCCCGCCGTCAGGCCCACCGTCAGTTGTGTTGAAGGCCCAGAACCGGTCGTCCACCCCGTAGACCTGGATGCCGCCGGCGCGGCTGCCGCTCTCCTGGTGGGTGACGAAGCCCTCGAGCGCGATCATCGGCACCGCCGTCGCCGCCGCAGGCGACCCTGCCGCCGGCGACGCGCCGGCCGCGGAGCCGCCGAGCGCGTCGGAGGCCACCACCTCCTCGGCGAGCGCCTCCCGAAAGAACGCGCCGGCCGTCACGACGTGGTCGACGCTCCCCAGCCGCTGCAGGGCGAGGTCGCGCAGGCTGGCCCGCACCGACGTCCCCACCAGGAACGCCCCCGCGAGCACCGACACCGCCACGCCGACCCCGGCGACCACCGCGAGGTTGATCCGCCAGAAGTGGGTCAGGCTCCGGAGCAGCAGGGTGATGGAGGTCATGGTCGTCCGCTCCCCGTCGTCTCGCCGCCGGCGGCGACGTTCTCGTCACCGTCCACGCGCTTCAGCCCCAGGCCCTCGAGCCGGTAGCGGATGGGGCACCGCGCCGCCAGCTCGACGTTGTGGGTCACCACCAGCAGCACCGTCTCCTGCCCCCCGTGCAGGTCGAACAGCATGTCGGCCACGACCTCGCCGGCGGCGCGGTCGAGGTTGCCGGTGGGCTCGTCGCACAGCAGCAGCGGCGGGCGGCGGATCAGGGCGCGGGCGAGGGCGACGCGCTGGCGCTCTCCCCCGGACAGCTCGGCGGGACGGTGGTCGAGCCGGTCGGCGAGGCCCGCCCGCCCCAGCAGCTCGCGGGCGCGGTCCCCCGCCCCGTCCACCGGGTCCCCCACCAGGGTCGGCACCAGCACGTTCTCGAGCACCGTGCACTGCGGCAGCAGCAGGTGGTCCTGGAAGACGAAGCCGACGCGGCGGTTGCGAAACGCCGCGAGCTCGGCCGACGCGAGGGCGAACGGGTCGACGCCGTCGAGGGTGACGCTGCCCGCGGTGGGCGGCTCGAGGGCGCCCAGGATGTAGAGCAGGGTGCTCTTCCCGCTGCCCGACGGCCCCACGATGGAGGCCGCCTCACCGGGTCTCAGCGCGAAATCGACCCCGGAGAGGATGTCGAGGGCGCCCCGCGGCGTCGGATACGACTTCGCGAGGCCGGTGACTTCGAGCACTGGGACCTCCAGGGCCGGGCCGACCAGCGCCCGGCCAACCGGGCTACGACGCCTGCTGGAACGCCCGGGGACGGAACAGGAAGTCCACGATGTTCCCCTCGTGCGGCTGCAGCCAGTTGAGCCGGGTCGTGGGCACGGGGCCGAGGTTGAGCCGGTCGATGTTGCGGGCGTCGAGCAGGGCCCGCGAGAACGCCGGGTCCCCGGTCAGGCCGGTCGCCACGAGGGTCGTCCCGATCGCCCGGATCATCTTGTCCTGCGGGCACTCGACGACGGTGACGAAGGGGTACATGTACTCCTTCTTGGCCATCGCAACGTCGGGCGAGCCGCAGTGCACGACGGTGGGGCGCAGGTAGTCGCAACGCTCCATCGAGACGAGGCGGCCGCCGTCCTGGTGGCGCGCCGACACCTCCTCGACCCCGTCCTCCTTGAGGGCGTTGTCGATGTCGGCGGAGACCGCCGGCGCCTGCCCCGGCACCGTGAACGCGGCCAGCTCGGCCTTGGGGTCGTCGGGGGGCAGGGGGGCGATGGGGCCGATGCGCTCGGCCACCGCCTCGGCGATCTTGCGGGTGTGCCGCGACGCCCAGATGCCCGAGCAGTTGATGCAGCCCCGCCCGCTGTTGATGGCCACGCTCTCGACCATCAGGTCGAGATACCGCTCCCAGTCGTCGACCACGTCGTCGCCGATGAGGATCTTGCTGAACCCGGGCCCGTGCACCTGGACGCCGGGGTTGGCGGCGTACTGCTCGACGGTGGCGGTGCCCCCGAAGATGAGGCTCCGCGGCGAGTTGTTCAGCACCGCGGCGCCGACCTCGCCGAGCCCCGGGTAGAGGGCGATGGCCTCGCGCGGCACCCCCGCCTGGAAGAACGCCTGGGCCATCCGCCACGGGGTCCACGGCTCCTGCGGCCCCGGCTTCAGCACCAGCCCGATCTGCAGCGGGATGATCGGCAGCCACAGGCTGTGCACCCCGGGCGAGTTCGACGGCAGCACCATGCCGAGCACCGGCGTCGTCGCCTGGTAGCTGCGCATCACCCCGTCCTCCTCCCCGTAGCCGCGGGTGAGGATGTCGTAGTCGAGGCGGCGGGTCAGCGAGCGCAGGACGTCGTCGAGGTGGGTCAGCACGTACTCGAGCTTGCCCATGTTCATGCGGCACAGGTGCTCGGGCAGCCCCGTCGTGGCCGACTGCTGGCGCACGAAGTCGTCGGGCGTCTGCACGCCGTCGCCCAGCGGCAGATCCGCCGACTTGAAGAGCTCGCCGCCCTTCTTGACCATCGCCAGCAGGTCCGCGCACGGAATCTCCCGCAGCACGTCGCGGGCCCGGTTCGCCCCCTTCCTCAGGTCCCGGGCGACGATGCCGGGGTTGGCCTGGCTGACCTCGGCCACCGGCTCGCCGGTCAGGAAGTGCTCGACCTTGGCGAGCTCGAGGCTCTTGTACTCCTGTCCCCAACGCAGAATCGGAAAGTGGATCACGTCAGTACACTCCCACCGTGGTCGCCGACGCGAGCCGGCTGAACGGGCGCACCCCGCTCACCCCGTCCCATGGATACTGCTCGCACGGCGGCTCGCGCTCGCCCTCGTCGCGCTCCTGGAAGCGCGGCACGAAGAACTCCTTCGTCAGCGTCGTCAGCATCACCCGGCCGGTCTCGCCGTACCCGACCACGCGGTCCGCGTCGTCGGGGTCCACGACCTGCAGGACGGCCCGCGGCTGCGGCGCGTAGTAGGTGATCTTGTAGCCGTTCTCGGGGCCGCTCGGGGGGCTGCCGGCGAGGCCCATGAGGGTGTTGCCGTAGGTCGGTGTCATGTAGATGCCGTCGAGCAGCTCCTCGTGGGCGAAGCGGTTCCACTGCGGCGTGAACTCGGTGCCGCCGGCGAAGATGCCGGTGATGCCGGTGTCCTTCAGGCACGACCCGTCGGCCTCGAGGCGGTTGGCGAGGGCCTCGAGCAGCTTGGGGGTCGAGAACAGGCACCTGATGTCGTGCCCGGCCGACAGCACCGTGATCGCCTGGTCGATGACGTGGTCCTGGTAGGCCTTCAGGTGCTCCATCCAGCCCTTCTTGATGAGCTTGATGACCCACCGTGGATCGAGGTCCACGCAGAAGCAGATGCCGCCCCGGTGCTGGGCGAGGTGCTCGACCGCGAGCCGCAGCCGCCGGGGGCCGCTCGGCCCCAGCATGAGCCAGTTGCTGCCCTTCGGGAAGTGCTCGTCGGGCAGGGTCTCCGAGAACAGCTCGTAGTCGATGCGGAAGTCCTCCTGGGCGACCCGGCTCTTGGGGATGCCGGTGGTGCCGCCGGTCTCGAACACGAACGTCGGCCGGTCGGCGTAGGCCCTGGGCACCCAGCGGCGGACGGGGCCGCCCCGCAGCTTCTCGTCCTCGAAGTGGGGGAACTTCGCGAGGTCGTCGAACCCGTGGACCTCGCCCCGCGGGTCCCACCCCGCGTCGCGCGCCCAGTCGAGCCAGAACGGACACCCGGTGTCGGGGTTGAAGTGCCACTCGACGATCTCGCGCACCCAGGCGTCGAGCGCCGTCCTCGCCTGGGCCGCCCTGGTCTCAGCCGTGCTGCTCTCCGTAGTCATCAACCCATGATCCTACACTAGTAGTCGACGGCGCGGCCCGGGGTGGTGGTCCGGCCGACAATCGGGGAGCGTGAACGAATGGGACGTCTGGAACGGATCTGGGTGAAACGGTTCCACCGCGGCCCGATGGACCCGGTTGACGCCGCCGACCTCCGGCGAGGCGCCGGCATCGTGGGCAACGCCAACCAGGGGGGCTGGCGACAGGTCACGATCATCGCGGCCGCCGACTGGGACCGCGTCGTCGAGGCGCTCGCGACGGCGGTCGACCCTGGAGAGAGGCGCGCCAACCTGCTCGTCAGCGGGGTCGCCCTCGCGCACACCCGCGACCGCGTCCTGCAGGTGGGCGGCTGCCGGCTGCGGGTGCGCGGCGAGACCCGCCCCTGCGAGCGGATGGACGAAGCCGAGCCGGGCCTGCGCGCCGCCCTCGACCCCGGGTGGCGGGGAGGCGTGTTCGCCGAGGTGCTCGACGACGGCCGCATCGTCGTCGGCGACCCCGTCGCGTGGACGGAACCGGCGCCGTCAGGCGAGGGCCGCGGTCAGACCGACTCGAGCTGATCCGTCTTGGCCGCGAAGACGAAGTCGCTCTCCGTCAGGCCGTCGATCTTGTGCGTCCAGATGGTGACGGTGGCCCGACCCCACGCCAGCAGGATGTCGGGATGGTGGCCCTGCTCCTCGGCCATCTCGCCGACCCGCACCGTGAAGTCGAGGGCCCGGCGGAAGTCCTCGAAGCGGTAGGTCTTCTCGAGGTGGTGCCCGTCGACCACCTCCCAGCCCCCGCCGAGCTGCCGCTGGTACCCGGCCAGCTCCTCGCCGGCGAGGGGCGGGACCCCGCCCCGGCAGGGCACGCACTGCTTCGACGCGAGCTCGCTCATGCGTCTTCCTCCGATGCCGGTCATGCCGGCACAGGCACTATCATAGTGGGTTGGACTGCCGATCGCGACTCCTCAGGAGGCTCACCGATGCCCGACCAGAAGCAGAACTTCGACAACCACGTCCGTTTCGTGCCCATCTTCCACTACGTCGCCGCCCCCATCCTCCTCGTCAACCTCGTCTGGGCGGTCTGGCAGCTCCGGGCTCCGTCGTTCCCGGCCCTGCTCGACGTGCTGGTGGCCGTCGCCCTGCTCATCCTCTTCCTGTGCGCGCGGGTGTTCGCCCTCAAGGCGCAGGACCGCGTGATCCGAGTCGAGATGCGCCTGCGCATGCGCGAGCTGCTGCCCGAGGACCTGCAGGGCCGGATAAACGAGTTCACGCCGACCCAGATGGTGGGCCTGCGGTTCGCCGGCGACGCCGAGCTGCCCGACCTCGCCCGCAAGGTGCTCGACGAGAACATCACCGCGGCGACCCCCATCAAGAAGCTCGTCACCGACTGGCAGGGGGACTACTACCGCGTCTAGCGCCCTGGTGCGCGCGTCGCACCGAGCCCGGAGAGGCCCTCGAGGGCCGTGAGACGCCCGTGCGACTGGGCGTGACGAGCGAGCGATGGAACAAGCGACGCGGTGGCATCGTCCATTCGGGCGAAGCGCCGGGACGGAGGGGCCTGCGAGGCGGCGAGCGGGCGGTCCCCACGACCGACGCAGATGCTGTCTGCACCGGCCCGGGCACGGAGGCGCCTGCGAGGCGGCGACGGGGGCGATGCAATAAACGGCGCCGCCGAGTCGTCTAGTACCATTGGGGAGGTTGCGCCTCGTCCCGGAATCCGGCGGCGGGCGCGTTCCCCCTGGAATACGAGCCCAGTTCAAGCCTGCCACGCTCATGCGTCGGCGCGGCGCGGTTCGCATTCTCACTACGGCTCCGGGACGGAATCACGGAAAGGGAAGCACTCATGAAGGGCGGGATCGCCTGGTTCGCCCGCAATCCGGTCGCCGCGAACCTCATGATGATCTTCATCATCATGAGCGGCGCGATTGCGACCACCGCGGTCAAGGAAGAGATCTTCCCGGAGATCGAGCTCGACCGGGTCAGCATCAACATCCCCTATCTCGGCGCGGCGCCCGAGGAGGTCGAGTCGGGGGTGATCCTCCGCGTCGAGGAGGCCATCCAGGGCATCGACGGCATCAAGGAGATTCAGTCGACCGCGTCCGAGGGCAGCGCCTCGGTCATGGTCGAGCTCGAGCTCGGCGCCGACGCCCGGCGCGTCGTCGACGAGATCAAGAACCAGGTCGACGCCATCACCACGTTCCCCATCGAGACCGAAGAGCCCATCATCCGCGAGCTCATCGCCCGCAACCAGGTCACCGACATCGCCATCTCCGGCGCCACCGACGTCTTCACCCTCAAGGCGATCGCCGAGCAGGTGCGCGACGAGCTGACCGTGCTGCCCGAGATCACCCAGGTCGACATCGTCAGCGCCCCCCCCTACGAGATCTCCATCGAGGTCTCCGAGACGGCGCTGCGGCGGCACGGCATGACCTTCGACCAGGTCGCCGACGCGGTGCGCCGCTCGTCGCTCGACCTGCCCGGCGGCTCGGTCCGCACCGACGGCGGCGAGATCCTGCTGCGCACCATCGGCCAGGCCTACCGCGGGAACGAGTACGAGGCCCTGGTGCTGCTGACCCGCGCCGACGGCACCCGCCTGCGGCTCGGCGACGTGGCGACCATAATCGACGGCTTCGCCGAAACCGACCAGCAGGCCCGCTTCGACAGCGACACGACGGTGATGGTCTCGGTGTTCCGCACCGGCGACCAGAGCGCCCTCGACATCGCGGCGGCGGTGGAGCGCTACGTCGAGGACATGCAGGCGCAGGTCCCCCGGGGCATCTCGCTCACCATCTGGCAGGACCAGGCCGAGATACTCGCCGACCGGCTGACCCTGATGGTGCGCAACGGCGCGACCGGGTTCGTGCTCGTCTTCATCGTGCTCGCCCTCTTCCTCCAGTTCCGCCTGGCGTTCTGGGTCAGCCTGGGCATCCCCATCTCGTTCCTCGGCGCCATCGCCCTGATGCCGGGGCTCGACGTCTCGGCCAACGTCATCTCGCTGTTCGCGTTCATCCTCGTGCTGGGCATCGTGGTCGACGACGCGATCATCGTCGGCGAGAACATCTTCCGGCACCAGGAGAACCACGGGGAGGCCCTGCGGGGCTCCATCGAGGGGGCGCACGAGATCGCCAAGCCGGTGACCTTCGCGGTCCTGACGACGGTGGCGGCGTTCATGCCGCTGATGTTCGTGCCCGGCATGATGGGGAAGATCTTCCGGGTCATCCCCCTCGTCGTCATCCCCTGCCTGCTCTTCTCGCTGATCGAGTCGCTCGGCATCCTGCCCGCCCACCTCGCCAACATGCGCGAGCGCCGCACGTCCGGTCCGTGGCACCGGTTCCAGCAGTTCTTCGCGAACGGCCTGAAGGACTTCGTCCGGACCGTCTATCAGCCGCTGCTCGAGACCGCGCTGCGCTGGCGCTACGTGACCGCCGCGGTGGGGCTCTCGACCCTCATCGTGACCGGGGGCATGGTGCTCGGCGGGTGGACCAACTTCCACTTCTTCCCCTCGATCGAGGCCGACTTCATGGCCGCGTCGCTCACCATGCCGCAGGGCACGCCGGTCGAGTCGACGTCGCGGGCGGTCGAGAAGCTCGAGGCGGGGGCGGCGCGGCTGCGCGCCCGGTTGCAGCGGGAAACCGGCATGGACTACTTCCGCCACGTGTCGGCGTCGGTCGGCGACCAGCCGATGATGTCGCGCGGCGGCGGCCCGATGGGGCCGATGGAGGTGGCCAGCGCCGCGAACCTCGGCGAGGTGACGGTCGAGCTCGCCCCGGCCGAGACCCGGGCGTTCACGAGCGAGCAGCTCGGCCTGATGTGGCGCGAGGCGACCGACCCGATCCCCGAGGCGGTCGAGGTCAACTTCGACATGTCGATGATGGCGCCGGGCGACGACGTCGACGTGCAGCTCGCGGGGCCCGACCTCGAGCGGTTGCGCGCCGCCGCCGACGAGGTCAAGCGCCGGCTCGCGGCCTACGCCGGCGTCTACGAGATCTCCGACTCGTTCCGGGCCGGCAAGGTGGAGATGCAGCTCGGCATCAAGCCCGCGGCGGAGACCCTCGGCCTGACCCTGCAGGACCTCGGCCGGCAGGTGCGGCAGGCCTTCTACGGCGAGGAGGCCCAGCGCATCCAGCGCGGGCGCGACGACATCCGGGTCATGGTGCGCTACCCGCGGGACGATCGCCGCTCGCTCGGCGACCTCGAGAACATGCGCATCCGAACCCCGAACGGCGGCGAGGTGCCGTTCGGCCAGGTCGCGCAGGTGGAGCCGGGGCGCGGCTTCGCGTCGATCAAGCGGGTCGACCGCAACCGGGCCGTCAACGTGACCGCGTCCGTCGACCCGGCCGTGACGTCGGCCGGGGCGGTCATCGGCGATCTGCAGGCCCGCATCCTGCCCGAGGTCCTCGCCGACTACCCCGGCGTGTTCTACACCTTCGAGGGGGCCCAGGCCGAGCAGGTCGAGGCGGTCGGCGGCCTGCAGTGGGGGTTCGCGCTGGCGCTCCTCATGATCTTCGCCCTCCTCGCGGTGCCGTTGCGCTCGTACGTGCAGCCGCTCATCATCATGGCGGC
This sequence comes from Vicinamibacterales bacterium, assembly GCA_965204675.1. GTDB lineage: Bacteria > Acidobacteriota > Vicinamibacteria > Vicinamibacterales > UBA8438 > JAJEEA01. The sequence goes on from OZ242003.1 coordinate 5,936,828, forward strand.
CATCCCCTTCGGCCTCGTCGGGGCCATCTGGGGCCACATGGTGATGCGGCTCGACGTCACCATGATGTCGATGTTCGGCCTCGTCGCGCTGACCGGGGTCGTCGTGAACGACAGCCTCGTGATGGTCGACTTCATCAACCGCGCCCGGAAGGTCCACGCCGACGTGGGCGCCAAGGTGCGCCAGGCCGGGGGGCAGCCGCGGGACCGCCACGCGTTCGAATCGGCGGGCCTGCAGCTCGCGATCCGCGAGGCGGGGGGCAACCGGTTCCGGCCCATCCTCCTCACGTCGCTGACGACGTTCTTCGGCCTCGCGCCGCTGATGCTCGAGCGCAGCATGCAGGCGGCGTTCCTGGTGCCGATGGCGGTGTCGCTGGCCTTCGGGGTGCTGTTCGCCACCTTCATCACGCTGATCCTGGTGCCGACGGCGTACCTCATCCTCGACGACGTCCAGCGGACGATGCGGCGGCTGTTCGGGCGGGAAGAGCCGGCGTTCGCCCCCGAGGCGCCGCCCCTGACCGGCGAAGCGGTGGTGGCGGGCGGCGCGCAGGCGGCGAGGACCGCCGAGGCGGCGTCGTAGCCCGGAAATCGTCGCCTTCGGCTCCGATTGCCGCCCAACCGACCCTGCCAGGAGTCTGCACCGTTCTACGGCGCAGACCCCTGGACCGATCTCGATCCCCGCAATCTCCTGATATAGTGGGCGCCCCACCCGGTGGGCATCGATGGTGGAGTGCGCGTGGCGCGAACGGGACTCGCGACACAGGCCGAGGAAGGAGCCGCAGTAATGAAGCAGGTCACCGCAATCATCAAGCCGCACATGCTGGACGAGGTTCGTGACACGCTCTCGCGCCTCGGCGTCGCCGGCATGACCACGACCGAGGTCAAGGGCTTCGGCCGCCAGAAGGGCCATACCGAGATCTACCGGGGGGCCGAGTACTCGGTCGACTTCGTGCCCAAGGTCAAGCTCGAGATCGTCGTGGACGACGACCGCCTCGACGCGGTCGTGGACGCCATCAAGACCTCCGCGCGAACCGGCCAGATCGGCGACGGCAAGATCTTCGTGGCCGACATGGAGCAGGCGGTCCGCATCCGGACCGGCGAGGTGGGATCCAACGCGCTGTAGAAGCCGGTGAAGCCCCGCGCCGCGGCGGGCCCGCCACGCGACGGCGGCGGTCCGGCGAGGCGCAGGGGCGGGTGAAGCGTCTGAACGGATTCCCGCGTCTCGGACCCTGTCTGGAGTAGGAGGATACGCATGACCTTGAAGTCGAAGACGATTCTGGTCGGACTGGCCGGTGCGTTTGCCGTCACCCTCCCCCGCGCGGCCTGGGCCCAGGACGGCCTGAGCTCCGGCGACACCGCGTGGATGCTCACGTCGAGCGTGCTCGTCCTGTTCATGACCATCCCCGGGCTCTCGCTCTTCTACGCGGGCCTCGTGCGGGCCAAGAACGTCCTGTCGGTGATGATGCAGTGCTTCGTCATCACCTGCCTGGTGACGCTCATCTGGACCGTGTACGGGTACGGCCTCGCCTTCGGCGACGGCGGCGGCCTCAACGCGTTCGTCGGGGTCGGCAACTTCTTCCTGTCCGGCGTCGGCGTCGACACCGTCTCGGGCTCGATCCCCGAGTCGGTGTTCCAGATGTTCCAGCTCACGTTCGCCATCATCACGCCGGCCCTCATCGTCGGCGCGTTCGCCGAACGCATGAAGTTCTCGGCCATGCTGCTGTTCATGGCCCTGTGGGTCACCATCGTCTACGCGCCGGTCGCCCACTGGGTCTGGGGCGGCGGCTGGCTCGGCGAGATGGGGGTCCTCGACTTCGCGGGGGGCACCGTCGTCCACATCAACGCGGGCGTCGCCGCCCTCGTGCTCTGCATCGTGCTCGGCAAGCGCCAGGGCTACCCGACGACCCCGATGGCGCCGAACAGCCTCGTCCTGACCGTGGTCGGCGCCTCGATGCTGTGGGTGGGCTGGTTCGGGTTCAACGCCGGCAGCCAGCTCGCGGCGGACGGCGTGGCGGGCATGGCGATGACCGTGACCCACATCGCCACCGCCACCGCGGCGCTGGCGTGGATGACCACCGAGTGGATGATCCACGGCAAGCCGAGCGTCCTCGGTATCGCCACCGGCGCCGTCGCCGGCCTCGTCGCCATCACCCCCGCCTCGGGCTTCGTGGGGCCGGTCGGCGCCCTCGCCATCGGCCTGGCGTCGGGCGTCGTCTGCTACTGGGCGGCGAGCAGCCTCAAGCGCAAGATGGGCTACGACGACTCGCTCGACGTCTTCGGGGTCCACGGGGTGGGCGGCTTCATCGGCGCCATCCTGACCGGCGTGTTCGCGGCCGAGGCGTTCGGCGGCTCGGGCCTCGACAACGGCATCGGGTCGCAGCTCGGCCTGCAGTTCATCGGCGCCGCGGCCACCATCGCCTACTCGGGCGTGCTCACCTTCATCCTCGCCAAGGCGCTCGACGCCACGATGGGCCTGCGCGTCACGGCCGAGGAGGAGTCGGAAGGCCTCGACCTCGCGCTGCACGACGAGCGCGGGTTCAGCCTGTAGGACGAGGTCCGGCGGGCCGACCGGGCCCGGCGGGCCGCGGTTCTACGCGGCCCGCCGGGCTACCGGTCGGAAAGCGATACCCGGGGCATGCGCACCGTCAACATGCACGAAGCCAAGAGCGGTTGCGGCGACATCGACGACCAGCCGGCGAAGCCCTGGCGGGTTCAGTCGCCCGCGGTTCCGAAGAGCTCCCGGAGCACGACGCGGCGGTACTCGAAGATGCGCTCGATGTCGGGCCGCACCAGCAGGCGGTCGACGATGCGCCCTCCCCAGACCGCGTAGCGCACGTGATCACTCGCCACCGTGCACCCGTCGCGCTCCTCGAAGCGGTGCTCGTGGACCCAGAGCCGGTAGGGGCCGCGCCGCTGCTCGTCCACGAACCGGCCCGGCGGCTCCCACACGGTGATCTCGCTCCGCCACGGGATCGGCACGCCGCGCAGCCGCAGGCGGTAGTCGATGGTGGCGCCCGGCCGCATCTCGATCGGCCCCGGCGTCAGCACCGAGAAGCGGAGCCACGGCGGCGTCAGCCGCTCGAGGTTCCGGGCGCCCGCGAAGAACGGGAACACCTCGGCCCGTGGCCGGGGCAACGTGACCTCGCTGGTCAGCTCGAATGTACGCACCGCCCCTTGCACCTCCTCGGTTCCGCCGCCCCCGGCCGTCGCGCGCCGAGCACCCTCTCCCCATCTACCGGTCCCGGAACGGGTGGGACTTCCGCAGCACGTCGACCTCGCCCACGCCCGTTCCCGGCAGCGTCCGCCAAGCCGAAACGGCTCAGTGCCGGCCAGACGCCGAACGTCCCAACCGCGGAGGAGCCAAGACTGGAGGTGTGGACGACCGCACGAGAGACGCTGCCCCCCCGACTCGGAACCGCCGGCGCGTACCGCCAAGCCGGCGCTAGACTAGAGCCAACACACAGGGGCCGGATAGCGCGCGATCCAGGGGTCCGGCGTCACGATTGTCAGGCCACGCAAGATCGCTTGCGAAACCAGGCCTCGGTCGAACGGATCCCGGTGATGGGCCGGCAGCACGACGTCGTGCGCCGCATCCCGCTCATCGAACACCAGCGGCTCGATCTGCAGGTGCTGCCGACGACTGGCAACGAATGACTCCGGTGATTCGGGCAGGGGCAACCGGCCAAGTCGATACTTGATCGCTATCTCCCACGTCGAGAGCGCACTGAGGTACACCGCGTTCGCTGGATCGCGACAGTCTCTCCTGACGCGAAGCGGCAGTCGCCGGTCCTCGGACACCAGCCAGAGAAAGGTGCAGGTGTCGAGCAGAAGCGTCATCGGGACACTCCACGCCAGCGGTCAGGGACAGGCCATGGAGCTCCGTCTCGTGCTTCGATCGCCTGTTGGGAGCGAGTGCCGTAGCCGCCCAACCAGCGGGTGACCAGCGGCGCGCTCTTGTCGGTCCGATGGAGACTGGCGCCGACCATTCGCGAACCTGCCGACGAGGCGGACGCGTCACCTGCACCTCGCACCAGTACACCCGTTTCGCACAACCGGTCAACGACGCCGGAGAGGATCATGGCCTCGTCCAGTGAGTGCGCGATGAACAACACCGCGGTGTCATCTTCGGATTTCAAGATCCGCGCTCCGGACCCGCGGCGGGCGTCGTCCTCTGCCGGGATGCTCAGCAACTGGAGCTCGTCGTCGGGCGCAAGGCCATGTATGGCCGCCTCGACCTCTTCCTCATGAACCGACCGGTTGCCCCAGTAGTGCGGCTCGCCGGGCCATCCCCTGACGAGTTCGATCTCGACCCCCTCGCCGTTCGTGCTCCGTTCTACGGCTTCCGCACTCCTGAGCGTCGTCGGGCCGGCTCCCTCCGGCGAGAGTGAGTACAGGCACTGCAAGGCGCAGCCTGAACGAGAAGGCCATGAGACGAGATCGGAGAGCGGTTCACTGGCCTCGACTCGAAGAAGGTTCGGCAGAATCTCGGGGTCGAGTGCCGGTTCAATCCGATCGACATCCAGATCGAGCGACTGGCCCCTGCCCCAACCCGCACGGTGCAACGTAAGGTCGAGCAACCTCCTGCTCACCTCGCGCGCCTCCCGGTCGCCGCCAGCAGGAACTTCTCGGCACTCGCCAGAAGCGATTCCCGGTCTGCGGATTGCGGCGCCTGCAGGCGAGCGATGACGTCGGTCAGCTTCAGCGGGTCTTCGTGCCGCGGTGAGCGGTGCTTCTGGTCGTAGAACGCCCTCAGCTTGCCGGCCCATTGCCGTTTCGATTGCTCGAAGGGGCTCGCGCCCTGCTGGCTCGCCGGTTCTGCCGGGGGCGAGGCACGGCCCTCGAACGCGTCGAGCAGATCGTCAGGAAGGGGATCGAAGAAGCTATCCGGGACCACGAGGTCGGGGTCGGTGCCGATGGGACGAGGTTGGGTGAGGGGTTTCGGTAACGGGCGAATCTCGGCCACGGGAACGTTGCGTCTGCAGAGAATCACCGTTTCCCCACGCTCCACACTGGCGAGGTACTGGGAGAGTCGCGCCTTGGCGACGGCCACATTCACCCTGATCATGGGTCCTATTGTTGACCATCAAGATGACCATCGTCAAGCCGCCGGACTCCGGCCGTCGGGTAGAACGACGATCGTGGCGCGAGTCTTTGCGGCCGGAGCCCGCCGGAAGCCGCTCGACAGCCGTTCGACGGCATGCTATGCGGCGCCGGCGGAAGGAGCGGTCGGCCAGCGCTGGATTGGTCGCAAAAAGGGAACACCTCGGCCGGCGGCGCAGGCCGCAGCACTCCGCCGGTCAGCTCGAGCGTACGCACCGGCGCGTCTACTCCTCCTCAAACTCATGCGACCGGAACTTGAGCGTCTTGCAGTTCTCGTTGACAATACGCTGGACGCTCTCGCTCAGACCGTCCTTGACGGTGGCCGAGATCTCCACCGACACCTCTACCGCCGCCCCCGGCAGCACAGTCAGGTGCCTCACGACTTCCTCGGTTACGACGCTCATGTCGCGGCCGGCGCGGATCGGGTCGAGCCGGATCGTCCCGAAGAAGCGGCGTGGCAAGCGCTGCTGGATGACCGGGGGCTTGTCAGCGCCTCCAGGTTGTGTTCCTGGATCCGTCCCGGCGTCCGTCGACGGCGTTTCCCCCTGGTCGGTCGATCCCTTCGTCGACGCTTGCTCGGCCTCGCGTTGGGCCTTCGCAACATCAGGTTTCACGAGCACGCTCGTCGCATCGAGATAGACGGAGGTCGACGAGCCGAGCGTCAGGCCCTCGTAGCGGCCCTGCTCCGAGACACTGGTGGCGTACCCGAAGTAGTCGCCGCTTTCTAGCCCCGCCCGGAGCGTGCTCTCGAAGACGGACTGGTCCCGCAAGCGGGGCAGGTAGCAGTACGCGCACAGCGCATCCCAGACCTGCTTGACGGGGACATGCTTCCGGTCCTTCCAGAACCAGCGGTCGAGTTCCATCTTCAGGAGCGCCGGCGACCACTGGACGATCAGGTGCTCGCTCGACCGCATGCGCTGCGAGACGCGGGCCGCGATGGCATCGCCGCCGCCCGCCACCTGTTCGACCTCCCATTCGAGTCCGCTCACGCCCTCGGCCGATGCGTGCTGGACGGGAACGAGCAGCCAGCGCCACGCCTCGCTCAGACGAAGCCGCGCGGTCTCGTCGCTCGCCTTCTCGCCGTCGGCGGCCTCGCGGCGCTGGTGGGCGTCGAGATTCAGCGCCTCGTGGTCGCGCACCACCGACCGCCACGCCAGGAAGCGCCGCGCTTCCTGCTCGAGTCCCTCCGTCACCTCCCGGTCGGGCGCGAGGAACGCGAGCATGTTCTGGTGCTTTCGCGGCCCCTTGCCGCGGCTGGAGAGCAGGTCGCGGGCCGATTCCAGGGCGGCGCTGCGGGCGTCCTTGTCTGCGTGCGTGGCGCCGGGAGCAAGGACCACGAGCCGCGCCGCCGGCTCGTCGGGCACGTCGGCTGACGACCCGGGGCAGACGTGCACGGCCTGGAAGTCGCCCCGGCCCCGGCGCGACGCTTCGCGCACCCGGCGCTCGATCTCCTGCTCGACGTCGTCTCCGCTGAACTGCTGCGCCCGCTCAGCCACGGTGCGCCGCAGGTTGGGTCGCGTGTCGTACCACGAACGATGCCCCTTGCGGTAGAGATAGGTGAGCCGGTCGGCGAGCTGCGACGCGGCGTCGTTGAAGACGGCGACCTGTTCTCCGGGCTGGACCGCGCCGAGCCGCAGCCGGACGTCTTCGAGGCCGCGCACCTGCTGCTGCGCCACGTGCGGCGCGCTGCCGAGGAAGATGGTCCGGGCCACGCGGCGGGCCGCCACGATCTGGCCGAAGCGCGGGTTCTCGGCATCGACGCGGAACGGCCCGGCGTTGGGGCCGTCCACGTCGCCTTCGAGCACCGGCGTCCAGCCCTCGGGCAGATAGCGGGTCAACTCGTCGCGCACCGCGGGGGCGTCGAGCCCGATGGAGCCCGGCAGGATCACGAAACCCGCGTCGTCGCGCACCCACAGGTCGTGAATGACGGCGGCCATCAGGCGCAGCACGCCGCGCGTGCGCTGAAAGCGCTCCAGCGTGGACCAGTCGCTGTACAGCCGCTCGAAGACCTCCGGGTGGATGGGGTAGCACGCCTTCAGGCGCTCCAGATACCGCCCCTCCCTGCATTCCGCGGGAAAGTCGGCGCCGTTCTCGCGGTACAGGGCGGCGAACGCCCGGCACACCTCGTCCCGCGCCGGCTCGTCGTCGATGGGCAGAAAGAGGCGCCGGCGCACGACCTCGAACCCCTCTTCCGAACCCACCGGCTTCCAGACCGCCTCCATGCGCCCGAAGGTGTGTTCGATCCGCGCCAGGGTCTCGCGACCCGCGTCGCCCCCGATCTCGATGTCCGACTCGGGAATGGTCGCGACGACCACGGTGTTGCGGCTGGCGCGCACCGCTTCCGTCAACTCCTGAATGAAGGTCTGCACCGCGTCGAAGCTGCCGGAGGGCAGCCCGTCGACGCCGTAGATCTTCCGCGCATACGCGACCAGCTCGTCAACGAGGATGAGGCACGGACCGCACGCGTCGAACAGCCCGCGCAGGGCATCCGACCCGGGCGGCACCCCCTTGCGATCGGCCGACCGCACCCGGTTGAAGAGCTTCGGGTCGCCGGCCTGCTCGGCGAGCTGGGCCGCGATCTCACCCCAGAGGGTGCGGATTGTGATGCCCGGCAGGTTCGCCGGCCGGCGTTCTCTCGTGGGATTGATGGCGGTACCGACCACGACCGCTACCCGTGCCGGCGTCGGCCGCCCGATGCCGGCCTCCTTCAACAAGTCGTCGACGCCGCGAAGCTTGTCGAACGCCACTCGCCCCCGCAACAGGTGGTACAGGGCGAGCAGGGAATGCGTCTTGCCGCCGCCGAACGCCGTCTTGAGCTGGATGACCGGCTCGCCGCCCTGCCGGGCGATCCGTCGCAGGGCCTGGGTCATCAGCTCGCGCATGCCGTCGGTGACGTAGGTGCGGGCGAAGAACTCGACCGGATCCTGGTACTCGGCTTCCGCGCGCCCCCGCGCCACCTGCGAGAGATCCGCCGCGAACTCCGCCTGCCGGTAACGGCCGGCGGAAACGTCGGGATGCGGCCTCGCCACGTCCTTCCACGGTCTCAGTCCGTGCCGAGAGACGGCCGTGAGCACGCCGCCCCGATCCGCTCTCACCGGCACTGCATTCGTCGGCGGCTCGACCTCGGTCACCGACGTCGACGGGCCCTCCGTGCCGTAGCGCACCGTTCGCGCCAGGGCCCGCAGCCGCTCCGTCGCATCGGCGTCGATCTGCTCGACGAGCCGGGTCATCGTGTCGAGGGCCCGCCACGCGTCCTCGTCCGCCATGCCGAGCAACTCGGGATGCGCCCACTTGTTGCGCGTCGAGATCAACTCCTTGATCCACGTGCGGTGGTCGCGGCTGAGCTTGTGCCGGAAGAGCTCGTTCCACCGCACGTCCATGAGCCGCAGGCACCTCGCAGCGTCGAGCTTGGCCGTCAGCTCGTCGTCCTCCCCCCGGACCGGAAGGCCGCGCTGCTGGCTCTCGTGGAGGACGCCCAGGACACCGCGGATCCACCACTCGTCTCCCAATTCCGCCCGCAGCTCCTGCGCCACGTAGGGCGCGAGAACCCCCGTGAGGGTCCGCAACCCCTCCGTGACGCGCTGGTAGTTCGTGTCGGTCGTGGCGGTAGTCATCGCATCCCCCGAGTCACCCGAACCGCTCCTCACTCCGCAGCCCCGAGCGCCAAGTCGCCCTGCTCGCCGGCGCCGGCGCCGAGCCGAGCGGCTTCCGCCTGAATCTGCGGCCAGGACGTCACGAGGACATTGTAGGCGTACGCTTCGTCAGCCCACTTCCGGCGATCGGCGAGCGCGTACAGCCGGTACGCGAGTGCACGGGCCTTTTCCGCCCGCTCGCCGCCCATCGCAAGCACCAGACGAGCCGCTTCGGCGACCCCGCCACCCTGCTCCGCCGTGAGCGCCCGGGTCAGATGCTGCGCACCCTCCCAGTCGGCGACGCGCCTGTCGCTCGCCGGGTCCCAGTCCGAGTCGAGCTCATCGCGGCCCCTGATCCGGACCTTCCCCTTGCCGCCCACGATCACGCCAGCGCTTCGCAAGCCCTCGAACGACGTGTTCTTGGCGTTGAACAGAACCTCCGCCTCCCCGTAGGCACGCTCCGCCATTCCGTACTGTTCGTACCAGGCCACGCAGAAGCGCGTGTCCGCGTCCAGATCGCCCTCCTGCCTCGCCAGCGTCTCGTCCAGCATTCTGTTGATCTCGACGAGAGCCGACCGCACCGACATCCGGGAACCATCGGCTTCGAGCACCTGCCCATAGCGCGTGAAGACAGCCATGCCAGGGCCGATAGCCGCTTGCGCCAAGTCGACCGGCGCGATGTTGCTCGCCTGCAGATCGGCGAGCGCCGCAGGCAGCTCCGACCGAAGCGCCGCTAGGAACTGCCGCCGGGAAGCCATCTCCGCATCGGCCGATCGACGGCGGCACACCAGAACGATGCTCGAGGCAAGGGCGTTAGCCTCTTGATTCCGCTTTCTGTTCTCGCGTTCTGTGCGCACGGGCCACGTTCCGGTGATCCCGAAGCCAGCCTGGATGACGGCTTCCAGAAACGTCTCCCAGCCGGTGCTGGTCGTGCCGGTGCCACCTCTCGTTTCGGATTGCTTGAAGGCGTAGTAGATCGTGACGGGGAATGCCGGATGTGCCTGTTGGGAGAGCTGGCGCATGGCCTGAGTCATGCCATCCAGGAAGAATCGCTCCGCTTCCGCCTTGTTGCCGTGGCGACGGGGCGTGGCGACCAACTCTTCGCCCTTTGGCACCGCCACCGTCGAGAAGAGCTCCGGCAACATCAGTTTCAGGGCACGGCGGAGCCAGACATAGAAGAAGTCGGACAGGTCGGCGTAGCCGATGTTGTCGTAGTACGGTGGGTCGGTGGACAGGACCCTGTCGCGGCTCACCGCTTGGGTTGCCGCGTCAGCCTGACTCGCTGTTCCGCAGGAATTCCGGTTCGCGCCATTCGACACCAGACCTGCCGCGGTGTTCTGAACCATGCTCTCGAATGAACCGCTGGGCCCGTTCAACGTGTTCGCCTCCGCGTAGTCCCATGACATGGGAAGCGCCTGTCGTCCGAATGTATCTCCAGGACACTCAACCCCGATCTTGAAGGTACAGAGCATGCTCGAACGATTGGCCGTCTTGCTCGTCGCGAGACCCAGGTACACTGCCACGGCCTCCGCGTACTCAATCCCGCGGGCACGCCCGCGGGCACGCCCGCGGTGGCCCGGTCCGTCGTCTCGCAAGCCCGCGGCGCGCGCATCGTGCCGAACGCGGTCCATGGTGTCCGTTACCAGGTCGGAGAGAGTCGTCAAGACGACGAGTTGGCGGCGCGTGAAGAGGTCGCTCCACTTCGTCATCCCGTAGTTGCCCACTCGAAAACCAAGAGCCTGCTGGAAGAACTCGACATCTGGCCTCCACTCAGGAATAGCTCGGCGCGCGGCGTGTTCCTGTTCTGCAAGCGGGGGCAAGTGGACCCGGCGTCTATCGCCCTGGGCGACGATCGCCATCAGTCGGGCGCCGATGCGGCCGCGCTGCCCCTCGGCCATGATGTAGTCGCCCGCGACCGGCGAGCCGGACATCAGGCAACGGAAGTTCGCCCCGCTCGACAGCTTGGTTCCCGCCCTGGCGGCTTCCAGGTCGGGCGGGGCGCCGACCTTCACCGTAAATCGGTAGCCCCGTCCGTCGACCACGGGCTCGACGTACGCCTGCTTCCCCTTCTTCGTCGACAGCATGAACGTCGACACGAGGGGCACGTCGACGTCGGCGAACGCGGGGTTGGGGCTCCTGACGGTCCGCGCCCAGAGCCACGCGATGACAGTGAGCTTTCGGCCCTCGTAGGGCTTCAGATCGGGCCGCTCCTGTACCAGCTCCGGCGTGATCTCGACCGGCGGATAGAGATGGCCGATGCGCTTCTCCGCCTCGTCGCGCATCCAGCGGCCATAGTAGCGCACGTCGTCGGCCAGCCCCTGAGCCCCGTGCCACGTCTTGGCAACGACCGTCTGCTCGGCCCGGGACACCGGGTTCACCGGCGGCCGGCCGGCGAACCCCGGCGGGATCTCGATCATCGCCTTGTTGATCAGCACCGCCACCGGGTTGAGATCGCTGGCGTGTGCTTCGAGTCCGAGCCTCTGCGCCTCCAGGGTTAGTGCTCCACCACCCGCGAAGGGGTCATGGAAGGCCGGCAGCCGGTCGGAATCGAACAGCTCCGCCGCCCGCGGATGTGCCGCGTTGTCGGCGCACGTGCGGCGCCAGCTCTCCCGAATCTCCTCCAGCGCCTGTTCCAGCACGGCCTCGTTGGTCGTGTTCTCCCACTTGACGAGCTCCTGGACGATGCCGAACAATCGCTTGCGCTCCTGCTCCTGGGCCTTCTCGGTCGGAAACAGCTCTGGATGGCCCGACGGATCGTCCACCAGTTGCGCGAAGATCACGGCGCGCGCCGCGGCCAGAGGCCGTCTCGCCCACCACAGATGTAGCGTGCTCGGATGCCCGCGGCGAATCGACTTCTCGTGCACACTGGCGGCGTTGATGTCGTCGAGCGGCAGGGCGACCTCGATCAGCTTTTTTCGGGTCCTGGTTTCGAATTTCACGTTATGCCTTCTCTCCGGGGAGGGACCATTCGGCCAACCGCCACCACTCGACGAAGCGGAGGGAAACCAGCCTTGCAGCAAGTCCTTGAGCCGCAGGAAGGCGCGGTCCCTACAGTCTGCCGTGTTCACCTTGCGCGCGAGCCTGCGGAAGAGTGAGGCCGAACGGCTCTTCCCCGTCCGCCCCAGAATGTACTCGATGGCCGCCTTCGGATCGATGGGTTTCGCGTCCGCGGCCACCCATAGATTCCGTTCTTCGAGAGCCTCGCGGATGGGGGGCCAAGACGGCTTCCAGCCGAGCACGTCCGGGACGTGGGGCGAGGCGCTGAAGACCCACGCCTCCAGCTCGGGCTCGATGACGACGGGGACGGCCCAGTCGGACATGCCCGCCTCTTCAAGCTTCTCGTCGATGAGCGCTTCGAGCGCGACGCCGGACGCGGCGGGAACGCCTTCCCACGCATGGTCGAGGACGATCAAGGCGTGTTCGGCGGCGCTCCGGTAGCCGCGCAAGAGGTCCGCGGGACGGGCGTAACAGCCGGGGTCGTGATGCGGATGCACGAGGATCTCGGCTTCCACCGATCGAATGCCGAGCGCCCGGGGTCGAAGCAGCAGTTCCTCGAGTGTCGCCGCGATCTGTCTGTCGGCGACGACGCAGACGAGGTCCTTCATCCGAGGACCCCGCTCGCGTGCAGCAGGCCGAGGTCCACGACGCCGGGCCAGTCGCGCAGGCGCGGATGGACGGAGCCGGCCACGACGTCGGTGCCATTCTGGTCGTCGCGGGCGAAGCACAACAACTGGTCCGTCGTGACTTGGCGTACGACGGCCGGTGAGTGGGTCGCCACGAGAATCTGGGCGCCGTAGATGGAGGAGAGCGAATCCATCAGCGTTTCGACGTTGCCAGGGTGTATACCGTTCTCGGGCTCCTCGATGAGATAAGGGCCCTCCGGATACGGCAGGTAGGCGGGCAGCGTGAGCGCGAGAAACCGCAACGTGCCGTCAGAGACGAGCCAGGACGGCGCTTCCAGTCCGTTACGGTAGTGGACCACGAGATAGCGATGCCCATCTTCCGGACGCTTGATGGTGGTGATGTTCTCGACGTCGGGAAGCGCTTCGCGGACATGGCAGAGCCAGTCCGCGTAGCGCTCAGGGGTCTCGATGGCCACGGCGTCGATGACGTGCGGCAGATTCGAAGCGTCGGGACGATAGAAGTCGGAGCTGCTGGATGGGCTAGGACGACGCATGGCGTCGCCCCAGGGCGCGATGCGCCCCACGCCGGCGACGAGCATCCGCCAGAAACGGTCTGCAACTGGGAAGACCTCCGCGTCACCGGGTCGCGTGGCAAGTGCGGGCCTGTCCGCCGGCAGGCTGAACGTGATGGGCCGCGCAGATGTCTCGGCGCGGAAAGTAACGCGCTCGGGCTCGCTGCCCCGGGAGACGATCCTCTTCCAGCCGGCCGGCGCACGCTGCGCCGGATCAGCCACGATTCGGGCCGGCGGGTCCGGCGGGTCCGGGAAGTCCGTTCCCTCGCGTTCGGGGACGGCTCCGCCGTCCGGTTTCAGCCACAGGGTCTCCTTTGCGATCCGGAGTGGCTGCGACACGTCGATCGCAACTTCGTAACGGCAGATGCCGGCGCGCCTGTCCTTCAGGCGTTCCCGAAGGTCATCGGGAATGGTCGCCTCCACGGCCAGCTCGAACGTCGAGCCGCGCCGCATCCAGGTCAGGTGTTGCGGGTCGACCGCCCGCAACGGAACATCCTGCGTTGCGTTGCCGGTGATCGCCTGCCCGACGCCGACCCGCTGCAGGTCGCCCAGAAAGGCCAGGACATCGAGGAACGCCGACTTGCCGCTGGCGTTGGGTCCCACGAGGACGTGGAACGGCCCGAGCCGTTGCGAAACGTAGCGCAGGGATCGAAACCCGAGGGCCTCGATCCGAGTCACGATCATGCCTTGACCTCCGACTTGAGGCGCGTGCTCCCGCTCAGTCCGCGGAGAACGGCCGCCGCACCGCCCGCGCTACACTCCAGCCGGTGGACGACCCAGCGGAAACAGTCTAGCGGATCATCCCTGCGAGGTCTTGGCGTCGACCGTGAGTCGCCAGGCGGAGTCGCGTACCTACCGCGGCGCCTCCGACCTGGCCAGCAAGTCCTTCATCCCGTAGTTCACGCTCGCGGCGCCGAAGTCCGGCTCGCTCTGGAACGGCCGGCGGACGTAGCGGACGCGGTGCGTGTCGTCGTCGCGGAACTCGACGATGGCGAGGATGAAGTCGTCCGGCTTGTTCAGCGAGCAGAGGATCTCGTTGCGGGTGACGGTGATGGTCTCGGCATCGCTCCGGCGCCCCTTGACCTCGATGAACCGCAGTCGGCCGGTGCCGGGGATGCGGCTCTCGATGTCGTACCCGAGCTTCTCGAGCTCGCGGTCCTTCGGGTCGAAGCCGAGGCGTCGCTCGGTGTCCATCACGGCGGCGCGCGCCCGGGCGGCGGAAGCCTGGGTGTCGACGGGCGGCTCGGGAGCTGGATCGACACGTCCCGCCATCCTGTCGATCAGGCCGCGCGGCACGACCAGGAGACCGCCGAGGACGACCGGCGGCCGAGGCGCGATCTGCCCGTCCCGGTTCAGCTCCGCGCTCCGCTTCTGCAGGCGGAGCTGCAGCGTGTCCGCCCGCCGGCGCGCTTCGCCCGAGTTGAGACGGGCGCCGGTCTTGCCGGCCTCCTCGTCGAGCTTGAGCTGCTCGGCGCGGTGGTCCCAGTAGGAGATCTCCTTGGTCAACCGGTCCTTCACCGCCGCTTCTGTCTTCGCGATGAGGGCGAGCCGGGCGTCGCGGACCTCGGCGAGGTGCTCGGGCACGACGTGGGCGACGGCGTAGGCCTGGGCCGTCTCCTCCAGGTCGCGGCCGATCCAGGAGCACTCGTCGCGGGCGAGGATGGCGTCGACCGCCGGCTCGTCGTCGGTCAGCGGCCGGTAGTCGAGATACGGGGCGTAGTGAAGCTGGCGGGTGACGCCGTCGGCGGCGAGCTCGACGTAGAGCACCCGCTTCGAGATGACCCGCCGCTCGCCGGCGCGGGTGACGCTGCCGTCCTGCAGCGCGTGCTCGACGGAGAAGAGGACGCGAGGCGCCGTGCCCGTGTCGCGGTCGTCGACGAGGACCGCGCCGTGCCTCAGCAGGTCGCGGTAGCGCTCGAGCGTCACGTCGATGACCGCGTCGAGCAGTGGATGGCCGGGGCAGACGAAGGCGGCGAGCGGCTGGCCGGGCGGCGCCACCAGCGGCTTCTCGAAGGCGATGCGCTCGTAGCGCGGCAGGACCGGCTCTCCGACCCCGATCATCCGGTCGCGGCTGCGGACGAGGGCCGGGACGTGCGTCACCTCGTAGCGGCGCGCCTCGCGTTGCCGCACGGTCCCGCCGAGCCGCCGGAACGCCTCGCGGAAGAACGACTCGATGTAGTGCGGCTGGAGACGGCGCGCCTCCGCCCGCTCCATCTCTTCGCGAACGCGCTGCACACGGGTGGCGTCCATCGCGTCGTGGACGAGCTGCCGCTCCTCCAGGAGGTCCTGCAGCGCGCCCGGGTCGAAGGCGTGGTCGACGGCGGTGTCGAGGCGCGCCCGCACCTCGGGCCGCTCGCCGTACCGGATGGCATCGAGCAGCAGCTCGCGCAGAGGCCGCCCCTCGAACTCCAGCTTCCCGAGCACGTCGAACACCTGGCCGCCGAGCGTCTGCCGAGCCCGCTCCAGCTTCTCGAGCAGCCGCCGGTAGACGTCGCCCTCGCGCGTGTCGTCGGCGACCAGGTTCCACAGGTGGCAGACCTCCGTCTGGCCGATCCGGTGGATGCGCCCGAAGCGCTGCTCCAGCCGGTTCGGGTTCCACGGCAGGTCGTAGTTGACCATCAGGTGGGCCCGCTGCAGGTTGATGCCCTCGCCGGCGGCGTCGGTGGCCAGCAGCACCTGCACGTCGGGGTCGTGGCGGAACGCCTCCTGCACCGCCAGCCGTTCCTCGCGGCCGATGCCGCCATGGATGACGACGACCGCCTGTTCGCGGCCCAGCAGGGTGGCGATGCGCTTCTGCAGATAACGCAACGTGTCGCGGTGCTCCGTGAACAGCACCAGCTTCTGCCGCGGGGAGGGCGACGGCGGCGGAATCTCCCCGGCGCCGTACGGAACGTCCGTCTCCCTGACCTGTCCCCCCAGCCCCGCCGCCGTGAAGAGCTCACCGAAGAGACTCGCGAGCTCCAGCCACTTCGTATCCCGCCCCGCCCGTCGCACCTCCAGCGCCAGGGCTTCGAGCCGCTTCAGCGTCTCGATCTCCGCCTTCAGCTCCGCGATGGAGCGTGCCGCCGTCGCCTGATCGAGGATCCGCGCCTCGGCGTCCTCGACCTCCTGCTCGGGCGCGTCGTCGAGCTCATCGAGATCGTCTGCGTCGAGCTCCGGGACCGTGAACGGAACCGCCCCGGATGGCTGCCCGCCGCGCTGCAGGACCTCCAGCTCGCGCAAGCGCCCCTCCAGCCGCTCGCGCCGCCGTCGCAACGACTGATAGATCGCCTCCGACGACGAGGCGAGGCGCCGCTGGAGAATCGTGAGCGCGAAGCCGACCGTGCCCGCCCGCTTGGCGTTGGCCAGGGCGTCGGCCCGGTTGAACTCGTCCCGCACATAGTCCGTGACGGCCGCGTAAAGGCGGGCCTCCTCGTCTGACAACTGGTACGGGATGGTGTGGGCGATCCGCTCTGGAAACAGCGGCTTGCCGTCGAACTTCAGCAGCCGCTCCTTGACCATGCGCCGCATCAGGTCCGAGACGTCCGCCGTGTGGACGCCGTCCCGGAACCGCCCCTCGAAGCGGTCGCCGTCGAGCAGGGCCAGGAAGAGCTGGAAGTCCTCCTCCTTGCCGTTGTGCGGCGTCGCCGTCATCAGCAGCAGGTGCCGGGTCAACCCCGACAGCAGTTGGGCGAGCCGGTAGCGCTTGGTGTACTTGATCTCGCCGCCGAAGAACGTCGCCGAGAGCTTGTGGGCCTCGTCGCAGACCACCAGGTCCCAGCCTGCGTCCGGCGCCTGCAGCTTCTGCTGCACGTCCTCGTCACGCGACAGCTTGTCGAGCCGCGCGATGACGAGGTCCGTCTCCAGGAACCAGTTCCGGGTCCGCGCGGCCTCGAGCTTGTCGTTGGTCAGGATCTCGAAGGGGAGCTGGAACCGTCGGTACAGCTCGTCCTGCCACTGCTCGGCGAGGCTCCCCGGGCAGACGACCAGGCACCGCTCCAGGTCTCCGCGGGCGATCAGCTCCTTGATGAGGAGGCCCGCCATGATCGTCTTGCCCGCGCCGGGGTCGTCGGCCAGCAGGAAGCGCAACGGCTGGCGCGGCAGCATCGCCTCGTAGACGGCGGTGATCTGATGAGGCAGCGGATCTACCACCGATGTGTGGACGGCCAGCACCGGGTCGAACAGGTGCGCGAGGCGGATGCGCTGAGCCTCCGACACCAGCCGGAACAGCGCCCCGTCGCCATCGAAGCTCCACGGGCGCCCCTCGGCGACGAGTTCCAGCCGATCTTCGTCGTGACGGTAGAGCAGCTCGTTGGCGACCGCGCCCTCCGGCGTCTTGTAGGTCAGCTCGAGCGCGTCCCCGCCGAACCAATGAACGCTGACCACCGTCACCGCTCCGTCGGGATGAACGCCCCTGACGGCGCCGCGCGGCTGCAGATCCTCAAGTTGCATGACTCCCGATCACCCCAACACCATGCACGCGCCGGCCCAGCCCTGCACGCAAGACGCTCTTGTGCTGACTCCATGCACGATGAAGAACCGCAGCCGCACGAATCGTACGTTGGGTTGACCGGACCACCTCTATGGCTGAGCGATTCGAACACAAAGCCTGGAAGGAGACTGATGGCGACAATTGGACATGGTCCCGAATCAGCCGCTCCAAGACTGCGGGCATCCGCGAGAACGGAAACACCGTGAGGCAGCAGCACCTCGCTGGTCAGATCGAACATCGGCACCCCTGCAACGCGCCTAACACCCGGCGCTGCAAACGCACCACACAACCACCACTCCGCTGCCCCTCCTGCGTGCACACCCTGACGCGCAGCGCCACCGACATCACCGCCAGCTTCACTCCAGCCGCCACTCCCTTTTCAGTCTGGCCACCAGAGCGTCCTGGCGACGCCTCAAGACGGCCGGTGTCCATTCCTGCTCATTGAGTACCTGCGTGGTCAATGCAAACGGGGACACGCCGCCCCGAGTGAAGTACCGGGTCGTCTTCTCTTCAAAATCCAAATTGGAGGCCCCGCTGTTCTTGCGGCGCGACAGAAGCACCAGATTCGCCAATCGATGCGTCCACGACGCGCGCTCCTCATCATCCGCAAACCACCGAAGCCATGTCGAATCCTCCCTCGGGCGTTGAGGCAGCACGTGTTCGATCGAAATAACCGAATGCTCGTAGCGCGCACCCGCGCCGACCAGCAAGCCGTCAAGCCTCAGCAGAAGCGGTTTCGGAACGCGCGGCAGCGTGTACACCGGCCCGTTCAGCGCATGCACGATGGCTTCCTTCTCTTCAGCTCGAAGCTGGAGGTGGCCTTCAGGCTCCAAGATGTCGTCGCCCTCCTCCATGGACTGGAGTATGGCAGCGTAACGGTTCACTCGCTCGTTGATGTTGGCACGCCGAATGAAAAGACCGTAGGCCAACCTCTCCAGATCGGCGATGAACTGCCTGCGTCGGTCCGAATCAGCCGAATTGGCGCGGAGGAACGCCATAGCTGGCGGGACCCAATCATAGTTGTCAAGACGACGCAAACTACCGAGGCATGCAACCGTTCTGTCGTCGCCGGCCGTGCCCTCCGACATCCCCAGCACGGATTCGTACGCCTCGGCGTACGGCTCGAGGATGTTGTCGATGAAATCCGTACTTCTGGAATTCTTCAGCACAAAATCCTGGAACTCGTCCTGCAGATTGCGACGCGCCTTGGCCTTGGCATACACCATCCGTATGTGGACAAAAAGATCGCTGAATCTGCTTCGGCCCAACTCTTGCTCGATGTCCTCCCACTTGTCGCTGTACTCCTGGCGCCTTATCTCCTCGATACTCCCAATGATCTGGGCCTTCAGAATATCGGTCGGACCTAGATTGAGCCCGCGATCATTCATGACCGAGAAAATCCGATAGGCAGAGCCTATGTCGGACGTCGAAACGACCACCAGGTAGCAATGCTGGATGATGAACCGAGACAAGGAGTCCCGATCCCCGCTCGCTAAGTCGGACAGCTTCCTGTACAGGTGCCCCGCATTTTCGACTATCCGTAGCTGGCTGTCCGTGGCGACCTGCCCGCCGGTCGTCTCCAGCAACCTTGGGATCGCGCCATTGGTCTGAATGTTCGCGTGAAAAAAGGCCTGATCTCGATCTCGGAGCCGCAACCGAACCTCTTCCTCTGCGCCGATCAGCTCATCAGGAGGTTGCCGCACGCGCCTGTCCAAATCGGTCCTAATCGGCTCCTCAGCCAGGTCCCGAAGCGTACAAAGCAGAATCGTGAGCGTCGTCAGCCGCTGCTGACCGTCGATGACCTTGCTGTCTGGACCGTCGCCCTTGATGAGAACAATGCTACCGAGGAAATAGGGAACATCCTTTTCTCTGCCCATGGCGAACAACAGATCGTCCAGCAGTTCGCCGACCTCGTCGGTAGTCCAAGCATACGGGCGTTGGTAATGGGGAATCTCGAACACGTAGTCGTCGCAGAACACCTTGTTCAAGTTCTGTTCACTGGCCTTGATTGTCTCTGGCATTTGACGTGGACCCCAACAAACTGACGCAGTGAAGGGTCACGCGGAAGCGACGCGTCGCACGGGCCGGCGCGCCGCCCCCTAACGCTCCTACGGCAAGGCGAACACGAACAACGCATTCCCCTGCCGCGGATTCCGCATCTCCCGGAGCAGATCGGCAGGCAGGATGCTCGTCCAGCTCGAGCCGCCGAGGGGGCCGCCGGCGCTGAACGCGATGTACTGCTTGCCGTCGACCGCGTAGGTGATCGGGTAGCCGTTGGACATGGTGGTGAGCCGGCTCTGCCAGAGCTGCTCGCCGCTCGCGGCGTCGTAGGCGAAGACGTAGCGCTCCCAGTCGCCGACGAAGACGAGGCCGCCGGCGGTGGTCAGGGCCGCGGTGTTGTAGGGGGCGCGGCGGCGGTGCTTCCACAGGGTCTCGCCGGTGCGGATGTCGAGGGCCTGGAACTCGCCCATCTGGTCGGGCGCGTCGGGGTGGAAGTGGTTGAGCCGGCCACGGACGCCGCCGGTGCCGCCGCCGCCGAGACGGCGCTCGACGGGGCCGAACGCGGCGGTCTCGCAGTTGAGGTTGAGGGGGATGTAGAGGGCGGTCGTGTCGGGGTGGTAGGCCATGGCGCGGAGGCTCTTGAAGCCGCCGGTGCTGGGGCAGAAGAAGAGCTCCTCGCCCACGCCCGAGACCATGCCCTCGCGGTAGGTGAACTCACCCGTCGCGGGGTCGACGTCCGCCAGGTTCTGGTAGCCGAGGTCGACGGCGCTGGTGAACGCGCCGCTGGCGCGGTCGAGCTCCCAGAGAATGGCGAGCTTGCCCATGCTGAAGACCGACTGCTTGCCGTCGTAGTCGATCAGGATGCGCTCGAACGTCTCGTCCATGTCGTGGCTGTCGCCGGGGATGTGCTGGAAGTACCAGGCCATCTCGCCGGTGGCGGGGTCGAGGGCGAGGGTCGAGTTGCTGTAGAGGGCGTCGCCGTCGGTGCCGCGGGCGTCGCGCGACCACGGCTTGGCCTGGGCGGTGCCGTAGAAGACGAGCCCGGTCGCGGGGTCGTAGCTGCCGGGAATCCACGCGTCGCTGCCGGCGCGGAAGAGCAGCGGCAGGTCGCCCCAGGTGTCGCCGCCGCGCTCGCCTGGGCGGGCGATGGTGGACGTGCGCCACAGTGCCTGCCCCGTGCGGGCGTCGAGGCCGACGATGTAGCAGGTGTCCTCGCGGAACCGCTCGCAGCCGCGGAGCCCCGCCACGACGACGCCGTTGGCGATGACCGGACCGCTCGAGAAGCCGTAGCCCTCCTCCTCGGGGATGACCGGGGTCTCCCAGCGCACGTCGCCGGTGCGGGCGTCGAGGCCGACGACGTGGGCGTCGACGGTGTTCAGGATGATGAGGTCCTCGTAGATGGCGAGGCTGCGCATCTGGGCGGCGGGCCGGCGCGCCTCCTCCATCTCGCGCCGGTACTCCCAGATGAAGTCGCCGCTGTCGGCGTGCAGCGCCTGCACGACGTTGCCGGGGTTGGCGAGGTAGAGGATGCCGTCGTGCACCATCGGCGTCGTCTGCGACACGCCGGGCTCCATGCCCCACGACCACGCGAGCCGCAGATCGCCGACGTTGCCGCGGTCGATCTCGTCGAGGGGGCTGTAGCCCCACCCGTCGAGGGTGCGCCGCCAGCTCAGCCAGTCGGCGGGATCGGGGTCCTGGAGCACGGCGTCGGTGACCGGCGTCAGCTCCTCGACCTGCGCGTGCGACGCCTCCCCCGCCCCGAACAGCACCACGACGCTTGCACATGCGACGAACCAGGCACGAACTGTCATCCCGAACCTCCTCACGTCTTCCGAACCAGACAAGCGCGCCTAAGCGATCCCGGCCCCGCGCACGCCCACGTACACCGAGAAGAGCGACTGGCTGGCGGTCATGAACAGCCGGTTGCGCTTCTCCCCGCCGAAGCAGACGTTGGCGCACACCTCGGGCAGGCGGATGACCCCGATGGTGTCGCCGTCCGGGGCCACGATCTGCACGCCGGGGCGGGCGCCGGCCCAGATGTTGCCGTCGACGTCGCAGCGCATGCCGTCGGCGCCCGATATGGTGTCGGGATCGCCGGGCATGGTGAGCTGCACGTGCCGCCGGCCGTTGCGGAGGCCGGTCCCGTCGACGTCCCAGACCCGGATCTCCCGCCCGCTGCCGGTGTCGGCCACGTACAGGCGCTCGTAGTCGGGCGAGAAGCAGATGCCGTTGGGCGCCCCGATGTCGTCGGTGACCCGCGCGATCTCGCCGGTCTGCCCGTCCACGCGGTAGACCGAGAGCGGCAGCTCGGCCTCGGCCCGGAAGCCCTCGTAGTCGCCGCGCACGCCGTAGGGCGGGTCGGTGAACCAGATGCTGCGGTCGGGGTGCACCACCACGTCGTTGGGCGAGTTCAGCCGCGTCCCCTCGAAGCTGTCGGCGATGACCGTCACCTCGCCCGACTGCTCGTAGCGGACCACCCGGCGCCCCCCGTGCTCGCACGAGAGCTGCCGGCCCTCGTGGTCGAACGTGTTGCCGTTGCTGTAGCCCGACGGGTTGCGGAACTCGGTGACCCGGCCGTCGTCCTCGATCCAGCGCATCTGGCGGTTGTTGGGGATGTCGCTCCACACCAGGTAGCGACCCACGCCGTTCCAGGCCGGCCCCTCCGCCCAGAGGGTGCCGGTGTAGTGGCGCCGGATCGGGGTGTTGAAGAGGATGTAGCGGCGGAACCGGGGGTCGAGGGCGATGATGTCCGGATCGGGGTAGCGGAGCGGCGTGTTCCCCGACCAGTCGCGCGGCTGATACGGCGGAATGGCAGCCTGCTGGCGCGCCAGCGCGGGGACGGCGGCGGCACCGGCGGCGCCGGCGGCGAACACGGACAGAAACGTGCGACGGTCTACGGATCGGCGGTTCATGGTCACCTCATCAACTCGGCGAGGGCGGCGACGGCCTCGGCCGGAAACAGCTCGTCGGTCTCCTGCGGCTGCACGCCCAGGGCGTTGAGCGACATCGACACCAGGCGGTAGTTGGCCACCGTCATCACCACGCTCATCATCTCGCGGGTGTCGTACTGCGAGGCCAGGTCCGCCCACGTGTCGTCGGCAATGATACCGTCCCGGTAGATCTCGTCGGCGGCCCGCACGTGGGCCTGCTCGAACGGGTCCCACCCGGCGTCGCGCCCGAGGGCGATGCGCTCCGGCTCGAGGCCGTGGTCGCGGGCGCGGCCCACGCTGCCCACGTGCTTCGCCCACTCGTAGACGGCCTGGCAGTTCCAGCCGATGCGCAGGATGAGCAGCTCGCGGAAGTAGGGGGTGAGCGGCGAGACCCGGTTCACGTAGCCCGACTGCCCGCTGCGCGCCGCCTGCATCCGGGGATGGCGCCCGAAGGTGCGGCCCACCCGGATGCCCTCTCCCTCGAGGGGCGCCACCCGCGGCTCGCGCAGGGGCGGCTCGGGGTCGGCCACGTCGAGGCGCCGGGGCACGTCGGCGGGCCAGCGGGCGAGGGCGTCGCCGTCGGGCTGGACGCCGAACGAGTTGAGCAGCATCGCCAGCAGGGTGGTCTGGTTGACGGTCATCACCGCGTCGACGAGCTCGAGCAGGTCGTAGCGCTCGTCGAGGGCGGCCCACACCGCGTCGCGGACCGACGAGTTGCGGTACAGCTCGTCGGCGAGCCGCAGCAACGCCGCCTCGAAGGGCGACCACCCCGGGGCGGCCGGTCCCTCCGCGATCCGGCTCACCTCGTCGGCGGTGAGGCCGACGAGGCGGGCCGTCGGCGCGTGGTCGGCCCACAGATGGCGGTTCTGCGTGAGCCACGCCGTGCGCAGGATCAGCAGCTCGCGGTGGCGGGCGGGAATCGTCGTCTCGCGGGTGATGTAGACGCGGAACGGCATCACCGCGTCGACCAGCTCGGGCACGTGCAGCAGGGTCCGGAAGGCGTTGCCGATGCGCACCTCGGGGGCCCACCGGTTCACCCGGGCGCGGTGCTCGTCCGTCCACTGCGACTCCGGCAGGGGGGCGATGCGCGGCTCGGTCAGGCGGACCGCCTCGGTCGTGCCGGGGGGATCCGGCCGGAGCTGCGCCGATGCGGGCTCGGCGGCGAGCAGGGCGGCACCGGCGAGGGCGAGGAAGACGGCGACCCGGGCGGACGAGGAGGCTGCGGTCATCAGGGCGTCCTTTCGTGGGAGCGCGAACGCGGTCGCGCACGATCCGAACATGCTAACAGCCCCCGGCGCAAGCCTCGATGCGCTCGACCGGCGATGCGCCCCGCAAATCGGTTTCGGCGCCGGCCGGGGAGACCACCACGGGCAGCGGCCCTCGCGGTGGGTCGTCGCCATCGGAAGACTCCGGATGGTCGAGGCCAACCCGATGCACTACCATAGATTGTTTGCCGTCACGTTCGAGGGCCTCGCCGTCCGCCTCGAAGTCCGACCACTTCAATGACCCGCGCCGCACGCGCTCTCGCCGCTTGTCTCCTGCTGCTGCCGCCGGCCGCCGGCGGCGTCCGCGCGCAGGAACCGGTCCCGGTGCGTGGCTCCCATCCGATCGCGGTGCTCCCGTTCACCAACCTGTCGCCCGACCCGGCGGACGCCTGGCTGGGTGACGGCATCGCCGAGACCCTCACGGTGGAGCTGGCGGCGCGAGGCCTGACGGTCGTCGGCCCCGCCGGGCTTCCGATCGTAGCCCCCGGCGGGGCGATGGGCGGCGAGGACGCCGGCGGAGACCTCGGACGGCTGTACCGCCGGCTCGGCGCCCGCCGGGCGGTCACCGGCAGCTACCAGCAAGTCGGCCAACGCCTCCGCATCAACGCCCGGATCGTCGAGCTGCCTTCCGCGGTCGTGATCCACGCGGTCAGGACCGACGGCGGCCGCCACGAGATCTTCGCGCTGCAGGACCGCATCGCCGGCGAGCTCGCGGCCGGCCTGTCCACGGGACGATTCCGCACCGGGATGCTCCAGCCGGCCCGGCCTCCGTCGGCCGGCGGCCGGCGTGCCGAAATCGTGCCGCCGGGGCCTCGCGTCGAGCCGCCGCTTCCCTTCTCTGCCCCGCCCTCGACACGCCGGCCGACGGCGGAGGCCGCAGCGGTCCCGGGCGCAGTCGCCGGACGCGAATCGCTGGAGACCGCGCCCGCGCCGACGGCCGCGATGGCGAGACGGAACCCGGCCCCGGCGCCGGCCGGAGGGGGCGTCCCGGGCCGGGCCTCGGCCGGCGCCGGGGTCCCGAACCCGGCCGGCGGGGTCGCGGGCCTCGGCATCGCCAGCGGCGCCGGCATCCTGACCGGCCGCCCGAGCGTGCGCCCCCAACGCACCACCGCGGCCCCCCGCATCGACGGGACCCTCGACGATCCCGTGTGGGAGCGGGCCACGCGCATCGCCGATTTCGTGCAGCAGCGCCCCCTCGACGGCGCCCCCGCCACCGAGGACACCGAGGTCTACATCGCTTACGACAACGACAACCTCTACTTCGGCGTCCACGCGCACTACTCCGACCCCGGCCTGATCCGCGCCAACCGCGCCGACCGCGACCAGACGTTCATCGACGACACGGTGGCCCTCTACTTCGATCCGTTCCTCGACCAGCAGCGCGCCTACGTCTTCTCCGTGAACGGCTACGGCGTGCAGGGCGACTCCCTCCTCGAGTCGAGCGCGGAGCGCTCGCCCGGCGGCGGGGGCGGAGGCGGGGGAGGCGGGGGGCGACCCGGCGGCGGGGGACGGTCGCCGGGCGCCGGACGCGGGGGCATGAGCGCGGCCCTCGCCGCGTCGCTGGGGGCGCCGCCCACCGGCGACCTCTCGTGGGACGCCCTCTTCGAGTCGGGGGCCCGGCTGGTCGACGACGGCTGGACGGCGGAGATGGCGATCCCGTTCAAGAGCCTGCGCTATCCGGAACGCGGTCCGGGCGAGCCGCACCGGTGGGGCTTCCAGATCGTGCGGACGATCTTCGGCAAGGACGAGGCCGACGTGTGGTCCCCGGTGTCCCGCGGGCTGGCGGGCTTCCTCACCCAGATGGGCGTGCTCGACGGGCTCACGAACCTGTCGACGAGCCGCAACCTCGAGATCCTGCCGACGGTCACCGCCATCCGCATCGGATCGCTCGACGCCTCGACCGGAACGTTCGACGAGGCGACCCATCCCGAGGGCGCGGTGAACGTGAAGTACGGGGTGACCCCGAACCTGACCGCCGACTTCACCTACAACCCCGACTTCTCGCAGATCGAGTCGGACACCCCCCAGATCGAGGTCAACCAGCGGTTCCCGCTCTTCTATCCCGAGCTGCGGCCGTTCTTCCTCGAGGGCCAGGAGGTCTTCACGGTGCCGGGGCAGGTGAACCTGCTCCACACCCGCACCATCGTCGATCCGCGCTACGGGGGGAAGCTCACCGGCAAGGTCGGCAACACCACCCTCGGGGTGCTGGTCGCCAACGACGAGGCGCCGGGCCGGCGCGACGATCTGCCCCTCGACGCCATCGGCAAGACGTCGCAGGTGTTCGTGGGGCGGGCCCGCTACGACCTCTACGCGGAGTCGTCGCTCGGGGTGATGGCGACCGGCCGCGAGTTCCTCGACGCCTACAGCCGGGTCGCCGCCGTCGACGGCCGCTTCCGCCTCGGCCGCACGTCGTCGCTGACGATGCTCTACGCGGGGTCGCAGCACCGCGACGAGGACGGGGCGGAGCGGACGGGGCCCACCGCCCACGTCGCCTGGAACCGGCAGGGACGCAACCTCAGCTACGGCGCGTCGTTCGACACCGTGGACCCGAACTTCCGGACCGACACCGGGTTCCTGCAGCGGGTGGACACGCGCACGGCCCGGGCCAACGCCGCGTGGCGCTGGTGGCCCGACAACCTCGTCATCAACTGGGGCCCCTACGCCAGCTACGGCCGCATCTACGACTTCGGCGGCATCCTGCAGGACGAGCAGTCCGGCCTCGGGGTGCGGGCCACCCTCGCCAACGGCATCATCACCGTCGCCAATGTCAACCGCGACATGGAGCGCTACGGCGGCATCGACTTCCACAAGAGCTCGGCGTTCATCGGCGGCGGGGCCAGCGCCAGCCGCAGGGTCTCGTTCGGGGGCTTCCTCAACTGGGGCGACCAGATCCGCTACCACGAGACCGACCCGTTCCTGGGCCGGTCGGTCAACACCACGGTGTTCGCCAACCTGCGCCCCACGAGCCGGCTCAGCGCCGACCTGACCCTCATCACCAGCCGCCTGCACGACCCGATGACCGAGGACCTCGTCTTCGACGTCAAGATCCTGCGCACGTTCACGACCTACCAGCTCACCAACCGCCTCGCCCTCCGCAACATCATGGAGTTCAACTCGCTGAACCGCACCCTCGGCGCCAACGTGCTGTTCACCTACCGCGTCAACGCCGGCACCGTCTTCTTCGTCGGCTACGACGACCACTACCGGCAGGGCAACCTGATCGACGACGTGCGTTTCCCCACCACCGCGCTGCGACAGACCAATCGGGCGTTCTTCACGAAGCTGTCGTATCTTTTCCGGTACTGAACTCGTGAGGAGGCTCCCATGAGGTCGCTGCTTCGACTGCTGCCGCACTCCGCCCTGACCGGCATGCTCGCCGCATCCATGCTGCCGGCGCCCACCCTCGCACAGACCACGGGCACGATCGACGGGTCGGTCACCGACATCGGGGGCGGCGCCCTGCCCGGGGTCACCGTCGCGGTGACCGGGGGGCCGCTCCCCGCCGCCCGGCTGGCCGTCACCGGCCTCGACGGCGGCTTCGTCTTCGACATGCTGCCGGCGGCCGAGTACGTGGTGCAGTTCAGCCTCCCCGGCTTCGAGACGCAGGAGATGCGCGTCGCGGTCGAGGCCGATGCCGCCGTCTCGCTCGACGTCGTGCTCGAGATCGAGCGGCTGCTCGAGGCGGTGTCGGTGATCGCCGACGAGCCGACGATCTTCGCCACCAACGTCGTCGCCGAGCCGATGCTGGAGCAGCAGGCCGCCATCACCAGCGTCGTCGCCGTCGTCGACAACCTCCCGGGGGTGTCGGTGCAGGAGGGCGACACCTACGGGTTCGACGACTGGTCGAGCTCGGTCGCCGTCCGCGGCTTCCAGACCAACATCAACGAGGCGCAGATCGGCACCACCATCGACGGGTTCCCCAACGGCACGTCCGACTACTGGAGCGGGGCCAAGGCGAACCGCTTCGTCGACCCCGCGAACCTCGGCGGGGTCGAGGTGTCGCAGGGCACCGCCGACGTCGCCTCGCGCTCGGTCGAGGCCCTGGGCGGCACCTTCAACTTCCTCACCGACGCGCCCGAGACCGAGCGCACCTACACCGCCTCGGTCACCCTCGGGGAGAACGACGGCGAGCGCTACTACATGCGGGTCGACACCGGCTCGCTGTTCGACCGCGAGACGTACGCGTGGCTCTCGGCGGGGCGGCAGACCGCCACCGACTGGGTGCACGGCGCGGCCCGGAACGAGCGCGAGCACGTCGCGGCCAAGCTCGCGTCGTCGCACGGACGGCTCGAGCTGACGTCCTACTTCTCGTACGACCAGATCCGCGAGGACGTCTACCAGCGCCTCTACTCGGCCGCCGACTTCGAGGCCGCCCCCCGCTGGGACCGGCTCCTCGACGACTGGCCCGGCGTGCCCTACCTCAACCAGTTCTACCGGCGCGGCTGGTCGACGTACCGCAAGAACACGTTCGGCTATCTGAAGGCCGACTGGGCGTTCAACGACGCCACCAGCCTGAGCCTCGGCGCCTACTACCACCGGAACCGCGGCCGCGGCGACTGGCTGCCGCCGTACGTCGTCGACGTGACCGACGACGGCGGCGGCCCCGAGTCGGAGCTGATGGGAGGGCCGCCGGTGCGGGGCGGCGCCATCCTCGGGCAGCTCCGCTTCGTCGACCGGAACCTCGTGGCGGTGGCGCCGCAACCCGGCTGCACGTCGTCGTTCATCTTCAACTACTACGGGGCGGGCGGGCCCGAGGTCGACCCCGCGTGCCACCCCGGGGCCACCGCGGTGCAGTCGTTCCGCCACAGCCACTACGGCAAGGACCGATTGGGCCTCACCCTCGACGAGGAATGGACCGGCGCCATCGGCGCCGCCGGCAACACCCTGCGGGCGGGCCTGTGGTTCGAGGATTCGACCCGGATTCTCGCCCGCGACTGGCACCGCATCCTCGACCCCCGCGTCAACATCACCTTCGACGAGAAGCCGTACTGGCAGCAGTACGACTGGGACTTCCCCCAGCAGGTGTTCAAGTGGTACGTCGAGGACACCATCTACGCCGGCCCCCTCGCCATCTCCGGCGGCGTCAAGCAGTTCCTGGTGAACGTCTCCCGCAACGACCTGTTCGGCGTCGACCCCGGCCTCGCCGTCGACTCCGACTCGGACCTGCTCTTCTCGGGCGGCGTGACCCTGGAGACCCCGGTCGAGGGCCTCGAGCTGTTCGCGGGCTACGCCGAGAACTTCAAGTCGCTGGCCGACCGGCTGCTCGAGGTGCCGGGCCGGAGCCTCGCCGCCCTCGAGCCCGAGACGGCCACGAACGTCGACGTCGGCCTGCGGTACTCGGGAGACCGCGTCGCCCTCGGCGCCACCTGGTACGACATCGACTTCGACAACCGCATCTTCTTCCTCGGGCCCACGACCACGGCCGGCCCCAACTACCTCATTCCCGGCGGCGGCGCCTATTTCAACGCGGGCGGCATCGACACGAGCGGCGTCGAGCTGTCGGCCACGGTGCAGATGCCCGGCCGGACGTCGTTCTATACCGCCTACACCTTCAACGACTCCCAGTACGTGGGCACCGGCGACGCGCTGGTGGACGCCTCGCAGAACATCCAGCCGGGCACCGACGTGACGGGGGTGCCCGACCGGCTGTGGGTCCTGTCGCTCGACCGCTCGGGTCCGCTGGGGATGGGCATCTCCGGCAAGTACACGTCGTCGCGGCGGGTCAGCCTGACCACCGACTGGTACGCCGACGCCTACTGGCTCGTGGACGCGTACCTGACGTTCTCGGTGGACGGCCTGACGGACCGCTTCCAGTCGGCCGAGGTGTCGCTGGTCGCCAACAACCTCTTCGACGCCTCGTACCTCGCCGCGATCGTCGAGAACGCGGCGTGGCTGGGGGCGCCGCGGACGATCTCGATGAACATGTCGGTGTCGTTCTGACTGGAAGCCGACCCTGACCCCCGTGTGCCCCGTCCCGTCAGTCCATCCACGGGAGGAGGGGCAGGTGCGGGCCGACGTCCGGCGTCCCGCGGGCACCGGCAGCGACCCGCCCGACGCCCCGCCCCGAGCCTCCGAGCACCGGTCCGCGCCCGCCGTCCGACGCCGGCCGACACTTGCGGGCCGTCGTATCCTGTGCACCGTGGCGAGCTTCGAGTGCCAGGTATGCGGGGCGTCTTTCGACGTTCCCCGGGCAGCGCTGGACCGCTATCCGGGCTGGCGGCCCAAGTACTGTCGCGACCACTCTCCGATGAAGACCGCTTCCTCGAAGAAGGCGGCCGCGACACGGCAGGGGCGGGGCGGCGCGAGCCGCGCCCGCTCCCTGCGCGAGGAGAACCTGACGCCGGCCGAGGCCCGCGGGAAGTACGCCGACGGCCCCGCCTCGGGCGTCTTCACCGACGGCAGCGCATCGCCGAACCCGGGCCCCGGCGGCTGGGGAGTCGTGTGGGTCGAGAACGGCGAGATCGTGTCCGAGAGGCACGGACACGACCCCGACACCACGAACAACCGCATGGAGCTGCGCGCCCTCATCGAGGCGTTCACCATGCTGCCCGAGGACGCCGCGGTCAGCGTCTTCACCGACAGCCGGCTCTGCGTGAACACCATCACCGAGTGGGCGCCGGGGTGGGAGCGCCGGGGCTGGAAGAAGAAGTCCGGCCCCATCATGAACCTCGAGCTGGTGCAGGAGCTGCTGGCCCTCTACCGCGCCCATCCCGCCTGCGACCTCCGCTGGATCGCCGCCCACGCCGGCCACCGCTGGAACGAGTACGCCGACAGCCTCGCCACCGCCTGGATGCGTTCCGAGCGCTGAGTGGCGAAGGCCGCGTCGAACGCGCGGTGCGCCCGGCTGACGCCTCCCGTCGTTCGAGCCCGGCGGTATCCGCTCTCGCAGCATGCGGCCAGCCGCCGCCCGGTCAGTCTGTCCGTCGGCCGCGCCGGCGTCGCCGCCGCGCTCGGCGCGGTCTGCCGGCGCCGAGGTCCGCGCGATCGGTCTCGTTCGACATCGGGTGCACGTCAGGAAAGTTGCAGATTCGCGATTGCGAGCATTTCCGGGCCAGGTTGGCGTGCGGGTGGCTTCGGCGAAGTGCTCGTGACGGCAGAGGCGGGTCTCACAAATCTGACGTGCACCCTTCGACATCCGGACGATTGGCGTGTGTTATAAATGACAAGACGGTTGGTGGTCGGCGGGGTGATTCTCCCCGGGACCAATCGTGCAACGTCTTCTCTCAGGAGAGGCAGGGAGGACGGCGCCCTGCACACCGGCTGCGCCGTACTTCCAGCCCGGCTACGACACATGGCCGACCCGGCAACCCTGCCCGTCCCCTCTCAGCCGTCGGCGCGCCGGTCCGAAGCGGCCGCGCCGCCGCCCGACCCCGCGCACGCGGCCGCGGAGGACGTCATCACGGCGCGCGACGCCGCCGACTTCCCCGGCTGCCGCGCCGTACGCATCACCCGCGAGGAATTCGACGACTACGACGGCCGCGTCGAGGTCTGGGACGCCGCCACCGAGACCGCCATGGTGTGCGAGGCGGCCGGCATCTACCACGAGGAGCCCTCGCAGCGCCTAGCCCAGATGGCGGCCCTGATCGCGTTGGAGAGGCGCTCGCCCATCGACACCTTCGGCTCGACGGACCTGCTGCTGCGGGACGAGCACGGGGCGCGGCGGCGGATCATGGAGGCGGACCAGACGGTGTATCTGCACGCGGGGCGGGACCGCCCCGAGGGCCCCGCCATCGTGGTGGGCGAGGACGCCCTGCCGGACGTGGTGGTCGAGGTGGACCACACCACCGACGTGCGCCGCCGCAAGCTCGCGATGTACGAGTCGTGGAAGCTGCCCGAGGTGTGGGTGGAGGTGCCCGACGTGCGGGCGCCGAGCCGGGCCGCGAACCGCGAGCCGGGGATGACCATCCACGTCCTGCACCCCGACGGCGGCTACCGTCCGGCGGCCGAGAGCCGGGCGTTCCCCGGCTGGACGGCGGCCGAGATCCATCGGGCCATGAACGAGCCGGTGTTGTCGGCGGAGACGATGGCGGTGCTCGAACGCGTCGGCCGGGCGCTGCGCGACCGCGACGGCGCCGGCCCGGGCGACGCTCCCTTTCTGCGCGGGACGCGCGCCGCAGGCCGGGCGGAGGGCCGCGCCGAAGGACGGGCGGAGGGCCGCGCCGAAGGACGGGCGGAGGGCCGCGCCGAGCAAAGAGCGCTGCTGCGCCGCCTGGCCGCGCGCCGGTTCGACGCCGGAACTGCGGAGCGGCTGGCCGAGCGGATCGCCGACGTCGACGACCCCGTCGACTTGGCCGACGTGGGCGACTGGATCATCGACTGTGCTACCGGCGACGAGCTGCTGGAACGCTGTTCGGGTCTGCGCGACCGGCCCCCGCCCGCGGCGGGCTGACCGCCCCGGCCCGCCGCGACAGCTCCCAGCCGCGCCAGATGGTGTAGACGGCGGGAAACACCAGGAGCACGACGAGGGCCGTCGTCACCACCCCGCCCACCATCGGCGCCGCGATGCGCTTCATCACGTCGGCCCCGGTGCCGGTGCTCCACATGATGGGCAGCAGGCCGAGCACGGTGGTGGCGCTCAGCATCACCACCGGGCGGACGCGGCGGGCGGCGCCGTCGAACACCGCCTGCCGGAGCTCGGCCGGCGTGCGGAGCCGCCCGTCGGCGCGGGCGGCATCGCAGGCGCGGTCCAGGT
Organism: Vicinamibacterales bacterium; assembly: GCA_965204675.1. Lineage (GTDB taxonomy): Bacteria > Acidobacteriota > Vicinamibacteria > Vicinamibacterales > UBA8438 > JAJEEA01. Next base: position 5,969,111 of record OZ242003.1, read on the forward strand.
ACAGCAGCATCACCACCCCGGTCTCCGCGCTCAGGCCGGCCAGGGCGATGACGCCGACCCACACCGCGATGCTCAGGTTGTAGCCGAGCACGTACAGCAGCCAGAACGTCCCGATCAGGGACAGCGGCACCGCCGACAGCACGATGAGGGTCCTGGCGACCGAGCGCGTGCTGGCGTAGATGGTCAGGAAGATCAGCAGCAGCGTGATCGGGACCACGAGCCGCATCCGTTCCTGCGCGCGCACCATGTACTCGTACTGGCCGCTCCAGCCGAGGCTGTAGCCGGTGGGCACCTCCACCTGCGCGGCCACCGCCTCCCGCGCGCGCTCGACGTAGGTCCCGACGTCGACGTCCTCGATGTCCACGTAGACCCAGGCGTTCGGCCTCGCCTGCTCGCTCTTGATGGCCGGCGGCCCCTTGACGAACGACATGGTCGCGAGGTGGCCGAGGGGAATCTGCTGCCGGGTCGGGGTCTGGACGAGGATGTCCCGCAGCGCCGCGGGGTCGTCGCGGAGGTCCCGGCTGTAGCGCAGGTTGACGGGATAGCGTTCCAGCCCCTCGACCGTCGTGGTGATGTTCATGCCGCCGATGGCCGACTGGATGACGTCCTGCACGTCGCCGACGGTGAGCCCGTAACGGGCGATCTCGTCCCGCCTCACCGAGAAGTTCAGGTAGTTGCCGCCCATCACCCGCTCGGCGTAGGCCGAGCGGGTGCCCGGCACCTGCCGGATCACCGCCTCCACGTCGCGGCCGACCGCCTCCAGCACCGCGAGATCGGGTCCGGAGATCTTGATGCCCACCGGGGTCTTGATGCCGGTCGAGAGCATGTCGATGCGGGTCTTGATGGGCATGGTCCAGGCGTTGGTGACGCCGGGGAACCGGATGGCGCGGTTCATCTCGTCGGTCAGCCGCTCGGGGGTCATGCCCGGCCGCCAGGCATCTTCCGGCTTGAGCCGGATGGTCGTCTCCAACATGCTCAGCGGGGCGGGGTCGGTCGCGGTTTCCGCACGGCCGACCTTGCCGAACACGTGCTCCACCTCCGGGAACGTGCGCAGGATGCGGTCGGTCTGCTGCAGGATCTCGCGCGCCTTGGTGATCGACACCCCGGGCAGGGTCGTCGGCATGTAGAGCAGGTCGCCCTCCCAGAGCGGCGGCATGAACTCGGAGCCGAGCCGCGAGAAGGGGGCCGCGGTCGCGGCCAGCGCCGCCAGCGTGACGGCGACGACCGCCCAGCGCCCGGCGAGCACCAGCCGCAGCACCGGCCGATACAGCGCCGCGAGCAGCCACGTCAGGGGGTTGACCTGCGCCGACACGACGCGGCCGCGTATCCAGTAGCCGACGAGCACCGGCACCAGGGTGACCGAGAGCACGGCGGCGGCGGCCATGGCGTAGGTCTTGGTGAACGCCAGCGGCTTGAAGAGCCGGCCCTCCTGCGCCTCCAGGGTGAAGATCGGGGCGAACGAGATGGTGATCACCAGCAGCGCGAAGAACAGGGTGGGGCCGACCTCGGTGGCGGCGCGGGTGACGATCTGCCAGTGCGGCAGGCGGCCGCCGTCGCGCTCCAGGTGCCGGTGCGCGTTCTCGACCATCACGATCGCGGCGTCCACCATCGCGCCGATGGCGATGGCGATGCCCCCCAGCGACATGATGTTGGCGTTGATGCCCTGCAGGTACATCACGACGAGGGCCATCAGCACCGCCAGCGGCAGGGTCAGCACCGCGACCAGCGCCGAGCGCACGTGCAGCAGGAAGACCGCGCACACCAGCGCCACGATCGCCATCTCCTCCAGCAGCTTCCGCCGCAGGGTGTCGATCGAGCGCTCTATCAACGAGGTCCGGTCGTAGACGGGAACGACCTCCACCCCCGCCGGCAGCCCCGACTGCAGTTCCGCGAGTCGGGCCTTCACCCGCTCGACCACCTCGTGGACGTTGGCGCCGTAGCGCACCACGACGATGCCCCCGACCACCTCGCCCTCGCCGTTCAGCTCGGCGAGCCCGCGGCGAATGTCGGGGCCTATCTGCACCGTGGCGACGTCCTGGACCGTGATCGGGGTGCCCGACTCGTCCACCCCGAGGGCGACGCGACTCACGTCGTCGACGCCCTGGATGTAGCCCTCGCCGCGCACCATGAACTCGGCCTCGGACATCTCCAGGACGCGCCCGCCGACGTCGTTGTTGCTCCGCTCGACGGCGTCGCGGATGCGCGACAGGGGGATGTCGTAGGCGCGCAGGCGGTTGGGGTCGACGGTGATCTGGTACTGCTTGACGAAGCCGCCGATGCTGGCCACCTCCGACACCCCGGGCACCGCCGTCAGCTCGTACTTGAGGAACCAGTCCTGCAGCGAGCGCAGCTCTGCGAGGTCGGTGTCGTCGGAGCGGAGCGCGTACATGAACGCCCAGCCGACGCCGGTGGCGTCGGGGCCGAGGGTCGGCGTGACGCCCCGGGGGAGGCGCCCGCCGACGTAGTTCAGGTACTCGAGGACCCGGCTGCGCGCCCAGTACAGGTCGGTGCCATCCTCGAAGATCACGTAGACGAACGAGAACCCGAAGAACGAGTAGCCGCGCACCACGGTGGCGGAGGGGACAGCGAGCATCTGCGTGGTGATGGGATAGGTGACCTGGTCCTCGACCACCTGGGGGGCCTGCCCGGGGTAGTCGGTGAAGACGATCACCTGGACGTCGGAGAGGTCCGGCAGCGCGTCGAGGGGCGTCGCGCGCAGGGCGTAGATTCCGCCGAAGGCGATGAACACCGCCCCGAGGACGACGAGGAAGCGGTTACCGATGGACCACTCGATGACCCTGGCGAGCATCGATCTCCTCCCGCGACATCGGTCGCGGCGGCCGCGTCAGCGGCAGCGGCCGGCCGGCCCCGCCGTCGGGCCGCCCGGTCCTTCCGGCGACGGCGCCGGTTCCGTGCCGTGCGCGTGCTCCGTCGGCATGTCCGGCGCGCCGGTCGTGGGTGCCGCGCCGTGCGCGTGCTCCGCCGGCGTGCCCGGCATCCCCGGCGCGCCGGACACCGGTTCCGCGCCGTGCGCGCGCTCCGCCGGCATCCCGGACGTGTCCGGACCCGATTCGATGCTGCGGATCGCCTGCGTGAGGTTGCTCTCGGAGTCGATGAGGAACTGCGCCGACACCACGACGGTGTCCCCGTCCTCGACGCCGTCCAGCACCTCCCAGACGCCGCCGCCCTGCCGGCCCAGGGTGACGGCGGCGACCTGGAACGTGCCGGGAGACCGCGCGAGGACCACGAGGTCGCGGGTGCCGCCGCGGATCACCGCCTCCTCGGGCACCGCCAGCGCGTTGCGCGCCACCGGCACGTCGAACGTCACGTTGGCGTACATGCCCGCGCGCAACGTCAGGTCGGGGTTCTCGAGCTCGATCGAGACGGTCATCGTGCGCGTCCGCTCGTCGAAGTGCGGATACAGGTAGCGGACGAACCCGGTGTAGGGCCGCGCCGGCCGGTACGGCAGCTCGACCTGCGCGCGCTGGCCGACGCGCATCGCCTCGACCTGGTGCTCGAAGACCTCGACGTCGACCCAGATCGTGGTCAGGTCGGCCATCTTGTAGAGGTTCATCCCCGCCTCGACGTACATCCCGTCGAGGGCCTGGTCCATCTTCTCGACGACGACGCCGGTGACCGGGGACAGCACCGACAGCGTGCGGCGCGGGGTGCGCTCGCGCTCCAGCGTCGCGATCTGCTCGTCGGTGATGTCCCAGTAGCCGAGCCGCGCGCGCGCCGACGCGACGAGCGAGCGCGCGCGCTCGGCGATCGCCGGGTACTCCGACGTCTCGAGCCGCGCCGCGTAGTCGACCGCCTGCAGGTACTCCATCTGGGTGGTCACGAGCTGCGGGCTGTAGATGTCGAACAGGACCTGCCCCGCCTCGACCGTCTCGCCGAGGTAGTTCACGGCCACGTTCTCGATCCAGCCGTCGTACTTCGTGTTCACCCACGCGATCTGCCGATCGTTGTGGGCGAGGGTGCCGACGGTGCGGATGGTCTGCCCGATGCTGCGCCGGGTGACGGCCTCGCTGCGGACGCCGACGCTCTGCACGAAGCCCGGGTCGATCCGGACCGTGCCCGGCGGCAGCTCCCCGGCCCCGTCGGCGTACACCGGGACGAGGTCCATGCCCATGGGCGACACGCCCGGCCGGTCCGACGTGAAGGCGGGATCCATGGGTGCGCGCCAGTACAGGATCTCGCGGTCGTCTTGCGCGGCGGGCGCGCCGGCCAACGCGCCGACCGCCGGCGCGGAAGCCTCGCGCGCCGAGGCGAAGGAGGAGAGGCGCGAAGGCCACTGCCAACCTGCCGGATTGACGGCCACCAGCGCCGCGGCGGCCATGCCGAGAACGAAGCTCACGATGCCGACCGCGATCGCCTTGTTCATGGCGTCCTCCCGATCCCGGGAGCCCGTGGCGAAGCCCCCTGCTTCGAGCGGCGATGCATCCCGCCTGACGGCGTTTGTGCGTCGAACGTCCTCACAGCGGCCTGAGTGTCGACGTCCTGCTTCGAGCGGCGATGCATCCCGCCTGACGGCGTTTGTGCGTCGAACGTCCTCACAGCGGCCTGAGTGTCGACGTCCTGCTTCGAGCGGCGGTGCATTCCGCCTGACGGCGTTGCTCGCCGGCTGCAACTACCCCATATGCGCCCTCCTCCCGCCTGGTCAGGCGGGCACCTCGGCCGTCCGCCGGCGGCGTTCAGACGCGGCGCAAACGCGGGCTTCACCGCGGGCTCCCCGGCACGCGCGTGCCGATCGCCCGCTCGAGGGCGGTGAGCGCGATGAGGAGGTCGGACAGGTAGCGCGCGCGCATCGAGCGGACGTCTATCACCGTCCGCTCGCTGTCGAGCAGCTCGAGCACGCCGAGCTCCCCCGTTTCGTACGCCGTCTCCGTCGCGCGCAGCGCCTCCTCGGTCTGCGGGATCAGCACCGTGTCGAGCAGGTCGATCTGCCTGTCGAGGGTCTCGAGGCGGACCACCGCCTCCTGCACCTCCATCTCCATGGCGTTGCGCGCCGCCGCCCGTCGCCGCGTGTGCGCGCGCAGCTCCGCGCCCGCCTCCACGACGCGCGCGCGGTACTTCGCGCCCCAGAGGGGCAGCGACATGCCCAGGGAGACGGTGACCGAGTTCCTGCCGTCGTCGGGCAGCGGCAGGAGGGCGGCGTCGTCGCGCCGGCCGACGTTGGTCACCCCGACGCTCGCGGTGAAGCCCGGCCGGGCGTCCTTCCTGGCGAGCTCGACGGACCGCTCGCCGCCTTCGATGAGCGCGCTCGCCGCCCGCAGCTCGTGGCGGTTGCGGTCGCCGAGGCGGTAGAGCTCGTCGCGGTCCACCGCGACGGCGGGCCGAGGCGGCGGCGCCACCGGCGGCACCGGCTTCTCCGCGGGCCGGTCGAGCAGGGTGTTGAGGCGGGCCTCGAGGGTCGCGCGCTGCCGCTCGAGCAGGTGCCGGCGGTCGATGACGCGGGTGATCTCCGCCTGCAGCCGGATCACCGCCTGCTGCAGCCCCTGGCCGGTGGCGTAGCGGGCGCTGGCCAGGGTCTCGTAGTGCTCGAGCAGCGATTGCTCCTCACCGGCGAGACCGAGCGCGGCGTCGACGTAGCCGAGGTCGTAGTAGACCTCCTTGACCCGGGCGACGACGTCGCGCCGGGCCGCCTGGTGGAGGTGATGCAGCGCCGTCGCCTCGAGCAGCGCGACCCGCCCCCGCAGCTCCAGGGTGCCGAACCAGGGGAAGGCCTGGGTCAGGGTGACGCCGTTGAGCTGGGGACCGACCCGGGTCTCCACGCTGCGCAGGGCCTGCGTGAAGCTCACGACCGGGTCGGGCAACGCGGCGACCTGTGGCGCCCGTTGCCGGGCCGCCTCGTAGCGCGCGCGGGACTCGAGGACGGCCGGATTGCGCTCGACCGCCGCCGTCACGTACCCGCGCAGGTCGGGCGCGGCGGCGTAGAAGTCGAGCGCGCCCTCCGGCGGCGCCGGCTGGGCCGCGGCCAGCGTCGAGATCAGGCCCGCGGCGCCCAGCCCGGCCGCGGACAGCCGAGAACGTGGTGCAGGCATGCGAACGTCCCCCGTGTTCGGTCGCGTTCCCGGCGTTCGTGGTCGAACCGTCGCGGGTTCGCCCACGGCTTCCGGGAGTCAGGCATCCTCCCCCGAGCGCGGACCGCGAGGACACCGGTGGTGTTCCGGGCGCGCGGCTCCGCGGCGCGCAGTTGCGCCCCGGGCCTGGCGCTCAAGCGAGGAAACGACGGCCGTGACGGATGACGATCAGATCAGCAGGGAGGCGTGTTGCACGAAGAGCGGTGGGGAGGCCGTTCGAGGCCGCGGGCGGTCGGCGCGCCACTCCGCCCGCTGCGCCGCGTGCGGCGCGGTCTCGACGGCCGGGGGCAACGCGGCGGCGGCTTCCGGCGCGGCCTTCAGCTTCGCCGCGGTGACGAGGGGAGCGCAGCAGGTGAACGCCGAGGTCTCGCCGTGGTGATCCTCGGCCGGCCCGTCGTGGCAGCTCGTCGCGGCGGGCATGGCCGCCGCGGCGGCCATGAGCGGGCACAGCACCATGGCCCCGAGCAGGGACGAGCCGACACCGAGCACGAAGGACCGGCGCCACGCGCGCATCATGTCCCCATGGTCGCACAACTCCACCGGTTTTGCACGAACCGCCTTGGTCGGACCTCAGCGTCTCGCTCGGACCTCGACGATCCGCGACGCCGGACCCATTCGCCTTTCGCGACAGACTCGGTGACCGTACGTCCCGTGACGGATGACATCGAATCTCCGGGCTCGCCGACGGCTGCGGTACGCGAAGGCACCCCGGCCGCCGCCGCGCGGGAGTCCGGGCGGTATAATCGGGCCCGGATCACAGGAGGATGCGATGACCACGCCCCAGGGACGCTCGCGGCGCCGGTTCGTGAAACAGATGGGCGCCGCGGCCGGCATGCTCGCGGTCCGGCCCGGCGAGGCGGCGGCCCAGGCCCCGGCCGCGCCGGCGATGCCGACCCTGGAGGAGACTCCCCGGTCGGTCCATCCCACCCTCAACCGGCGGACGCGCGGCTGGCTGCGCTTCCTGTGGGAGAAGGCGACGACCCCCGACGACTGGAACGCCGACGGCGTGCCCCACATGTGGTGGGACCGCTACTCCAACCCCGTGGTCACCAGCTACGGCCGCTTCGACCTGCACAACTCGTCGTACGCGCTGCTGCTGATGGCCGACCAGACGCCGGCGTGGCGCGAGGTCTACACCCGCATCGCGGACGGGCTGGCGAGCCGCTACCCCACGTACTGGGGCGCCGTCGACTGGCTGACGCAGATCGGCGACGACCCGCGGCGGGAGAACTATCCCCCCCGGGTGATGGCCGGCATCCCCGAGCGCCTGCGCGGCCGCTACAACCGCATCGGCTGGACCGCGAACGGCATCGAGCCGTGGGGCCTGTCGCCCGACCCGATCGGCTCCGAGGGCAACCTCTTCTTCCGGGGCTGGTTCAACCTGCTGCTCGGCATCTACAAGTACGTCTCGGGCGACGACAAGTACGAGCGGCCGTTCCCGGTGACCGGCTACGGCGACGAGCGCTTCGAGTGGGACCAGCACCGCATCGCGGCCCTGCTCGAGAGCCAGTACCGGGAGCGCCCGGAGGGCCCCCACTGCGAGAACACGAAGATCTGGTTCCCGTGCAACGCCGCCGCGGGCCTCGGCATGTACCTGTACGACCGGTTGTCCGGGCGCGACACCCACCGCCCGGTGCAGGGCTGGCTCGAGTACGCGCGCGAGAACTTCATGGGCCTGTCGCGCGACGGCCGGCTCGAGTGGGTCACGAGCTACTACGACCCCATCGTCAACCACAAGGCGAACGGCGGCCCCGGGGCGGGGGTCGGCGTCGCCTTCCTGCTGCTGCCGCAGGACCGCGACACGGCGACCCTGCTCTACGAGTCGGCCGCCAACGCCCTCGGCTGGAACGACCCCAGCGTCGAGATCCGCGCCTCGGCCACCGGCCTCGTGATGGCGCGCGAGCTCGGCGACCACACCGCCGTCGAGCGGCTGCGCGCGGTGGCCGAGCGCGAGTACGACCCGCGCTACTTCGGCGAGCACGACGAGAAGTTCGGCTGGTGGTTCGGCCTGAACGAGGCCTACCCGCGCGGCCAGCGCAGCGCGAGCATGATGGTGGCCGAGGTGGGCGACGGCGACGCCTGGAACCGCGCCTTCGACGCCCCGCACCTGGACAAGTTCGACGCCCCCACGGTGGAAGGCGTCGACTTCCCGGTGCTCGGCATCTACCAGGCCTGGAACGACGTCGAGAACGGCGCCCTCCACGTCGGCACCTGCGCGGCGGCGCCCGAGCGGCGTGGCGAGAGCACGAGCTGGCGGGTGACCAACCTGCCCGACCCCGGCGACGTCTTCATCCTGTGCGACGGTGCGCCGTTCTCGCGGTTCGCCGCCGACGGACCCAACGCCATCCGCATCGACGGCGACGTCGGCCTGCACCGCTATCAGATCTTCACCGGCTACCGCGGCCCGGACCCGCGCCAGGCTGAGGCGCGGCGCCAGGAACGCCGCGGCCGCGCCGCCGCGGCCGCGAGCGTCGCCGCCGGTTCCGCCGCGCCGCCGCCCGACCGACCGCCGCGCGACACCCGTCAGGCCACGGCCAGCTTCTCCCAGGGCGATGGCCCCACCTGCGCCTGCTGCACGGCGTGACCGCTAGGGCGCCCGTTTGGCGGCCGCCTCCAGGACGCGTTCGCCGCGCAGCGCGTTGGCGATGCCGTAGTTCCCCTCGTGGCACGCGTACTCGTAGATGACGTAGCCGGGAGGGCTGACGAGGGGCAGCTCCACCGTGAAGGGACGCGTGTACGTCGCCTCGTCGTGAATCGTGTAGCGGTACTCGATGGTGTCGGCGTCGATGCGGGTGAACCGCTCAACGGCGCGGAGACCGCGGGTGCCCGGGAACCCCCGCCACGTCGTGTCGTCGCGGTAGTGCGTGGTCTCGACCACCAGGGTGTCGCCGTCCCAGCGGCCGCGCCCGTCGCCGTTCCACTGGCGGATGCGCCCGTCGATGGGCGGACGGCCGTCGAGCGGCACGACGCGCACGTCATGGATCATCTCGTTGAGGATGACGACCTGCCCGGGGCTCTGGAAGATCTGATACGCGTTGCTGTAGCCGGACGGCACCGGCGGCACCCGCTGGTAGGTCATGCACCGCTCCTGCAGCGGCCGGTCGGCCCACGAATCGAAGGGGCCGGCGGCGCGCCGCTCGCGGGCGGCCGCGAGCCGCCGCTCGGCCCCTGGCGTCAGGGGCGGCAGCCGGCCGTCGGACGGGTCCACGATGAGCGACGTCCGCCCGGTCGACTCGCCCCGGTCCCACCACACCTGGTCGTAGGCGAGGGCGAGGTCGCGCTCGGCCGAGAGCTCGCCGCGACGTTCCGACGTCGCCCGGGTCGCGTCGGCCAGGTTCTGCGCGGCCACCTCCTCCGGGGTAAGAAGCTCGCGCCCGGCGAACTCCGCCGGCCGCTGGAGCGGCGTGAACGTGGCGTAGGACCAGATGCCCTGCAGGTCCGGATCGCCCCACGGGGTCCGGAACGCCGTCGGCTCCGCTGCCGATGCGGCCTCCTGGGCGGCCGCCGAGCCCGGCATCAGCCACGCCGCCGCGACCATCGCCGCCACCGAGCGCACCAACCATCGACGCGTCATGTCAACCTCCTCGGTTCGCGAGGGTCGGGTGTCCGTCGGCGCCGGCCTGCCGGCCGCGGCGGAAGGTCGCCTTCGTCAGGCTCGGACGCCCCCTGCATCTCGCTGGCGTCCTCACCGCTCCCGGCGCAACGCGACGTTCATCCACGCGGCGCCGATCTCGCCGGCGCCGAACCCGGACCCTCGATTCCGTGAGGATACACCGACCGCCGCCGGCCCGCGCCGACCGGCTCGAACACGCCGGCGACTATCGGGCGTGCACCACCTCGTACTCGAGACCCACGGTTCCGGTTTTCTCGTACACCTTGTGGGAAAGAAGCTCCAGCGTTGCGCGCCCGGCGGGGGCCGGCAGCAGCGGGACGCCGCCGCCGAGCAGGACGGGGACGATCCCCACCTCGACACGGTCGACGAGGCCGGCGTCGAGAAGACTGCGAAAGAGCTCTCCGCCCCCGAAGAGCCAGATGTCCTTCCCCGGCTGCTCACGCAGCGCCTTCACCACCCGCACCGCGTCGGTCTCCAGGACGACCCGCGGGTGGTCCGCCGGATTCAGCGTCCGCGAGAACACGATCTCGCGCGCCCCCGACTGCGCGGGGGCGCCCCCCATCCGCTGCATCGCCTCGAACGACTTGCGACCGAGCAGATAGGTGTCGAACCGCGCCGCGTGCGAGGAGAAGTCGAGGTCGGGGTCCATCACGATCCAGTCGAACTCCCCGTTCGGGCCCGCGATGTAGCCGTCCAAGCTCATCGCGACGCTGTATCGCACCAGTCGCATGGGGGTCTCCGGGAATTCATGAAACAGCCGTTCACTACGCCCGAGCCTGTGCCCGCCGTCACGTCGAGACGGCCCTGCGGCCGTACCTGGCCGGGTGAATCACGCCACGTCCACCAGCGCGCGCGGATTCCTCTCCGCGATGAGGAGCAGCGTGCGGGCCGCCCCGGAAGGCATGCGTCGCCCCTGCTCCCATTCCTGCAGCGTGCGGACTGAAACACCCGGCAGCTCCGCGAACCTCGACTGCGACAGCCCCGTCCTCTCGCGAATGCTCGAGATGGCCGGCACGTTGATGATGCGCCCGTGCTCGCCCCGCTTGATCTGCCGGATGCCCTCCAGAATCTCCTGACCGATGTCGCGTCCCGCCTCAGCCATCGATCTCCTCCCTGATCTTCCTCAGCATCGTTCGCCGAATCACCCCCTGAACATTCGCCGAATCACCCCCTGAACGTTCGCCGAATCACCCCCTGGTGTTGCGCTCCCCACACTGACCGGAGTACAACCGGTGCTGGCGATCGGAACGATCATGACCTACTTGCCGCGAATCGTCGACGCCGAGCTGGCCGAGCTGCTGGAGGCGGCCGGGGCAGTCCTCGTGGAAGGGCCCAGGGCATCGGGGAAGACCGCGACCGCGGCGCGAGCGGCGGCCAGCGAAGTGCTGCTCGACGTCGACGACAACGCTAGGCGCATGATCGGCGCCGACCCCGCGACCGTGCTGGACGGCGACGCGCCGCGACTGATCGACGAATGGCAACTGGAGCCGGCCATCTGGAACCACGTCCGCCGGGAAGTCGACCGGCGCCGCGCCCCCGGCCAGTTCATCCTCACCGGCTCCGCCGTTCCCGCCGACGACGTCACCCGGCACACCGGCGCCGGACGCTTCGTCCGGCTGCGCATGCGCCCGCTGTCGCTCTACGAGAGCGGACGCTCCAGCGGAGACATCTCGTTGCGGCGACTCCTCGACGGGGCGGAGCAACGGGCGCCCCGGTCCGAGACGCCGATCGCCGATGTCGCAGAGCTCGTCTGCGCCGGCGGCTGGCCGGGCCACGTCGGCAGGCGGCTGCCGGGGCTCCTGCGCGCGAACCGCGGCTATCTGGACGAAGTTCGCCGTACCGATGTCACGAGAGTCAGCGGCAAGACGCGCGACCCCGTCCAAGTGGGCCGCCTGCTGACCTCGCTGGCGCGCAACGTCGCCACCCCCGTGACCCTGTCGAAGCTGGCCGCCGAGGTGGGCGGGGACGGCCGGTCCATCAAGAGCGACACCGTGGCCGAGTATCTCGACGCGCTCGACCGGCTCATGGTGGTGGAGAACCAGCCCGCCTGGTCGCCCCACCTGCGGTCGCGCGCGACGCTCCGGCAGGCGGCGGTTCGACACTTCGTCGATCCCTCGCTGGCCGTCGCCGCGTTGCGAGCGACGCCGGCCCGCCTGACCGCCGACCTCGAGTTCCTCGGCCTGCTGTTCGAATCGCTGGTCGTCCGCGACCTCCGGGTCCACGCCCAGGCCGCGGACGCGCAGGTGTTCCACTACCGCGAGAAGGACGGCCTGGAAGTGGACGCCGTCGTCGAGGCGGCCGACGGCCGCTGGGCGGCCTTCGAGATCAAGCTGGGCGAACGCTGGGTGGACGACGGCGCGAAGAGCCTCAACCGGCTCGCCCGCCGCCTGGAGCAGAGCGACCACGGCAAGCCCTCCGCCCTCGCCGTGATCGTCCCGACCGGATACGGCTACGTGAGACCCGGGGAGGTGGGGGTCATCCCCATCGGCGCCCTGGGGCCGTGACCATCCGCGCGTCACCGCCCCGCCCCTCGTACGCGGCGTCCCGAAGTCTCGACCAGGCTTCGTAGCGGAACCCTGCCTGGAGACCGGAACCGTCCACGCCGGCATCCCGAAGGACGAAGGAGTCTCGCGCCCCGGCCTCGCGGCGTAGCGTCGAGCGAATAGCGTCCTCGATCACGACCCGAAGCGTGAGACCGTGCCGAGCGGCGTACCGCTTGGCTTCCCGCGCCAGGTCGTCCGCCAGATCGAGGGTGGTCTTCATGGAACTCACTCTACCCTATTCCCGAATACGGATGCCCATATCGACTCCTCAGCTCGCTGAGTCACAGCGGCGCGAACACGGCTTCCGCCCGCATGAAGTGGATCCCCGTCCTCGCCTCGAATCCCGAGTCGACACCGAACAACAGCCAGGCCCGACCACTGGTGGGTACCGAGACCGGTGCCGGTACCGGTCTGCCCTCGAAGGACTTGCGCTCCCACCGGCGCGACTCCTCGCAGGGTCTCGAGTTCGCGACGTTGCCGAGCACCACACCCTGAGAGCCGCCCGCCGACTGATTGCCGATGTCGATGTTCATGCGCAGGTAGGCCCCGTCGCGGACCGCGAGCGGCTCGACGGCGGTCGCGCCGGCCTTGACCCAGACGCTCTCGCCCGGCGCGCCACCGACGCCGACGCACCCGGCCGGCACGTCGGTGGCGATCTCCACGCCGACGGTGACGTCGTAGCGCGCCCCCGGAGACAGCCCATCGACGGGCCCCTTGAAGAACATGAAGAGGTCGTCGCTCCGGTTGACGCCGGAAATGAACAGGGCGGGCTCCGGCGCCAACGGTGGCGGGAGGGCGCGGTGGTCGGAGGTCAGCTCGTAGATGTCCGCATTGCCGGGCGGGTAGTCCGCGAAGCCGGCGACGAACCCCTGCGGGCCTCGGCGGAAGTCGAAGGTGAACGTCAGCGCGTCCGCCGGTGCGGCCGGGCTTCCCGAGCATCCGCCGAGCATCGCGGCCAACAATGCCGGTGCCGCCCGCGCCGGTTGGTTCACGAGGGGCTCCTCATGCCGGCCCTGCGGTGTCGGGCGGTTCGGCCTCGGTTTTCAGCCTGGGCTTCCGGGCCGCGAGCTTGCGCCGAGAGGCCGTGTCGATGCAAATGCAATATGTCATCTTCGATTTGCATAGCCGTCTGGGCCGCAGAACGGCGGGGACCCCAGGGGTCGGGCGCCAAGCCGAAGACGACGATTGGCGGACCGGATCCGGGCGATGATGACAACCCGCGCCGGGTGGACCGCCGCACGGAGACCGCCGAGGCTCGTGCCGAAGCGCCGAGGGTCAGCCCCGATTCGCAATTGGCTCGCCACGCCGGCGGGCATGCGCACCGATCGCGAGCAGCAGCGCCATCAGCGCCGCGAGGGCGGCCGGGGGCACGACGGGCGTCGCCGTGGCCACGACGCCGCACGCCAGCCGGGCGCCCCCTCCGCCCAGCGGCGCCGGCGAGTCGGAGTAGTTGTCGCCGCCCTCGTGAATCACCAGCGCGCGTCCGTACAGGTCGCTCAGGGCCAACCGGGGCGCGACCACCGCCGTCGTCACGCGCCCGCCGGCGGACGTGAGGCGTGGCAGATCGCCAAGGTGACCGTTGCCTTCGGGCCCCTCGTGAACGCCTGTGTTCGCCGGGTCGTAGTGCCCGCCGGCGGCCTGGCCTCCCGACCCGCAATCGGGATTCGCGTGGGCGTGGAAGCCGTGATCGCCAACTGGGAGGATGTCGCCGAGATCCGGCGTGAAGCGCACGCCGCCGCCGGCTTCTTCCTCCAGCGTGACGGTCCCCAGTCTCCCGCCCGTGGCGGTGTCGAAGATGTCCACGGTGTTCTGCGCTGCCGCCGGCCCCGCAAGCACCACCGCCGTGATAGCGACCGCCAGCGTTCGTCTCCGAGTCATGTCGCCTCTCCATCCTTCCAGCCTGACAGCCACGCACCTGTCCCGAGGTCGATGTGCCAGGTCGCAATACCGGTCAGATCAGGAAGACACTCTCGCCTCGTAGTCCAGATCCCCCATCATCGGCGCACTGAAGGCCCTCGATGCAGGATCCCACTCACGTCGATGCGTCAGCCGTTTCACGTCCGGCGCGGCGTAGACGAACCGCTCGTCGTATTGGCGAGAGCGGCTTGATGTGCCGCTGGCTCTGGGGCGAACCGCGGAACGTCACGACGTGGGCCAGCGCCGAGCGGAGCGACACCCACTCGCAAGGGCTCACGCCAGATGCCGCCACTGTTGCATCACCTCGATGCCTTCGTCGAGCAGAACACGGTCGCGCTCGGTGACCGCGACATCCGGCACCAGAAGCACGTGTCGGGCCTCTCCCGGCTCGAGCTTCAGCAGGCCGCCGCCGAGCGGATGCCCCTCGAGCTCGCAACTTAGCCGGCCGGCGGGCGAGCCCCACGCCGCCGAGAACCTCGGTTCGGAGATGCCGCCATTGCCGAACAGATCGGACCGGAAGTCGACCGCCAGAAACGCGTTCGTGCACGTGCACCTGCCGCGATTCACGGCCAGCGCAGGCGACCTGCCGCTCATGTAGGTCAGGACGAACGCTGGCCGCCGGACGTCGGGCACGGTGTACCAGGGCGTCCGGTTGCGGCACTTGTAGGAGGCCCTGGCCTTCCCTGCCTCCTCCGTGTCCAGATACGCCCGGACCGCGCCCGGAACCTGCGCGCCGGGGGGGATGTACAGCAGGAACACGGGCTCGTCCTTCGCGACCCAGCGCTCGACATCGATGTCGTCGACCACGGCGCCGGTGAGGTAACGGCTGTTGCGGATGGACGGGACGAGAAACTCGTCGGGTATCGCGAAACGCTGCACGACGGACGGGCGCAGATGAAAGAACCCATTGGCCCCGCTGACGTACCCGATGCCGACCTGGGCAATCTGCCCGAGGCGGACCACGTCTGCCTCGGCCGTCAGGCCCTCGTAGAGGTTCCGAACACCCGCCGGCAGCAGGAACGGCCGCAGCCTGCGGCGCCATCTGACACGCCATGCCTCGACGGAAACCTCCTCCGAAACCGGCGGCGGCATCGCACGCGGGTCGAACCGCTCGACTCGCGACAGCCGGATGGTGCCGGACCGCGAGCCCGCGTGGTCGGCCAACAGCAGCCAGCAGTCCTCCGACAGCCGCGGGAAGATCTTGTCCCTGATGGCGACCAGGTGCACGGAACCGAAGTTGCCGACCAGGTACTCCATGAGCGGGCCGGCGTACGGCGCATGACCGATCTCGGCCGGCACGACGAAGGCCATCCGCCCGCCGGGGCGCAGCTTGCTTGCCGCCGCCACGATGAACGGCGCCCATGACGACGAGAGCCCGCTGAAGACGACGCCCAGACGGCGGCAGTAGTCCAGAGCGCCCCGCCGCGTCGCACCGGCGAACCGCTGGTACCGAATGAACGGCGGGTTGCCGGCGGCGCAGTCGAACCGGCGCCGGTCGGCCGCCGCCCACGTGAAGAAATCGCCCTCGACGATCGTGGCCTCCGGCGCCCGCCCGCGCGACTCGGCGGCCGACGCCGGGTCCCTCTCGACCCCCACGCTGTTCGGGTGGCGGGCCACGAAGCGGCGGGACGCATCGGGCATCAGTGTACCAGCTTGCGCCGAGAGGCCGCGCCGATGCAGATCGATGCAAAATGCAATATGCCATCTTCGATTTGCATAGCCGTCTGGGCCGCAGAACGGCGGGGACCCCAGGGGGTCGGGCGCCAAGCCGAAGACGACGATTGGCGGACCGGATCCGGGCGATGATGACAACCCGCGCCGGGTGGACCGCCGCACGGAGACCGCCGAGGCTCGTACCGAAGCGCCGAGGGTCAGCCCCGATTCGCAACGGGCTCGCCACGCCAGCGGGCATGCGCACCGATCGCGAGCAGCAGCGCCATCAGCGCCGCGAGGGCGGCCGGGGCGCGACGGGCGTCGCCGTGGCCACGACGCCGCACGCCAGCCGGGCGCCCCCTCCGCCCAGCGGCGCCGGCGAGTCCGAGTAGTTGTCGCCGCCCTCGTGAATCACCAGCGCGCGTCCGTACAGGTCGCTCAGGGCCAATCGAGACGCGACCACCGCCGTCGTCACGCGGCCGCCGTCGGACGTGAGGCGTGGCAGATCGCCGAGGTGACCGTTGCCTTCGGGCCCCTCGTGCACGCCCGTGTTCGCCGGGTCGTAGTGCCCGCCGGCGGCCTGGCCTCCCGACCCGCAGTCGGGATTCATGTGGGCATGGAAGCCGTGCCCGCCCGCGGGGAGAATGCCGTCGAGGTCGGGCGAAAAGCGCACCCCGCCTCCGGCTTCCTCCTCCAGCGTGACGGTCCCCAGTCTCCCGCCCGTGGCGGTGTCGTGGATCTCCACCGTCGTCTGCGCCGCTGCCGGCGCCCCGAGCATCACCGCCGCAACCGCGGCCGCCAGCGTTCGTGTCCGAGCCATGTCGCTCTCCTTCCGTCCGGGGCCGCAACCGTTCCGCCGTCCGGCACGTCGCCTTCGGCTCCGTTCGAGCCCCCACGGGCTGTCCAGCCGGGAGCCCGCGCCGTTACACGCCTTCAGCACCGCGGGGGCACGGCCCGAGCGGGCGCCCCTGGTCGACCTCGATGTCCAGCCTGAGCCTGCGCGGTTCCGCGCCGCAGGCACCCGGGCGCCGTCGAGAGCTCCATGGCCGCCATGCCCCGGCCATCGTCGGAGAGCCCCCGCCGAGCCGCCCGACGGCGCGCTACGCAAGAATCCCCCGGATCGGGTGTCCGTCCACGTCGGCCAGCCGGAAGTCCCGGCCGCCGAAGCGGTAGGTCAGGTTGCGGTAGTCCAAGCCCAGCAGGGTGAGCACCGTCGCGTGGAGGTCGCGCACGGTGTGCGAGTTCTCGACGACGCGGTAGCCGTACTCGTCGGTCCGGCCGTAGATGAAGCCCTTCTTGAGGCCCCCGCCGGCCAGCCACAGGCTGAAGCCGTAGGGGTTGTGGTCGCGGCCGTTGGTGCCCTGGACGAACGGGGTCCGGCCGAACTCGCCCGAGAAGATGACGAGGGTCTCGTCGAGGAGGCCGCGGGCGCGGAGGTCCTTGACGAGGCCGGCCACCGGCTGGTCGACGGTGAGCGCGTTGGCGGTGTGGCCCTCGATCAGCTTGGTGTGCTGGTCCCAGGGGTTGGCGGCCTGCCCCATGCCGTCGGTGCCCACCATGGTGAGCTCGACGAAGCGGACGCCGCGCTCGACGAGGCGGCGGGCGACCAGGCACTGGCGCCCGTAGGCGGCGGTCGACGCGACGGGCGAGTCCATGCCGTAGAGGCGCCTGGTGGCCTCGGTCTCGCCGGCGAGGTCGACGAGCTCGGGCACCGCGGTCTGCATGCGGTAGGCGATCTCGTAGTTGTCGATGGCCGCCTCGACCTGACGGTCGCCGCCGATGCGGTCGACGAAGCCGGCGTCGAGGTCGCCGATGAGGCCCAGGCGGTCGCGCTGCCGCCGGTCGGTCTCGCGGGGCTGCACGTTGTTGAGAGGCTCGGCGTTCTCGGGGTAGAGCATCGAGCCCTGGTGGACCGCCGGCAGGAAGCCGTTGCCGAAGATGTTGATGCCGCCCAGGGGGATGCCGCCGCTGCCGAGGACCACGAACCCCGGGAGGTTCTGGTTCTCGGTGCCGAGGCCGTAGGTCACCCACGCGCCCATGCTCGGGAAGCCGTTGAACGGCATGCCGCTGTGGAAGTAGAAGTTGGCCTGGGCGTGCTCCATGAACGGCGCGGTCATCGAGCGAATGACGGTCAGCTCGTCGGCCACCGTGCCGATGTGGGGGAAGAGCGCGCTCACCGGGATGCCGCTCTCGCCGTGGTGCGTGAAGGCCCAGGGGCTCGGCCAGATGTTGCCGTCCTGGTTGAACATGGTCCGCTCGGTCTGGAACGGCATGGGCCGCCCCGCCTCGGCCGCGAGCCTCGGCTTGGGGTCGAACGAGTCGACGTGCGACAGCCCCCCCGACATGTAGCAGAAGATGACGTTCTTCGCCTTCGGGGGGAAGTGCGGCGGCTTGGCCGCCAGGGGGCCGTCGCCCGCCTCCTGCGCGAGGCCGGCATAGGACGAATCGGCCATCAGGGCCGACAGCGCGAGCAGGCCGAAGCCCGACGAGGTCCGGCGCAGCATCTCGCGGCGCGTGGGGAACGGTCGGGGGGCCGGGTGGCGGCGCGGGTCAAGACACATGGAAGTCCTCGCCTACTGGTGTGTCACAGGAATAGCTTTGCGGTTCATTTCCGTGCGCTCGACACGGCGGACATCAAGCGGCGCTCAAGGCCACCGGCACTCGCGGTCTCGTCGGCCGGGGATAGCTTGCGTTTCATTCTTCGTGCGCTCGGCACGGCGAACATCAAGCGTCCAAGGCTGCCGGCACTCGCGGCCTTGTCGGCCAGGGGCGGTTCCGTAAACCCGTTTCGCAGACATGCCGCTAGCGGATGAACAGGTACTCCTTCAGGTTGAACAAGCTGTGCGCGACGTCCTGCCAGACCTGCGGGTCGTAGAGCAGCAGGTGCGGCGCGGCGCCGCGCTCCGCCGCCACCGCGTCGATGTAGCCGGCGACCCGCGCGCTCTCCTCGTCGGAGGGCCGGCGGGTCAGGGCCTTGACGAACATGTGGTCGATGCGGCTCTCCACCGACCCCGCCTCGCCCTCGGCGAGACGCCGCCCCCACTCGGCCGCCTGCCCGATGACGAACGGGCTGTTGAGCATGGTCAGCGACTGCGCGGGCACGTTGGTGACGTCGCGCTGGCCGCGCGTCGCCGCCGGGCGCGGCAGGTCGAAGACGTCCAGGAACGGGTTGTGCGCGTTGCGGCGGATCTCCTGGTAGATGCTGCGGCGCCCGTCGCCGTCGACGGGACCGTTGTTCGGGTCGCCCTCGGTCAGCCCGTACCGCGACGCGTAGTGCACCGGCACCGAGGGGCCGTACATCGCGGGGTCGAGCCGGCCGGACACCGAGAGGATCGAGTCGCGGATGGCCTCGGCGTCGAGCCGGCGCAGGTTGGCGTGCTGCAGCAGCCGGTTGGACGGATCGGCCGCGAGGCCCTCCGGCGACCCCTGGCTGCTCATGCGGTACGCGGCGGTCGACACGAGGCGCCGGACGAGCCGCTTCACCGAGTGGCCGTCGCCCGCGAACTCGGCCGCGAGGTGGTCGAGCAGGGCGGGGTGGGTCGGGGGGTCGCCCAGCCGCCCGAAGTTGTCGACGGTGCGGACGAGGCCGTACCCGAACAGGTGGCGCCACACGCGGTTCACGGCGACGCGCGCGGTCAGCGGGTTGTCGGGCGCGGTGATCGCGCCGGCGAGGCGCAGCCGGACCAGGCCCGGGTCGGCGTACGGCTGCGCGTCGAGCGCGGTGAGGAACGCGCGGGGCACCGCCTCGCCGAGGTTCCTGTGGTTGCCGCGCACCAGCAGCGGGTGGTCCGGCGCCGCCTCCTCGACCACCCCGGGGGCGCGGCGCGCCACCGGCACGTCGCGCTCCAGCAGCCGGTAGCGCGCGGCCGGCGCGCGCAGGGCCTCGAGGTCCTCCAGCGACCGCGGCAGCACGTCGGCGCGCACGAACTCGTCGAGGAACGCGGCCTCGGTCTCGGTCAGGGCGCCGCCCCGCCACCGCGCCACCACCTCGCCGAGGCGCTCGTCGACGCGCGCGGCCAGCTCGCCGCGCGACGCGGGCGGCGGCGCGCCGTCATCGGCCAGCAGGTGCAGCACGGGCAGGTCGGTGTCGCGCGGCGCCGCCGCCTCGTCGTGGAACACGACCTGCGCCACCCCCATCGACGAACGGCCGTCGCCGCGCCGCACCGGCCGGTTCGTCTGACGGCCGTCCTCGGGGTCGAGGGTGAACTGCGTCACGTCGTCCTGCGTCGCGAACTCGATGTAGGCGCTGAACCCCTTCCAGAAGTTGGTGTCCCACTGCGCCCAGGTCATCTCGTCCCGCTTGGGGCTGTAGCGCAGGTGGTAGATGCCGCCGCGCGGCACCGCGTAGTTCTCGATGATGAGGTTGGCGAAGCTCAGGTCGCCGCCCAGCACCCGCAGGCTGATGAAGTCGCTGTCGATGGTGAAGCGCGGGGTCTGGATGACCCCCGCGTGCTTCGACGACAGCAGGTGCGTGTAGGCGCCGCCGGGATAGATGCCGTTCAGCAGCCGGTCGCCCCGCCGCTCGATCGCGAACTCGCCGGGCGGCGACGGCGCGTCGGGGCGGCCCAGGCCGTGCCCGACGGTCGCCGCGTAGTCGGCGCCGGCGAGGTCCCAGGCCACCTCGAAGTGCTCGCGGTTGAACCGCTCGCGCTCGGCGAGCTCCGCCTGCCACCGGGCGCGCAGCTCCTCCCAGGCGCGCGGCAGGTCCGCGTCGTCCACCGCGGCCAGCTCCCGCCACGCGGCCAGCGCGCTGCCGTCGCGCTCGTCCGATCCCGCGCCCCGAGCCGGGGCCGCCTCGTCGGAGGCCGCAGCCGCATCCCCGGAGGCCGCCCCGGCCGCCTCTTCCAGCAACCGCCCGCCCACCGCCTCCGCCGCCTCCAGCCAGGCGTCGGCCAGCCCGTCGCGGATCTCGTCCTTCAACGCCGCCAGCGCGTCCCGGTTGGTCTCGAGCAGGGCGGGGTCGTCGATGGCGCGCTGGGTCGGCCGCGCGCCGTAGAGGGTGCCGAACAGCGAGTAGTAGTCCTTCTGGCTGATCGCGTCGAACTTGTGGTCGTGGCACCGGGCGCACGAGACGGTCAGGCCCATGAACGCCTTCGACACCACGTCCACCTGGTTGTCCTGCCACTTCACCCGGTCTTCCCACGGGTCGACAGGCTGATAGCCGTGCTCGATGAGCCGGTAGTGGGCGGTGCCGACGATCGACTCGTTGGTCCGGGTCTCCGCGTCGAGCCGCGGCGCCGGCAGCAGGTCTCCGGCCACGTGCTCGCGAATCAACTGGTCGTAGGGCACGTCGCCGTTGAAGGCCCGGATCAGGTAGTCGCGGTAGCGCCACGCGAGGGGGATGTCGGGGTCGCCCTCGCTGCCGTGCGACTCGCTGTAGCGGAACAGGTCCATCCAGTGGCGCGCCCACCGCTCGCCGAAGTGGGGCGACGCCAGGTACCGGTCGACGAGGTCGGCGTAGGCGTCGGGCGACGGGTCGCCGACGAACCGGGCCACCTCGGCCGGCGTCGGGGGCAGCCCCCGCAGGTCGAACGACAGCCGGCGGATGAGCGTCCGGCGGTCGACGGGCGGCGCCGGATCGAGCCCCTCGGCCTCCAGCCGGGCGAGGATGAACCGGTCCTCCGCGCCCCGCGGCCACGCCTCGTCGGCGACCGCTGGCGCCTCGGCCGGCTCGACCGGCTGCCACGCCCAATGCTCGCGCCGCCGCTTGTCCAGGTCGAACGGCTCCGACGGGTCCGGCGTGCCGGCGGCCGACGCCGACGCCTCGGGCCACGGCGCGCCCATCTCGACCCAGGCGATCAGGCTCTCCACCTGCGCCGGGGCGAGGGCGCCGGTCGGCGGCATCAGCACCGGCCGCCCCTGCACCCGCTGCACGAGCGGGCTCCCGTGCGGATCGCCCGGCACCACCGCGGGACCGCTGTCGCCCCCCGCGAGCAGCCCCTCCCGGCTGTCGAGCCGCAGCCCCCCGAACGGCGTCTCCAACGCCGCCCCGTGGCACTGGAAGCACTGCTCCGCGAGCAGCGGCCGGATCTCGGTCTCGAAGAACTCGACCTGCTCCGGGCTCGGCGCCGCCGGCTGGGCGCCGGCGTGGACGCCGGCAACCAGAGCGACGGTCACGCCCAGGAGCACCGCGTTGGATCTGCAACTCATCTCGCCCCGCACTGTACCGCCGGGCCGGCCCCGGCGCAAGCGCCCGGCGGGAGCTTCGACGAGATGAACAGCCGGATCTCCTGCACGGGGACGAGTGTTGCCGTCAGGGCGCTCCGGGCGTCTCCGTCAAGACCGGCAGGCTCAGGCTCGCCGTACCCGTCCGCCACGCGACCGCTTCGTCGTCGCGGGCGCGGAATATGAGCGTATCGCCGCGATCCTGCCGCGATACGGCAATCGCATACTCTCGTATCTCGTCGGCGGTCGGCCCCTTGTCTCCGATGTGCCCATCGATTCCGTACTTCTGGAACGCGTCGGCGGCCTCGGGCGCACCTGTCCGCACCGAGCGTCGGTCACCGCCGTAAGTCCCGGCCTCGATCACGATGACGGCGCGCTCGATGCGTATCTCGAACGTCTCGTACATGGACTGCGCCAGCGCGAGCTTCCCGCGCCGCGCCAGGGACTCGTGGCGGCGGTCTCCACCCTCCGGCAGGCCATACAGATCTTCGCGTCCGTTCCTCGCGATCCTGCCGTGCTTGAGCGTCCACGCGAGCATCGCCTCTTCGAGGCGCTTGTGGGGCATGCTGTTCGCGGCGATCTCCAGGCTCCGCGGATCGCGTTGTCTCGCCGTCACGATGTCGTAGACGTCGCGGGCCAGTCCCATGTCCGCCCGCTCCAGCTTGCCTCTCAGGATCTGCGCGGTGCAGAGCACGGTCTCTTCGTGTCCGTCGATGACCTCCCGGCTGTCCCCCAGGTACAAGCTCGGTTCCTTCGCCCAGATCTGGATTGCCTGGTTCTGCGGCGCATCCCTGAACGTCGCATCGTACATCTTGATGCCGGCGTTGAATTCGCACGTGGCCCCGAGCGCGCGTAGCCGCGTGTCGAGCCGTCCGCCCTCCAGTCTCCGGAGGTTCGCGGGCCGGTCGAGCGTGAGATCGATGTCGAAGCTCGTGCGGTGGCCCCACCGGGCCGCGAGGATGGTCCCGCCGCCGATTCGGTAGCCAACGTCGTCGCCCAATTCCCCCAGACCGGTCCGGATGACGCTTCGCGTACGGCGCCACAGGCTCCGCGCCGGCTCCGGCAACACGAGGTCCACTCTTGCCATCGGTCGCTGCTGGTCGGCCCTCTCGCCGCAGCTCAACTCGCCAGCCGGTTCAGCGTAATCGCGGCCCTGCAGCGCGCGATGTCGGCCCGGTGGAGGGCCGTTGCGAGCTCTCTGAACGTGTAGGCACCCTCCGCCCACGCGTCGATGATCTCGCTCGGCTCGGCCTCGCTCGCCCACGTGTCGAGGATCGCCGCCTGGCGATCCGTCGGGCGCTCCGCCCGCACGGCGTCGTAGAACTCCTCCGTGCTCGGCTGCCGCGGACCCCAGCCCGCACAGCTCCTGCCGAGTCGGAAGTAGACCGTCCGGCTGTGCCGGCCGGTCTCGTCAGGCGCGGTTCGGGCTCTGAGCCCCCGTTTCTCGTCGGCGGTGGGCCCGCGGTGGGCGAACCGTCCGGGCGGAAGCAGCCTGGGGTGCGGCGGGCGCCATCCGCCGTCGCGCTCGACGATCGCGACGAGGTCGGAGGTCATCAGGTCGTCCTCGATCTCGATCCACTCCTCCGGCTCGGGATCGCGTTCGCCTCGTTCCGGCGTCAACGCGCCCGGCGACGACGTGTCTTGCCACGGCAGGACCTTGATGCGCATTCGTGTGCCTGTTCCCGCCCCCGCCTCTGCGCGGCGCGGCAACTTCGACCAGCGTCGCGGTGCACGGGACCGGCGGGGCCGACGGTGGCCAACGGACCGGCGGGCGGCACCGGGCCACCCTCCGGGGACGCTGCTGCGGCGGCGTGCGCGATGGTGATCGGCGAACGCGAACCGGATGCACGACGCCGGAGCACCGATGACCGAATGTACCGCCGGGCCGAACTCAACACAAGGGCCGGGATCTCTGGTCGTGGGCACCTTTTGTCCCTGGTGCCGGCGCGACACCACCTGGGACCAGACGAAGCGTCCCCGCCCCATCGGTTACCGATCCTCGCCACTCCCCCGGCCCCCGCGCGAGGTAGCACTGGTTCAAGGGTCGCCCCCTCCCCATCGGTCACGGATCCTCGCCACGGCACCCCAGCACCGCATAAGCCGGCCGTGAGCCCCGCCGCTGACGATGACCGACAGTGCGCTCTCGGCGGCCGAGCAGACACCGGCAGGCCGAACGCGGCCCCAGACCGTCAACGCCCTCGTCCGCGACTTCCTCACCGAGCTCGCGAACCGGGAGGATCGCGTTCGCAAGGCGCGAGGGCGAATCGCGGAATTGAGCGAGCGGTCGACGGCGCGAATCGGCTCCCGCGCGTGGACCCGCGAGGAGCTGCATGAACGTTGACGCTTTCCTTGGACATCAACGTCCTGGTCTACGCGGCCGCGGGCCGGGGACCGGAGGCGGCAAAGCGAGCGCGGGCGCTCGAATTGATCGACGAGATCGACTTCGGGCTCTCCGCCCAGGTGCTCCAGGAGTTCTATGTCGCCGTCGTCCGCAAGGTCGAGGCGCCCCTCAGCCCCGGCGAGGCGCTCGAGTGGATCGAGCAGCTCGAGGCCTTCCCGTGCCAGACGCTCGACCCGGGCCTCGTCAAGCTCGGCGTCGAGATCAGCCAGCGCCATCGCATCAGCTACTGGGACGGTGCCATCGTCGCCGCGGCGGAGGCCCTGGGCGCCCGCACCCTGTTCACCGAAGACCTGAACCACGACCAGACCTACGGCTCAGTGCGCGTCGTGAACCCATTCACGGAAACGATCAACCCGCAGAGCCGGCCGTGACGGCATGTCCTGGATGACATTCCATCCGGAGGCGATCCGCCGCGTCCGCTTCGTCCGTCAGCGGGCTGCAGCGGCGAGGATCCGCGCAACGACGTCGCAGGCGGGACACGGGTATGCCGGGCCTCTCCAGGATCGCCGCGGTCGGCGACGGACCCGGTCCGCTCCCTGTTTGCAGTGCGTTGTATTCTCTATGGCGATTCGACAACCCGGACCGACGAAGTGAGAGTGACGCCATTCCGTTGCGGGCCGTTCGCCAACGAGAGCGAACGCACCGCCTTCGAACATCTCCGAGGCCGCATCGAGTCGTCGCTCGGGGCCAGCGACGACCAATGGATGCTGCTGACCAACCTCACGTGGTCGGTCACGCACCAGTTCCAGGCGGACGAGATCGATCTGATCGCCATCGGTCCGCCCGGTGTCCGCGTCATCGAAGTCAAGCACTGGTCGCGGCGCTGGGTCGATGAGCACCGGGACCTCGAACGCTTCCTTGGAGAAGCGGCGGCCCGACCGTTGCGCGACGCCCTACGGGCGCTCGCCGACCAGCCGCACCTGTGGGTCGGGGCCCTGCCGGTCGACCCGCCCGACGACATCCAGTCCATCGAACTCACCTCGTGGCGGAACCGGAACGGCAGAATCGCCAGATGGTCAGGGTTGGAGGAACCGTCCGAGTCAGAGGCGCCGGAACTCGTCTTGAAGCCCGACGCCCAGTCCGCGAAGGACTACACGAACCTGGAGGTCCGGTGGAAGGCCCGGCCGGCAGACCTGGAGAAGAACGCTGTCGACTACCGCGTGGCGCTGCTGACGGACCAGGACGAGGAGCTGGCCGCCCGCGACGTTCGCCACTCCGCCCGCCAGCAGGAGAAGTGCCGATTCAGCAACGACGACTTCTCGGCGCTGAGCGACGACGCCCTGCTGTCGGCCCGCGTGGTCGTCTCCGTCATCGGCCGAGACGAGATCGAGCGGCAGCCGAGCGAGGAATTCGTCATCCGGTTCGGCGAACGGCCGGAGACGACGGCCGTCGGCGCGGGCCGGAGGGTCCGCACCTTCAGTGAAGGGCTCATCGAGGGCTCGGGGCGAGAGATCGCGGCCGGCGTCCCCGAGAACCCGAACTGCATCGCCGCCGACGCGCGGGGCTTCGTCGTGCTGCGTCCGCCCGACGCGCGGTTGCGCAAGAGCTTCCGGGTGTTCCGCCCACCGTTGATCCGCGACGTGGAGAGCGAGTGGACGAGTCGCCAGGGCGCGCTCGGGCACTGGCGGGTGCGCGTCCGAGCGTCTGGCGAACGGGCGGCGGCACTGGAGTTCGTCCCGGCAGAGGGCGGTGACGGTACCGCGTGGGGCCGCACCGTCGCCGCCAGCCGGCGGCTGGCGGAACGGTTCCGGGCCGCCGGCGGGGGAGTCGGCCAGGTCCACGACGACCGGTCCAGATCGTTCGACGCGGTGAAGGAGTACGTGCTCGCGTGGACGGCGCTGCTCGACGACGGCGACCCCTCGCTCGCCATCTGCAACACGGTCGAAGTGCAATCGCTGTCGGGACGGACCATCGGCCTGATCGTGCTGCCGGCCCATCCGTTGCGCGTCGCCTGGCTGGCCGCCTATGACAACCTGCTGTTCCACGCCGTCTTCGACGAGGGACAGGCGTTCGGGCAGGTGAGGGAGGAACTGCGGGGGCTGGACGGAGCGATGTTCCCCGCACTCCTCCCCAACCCGACCGGCGGGGCGTTCGTCTTCGCCGACACGCTGGGGTTCCATGCGGTGGGCATGGTGCCCGATGACGACCGGGAGCCGAAGGCGGCGGTGGCGGTTCTCGCCCGCACCCTCGGCGAGAGCGAGTCTTCGGAGACCGCACCGACCGTCGGCGAGCAGAGCGCGGCGGTCCTCGGGAACGAGATCGTCAAGTATCTCGAATGCCACGACTCATCCCGCCTGCTGCGGATGCACGCCCTCCGGGCCGGCGACGGTCTGACCGTCGCGCGAGCCCTCGGCCGCGTACACAAGCACTACGGCGGAGCCGGCGACGAGACGGACGACGACGCGGCGGATGTCGCGGGTGCCGAAACCGCCACCGCCCCCGCCTTCACGCTCGACCTGTATCCGTCCTGCGAGCAGCGCCCCATCGCGGGGCGGTTCATCGCGGAAGCGCGGGAAAAGCGACGTAGCGGCGCCGGCGTCCTGGCGACCGACGACCAGTGGATGCTCGAATCGATCAACCTGCCCGGCGGTATCGCGCTCCCCCGCCTGCGGTGGGCGCGCAAGCAGAGCGGCGACCCGGAGACGGCGGCGCACCTTGCCGTGGCGTTCGACACGTTCGAGTCCCGCGTGGAGATGGACGCGGGGGACGCACCGACCGCCCCGTTTCGGGCGTTCGGCCTGATGTCGTTCTTCGAGCGCGACTTCACGGCCGCGCCGACCCCTTCCTGGCGCAGCGTCGTGCCGCGGTCCGGCGGCGGCGAGAGCACCCGTCGGAACGCGGCCACACCGAGCGGCTGGACCGCCTGGGCCAGAGGATCCTGGAGGCGGTCGCACGGCACGTTACCAAAGGTGACGGCGATCCGACTTCACACACGGGATGGCGCTGGCCCTGGGGCGTTTCGAACACGACCGGTGACGCGACGCACGGGGCCCCGGTACTTCGCACGACGATCCCACCCGAGAAAGCCGACAGCATCACAAAACTCCACCGCTTGTGCGACTGGGTGGTTACCCTGGATCGCAATGCCGGCATCGAGTACTTCGACTCGCCGCAGGACAATCGGGACATCTACGACGCCTATGTCATCGACTGCGTGCCGGAACGCGAAGACCTCGGCTGCCTGCAACTGATCACCTCGACCAGCAACATCGAGGAGGTCCACGACCTGCTTGACGACGCACTGGTGCGACTGGGGCTCAGCCGCACACGGCGGAACGCCGAGTTCCTGCTGGAGCACCTCAAGTCGCTGAGCGGTCGGCTCGCCATCCGTCTCACCGGCAACGCCGCCCCGACGTCGGAACTGATCGCGCTGGCCATCGCCCGCGCCAACTGCCGTCGAGCGACGGAGAACGATGCCTGCTGGACGTCGCTGGACCGCGGCTTCCTCGTGCCGGTGGACGATGTGCGCGACCTGCTGCCGCCGCTACGCGACCATGGTGACAACGGCGACAAGAGCGGGGACCGGCAGACCCGTCCAGACCTGATCCACGTCTCGACACAGCCGCGACGCGGACTCGCCTTCCGGTTCATCGAGGTCAAGCACCGGCGCCATCTGCGCCAGGCGCGCGGGCCGGAGCTGCTGCGCAGCATCCAGGAACAGACCGTCGCGCTTCGCTCGCGCTGGTACGAGTGGTACGGCCATGAGCACGTGTACTCCGCGTTCCGTGCGCTGCGACGGGCCAAGCTGGCGCGGGTGCTGCGCTTCTACGCGGACAAGGCGCACCGGCACGGACTGCCGACGGAACGCTACCGGGAAATCGTCGCCGAGATCGATCGGCTGGTCGAGAGAGGTGCGGACTACGCCTTGCAGCCGGCGCCGAACGCCGACCGCGGCTGGGTGTTCTGCCCCGAGTACGCAGGCCCGGAGCCGCTGGAGATCTCGCCGGCCGGTTCCGCTGTCCGGATCTTCCTCTTCGGCCCCGACCGGTTGCCGGACGCCGACTTCCCTTTCGGGACGGACCCCGTTGCGGCCGGAGCGGCCAGTCCGCCCGGGACTGGGACACCGGGCGACGACGGGCGCATGGAGACCGCCTCCTCTCGTAGCGCGACGCCGACGGTCGCCGGCGGGAACCGGACCGCCGACGCAGCCGCACCCAGTTCCGGCAGAGAGAGCCAAGCCGCCGACGGAAGCGGATCCGGCTCGGACACACCGGATCCGAGCGGTCGGGCCGCCCACGCAAGCGAAGTCACGCCGGACCCGGAGGACCAGACCGGCGGCGGAGGTGAATCCGGCCCGACCGCGCCGGATCTGAACGGCGGTCACGGTGAGCCATCGGGCGGGGACAACGCCCCTCCACGGCCCATGGTTCCTGGCGGCGACCCGACGCGCCCGGGGGGCGAGACGGTCGCGGACGGCGTCGGGCCGGCCGAGGTCTCCACGCCGGTTCCCGCCATCACGCTGGGCGCGGACACCCTCACCGGCTCCGACGTGCAGTGGACCCTGACCGTCAAGGGCAACCCGCACCTCCTCATCGCCGGTCTGCCCGGCATGGGCAAGACGACCTGCCTGCTCAACCTGTGCCGGCAGATGGTGGCCGCGGGCGTCCATCCGATCATATTCTCCTATCACCAGGACATCGACGAACGGCTTGTTGACCTCGTTGACTCCGTGCGGTTCGTCGACTTCGACGGTCTGGGATTCAATCCGCTGACGGTGATGAACCCCGAATCGCCGCGGGCGCACCTCGACGTCGCTGGATCCTTGCGGGACATCTTCGGCGCCATCTTCCCCGAGCTGGGCGACTTGCAGTGCGAGAACATCCGCCGGGCGATCAAGGAGAGCTTCAGCGAAGCGGGTTGGACCGGGGCGCAGGGAGGATCCCGGGAGCCGGAGTTCGGTCGTTTCGTCGAGATTTTGCGCGACGAGCCGAAACCTGATCGCGGACTGCGTACGTTGTTGGCGCGTCTGACCGAGCTTGACGACTACGGTTTCTTCGCTCCCGGAGAAACTCGCGAGAGTCTCTGGAAGAGCGACCGGCCCACCGTAGTTCGAATCCACACGACCCAGAACGATGCGTTGCAGCGGGCGTTCGCCTCGCTCGTATTCTACGGCCTGCACAAGGACATGTTCCGCCGAGGCATTCAAGAGCGGATCACGCATGCCTTGATCTTCGACGAGGCCCATCGGGCGGCGGGGCTGAAGTTGATCCCGAGGATGGCCAAGGAGTGCCGGAAGTACGGCATCTCTCTCGTGGTGGCGTCCCAGGAAGCCAGAGACTTCGACGCCTCGTTGTTCTCCGCCGTCGCCAACTACCTCGTGCTGCGCTTGACCGACGTGGATGCCAAGGCACTGGTCCGGAACGTCGCCACGGCGCGCCAGGAGCGCAGCTTAATCGACAAGATCAAGCAGATGGCCAGGTTCAGGGCGCTGTACTTCTGCGAGGGAAGACAACGGCCTTCGTCCGTGAGGCTTCAAGCGCTGGACTGAGATGTGGCCGGGATTGACGGACAGCGCGCGTCCGCCAGCCGTCGGGGAGAGCGCGTAGCGGTCAGCGTGGGCCGGCGGCCTCCAGCCGATCCGCGACGCGGCGGGCGAGGGCCCGCGAGAACTCCGCCTGAGCGGGCGGGCTGCCGCGGGCGAACAGCCGATCGAGATCTGCACAGGTCAGGCCGGGGCAGACGCCGCTCTCCTCGGCCGGCCGGCACCCCGCGGCAGCCCCGGCGTCTGGCCGCCAGATGACCGCACCATCGACCCGGTGGTTCGTCCAGGCTTCCTCGACGCCCATCCGGAAGTACGGCCGGAGCTTGTGACGCGACCCCCGGCTGCGGTCGATCTCGACGACCAGGGTGGGCGGCGGCAGGCCCGTGCGCACATCGATGTAGCCCTCCACCTGGTGCAACGCCCGCGCCGCTTCGGCGTCGAGATAGAAGCTGGCGTCGGCCTCGAAGGCCCCGTCGTCGCTCAACAGGCGCGTCGCCCCGGTTGCGCGCCACCAGACGTCCGGGCCGCTGTCGGCGAGGGCGTCCTCGAGGCGGAAGACGAACTGGCCGGCCGCCATCGTCTGCACTTCATGCGTCATGTCCGGCACGGCCACGAACTCGGCGAGGCCGCTGTGCTCGTCGTACCGACAACGCGGCGCGTCGTCGTGGTCGGTCAAGCGGTCGAAGAGCGCGCGCGGCATCGCGACCTCGATCCGCACCGGGGCGTCGGGGCCGCCGGCCGGCCGGCTAGCCGCGTCCGTCGCAGTGGTCGCTGTTGCCATTCCTCAACGGCCTTCACTGTCCGCTCAAGTCGGATTCGTCTCTCAACGCCGGGGAGGCGTCGAGGATTCGCTCGGCGATGCGGCGTGCGAGACGCTGGGAATGTCGGGCCTGCTCGCGCGGGTCCCCGCTGGTGCAGAGCGGAGCGAGATCGGTGGCGGTGAGCCCGGGGAGAACGATGCTTGTCGAGACCGACCGGAAGCCCTCGGCCAAACCTGCATCGGGCGTCCAGATGGTGACGCCAGCCTTCCGATCCGACGTCCATGCCTCCTTGACGCCCATCCGGAAGTAGGGAGCGAGCTTGTGCCGTGACCGGCGGCTGCGGTCGATCTCCACCACCAGATCCGGCGGCGCCAAGCCTGTCCGCACGTCGACGTAGCCGGCAATCCCGCGATCCCGTAACACCCGTGCCGCTGTCGCGTCGAAGTAGAAGCTGGCGTCGGCTTCGAAGGCGCCGTCGTCGCTCAGCAGACGCAACGCACCGGTCGCCTGCCAACCGACATGGTGCCCGCGTTCGGCGAGCACGTAGCGAACACACGACACCAGGTCGCCGATGGCCCAGGCCGGCCCCTCGTGCGCCACACCGGGCTCGGCCACGAACTCCGCGAGCCCCGTGAGTTCGTCGTACCGGCAGCGGGGCGCGTCGTCGTGGTCCGTCAGCCGGTCGAAGAGGTCGCGCGGCATGGCGACCTCGATCCGCACCGGCGCGTCGGGGCTGGCGGTGGGGGCCGGCATGCCGGCCGGCGGGGGAACGACGTCGGGGGCGGCCCGCGCGGGCTGGCCGGCCGGCGGGGGAACGACGTCGGGAGCCACGGTCGACGAGCCCATGTGTCGAGCATAGCACAACACCGCCGAATCAGCCGACCCGCCCGGGGGTCGGCGGACCACCGTCGGATCGACGAGCCAACCGTGAACCGGCGGCCAAAAGTCCGGGTATGGCGGGCGCCCGGTTTCCGAACCATCCTCAGGTCGGGGCAGGTATCATCAACGCCGTTCTCGCGGTCGCCGAGCCGGCGGCGCGCCGCAAGACGCCATGCCCGGCGCGTGCCACGGCGCTCGGCGTTGTGCTCAAGCGGCAATAACCGTGTCGAGATTGACGCGTTCCAGAAGCGTGGCGTCGGCCGGCCGTTCCAGGAAGGACTCCACGTCGCGAATCAGGACGCCGGTGTCGAGGTCGGCGAGTCGTGTCCGAAGCAGGCGCTGCCAGTCCGCGGCCCGGTGGCGACCGGGGCCCTGCGTCTGGTCGAGGGCATGCTGGAGGAGCGCCACGTTCGGCGCGACCGGCGGGCGACGCGATCGGTACCACACGAGGTCGAACCAGTCGCGGCCCTTCGGATACTTGCGGGTGAGCAACGCGTGCAGCTTGCCGGCCATCAGCGACGGCAGGTCGTAGTGACCGATCACGAACGTGAAGTGGCGGGTGACGACGGAGCGCCGAACCACCGCCCCCGCCGGGGGACGGGTGTCGATCTCGATCTTGATGGAGAGCTCCTGCTCCTGGTGACCCGACAGACCCGCTTCCGCCGGCAGCGACGCCGTTCGGACCCAGGCGACCTGCACCGGCTTGCGGTCGATCCAGCGGACCGTGCTGTCGAAGCCGGCCAGATGAAGGTCCCGCTTGAGCTTGCGCAGCCAGCGCTCGGGCTCGTAGCGTTCGACCGAGACCTGCGAGAAATCGAGGTCTTCGGAGAACCGGGGGAGGTCCTCCAGAAACCGCAGGGCGGTCCCGCCGACGAACGCGACCGCCCGCGACGCCTCGCTCTCGTGAAGCGACCGCATGATGAACGCCTGGAGGTACTCGCGCAGGGCGTTGAGCCTGCGCCCGGGGTCGTCGAAGCGCAACGCCGCGTCGAGGACCCGGTCCTTCACAGGTCCACGCCGTCTTCCTGCGCGTCGCAGCATTCTCGCCACACCCGCACGGCGCGCAGAATGCGGGGCTTGCCCATGCGCTGCGCGAAGGCCTGCAGACGGCGTCGGTCGACCACCCCGGTCTGCTGAAACCGCATCTCGATCATCCGCGGGCGGTCCCATTCGGCGCTGCTCAGGTAAAACAGGTCGAGCAGCGCCTTCTCCGCCGTGGCGAGCACGACCTCGGCGCCGGCGATGGAGACGGTCCGGTAGCCGAAGAAGAAGCTCCGCTTGATGGCGCTGTAGCGGAACGTGCCGAACGGGTTGTCGAACCTGCGCGGCGTGCGCGTGGTGACGCTGGTGTAGGCGGACACGCCCTCCGGGATCAGGCCGAGGAACCCCAGCGCCCAGAGCCCGCTGATGTAGGAAGGCGTGTACAGCGCGTTGGCCAGGGCGGCCGGTGAGACGGGAACCCGCCGATAGCGATCGACGAACGTGTACATGCCGCGGCGAAGCGGCACCAGCTTTCCGGCCCGGCTCCAGCGGTGAAGCTGATTCACCGCGCCCGAATGCGATTCCTCCGTCAACTGCACGACCGTGGCGAGATCGAAGAAGGGCATCGCGCCCAGCAGCTCGACGGCCGTATCGAGACGCATCGCTCTCGATAATCTGCAATAACGCCTATTTTTGTCAATGATTCTCCCGTATCACCCGCTGAACACGGTACTGTCCGTCGAACATGGCTCGGCCAGGAGCTGCCCCCTACGACGTCGACAGGGGTCGCCCGGTCCCCGCCGCCCCGTTTGCACGACACGTCTCGGCCGGGAACTCGACCCCTGCGACGTCGTGCGGAGGGACACCGCCCCCGCAGCGCGGCCCGCGAGTCCATCCCGCATGCAGCGAATCGAAACGGGCTCGCACCGGCGAGGGCGCCGGCCACCTGAGTCGCCGATCGCCGCTACGGCGCCCGCACGTCCGGTGCGACCTGCAGCACGAGCTGCGAGGGATGCAGGTCGTCGTGCAGCACCCGCTGGGTCGCCGTCCGCACCTCCGCGCCCTGCCCGAAGGGGGCGCCGGTGTTCGGGTTGCGGTCGAAGTGCGGGAAGTTCGACGAGCTGATCTCCAGCCGGATGCGGTGCCCGGCGCGGAACACGGTGGCGGTGTAGCCGAGGTCGATGGTGTAGTCGTGGGCGGCGCCCGGGGTGAGCCACGACTCCTGGTAGTCGGAGCTGCGGTAGCGCGCGCGGACGATGCCCTCCGAGACGTTGTGGGCGTAGCCGTCGAGGTGCACGTCGACGAGCTTGGCGGTGAAGTCGGTGTCGGTGGCCGACGACGCCGCCCACAACCGCACCTGCACGGGGCCGATGACTGTCAGTTCGTCGGCCAGCGGCTCGCTGGTGTAGACCAGGACATCCTGCCGCCGCTCCACCTCGCGCTGGTCGAAGGCGCCCGAGGCGAGGAGGCCGTTCTGGCAGCACATGTTGCCGCCGACGGTGGGCACCGGGTCGGCGGGGTCGTAGACGTACTCGTCGGCCGGCCCGCCGGGCCCGTCGCCCGAGAGGACGCCGTCGCCGGCGGCCGTGTTGGCCCCGCCGCCGCTCTGCAGGTAGAAGCGCGTCTCCACGGCGCCGGGCAGCGGGAACTCGTCGGCGGTGATCCAGAAACCGCCGCCGGCGGTGCCCTCGTCGGGCGGGGTCATCACGAAGAGCCGCACCGCCGGGTCGTCGGCGACGCCGTTTTCGACGCCCTTCAGCCAGTAGTCGAACCAGCGCGCCCACGCCGCGTTGAGGTCGAGCACGTTGTCGGGGCCGAAGTCGATGTCACCGGCGGTGGTGTCGCCCGGGCAGGCGTGGCAGAGGGCGCGCATGACGAGCTTCGTGCCGTTCCGCGCAACGTCGGTGCCGCCCTCCTCGCGCACCCCCATGAAGTTGCGGATGGTCCCTTCCTGGAAGATGTCGTACCAGCCGCCGGTGATCAGGGCCGGCACCTGCACGAGGGGCCACTTCGTCTCGACGTCGAGGTGGGCCCAGTAGTCGTCGTAGCTCGGCCGCGCCAGCCACTCGTCGTAGTAGGCGGCGATGTTGCCGTCGCGCCGGAACCCCGCGAAGTCGGCGAGGGGAAGCTGCCACAGCCAGTCGCCGAGGAGCTTCTCCTGCCCCTCGGCGACGAACCGGCCGACCTCCTCGAGGGCCTGCGCCCGCGGCATGCCGCCCGCCTCGAGGCGCCGCTGCAGGGTGTCGGGGGCGAGGGTCTGCGCGGTCCAGCTCATGGCGAACCACAGGTCGAACGCGCCGCCCTGGTACGTCCACCCCTTGTGGTAGTCCGACGAGCTGTAGTGCGGGGCGATGGCCACGAGGTGCGGCGGCTGCCCGACCGCCGCCTGCCACTGCGTGAGGCCGACGTACGAGCCGCCGATCATGCCCACCTTGCCGTTCGACCACGGCTGCGCGGCCGCCCACTCCACCGCGTCGTAGCCGTCCGCCGCCTCCTGCCGCATGGCGTCGAACTCGCCTTCCGAGCGGTAGCGCCCGCGGGTGTCCTGGTTGAGCGTCGCGTAGCCCCGCTCGGCGAAGTAGCGCCCGGTGCCGGAATCGCAATCACTGCCGGGGGCCGGCGACCGCCGGTTGTACGGCGTCCGCTGCAGGATCACGGGGAACGGCCCGTCACCGGCGGGCAGGTATACCTCGGTCGCGAGCCTGATCCCGTCGCGCATCGGCGCCCACTCGACCGCGCAGCGCACACCGTCCGCGGCGCTGTCCTGGGCCTGACTGGATGCCGCGGCCGGACCGGCCAGCGCGACGATCAGGCCCGCCGCCACCGCGAGAACGACGCGATCTGCCACGCACTGCTTCCACATCTTCGCCTCCCCAGAAGCCGGTGATGAAGTTCGGCAGCATTGTACCGGCGATGCGCCCCGCCTACCCGCGACGTGTCCCGCGCGGGGCTGCCCGGACCCGGGGCCGGGACGGGGCGGAACATCCCGCGGAGGCGAACCCGCACCCCGAATCGGCAACGGCCCCAGGTGGAATCGGGCCTGCCGACCGGGGCGGGCATCGCGGCCGGATCGGCCGACACCGCACGCGCCGCGGAGGCGACCGGATACACTAGGCGGACCGACAGCTTCCCGGAGGCGTCATTCCCGACCGACCCGAGCACGGCCCGCCCGCGCCTCCCCCGTCCGTCGACCGGCCGGTGTTCAGCCTCGCCCTGCTGTGCCTGCTCGGCGTCAGCATTCCGATCCTCATGGCCCCGGAGGCGGCCGGCGCCCTCGTGTCCGCCGCGTACGAGTGGATGGCCCGCGAGCTGGGCCTCGTCTACCAGTGGGCGACCCTGTTCACCCTGTCGTTCCTCGCGTGGCTCGCCCTCGGACGCCACGGGACGCGCGTCCTCGGCCGCACGCCGGAGCCGGAGTACGGCAACGCGAGCTGGATGGCGATGCTGTTCTGCGCCGGCATCGGCGGCGGGCTCATGTACTGGAGCACCATCGAGTGGGCGTTCTACGTCGACCAGCCGCCGTTCGGCGTCGAGCCCGGCAGCCTCGCCGCGCGCGAATGGGCCGCGACCTACGGCATCTTCCACTGGGGGCCCTCGGCGTGGGGCCTGTACGCCCTGCCGACCGTCGCCATCGCCTGGCCCTACTACCGCTACGACCTGCCGTGCCTGCGTTTCTCCGGCGCCCTCGTCGGCCTCTACGGCCGCGGCTTCCCGGACCGGCCCTTCGGGCGCGCCGTCGACTTCCTGTTCATCATCGCCATCATCGGCGGCACCGGCACCTCGCTCGGCCTGACCACGCCGATGCTCGGGGCGGTGGCGTCCCGGCTCTTCGGCGTCGAGCAGTCCCTCGGACTGACCTGGGTCATCACCGGGGCCTGCGTCGCCCTGTTCGGGGCCAGCGCGTACCTGGGCCTCGACCGCGGCATCAAGCGCCTGTCCAACGCCAACCTCGTCCTCGGCGCCGTCTTCCTCGCCTGGGTCCTCGCGGCCGGCCCCGCCCGGTTCGCGCTCGAGCTCGGCACCTCGTCGGTCGGCCTCATGCTGCAGGAATTCTTCCGCATGAACACCTGGACCGAGCCGCTCGCCGACACCGGCTTCGTCGAGGACTGGACGATCTTCTACTGGGCGTGGTGGATCGCCTACGGCCCGTTCATGGGGCTGTTCGTGACCCGCATCTCCCGCGGCCGCACCCTCCGCGCCCTCATCCTGGGCATGGCCGGCTTCGGCACCCTGGGTTGCGCCGCCTTCTACATCGTGTGGGGCAACACGGTCCTGTGGCTCGACCTGCACGGGGGGCTCGGGCTGCTCGACCTCGTCCGCGCCGGCGACGCGGCCACCGCCATCGCCGCCGCCCTCGGCGGGCTGGGCGGGCAGCCGTGGCCGCTGCTGCTGTTCCTGGTCCTCGGGTTCGTCTTCATGGCCACCACCTACGACTCGGCCTCCTACGCGATCGCGGGGGCGGCGACCCGCGGCCTGCGGCCCGGCACCCATCCCCACCGCGCCCACCGCCTGTTCTGGGCGGCGGCGCTCGCCTTCCTGCCCGCGGCCCTCGTCGTCATCGGCAGCCTCGAGGCGGTGCGGTCGGCGGTGCTCGTGGCGTCGCTGCCGATCCTCGTCGTCGGGGTCCTGACCGTGGTGTCGCTGCTGCGGTCGCTGCGGGAGCGGGAGGACACGGCGTGACCGGCGCCGCCGCACGGGGGACGGTCGCGGTGGCGGTGCTGCCGCCCGGGACGTGCTGCGCGTCAAGCAAAGGGAGGACGCGGCATGACCAACGCCGCCGTCGGCGGTGCGGTTCCGGCCGGCCGTGCTGCCCGGCTGGGGGAGGACCCGGCGTGACCAGCCCCGCCGCGAGAGGTGCGGTTTCGGCCCCTGGCGCCGGGGCCCTGCGGGACCCGGAGGACACGGCATGACCAGCCCCGCCGCGCCCCGCCGACGGCTCGGCATCGGGTTCGTCGGCAGCGGGTTCATCACCCGCTTCCACATCCGGTCGATGGTCGGGGTGCGGGACGCCGACGTCCGCGGGTGCTGGAGCCCGCGCCGCGAGAACGCCGAGGAGGCGGCGGCGCTGGCCCGCGACCTCGACGTGGGCGACGCCCGGGCGTTCCCCTCGATCGAGGCGATGGCCGCCGACCCGGCCGTCGACGCGGTCTGGCTGTGCGGGCCCAACCACCGGCGCATCGAGAACCTGGAAGCGGTGGTGTCCGCGGCCCGGGTCGGCGCCGCGTTGCGCGGCGTGGCCTGCGAGAAGCCGCTGGCCCGCACCGTCGCCGAGGCGAAGCGGATGCGTGCGCTCGTGACCGAGGCCGGCCTCCCCCACGGCTATCTCGAGAACCAGATCTTCGCGCCGTCTGTCGCCCGCGGGCGCGAGCTCCTGTGGCGCCGCGGCGCCGCCCTCACCGGCCGGCCGTATCTGGCCCGCGCCGCCGAGGAGCACAGCGGCCCCCACCGGCCGTGGTTCTGGCGCGGCGACCTGCAGGGCGGCGGGGTGCTGAACGACATGGCCTGCCACTCGGTCGAGGTGGTGCGGCACCTGTTGACCGCACCGGGCGCGCCGCGGGCGTCGATCCGGCCGCGGCGGGTGACGGGGCGCATCGCCTCGCTGAAGTGGACCCGCCCCGAGTACGCCGCCCGGCTGCGGCGGGACATGGGGGCCGAGGTCGACTACGGAACCCGCCCGGCCGAGGACTTCGCCAGCGTGACCATCGAGTACGAGGCCGAGGACGGCGCCCCGCTCGTCGGCGAGGCCACCACGTCGTGGGGCTTCGTCGGAGCGGGGTTGCGGCTGAGCCTGGAGCTCCTCGGCCCCGAGTACTCCCTGTCGGCCGACTCCCTCGACAGCGGCGTGAAGCTCTTCTTCAGCCGCGCGGTGCGGGGCGAGGCGGGCGAGGACCTCGTCGAGAAGCAGAACGCCGAGATCGGCTCCATGCCGCTGGTCGT
The DNA here is from genome assembly GCA_965204675.1 of Vicinamibacterales bacterium. Lineage (GTDB taxonomy): Bacteria > Acidobacteriota > Vicinamibacteria > Vicinamibacterales > UBA8438 > JAJEEA01. Next base: position 6,007,526 of record OZ242003.1, read on the forward strand.
TGACGAAGCAGCCGAGTACGGCTACACGGCGGAGAACCGCCACATGGCCCGGGCGTTCCTGCGCGGCGAAGCGCCGGACGTCACGTTCGACGACGGCGTCGAGGTGGTCGAGCTGCTGATGACCGCGTACATGAGCGCCGAGCAGGGCCGCACCGTGCCTTTCCGCCCGGACGGGCTCGACGCCTTCGTGCCGGCGGTGGCGCGGGGCGCTTGGAAGGGGACGCCGTAGCGGTCACCGTCTCGCTCTCCCGCCATCGGCCGACTGGTGGACGGGCGTACCGCGAGATGGAGGCCGAGGGACTGCCGAAGGAACGCCCCTCATTCCCTCCGCGATCCGGCCTCGCCGCTCCTCCAAGCCGTGCCCCTCGCTCCCCCGGCCGCAACACCGGACCGGTACGCTATCGTGGACCCTGTGAGGACTCCGGCGGCCTTCGATATCGCTGGCGAGATTGCGCGGCGCCGCGCCGAGAACGACAAGTGGGCGCCCGCGACGCTCCTCCCGGCAGAGGCCTTCAGCGACGAGCCCGCCGGCGAGGCCGTGTTCCGACGACTGTGTGCGCCCGACGCGCCGCGCGGCCGACACGCCTGGGCGGTGCACCGCCGCATCATGAGCAGTTGCGCCGGATGGGAGAAACGCCCGACCGCGGACGAGTTCTACGACGCCGTCCGCGCAAGCCGGCCGACTGACCGGCAGAAGGTGATCATCCGGATGTGGGGCGCCGAGGCGACCCTGGAGGACCTTGTCGAAGCGTGGGCGCAACAGGCGTACACATTCCGTCAGCTCGTGCGCGCGCTCCACCGGGCCGGATTCAGTCGCGGATCGCGGATCCGGACCATCAACCGATGGGCACGGAAGTTCTGACCGTGTCCACGAGCGCCCGCCGGTTGTGGGAGCTCGTGCACCGCCCCGTCGCCCACGCCCTCGCAGAGCTCGACGGCGGTCCCCACGAGTTCCGGCTCGGCGGCGGGACCGCCCTCGCCGCACGGTGGCGGCACCGGGACAGCTTCGACCTCGACCTCGTCGTCGACCGGAACGCGCAGTTGGGCGAGCTCGCCAACCCCGACAACCCGTTCGACCACACCATGCGCGCGCTCGGCGGAACGCCCGAGTACGCGCACCGCCAGTGCACCGTGACCTTCCCCTCCGGACAGGTCGACCTGCTGCAGGTGGACCCGGTGCCGCCCGGCGCCGAGCACATCGCGGTCGTCAACGGAACGCCTTCGCTCGTCCTCGACACCGCACAGATACTCCACGGCAAGCTCGAGCGGGCCGACAAGATCGCGGTGCGGGACGTGTTCGACCTCATCAAGGCGGCCGACCTCGACCCCGCCGCGCTGGCCGCCGCCGTGAACTGCCGGAGCCCGCACGACACCGAGATCATCGCCGTGACGTTCGAGGAGGCCGACACGACCCTCGAGCGCGACGCCCGTGAGAGGCTCGTCGGCGCCGGTGAGATCAGCGAGCCCGAGACGCTCGGAACACAAGCCGCAACCGTCATCCGCGGAGCCGTATACCGACACGTGACCGTTCGAACCGAAGGCCCGCTGGGCATCATCGAGACCAGAACGGACGGCGGGACGGCCCGACGCATCGAGATGACGCACGCCGAGATCGAACGGAAGATGGCCGAAACCGGGCTCACCCGCTACCTCGGCGCCAACGCTTTCGGGGCCCATCGGATCCGTAACGCACTCCAGCGGGCCTGCGCCCACGGAGAGGGCGACCAGGTCGTCTGGGAGACGCCTTGACCTCGACAGGCGGCTGTGCGATGTTTGCGCCTGGAGAGACGTGAATCGAGGAGACCGCGACGGCGCGGTCCCGATCGAGGAGGCCGCGCCGCGGTCCTGAAGGAGGATTCAGATGAGGAAGACACGGCTCCGTTCATTCGCCGTTCCCGTCCTGGCGTTCGTCGTCCCGGTCCTGGCCGCCGCCACGGCCGCCGGGCAGGCGCCCAAGACCCCGTGGGGCGATCCGGACATTCAGGGCATCTGGTCGTCGTCGGGGGCCACGCCCTTCGAGCGGCCCGACGATTTCCAGGGGCGCGAGACGCTGACCGAGGAAGAGGTCGCCGAGATTCGCGGCGCGACCGAGGCCCGCAACCAGCAGCTCCTGGACGCCTCGGCCCAGCGCACCCAGGCCGGGGGCAACGTCGGCGCCTACAACAACTTCTGGATGGAGCGGGGGGCGCGGTCGAACCGGACGTCGATGATCGTCGACCCGCCGAACGGCCGCTTCCCGCCCCTGACCGAGGCCGGCGAGATGGCCCGCAACAGCCGCCCCCGCGGCGACGACACCTGGGGCGACCGCCACATCTGGGAGCGCTGCGTGACGCGGGGCGGCATGCCCAACGCGATGTTCCCGCGGTCGTACAACAACAACATGCAGGTCTTCCAGTCGCCCGGCTGGGTCGTGATGCTCCTCGAGCAGGTCCACGAGCTGCGCGCCGTGCCGCTCGACGACCGCCCGTTCCCCCCGCAGCACGTGGGCCAGTGGAACGGCCTCTCGCGCGGGCGCTTCGAGGGCGACACGCTGGTGGTCGAGACGAGGAACCTCGACTCGCGGGTGAGCGCGCTCCAGCCGTGGTCGGCGTTCAGCTCGCACGACGACGAAGGCTCGGGCGAAGGCCTCACCCTCATCGAGCGCTTCACCCGCACCGGCCCCGACAGCCTCGAGTACGAGGTGGAGGTCTCCGACACGCAGATGTACACGCGGCCGTGGACGGTCGCCTATCCCTTCTCGCGGATGACCGACCAGGTGATGTACGAGTACGCCTGCCACGAGGGCAACATCGGCATGGAGGGCATCCTCTCCGGCGGCCGCGCCGAGGATGCGGCGGAGGCCACCGACAAGCAGTAGCGGCAGGGCGCGGCGTGAGGCCTGCGCCGGGATCACCGTCGCCCGCGGCGCCGCTCGTCGCCCCGAACCGGAGGAGGGTCTTCGCCGTTCCCGCGGCGCGGACCCTCCGCATCGGTGAGTCCAACGGCCGCCGGCGCGGCATGATCCGGGTCGGTCTCGACGATCAGATCGGGCAGCGCAGCAGGCGCCGGCGACTTGCCGAGCGCGTAACGCCCCGTGACGTGGTAGCCCTGAGGCGAGGGTCCGGAGTCGAACTCGAGCAGTCCTGCTCCAGGTCCATCGGCCACACCTCTCCGACACCCGCGGCTCCGGTCCTGGTTTCCCTCCGTCACAGAGGCGTGCTGCGCCCCCGCTCGCGATAGCTCTCCAGCAGCGCCTCCAGCCGCGCGACCACCTCCGGGAACCCGTCGTACACGTTCCGCCTCTCCCCGACGTCCGCCTCCAGGTCGTAGAGCTGGACCGGCGGCAGGTTGCGCCTCCGCGCCTCCTCGGCGCTCAGGTTTCCGTAGCCGCCCGAGCTGGGGGTCAGCTCCAGCTTCCAGCGCCCCTGGCGGATGGAGAACGAGCCGTCGCCGGCCTGGTGGACGGTGGCCTCGCGGATGGGCGCGGCCCGCCGCTCGCCGACGAGGGCGGGCAGGATGTCGTAGCTGTCCTCGCCGGCGTCGGGGGGAAGCTCGGCCCCGACGATGGCGGCGCAGGTGGCGAGCAGATCGGTCAGGCACACCGTCTCGTGCGAGCTCGACCCCGCCCGGACCCGCCGCGGCCAGCGGGCGAGCAGCGGGATGCGGTGGCCGCCCTCCCAGATGTCCGACTTGTAGCCGCGGTAGATGTAGCTCGGGTAGTGCCCCTGCTCGTTCATCTCCTCGACGCCGATGTAGGGCGCGCACCCGTTGTCGGCGGCGAAGATGACCAGCGTGTCGTCCGCGAAGCCGCGGCGGTCGAGGGCGTCGAGCACCGCCCCCACCGACTCGTCGACCTCGATGCAGAAGTCGCCGTAGGGCCCCAGCGGACTCCGGCCCACGTACCCGGCCGACGGCACGATGGGGATGTGCGGCGCGGTCAGCGACATGCACAGGAAGAAGGGTTCGCCGTCGGGCCGGTCCTCGATGTAGCCGACGCTGCGGCGGGTGATCTCGGGCAGCACGTCCTCGGCCACGAAGTCGGCGTGCGACGGCCCGGTGTTGTCGGCGTAGCGGGCCGGCCGGAAGTCGCGGGTGACGAAGAGCAGGTCCTGCGTGGTGGTGCACTCGCCCACGAACCGGTCGTCCTCGATATAGATGTAGGGGTGCATGTCGAGCGAGGCGGAGATGCCGTGGAAGTGGTCGAACCCCACCGCGAGGGGACCGTTGCGGATGGTCCCCGACCAGTCGACGTCGGCGGTGTAGGCGCGCCGGTCGGCCTCGGCGTGGGGCAGCCGCGTGCCCCGGCCGTCGCGCGTCGGCATGTCCATGCCGAGGTGCCACTTGCCGATGCACGCGGTGTGGTAGCCGTGCTGCTGCAGCAGCGACGGCACGGTCGTCCGCTCGGGCTCGATGAGGTGCCGGCTGTAGCCCCACAGCACGCCCCGCGTGACGCGGGTGCGAAAGCAGTAGCGCCCGGTGAGAATGCCGTAGCGGGTGGGCGTGCACAGGGCCGACGGCGAGTGGCCGTCGCTGAAGAACATGCCCTCGCGGCCGATGCGGTCGATGTTCGGGGTGGGGATGCGCGACTCGCGGTTGAGGTACGACAGGTCGCCGTAGCCCATGTCGTCGGCCAGCACGAACACGATGTTGGGGCGGTCCTCGCGAGTCTGCGCGCCCTCGACCGTCCGCGGCAACGCCGCCGACGCCGTGGCGGCCCCCACCGTCTTCAGAAAATCGCGTCGCTTCATGAGGATTCCTCCATTCCGGCCGCAGTATACCGGCGGGAGACGGACCACAACGGTGGTGGCCGCTCGTCGGTGGGATGCACCTGCTTTCGACGCACGGCCCCCGGCGGAGAACGACAGCGGTGTCGATCGCGGCCAGACCGACTCCCTCGTCGCCCCTGACTCCGGACTCGATCGGGAAATCGACCGGATCGCGGACATGGCGAAACGCCAGGCCCAGCCTGGCGAGCGGCCCGAGCGAGTCGGCCATAGTAGTATTGGCGGATCAGTGAGGACAGGCAGCATGCAAGGTCTACGAGCATTCCGGCGGCGGATGTCGGCCGTCCTGGTGATGGCCTGCCTCGGCGTCCTCGGCGCCGATCTCGACGCGGCCGGCCAGGGGCAGGAAACCGCCCTCGCCGAGGCGGCGCGGCGCGGCGACGGGGAGGCCGTCGCCTACCTGCTCGAGCAGGGCGCGGACGTCGACGCGGCGGGCGACGATGGCGCCACCGCCCTCCACTGGGCCGCGTACCTGAACGACGCCGAGACGAGCGCCGCCCTCCTCCGGGCCGGGGCACGGGCGGACGCCCCCAACAGCTACCGGGTGACGCCGCTGGCCCTCGCCGCCAGGAACGGCAACGCCGCCGTCATCGGGCAACTCCTGGCCGCCGGGGTCGACCCGAACGACCCGCGGCAGGCGGTGAACACCGGCGAGACCCCCCTCATGCACGCGGCGCGCTCAGGGCAGGTCGCGGCGGTGCGGGCGCTCGTCGAGGCCGGGGCCGATGTCGACGCGCAGGAGGGCTGGAACGGGCAGTCGGCCCTGATGTGGGCGGCGGCCGAGGGGCACGTCCCCGTCGTCGAGGTCCTTATCGCGGCCGGGGCCGACATCCGCGCCCGCTCGAACAGCGGCGCGACGCCGCTGCTGTTCGCCGCGCGCAAGGGCACCATCGGCGCCGTGCGCGCGCTGCTCGCGGCCGGCGCCGACGTGAACGATTCGCGCCCCGACGGCGCCGCTCCCCTCCTCGTCGCCGTCGTCAACGGACACGAGGACCTCGTCGACCTGCTGCTCGCGGCGGGCGCCGACCCGAACGCCGAGGGCGGCTCGACCCGGCTGACGGTGCAGGGCATCCGGGCCCAGGCCATGCCGCTGCAGATCCGGAAGCTCGGCTACAGCGAGCGCGAGTCGGAGGGCATCGTCCGCGGCAACATCTTCGGCCGGCCCCTGCCGGCGGCGGTGCACGTCGCCAACTGGCACATCAGCGACCAGTTCATCTCGGTGAACATCGACCGGCTGCGGGTCGTGCGCGCGCTGCTCGACCACGGCGCCGACGTCAACGGGCGCAACTCGATGGAGGAGCCGCGCTGGTCGGGCGCGCGCTACCGCCGGCACATGACCGGGGCCACCGCGTTCATGCTCGCCGCCAAGTCCGCCGATGTCGAGGTGCTGCGCCTGCTGCTCGAGTACGGCGCCGACCCCACCATCGACACCGAGGACGGCATCACCCCCCTGATGGCGGCGGCGGGCATCTCGTGGGCGTCGAACCAGGACCGCGCGAGCGAGGCGCAGGTGCTCGAGGCGGTGCGGATGCTCGTGGAAGAGCTGGGCCTCGACGTCAACGCGGTCAGCGACGTCGGAGAGACCCCGATGCACGCGGCGGCGTACCGCGGCGCCAACAGCGTCGTGCAGTACCTGTTCGACCGGGGCGCGAAGCTCGACGTCGTCGCCCTCGACGGGCGCACCCCCCTGCAGGTCGCCGACGGCGTCGAGTACGGCAACTCGTTCGCCGCGCACCCCCACACCGCGGTGCTGCTGCGCGAGCTCGGGGCCAGCGAGATCCCGTGTCCGGCGCCCTGCGCGGCGGCCATCCCGGAGGAGGCGCTGAACCGATGACGGACGCTACCTCGTCACGCTTGTTCGGATTCGGACGCCTCACGGCCGTTCGGCTGGCCGCCGTCCTCGTCCTCGCCACCGTCCTCGCGCCCGTGGGCGCGGCCGCAGCGGGACAGGCCGCCGGGCCCCGGCCGGCCGCCGCCGCGCGCGAGGCGGCGAATGGGCCGGCTCCCCGCGGCGTCCTCCAGCGGTACTGCTTCGCGTGCCACAACGAGCGCACCCTGACGGCCGGACTGGCCCTCGACGTCCTCGACATGACCCGCCCCGGCGAGCACGCCGAGGTGTGGGAGGCCGTCATCGACAAGCTGCGGACCGGCGCGATGCCCCCGGCGGGGCGGCCGCGGCCCGACCGGGCCACCTACCGCGAGGTGGTGACGTGGCTCGAGACCGAGCTCGACCGCGCCGCCCTCGCGAACCCCGATCCCGGCCGGCCCACGCTGCACCGCCTGAACCGGACGGAGTACCGCAACGCCGTCCGCGACCTGCTGGCGGTGGACATCGACGCGGCCCTGCTGCCCGCCGACAACGCCGCCTACGGCTTCGACAACAACGCCGACGCCCTCACCCTGTCGTCGTCCCTGACCGAGCGGTACCTGGGCGCGGCGGCCCGGATCGCCGAGATGGCCCTCGGCCGGCCGCGGGGGACCCCCGCCCCCGAGACCATCCTCGTGCCGACCGACCGCGACCAGGGCGTCCGCATCAGCGACGACCTGCCGTTCGGCTCGCGCGGCGGGGCGGCGTTCCCCTGGTACTTCCCCGCCGACGGGGACTACCTCTTCCAGTTGCGGCCGAAGGAGAGCGGCGTCGCGGGCGGGTTCGAGGGCGTCACCGCCGAGCCCCACGAGCTCCACGTGAGCATCGACGGCACCCGGGTCTGGACCGGCATCGTGCAGCGGCCGGAGGGGGCGCGCGGCAACGAGCGGATCCGGCTGATCCTCGAGCGCATGCGGTTCCGGGCGCCGGTGACGGCCGGCCCGCACCTCGTGCAGGCGTACTTCACGGCCAAGACCTCGGCCTACGTCGAGGACCTGTTCGACCCCGACCTGCGCCGCGACCCGTACCGCGCCGCCAACGGCGAGCCGGTGGTGTCGAGCGTGACGATCACCGGGCCGATGCCCGAGACCGCGTCGCCCGGCGACTCGCCCAGCCGCCGGAAGCTGCTCGTCTGCACGCCGTCTCGAGACGCGGCGAGGGACGAGCAGGCGGCCTGCGCCCGCGAGATCGTCTCCACCCTGGCCCGCCGCGCCTACCGGCGCCCCGTGACCGACACGGATCTGGAGATTCCCCTGAGCCTGTACCGCGAGGGCGCCGCCCGGGGCGGCTTCGAGGCGGGGGTCGAGCTGGCGGTGCGCGGCATCCTCGTGAGCCCCAACTTCCTGTTCCGCTTCGAGGACCAGCCCGCGTCGGCCGAGCCCGGCGCGCCGTACCGCATCTCGGACCTGGAGCTGGCCTCGCGCCTGTCGTTCTTCCTCTGGAGCAGCATCCCCGACGACGAGCTCGTAGACCTCGCCGTCGCCGGGAGGCTGCACGACCCCGACGTGCTCCGCGGCCAGGTGCGGCGCATGCTCGAGGACCCGCGGTCGCGCGCCCTCGTCGACAACTTCGCCGGCCAGTGGCTGCACATCCGCAACGTCGCGGGCTTCCAGCCCAGCCCCGAGCTGCTGTTCCACTTCGACGACAACCTGCGCCAGGCCTTCGAGCAGGAGACGAAGCTCTTCTTCGAGAGCATCGTCCGCGAGGACCGCAGCGTCCTCGACCTCCTCGACGCCGACTACACGTTCCTCAACGAGCGCCTCGCCCGCCACTACGGCATCCCCGGCGTCTACGGCGAGCGCTTCCGCCGCGTCACCCTGCCCGCCGACAGCGTGCGCCGCGGGCTCCTCGGCCAGGGCTCCATCCTCACCGGCACCTCGCGGGCCAACCGCACCTCGCCGGTCATCCGCGGCAAGTGGATCATGGAGAACATCCTGGGCACCCCGCCCCCGCCGCCGCCGCCGAACGTGCCCGACCTCGTCGAGGAGCGCGACCCCCGCAAGGTGCTCCCCATGCGCGAGCAGATGGCCGCCCACCGCGCCAACCCCGTCTGCGCCGCCTGCCACGCCCAGATGGACCAGCTCGGCTTCGCCCTCGAGAACTTCGACGCCATCGGCGAGTGGCGCGACATCTACGCCTCGGGCCTCCCCATCGACGCCTCGGCCGAGTTCCCCGACGGCACCACCTTCGACGGCCCCGGCGAGCTGCGCGCCCTGCTGCTGAGCCACGCCGACGACTTCCTCACCACGGCGATAGACCGCCTGCTGACCTACGCCCTCGGCCGCGGCCTCGAGGCCACCGACATGCCCACCGTGCGGCAGATCAAGCGCACCGCGGCGGCCGACGACCACCGCTTCGCCGCCCTCGTCCAAGGCGTCGTCGCGAGCACGCCGTTCCGGATGCGCATGGCGCAGAATAGGGCTGACTGATCTTCAGAGCGCACAAGCCCAACTCCCATCACGCATCGGCCGGGCCACATGGACACGACTCCGAAGGCTCTTGGCAGCATAATCGACACGCCCCAACGCCAACCGACGGCTGATGAAGTCTATTGTGGCCTATTCGACTACTACGACCATTGGACGAAGGTCGACCCGCGGCTAAGCGAGCACCATGACCCACTCTCGCATGTCGCGGACGTGTTTGCCCATGACTTGGTGAACCTGTCCGTATACGCACAAGAGATCCTATACTGGTTAGGGTCAGAGAACATACGATCTGCAGCTTCGGTCGTTATCGTCGGTGCGTTGACCGAGGCGTTCATTACATCCGCTCGATCTGCGTGCGATGAACTGAGTATTGCTTTGTCATATGCTGTCTCAGAGAAGAAGAAACAGGCACCGAGCGGCAGTCTTCGCGCTCTACTAGAGTGGGGCAAGAAAAACCCACACCGGATTGTGCCAGGCGTGCGGCCAGTCTTTGAACTTGAATATGGCTGGTTCTGGAAGTTACGCTCTATTCGCGATCACCTCGTCCACGGGGGTGTCACTCCAAATATTTTCTGCGACGGCAGGCAATTTTATTTGTGGCTCCACCACTCGACTCGGGGCTGGATTACGAGGGAGCCTCTTCTTCCGATGCTCGCTGGCGTCACCCAGAATGTAATTGAGCTCGAGCGGCACATCTCGAAGTCGGTGATTTGTCGGTTTCCCCTGCCTTGCGACAGACATGGTACTCGCATGCTTCACGGAGTCACAATACGGTCGCTTCACAGGCTGGTGGATATCGCGCCCGACTACGCTAATCCCTCGCCATAGACGACAGTCGGTAGAGTTCGCAGCACATGGGTGAGAGCGCTTTGCAGGGTGTCACGCGTGGTGAATGCGAATCGCGGCTACGGGCTCGCTAGCGAGTACGGCGGGCGGTATGGCGCGGTATGGCGCAGCTAATCCGCCAATTGCCGGCAATAGTGGAGCTTCCGAGCGGCCCAGGCGAAACCGAAGAAATACCGGCTGAGCCCGCGGGCGGAGTCCGGCGGAACGTCGGGATCGAAGAAGAGGCGGCAGAACTCCTCGCGTGCGCGCAGGATCTCCTGGCAGCGGTGGCCTCGCCAGCGGGGATCCGCAGCTGTCAGGTCGAATAGCTCCAGCGCCCGCTCGAGAGCACTCTCGAACCGGTCCGTCCGGCCCGCCTCGTGGGCCCGGATGGCACGTTCCACCTCGCTACCCACGTTCCCGAGTTGCTCGACCAGCTCCAGCCGTGCCCAGCCCCCGGCGGCGGCGCTCCTGTGCAGAACTCTGGTCAAGGCGGCCCCCTCCTCATTCGGGCGCGACCAGGGATCCGACGACCTCGCGAACGCGGGCCCGGATCCGCTCGTCGTCGACGCCGCGCGAACGGTTGCCCTCGCTCGGGCGGAGGTTGATCATCGAGTCGAACTCGATCCAATCGTCGCCGCTCTCTCCCGGATAGAGGTTGATGCCCCAGAGATCGCGCTGGCGTGATCCGTCCGCGAGCAGTGCCGCCTCGTCGTCCGCGTGCAGATCCCCGCCGATGGCCATCACCTCGCGGGACACATCGACCACGGCCTTGATCCAATCCCCGAACTGCTCCTCGGCCATGCGCGCCAGTTCGCCACGCGAGATACGCTCTCTGAAAACCCGGCCCGTGGTCATCGCTTCCACGCCCTTGCGCACCGGTTCCGCGTCCCAGCGCCACTCCTGAAAGGCGAGGCGCCCTGTGTAGACAGCGCTTCCGTCGAGTGCACTCGCCCGTCGACATCGCGACGAGGCGGTTCGCCAAGTCAGACGAAGGGCGACTTCGGAACGCGGCCAACGCGCCCGGCGTTCCGGCAAGGGTCCTCGCACCTATCCGTTTGGGCCGGCGGCGGATGCCGGCGCGCCGGCGCGGCCGTTTCGTTTCGGAGAGCCCGTCGTGCGTGCGCGATGCCGACGGTCCGTCATCGTGATCTTCAGCCTCTTGTTCAGCGCCCGCGCAATCCGTTCGAGCATCGTGAGCGAACGTCCGCCGTAGTCCGAATCCTCCAGCCTGCTGATTACCGACTGCGTCGTGCCCACCAATGCCGCCAATTCTCTCTGCGAAAGACCGGCGTCCGTCCGCACGTCGTAGATCAACTGAGCCACGTCGGCGCTGACCTGCTCCTCATCGAGCCGGGCCAGTCGTTCTGGGTCGTCCCCGATATACCGCTCACGCAGCAAGGCCGAGGCACCGCTTCGCCGCTTCTCCTTCACGGTCTCCAACTCCTCATCGTGTGCCGTTCGGGATTGCGCGCGAATTCTCTCCGGTTCGCGATGGCCCGGTCGACCTGGACGACGGGCACGATGCGCTCCTTCCTGCACCCGTGACTGATCACCGCCCGTCGATCGTGGAAGAAGTAGAGCATCCTGTACTGAACACGCCCCGATCGGACCCGCAATTCATGGATCCCGTCCCGCAGTAGATCCGCGTGAGGCCGGCGCAATTCGTGGCCCAACGCCTCGAGCCGCTCGATCCGCTCCAGACACTTGTTCTGCACCGTCGCCGGAAGACCATCCAGCCATCCCAACAACGGCGCGGAGTCCGTGTCATCCACGAAGATGATGACTTCCGTTCTCGGCACCGCAAGTCACCGCCTGCCCCCAATATCGCACCAATGCGATATCACCGTCAACGGTCCATCGGGTGCCATCAGCACGATTCGCCTGACTGCCGCGCGCCTGTCGATCACGCCCGCTACTCCGGGGCACGGGTCAGCCGGGAGATCGCAACCGGTCCCCGATCCCTGCACGGGCGACCACGTTATCCGAAGCGCCCTTCAATCGGCCGCGGTCGAATTTTGCAGTCAGCCGATACTAAACCTTTCAATCAGCCGAGCGACCGGGTTACGATCAGCCGCGTGCCGGACGCCGCTCTGTACCCGCGCTTCGTCGAGCCGCGCCTCGCGGAGGCGCTCGCCGACTCGCCGGCCGTGCTGATTCACGGACCGCGCCAGTGCGGCAAGACGACGCTCGCCCGAACCTCGGAAGCGTCCCGCGGCTACCCCTACGTCAGCTTCGACGACGACGCGGTGCGCGCGGCGGCCGAGACGGACCCAATGGGATTCGTGGCCGATCTGCCCGAACGGGTCGTGCTTGACGAGGTGCAACGGGCGCCCGCCATCTTCGGAACCATGAAGCTGGCCATCGATCGCCGACGGACGCCGGGGCGCTTTCTGCTGACCGGATCCAGTCAAGTGTTGCTGCTGCCGGCGCTCGCCGACTCCCTGGCGGGACGCCTGGAGACCCTGCGGCTGCACCCGCTGGCGCAGTGCGAGCTCGAGCGGCGGCCGCCGGATTTCCTCGACGCCCTGTTCGGCGGCGGGTTCGCCTTCGAGCAGCGCGAGCGGCTGGGCAAGGGGCTGGCGGAGCTGATCGTGGCTGGCGGCTATCCGGCGGCGTTGACGCGTCCCGCGGGCCGGCGGCGCGCCAACTGGTACCGCGACTACCTCGACGCCCTCGTCCAGCGCGACGTGCGGGACTTGGCGCGCATCGGCAAGCTGGACGCGCTGCCGCGGCTGCTGGCGCTCGCGGCGGCCCGGACGGCGCAGTTGTTCAACGTGAGCGACCTGGCCGCGCCGTTCCAGCTCAGCCGGCCGACGATACGGGACTACGTGACGCTGCTCGAACGCGTGTTCCTGCTGGAGCGGCTGCCGCCCTGGCACACGAACCGGCTGAGCCGGCTGGTGAAGACCCCCAAGCTGCACGTCGCCGACACGGGGCTGGCCGCGGCGCTGCTCGGCGCGGACACCGCCGCGCTGGGGGCCAACCGCTCCTTGCTGGGGCAATTGCTGGAGACGTTCGTGTTCCAGGAGCTGCGGCGGCAGGCGAGCTGGCACGAGGCGCCGATCACCTTCTTCCACTTCCGCGACAAGGACGGCGTCGAGGTGGACTTGGTCCTCGAGCGCGGCGCCGGGATGATCGCCGGCGTCGAGGTGAAGGCGTCGGGGACGGTGACCGCGTCGGACTTCCGCGGCCTGCGCAAGCTCGCCGGCGCGGTCGGCGCCCGGTTCGCCGGCGGGGTCGTGCTCTACGACGGCGAAGCCAGCGCGAGCTTCGGGGACCGTCTTCACGCCGTCCCGATCTCTCGCCTGTGGGCGAAGCTGTCCCGGGAGGAGGCCTTCGCCCGCCTCGCCGAGCTGCCGCCGATCGAGCTCGATCCCCCCGCCGCAGAGGTCCTGCGCGACGAGCGGCGGCGGCGCTGACAAGGTCGCCGCTTTCCTCTATAATCCGACCCTTGGTGGTGGTGGGCTCTGGCGTACGGAAGTGGTGCGCCGGAAACAGGAGTCCACGCGCCGACGGGCGTGGACCTGCGTCGAGACCGGGACGCGACCGGACGGGTCGACTTCGGACGACAGGAGCCAAACGATGGTGATCACGAAGCTGGCGCTGCCGAGACGGACGTTCCTGCGCGGCATGGGGGCCACCCTGGCGCTGCCGCTCCTCGACGCGATGGTGCCGGCCCTGTCGGCGCGGGCGCCGGGCACGCCGCGGTTCGCCGCGGTCTACGTCGGCAACGGGATGAACATGTGGGACTGGACCCCGCCCACCGAGGGCAAGGGGTTCGAGCTCTCCCCCATCCTGCAGCCGATGGAGCGGTTCCGCCGGCACACGCTGGTGCTGAGCGGGCTCGACAACTACCCGGCGACCGACCAGGGCGACACCGGCGGGCAGCATCCGCGCGCCGCCCCCGCGTTCATGAGCTCGGTGCACCCCAAGCAGACCGAGGGCGCTGACGTCGAGGCGGGCACGACCGTCGACCAGATGATCGCGGAGCTCATCTGCCGCGACTCGAAGCTGCCGTCGCTCGAGGTCTCGGTCGACCGCAACGACGTCGTCGGCGCCTGCGACCACGGCTACGCGTGCGCCTACATGAACTCGATGTCGTGGAAGACGCCGACCCAGCCGCTGCCGGCCGAGACGAACCCGCGGTTCGTGTTCGAGCGGCTCTTCGGCACCGGCGACACCCCCGAGGAGCGGCAGATCCGGGTCGAGGAGGACCGCAGCATCCTCGACGGGCTGACCCGCGAGATCGCGGCCCTGTCGGGGCGGCTCGGCGGCCACGACCGCACCAAGCTCGGCGAGTACCTCGACTCGATCCGCGACGTCGAGCAGCGCATCGCCCGGGCCGAGTCGACCAACAGCGACTTCGCGGTGCCCGAGCGCCCCGTCGGGGTGCCCGAGACGTTCCGCGAGTACGCCGAGCTGATGTTCGACCTGCAGGTGCTCGCGTTCCAGGCCGACATCACCCGCGTGACGTCCTTCATGATGGCCCGCGAGAACATCAACCGGTCGTACAACGAGATCGGGCTGCCCGAGGCGCATCACTCGATGTCGCACCACGGCAACAACCCCGAGAAGATGAAGGACTTCACGAAGCTGAACACCTACCACGTCGACACCCTGGCCTACTACCTCGACCGCCTGCAGTCGGTTCCCGACGGCGACGGGACGCTGCTCGACGGCACCGTGGTCCTCTTCGGCAGCGGCATGAGCGACGGCAACATCCACAACAACTACGACGTGCCGGTGGTGGTGGTCGGCGGGCCCGAGCGCGGCCTCGAGGGCGACCGCCACCTCGTCTATCCCAAGGGCACGCCGCTCGCGAACCTGTCGTTGAGCCTGATGGCCAAGTTCGGCGTGCGCGAGGAGGCGTTCGGCGACAGCACGGGGCAGCTTCCGCTGCTGTCCGGCGTCTGAGGCATCGACGGGTGGGGGCGACTCGGCCACGGGCGATTGCCCAGGATCGAGTGGCCCCGCCAGTCTCCGCAAGGCCGGTTCCGTTCCCCGACAACGTCTTGGCCCCCCGGTTGGAAGACATCGACCGGGCAGGAGGTGCGTGCGGCCGCCGAACCGCTCTCGTCCGGGCTCGGAGTCTGCGCCGCAGAAAGGCGCAGACTCGCAGCAGGGTCCAGTGGAGCTTCCCCTGACCGATCCCGTGGCGAAATCGGCCAGGCGGCAATCGGAACCGCGCCGACGACTTCCAGGCTACGCCTTCATCCGGCTGTTCTCGGGATCGAACAGGGCAGGGCCGGCGACCACCGTCACCGGGTAGGGTTCGTTCATGTACAGGACCCGCAGCCGGGTGCCGGGCGCCGCGTGCTCGACCGGCAGGTAGGCGAGCAGGAGGTACTTGCCGACCGACGGCCCCATGCCGGCGGAGGTGACGCGGGACTCGCGGCCCCGGACGTCGACGATGCGGGCGCCGTCGGGGGTCAGGATCGGTTCGTTGCCGCCGGTGGGGAATCGAGCCGTCCGCGACGCGCCGGTGTGGCTGTCCATGGTGAGCGTGCACAGCTTCGCCACCGGCCCCCGGGCGCGCGCCCGCAGATAGGCCGCCTTCCCGATGAAGTCCGCGTCCTTCACGCCGGCCCGCGCGAGGCCGGCCTCGACCGGCGAGTGCTCCGAGCCGAGATCCGCGCCCATGAGCGCGTAGCCCTTCTCCAGCCGGCCCGTGGTGCCGTAGACCCCCAGGCCCACCGGCCGGGCGTCGAAGGCGCGGCCGGCCTCGCGAATCGCGTCCCAGAGACGCGTCCCCTGCGGCATCGGCGCGTAGATCTCCCAGCCGTTCTCGCCCACGTACGAGATGCGCAGCATCGTCGCCGGCACGCCGCCGATGATTGCGTCCTGAAGTGTGCCGTAGGGAAAGGCCGCCTGAGAGAGCGGCGTGTCGGTGATGGTGGAGAGCAGCGCGCCGGCGTCCGGCCCCCACACGCCGAGGGTGCAGAGCGCCGGCGACAGGTTCTCGAGCTGCACCGAGCCGTCGGCGGGCAGATGCCGGCGGAACCAGACCTCGTCGCGCGCGCCGTCGAAGACCCCGGTCACGATGCGGAACCGATCGGCGGCGAGCCGCTGGATGGTGAGGTCGGCGCGGACGCCGCCGTCGGGCGTGAGCAGCGGCGTGTAGATGCAGCGGCCGACGGGGCGATCGCAGCGGTTGACGGTCAGCCGCTCCAGGTAGGGCACGACGCCGGGCCCCGACACGTCGAAGATCTGGAACGCGCTCAGGTCGACGACGCCCACCTTCGCGCGCAGGTGGAGATGCTCGGCGTCGATGATCGGCGACCACCAGCGGCGGTCCCACTCGTGGGGGCGGTCCGCGACCCCGTGGCGCCCGACCAGGTCCGCGTTCGAGGCGTACCACTGGGGCCGTTCCCAGCCGCGCGCCTCGAAGAACTCGGCGCCGAGGGCGGCGGTCCGGTCGTGGAACGGCGCCCGGCTCAGGCCGCGCCCCGACGCCCACTGCTCGCGCGGGTGCACGATGCCGTAGGTCTTGTTGAAGTGCTCGCGGCACCGCTGCCGGATGTGCCCCACCGTCCGCTCGTGCGGATAGAAGCGCGTGACGTCCGATGCGTGCGGATCGCACAGGCGCGGGTAGCCGTGCGTGATCCACTCCGCGATCAGCCGCGCCGTGCCCGGGCCCTCCTTGATCCAGACCGCCGCCGCCGACCACAGCTTCTCGACCTCGGCGGTCTCGCCCAGCACCTGGTGGGTGTCGGGGGTCAGGGACAGCAGGCCGTTCACCGAGTAGCGCATCTCGGACCCGGCCAGCAGCCCGCCCATGATCTCGCGGGCCTGCTCGAGCTGGGGCGCGAAGTCGCCGGCGGTGAACGGCAGCTCGGTGGGAGAGCGCTCCGCCTCGGCCAGCGACGGAATGTCGTCGGGATGGACCAGGATGGGGCGATGGGCGTACGAGCCGACCTCCATCGCGTCGTGGCTCTGCCGCTCGTACATGAAAGCGTCCATGTCGCGCACGATGGGATAGGCGATCTCGTTGCCGGTCCGGTGCAAGAGGTCGATGGGCCCGAGGTCGGCCATCTGGTGCACGGCCGGCGTGAGGGGAATGGTCGCGCCGGCCATGGCCGCGAGACGCGGGCTCCAGACCCCGCAGGCGATGACCACCTGCTCGACCGCGATCGTGCCGCGCGCGGTCGCCACGGCGCGGATGCGCGGGCGGCCGAAGGGCGGGCGGGTTACCTCGAGCCCGGTGACCTCGGTCTCGCCCAGCACCGTGAGGGCGCCCTTCGCCTGCGCCCGCTCGCGCATGATCGTGCCCGCCCGCACCGAGTCGACCACCGACACGCTCGGCGTGTAGAAGCCGCCCCGGATGACGTCGCCGTTCACGAACGGCGCCTTCTGGACCACCTCGGCCGGCGACAGCAGCTCGGCCGCGATGCCCCAGACCCGCGCCGAGGTCATGCGTCGACGCAGCTCCTCCATGCGGGCCTCGGTGCGCGCCACCTCGATGCCGCCGCAGGTGGTGTTCACGCCGAGCGCCGCGTACTGCCGCTGGCTCTCCAGGGTCAGCATCGCGATCTCGCGGTTGTGATCGGTCGGGAAGATGAAATTCGAGGCGTGGCCGGTCGAGCCGCCCGGGTTGGGCAGCGGCCCCTTGTCGATGAGCACGAGATCGCGCCAGCCGAGGTCCGCGAGGTGCGCGACCAGGCAGTTGCCCACGATGCCCGCGCCGATCACCGCGATGCTCGCCCGCGCCGGCGGCGTCACCGGAGGCCCCCCGGCGGTAGTGCTGTCGGATCCGCTCATCATCCACCTCCCGGCGGGCGCGCCCGCACCGTTGACCGGGGCGCGACCCTGCATGATCATGCAGAGGCGGACGATTCGCAACGACATCACGGGAGGCGCCCGTCGGGTACCTGACCTCGCCCTGGTACTCGCCCGAGCTGGGGTGCAACATCGCCCTCGGCTACGTACCGGTCGGCGGTCGGCACCGAGTTCCGAGTGCGGCTGCCCGACGAGTACGCGGGACCCTGCGCTTCCCGCGGGTGGCGGCACAGTTCCGCGGCGCGCCGCTTGGCGTCAGACCACGCGGCGAACTCGCAAGACGAGTCGTCGCCCCGGGAACGTCTTGGGAGCGACGGCGTCCGCGCCCAGCACACGGGTGCTTCGCGTCAGCCCATCCAGAAGCCCTTCCGGTGGGAGACGCCGAGCACCTTGTGGCAGCCGGCGCAGAAGTACACGTAGCGCTTGCCGAGGAACCCGGACAGGGACCGGTACTGGATGGCGCGTACCGGCTCGTTGCAGTGCGGGCACACCGGGGTGACGTCGTTGCGTTCTTCGCTCTGGATCATCGGGCTCCCTTCGCTTCCGGATCTACGCGGCGCCCCGGCCGGGTATTCGACTGCCCGCGCCGCGGCGGCCGAGCCGCGTGGGCCATTGCGCTCGCGCCCCATGCGTCTCGACGGGTTGGCGCCCGCCGGGGTAACGCGCCCGACCCACGATCGAGGGAGACCGGCAGCGCCGGGGCGCCGCTTGCACGAGGAGGCAACCGGGTCCATCATGGGGACGGACGGCTGCAGGCCGGCTGCACGAAGCACGAAGAGGAGGTTCAGATGAGCCGACGTTGTCTCGTTGCCGTACTCGTCGTGACGGCGGGGCTCGCGCTTGCGCCGCGACCGGCGGAGGCACAAGCGGAGGAGGCGGCGGCATCGCTCCGGACCGGGTGGGGCGAGCCCTCCCTGCAGGGCATCTGGGACTTCCGCTCCATCACGCCGCTACAGCGGCCCGAGCGGTACGCGGAGCGCGAGTTCCTCACCGAAGAGGAGGCGGCGGGCCTGGAACGGGCCACCGTCGACCGCGAGCTCGAGCTGCTGCTTCGTCCCCCCCGGAGGACCCGGGCCGGGGCCAGCGTCGACCGGGGCGAGGACGGGGCGCTGGGCGCCTACAACGACTACTGGCTCGACCGGGGGACGACCACCCAGACCACGCGGCGCACGTCGCTCATCGTGGACCCCCCGAACGGGCGCATGCCGCCCCTGACGGCCGAGGCCGAGCGCCGGCGGGCCGAGCGCGCCGCGTACCGGCGCGAGCACCCCGCCGACTCGTGGGAGGACCGCGGCCTGAACGACCGGTGCATGTTCACCACCGGCCTCCCCATGGTCCCGAGCGCCTACAACAACAACGTGCACATCTTCCAGACCCCGGACCACGTGGCGATGGTCATCGAGATGACCCACACCCTGCGGGTCGTGCCCCTCGACGGGCGCCCGCGGCCCGAGCAGCCCATCCGGCAGTTCTCGGGACAGTCGCGCGGCCACTGGGAGGGCGACACCCTCGTCGTCGAGACGATGCACTTCAACCGCCTGACCAGCCTGCGGGGCTCGACCCCCGACGCCCGGCTCGTCGAACGCTTCACGCGGGCAGCCCCGGACCTCATCGAGTACGAGTTCACCATCGAGGACCCGGCGACGTGGACGCGCCCGTGGACGGCGCGGGTCGAGCTGAAGAGGACCGACGAGCCCCTCTACGAGTACGCCTGCCACGAGGGCAACTACTCGATGGAGGGCATCCTGGCCGGCGCGCGGGCAGAGGAGAGGGCGGCGGCGGAGGGATTGCAGTAGCCGGCGGCGAGACCCCGGCACGGCGTGTGTTCGGCGGTACGCGCTCGTCAGAGGCGAGCTCCAGCGCATGACCCCGGCCGGGTTCGACCACGGCGCCGTCATCATGAACCTGAACGTCGAAGGCGACGATTGGCGGGCTGGCGGCGAGAGTCGCGCCCGAGACAAGGAGAAGCGATGAGAAGCCCGGCCCGCTGGATGATCACGATTTCGGCCCCCGGCATGAAGCAGGGTCGCCACGTCGCCCTCGCCGTGGTGCTCGCCTGCCTGTGCGCGCCGTCGGCCCAGGCCCAGCCGGCGGCGGTGGCGCCGGCGCCGCTGCACTACGCCGAGGTGGTCGAGGAGGCGCGTGCGCGGGTGCGGGCGGACATCGCCGAGCGCGGCTATCCCGGCATCGCGATCGCGGTGGCGGTCGACGGCGAGACGGTGTGGTCGGAGGGCTTCGGCTACGCCGACCTCGAGCACCGGGTCCCGATGTCGCCGTCGGTGAAGTTCCGCGTCGGCAGCATCTCGAAGTCGATGACGGCGGCGGCGGTGGCGTCACTGGTCGAGAAGGGCCGACTCGACCTCGACGCGCCGGTCCAGCAGTACGTCCCGTCGTTCCCCGAGAAGGCGCACCCCGTCACGACACGGCAGCTCGGCGGGCACCTGGGCGGGATCCGCCACTACCGGGGGAACGAGAACTTCATCCGCGACCCCTACGCGACGGTGGTCGACGGGCTGTCCATCTTTGCCGACGACCCGCTGCTGCACGAGCCGGGCACCGCGTTCTCGTACACCAGCCACGGCTTCAACCTGCTCAGCGCGGCGGTCGAGGGAGCGGCCGGGCAGCCGTTCCTCGACACCATGCGCGAGGCGGTCTTCCGCCCCCTCGGCATGCGCGACACCGTCGCCGACTTCGTGACCCCGATCATCCGCGGACGGACGCGCTACTACGTGCGGGACGACCAAGGGCGGGTGGTGAACGCGCCGTTCGTCAACAACAGCTACAAGTGGGCCGGCGGCGGCTTCCTGTCGACGACAGAGGACGTGCTGCGCTTCGCCAACGCGCACCTCGACGACGGGTTCCTGTCGAAGTCGTCGCGGGAGCTGCTCTTCACCGAGCAGAAGACCCGCGACGGCGAGGGCGTGGGCTACGGCCTCGGCTGGTTCATCCGGACCCGCGACGACGGCCGACGCCTGCTCTCGCACTCCGGCGGATCGGTCGGCGGCACGTCGCTCATGGTCATGGAGCCCGAGACCCGCGTGGTCGTCGTGGGCCTGATCAACCTGACCGGCGCCGACAACGGCGTCGTGCGCGAGGTGCTCGACCGGTTCATCGACGCGGCGGCCGCGACCGCGCATTGAGGCTGGCCGGCGAGGGCGACCGAAGCGAGAGAGCCAGGGTGACAAGACCCGGTAGAATCGTGGCCAGAAGTCGGGCAACGGGACTGCCGGAAACGACGCCCGTGGTAGATTGGCGCGTTGGACTCATGTGGTGACGGAGTGAAGCGATGAGCCAGTCGTTGTCGAGAGCCCATGTCTGCGCCTTCGTGCTGGCCGCGTTCGTGGCGGTCAGCCCGACTCAGGCGGCCGCGAACGAAGGCGGGGCGGTGCCCGAGCACCCCACGTTCACCCGCGACGTGCTGCCCATCCTGCAGCGGTCCTGCCAGACGTGCCACCGGCCGGACATGTTCACGCCGATGTCGTTGCTGACCTACGAGGAGGTCCGGCCTTGGGCGCGCTCGATCAGGCAGCGGGTCGAGGCGCGGGTCATGCCGCCGTGGTTCGCGGACCGGACGGTGGGCCGGTACCGCGACGACCCGTCGCTGAGCGAGGCGCAGATCGCCACCATCGGCCGGTGGGTCGACCAGGGCGCCCCACGCGGGAACCCCGCCGACGCCCCGCCGCCGGTCGAGTGGCCGGCCGTCGACACGTGGTACCACGGCGAGGAGCCGGACCTGGTGGTCACCAGCCCGCCGGTCGTAGTGCCCCCCAACTCGACCGAGACCTATCCCGAGCCGGAGATGTCGACCGGACTCACCGAGGACCGCTACATCAAGTGGATCCAGGTGATGCCGGGCGAGTCGCGCGTCGTCCACCACGTGCTCGTCTACGCGGTGCGCGACATGGAGGACGGGGCGGCCGACGAGGGCGCGCCGCGCGGGGTGCGCCAGTTGCTCGCCAACCGCGCGCGCGGCGACTTCGTCGGCGACCACTTCGAGGACGGTTACGCGCGGCGGCTGGGCAAGGACGACCGGATCCGGCTGCAGCTCCACTACCTGCCGGACGACGAGCGGAGCTTCACCGACCAGACGAGCGTGGGCATCAAGCTCTACCCGGCGGGCTACGAGCCGGAGTACGTGGTGAGGACGAGGGCGGTCTCCAACGCGGCCGACCTCATCATTCCGCCGGGCGCGCCCAACGTGCGCAGCGACGCCTACTTCACGCTGCCCGAGGCGACGCGCATCATCAGCTTCCAGCCGCACATGCACTACCGGGGCAGGGCGATGACCCTGGAGGCGATACGGCCCGGCAGCGCGACCCCCGAGCTGCTGAGCGACGTCGACCGATTCGCGTGGGACTGGCAGCCGACCTACGTGTACGAGACGCCGCTGACGCTGCCGGCGGGCACCGTCATGCACGTCACCGCGTACCACGACAACTCGGCCGCCAACCGGGTCAACCCCGACCCGGACGCCGCGGTGGGCTGGGGCCAGCGGACCATCGACGAGATGAACATCGGCTGGCTCGACTATTTCCACATCTCGGAGGAGGAGTACGCCGAGCTGCAGGGCGAGGAGTAGCAGAGTGCGGTGGACCGCCGTCGTCCTCGCGCTGGCGGGCGCGGTCGCCGCGTCCGCCGCCCGCGCCCAGCCCCGGCACCCCGTCTACCTGATCTACGACGGCTTCATCACGAACGCCGACGGCTCGCGGACGCTGGCGTTCGGCTACCACAACGTGAACCACGTCGACGTGACCGTCGCCGACGACGACAACGCGTTCCTCACCGGCGCGGCCGACCGCAGTCAGCCCACGGTGTTCCGGCCGGGGCGGCACCGGTTCGCCTGCGTCATGGTCGTGCCGGACGGTCTCGACGCCCGGTTGCAGTGGCGGGTGCGCTTCGCCGGTCACACGTCCACGACGACCCCCCGCATGCTGGATCCCCTGTACGCGCTCGAGGAAGCGAGCGCGTTGCGGGCGGTCGAGGGCATCGACGTCGATGGGGCGCCGCCGGGAACCTGCCTGGAGCGGGATGCCGAGAGCGAGACACGGTAGGCGACCCCGGAACAGGGCCCCTCGCCGAGAACCTAAGCGCAATGCGGCGACCGGGCGTCTACAATGCAGCGGGCTTCCGCACGGGCTCCCCTGCGGCCGACGATTTCTTCCGTCCTGATCGTGAAGCGACGAGACGGCCGAGCCCATCGAGGTTGGAGACTACCTGAACGGCGAGCTTCTTCGGTCGAAGGAGGACGCATGAATCGGTACGGCGGTGGGTCGGGCGTCGGGGAAACGGCGCTCTGCGTCTTCGCGCTGCCCGCCAGGAGCCTGCGCCGTGGAACGGCGCGGACTCCTGCAGGGTCGGTTGGGCGCCGAGCGGAGCCGTCAGGCGACCATTGGCGGGCTGGCGTCGTCGAGCCGGCGGCGCGATGAACGCCCGGTCGATGGCGCGGCTCGCCGCGCTCGTGACGTGCGCCCTGCTCCTCGCGACGACGCCACGCGCGGCGGCCGCGCAGCAGCAGGCCCTCGCCCCGCAGACCGGCGCCATCGACGGTCCGCCCGCCCCGGTCCCGCCGGCCACCATCACCCGCGACGCGGCCGGCGGGGCGACGGTGCGCGCCGTCCGCCTCGAGGGGCCCTGGCGGCTCGACGGCGTGCTCGACGAGCCGATGTACGCCGCCGTCGAGCCGTTCGGCGGCTTCATCCAGCAGGCCCCCGACGAGGGGGCGCCGGCCACGGAGGCGACCGAGAACTGGATCTTCTTCGACGACGAGTCGATCTACGTCGGGGCCCGCGTGTACGAGTCGGTCCCGGAGTCGGCGTGGGTCGCCAACGAGATGCAGCGCGACTCGTTCCAGCTCATCAACAACGACGGGTACATCGTCGTCTTCGACACCTTCTACGACCGCCGGAACGGCTTCTCGTTCCGGGTCAACCCCATCGGGGGGTTCAGCGACCAGCAGATCACCGACGAGGGCAACCCCAACCCCGACTGGAACCCCGTGTGGGACGTGCGCACCGGCCGCTTCGACGGCGGCTGGACGGTCGAGATGGAGATTCCCTTCCAGTCGCTACGCTTCCGGCCCGGCGCCGACCAGGTGTGGGGCATCCAGCTCGGCCGCGACATCCGGTCGAACTACGAGGAGGCGTACCTGACGGCGGTGCCGATCTCGGCCGGGCCGGGGCAGTTCCGGCTGTCGGTCGCGGGCACCCTCGTCGGCCTGGAGGTGCCCGCGGACAGCCGCACGTTCGAGATCAAGCCCTACGCCATCGGCTCGCTCAACACCGACCGGACCGTCGCACCGCCGATCTCGAACGCCGGCGACGGGAACGGCGGCGTCGACCTCAAGTACGGGCTGACCGAGAACCTGACCGCCGACTTCACCCTGAACACCGACTTTGCGCAGGTCGAGGTGGACGAGCAGCAGATCAACCTGACCCGGTTCAGCCTGTTCTTCCCCGAGAAGCGCGAGTTCTTCCTGGAGAGCCAGGGCATCTTCGACTTCGCGCGGGTGGGCGGCTTCGGCGGCTTCGGCGGGTCCGCGCGGGGCAGCCTCAACGCGGCGCCGGGGGTGTTCCCGCCCGGGGACGCGCCGACCCTCTTCTTCAGCCGGCGCATCGGCCTCGACGCGACGGGGCGGACCGTGCCCATCCTCGGCGGCGGACGGCTGACCGGCAAGGTGGGCGACTTCAGCGTCGGGGCCATCAACATCCAGACCGACGACGTGTCCACCGGCGCCGCGTCGCCCACCGGCGCCGCCGGCACGAACTTCAGCGTGCTCCGCATCAAGCGCGACATCCTGCGCCGGAGCCGCGTCGGCGCGATGTTCACCAACCGGTCGGTCTCGCTGAACGGCGACGGCGCGAACCAGGCCTACGGCCTCGACGGGTCGTTCTCGTTCTACGACAACGTCAACCTCTACGGCTACTACGCTCAGACGAGGACGCCGGGCCTCGAAGGAGACGACGAGAGCTACCAGGCCGCGTTCTCGTACGAGGGCGACCTCTACGGCCTCCTCGTCGACCACCTGCAGGTCGGCGGGAACTTCAACCCCGAGATCGGCTTCATGCGACGCCACGACTTCCGGCGCAGCTACGTCCACGGGCAGTTCAGTCCGCGACCCGAGGGCATCGAGGCGGTGCGCCAGTTCACGTGGGCCGGC
The DNA here is from genome assembly GCA_965204675.1 of Vicinamibacterales bacterium. Taxonomy (GTDB): domain Bacteria; phylum Acidobacteriota; class Vicinamibacteria; order Vicinamibacterales; family UBA8438; genus JAJEEA01. The sequence continues at coordinate 6,032,345 of OZ242003.1, forward strand.
AGCCTCGACTACATCACGAACGGGGCCGGGCAAATCGAGAGCCGCATCCTCTCGGGCCGTTTCCAGACCTCGTTCGAGAACAGCGACAGCCTGAGCGCGGACATCCAGCAGGACTACGAGCTGCTGACCGACCCCTTCGAGCTCGCCGGCGCCATGACCCTGCCCGTCGGCGGCTACGAGTTCACCGACTTCCAGGTGTCCTACCGCATGGGGCCGCAGCGCCGGGTGGCGGGCAACCTGTGGGTCCAGCACGGCGAGTTCTTCGACGGCGACATCACCGCCGTCGGCTACTCGCGCGGCCGCATCGAGGTGACGCGGCAGTTCGCGGTCGAGCCGAGCGTGTCGCTGAACCGCATCACCCTGCCGCAGGGGGCGTTCACGGCGCGGGTGACGACGACGCGCCTCACCTACACCTTCACGCCGCGCATGTTCGCGAGCGCGCTGCTGCAGCACAACTCGGTCGACAACGTGCTGAGCACCAACGTGCGCCTGCGCTGGGAGTACCAGCCGGGCAGCGAGCTGTTCGTCGTGTACAACGACCAGCGGGACACGTGGCTGAGCCGCGGCTTCCCCATGCTCGAGAACCGCGCCTTCGTGGTGAAGGTCACCCGGCAGTTCCGCTTCTGACGTGCTACGAACCGAGCATCCGAAGGATGGCGACGGCCGCGCCGATCATGGCGGCGAGGATCACGCCTGTCTGCGCCAGCATGGCTCCCGCGAAGCGCCACGTCAGGCGAGCCTCGAGGGCCGCGAGGTCCGCCTTGGTGGCCATGTCGGTCGGCGCGGTGGCGGCTTGGCGCACGGCGTCAACGATGGCGTCGGCGTGCTCCGGCTTGATACCGGCATCGGTCAGGCGGCGGGCGGCGGCAAGCGTGTCAAGCAATGGTAGGTCCTTCCCCGGCAAGCGCACGTCCTATAGACATGTTATCGACCATTGCAGGATGGGTGTCAACAACCTGTCTCGGGCCGCTTCAATCACGCGGTCAGAACCGCGTGACAAGACTGCCCGCACGTCTGCCGCCACGGCTCTGCCGCCACGGGAGCCTGACGCTATGATGATCGCCTCCACGCAGTCAGCCAGGAGCAGATGATGACGACGCTGTCGGGCCTGAGACACGGCATGGAACGCATGGTCGCCCCGATCGCGGCGCTCGCGAGCGCATCGGCGATGAGTGCGACCATCGCGCTGGCCCAGGGTTTCCAGATCGAGGAAGCCACCATCGGCGACATCCAGCGCGCAATCCGGCAGGGCGAGACGACCTGCGTGCAGGTGGTCGAGGCCTACGTCGAGCGGGCGAGGGCCTACAACGGCATCTGCACGCGGCTCGTCACCGCGGACGGCGGACCGGTCGCGCCGGGCCGGGGCGCGGTGCGGGCCGGCGCCCCCGTCGAGTTCCCCGCCACCACCGTGCCGGTACGCGAGATTCTGCCGGACTACGACGACTACCGGGGGCGGCCGATCGAGTTCGGCCGGATGGAGCCCACGCGGTCCGACCCCAGCGTCCAGCAGCAGTACGGCATGGTCGTCGGCATGGCGGACGCGGGCCAGCTCAACGCGCTGAGCACGCTGAACCTGCGCGGCGAGCGATCGGTCACCTGCAAGGCCGGGTGCGACGCGCACCCGTCGGACGGCGACCTGCCCGCGCACTGCCCCGCCGCTTGCGAGGCGTTCCGGCGACAGCCCGACGCGCTCGAGCGGGCGGCCGAGCTCGACGCGCTGTACGGCACGAACCCCGACCTCGAGCGGTTGCCGTTGTACTGCGCGGCGATCTCGTTCAAGGACGTCTTCGACACCACCGACATGCGTTCGACGAGCGGGGCCGACACCGCCTACGCGATGGACGCCGCGCCGCGGGACGCGACGGTCGTCGCCGAGCTGCGCGCCAAGGGGGCCATCGTCTACGCCAAGGCCAATCTCTCGGAGTACAACGCCGGCGGCGGCGATCCCGGCGGCGCCATTGCCCGCTCGCGGACGTACGGCGCGGGCGTCGCCCGCAGCAGTTGGGCCGGCCCGTCGTGCAACGTCTACGACACGGCGCGCGAGCCCGGCGGCTCCAGCTCGGGGTCGGCGGTATCCGTCGGCGCGAACCTCGCCACATGCTCGATCTGCGAGGAGACCGGCGGCTCGTGCCGGCAGCCGGCGTGGCGAAACGGCGTCGTCGGCTTCGTGACGACGAAGGGACTCGTGCCCTATGGCGGATCGACCGGCGTCGAGCCCTACCTCGACCGGGGAGGCATCAACTGCCGCACCGTCGAGGACGCGGCCCGCGTGCTCGACGCGCTCGCGAACCCCGACCGCGGCTTCCACGATCCGCGCGACATCTACGCGGCGTTGCCGCGCGCGCTGCTCCCCGAGGCGCCCTACGCGAGCTTCGTCGTCGACGCCGAGGCCACCGGCTCCAAACCGCTCGCCGGCATGCGCATCGGGGTGGTGCGCGAGTACATGGTGAAGCACACCGCCAACGACGCCGCGGCGAGCGATCTCGTCAACGGGCAGATCCTGCGCGTGCTGCGCGACGAGCTCGGCGCCGAGATCGTGGAGTCGTCCGACCCCGAATATCCGGACGACCCGTCGATCCCGAACATGACGTACGACTTCCACCGGGCGATAGCCGAGATCCTCCCCGTCCACATGCCGGAGTACATCCAGGCCAGGGACGCCGGCGGCGGCTACCGGTTCGCGGTGCCGGGTCACGACGTGACCAGCCGCGACTATCTCGTGAGGGCGGCCGAGGGCGCCGCGCCGCTGTCGCCCGACCTGAACCTCCGCAGCATCAACCGCTCGCCGCGCACCCTGAGCCTCAGCTTCCACCTCGCCCAGTACCTGATGCGCCGCGGTGACGCCGCGGTGACCGACTGGGCGAGCCTGAACGCCAACTCGAAGTACTACAGCGAACGCCGCGCGGTGGCGATGCGCAACTGGGAGAACGCCCGCAACATCCGCTCGGCGGGCATCACCCGGCGCGTGAAGATGCGCGAGGTCATGCGGCTCGTCCTCCTCAACGTGCTGCACCGGAACGATCTCGACGTGCTCGTCAACCCGACGATCACGGTGCCCCCGGTGCGCATCGGCTACGCGGGGGAACCGTCGGTCAACGACCGTCCGACCGGCCGGTTTCCCACGAGCGCCAACCTCGGCATTCCGGAGATCACGGTGCCGGCCGGCTTCAACCGGATCGTCTACGACCCCGAGTACGTGCTGAACGACGACCGGGACGGCTACGACAACGTCACGGGCAGCCGCCGGACGGAGCTCGACGCCGCGCTCCCGGTCGGCATCTCGTTCTGGGCGGGACCCGGCGACGAGCCGATCGTCCTGCGCGTCGCGTCGGCCTACGAGGCGGCCACGAAGCACCGCCGGCCGCCGCCGGACTTCGGGCCTGTGGGCCGATGACGCCAACGCGCGAGAAGGCGCGTGCCCGGGACGAGTCGTTGGCCGAGGTGACTCGATCGGCGTCGACTCGCGGCTCCTGCTGATAGAATCGCCGGTCTCCGCGACGGACCCGCAACGGAACCGGAGAGTCCGATGCCCACGAAGCCGCTCATCGTCGTGCTCGTTCTCACGTTCGCCGCGACCGCCGGCGCGCAGCAGGCCGCGTTCGACCGCCTGCCGCCCGACGTCCTCGACGCGGTGGCGCCGTCGGAGCGCGTCACCGGAGAACCAGGCGCCATGAAGGTCGGCCGGACGTCGTGCGGCACGGCCCCGATGAACGAGATCCGGCGGCGCATCGTCGACCTGTCGGTGCAGGAGTGGGCGTTCTTCGGGTTCATCGTCGTGGACCAGACGCTCGAGGAGCCCGGCGCCGGCCAGTCGCGCCGGCGCCGCTGGCGGCGGCCGGGCCGGGCCGAGTCGGCCCGCGTGGCCGCCTCCATCGCCGGCTACTGGACGGTCACGCCGCAGGGCGGCTGGATCATCGGCGCCCAGAACGACCGCTGGCGCGGGCCGCGCGGCGTCGGCTCGCGCTGGCGTTACCCGTGGTCGGCCGCCTTCGTGTCGTGGGTCATGTGCGAGGCCGGCCTCGGCGAGTCCTCTCTCTTCCAGCGCGCGGTGGCGCATCACGTCTACATCGACCAGGCCATCCGTGCGCGCGGCGCCGACGCGCCGGCCGCGGCGTTCGCGGCGTACGACGTCGGCGAGGCGCCGGTCGAGCCGGGCGACCTGCTGTGCAGCGCGCGCCGGCCCGCCTACCGGTCCATCGCCGAGCGGCGGCGCCAACTGGGCGTCGGCGCCCGGACCCACTGCGACATCGTCGTGAAGCTGGAGCCCTCCCACCGCCGGATTCTCGCCATCGGCGGCAACGTGCGCGGCGCCGTCAGCCTGAAGCTGCTGCCGGCGGCGACCGACGGCCCCGACGGCAGCCTCCGGCCGCTTCCGACCCGGCGGCGCCTCTTCGCGCACCTCAAGCTGCGCGCCGCGCCCGTCGGGGCCGACGCGCTGGACCGCACGCCCACGATGCGCGCGGTCCGGTGCACCGACGGCTTTCGGGTGCCGCCGCAGGCAGCCGCCGCCGGCCTCGTCGGACCCACCGCGTTCTGCTGAATCCAGCCGCAACGGAGTACGCCCCGCCCGAACCACCCGGCTTCCAGGTCACCGTCGAACCGGGTCCGCGACCGCCCGCTCGGCGGCGGCGCCAAGAGATGAACGAAGCGGGTCGCCCGCACGTCCAACCGGGCACGGAGCAGGAACGAAACGGGGGGCGCGGGGTCCAAACGTCCCGGGGGAAGAGATGCGCTACTTCACCGCTACGCTGACGCTGCTGGTCTTGCTGGGCGCAACGACGACCCGGGCCCAGATCGACGCCCGGATGCTGCGCTATCCCGACGTCTCGGAGACGCAGATCGCCTTCGTCTACGCCGGCGACATCTGGGTGGTGGCCAAGGAGGGCGGACCGGCCCGCAAGCTCAGCTCGCCGCCCGGGGAAGAGTCCTTCCCGCGGTTCTCGCCCGACGGCGCGCAGATCGCCTTCAGCGGCAACTACAACGGCAACACCGACGTCTACGTCGTGCCGACCCTGGGCGGGGCGCCGTTCCGCATCACGCACCATCCGGGCGACGACCGGGTCCTCGACTGGACGCCGGACGGCCGCGGCGTCCTCCTCGCCTCCAACCGGCGCAGCGGGCTGCCCGCCTTCCGGCAGATCTACCGCGTCGCGATCGAGGGCGGTCAGCCCGAGCGGCTCGCCGTGCCGTACGGGGAGTTCGGCACGCTGTCGCCCGACGGGCGGCGCATCGCCTACACCCCGGAGACCCGCGGGTTCCGGACGTGGAAGCGCTACCGGGGCGGGGCCGCGCCCGAGATCTGGCTCCTCGATCTCGAGACGCTCGACGCCGAGAACGTCAGCGACAGCCCCGCCAACGACGCCCAGCCGATGTGGCACGACGACACGCTGTACTTCCTCTCCGATCGCGGGCCGGCCCAGCGGTACAACATCTGGGCCCACGACCTGACGACCGGCGCGAACCGGCAGGTGACCACCTTCACCGACTTCGACATCACGTTCCCCGCCATCGGGCCGTCGGACCTCGTCTTCCAGGCCGGGGGGCGGCTCTTTCGCATGGACCTGACCACGGAGCGGGTCTCGGCGGTGGCGGTCGACGTGGTGACCGATCTGGCCGCCCTCGTCCCGCGCACCGCGGACGTGGCGAACCGCATCACCTCGGCGGGGATCTCGCCCACCGGGCAGCGCGCGGTGTTCGAGGCGCGGGGCGAGATCTTCACGGTACCCGCCCGGCACGGCGCCGTGCGCAACCTGACGCACTCGTCCGGCGCGGCGGATCGATTCCCCGCCTGGTCGCCGGACGGCCGGTGGATCGCCTCGTGGAGCGACAGCGGGGGCGAGTACGAGCTCACGCTGCACCGGGCCGACGGCAGCGGCGAGCCGCAGGTCGTGACCGCGCTCGGGCCGGGGTTCCGCTACCGGCCGTTCTGGGCCCCCGACAGCACCAAGCTCGCCTTCATCGACCACACGCAGCGCATCCACGTCTTCGACCGCGAGACCGAGATACTGACCGAGGTCGACCGCGGGCTGCACATGCTCCATAACGCGCTGGCCGGCTTCGAGCTGAGCTGGTCGCACGACAGCCGCTGGATCGCCTGGTCCCGGGGCCTCGAGACCACCAACAGCGCCGTCTTCCTCTTCGATACCGAGGCGGGAGAGCGGTTCCAGGTGACCTCCGGCTACTACAACGACTTCCGGCCCGTCTTCGACCCGGCCGGAAAGCACCTCTACTACTACTCGAACCGGACCCTCGCGCCGGTCTATTCCGATCTCGACGCCACCTGGGTCTACCCGAACGCCACGAACATCGTGGCCGCGACCCTGCGCGACGACGTGCCGTCCCCCCTCGCGCCCCGCAACGACGAGGAGCCCGTGGCGGAGGACGACGACGAGGACGCGCCCGACGAAGAGGCGGCCGGGGAAGGGGACGACGCCGGGCCCGGGTCGGACGGCGAGGACGACGCCGGGACGGCGCCGCTCGACATCGACGTCGACGGCTTCGAGAGCCGCGCCGTGATGCTGCCGGTCGAGGCCGGGAACTTCGGCCGCCTGCGGGCGGTCGACGGCAAGGTCGTCTTCCACCGGAGGCCGCACGCCGGCGGCGCCGACGATCAGCCGAGCCCCATCGTCGCCTGGGACCTCGAGGAACGGGAGGAGCAGACCATCCTGCCCGACGGCGACAGCTTCGAGATCTCGGCGGACGGCAGGAAGCTGCTCGTGTCGAACCAGCGCTCGTGGGCGATCGTCGACGTCGCACCGGGGCAGTCGCTGGAGAACCGCCTGGCCACCAACGCGCTGACGATGACCCTCGATCCGTCGGCCGAGTGGCGGCAGATGTTCGACGAGGTGTGGCGCACCTATCGGGACTACTTCTACGACGACGACCTCCACGGCCTCGACTGGCACGGACTCCGGGCGCAGTACGGCGGCCTGCTCGACCAGGCCGTCACGCGCTGGGACGTCAACTTCCTGATCGGCGAGCTCATCGGCGAGGTCAACGCGTCGCACACCTACGTCGGCGGCGGCGACACCGAGACGCCGCGCCGGCGCGGCGTCGGCCTGCTCGGCGTCGACTGGTCGCTGGAGAACGATGCCTACCGCATCGCCCGCATCGTGCGGGGCGCGCCCTGGGACATCGAGCAGCGGTCTCCCCTCGACGAGCCCGGCGTCGACGTCGACGAAGGGGACTACGTGCTCGCCGTCAACGGGAACCCCCTCGACCCGGCCCGCGACCCGCACTCGGCCTTCGAGGGGCTGGCGGGCGAGACCGTCCTCCTCACCGTGAACGACCAGCCGACGGCCGACGGCGCCCGCGAGGCCGTCGTGACGACGTTGAGGAGCGAGGCGACGCTCCGCATGCGCGACTGGATCGAGCGGAACCGCCTGCGTGTCGACGAAGCGTCGGGCGGCCGTATCGGCTACGTGTACGTCCCGAACACGGCGGTCCCCGGCCAGACCGAGCTGGTGCGGCAGTTCAACCACCAGCACGCCAGGGACGGGCTGATCATCGACGAGCGGTGGAACGGCGGCGGCCAGTTGCCCGACCGCTTCGTCGAGCTGATGAACCGGGAGACCGTCGGCCACATCTACTTCCGGCACGGGGCGACCGCGCGTCACCCCACCATCACCCACCGCGGCCACAAGGCCATGCTCATCAACGGCCAGGCCGGTTCGGGCGGCGACGCGTTCCCGTGGTTCTTCCGCGAGATGGACGCGGGCGTCCTCGTGGGCGAGCGCACCTGGGGCGGCTTGATCGGCCCCGCCTCGGGACACCAGCTCATCGACGGCGGCTTCTATACGGCCCCGCCCGGGCGGCTCTACCGGAACGACGGCCAGTGGTTCGCGGAGGGTCACGGGGTCGAGCCGGACATCCCGGTGACGGACCACCCCGGCGAGCTGGCCAAGGGAAACGACCCGCAGCTCGACGCCGCCGTCGCGGAGCTCCTGCGGCGGATCCGGGAGGATCCCCCGGCCCTGCCCGCGCCGCCCGCCGACGAGCGCCGGATCGTCACCGATGCCAATGGCGGGAACGAGGACCGTTGACGCTGGCAGAGATTACCGCGGACGCTCGAATCGTGCTACGTTTCGCATGATGCCAGCGAATCGACAACGGCATGGCACTCGCCGTGATTACTGTCACCGAGCTGTTCCGAGCATGGTGGACAAGGACCTTGCGCGCGTGCTCGCTGTCACACAGGGCAAGTCCTGAACCATGACCCCCGAGTTCTGGGCCACCATCGGCGTTGGTGTAGCTGTTCTGACGGTCGGCGCGACGGTTGTCGCGTCTCACTTCAGCCTGCACCGCGACATGGCGGATCTCCGCGAACGAATGGCGAAGCTGGAGGGCGCGATGGACGGCTGGACGAAGGCCGTCGACGCCCTCACTCCGCGCACCCTTCCACCTGCCTGATTCTCGCGACGCGTCTCGCTGCAACGTGCCGAGCCGACGAATCAGAATGTGGCGATCGGGTTGATCGGCGACCCGGTGCCGCGCGTGGGCAGCGGCGCTGCCGTCAGCAGGAACTCGTAGCGGTCCAGCGAGGCGGCCACCTCGCCCACGGCCTCGAGGTCCAGGTTGTCGAACAGCGGCATCCCCAGGTAGATGAGCGCGAAGCGGTGGAGCGGGCGGGGACCGAGGTCGTCCGCCACCATGACGGCCGGGTCCGCGTCGGCCGGCGCCATGTCCTGGGCCGCCTCGCCGCCCAGTATCGCGATGTCCCGCTCCCTCAGCCACGGGATGACCGACGCGTGCAGCCCGGCCGCCGCGTTGGCCACGTCCCAGGGACCGACCTCGGCGCGCCGGGCCCAGCGGCCGGTGCGGATGACCACCACGTCGCCGGCGGAGACGGTCACCCCCGTCGCCGCCTCCCAGGCCTCGATGTCCTCGACGCGGATCGGCGTGCCGGGCTCCAGGTAGGGCACGTTCCGGAACCGCGCCATGTCGATCAGCACGCCCCGGGTGACGATGCCCGACTTGGCGTTGTGCACGGTGTTCCTGGCGTGGCCGCCCCGCGCCGCGACCTCGGCGGGATCGGGCCGGTAGCCGTTGTAGGTCACGCCGTCGCCGATGAAGTTGTGGTTCAGGAAGTCGAGGTGGGTGTGGATGAACCCGTGGTACGAGACCCGGATCTCGTCGGCGGTGATCCCGAGCGGGGTGACCTGATACGGCCGCGGGCCGTCGATGGTCGCCTCGGTCTCGGCGTCGCGCGCGAGCGAGACGGAGATGCCCTCCCGCACGAGGGCGGCGGCCTGCCTGCGCTTCGCCGGCGTGATGAGGTTCAGGGTGCCCCGCTCGTCCTCGGCGCCCCACCGGCCCCAGTTCGTCAGCTCCTGCTTCCACCGCTCGACGTCCGCCCGCGTCACCCGCTGTCCGCCGGCGGCCGGCGCCGAGCCCGGCTGGAAGCCGGGAGAGCCGACGGTCTGCCCGAGCAATGGCACCGCGATGACGCCCGCCAGCGCGACGACGGCGGCCGGACTCGGTCGTCTCTTGGTTCCCACTTGTCCCTCCTTGGTGCCGCTCCGTGGTCGGTCGCGGTCCGCGACCCGGACCGAGCCCGAGATGTCCTCCGCCAATCGGATCAAGCCATCGAAACGGTTCCTGGTCCCGCGATCCTCGTCGCGCGAGGCACCGTCACCCGTCACGATGATAGTCGGTCGGGCGGTTCGATCACCGCGGCCCCGGCGTCGAGCAGCTCGGTGCGGGCGCGAACCTGCAGCAGGTCAGGACCGCCGGCTGCTCGCTCGTCGCCATCCACGCCAATGGAGCGGCCGGGGCGGGGTGCTCAGCAGACGACCAACTGCGGAATCCACCGGAAGTGGCGGTCGGCGGTGCAGAGCACCAGGTCGTGCTGGACCGCGAGGGCGGCGATCCGGAGGTCGTTCGTCGGTATCGGGCGGCCGTCGCGGCGAAGCTGCCGGTGCAACCCGTGCGTAGTGGTGGGTCGTCTGTTCGTCGGGCGCGAGCACCGACACGCGGGGGCTGGCGAGGAACCGTTGCAGGTTGGCCGCGTTCGCCGATTCCCGGTCGCCGGCCGCGAATCCGGCCCGCAACTCGGCCAGCACGATGAGCGGCAGGACGATGGCCGGCACGGTTCGAACGAGCTCGACCCGTTCGGCGACTCCGCGCATGAAGTCGCTGTAGGCGTGTGTGTCGAGGGCGACGGTCAGGTCCACGACTCGTCGTCGATGCGCTCGAACTCGGCGACGGCGCGGTCGAAGTCCGGGTCTTCCTCCCACGTGCCGGCCAGGTGGTCGAGGTCGGTGTGCCTGGCGGCGGCGTCGAGGGCCAGCCCGCGGGCCAGCGCATCGATGACGACCGCGTTGAGACTCTTCGATTCCCGCTTGGCCCGCTGCCGAAGGGCGCGGTCGATCTCGTCCGGAACGGCTCGAATCGTGTACTGCATGACGCGTATGCAGGCATGGTAACACCTCGGCGCAGGCATGAGAGCAGGCCGCCTCCACCACCAGGTCCGCCTCCTCGCCCGTCGCGGCAGGCGTGCCCCGGCACGGTCCAGACGAGCGCCCCGTTGCGGTTTGCCGTTCAGGCTCCTAGAATGGGGTTCCGGCCCCGGCCGAAAAACCGCGTTCGCACCGAGGAGGCCCCGGATGACGACGACGCGAAACCGGCGGCGGACGTTCCCCTGGCAGATCGTGCTCACCACGGCGGTCGCGGCCCTCGCCGCGATGCCCGCCCCGGCGGCCGCGCAGGCCGCGGCCACCGGCGAGGTCACGTTCACGCGCGACATCGCCCCCATCCTCCAGCGGAGCTGTCAGAAGTGCCATCAGCCCAACTCGCTGGCGCCGATGTCGCTCATCGACTACGAGGAGGTGCGGCCCTGGGCCCGCGCCATCAAGCTGCGCACGGGGCTGCGCGACAAGCCGGGGGTGATGCCCCCGTGGTACATCGAGAAGGACATCGGCATCCAGCGGTTCAAGGACGACCCGTCGCTGAGCGACGAGGAGGTCGCCCTGATCGCGCGGTGGGCCGACAACGGCGCCCCCCGGGGCAACCCCGCCGACCTGCCCCCGCCGGTGCCGTTCATCGACGTCGACCAGTGGGAGATCGGGCAGCCCGACCTGATCGTGTCGTCGCCGAGCTTCGAGGTGGCGGGCGACGCCCCCGACTGGTGGGGCTCGATCGGCGAGGTGCCGACGGGGCTGACCGAGGACCGCTACGTCGCCGCGATGGAGTACAAGGAGGTCACCGAGTCGAGCGTGGGCGAGGCCCGCAACACCGTCGGCGGCCTCTTCGTGGTGCACCACGCCACCCTCGGCGTCACCGACCCGAACCCCGATGAGAACGAGGACGATCCGCTGGCCGCGCAGCGCCGCTGGCCGACCCACGAGGTCGGGCGCAACGCCGACGTCTTCGATCCCGAGGCGGGCAAGATCATGAAGGCGGGGTCGAATCTGCAGTTCAACTCGATGCACCTGCACGCGAACGGCGCGGACACGCGGGCCCACCTCGACGTCGGGTTCAAGTTCCATCCCCGCGGCTACGAGCCGACCCGCAAGTGGGTGCGGATGTCGTTCGGCAACGGCGTCGACCTCGACATCGAGGCGATGGACCCCGACCAGCAGGCCGAGGCGTACTTCACCCTCCCCGAGAACACGCTGATCACCATCTTCGAGCCCCACATGCACGCGCCCGGCGTGCGGATGTGCCTCGACGCCATCTGGGGGCACAACGTCCAGACCCTGAACTGCGCCGGCTACGACCACAGTTGGGTGCGGGTCTACAACTACGCCGACGACGCGGCGCCGCTGCTGCCGAAAGGCGCCATCCTCCGGATGACCGGCTACTTCAACAACTCGCCGTCGAACCCCAACGTGCCCGATCCGCGCAACTGGTCGGGCGGCGGACACCGCTCGGTCGACCAGATGTTCATCAACCTGATGCGCGGGGTCTACCTGACCGACGAGGAGTTCGCGGCCGAGATGGCGAAGCGGCGCGAGGCCCTCGGGCTCGCCGACGGCGAGGTCATCCTCGGCTGCCCGCTCTGCGGAACGCTGAAGCTGGCGCCGGCCGACAACGCCGGAGGCGGACAGTGAGAGCCGCGGCCGGGCGCGGCGGGACTCTCGAAGACCGCCCGATGCGCGGCGATCCGCTCCGCGGGACGGTGAGAGCCGCGGACGGCGGCGGGACTCTCGAAGACCGCCCGATACGCGGTGGTCCGCTCGGCGGGCCGGTGCGAGCCCCGGCCGGGGGCAGCAGGGCGCTTTCGGCGACGGCCGTACTCCTCGCCGGGCTTCTCGTCGCCCTCGCCGTGCACGACGCCGGCGCACAGGGTGCCCGGCGCGCCTACGACTTCGGCCAGGAAGTGGTGCCGGCCTACGAGGGCTGGGAGCAGAACCCGGACGGCTCGTTCAACCTGGTGTTCGGGACGATGAACCGGAACTGGGAGGAGGAGCTGCACATCCCCATCGGCCCCGACAACAACATCGAGCCCGCGGGACCCGACCAGGGGCAGCCGACGTGGTTCCTGCCGCGGCGGAACCGGTTCCTCTTCCGCATCCGGGTCCCGGCCGACTTCGGGGCCAAGGAGCTGGTGTGGACGCTCACCAGCCACGGCGAGACGAAGCGCGCCTACGGCACCCTGAAGCCCGACTACTACATGGACGACAACGTCCGCATGGCGAACAACGGGGCCGGCGTCTCCGGCGAGCTGTTCAAGAACGTGGCCCCGGCGCTCGAGGTGCACGGCGAGTCGACGCGGACCGTGAAGGCGAACACGCCGGTCACGCTGACCGCGGTCGCGCACGACGAGGACGAGCTGCCGAGACGCCGGGGGATGCGCCCCGTGGACCCGGGCCGGCCGACGAGCCTGACGCCGATCGCCGCCACGGGCCTCCGGCTCTCCTGGTTCGTCTACCGGGGGGCGATGCCGGTGACCTTCGATCCGGTGCAGACCAAGGTGTGGGAGGACACGCGCGCGAACTCGAACTCGCCGTGGGGCGCGGGCTGGGAGACGCCCGATCCGCCCCCGGACAACGAGTGGGTGGTGCAGGCGACCTTCACCGAGCCCGGCACCTACGTGCTGCGGTGCATCGCCCACGACGGCGGGCTGGCGACCTACGAGGACGTCACGTTCGTGGTGACGGAGTGAAGCGTTCGTGGTGACATCGTGACGGGGTCGGAGAGTCGTGCAACTCGCACGTGCGGCGTCCGTGGCGACGGCGTGGAGCGTTCGTGGTGACGGCGTGAAGCGGCGGTCGACTGTGGGCCTGCAGGCTGCGTCGCGACCTATGTACCGCTCCGGTCCGCGAAGCGAGCCTCCATCTCACGCCGCACCTCGACGGCCATGACGTTGGGACCGATCTCCACGTCATCCCACCCGACGACCTCGCCCGCGCCGATGGCCCGCTTCAGGGTCACCCCGTGGGCGAGGCCGATCGGCAACGCCCCGCGGTCGAGGGACGCCCCGGCCGGGAGCAACTTCCCGTAGACGGTGAACCCGCCCTCGCCGTCGAGCGTCTCCCCCGCCGCGAGATCGCGCTTCGCGGTCGCCGCGACGTCGCCGACGAAGTCGCGCGCGGCGCCGGTCGGCTTCCCGAGCAGCCCCGCCGCGAGGACCGACACGTTCAGCTCGAGCCCGATGAGGTGGAACGGCTTGTACATGGCCGAGTACCGGCCCGAGGCGTCGGTGTTCATACCGTACTGCCGGAAGCAGCCCGCGGTGTAGTCGTTGGGCGCCTCGACGACGACGTAGACGCCCCAGCGCAGGTCGCCGGGCACGGGGCGGCCGTCGCGCTCGAGCGACGACACCACCTCGACCTGCCCCTTGTGGTGGAGCTGGCCCCCGGCCTCGGCGGGCCGCAGCACGTGCGCGAGGTCGTCCCGGCCGCAGGGCGGGAACCGCAGGCCGTCGGGTGCGGGCGCGAGGCCGGTGGCGTTGGCGATGGCGGCCATCTCGATGGCCGACTTCGTCCCGTCGAGGAACGAGTTGAACATGCGGCTGTTCATGCCCGCCGCCCGCGCCTCATCGGCGGTGAGCCCGTAGTGGTCCCACACCGTGTCCGGCGTCGAGGCGTGGTACGACGGCAGGTACTTGGTGCCCTTCCCCGCCGCCACCACGTCGAAGCCGCACGCGCGCGCCCACTCCACGAGCTCGCAGGTCAGGGCGGGCTGATCGCCGTAGGCCATCGTGTAGACGACGCCGGCCGCGCGCGCCTCGGCCGCCAGCAGGGGCCCCGCCAGCACGTCGGCCTCGACGTTCACCATCACGACGTGCCGCCCCGCCGCGCAGGCCGCGCGCGCGTGCGCGATGCCCGCGGCGGGGTCGCCGGTCGCCTCGACCACGACGTCGACGGCGTCGTCGCGCACCATCTCTATCGCGTCGTCCGTGAACCGCGTCCCGGCGATGCGCGCGTCGCTCCAGCCGACCGCGCGGCACGCGGCGCGCGCACGATCCGGATCGAGGTCCGCGATTGCGCGCAACTCCAGGCCGGCCGTCGACGGGACCTGGCTCAGGAACATCGAGCCGAACTTGCCGGCGCCGATCAGGCCCACCCGCACCGGCCGGCCGGCGTCGGCGCGCGCGCGCAACTCGTCCCAGAGGTACATCGCGCCCCCCGCTCAGACCGCCGCGCTCGCGCGCACGAGCTCGGCGAGACAGTCGTCGGCCAGCGGCTCGATGGGCGCGAAGTCGCGGTGGGCGATCCACGCCGCGCGCTTGAACCGGCGGATGTGGTTGTCGACGTGGCACAGCGAGAGGTAGACGATGCTGCGGCCGAACGGGCTGATGTTCGGCGGGCTCGCGTGCACCAGGGTCGAGGCGAAGACGATGATGCTGCCCGGGGGTCCGGTCGGGGCCACGCAGCCGCCCCGCTCGGCGAGGCGGGTGACGGTGGCGCGGTCCAGGGTCCACAGCGGGTAGCTCGTCGTCTCCAGATCGTGGCCGGCCTCGAACACCCCCTGCCGGTGGCTCCCCGGCAGGAACAGCAGCGGCCCGTTGGCGGCGGTCACCTCGTCCAGGAACACCGCGATGTTCATGGCCCGCGGCTCGGGCATCTCGTCGTCGCGGTGCCACGTGCCGAAGTCCTGGTGCCACTGCCACACCTCGCCGTCGAACGCGGCCTTGGCGTTCACCTTGTACTGGTGCATGTAGACCGGGCCGTCGACGAGCTGCATCACCGGCTCGACGAGGCGCGGGTGGCGCCCGAGGCGGCGGAACGCCTCGTTGTAGGTGTGGGCCGCGAACGCGGTGCGCGCCACGCCGCTCGACTCGCGCCACACCTCCTGGCGGTCGAGGGCGTAGACATCGTCGGCGGCGGCCCGCAGCACCGCCGCCTCGTCGGCCGAGAACCGCGAGGGGAAGAACAGGTAGCCCTGCTCCTCGAACCGTTCGATCTCCTCGGGGGTCAGCTTCATGACGGCTCCTCCTCGGGGGTCAGGAACTCGAGCCGGCACCGCCCCACCCGGCTCGGGCGTCCTGCTCCGCCCCCGGACGCGTACACTGTAGGCCATGCCGAGCGCATGGACCGTCACCAAGTTTATGCGGAACGACTTGCTACACGAACGCGCAACGAGCCCGACCGACCGTTGGGGCGTGACCGGCGCGACCACGATGACCGCCCGAGAATCAGGAGAGACGCACGAATGCCCGCACTGACCGACTACCGTGTGCTGACGTTCGACTGCTACGGCACCCTGATCGACTGGGAGTGCGGCATCTGGGATGCGCTGCAGCCCGTGATCATGCGCAACCCGGGCCGCGGCGTCACCCGCGACGCCGGCCTCCGCGCCTTCGCGCAGTGCGAGAGCCGGCAGGAGCAGGCCACCCCCGGCCTGCGCTATCCGGAGCTGCTCGCCCGCGTGCACCGGCGCATCGCCGAGAGCCTGGACCTGCGGACGGACGACGACCTCGACGCGGCCTTCGGCGCCTCCGTGCCGCACTGGCCGGCGTTCCCGGACACCGCCGACGCCCTGCGGGTCCTCAAGCGGCACTACCGCCTCGTCATCCTGTCCAACGTGCACCGCGACGGCATCGCCGCCTCGAACCGCAAGCTCGGGGTCGAGTTCGACGCCGTCTACACCGCCGAGGACATCGGGTCGTACAAGCCGGCGGACGCCAACTTCGAGTACATGCTGGCCCACCTGAAGTCGGACCTGGGGCTGGCGCGGGCCGACGTGCTGCACACCGCGCAGAGCCTGCACCACGATCACGCGCCGGCGAACCGGTTCGGTCTCGCCAACGCCTGGATCGACCGCCAGCGGCTGTCGGAGGGCGGAAGCTGGGGCGCCACCGAGCGCGTCGAGCCCATGCCGTCGACGGATTTCGTGTTCTTCTCGATGGGCGAGATGGCGCAAGCCGTGGCGGCCTCGCGGCCATAGCGCGGACGTCGGCGCTTCAGCGATTCGATAGAAGGACGAGGACGCGGCCAAGTCTGTGAGCCGTTCTCGATCAACGACCCCGGGCGCCTCCGGACGGCCGCCAACCAGTCTGCGCCTCCTCCCGGAGGCGGCGCGGTTCTACGGCGCAGGCTCCTGACCGACTTGAGGCGGCGCATCGAGTCGCCGCCGGACGCTCTCGAAGAACTCGGGGTCCGTCAGCAGTCGCCGGAGAAGGTCCTGGTGCAGGATGGTCGGCGCCTGCACGCTGGCCTCGGCCGTCACGCGCACCCGGCCGTCCTCGGTGCCGGCAACCTCCTGTCGCACTTCCGCCTGGGCCAGCCTGAGCCATACCGCGAGGGGCAGCTCCTCGAAGAACAGGGCGGCGACCCCGCCCGACGCAGCATCTCGCGGCACCGCGTAGGTGGCCTCGGTCAACACGCCGGCCAGGCTGCCGCCCTTGGTGCCGAATGACGTGAACTCACGCCGGATCGGTTCGTTCTCCATCGGCCATTCGAGGAACTCGCGCATCGTGGCCGACGCGGTGTCCGACACCAGGTCGCCGCGCTGTATCCGCTGCATCAGTCCGGCGTAGTCCCGCGCGGTGCCCTTGGTAGAGCGCGCGACGCTCAAGCGCGCCTGGTCGCGGACCGAGACGTCGCTCGTCATCGGGTTCTCCTGTCGGTCCGTCCGGAACTCCGGATCGACGCGCAGGCGATCCGACAGCTCCCAGGCGGCGTCCGCCAAGGGCTCGTCGCCCGCCTCGGCCCAGCTCAGGAAGACGCCGCCGATTGGCAGCGGCGCATCCGAGCCGCCGAGGCCGAGCCGGGCCGGGAGTGCCCTGGCGCGCTCGCGCCCCAGTCGATCCAGCAGGTAGTCGGTGGCGGCGTTGTCGCTCACCGTCATCATCGCCCAGACCACGTCCCGCAGGGAGACGGCGCCCGACACGTCGAGCCATCCGCGCTCCCCGTAGACCTCCACCGCGCGGTCATGCGCGCCGCCGTCGGTCCCGGGCAGGAAAAAGGCCTCGACATCGGCGAGCGGCACCCTCTCGTCGGGCGACCATCGGCCCTCGTCGACCGCCTCTGCGTAGCCGGCGAGCACCAGGATCTTGACGGTGGAGGCAAGCGACCGCGGAACGTCCGGATTCAGCAGGATCGGCGAATCGGGATAGTCCAGGCTATAGGCGACCAGCGATACGCGGGATCGGTTGGCGTCGATGAAGTCGAGCAACGCGTCGACCGACTGCAGCGCCTGGGCGTCTCCCACCCCGTCCAGCATCGCCGCGAAATCCCGGGCGACGGAGGTGATCCGGTCCCAGTTGACCGCGACCAGGGCCGCGCCCGCCACCAAGACGGTGAGGCACCCCACGCCGGCGATCTTCAACACCCGTCTCATCGATGCACCCATTTCGCTCCGTCGCGCCCCTTGCTCCCGTCGCCCCGCGCGGGTTCGGAACCCACGGTCGGATGAGATGGAGGGCGGCGACCAGGAAACCGTTCCGCGCCCCCGTTTCCCCGCCGGCGGGCGTCATCACCGCGATGCCCCCTCCCGCGTTGCGCTCGATCCGCACGTCGCGATTCAGTTGGCAGAACTGGAAGAACTGCTCGCGGGTCATGTCGATGGCAGGGGCCATGTGCAGCTCCAAGGCCGCCGGACCGGGCCGCTGTTGGAGGACCACCATGACCTCAGGCTACCGCACGCGCCGCGCGGGAATCAACGGAGAGACCGCCCGCGGGCGCGCGCCCCACGGAGGGCCCCAGGAGCCCGTGGGGAGAGTCCCCCGCTGCATTCGAGCGGCGATGCACTCTGCTCGAGCCCGGCAAGCGTCGCCTCCGGCGCCGACTGCCGAACCATGCCTGCCGGGCGTGTGCGCCGTGACCGGCGCACACGCCCGGTTGCGTTGTTCGTCGGTCGCACATAGGCACGCGACCCTTGACGCCGTCCCGGTCAACGGGCCGCGCCGCCGGCCGCGGCGACAAGCCTCGCGGCGACCTTGGAGAGGCCCAGCCGGTGATCGTCCGGGTCGATCCAGCGCGCGGCGTCCTCGCGGACCGCGGCGGGCCGGGACTTGAGGCGGACGTAGACCGGCTCGACGTCGAGGTCGTAGTGGGTGAACGCGTGGCGGAAGGCATTGGCGGCGCGGACCTCGTCGACGAGGTCGGCATCCACCCCGGCCTGATCGAGGAATCCGCCCACGGTCTCGCGGGCGTCGCGGTCCGGCGGCGACCAGAGGCCGCCCCAGATGCCGGTGGGCGGTCGTTGCTCGACCAGACAGGCGCCTTCGGGGTCGACCAGAACGAAGAACCGGCGTCGCTCGAGGCGGCGGGGGCGGCGGGGCGCGGGTTCCGGGTACCGCTCGGGGTCGCCCGCGGCGAACGCCTGGCAGCCGGCGCGCACCGGACAGTCGCCGCAGCGCGGCCGCCGGCGGCGGCACAC
Source organism: Vicinamibacterales bacterium (assembly GCA_965204675.1). Lineage (GTDB taxonomy): Bacteria > Acidobacteriota > Vicinamibacteria > Vicinamibacterales > UBA8438 > JAJEEA01. The sequence goes on from OZ242003.1 coordinate 6,051,113, forward strand.
CGTCGCGCCCAGATCCATGACGGCCTGGGTGTAGTCCGCCGCGCGGTCCGTCGGCGTATGTGTTTCCGCCAAGCGCCACAGCTCGCCGAGGGTCGCGGTCGAAGAGACCGGACCGGCGACGCGGTGCCGCCGCGCCAGCAGGCGCTTGACGTTGCCGTCCAGGATCGGCGCGCGCCGTCCGTGGGCCTGGGCGACGATCGCGGCGGCGGTGGAACGACCGATGCCCGGCAGCGCCTGCAGTTCCGCCTGCGTGTCGGGAAACGTTCCCCCGTGCTCCCGGAGGACGATGCCGGCGGCGCGATGCAGGTTGCGCGCGCGGGCATAGTAGCCGAGACCGCTCCAAAGATGCAGCACGTCGTCGAGGTCGGCCCGCCCCAAGGTCTCCACATCGGGGAACCTCGCCGCGAACCGCTCGAAGTACGGCGCGACCGTGCCGACCTGCGTCTGCTGGAGCATGATCTCGGCCACCCATACCCGGTACGGCGTGCGCTCCCGCTGCCACGGCAGGTCCTTGCGGCCGTGGATGTCCCACCAGGCGAGCAGTCGGCGGGCGAAAGAACCGGCGGCGTCCATGGGCGGCGTCAGGCAGTGATCGACCTGGAGTTGCCAACCGCACCTGGGCGCAGACCGCTCACCGCCGGTTTCCTGCGCCTGGCAGGTGCAAGGTAATCCCGCTACCGCCCTTGCTCCAGCATCGTCCGCGCCAGCCCCGCGAAGTCCTCGACGACGAGGTCCGGCTGGTGCGGCGAGCCGCCGAAGGGACGGCGACGGCGGTCGATGAACGCGGACCGCATGCCGGACGCCTTCGCGCCGATGCAGTCGAACGCGTGGTTGGCGACGAAGAGCACGCTCGAAGGTTCCAGGCCGAGCCGCTCGCACGCGGTCGCATAGGTCGCGTGGTGCGGCTTGAAGTAGCCGGCCTCGTCGACCGAGATGACCGCGTCGAAGTCGAACCCGATGTGCGGCCGCGCCGCCTCGAGCATGTCGCGGTCGCCGTTCGAGAGAATCGCGAGGCGATACCGCCCGCGCAGCCTTTCGAGCGCCTCGATCACGTCGGGGAACGGCTTCAGCCGCTCGATGCACCCGACGAGCCGGCGCACCTCGTCGACCGTGTGCTCGATACCCGCCCGCCGCATGACCTGCGACACCGCGCGGTGGCCGATCTCGCGGTAGGACGTGTGGCCGCGGTCGCACAGCGAGTCGATCATCGAATCCTCGAAGTGCGTGCGCCGCCACCAGGTGACGAAGCGGTGGGGGTCGCCGCACCAGCCCTTGCCGGCCAGGAACGGCGCCACCATCTCGGTCAACCCGCCCTGCATGTCGACGATGGTGCCGTACTGGTCGAACATCAGGGTCGAGACCTCGCGGCGTAGGAGACCGGCGGGGTCGGCGCTCATCGCGTTCCTCCTCGTCCTGGTGCGCAGTTGCCCTCAGCGCCGCGCCGCCGCGTCCTCCACGAGCGGCAGCACCGCCGGAGTCGCGTCCGCCATCAGGTGCGCAGGCGCATTCACCGCCGCGCCGCCGCCGCATCCTCCAGGAGCCGGTAGCACCACGGGAACGGCAGCACCGTCGAAATCGCGTTCGCCAACAGGTGCGCGCGCACTCAGCGCCGCGCCGCCGCCGCGTCCTCGAGAAGTGGCAGCACCGCCGGAGTCGCGTCCGCCATCAGGCGGGTCAGGTACGCGCCGTCGTCCGGCCGGTCCGAATAGTGCAGGCCGGCCCCCGCGTCGAGCAGCAAGCGGACGACCTCGACGTAGGCACCGGCCCGGCCCCGCGCGCCGCCGGAGTAGCGCGCGCCGTGCACCGCCCACCCGAGCGGCGAGCTGTCGTGGCACGCATCGAAGACGTCGAGCGGCGCGCCGGCCTCCAGCAGCAGGCGGGCGTTGTCGGGCTGGCCGAACCACGCGGCCTGATGCAGCGGGGTCCCCTCGTCGAGGCCCGTCGCCGTGAGATCCGCGCCCGCGGCGATGAGCAGGGCCACCGGAGCGGTGCCGTTCCGCCCGGCCACGTCGGCGAGCAGGCGGTCCTCTTCCGGGTTGCCGGTGCGCGCGCAACCCGGGTGCGCCTCGAGCAGGCGCCGCGCCTCGTCGAGCTCACCGACGACGACGGCCACGGCCAGCCGGTCGGCGGGGGCGAGAGTCGTGTCGGCTCCGCGCTCGGCCAGCAGGCTCGCCAGCTCGGAGAACCCGCGGCGCGCGGCATGGGCGTACGCGGTCTTGCCGCCCGCGGTGCGCGCATCGATGTCGGCGCCGTGGTCCAGCAGACGCCGCACCGCGCCGGCACGCCGGCGCCGCGCCGCCACGTGGAGCGGCGTCTCGGCGGCCGCGCCCGCCCGCGCCGTCAGGTCCGCCCCCGCCTCGAGCCGGCGGGCGAGCTCGGCGTCGCCGTCCGGACCGTAGGCGTCGTCGAGGAACTCGTGCAGGCTCGCCTCCGCCGGCGCCCCGCCGGGCGCGAGGCCCATCTGCGCGAACGCCGCGAGGTTGTCCCACTCGGCCCACGCCTCGACGAGGCGTCCCGCCGCGAGGCGGTAGACGGCGAGATAGCGGACCCGCACGGGCCGCCCGGTCGGGGCATGGTCGCCGAAGGGGCCGGTCTGGGTGCCCGCGAGCAGATGGCGCGCGGCCACCCGGTCGCCCTCGGCGACGAGGTCCTCGACCGTCTCCCGCGCGTCGGGGAACGTCAGGTACTCGTTGCGGAGGAACCACTTGAGATCGTCGCGGCTGCGCACCCCCGGCTCGCCGGCCGCGGCGCTGTGCCGGACGAAAGTCGGAGACACGAGGCCGTCCAGCGCGTCCCAGTCCTGCGCGTTGACGGCGTCGACGAACGCCAGGACGATCCGCTTGTTGCGCTCCGAATCGCTCATTGCCGGACGCTCACACCAGATGACGGGCCACCGCCGCCTCGTCCCAGTCCATGCCGAGGCCGGGGCCGCGCGCGGTTACCGCGCCGTCCACCACCGGCGGCGGGTCGGCGAGGACGGCGCCGGCGAGGTCCAGGTACTCCAGGTAGTGGGCCAGCGGGGTCACCGGCAGCACGTGGGCGCTGGCCTCGATGAAGAGGTGGCTCGACACGGGCACGGCGGCCGCCTCGGCCTGCCCCATGGCGCGCAGCCAGCCCGTCACGCCCCCCATCTTCATGATGTCCGGCATGCAGAGGTCGCAGGCCCCGGCCGCGAGGGCGTGGGCCATGTCGTGCCCGAACCACCAGTTCTCGCCGGTCTGAACCGGCACCGGAGACGCCGCGCGGACGCGGGCGTGGCCGGCGAGGTCCTCGGCCGGCACCGGCTCCTCCATCCATTCGAGGTCGAACCGGGCCAGCGCGCGGATGCGACGCAGGGCCTCGGGCGCGGTCAGCGACTGGTTGTAGTCGACCATCAGCCGCACGTCCGGCCCGATGATCTCACGCACCCCGGCGACCCTCGCCACGTCCCACGCCAGATCGCCGACCCCGATCTTGATCTTGATGGCGCGGAAGCCCTGCTCGACGCTGCGCTCCAGCGCGGCCCGGTCCGCCGCCGGATCGACGATGCCGTAGCTGTCGTAGGCCGGCACCGGCTTCGCCTGCCCCCCGAGCAGCTCGACCACCGGCCGCCGCTGCGCGCGCCCCTGCAGATCCCACAGGGCCATGTCCAGGCCCGACAGGGCCATGCCGACGAGCCCCTGGCGCCCCATCAGGCGGAATCGCGCGGCCAAGTCGTCGTACACCGCGGCGGGAGAAGCCGCGCGTCCCCGCACGACCTCCTCCACGTCTTCCAGAAACGCCTTCAGGGCCCGCAGCGTGAGCGTGGTGTACCCGAAGACGTAGGCCCGGCCGACCGGACCTTCCTCGGTGGCGACGTCCACCAGCAGGAGCGGCGAGATCGGGATGTCGCCCGACGCCGTGCGCAGCGGCCGCGCCAGCGGCGCGGCGACGGCGCGCGCCGTCAGCGCGCGGATGGTCAGAGCGGACTCGAGCATGACAGGCTCCGTAGCGGTCGTCGTTCGTTCCACGCCCGCGTACGGCGCGGACCGCCCGCGCAGACGATACGCCGGGGCCGAACGAAGGTCAACGCAGGCCGGCGACCGTGTCCGGCCGCCCGTCGCAACGGCCCCGCCGCGTTAGACCGCCCCAAGGGACCGATTCCGCCCGGTTGGCGGTAGACTCCCATCGAGCGGCGCCGCGACAATCCCGGGCGCCGCGGGAGGCAAGGCAATGACGATTCCCGGTACCATCCTCGCGGCACCCCGGCGGCGGCTCGGCGGCGGCATGCTGCTTGCGCTGTTCCTCGCGGCGGCCGGCGCGTCCGGCCAGGACGACGGCCGGCGCAACCTGCAGCTCGACGACTATCTCTCGTGGGAGACGGTCGCCAATCCCCGCATCTCGCCCGACGGCGCCACCGTCGTCTACGAGCGGCGCTTCGTCGACCCGGTGGCCGACGGCGTCCGCGGCGAGCTGTGGGTCGTCGGCGCCGACGGGTCGCGGAACCGGTTCCTCACCGAGGGCGCCGGCCCGCGCTGGTCGCCGGACGGCACCCGCATCGCCTTCACGCGGTCCGGCGAGCCGCGGGGGTCGCAGGTGTTCGTCCGCTGGATGGACGCGGAGGGCGCCGAGAGCCAGATCACGCGCCTGGAGAACCCGCCATCGCAGATCCGGTGGGCGCCCGACAGCGGCTCGCTCGCTTTCCGGGCGGTGGTCTCGCCCCCGCCCGACCAAGCCTGGGACATCGACATGCCGAGTGCGCCGGAGGGGGCCGACTGGACCGCCCCGCCCCGCATCGTGACCCGGCTCGGCTACCGGCGCGACGGCTCCGGCTACACCCCGGCCGGCTACCGCCACATCTTCGTGGTCGACGCCGCCGGGGGCACGCCGCGGCAGGTGACGAGCGGCGACTTCCACCACGACGGACCGCGGTTCACCCCGGACGGCGGCGGCATCGTCTTCTCCGGCCTCCGCGAGCCGGACGCCGAGTACGCGTGGCGGCAGTCCGAGGTGTACCGGGTGGACCTGTCGACGCGCGAGATCACCGCGCTGACGAGCCGCGACGGACCCGACGCCGGCGCCGTCCCCTCGCCCGACGGCCGCGCCATCGCCTACACCGGCATGGACCACACGACGGACACCTATCGCGAGGAGGGCCTCTACGTGATGGCCGCCGACGGCTCGGGGCCCCGGGTCGTCGCCACCGAGATGGGACGGCGCCCCGGCATCGTGGGCTGGGCCGCCGACGGCGGCGGCGTCTACCTGAACGCGCAGCTCCGGGGAACGAGCAACCTCCACTTCGCGTCGGTCGACGGCGAGGTCCGGCAGGTGACGACCGGCAACCACATGCTCTCGGTGTCGTCGGTCAGCGGGAACGGCGTCGCGGTCGGCGTCGTGTCCAGCTACCACGTGCCCGGCGACCTCGTCGCGTTCGACGTCGACGATCCGGCGTCGATGCGCACCCTGCACCGGACCAACGCCGGGCTCCTCGCCGACGTGCGACTGGGCGAGGTCGAGGAGATCTGGTACGAGTCGCCCGACGGGCTCGACATCCAGGGCTGGATCGTCAAGCCGCCCGACTTCGACCCGACGAGAGAGTACCCGCTCATCCTCCGCATCCACGGCGGCCCCCACGCCATGTACAACGCCGGCTTCGACTTCAAGAACCAGGACCACGCGGCGAACGGCTACGTCGTCCTGTACACGAACCCGCGCGGCAGCAGCGGCTACGGGAGCGCGTTCGGCAACGCCATCAAGAACGCCTACCCGGGAGAGGACTACGACGACCTGATGGCGGGGGTCGACGAGGTCGTCTCCCGCGGCTACGTCGACGAGCGCAACCTGTTCGTGTACGGCGGCAGCGGCGGGGGCGTCCTGACGTCGTGGATCGTCGGCCGCACCGGGCGCTTCACCGCCGCGGTGGTCAAGGCCCCGGTCACCAACTGGCTGAGCTTCGTCGGCACCACCGACGGGTCGGGCTGGTACCGCAACTTCGAGAAGCTGCCCTGGGAGGACCCCGAGGAGCACCTGCGGCGGTCGACGCTGATGTATGTCGGCAACGTCACCACCCCGACCCTGCTGATGACCGGCGAGCGCGACCTGCGGACGCCGATGGAGCAGACCGAGCAGTACTACCGGGCCCTGAAGCTGCGCAAGGTGCCCACGGCGATGATCCGCCTGACCGACAGTTGGCACAGCCGCAGCTCGCCTCCGACCAACTTCCTGCGGGTGCAGCTCTACCTGCGGCTGTGGTTCGAGCGGTTCATGGTGGGCGGCGCCGCGGCCACCGACCAGGAGGGGTAGGGACGACAACCCGGCGGGCGACGCCCCGGAGCACCGGAACCGAGACTGCCGTCGATGCGTTCGGCATCACGCAGTCGCTCGCGATGTACTGACCTGCGGCGCGCTGCCGCCTCCTGGGCCGGCAGCCTCCGCGGATACGCCACCGAAAGGTAGTTCAGAGGGTGCTCATGACGCGCCTCGCTCCAGAAACCGAAACGACCGGCAACTCCGAGGCGGACCCGCAGCCGCCCGCCGCTCACTGGTCCTGATCGTCGGTCGCCGCCTGCGCGTCGAGGACGCGCTGGCCGCTCAGGGCGTTGCGCACCGCCCAGTTGCCCTCGTGGCACGCGTACTCGTAGATCTCGTACGTCGGATCCGCGGTCAGGGGCATCTGGATGGTGAACGGCGCCGTGTACACGTTCGGGTCGGTGACGGTGACGGTCCAGAGGATGGTGTCCTCGGAGACGCGGCGGAAGCGCTCGACGACCTCGAGGGCCTTGCTGGTGGGGATGCCCTTGAGGCGGCGGCCGGCGCTGCTCGACGCGATCCAGCCGCGGTTGTGGAAGTTCCTCGACTCGACCACGAGGGTGTCGCCCTCCCAGCGGCCGCGGGAGTCGCCCATCCACATGCGGATGTTCACATCGACGTGCGGCTGGTCCGAGACGGGAATGATGCGGACGTCGTGGATCATCTCGTGCTGGATGACGAAGTGGTCGGGCGTCTGCACGATGCGGTAGGCGTTGTTGTAGCCGGCCGGGAGCATCGAGCCGGGGACGCCGCGCGAGATGCAGCGGTCCCACACGCTCATGTGGATGTAGTCGTCGCCGTTGTGGTCGAGGTTGTACTGCTTGGCGTCGAGGGCCCACTGCCGGATGCGCGCACGCCCGTCGGGCGGGTCGACGATGAGCGAGGTCTGCCCCGTCGACAGCACCGTGTCGCCCGCGTCGAGCCAGTAGCTGCCGTAGCCGCCGACGTTCTGGCCGGCCTCGTAGCGCCGCGCCGGGGCCTCGTCGCGCGCCCGCTCGTCGACGATGCGCTGCTGGTTGATGGCCGCGATCTCCTCGTCGGTCAGGAACGCGCGTCCCCCGAGCTCGGCCGGCCGCTCGATGGGGGTCAGGGTCTTGTTGCCCCACATGCCCTGCAGGTCGGGCTGGCCGTCCGGGGTCCGGGGCAGCGTCCAGTCGGGGTCGACGACGCGCTCGAGCTGCGCGCTGGCCCCGGCCGCGCCCGCGAGCAGGCCGGCGGCGGCGAGGACCGCGATGGCGAGGCATCGGGGGTTGGTGAATCTACGCATCGAATGGCTCCTTTCAGCGGCCCTCGGCGGCGTCGCGCTCCTGCACGCGGGCGCCCGCCAGCAGGTTGGTCATGCCGTAGTTGCCCTCGTGACAGGCGTACTCGAACAGCGGCGCGTCGGTCCGCGTCATCGGGATCATCGCGGTGAACGGCCGCGTGAACGTCGCGGGGTCGTCGACCGTGAACTCGTAGCGCAGGCGGTCGTCGTCCTCGCGGGTGAAGCGCTCGACGAGCCGCGCCGTCTCGCCCGACCCGTAGGAGCGGGCGATGGTGTAGAAGCTGCCGGTCTTGTGCGTGAAGTTGGTCGACTCGACGACGAGGGTGTCGCCGTCCCAGCGCCCGCGCGAGTCGCCGAGCCACTGGCGGACGGCGCCGGGCAGGTGCGGCACGTCGCCCAGCGGCACGATGCGCGCGTCGTGGACCATCTCGTTGAAGATGACCACGTGGTCGGGGGTCTGGAGGATGTGGATGTTGTTGTTGTAGGCGCTCGGCAGCATCGGCGGGCCGGCGTTGAAGCCGAGCATGCACCGCTCGGACAGGCCGAGGTCCTCGGGTCCGCGGGCGGGCGAGTCGAAGACGACGCGCTCGCGGACCGGCCGGCGCCACGCCGTGCGGCGCGCCTGGTCGGCCTCGTCCACGCCGTCCACCCGCGGGGGGATGCGGCCGTCGGGCGGATCGACGATGAGCGACGTGCGCAGGTCTCCCGTCAGGCTGTCGCCGTAGTCCCACCAGAAGTCGTTGTAGGCGCGCTCGACGTCGCGCCGGGCGCCGCCGTCGCGCCGGTCCGCGTTCCGGCTCTCGATCGCGGTGGCCCGGAACTCGGCCGCCTCTTCGGGGGTGAGGACGGCCTGGTCGCCCAGCGCGGCCGGCCGCTCGAGCGGGGTCAGGGTCCGGAAGTCCCAGACCCCGCCCAGGTCCGGCGCGCCCCAGGGGGTGCGGGGCCCCGCCGCCGCGGCGGCGGCGCGGGCGGCCGCGGGGGCCTCGAACAGGGACAGGTCGACGGCGTTCGCCATCGCCTCGTAGCCGGCGTCGGACGGGTGCAGCCAGTCGCCGGCGTGCAGGTCCCACCGGAACCGCGTCGGCTGGTCGGGGTCGCGCACCGCGGCGTCGAAGTCGATGACTCCGTCGTAGGCGCCGCTGGTGCGGATCCACGCGTTCAGCGCCTGCCGCTTCGCCTCGCCCGCCTCCGTCCAGTAGAAGGCGCCCTCGAACGGCAGGAGGGTGCCGCCGTAGATGGTCAGCCCCCGCGCGTGCGCGCGCTGGATCATCGTGCGGTGGCCGGCGATCAGGTCGTCGACCGACGGGCGCGGGTCGTCGAACGCCATCCCGATGTCGTTGGTCGTCTCGAGGACGATGACGTGGGCCGCACCCGGCTGCAGCAGCACGTCGCGGTCGAACCGCGACAGGCCGCTCGGTCCGAACAGCGCGTTCGGGTTCGGCGGCTCGCCGGCGCCCGGGGGCACGGGGCGGCCGGCCCGACGCAGTATGCCGAGGCCCGCGTTGTGGCTGAGCACGCGGTTGCCGGCGATGCCCACGTTCAGCACGCCGGGCGCGGCGTCGCCGAGCTCGGCCGCGAGCCGGCGCGCCAGGAAGTCGGGCCAGCGGCGGTTCGCGTCGACCGTCGAGCCGGTGCCGTCGGTGATGGAGTCGCCCATGGCCACGATGGCGCCGGGCGCCGTCTCCGTCCACACGTCGACGCGCGACAGGTAGAACCACTGCTGCGTGTCGCGGACATCGTCGAACCGCTCGGCGCCGGCGTGATTGCCCGGCGCCGACACGTGCGTCGTCGACAGCCCGGTGAGATGCATGGTGGCCGGCGAGGTCGATCCCCACGTGTCGCCCGGCACGTAGAGGTCGACGACCAGGTCGCCGAGCGGCGCCACTGCGAGGGCGACCGGATCGCTCAGGACCGTCGAACCCGCCTCGATGGTGACCGCCGGGTGTCCGCCGAAGGTCAGGTGGGCGCCCGCCCCGACGGCGCCGACGGCCGTCCGCTCGGCGACGTGGGCGGCGCCGATCTCGAGGGGCTCGGTGCCGAACAGGTTCGTCACGGTAACCCGCACCTGCGACCCGCCGATGCTCGTCCGCACCACCTGCCGGATCGTCTGGTTCCGCACCCGCACCGGCGTGCGCGGCGACGGTGTGGGCACCTCTTCCGCCTGCACCTCGGGCGGCGGCGGCTCGACCGCCACGGGCCCCGTCGCCCACGTGCCCACCCACCGGCCCTGCGCGGCCGACCCCGCGGGAACCGCGAGGGCGAGGGCGACGACGGCCAACAGGGCCGGAGCGAGGGCATGCCTGCCCGCGGCGCGAGCAACCGGACCGGCGGCCCGACGGAACCCGGGAATCCTGCGAATCGTCATCCTGCCATCCCTCCGCGGCGCCGCCGGGAATTCGCTCCCCGCGAGCTCGAGTCGACCCCGGACCCCTTCACGTCACAGTTGCCCGTATTGTACCGTCATGTCCCCGCGCCGAAACCGGCGGGGGAAGTCGACGTGCCCCACCAGCGCAGTGGCACGGGAGGTGACATTGAAGCCGTCGTCCGACCGTGCGTCCGCAGGCCCCACGCGGGCCGGAGCGGGACGCAGGGCAGCGGCCGTCCTCGCCCTTGCGCTCCTGGATGCCGGCTGCGGCAGCGACGACGTGCGCAGCCCGGTCGCCCCCACCGCACCCGATCCCGTCGTTCCGACCCTCGTGAGCATCGCGATCGCCAACGCCCCGGCGGCCGGCCTCCGCGCCGACGCGTTGCGCCAGTTCCTGGACGAGTGGGAGGCCGAAAACGGGGCGCTGACGACCGACGAGCTCCGGCGCGCAGAAGGCGAGCTGGGGCCTTCGGATGGGGGGGAGCCCGCGGTGGCGCCGTCTACTCGCAGACCTCGGCGAGCCCCAGCACGGAGGTGACGTTGATGCTGTCGACAGCGTCGGCGGCGCCGCTCTCGTCGCGAATCAGGAGCCCCTTCGTCTCGACCTTGTGGCCGAGGTAGGCCTCGGGGCTGGGGAAGACGTAGAGCAGCTTGAAGGCGCGGTCGCCGAGGGGGATGGCCTGCGCCTCGGCGAGAGCGTCGCCGGCCGACGGGGCGGGGTCGGCCGCGCGGACCTCGGGGCTCGCCGACGACAACTGCCAGCCGGCGTGGCCGTCGCCGGCGAGGCAGCCGACCACCCGCACGAGGGCGAAGTTGGGCACGACGCCCGGGCCGTCCTCACCCTCCACCCGGACGTCGCCGAGGAGGCCGGCCGAGAGCTCGGCGTCGCCCGACGGGAAGCCGTTGCGCTCGAGGACGTAGCTGATGATGTCGACGTAGGCGTCGTCGGAGAGGTTCTCGGAGCCGTCGGGAGGCATCGACTGCATGCGCTCGTAGAGGCCGTCGAGGGTCAGCCCCGTCCAGTCGCGCAGGAACACCACCCCGGTGAGGGACCGGCCGGCGCCCCCGGTGAGGTCGGCGCCGTGGCAGCGCTGGCAGCTCGCGTCGTAGCGCTCGCGCCCGCGGGCCGCCTGCCCCGTGGTGTACACGCCGTCCTTGACGGTGGTCTCGACATCCTGCTCCTGGCTCGCCGCCACCGTCAGGGACCCCGCCGCCATCGCCGCCGCGGCCGCCGTCATCAGCACTCGCATCGTCTTCGCCTGCCTCGTTCCTGGCATCCGTAAACGCCCGGCTTCCGCCGGACTGCCAATTCTACCCGCTGGGCCTGCATCACCGAGGATGCCGTCATGGCCGATTTGCGATGCTTCGCCGCCCGGCCAACGGTTCCCGAAGCTCGACGAGCGCAACCACTGCGGCTCGCCGACGGCGAGCGGCTAACGGCCGCCGAGCGACTCGAGCAGCCGGACCGTCGCCGGCGCGGCCGCGATGTTGCCGGTGCGGCCGCGGGCCACGATGGCGTAAGGGGTCTGCCCCCGCCGGTTGGCGATGTCGAGGTCGGCGCCGTGCTCGACGAGCAGCTCGACGACGCCGTCGAAGCCCTTGTCGACGACGTGGTGGAGGGCGGTGTTGCCGTCCTCGTCCACGGCGTTGACGTAGGCGCCCTCGTCGATCAGGAACTGCACCGCGTCGAGGGTGCCGGCCTCGTCGACCATCTGGGCCTGGAACGCCGGCGTCTTGTGCAGGGTCCGCTCGCGCCGGTCCCACACCGCGTAGCGCCAGCCGGCGCCGGCCGCGAGCATCACAGGCGTCCACCCGTTCTTCAGCGGCAGCCGCACGTCGGCCCCGGCCCCGGCGAGGACCCGCATGAGGTCGGTCTCGGCGAACTTCGCGGCCAGCGCGAGGGGGGTCGCCCCGAGCAGGTGCTCGCCGATCATCAGCACCTGGCCGTTGCGGGTGACCTTGGTGGCCAGCGTCACCTGGGCGTTCGGGCTCGCACCGCGGGCGAGCAGGGCCTCGACCACCGCCATGTCGCCCGTCAGCACCGCCGCGTGCAGGGCGGTGTAGCCGGCGCCCGAGGCGTTGGGGTTGGCGCCCCGGTCGAGCAGCAAGAAGACCAGCTCGCGGTGGCCGCTGTGCGCCGCCACCACCAGGGCGCTCGCGCCGTCGGGGGCGGTGTCGTTGGCGTCGGCCCCGGCGTCGAGCAGCCGGCGCGCCACGTCGACGTCGCCGTTGCGCGCCGCGAACAGCAGCGGCGTGAACCCGCCGATCTGCGTCTCCTCGGCGTCGGTGCCGTAGCTGCGCCCGAGCTCGCCGTAGCGCAGCTCGGACTGCAGCCGCCGGCTGATGACGAACCGGCGCGCGCGCGACCGCGCCCGCACGTCCGCGCCGGCGTCGAGCAGGAGCTGCACCACGCCGGCGTGGCCCTGCGCGGCCGCCCACATCAGCGCGGTCTGGTATTCGAGCAGCTCGCGCCCGTCGACGTCCGCGCCGGCGTCGAGGAGCCGCCGCACCGCTTCGACGTTCCCGGTGCGGGCGCAGGTCATGAGGACGGTCTCGCCGGTCTCGACCGCCGCGTCGGGGTCGGCGCCGGCCGCGAGCAGCAGGCGCACCATGCCGGGGCTGCGGTTGTCGCAGGCGAGGGCGAGCGGGGTCACGCCCAGGTCGTTGGCGGCCGAGGCGTCGGCGCCGGCGTCCGCCAACCGGTGCGCCGTCTCGAGGTCGTCGTGGTAGGCGGCCCAGTGCAGCGCCGTCGCGCCGTCGGGCCGGGCCGCGTTCACGTCGATGCCGTCCGGCCCGCCGGCCGCGTCCAGGAGGGCGACGATCACCGGGGCCTGCTGCCGCTTGACGGCGTCGATCAGCCGCAGGTCCGGACTCTGGGCGGACGCCGCGGCGAGCGGGAGAACGAGCCCCAAGGTCACGAGGAAACCGAGGCCGAATCGCCGCTGCACTCGACCGCCGCAACATGCGGTCTCGCCGCGAGCGTCTGGACCGACCCGCTGCGACGGTGCGCTACGGACAGGCATGGCGTCGAGGTCCCCGTCAGATCCCGGTCAGCCTGTCGGGCCCCCGGCCGACCAGAAGCCGCGGCAGCGGTCCGGTGCTGTCGCCGATGCGCTCCACCGGCGCCCCCAGCTTGTCGAGGAGCGACACGTGGAGGTTGGCGAGCGGCGTGCTCCCGTGCTCGGAATAGCGGACGTGGCGCCCTCCCGCGAGCTGCCCCGCCGCGCCGCCGAGGAGCACGATGGGCAGGTCGTAGGGCGAATGCGCGTTGCTGTCGCTCATGCCCGCGCCGTACATCAGGATCATGTGGTCGAGCAGCGAGCCGTCGCCGTCGGGCGTCGACCGCAGCTTCTCGACGAAGCCGGCGAACAGGCTGACGTGATAGCGGTTGATCTTCGTCAGCTTGCGCAGCGACTCGCCCACCCCGCGGTGGTGCGACAGCGGGTGGTGGGCGTCGGGCACGTCGATCTGCGGATAGGTGCGGCCGCTCAGCTCGTGCCCGCTCATGAACGTCGTGACCCGCGTGCGGTCGGTCTGGTGAGCGAGAAGCTGCAGGTCGTACATCAGACCCGTGTGGTCGGCGAAGTCGGCCGGGGCGCCCATCGGCCGCGCCATCAGCGGCACCTCCCGCTCGCCCTGGGCCTCGGCCACCTCGATGCGCCGCTCGACGTCGCGCACCGCGTCGAGATAGGCGCCGAGCTTCAGCCGGTCGCCGGCCCCGAGGCTGCTTCGCAGCCGGAGCACGTCGGCGCGCACCGAGTCGAGGATGCTGCGCTGCTCGCGGCGGCGCGCCTCGCGGGCGGCAGGGTCGGTGGTCTCGTTGTCGCCGAAGAGCCGCTCGAACACCGCCCGCGGGTTGTGCTCCATCGGCAGCGGGGTCTGCGAGTCGCGCCAGGCGATGGTGTACGAGAAGGCGCAACTGAACCCGCCGCTGTCGCACGAGCCCGCGAAGTTCGCGCCCTCCAGCCCCAGCTCCAGGGACGCCAATGGCGTGTGCCGCCCGAGCTCGCGGGCCGCGATCTGGTCCATCGAGACCGCCTCGGGGTTCCACGCGCCGGGGTGCACGTCGGTGAGGAAGCGGGTCGCGGCGCGCGAGTGGCTGCCGCCGCGGACGCCCGCCGGCGGCGTGCAGTTCAGCCCCGACAGCACCAGAAGCTGGTCGCGGAACGGGGCCAGCGGCTCGAGAATCGGCGTCAGCTCGAAGCCGGCGCCGGTGGCCGCGGGCGTCCAGTTCTGCATGACCATGCCGTTGGGCACGTAGACGGCGCCGAACCGCACCGGTCCCGCCGCGGCGCGCGCGCTCAGGCCCGGCACCATGCCGTCGAGAAACGGCAGGGCCACGCTCGCTCCGAGCCCCCGCAGCACCGCGCGGCGCGGAATCGTCCGCTTCGTGATGAACGTCATGACTCCGATCTCCTCAGTTGGAACGGCACGCTCTCGACGATGCCTCTGATGATCGACGACCAGCGGTACCCGCCGGCCTCCGCGTCGCGCACGATGCGCCGGATCGCCGGCTGATCGAACGCCTCCATCCGTCGGCCGACGGCGTAGGTCAGCAGCTTCTCGGTGACGGTGCGGACCACGCTGGTCTCGTGGGCGAGCACCGCGTGGCGCAGGGCGGCGGGTCCGTCCACGGCGGTGCCGTCGGCGAGCGCCCCCGCCGCGTCGACCGGCGCCCCGTACTCGTCGGCGGCCCGCCACCGCCCGATGGCGTCGAAGTGCTCGAGGGCGAACCCCGGGGGGTCCATCATGCGGTGGCAGGCGGCGCACGCGGGGTTGGCCCGGTGCTGCTCCATCCGCTCGCGCATCGTGCGGGGCGGCGCCCCCGCGTGGTTCTCCTCGAGGGCCGGCACGTCGGCGGGGGGCTCGGTCGGGGGCATCCCCAGTACGTTGTCGAGCAGCCACTTGCCCCGCAGCACCGGCGACGTCCGGGTGGGATAGGCGGTGACCGTCAGCAGGCTCGCGTGCCCCAGCAGCCCCGCCCGGTCGCCCTCGACCGGGACGCGGCGGAACCGCTCGCCGTAGACGCCGTCCCGCCCGTAGTGCCGGGCGAGCCGCTCGTTCACGAACGTGTAGTCGGCGTCGAAGAGCTCCATGACGCCGCGGTCGCCGAGCAGTTGGCTCTCGAGGAAGAGCGCCGTCTCGCGCTCCATGTCGGCGCGCAGGTTCTCGTCGAACTCCCAGAAGACGTCGGCGTCGGGAATGACCCCCCGCACCCGGCCGAGCTGCAGCCACTGGCTGGCGAAGTTGTCGACGAGGGCACGAGCCCGGGGGTCGGCGAGCATGCGCGCGACCTGGCGGTCGAGCTCGTCGGGGTCGGAGAGCCGGCCGGCCTCGGCCGCGGCGAGGAGCGGCTCGTCGGGGATGTCGCTCCACAGGAACAGCGACAGGCGGGTCGCGAACTCCAGGTCGGTCAGCCCGTACGCGGTCCCCGGGGCCGCGTCGATCGGATCGCGCTCGATGCGGAACAGGAACTCCGGGGCCACCAGCAGCCGCTCGAGCGCCTTCCGGATGCCCGCCTCGAAGCCGCCCTCGGCCCGGCCCTGCTCGTAGAACGCGAGCAGGGTGTCCAGATCGTCGTCGGTCAGGGGCCGGCGGTAGGCGCGCCGCCCCAGCGACGAGAGGATCTCGGCCGCGCAACGGTCCTCGTCCCCCGCCGCCGCCACAGCGTTGGGGCCCGCCGCGGCGGAGGAATCCGGCGCCGCGGGCTCGCTGGCGGCGGCGTCCTCCACGGCGCCCGAGCTCGACGACGCGGGAACTCCGCGCGCGTCGGCGGCGGCCTCTGCCGCGGCCGCGGCGTCCCCGCCGACGACCGGCCGGCAGACGAAGATGCGGCGACGGCTCGCGGTGTCCCCCGGACCGGCGGGGTCGTAGGGACCGGCAATCTCCACCCGGTCGATGGCCGCGTGGCCGTGGTAGAACCCGAGCCCGCTCAGCGAGAACCCCGAGAGCCGGCGCTCGAGAATCCCCGTCGGCTCCGTGCGCGCGGCCACGAACGACACCCCGACGACGTGCTCGCCGGCGGTGGCCGGCACCATGACCTCGAGGTCCGCGTCGGCGTCGATCGACACGTACTGCTCCCAGGCCGGGTCGCCGCGGATGGTGCCGAAGAAGGTATAGGCCGACGGATAGCCGAAGCGGTCGGCGTCGCCGACCGTGAACCGCCGCACCAGCTTCCCGTCCAGGCGGACCTCGAGCTGCTGGGCCGTCCCCATGCCGACGACGTAGTCGTAGATCATCCGGCGCAGCCGCAGCTTCACGCGGTACTCGCCGTCGAGCGGGAAGTAGTGCCGGACCGCCAGTCCCCCGCGGGACCCGAACGGCAGGTCCTCGCTCATGCGGTCGTCCTGGTACAGCAGCCGCGGCGTGGAGTACGTGGCGGCGGCGAACCCGGGACCCACGGCGGGATCCCCCACCGCGAGCCGGCTGATGCGGTTGGCGGCCGACAGATAGCGGTCGAACAGGGCGGGCGACACCGAGAGGGCCTCGGCGTCGGTGCTGAACCCTTCCTGGCTCACGTCGTCGGGCGGAAACAGCAGCCAGCCCTCGTCGACCTCGAGGTCGAGGAGGCTGCGCACGGCGTTGCGGTACTCGGGGGTGGTCAGGCGGCGCACGGCGGGCCGGCCGGGGTCGGGGCGCTCGGCCGCGGCGGCGTCGAGCCCGCTCTCGAGCCAGCCCAGAAAACGCTCGTGGAGGTCCGCCGCAGGGCGCGGCCGGCCCGCCGGCGGCATCATGCCGAGCCGCAGCTTGCGGACGATGGCCTCCCAGACGTCGGCGTCGGCGCCGACGTCGCGGGCGTCGAGCCCGTCGAAGGCCACCGGCACCAGCCCGCGCACCTCTCGCGCCTCGGTGTGGCACGCAAGGCAATAGCGTTGCAGCAACGCCTGGGCCGAGGCGGCGTCGTACGCTGCCGCCGAGCCCTGCGCCGACGCCGTCATGGGCGCCAGGGCCGCCAGTGCGACAGCCCATACCCCCACCCACCGGACGGCCGGCGTCCTCGACAGCATCATGTCTCTCCCGCGTCCCGGAGGCAGCACCATCCGCAAGCGCCGGTCACCGCCTTCGCTACTGTAGTGCCAGCCGCTCCCGTTGGCAACCAGATTCGCCGTCGACGATACACCCGCGGCCCTCCCTCCACTCGTAGAGCGGGTCGCGGGCCGCAGCTCCTTCGCCTCGCAGAACCGGTGGTCGTCGCAGCCGAGGGGTCGCTCGCATGCCGGAACCCGGCCATCGGGCGCGGACATCCGTCAACCGCGACGAACGCGCGGTTTACCCGCGGGCGGGTTGGTGGCATAATCTCCCATCACTCGTCGTATCCGCGTACCGGTCGAAGGAGTCCATTCATGAGAATCCAGGCGCGAGCATTCGCGGTCGTCGTGGCGGTCGGGGCGCTGTCGTTCATCGCCGCGCCCAGCCAGGCGAACGAGGGCGACGTCACCTACTACCGGGACGTCCTGCCCATCATCCAGGACAACTGCCAGAGCTGCCATCAGCCCGAGGGCCAGAACCTCGGCGGGGTGGTGGCGCCGATGTCGTTCATGAGCTACCAGGAGACCCGCCCGTGGGCCCGCGCCATCGCCCACAAGGTCGAGGCGCGCGAGATGCCGCCCTGGTACGCGTCGGCGCCGCAGGGCGTCTTCTCGAACGAGCGCCTGCTGACCGACGCCGAGATCGAGACCCTGCTGAGCTGGGTCGAGGCGGGCGCCCCCGCCGGCGACCGGGCCGACGCGCCCGAACCCCGGCAGTTCGTGGAGAACGCGAGCGACGGCTGGTCGCTGGGCACGCCCGACTACGTGTTCAAGCTCGACGAGCCGTACTTCATCGAGGACGACATCTACGACCTGAACATCAGCTTCTTCAAGACCCTGACCGAGGCGGAGCTTCCCGACGACGTCTGGGTGCGCGGCTGGGAGTTCAAGACCGACGCCGGCAAGGTCGGCCACCACATGTGCGGCTTCGTGCGCGGCCCCGCCCCCGGCGAGCGGCCGGTCGAGGAGGCCGCGGCCGAGGAGGGCGCGGCGGGCTCGGGCCAGCTCCTGACGTGCATCGCCGAGGGCGCCGAGGCGGTCATGCTGCCCGACGGCTACGGCCTGCGGCTCGAGGCGGGGTCGACGCTGACCTACAACATGCACTACCACAAGGACCCCGGCGAGGGCACGGGCATCTGGACGCAGCCCGAGATCGCGTTCTTCGTCGAGGACCGGCCGGTGCGGTACCAGGTGATCAACGACTCGATCGGCAACACCGGGTTCGAGATTCCGCCGGGCCACCCCAACTACCGGATCGGCACGTCCCGCACCCTGGACAAGGACATCCAGGTGCTGACCTACTGGCCGCACGCCCATCTGCGTGGCACCGCGTCGCGCTACACCGCCATCTACCCCGACGGCCGCGAGGAGCTGCTGCTCGACGTGCCCCACTACGACCAGGGGTGGCAGGAGACCTACAAGTACAAGGAGCCGAAGCTGCTGCCCGAGGGCACGCGCATCGACGTCAGCTTCTGGTACGACAACTCGCCGGAGCGGGCGGCGCGCTACGACTTCCGCTCGACCGACTCGCCCGGCCACGGTCCGCGGACCGACGACGAAATGACGCTGGGCTTCATCGGCTACGCGGTCGAGCTCGACGAGCCGGCGAACACCACCGACGACGACTAGCAAGGACCCTTCCCGCTCGGGAGACCCGCCCCGCTTCGGGTGCGGGTCTCCCGGTTTCTCCCTCCCCGGTTGGATAGCTCATGTCTGCACTGCGATTCCGGCTCGCCGCGTGCGCCGTCGTCCTGTACGCCCTGACGCAGACCGCCGCCCCCGCGCACGCAGGGCAGGGCGAAGGAGACGCCGACGGGCTCGTCCGCACCGGGCTGGTCCTGAACGGCCGGTCAATCAGCGTGGACTACGACCCCGCTCTGCCGTCGGACCACCGCTCGCTGCTGGTGCTGCGGGCCGGCTCGACCCAGGCCGCGGTGCGGCTGGGGCGCATCGAGGGCCACCGCTCGCTGGCGATGGGGACGCTGGCGCCCAACCCGGACGAGCCCCGCGCCCCCGCCCCGGACCACGATCTCTGGCTGATGCGCACCGGCGCGGGCTGGGTGCTCGACGCCCGGCCCGTCGAGGAGCCGGCCGAGGCGTCCGAGGGCGAGAGCGCCGGCGACCCGTCCGATGCCGCGGATGACGACGCGGACGAGACCGGCGGCGCGGAATCCGCCGAGACCGCCACCGAACCGGCCGACGCCGGCGCGGGAGCCGAAGACACGGAAGCCGAGGACACGGAAGCCGAGGACGCGGAAGCCGAGGACGCCGAAGCTGAGAGCGAGGACACCGAGACGGACGCCGAAGACGCCGAGACGGACGCCGACAGCGCAGACGCGGACGCCGAGAGTGCGGAGGCGGACGCGGACGCCGAGGGCGGGGACGCGGACGTCGAGAGTGACGAGGCGGATGACGAGGCCGACGAGGCGAATCCCGAGACCGCGGAGGCGGCCCCCGAGCCGCAGCCGGGCCGCATCCCCCTCGCCCACCGGCCGCTCGCGGACGGGGTCGAGACCCTGGCCGTGCGGCTGCTGCCGGCCGCGGACGAAGCGGGAACTCTGGAGCTGGTCTGGGGCCGGAACCGGTGGACGGCCGACTTCGAGTTCGTCGAGCTGCCGCGGCCGCCCCGCCCCGAGCGCACCTCCAACGTCAGCCCCGGGACGAGCCTGACCCGCGACTCGGACCTCGAGGCCCGCTACCGGGCGGCGGCGCTCGGATCGCGCAACGAGACCGCCCTCCGGACGCCGGACGGCGCCCGCATCCAGGTGCTCTTCGAGCAGGAGCTCGGCACCGACGGCGTCGACTTCGGCGCGCTGGAGTCGATAGGCGACGGCGACCTCGTCGAGCTCACCGAGGGGGCGGTCATCCGCCTGAGGAGCGAGGTCCCCCTGCGGTTCGGCGACACCCTCATCCCCACCGACAACCTCGCGCCCGACTTCCCCGGCTCGTACGGCCTCTGGCTGCGGGCGTCGGGCCCGGGCTGGACCCTCGTCTTCAACAACGAGCCCGACTCGTGGGGCACCCAGCACGACCCCGCGTTCGACGCGGCCGAGGTCGACATCGACCACACGCACGGCGGCCCCTACGGGGATCGTCCCCTCGGGGTGTCCCTGGTGCCGGCGGGCGGCGACGCGGGCCGGCTCGTGATCGTCTGGGGCCAGCACGTGTGGGCGGCCGACTTCACCATCGAACCGTAAAACCGCGCGGCCCTGCGTCGACACGTCGCGACACACCACGCGGGCCGCTGCTCTGCCTGGCGCCCGCCAACCTCCGAGAGTCCGCGCCGTTCCACGGCGCAGACTCCACCGGGCCATTTGCCCTCTGTGATACCGTCCGAACGGGTTTCCGCGGGGCGATCCGCGGACAGGACCGTCCACTCGCGGCCATGGAGGCACCCATGAGACCTCGTCACTTCCCCCTGCTAGTTGCCCTCGTGCTGGCGATCGCCGCCGCCGTCATCGGCGGTGGACTGACGCGACCGGCGGTGCTGACCGCCGGCGGGCAGGAAGGACAGGCGGACGCGGCGGCGTTCCAGTTCGACGCCACCTGGCCGAAGCCGTTGCCCGACAACTGGACGCTGGGCAACGTGGTGGGGGTCGCGGTGGACGCCCGCGACCACATCTGGATCGTGCACCGCCCCGGCAGCCTCACCTTGCAGGAGCGGGGCGCCGACGAGGATCCGCCGCTGGCCGAGTGCTGCCGTTCGGCCCCGCCGGTCATCGAGTTCGACCAAGCCGGCAACGTGGTGAACGCATGGGGCGGGCCCGGCGAGGGCTACGAGTGGCCCGACTCGGAGCACGGCATCTTCATCGACCACCTCGACAACGTCTGGCTCGGCGGCAGCGGCGGCGACGACGCCCACATCCTGAAGTTCACCCGCGACGGCGAGTTCCTGCTGCAGATCGGCCGGCACGGCCAGGGCGAGGGCAGCAACGACCTCGCCAACTTCGGCCAGCCGGCCGAGATCGACATCGACCCCGAGACGAACGAGGTGTACATCGCCGACGGCTACGGCAACCGCCGCGTTGCGGTCTTCGACGCCGACACCGGCGAGTACAAGCGCCACTGGGGCGCCTACGGCAACCGGCCCACCGACGAGGCCTACACGTACGACCCCGACGCGCCGCTGTCGCAGCAGTTCGGGCGCCCCGTCCACTGCGCGACCCTGTCCGACGACGGGCTCGTCTACGTGTGCGACCGGGTCAACGACCGCATCCAGGTTTTCGAGCGGGACGGCACGTTCCTGAACGAGGTGGTCATCGCGGGCCGCACCCGCGGGTTCGGGTCGGCGTTCGACGTCGACTTCTCGCCGGACGGCGAGCAGAGCGTGCTCTACAACATCGACGGGATGAACCAGAAGGTGTGGCTGATCGAACGGTCGAGCCTCGAGATCCTCGGGTCGTTCGGCTTCGGCGGCCACATGGCCGGCGGGTTCACCGCCGCCCACAGCCTCGCCGTCGACTCGAGCGGCAACATCTACGTCGGCGAAACGCTGGAGGGAAAGCGGGTGCAGCGGTTCGTCAACATGCAGTAGGCGGCCGCCCCGGAATCGAAGCTGAATCCCGCGCCTCGTCATCCGCGGACGACGGCGCGTGAAGGCCGATCTTCGCCTTCGCCGCAGGCGGTATCGCGGGCGGTGTATGGTGGGTATGTGTCACGCACCAACGTGGACATCGACGACGAAGCCTGCGCCGCGATCATGAGACGGTACCGCTTGGCGACCAAGCGGGAGGCCGTCAATCTCGCGTTGCGATCGCTCGCATCGGAGCCGTTCAGCCTCGACGAAGCCCGCCGGATGCGCGGATCGGGTTGGGACGGCGACCTCGGCGAAATGCGGGGTCGCGCCGATGATCCTCGTTGACACGTCCGCGTGGGTGGAGTCTCTTTCTGCGAGGCCTCCTCACCACGCGCGCTCCGTAGCACCTACCGCCAAAGCGGCACGCCGATGGCGCCGGTCAGCGCACGAGGCGCCCGTCCTGCACCCAGACTTCGCCGCCGACCGTCACCGTCGTGTCGGTGAAGAAGTTCCAGCGGACGTAGCCGCCGGTGACGGTCCCGCCGAGCTCGGAGTTATCGCCGAGCGAGAGCCGCACGATGCCCGCGCCGTAGCCGTAGTACGGAATCCACGGGTTGCGCTCGGGCACCGCGAGCAGCGGGTTGAAGCCGAGCGCGAACTCCCGGAAGGCGCGCGCCTCCTCGGGGACGCCGGCGAGCTCGGCCTCGGCCGCCTCCTGCCCCGACTCGGCGGTCATCCCAGTGACCCGCCCGCTCTCGATGGTCACGCGCAGGCCGCTGACCGGCCGCCCGTCCCACTGCGACGGCGGGAAGACGACGACGCCGTCCACGGTCTCCTCGACCGGGGCCACCCGGATGGCCCCCGACGGCAGCTCGATCTCGCGGTCGATGAGGATGACGCCCTGATCGGTCCGCGCCTTCGAGGCGTTGCCGTCGCCGTAGTTCACGGGCCGGTCGCCGATGCGGAACCGGATGTCGGTGCCCAGCGGCGACGTCACCCGCACCTCGGCCTCGCGCATCGCGGCCACGAAGCGCCGCTGCGCCGCCGCCAGCCCCGCGTAGTCGGTCTCGAGCACCGCGTGCTGATACGCGGTGTCGATGACCGCCTGCGACGGCATGGGCTGCCCCGGCAAGGGGAACGCGCTGCCGTTCTGGGTCCAGTGGAAGTGGATGGTGCGGCCGATGCCCTCGTGCAGCAGGTCCTGCAGCGCCGCGTACACCGCGTGGTCGGGCCGCGCCCCCGGCAGCATGATGGCGCCGTCGAAGCCGCGCAGCATCTCGCGGTAGACAGCCCGCGCGGCCGCCGTGCCCTCGGCCAGCAGGTCGCCGTCCCAGTCCTCCGGATACGGCTCCTCGATGACGTCGATCACCCCGAGGTCGACGGCGCCGGACCGCAGCAGGGCGTAGCGCAGGGGCGGAATCAGCTCGTCGAACTGCCCCGGACGCGCCACGAGCAGGATGCGCTCGCCCGGCTCGGGCGCGAGCTGCGCCACGAGGCGCTCGGCCATCGCCTCCCACTGCATGGTCAGGCGAGGCTGGGCGAGGCCGGTTCCGGCCGCGAGCGACAAGATCAGACCGGCGGCGACAACGATGGTCGTGACGCGTGTCATGGTTCGATTCTCTCCCGATTCGTGAACTGCGCCCGCGGAGCTGACGGCCGACAGCGTCGCAGTCCGCGAGCCGGCCGCCGCGAGGTCCGGGGCGACCCGGCGGCGGCTTCCGTGACTTGCCGCGCCCTGGCTTGCTCCAACCCCTGCAGATGTCGTCCTGCGACGTGGACGGCTACGGCCAGAGCCAGCCGAACGTGCCGGCCGTCAGCAGCGCGTAGATCACCCCGTCGAACATCGTCAGCAGGGTGAAGCGCCAGCTCCGGTACCACCAGATGGTGCTCTGCGGAATCGCCAGCGCGTAGCCGGCGAAGGCCACGATGCCCACGACGCGGAAGACGAGGCCGTACTCGGCGCCGGGCGCGAGGGTGAGGCCGGCCGTGTAGCCGGCGACGGCGCCGACCACCACGCAGTAGACGAACCACTGCGCCAGGCTCCTGCCGACGGCCAGCAGCCCGTTGGGAAGCACCGTCAGGAACACGACGGGGCCGCGCTTCAACTGCTCCGCGAACTCCGGGGTGTTCATCTCCTTCATGCTCGACGCCCGCGGAATGGCGTAGTCGCCCGGCGGAATCTCCAACCCCCGCAACGCGTCCGCCGCCTTCTCCTGATCGGGGACCGGCCCGGCGTCGCCGACGTGATACGACAGCAGCATGTGGATGACCGAGCTGGCGACGAAGACGAGGACCGCCGACAGCAGGATCGGCAGCCAAAGCGACAAGATGCACGTCATTCGCGACCTCCTGGCCGGCGAGCATACCCCACTTCCCGTCCCGCGCGGGCCGCCCCGTCCGCATGGGGTGCACGTCATTCGTGAGATGGCTGCCACCCTGGGCTGTCAGGCTCCCGATTCTCGGTGTTCTCGGCTGCGAAACCCCTCCGGAACGCGCCGTCCCGGCCTCAGCGGTACGGTTTGCGGGCCGTGTCTCACTTTCCTGACGTGCGCCCGCCCGCATCCCGCCGCCCGGAGCCGCCGGCGGGGTCCGCCGGCACTCGGGTGGGCATGCCCGTGCACCGCGATCCGCCGATGGGCGAATTGCGATAACATCCGCTCGCAGCCGTCGGGGCGCGTCGTCCCGCCGGCACCCGACGGGCCCCTCGCCGCGAAACGGCGGGCGCACCCGACGGGTCGACCGGGCGGAAGTCGGCGCCGCGAACCTGCGACGGCTTCCCCGACCAGATTGCCGAGCCGATGGAAAGGGGTACACGATGTTGCTGGCGCTGCCATCCTGTCGTCCGGTGTTCCGGGCCGTTCTGTCGGCCCCGGTGCTCGCCATCCTGCTGGGGATCGCGATGATCGGAACCGAGGCCACCGTGCACGCCCAGTCCGACGAGCCGCTCGGCCACGGCTACAGCCGGCCCGCGCGGAGCCCCCACGGCAGCCGGTCCGAGGTCATCGCGCCGCACGGGATGGTGGCGGCCAGCCAGCCGCTGGCGGCCCAGGTCGGCCTCGACATCCTCAAGGCGGGCGGCAACGCCATCGACGCCGCGGTGGCCGTCAACGCCGTCCTCGGCCTCGTCGAGCCGCACATGAACGGCATCGGCGGCGACCTCTTCGCCCTCGTCTGGGACGCCGACACCGAGCGCCTCTACGGGCTGAACGCCACCGGGCGGGCGCCCTACGAGATCAGCCGCGAGACCCTCGTCCGCCAGGGCTACAGCCGCATGCCGGGCAACGGACCGCTCACCTGGACCGTGCCCGGCGCCGTCGACGGCTGGCACGAGCTGCTCGAGCGCTTCGGCACGATGAGCCTCGCCGAAGTGCTCGCCCCCGCCATCCGCTACGCCCGCGAGGGCTTCCCGGTGAGCGAGATCATCCAGCGGCAGTGGGCGGGGGCGATGCCGTCGCTCGTGCAGTGGCCCGACTCGGCCGCCACCTACCTGCCCAACGGCCGGCCCCCGCGCGTCGGCGAGGTCTTCCGCAACCCGCGGCTCGCCGACACCTACGACGCCATCGCGCGGGGCGGCCGCGACGCGTTCTACCGGGGCGACATCGCCCGGCGCATCGTCTCGTTCAGCGAGGGCAACGGCGGCTACTTCACGATGGCCGACTTCGAGGACCACTCGTCGGTGTGGGTCGAGCCCGTCAGCACCAACTACCGCGGCTACGACGTCTGGGAGGTGCCGCCCAACAGCTCCGGCATCCTCGCCCTGATGATCCTCAACATCATGGAGGGCTACGACGTCCCCGCCCTCGGCAAGAACACCGCCGATGCGATCCATCTCTACACCGAGGCCAAGAAGCTCGTGTGGGCCGACCGCGACACCTACGTGGCCGACGCGGACGCCAACGAGCTGCCCACGCAGCCCCTCATCTCGAAGTCGTACGCCGACGCTCGCCGGCAGCTCATCGACCCCCAGCGCGCGTCGACCGACGTCGCCGCCGGGCAGCCGTTCGACCACAGCGACACCGTGTACCTGACCGTGGTCGACGAAGACCGCAACGCCATCTCCCTCATCGAGAGCATCTTCGGCGGCTTCGGCTCGATGGTGGTGCCGGGCGACCTCGGCTTCGCCCTCCAGAACCGCGGCTCCGGCTTCACGCTCGAGGAAGGCCACCTCAACTCGCTCGAGCCCCACAAGCGCTCGCTGCACACCAACATGCCCGGCTTCGTCACCCGGGACGGCAAGCCGTTCATGTCGTTCGGGGTCATGGGCGGCGCCATGCAGCCCCAGGGCCACTGGCAGGTGCTGTCGAACATCATCGACTTCGGCATGAACCTCCAGGAGGCCGGCGACGCCGCCCGGGTGCGCCACAGCCCGAGCAGCCGGCCCGGCGGCACCGTCGCCGTCGAGCCCGGCGTCTCCGACGAGGTCATCGCCGAGCTCCGCCGCCGCGGCCACAACGTCGTCCGCGCCGGCGGCGGCGGCATGGGCGGCTACCAGGCCATCATGATCCACCCCGAGACGGGGATGCTGCACGGCGGAACGGACGTGCGCAAGGACGGGCAGGTGGTGGGGTATTGATTGGCGGCACCGACGGTGGAGGTGCGAGCGAGACCGGAACCAAACGGCACTCAGCCCGCACCAAGGTTGCGATCAGGCCAAGGCGGATATATGGAGGGATTACGTTGTAGAGTCCCTCCGCCGACATTCACTACGGAACGTGATCCAGCTACTCTCCGGAGCTAGCTCTGCAGAGTAGCTGGCTCAAGACCCAAACGACAGCGACGCCACTTCAGTCGGAGACGGACTCATCCACGTAGCTTCGCTCATTGGAGTCTACGCGCGTCTCGGTACGGGTCTTGCCAACCACTTGCCGAAGTCGACTCAGTGAATCTTCAGCGTATTCCTGCGCCAACTTCCCGGAGTCCACCCGACGGATTCTGTTCAGTTCCCGCAGAGTCGCTTCCTGAATCGCTCGTGCGCTCCGAAGAGGAGCCGTCCGCAACAGTTCGTTCCGTCGTTTCGTCATCATGGTCGTCGCCCGTCAAAGGACGGTCCAAGCCGGGTAGCGGGGGTGTCTGAGCCACCGCTTCTGCTTCGTCGTTAAGAAAGGCCAGAAAGGGTTCCTGCGGATGGGTAATCGGAGTAAGGGCCACATCGCCCAACAGATTCACCAATTCCATCTCCGTAGGGTGTGGGGAACGAATGCGCCTGAAAAAGCTTCTTCGCCTGAAACCGATCGATCACGAAGCCATGAGAAGGATACTCTTGCGTGAGACGGTCAAGCGTCTTTGGGAAGAGGTTCCGTCCCTTGACGCCGAGGGCCTCTCCATACTTGGCGGCGATCTCCAGTGAACGACCGGCCTCGCCCACATGCATCGCATCGACGTGTTCGTAGATGGGGGCCAGCAACTTCCCCGCCAAGTCGGTAGCCACGCGAATCGCCGTGCGAGTCGTGATGGTTCCTTGGCTGCGGCGCTTCGTCTCAAGGAGAAAATACTCGAAGGCGTCGAATGCCTGCGCATGCAGGATCGACAACGCCGAAAGAACCGTCAGGCCTGAACGAGTCTCTCCGAGCTCGTCTTCCTTTGACATCTGCACGTCGAGCGGCCCGAGCTCACCGCAGTCGGCGATGACAATCTCGTGAGCGCCGGTCGCCACAAGCGTTCCAGCGCTCTTGCAGTAGCCGGTAACAAAAAAGCTGAACCGGTCGTAAGCCTCTTGCAGGCAGCGCGCGATTCGATAGGCAGGATGGGCATCCCCACCATGAGTAACCAGGACAAACAGGACGTTAGGCCGTCGTCGACGATCCGCACACAACTGAGCAACCGTTACGTCGAGCGGCCTCAGAATCGGACCGTTGAGCAACAGGATGTCAGTGTCCGCGGACGCAGCTATCGTGTTCGCGGCCTGCTCGAACACAGCGTCAGTGCCATCCATCACCATGAACGTGATGATACCACTATCGGACGCCTTGAGGTCGACCGCGTGTCGGAGCGGCCGCCACGCCTTCCGCGGACAGCCAACCGATTGCGGTGAATCGCTGCTACAATCTCCGCGAATCGTGCGGAGATTGTACATCTACCAGCAACCGGGATGGCCGCGGCTCCACTGGAGGTCGGAGGCCCTGGCGGATGAGCTGGCCGACGTCAGGCATCGGCAGGGCCGCCTCCTCGGCCGCATGTAGAACCTCGGCTCCGACCTGCGGCGCGAGGCGGTGCTCGGCACACTGGTCGAGGACGTGGTGAAGAGCAGCGACATCGAGGGAGAGAAGCTCGATGCGGCGGAGGTGCGCTCGTCGGTCGCGCGACGACTGGGCATGGATGCCGGCGGGGTCAGGCCGGCGGATCGCGGCGTCGAGGGGGTCGTCGAGCTGATGCTGGATGCCACCGGGCGGTTCGACCGGCCACTCACGTCGGAACGACTGTTCGACTGGCACGCGTCGCTGTTCCCGACCGGCCGCAGCGGGATGCGGCGAATCGCGGTCGGGCGATGGCGCGGCGAGCGGGCCGACCCGATGCAGGTGGTCTCCCGCCCGATCGGCCGAGAGCGGGTGCACTTCGAAGCGCCGTCCGCGGCGCGGGTCGACGCGGAGATGCGGGCGTTCCTGCGGTGGTTCGAGGCGCCGGCCGAGGCCGACCCGGTACTCAGGGCGGGGTTGGCGCACCTCTGGTTCGTGACCGTCCACCCGTTCGAGGACGGGAACGGCCGCATCGCGCGCGCCGTCGCCGACATGGCGCTGGCCCGTTCGGAGGGCAGCTCGCAACGCTTCTACAGCATGTCATCGCAAATCCGGGCCGAGCGCGCCGCCTACTACGACGTTCTGGAACGTACGCAGCGCGGCGCGACCGACGTCACCGACTGGATGACGTGGTTCCTCTCCTGCCTCGGCCGGTCGATCGACGCGGCAGGGACGGCGCTGGCCGCTGTGCTTGCGAAGGCCCGGTTCTGGGAGCGCGCGGGCGGGCTCGCCCTCAACGATCGGCAGCGGCGCGTGCTGAACCGCGTCCTGGACGGCTTCGAGGGGAAGCTGACCACGTCGAAGTGGGCGAAACTCGCCAAGTGCTCCCAGGACACGGCGCTGCGGGACATGACGGTCCTGGTCGGCCACGGCCTCCTGGCCCGCAACCCCGGCGGCGGGCGCAACACGAGCTATCGCCTGGTGACCGACAGCCGACCGGCCGGCGACTGATGCGGGGCGACATCCGCTGAGCGGACCTGAACCCGGTTCGCGGTCGCAAGCAAGCCGGCCGGCGCCCTGTCGTCGTCCTCGGCCATGACTATCTCCCAATGAACGGTTCCCGGCAGCACCTTGCGCAAATGCCGGGGAGGAGTATGCTCAAGCGATGCTCGGGCCGGCCAGGTACCTCGCGATGGTCCGCGGGGCGGCGCTCGTCGTCTTCCTCGCTCTGCTCGCAGGGGCGGTCAGTGCCCTTCAACGCCCCGCGGCGACGGGTGCGCCCGGCCGGGTGACGCTGTCCATCGTGGGCACCACCGACCTGCACGGCCGCGTGTTTCCGCGGGGCGGGCGCGGAGGAGTCGCGCAGCTCGGCGGGTATCTGCGCAACCTCCGCGCGGCGCGGGACCGGGACGGCGGCGCGGTGCTGCTGCTGGATGCGGGCGACACCTTCCAGGGGGGGATCGAGTCGAACCTGTCGGAGGGCGCGCTCGTCGTCGACGCCTACAACGCGCTGGGCTACGACGCGCTGGCCATCGGCAATCACGAGTTCGACTACGGAGCGCTCGACACCGCTTCCGGGGACGGCGCACCGCCCGACCTGCGCGGTGCGCTCAAGGCGGCGGCCGCCCGCGCGCGGTTTCCGTTCCTCGCCGCGAACCTGCTCGACGAGGTCACCGGACGCCCGGTGGCGTGGCCGAACGTCCGGCCGTCCACCGTCGTGGACGCCGCGGGCCTGCGCGTCGGCATCGTGGGCGTGATGACCTTCGACGGGCTCCGCATGACCCTCGCCGCCAACGTCCAGGGGCTTCGCACCGCGCCGCTCGCGCCCGCCGTCGAGGCGGAGGCGCGGCGGCTGCGGCAGCGCGGCGTCGACGTGGTGGTGGTCCTGGCGCACGCCGGCGGGTGGTGCGCGCGGTTCGACGACCCCGCCGACCTCTCGTCGTGCGACGACGATGGCGAGATCTTCCGGCTGGCCCGGCAACTTCCGGCGGGCCTCGTGGATGCGATCGTCGCGGGGCACAGCCACGCGGCCGTGGCCCACGTAGCGGCGGACATCCCCATCGTCCAGGCGTACTCGCGGGGGGCGGCGTTCGCTCGGCTCGATCTGACCGTCGAGCGCGGCGAAGGGGTCGTGTCGGCACGTGTCTTCGCGCCGCAGGCTCTGTGTACGGCTGTCGGCCCGGACGGGGCCTGCGCGGCCGCCGGCGCGCCGCCGCGCTACGAAGGGGCGCCGGTCGCGCCGGACGCGTCGGTGACGGAGGCGATGCGGCCCGAGCTCGAGCGGGTGCGCCGCTGGCGCGGGGCATCGCTCGGCGTCGTCCTCGAGACCGCCCTGACCCGGAACGGAGAGGGCCTCGAATCGCCCCTCGGCAACCTCTTCGCCGATGCCTTCCGCGCTGCCGTGCCCGGCGCGGACGCTGCGATCGGCATGGGGGCACGACGCGGCGGGCTGCGCACCGATCTGCCGGCGGGGGCCCTGACCCGCGGGCCGCTCTACGACGTGTTTCCGTTCGACAATCGCGTCGTCGCGCTGGTGTTGACGGGGGCGCAGCTTCAGCAAGTGCTCGCCAGGGAGGTGTCCCGGCGGCGGCGCGGGGTCCCGAGCGTGTCGGGGATCCGGGTTCGCGTGATCTGCGCGGGAGAGAGGCCGGAGGTCTCGATTGTGCGGTCGTCGGGAACCGGGATCGACCCCGCCGAAACGCTCGTCGTGGCGACCACGGACTCCTTCGCCGCCCGGGCGCGCGGCGGCGCTCGTGCAACGGTGACGGCGACGGCGCCCCAGGTCCGAGACGCCGTCGCCGGCTGGCTCACCGCGCGCGGCGGGCGGCTGCGGGCGGCCGACCTGGCGGACCCGCCCCGATGGCAGCCGCTCGACGGCGCCGCATGCCTCGCCGCCGACTGACTTGGCCCGTTGGAATCGCGGTGCATCCCGCACGAGCGGTCAGCCTGCGACGTGTACGATCCAGCCATGCGGATGCCGATTCGGCTCCCGCCGCCGGAGGGCCGGCGCTTCGACGTGGTGGGGTTCGGCCTGAACATGACCGACCTGCTGGTCGTGGTCGAGCGCTTCCCCCGACCGGACTCGAAGCAGCCGATCCGGCGGCACGCGTACTCGCCGGGGGGCCAGGCCGCGAGCGCCATGGTGGCGTGCGCGCGGCTGGGCTGGCGGGCGCGCTACGTGGGGTGCTTCGGCGACGACGACAACGGACGGCGCGGCCGGTCGAGCCTCGCCGACGAAGGGGTCGACGTCAGCGCGTGCCGCGTGGCCCCGGACACGCGAAACGGAATGTCGGTGATTATGGTGGACGAGAGGACCGGCGAGCGCACGGTGCTCTGGACTCGCGACCCCGGACTGAAGCTGCGCCCCGACGACGTCGACCCGGCCGCAGTGTGCGCCGGCCGGGTGCTGCTCGTCGACTGTCACGAGACGGCGGCGTCGACCGCGGCGGCGCGCGCGGCGCGGCGCACCGGGGTCCGGACCATCGTCGACGTCGAGCACGTCCGGGACGGCATCGACGCGCTGCTGGCGGAGATCGACGTCATCGTCACCGCGCAGGAGTTCCCGGCCGCGCTGACCGGCAAGGGCGCACCGGGGGCGGCGCTGCGGGCAATACGGGACGCCTGCCGCCCGGCGCTGGTCTGCATGACGATGGGCGCGGAAGGCAGCCTGGCCCTCGTCGGCGACGTCGAGGTGAGGACGCCGGCGTTCCGGGTGCCGGTCGTCGACACCACCGGCGCCGGCGACGTCTTCCGCGGCGGCTTCATCTCCGGCTGGCTGCGCGGCGGCGACGGCGCGGAGGTCGAGGACGTGCTGCGCTACGCGAACGCGGCGGCCGCGCTCAAATGCCGCGGCCTCGGCGCGCGCGAGGCGAGCCCGACGCCGCACGAAGTGGAGGCCCTGCTGGCCGGTGAGCGACGCTGACGTCGGTGTCCCCGAAGCCGCGCGTCATCGTGGGATACGCGACCTCCTCGAATCGCACCTTCCTCGCCGCGGCCGCGCCCCCGCAGCCCCCGCGGTCCGTGCGCATCCGTTCGAATATAGAACCGATCCTCCGTTCGTTGCCGACTCTGCGTCTGACAGACAGTCCAGCTCCCATCATACGCCGACGCAGTCAACCGCGCCGTCGGACGGGTCGTCGGACGGAAATCGGGCGGGGACAAGAGCACGATGGTTGTGCGATAGTGTGACGACCATGGTAGGAAGCGCGGGCATGAGAACGACGGTCGTCCTGAAGGACGAGTTGGTGGAACGAGCTCGCGGGATTGCGACTCGAAGGGCCGCGTGGTGGTCGGCATGAAGTTGACGGACCGGTTGCGCGCCCTGCGGCGGGGGGCGCGGACGCGTCGGCTGGTGACGCGGGAGCCGCGAACCCTGCGGCGTGTCAGGGGAATCGGCGACCGGCGCGGTTGGTTGGCGGCGGCGATGCTGTTCTCGCTGTTCTCCGCCACGATCGGACACGCCGCACAGCAACAGCCGGCAGTGACCGAGCGGGTCGACGTCTCGCGCGTCCTGATCGACGTGCGGGTCATCGGCGACGGGGGCGAGCCGGTGGCGGGGCTCGGGCCGCACGATTTCGAGGTGCGGATCGGCGGCGAGCCGGTCGACGTCGAGTCGGCGCTGTGGCTCGGCGCGGACGGGTCCGGTTGGGCGTCCCCGCCCTCGGACGACTTCGAGGTGTGGACCGGCGGCGAGCCGGGTGACGTCGAGTCGGCGCCGTGGCCCGACGAAGACGAGTCCGGTTGGGCGCCCCTGCCCTCGGACGACTTCGAGGTGCGGACGGACGAGCCGGGCGATGTCGAGTCGGCGTGGGTCGACGCGGACGAGCTCGATTGGGCGCCCCTGCCCTCGACCGAACTCGCCGACGCCCTCCCGCCGCTCGACCGCCGGCAGCTCCTGGTGTTCTTCGTGCAGAAGAGCCTGGAGGCGGACCGGGCGCTGGGGCTGCTGCGGCTGCTGCAGGACAGCGACGGACTGCTGGAGGGGGTGGGGCCGGACGACCGGGTGGCGGTGGTCTCGTTCGAGCACCACTTCAAGATCTGGCTCGACTTCACCGCCGACCTGGAGCGCGCGCGCGACGTGCTCGCCTGGGACGTGATGCACGAGGATCCGCCGGTGCTCGAGCCGCAGGCGGGGCTCTCGATCGTGGCGGGCATCGCTCAGGCCGAGGGGCGGAAGATCTGGAACGTCGAGGACGCGCTGCGGCGGCTCGGCGAGGTGCTCGCCCCCCTGCCCGGGTCGAAGTCGGTGGTCCTGATCGGCTACGGCTTCGACCACGTATCCACTCGCTACGGCCGGGCACTCGACGCCCTCGATGCGGCCCGCGCCGCCGTGTTCTCGCTCGACGTGACCCAGGCCGACTACCACACTTTCGAGCACGCCCTGCGCGACGTTTCCCACCACACCGGCGGGTTGTTCCTGACGACTTTCCTCTATCCGCGGCGCGCCGTCGAGCGGATGGCGAGCGCGGTCAGCGGCGGCCGCTACGTGCTGTTCACCCGGGTGCCCGACCTCGAGCCGGGGTCCCATTCCATCGACGTGGAGCTGCGGTGGGGCGACGGGCGCGTGCTCGCGCGCAGCACGTACGTGCACTGAGACGGACGGCGCCGCCGGCGCATTCCCTGCCGTCTTCGCTTTTCCTCCGGCACCCGTCGCTTCCCCAAGCGCTCGTGGGTCGAGATCAGCCAGATCCGGACGCTCTCGGTGGAAGCCGTCGGCCGGCGACCCGGACGGACCTCGGATGAGGAACCGACTGCGGTTGTCGATGGTCCGGTCGAGATCATCGGCTGACCGCAGCCGGGCTCGATCGGCCGGGCGCCCTCAGGAGCCCGCAACGCGGAACGGCACTGCCGTCAGCTCGCTCCGATCCAGTACAGGCAGCCGGGCCCGGCACCGTCGCCCATCGGTATCTCCATCGTGATCTCCAGCGTCTCCAGGTCGACGACGGCGACGCGGTCCGCCGCCCTCAGGCCGAGAAAGGCGCGCCGGCCCTCGGGCCCCACCAGGACGGCGCCGTCGCCCGTGTCGGTCTCGCCCACCGTCACGCGCTCGACCACGCTGCGGGTGGCCGCGTCCATCACCACCAGCGACGCCGCCTCGCCGTCGATGATCAGCACGCGGCCGTCGGGCGTGAACTTCAGCCGGTTGGCGTCGCGCATGCCCAGGTCGAGGGTCTCGACGACCTGCCGGCTCTCCACGTCGATGATGGACACGCCGCCGTCGCCGCGGGTCGCGGTCCAGAGCTCGCGGCCGTCCGGCGACAGGTCGATGCCCTCGGGCCGCACTCCCGGCACGGGGATGTCGGTGAGCCGAGCCCGCCTGGGACCCTCCAGGAC
This sequence comes from Vicinamibacterales bacterium, assembly GCA_965204675.1. Lineage (GTDB taxonomy): Bacteria > Acidobacteriota > Vicinamibacteria > Vicinamibacterales > UBA8438 > JAJEEA01. The sequence continues at coordinate 6,085,059 of OZ242003.1, forward strand.
GTTCTCGATCATGGTGACGGTGTTCGAGCCGATGTTCGGCGTGAACATCGCGCCCCGCTCCCGATCGAGCACCAGCATGTGCGAGCCGTCCTCGCCGATCCCGAGGGTCCAGTCGATGGCGTCCGCGGCCGGGTCGTAGCGCCCTATCGACTTGTAGCCCTCGATGGTGAAGTACAGCTTGTCGCCGGCGAACAGCACGTCGTGGGTCAGGCTGCCGGGACCGGGGTCGACCCGGCGGATCTCCTCCTGCTCGACGATGTCGATGACGGAGATCCCGTCCACCATGCTCGCCACGAACGCCAGCCGGCCGTCGGCGGACGCGGTCACCTCGTGGGGGTCCCGGCCCGTCGGCACTTGCCCCAGGACGTTGCCGCTCTCCGGATCGACGATCGCGAGGGCGCTCGCGTCTCTGAGCAGCACCAGCAGCCGCCCCGACGACGGCGTCTGGGCGCTCGCCAACCCGGCCAGGGCGACGAGCGCACCCAGCGTGAGTGCGACGATCCTGCGGTACGGAATCTCGAACTGTCTCATCTGATGTCTCCTTCGTCGAACTGATGACCTTGCCTTCCGCCAAGCCCGCTATCCGACGGTGGCGGTCAGAGGTCGTCATACCTGGCGTCAGCGGGGTTGTCCCACAATTCCTCGAGCACCGGATCGGCTGACAGCTTCAGGGCTGGAGGGTCAATCGACATCCATTCGGTCAGATCATCCTCCAGGCGAGCTTCGATGGCTTCGGATACGTACTGCCGGATAGACTGGTTTCTCGACGCTGCAGCGCGCCGAATGCGCCGCCAAGTCTCGCGGGTCACGTGGATGCTCAATCCGGCCGGCCGCGCCTCAGGCGTCATCGACACCGACGGTACCACAATTGCCTGAACCCAAGGGCAGGAGTCCGGGCTACCGGCGCCACGCGAACAGGCGGCCGAGGATCGCCCGCTGGCGGTCGCTGAACCGCGCCTTCCGCAACTGGTTGGCGGCCTTGCGCCAGGCCTCGGCCTGGGTGGGATAGGGGTGGATGGCCGAGCCGATGACGCCGAGGCCGGCGCCCGCCTTCATCGCCACCGTCACCTCGCTGATCAGGTTGCCGGCGTCGGCGGCCACGACGGTGGCGCCCAGGATGCGGTCGGTCCCCTTCCGGAGGTGCACGCGGGCGAAGCCGGCGTCCTCGCCGTCGAGCGCCGCGCGGTCGACCTCGGCGAGGGGCTGGGTGAAGGTCTCGACCTCGATGCCCCTGGCCCGCGCGTCGGCCTCGTACATCCCGACGTGGGCGATCTCGGGCTCGGTGTAGGTGCACCAGGGGATGACCAGCGACTCGGTCGACGCCTTCCCCAGCCCGAACGGGTGCGGGAACAGGGCGTTCTGGATGACGATCTGGGCCATGGCGTCGGCCGCGTGCGTGAACTTGTAGGGAGAGCAGATGTCGCCGGCCGCGTAGACGCGGGGGTTCGTCGTCTGGAGGTGGGCGTCGACGGTGACGCCGGCTCGGTCGAAGGCCACGCCGGCCGCCTCGAGCCCCAGGCCCTCGACGTTCGGCGCCCGGCCGACGCCGAGGAGGATCTCGTCGACGGTGACGTCCCGCGGTTCGCCGTCGGCGGCATGGCGGATCCGCTTGCCGCCGGCCTCCCCGCCATCCGCCGCGGGCGCAACCGGCTCGACCGCGCCGATCGCGGCGCCGAGGACGAACCGCACGCCGTCGTGGGCCATCCGCGCCTGCACCACCGCGGCCGCGTCCTGGTCCTCGCGCGGGAGGATGCGGGGGGCCTGCTCGAGCACCGTGACCTCGCTGCCGAAGCGGGCGAAGGCCTGGGCCAGCTCGCAGCCGATGGGGCCGGCCCCGATGACGGCGAGGCGCGGCGGCAGCTCGGTCAGCGAGAAGACGGTCTCGTTGGTGAGGCAGCCGGCCTCGGCCAGCCCCGGGATGGGCAGCGCCGCCACGCGCGCCCCGGTGCAGACGGCGGCCCGCGCGAACCGCAGGGTGGCGTCGCCCACCGCGACGGTGTCCGGCCCCGTGAACCGGGCCTCGCCGATGAAGACGTCGACGCCGAGCCCGGCGAACCGCTCCGCCGAGTCGACGTGGCTGATCTCGGCCCGCAGCCGTCGCATGCGGGCCATCGCCGCCCCGAAGTCGCGCTCGACCCCGCCGGGGAAGGTCAGCCCGAACCCCGCCCCGTCCCGTGCCGACGCCCACACCCGCGCCGCCCGCAGGACGCCCTTCGACGGGACGCAGCCGACGTTGAGGCAGTCGCCGCCCATCAGGTGCCGTTCGACGAGGGCCACCCGTGCGCCGAGCCCGGCCGCGACCGCCGCGGTCACCAACCCCGCCGTCCCCGCCCCGACGACGACGAGATTGTAGCGGCCGTCCGGCGTCGGGTTCCGCCACCCGGGCGGATGGACGTTGGCGGCGAGCTGGCGGTTGAAGGCGTCGTCCGGGAGAAGCGCGGCAGAGTTCATTACCTCATGATACTGGGCGCCATGAAGCCCAGGGATCCTGTCGTGCGCTACACTAGGCGAAGAAGCCCGTCAGGAAGACCCCGTCCCCTTGCCACGGCTGTCAAGCCGGTCCCGCACCGGCCGGACCCGTTCGGGAGGAACCGTCGATGCTGATCGCGAACCCCGCCAGCCTGCGGATGCCCACGGTCGAGGAGGCGCTTCCCGGCCGCGACGAGCCGATGCCCGTGCCGGGCGGGCACTTCGTCAACGGCCGCCCCATCGCACCGCCGTTCCCCGACGGGATGACGCGCGCGGTCTTCGGCATGGGCTGCTTCTGGGGCGCCGAGCGCGCGTTCTGGCAACTCGAGGGCGTCTACACGACCGCTGTCGGCTACGCCGGCGGGTTCACGAGAAACCCGACCTACCGCGAGGTGTGCAGCGGCGGGACCGGCCACACCGAGGTGGTGCTGGTCGTCGCCGACCCCGCCGCGGTCCCGTTCGAGCGGCTCCTCCAGGCCTTCTGGGAGGGCCACGACCCGACCCAGGGCATGCGGCAGGGAAACGACGTCGGCACCCAGTACCGGTCGGCCGTCTACACGGCCGACGCCGAGCAGCAGCACGCCGCCCGCGCCTCGCGCGACGCCTATCAGGCGCGGCTGACGGCGGCCGGCTTCGGCCCCATCACCACCGAGATCCGCGACGCGCCGCCCTTCTATTACGCCGAGGACTACCACCAGCAGTACCTCGCGAAGAACCCCGGCGGGTACTGCGGCCTCGGGGGGACCGGCGTGCGGTGTCCGGTCGGCGTGGCGGTCGCCGGTGCCTGAACCCGCGCCCCCGGTTCCGGTGGTCGAGTGGGCCGGCTACGAGGCGGTCCTGTTCGATCTCGACGGGGTGCTGACGGCCACCGCGCGCCTGCACGCCGCGGCGTGGACCCGGCTCTTCGACGACTACCTCGCGCCGCGCGCGGCCGCGCGCGGCGAGCGGTTCCGCCCCTTCGAGCCGCGCGACTATGCGCGGTTCGTCGACGGCCGGCCGCGCTACGACGGGGTGCGCGCCTTTCTCGCCTCGCGCGGCATCACCGTCCCCGACGGCGCGCCCGACGACCCGCCGGGCCGGGAGACGGTCTGCGGCCTCGGGAACCGCAAGCAGGTCTTCTTCCAGGAAGTGCTGGCGAGCGAAGGCACGGAGGTCATTCCCGGCACCGTTGCGGTCGTACACCACCTTCGGGGGATCGAGGTGCGCACCGCCGTCGTCTCTTCGAGCCGGAACTGCGCGGCGATCCTGGACGCGGCCGGCATCGCCGGCCTGTTCGAGCTGCAGGTGGACGGCGTCGTCGCCGAGCGGCAGGGCCTGGCGGGAAAACCGGCCCCCGACACGTTCCTGCATGCGGCGCGCGCGCTGGGGGTCGCCCCGTCGCGCGCGGTGGTGGTCGAGGACGCGATCGCGGGGGTCGCGGCCGGGCGGGCCGGCGGGTTCGCCCTGGTCGTCGGCATCGACCACACCGGCGCCCCCGACGATCTCTCGCGGGCCGGCGCGCACCTCGTGGTGACCGACCTCGCCGATACGCTGCCGGCCGCGGCGAGGCCGGGCGGGACGAAACCGGGCGGGGCGAAGCCGGGGGAAGCAACACCGGGCGGGACGAAACCGGGCGGGGCGAAACCGGCCGAGCGGAAGCCGGGCCGGGCAACACCGGGCGCCGCGGCGGCCAGCGAGGAGGCCGGCTGATGGACGACCGCTACCACGCGGACCTCCCCCGCGACGTCTATCCCGCCGACGAATGGCGCCTCGTCGAGACCCGCTTCGACTCCCGCCGCGTCGGCGCCGCCGAGTCGCTCTTCACCACCGCCAACGGCTATCTCGGCATGCGCGGCACGTGCGACGAGGGCCAGCCGGTGGAGCACCACGGCACCTACGTCAACGGCTTCCACGAGACGTGGCCCATCGTCTACGGCGAAGAGGCGTACGGCTTCGCGAAGCTCGGACAGACCATCGTCGACGTGCCCGACGCCAAGATCATCCGCCTGTACGTCGACGACGAGCCGTTCTTCCTGCCGACCGCGACCCTCGACCGTTACGAGCGCGCGCTCGACATGCGGGCGGGAACCCTGGACCGCAGCCTCGTCTGGGCCCACTCCTCGGGCCAGCGCGTCTCGATCCGATCGCGACGGCTCGTCTCGCTCGAGCACCGCCACCTCGCGGCCATCTCCTACGAGGTGACCCTGCTCGCGTACGACGCGCCCGTCGTCATCGTCTCCGAGATCGCGGCGGAGGGGCGGACGACGGGAGACAACGGAGACCCCCGCATCAAGCAGTTCGGGTGCGAGGTCATCGAGCCGCAGGTGAGCCGCGCCGCCGACCGCCGCATCGTGCTCGGATACCGCACCCGGTCGGGCGGCATGACCCTGTCGTGCGCGGTCGACCACGAGCTGCGCACCGACTGCGACTACACGACCGACGTGCGCTCGGACGGGCCCGACGGCCGGATCGACTTCTCGATCGACGGCAAGGTGGGCGCGCGCATCCGCCTCGTGAAGTACATCACCTACCACTCGTCGCGGCGCCCCCAGGCCCACGAGCTCTGCGAGCGCGCCGACCGGCTGTTGAACCGGGTCGTCCGGCGCGGCTTCTCGGACCTGATCGACAGCCAGCGGCAGTTCCTCACCGACTTCTGGCACCGCAGCGACGTCGTCGTGAAGGGACCGCCGGAGTGGCAGCAGACGATACGCTTCAACCTGTTCCACATCTGCCAGGCGACGGCGCGGGCCGAGGGCGTCGGGGTGCCGGCCAAGGGGCTGACCGGCCCCGGCTACGAGGGCCACTACTTCTGGGACACCGAGATCTACCTGCTGCCGTTTCTCGTCTACACGACCCCGCGCATCGCCCAGAACCTGCTGCGCCTGCGCCACCGGCACCTCGACGACGCGCGGCGGCGCGCCGGCGAGCTGAACCAGCGCGGCGCGCTCTTCCCCTGGCGCACCATCGACGGCAACGAGGCGTCGGCGTACTACGCGGCGGGGACCGCGCAGTACCACATCAACGCGGACATCGTGTACGCCCTGCGCAAGTACGTGGAGGTGACCGGTGACACCCGGTTCCTCGCGGACGTCGGGGCCGAGATGCTCGTCGAGACCGCGCGCCTCTGGGTCGACCTCGGCTTCTTCGACCGTCACGACGGCAAGTTCCGCATCCACGGCGTCACCGGACCGGACGAGTACAACACCGTCGTCAACAACAATCTCTACACGAACCTGATGGCGCGCGAGAACCTCTGGTACGCGGCCGAGACGATGCGCGCGATGCGCGCCGACGACGCGCCGGGCTTCAAGCACCTCGTGCGCGCCACCGGCCTCGACCCCGCCGAGCTCGACGCGTGGCAGCTCGCGGCCGACCAGATGTACCTGCCCTTCGACGAGCGCGACCGGGTGCACCTGCAGGACGACTCGTTCAAGGACAAGGAGGACTGGGACTTCGAGCACACCCCGCGCGACAAGTATCCCCTCCTGCTTCACTACCACCCGCTCGTCATCTACCGCCACCGCGTCGTCAAGCAGGCGGACGTCGTCCTCGCCATGTTCCTCCTCGGGCAGGAGTTCACCCTGGGGCAGAAGCGCCGCAACTTCATGTACTACGACCCGCTGACGACGCGCGACTCGTCGCTCTCCTGCTCCATCGAGAGCATCGTCGCGGCCGAGGTCGGCGAGGCCGAGAAGGCGTTCAACTACTCGCTCGACGCCGGGTTCATGGACCTCGCCAACGTGGCCGGCAACGTGCAGGACGGCTGTCACATCGCGTCGATGGGCGGTTTCTGGATGACCCTCATCTACGGGTTCGCGGGCATGCGGGACGACGGCGGGCAGATCACGTTCTCGCCGCAGGTGCCCCCGCAGTTCGAGAGCCTCCGCTTCCCCCTGCAGGTCCGCGGCCGGCGGCTGGAGGTGGAGCTGACGCCCGAATCGGCGACCTACCTGCTCCGGGGCCACGAGCCCCTCGCCATCGGCCACCAGGGCGAGACCATCGAGCTGCAGCCGGACGTGGCGGTCACCCGGCCGTCCTCGGCCGGCGCCCCGGCGGCCGGCGTCGCCGAGTAGCGTCGCCGCGATCACCCGCCCGGCCCCGCCCGCCAATCGCCGCCTGCGGCTCCGCTCGGCGCCCGATCAACCCTCCAGGGGTCAGCGCCGTCTGCGGCGCAGACGCCTGCCCCGCCAATCGTCGCCTGCAGATCCGCCTGGCGCCCGACCAATCCTCCAGGAGTCACCGCCGTGCTACGGCGCGACGCCGGCCCCCGACCCCGACGAGCTCCGTCCGGTTTTCCTCTATCTTCGCCCGGGTGCCGAAGGCGCGAACCATGTCAGAACTGACTTGGCAACCGCCGAATCGAGGACTAACATGGACGTAACAGGGAGAACAAGATGAATCGGCACGCACACCACCACGTCGTTGGAGGAAGATCCCGCTCGCCCTCTCGCCGCCCCCGCCGGGCGGTGATACTGGCCGCGCTCTGCGCGACCCTCGCCTTCTCGGCCCCCACCGACACGCTGGCGCAGGGGCGTCAGACCGGCACCGTCCGCGGCGTCGCCCTCGACGCCCAGGGGCTCGCCCTGCCGGGGGTGACGGTCACCGTCAGCTCGACCTCGCTGCAGGGCATTCGGACCGCGGTCACCGGCGCCAACGGCGCCTACGAGTTGATCGGTCTGCCCCCGGGCGAGTACAGCGTCGTCTTTCTCCTCGACGGGTTCGACGACGTCGCCCAGACCGCCGTCGTCTCCCTGGGCGGACAGGTCGGGGTGAACGCCGTCCTGGCCCCGGCCGGCGTCACCGAGACGGTGAACGTGCTCGGCGTGGTGCCCACGCCGATCGCGACCATCGAGAACAGCTCGAACATGACGGACGACGAGATCAACGCGCTGCCGGTGGGCCGCAGCCTGTTCGGCATCGCCGCCGTACAGCCCGAGCTGACCACCAACACGCCGAACGGCGGCCAGGTGACCATCAACGGGGCGTTCGCCTACGACAACGTCTTTCTCGTGGACGGGGTCGACATCAACGACAACCTGTTCGGGACCTCGAACGGGCTCTTCATCGAGGACGCCATCGAGGAGACCCAGGTAATCACTTCGGGCATCTCCGCCGAGTACGGCCGGTTCAGCGGCGGCGTCATCAACGCGATCACCAAGAGCGGCGGCAACGTCTTCTCCGGCAGCTTCCGGGCCAACATGTGGAAGCCCACCTGGACCGCCCGGAACCCCTACGAGGAGGAGAACGAGGTGCCGCGGGAGGGCGATCTCTCCGACAACACCACCTACGAGACCACCCTCGGCGGCCCCATCGTGCTGGACCGCCTCTGGTTCTTCGCCGCGAACCGCGTCCAGCGACGATCGTCGAGCGAAGTGTTCGACCAGACCGGCATCAGCTACGACGAGACGAGGCAGAACGACCGCTACCAGATCAAGCTCACCGGCACCCTGACGCCCGGCCACACCTTGGCAGGCAGCTACATGCAGAGCCCGACCGCCTCGGGACGGCCCACCTTCGGCTTCAGCATCGAACCGACCGGCCTCATCGAGCCCGAGTTCCCGAACGACCTGGTGGTCGCGACCTACCGGGGCGCGATCGGATCGAGCCTCGCGGCAGAGGTGCAGTACTCGCAGAAGCGCCAGGGCTTCCGGAACTTCGGCGGCACGTCCAGCGACATCTTCGATTCGCCGTTCATCACCGTCTGGCAGGGGCTGGGCCACTACAACGCGCCCTACTTCGACGCGACCGACCCGGAAGACCGGAACAACCGCCAGGTGACCGGGAACGTCACGTGGTTCCATTCATCGCCCACCTTCGGCTCGCACAGCGTGAAGGCCGGCTTCGAGCGCTACACCTCGACCAACACCGGCGGCAACTCGCAGTCGTCGACCGGCTTCGTCTTCTACGCCCCCTTCGCGGAGGGGCCCGACGGCGACCCCCTGCTCGACGCCGACGGGCGGTTGTTCCCGGTGTTCGAGCCGTTCGGGGTCGTCATCCAGGACTGGCGGGCCGTGCGAGGCGCGCGGATCGACATCAACACCACGTCGTTCTTCGTGAACGACACCTGGACCCTCGACGACCACCTGTCGTTCAACCTCGGCGTGCGGGGCGAGACCGTCGACAGCGAGGCGACCGGCGGCATTCAGACCGTCGACGCCGGCGCCCTCGTGCCGCGCCTCGGCGTCGCCTACGATCCGGCCGGGGACGGGCGGCTGGCCCTGCAGGCCACCTACAGCCACTACTCGGGGAAGTACAGCGAGACCCAGTTCGCGAGCACGACGAACGTCGGCAATCCGAGCGTGCTCGAAGGGGTCTACGTCGGACCGGCCGGGCAGGGACGCGACTTCGCCCCCGGCTTCGACCCCGCCAACTACTTCACCTACGACGCCACCTTCCCCACCCGAAACGTCTTCAACGATCCGAACCTGCGATCGCCCCTGACCAAGGAGCTCACCCTCTCGGCCGGCGGCGCCCTCGGAACGCGCAGCCACGTGAAGCTCACCTTCATCCAGCGGGCGACCGGGGGGGTGATCGAGGACTTCCTCGACCTGACCACCGGCGAGACGGAGATAGTCGAAGCGGGCGAGAGCTTCGGCACGTTCGTCAACCAGGTGCTGCGGAACACCGACGCGCTCGAGCGCCGGTACCGGGGGCTGGTGCTCGACACCCGCGTGCAGGCGACCCGCAACCTCCTGCTCGACGGGAGCTGGACCGTGCAGCTCAGCAACGAAGGGAACTTCGAGGGCGAGGGGACCAACCAGCCGGGCAGCGCCTCCAGCGCGTTCAACTGGCCGGAGGTGACCCCCGCCGCCCGGTACTTCCCCTACGGGCGCCTCAACGACTTCCAGAAGCACAAGGTCCGCCTGTGGGGCATCTACAACCTCGGCCTGGGCTGGCTCGGCCGCCTCGACCTCGGCGGCATGTGGCGCTACGACTCGGGGCTCACCTACAGCCTCGCGTCGGGCGGCGTGGCGCTGACCCCGGTGCAGGAGATGATCCTGGCCGACCTGGGCTACGCGAGCACGCCGTCGACACGGGGCATCTTCTACGGCGGCCGCGGCACGGAGGACTTCAGCGGCTACACCCGTCTCGACCTCTCGGTGCAGTGGGAGCTGCCGATCTGGCGGGAGGCGCGGCCGTGGCTGAAGGCCGAGGTGTACAACGTCCTGAACAACGACACGCTGCTGTCGTGGGACACCACCGTCGACCCCGACTTCGATGGACCTGTCGACGATCTCGGGATACCGACGACGTACACGGAGGGGCCGCGGTTCGGCGAGGCGACGAGCGCCGGAAACTACCCCAACGGACGGGAGTACCGGATCGCGCTGGGCTTCCGCTTCTAGCCCGCCAGATCGTCGCTTTCGGTTCCGCCACTCCGACCGATCCTCCAGGGGTCTGCGCCGTTCGAGCGGTGCGGACCCCTGCCCCGCAATCGTTGCCCGCGATCCGGCCGCCGCCCTGCGGCGCCGTCGCCGCACCAGCCTTCGGGAGTCGCGCCTGCGGCGCGAGCGGCGCCGTTCCGCGGGCGGCTGTGCCGATCGGGAAACCGCTGTCCGCTCCGCGGCGACGCCGCGCCAACGCCCCTTCCGGAGTCCGCACTCCTGTGGGGCCTTCGCGTAGCAGGCTCTTGCCCCGGCAACATCGCCCCGTGTCACCCAGCCAGCCACTCACAGCAACTACAATCGGTCCCGGGAGGAACACCATGAAGAAGACCACGAGCGCTCTGTCGGTCGTCCTGTCGGCGGCGCTGGCGGCATCGGAAGCGGCGGCCCAGCCCGCCGGCGACGATCGTGCGGTCACCGAGGCCCAGTACGAACAGTGGAAGACAGAGCTCTCCAACTGGGGCCGCTGGGGCGCCGACGACGAGATCGGAGCGCTGAACCTCGTCACCCCCGAGAAGCGCCTGCAGGCGGTGGCCCTGGTCGAGGATGGGGTCACCGTGTCGCTGGCCGGCGACGCCGACACCGTCGAGGCCGTCGACAACCCGAACCCCTACGAGCACACGATGCTGAGCATCAGCTCGGACCGCATCGCCGTCAGCTACCACGGCATCTCCCACACCCATCTCGACGCCCTCGCCCACATCAACGACGACGGCGTCTTCTACAACGGCTACGCGCCCGACCCCGACGCCACGGTGGAGCATGGGCACGAGAAGAACTCCATCCACAACCTGAAGAGCGGCATCGTGACCCGCGGCATCCTCGTCGACATCCCCCGGCTGCAGGGCGTGCCGTACCTGGAGCCCGGTACGCCGATCTACGTCGAGGACCTCGAGGCGTGGGAGGAGCACGCGGGCGTGCGGGTCTCCGCCGGCGACGCCCTGTTCATCCGCACCGGCGTCTGGGCCCGCCGCGCCGCCGAGGGCCCGTGGCTGCGCGGCCGCCGGCCGGGGGGCCGGTCCGCGGGGCTGCACCCCTCGGTCATCCCGTGGCTCAAGGAACGGGACGTCGCGCTGATGGGCAGCGACCACCCCACCTACGTCGCCCCGTCCGAGCTGCCCGGCGCCGTCCACGACTTCGCGCTGCTCTACCTCGGCGTGCACATGTTCGACAACTGCGACCTCGAGGCCCTCGGCGAGGCGGCGGCCGAACGCAACCGCTGGGAGTTCCTGCTGATGGCCGCGCCGCTGCCCATCCGCGGCGGCACCGGCTCGCCGCTGAATCCGATCGCGGTGTTCTGACGGGGCTGACCCGGTCGTCGGTCAGTCGCGGCGGCCGGGCCGACCAGGACGATACGAGCTCCTCCGGGGATGCGGGCCACCCGCGGGGGAGCCGCCCCGCCGCCGTGGCCTGCGCGCCGTCTGGATACGGGCCACGCGCGCGGGAGCCAACCTCCGGGCCGTCGCCGCGACGGCGGCAGGTCGCGAAGAACGCGGCATCACGGCGCCGTCCGAAGCACCACGAGCACGGTCACGATACGTCGCCGCCTCCGTCGGCCCGCCGCGGCCGGAAGCTCAGCATCCGTTCGACCCGCGCACGGTACCCGTGCGGCCGCTTCTCGATCGGCTATGCTTCGGACTCTGAACCGTACTCGTGGAGGAGCGATTTCCATGAAGACTCACGCAACCCGCTGGCTGCTCACGACCGGAATCGTGTTCGTCCTTGCGTGGCTCGCCGCGGCGCCCGCCTCGGCCCAGCTCGACCGGGTCCGCGACCCGAACTGGACGACGCCCCGGACGCCCGACGGCCAGCCGGACCTGCAGGGCATCTGGGGGAACAAGACGATCACGCCGATCGAGCGGCTCGAAGGCGAGACGCGGGCCTACCTGACCGACGAGGAGATGGCCGCCCTGAACCAGCAGCGGGCGGTGACCCTGGCCGCCCAGGACGCCGCGCCCGCCCGGCGCACCGAGGCCGGCCCCACCCTCGGCAGCGGCTACGGCAGCTACTGGCTCGACTCGGGCGACACCGTGCTGTCGACGGGGCAGACCTCGATGGTCGTCGACCCGCCGAGCGGCCGGGCCCCGGTGCGGCAGTGGGCGCTCGACGAGAAGGCGTGGCGCCTCGAGCACGAGGGCGACCACTACCGCAACATGAGCGTGTGGGACCGGTGCGTCTCGCGGGGCGTCCCCGGCTCGATGCTCCCCGCCGGCTACAACAACGCCTACCGCATCCTGCAGACGCCCGACCACGTCGTGATCTACTACGAGATGATCCACGACGCGCGCATCATCCCGCTGTCGGACCGGCCGTTCGCGGACGGCCGCATCCGCCAGTGGATGGGCGATGCGCGCGCGCACTGGGAGGACGACGTCCTCGTCGTCGAGACGAGGAACTTCCACGACCGCGGCTGGGTCGCGTCGAGCGGGGCGGGCCGGCGCCTGAAGGGCATCCGCGTCACCGAGGCGCACCACGTCGTCGAGCGCTTCGAGCGCGTTTCGGAGACCACCATCCTGTGGGACGTGACGATCACCGACCCGAACGTCTACACGTCCCCCTGGCGCATCTCGATGCCGCTGACGGCCGAGCCCACCTACGAGATGTTCGAGTACGCGTGCCACGAGGGGAACTACGCCGTGCCCAACGCGCTGAGCGGAGCGCGCTTCCTCGAGCGCACGGAGGACTAGGACTGGTCGGCCCCCGCCGACTCGGCTCGACGGATACGACCGAGCCGGCGGGCTGCCGTGCCCGGAGGCCCCTACGCTTCCGGCTGGACGATCTCGATTCTGACCCCGTCGGGTCCCGTCACGAACGAGATCAGCATGTCCTCGCCGAGGGGGTTGGTGAAGGGGCGCGGCTCCATGTCAAATTCGACGCCCTTGCCCCTGATGACCTCGGCGGCGGCGCGCAGGTCGGGAAACTGCCAGCCGAGGTGGTCGAAGGCGCGGCCCTCGGTCGGGGCCAGCTCGCCCTCCTCACGCGAGATGAGCAGCCAGACGGTGCCGTAGCGCAGTCCGGCGATGCGCCCCTTCAGGCTGTCCCGCTCGCCTTCGAAGATGTGCTCGTACCAGTCGAGCGCCGCCGCGGGGTCCGCGGACCGCAGGTGCAGGTGGTGGAAGCCGAGCCACTCGGTGTCCTCGACGACCTCGATCTTCGTGCCCCACGGGTCCTCGACGAAGGCGAGCTTGAAGAGGCCGTCGATCTCGCGCATGGGCTCGAGAATCTTCACGCCGGCCGCCTCGAACGACGCCATCTTGGCCGCGAGGTCGGTGAACGAGAAGCCGATGTGGTCGACCCCGCTGCCCACGCTCGGGCCCGTCGGCTCGCGCTCGAAGAAGATGATGAGGGTGTCGCCGGCCGCGCAGGCGTTGTGGCGCCCGTAGTCGGTGCACCCCATGTGGGTCATGTACCACGCCTTCGCCTCGGCCGCGGACTCGGCGACGAGGTGGATGTGGTGGTAGTCGGCGGCGGCGGCGACGGCCGGCATGCCGGCGAGCCAGACGGACGACGCTGCGAGCAGGAGCATCTTGCGAATCATCGGTGTTCCTTTCGGGTGGTCGTGCTTGCGGTTGGGTTCAGGTGGTCGTGCTTGCGGTCGGGCGCGCTTCGAGCGCCCCTTGGCGCCCGGCGTCAATCGGCGCCGGAACGCCCGGCGTCATCACGTTGCCTCGCGGCGGGCGCGCGAAGCGGCGGAAGCGGGCCGCGCGCTGGTGCGGTTCGCGACCATGCCAATCACTGTCCCTCGCGCTGCTCGAGGCGGGCCGTGCGCAGCATCCCCACGATGGAGTAGTTGCCCTCGTGGCACGCGAACTCGTAGATGGGCTGCGTGCGGCGCTTCAGCGGCAGCGCCGCCGTCCACGGCGCGGCCCAGGTGGCGGGGTCGGTGAACGTCATCTCGTAGTCGAGGGTGTCGGGGCCGGTCAGGGTGAACCGCTCGACGAGATGGAGGCCATCGGCGGACCCGCGGTAGTAGCTGTTCTTCGAGAAGTTGCGGGTCTCCACGACCAGGGTGTCGCCGTCCCAGCGGCCGCGCGAGTCGCCGTTCCACTGGCGGACGGCGTCGGGCAGATGGGGGCGTCCGTCGAGCGGGATGATACGCGCGTCGTGGAACGCCTCGCTGACGAACGCCACGGTGCCGGGCGTCTGGACGAGCTGGTAGAACGTGTAGGGGCCCGCCCCGAAGTTGCCGCCCAGGCGCGGCACGCCGGTCGTCACGCAGCGGTGGATGTTGTTGAGGTCCTCGGGGCCGGTCTTGAGCTCCCACCCGGTATCCACCGCCGCCTCCCGCGCCCGCGCCTCCGGGGTCAGGGCAGGGATGCGCCCGTCGGGCGGATCGACGACGAGGGACGTCCGGTCGGTGATCCACACGTCGACCATGCCGATCGAGCTGCTGGTGGACCACGCCTCGTAGGTCTCGACATCGTTCAGGGCGGCGAAGAACGCGCTCTCCGGGATCGCGAACGCGCTCCTGCCGTTCCGGAAGATGCGCTCCACGCGGGCGCTCAGGGTGGCGACCTCCTCGTCGGTCAGATGCGAGCGGTCGCCGAACACCTCGGGCCGCTGCAGCGGGGTGGCGGTGTTGCTCAGCCAGACGCCCTGCAGGTCGGGGCGGCCGTCGGGCAGCCGGGGCGGGGTCCAGTCCCCGGCGCTCTGCGCTGCAACGGGGCCTGCCGCCAAGGCGATCGCGATCAACGCGATCGGCACTCCGGTCCGTGCGAGATGGCAGCCACGCATCCCTGTCCTCCTGACTCCAGTACGCCGATTCCACCGAGCGCTGCTAGCGCGGCGGGGCCGGGGGCGCCGCCGCGGGGGCGGCCGGCGGGCGCGGCGCGTAGATGTCGAAGCCCTCGGCCGCCTCTTCCTCTTCCGTCGGCGGCGTGATGCCCGCCGTGAGCATCGCCTGCACGATGGCCGCCACCGTCACCGGCGACGGCTTGAAGTTGCCGAACCGGTAGCCGCGGGCGATGGTCAGGGGCGACCACCCGTACTGGTTCTTGCGCGCCCAGACGCCGACGTCGGCCCCGCTCGCCGCGAGCAGCCCCACCACCGCGGGGAGGTTCTTGTAGGCGGCGCCGTGCATGGCCGTCTCGCCCTTGTCGTCGACGGCGTCGATGTCGTTCCCGAGGTCGAGGGCGAGCTGCACCGCCTCGAGCACCTCCGCCTCGGTACCAGCGTCCTCGCCCGGCGACCGCGTGCCGAGCCCCGCCGCCGCCATCAGCGGGGTGCTGTTCTCGGCGTTGGTCACGAGCGGGTCGGCGCCGAGGTCGACGAGGGTGCGCATGAGCTCGGCGTCGGCCACCAGCGACGCCAGCATGAACGGGGTCGAGCCCGGCTCGTGGTGGCGGGTGTTGTTCAGGTTGCGGCGGATGGGCATGCGGGCGTCGACGTCGGCGCCGTGCTCCACCAGGGCCCGCACGAACTCGAGGCTGGTCATGCGGCCGGACCCGTCGGGGGCGGGATCGTTGTCGCCCACGCCCGGCTTGCGCACCTTGGGAACGATGTGCAGCGCCGTGTAGCCGGGGCCGTCCGCGTTCGGGTCGGCGCCCGCCTCGAGCAGGGCCGCCGCCACGTCCCAGTGGGCGTTGGTCACCGCCAGCAGCAGCGGGGTGGTGCCGACGCGGACCGGCCGGCCGGTGCGGTAGGTCTGCTCACCGCGAACGACCTCGTCGACCGCGCCGTTGACGTCGACGCCGGCGCTCAGAAGCAGGCGGACCACCCCGAGGTGCCCCTCGCGCACCGCGAACAGGAACGGCGTGAAGCCGGAGTCGAGGGGCGTCGTGAAGTCGGCCCCGACCTCGATCAGGGTCTCGACGACGTCGACGTGCCCTTCCGCCGCCGCCCACAACAGGGCCGTCTGCCGGCGCCGCGGCTCGGCCGCCTCGATGTCCGCGCCGGAGGCGACGAGGGCCCGGACCACCCCGACCCGCCCGGAGCGGGCGGCGGTCATCAGCACCGTCTCGCCCCCCGGCAGGGTGGCCCCGGCGTCGGCCCCCGCCTCGAGCAGCCGCCGGACCATCGCCGGGTTGCCGTTCTCGGCGGCCAGCGACAGCGGGAAGACGCCGTAGCGGTTCCGCGCGTGCACGTCGGCCCCGGCGTCCACGAGACGGCCGACGAGATCCGCGTCGTCGTGATACGCGGCCCAGTGCAGGGCGGTCATGCCGTCGACCTGCGGGCCGTTCACGTCGGCCCGCTCGTCGAGCAAGCGGTCGACCGCCGCGCTGTCGCGCTGCTGGACCGCATCGGCCAGCGGCGCCTCGGACGCGGCGGCCGCCAACGGCGCCAGACCAACGAGGGCGGCGGCGATCAAGCATCTACCGGCCATTCTGCGGTGCATCTTCACGTCTCCCGTACCGGCCTGTCGGAACCCGTCGCGCAACCGCGCGAGGGACAGGAAGAACGATCCGCCTGTCCTGCAACCCGACTTCCGGCTCGCCCCGCCCCCGCTGCGGCGGGAACACGAGCTGCGCCGCGGGCCTGCAGCACTGCTCCCCAACCCAGCCTGGAACCATCCCCTTCGACGCGAGCGGCGGCGGGACGACACCGACCGCCGGCCCGCCGTGCAACTCGGAGCCCCGACCTCTGACGGTCCCTCCGCAACGCCGCCCCGTGACGGTCCCTCCGCGACGCCGGTGAAGCAGCGGGGACGGGGGCCGCGCCGCCGCTCTACAGCGCCACCGGGTCGAGCAGCGTGTCTATCGTGCCGGTGCTGTCCGACCAGGTGTCCAGTTGCACCCCGACCTCGTCGAGCAGGGTCAGGTGCAGGTTGGCCATCGGCGTCGGCTCGGCGTAGCGGATGTGCCGCCCTCCCGCCGTCCGGGCCGCGCCGCCGCCGGCCACCACCACCGGCAGGTTCACGTGGTCGTGCACGTTGGGGTTCCCCATCCCGCTGCCGTACATGTACAACGAGTGGTCGAGCAGCGACCCCTCGCCGTCGGGCACCGACGCCAGCCGCTCGAGGAAGTACGCGAAGAGCGACACGTGGTACTGGTTGATCTTGGCCAGCATCGCGAGCTTCTCGGGGTCGTTGCCGTGGTGCGAGATCGGGTGGTGCGGGTCGGGCACGCCGATCTCGGGATAGGTCCGGTTGCTCGACTCCCGCGCGAGCTGGAACGTGATGACCCGGGTGACGTCGCCCTGCAGCGCCAGCACCTGCAGGTCGAACATCAGCCTCGCGTGGTCCTCGTAGGCGGCCGGCACCCCGATGGGGCGATCCAGGTCCGGCAGCGCGTTCTGCTCGGTCTCCGCCTCCGCCCGCTGAATGCGGCGCTCGACCTCGCGCACCGTCTCCAGGTACTCGCCCACGCGCGCGCGGTCTCCGGGCCCGAGCTCGCGCTGCAGCCGCGCGATGTCGTCGCGCACCCAGTCGAGCAGGCTCGCGCGGCGGCCGAGGGCGGCCCGCCGCTGGGCCGCCGTGCCTCCCTCGCCGAAGAGGCGCTCGAACACCATCCGGGGATGGGCCTCGGGCGGCAGGGGCGAGGTGGGCGACGACCACGACAGGTTGTTCTGGTAGACGCAGGCGTAGCCGTTGTCGCACTGGCCGACCATGTCGAGCAGGTCCATGGCGAGCTCGAGCGACGGCAGCCGCGTCTCCTGGCCGATCTGCCGGGCCGCGATCTGGTCGACGGTGGTGCCGAGGTAGTAGTCGGTGCTCTCGGTCCACTTCGCCTTGGCCGCGCTGAGGAACGACGCGTTGGACGTGGCGTGGGTACCCGGGTACGCGTTCCGCAGCTCGAGGTTGCTGACCACCGTCAACTGGTCCTTGACCGGGGCCAGCGGCCCCAGGCTCGGCGAGAGCTGCGCCAGCTTCCCCTCGCCGGGCGGGGTCCACATGGCGATGTTCGAGCCCATCGGAATGTAGACGAACCCGAGCCGCCGGACCGGCCGCGCCGCGGTGTTGGCGAGCGCCGTCATCGACGGCACCATCGCATCGAGCAGCGGCAGCGCCACCGTGGCCCCGACGCCGCGCAGGAAGGTCCGCCGCGGCAACGCCTTCTTCGAAATCATCATGATGCTTTCCTCAGTTGGAACGGCATGCTCTCGACGACGCCCAGGACCAGCGACGAGAGGCGATAATCGTCGTCCTCCGCCGCCCGCAGGATGGCCCGGACGGCGGGTGCGTCGGTGTGCGTGACCCCGCGCCCGATCGCGAACGTCAGCAGCTTCTCGACCACCGTGCCCACGAAGAGCTCGGGGCGCCGCAGCAGCGCCGCCTCGAGCGCGTCGACCCCGTCGACGGCGGTCCCGTCGAAGAGCGTGGCGGTAGCGTCGATGGGCATGCCCTCGTCGGCCTCGCGCCAGCGCCCCACCGCGTCGTAGTTCTCCAGCGCGAAACCCACCGGGTCCATCAGCTTGTGGCAGCTCGCGCAGGCGGGGCTCTCCCGGTGCGCGCTCATCCGTTCCTTCATCGAGCGGGCGCGCGTGGCCGTCCCCGTCTCCTCCAGCTCGGGCACGTTGGGGGGCGGCGGAGGCGGGGGCACCCCCAGGATGTTGTCGAGCACCCACTTGCCGCGGATGACCGGCGAGGTGCGCGTGGCGTAGGAGGTCGCGAGCAGGATGCTCCCCTGCCGCAGCAGCCCGCCCCGGGTCCCGCCCTCGTCGAACTCGACGCGGCGGAACCGGCTGCCGTAGACGTGGGGCACCCCGTAGTGCCTGGCGAGGCGCTCGTTCAGGTAGGTGTAGTCGGCCCGCAGGAGGTCGAGGACGCTGCGGTCCTCGCGCAGGACGCTCTCGACGAGCATCTCCGTCTCCTGCCGGAACGCCTGCCGCAGGTTGTCGTCGAAGTCGGGGAACACCCGCATGTCGGGGGTGATCGACTCGAGGTTGCGGAGATGCAGCCACTGGCCCGCGAAGTTGGTCACGAGGTTCGAGGCCCGCGGGTCGGCCAGCATCCGGCGCACCTGTCCGCGGAGCTCGCCCGGCTCGGTCAGCCCGCCCCGCTCGGCCGTTGCGAGCAGCTCGTCGTCGGGGATGCTGCTCCACAGGAAGAAGGACAGCCGCGACGCCAGCTCGAGGTCGCTCAGGCGGTAGGCCGCACCCGGCGCGACCCCGGCGGGATCGCGCTCGACCCGGAACAGGAACTCGGGGCTCACCAGCACCGCGGCGAGCCCCATCTCGATGCCGGCGTCGAAGCCGCCCTCGTCGCGGGCCGCGCGGTACAGCTCGAGTGGCCGCTCGAGGTCCGCCCCGGTCACCGGGCGCCGGTAGGCCCGCCGCATCAGGGTCGACAGGATGTCGGCGGCGCAGGCGTCCTCGTCGTCCGCCGCGTCCGGCCGGCAGGTGAAGATGCGGGCCCGGCTCGGGGTGTCGCCGGCCCCGGCGGGGTTGTAGGGGCCGACGATGGAGATCTCGTAGACCGCCGGCTGCACCCGCGGGTGCCGGTAGTAGTTGAAGTGGGCCTGGTACGGCTGCCGCTCGGTCTCGAGCAGCAGCTCGGGCTTCTTGGGGAACGTGACGGCGAGGGCGTGCGGGCCGGCGGCGACCGCCACCCGTTGCGTGAGGTGCGCGTCGAGGGTGTCGTGCGACGGCTGGTAGTTCAGCGCGTGCTCTTCCACCTGGTCGGGCGGGCGCACCGTGAACTCGCCCACCAGCTCGCCGTCGAGGAGCAGGTGAAGGTCGTGCGGCTCGCTCAGGCCCTCGACGTGCTCGTTCCGGTCGCGGGCGAGCCGGACGCTGATCTCGTAGTCGCCGTCGAGCGGGAAGGTGTGCGACAGGAGGGCCCCGCCCCGGGTGCCGATGGGCATGCCGGGCAGGTGCCCCTCCTGGGTCAGGTCGGGCCGGGTGCGGACGGTGACGCCGCCAGGCCCGAGGCCCGGGCGCCCGACCGCGAGGCGAGCGATCCTCTCGGCCGCCCCGACGTACCGCTCGAGCAGGGTCGGCGACAGGTTCCCGACGGTGATGTTGTCGAACCCGAAGCTGGACGAGTCGCTCGGCAGCAGGGCGGCCACGTCGACGTCGAGAGCCAGCAGGTCCCGCACCGCGTTGTGGTACTCGGTGCGGTTGAGCCGGCGGAACGTCTCCGAGCGCCCCGGGTCGGGGGTCGCCGCGGCGTGGCGGTCGAGGGCCGCCTCGAGGGTTCCGATCGCCGCCGCGTAGGTCGGCTCGTCGGGCCGCCGGGCGGCCGCCGGGGGCATCTGGCGGGCGCGCAGCTTCCGGACCACCCGCTCCCAGACCTCGGCGTGGTCGGGCAGCGGCGCCTCGGCGACGGTGTCCAGGGCGAGGCCGGCGGTGCGGGTGCGGCTGTTGTGGCAGGTCAGGCAGTAGCGCTCGACCACGGCCCGGTACGCGTCCGGCTCCGGCTGGGCAGCGGCCGGCGAGGCCCCCAGGGTGGCGGCGAGGCCGGCGGCGGCCAGCATCCCCGCCATCGTCGAGCGGAATCTCCAACGTCGCCTCGGTTCGAGCATGGGCGTTCCCCCGTCACGGGCTACCACGACGGCCGTGACGTCCTTTCCGGCCCCCTTTATACACCCATATCCGTGCAATCGGCGCGCTCGGGCCCGGAATCGGTCCGCCACCGCCCCGAATCCGTCTTATCATGGTCAAGGCGGCGCCGCCGGCTCGCCCGACCTGGAGACGACATCACGAACCGGAGAACCGTGTCCGACAATCCACGCCCCTTCACCATCGATACCGATCGCCGCGGGCGCGGCGTGCAGATCGCCCTCGTCGTGGCCGGCGTTCCGTTCGTCGTGTCGCTCGCCGGGCTGCTCCTCCGGTCGCCGCTCGCCGATCTGACCCTGCTCGAGGGCGGCCCGCTGGCCGTGGTCGCGGCCGCGAGCGGCGCCGCGCTGGCGCTGGTCGTCGCGGGGGCCTGGACCGTCGACTGGTGGACGGTCAGAAGACAGATACGGGCCCTGGCCGCGCTGGACCGCCAGCTCGAGGCGACGGGCAACGAGCTCGAGACCGAGCGGGCCCGGCACGCCATGGAGCTGAAGCTCAAGACGATGGCCAT
The DNA here is from genome assembly GCA_965204675.1 of Vicinamibacterales bacterium. Lineage (GTDB taxonomy): Bacteria > Acidobacteriota > Vicinamibacteria > Vicinamibacterales > UBA8438 > JAJEEA01. Next base: position 6,105,840 of record OZ242003.1, read on the forward strand.
CGAGGGCCCCTCGGAGCCGGGATCCGATGCCGACCTCGAGCTTCGGCCCACCGTCCTCGACGCGGTCGCCGAACCCCCGAAGCTGCCGGAACGGACGTCGTGACTCAACCGAACACCAACGACATCGTGACCGCCCTGGACCGCAGCATGCGCCGCGTGCGCCTGTCTCTGGTGCTCTACGGCGTTCCCTGCCTGATCTCGCTCGCCGGCCTGGGTCTTCGCGGCGCCCTGAGCGGCCTCTCGCCGAACCTGCCCGGCTACCTCGAGATCGCGGCGACCCTCACCGCGGTGGGCCTGCTGCTCGTCATCGTGGCGGGGTGGCTGGCCACGCGCCGCGCGCTCCGGCAACTCGACCTCAGGCTGCGCGAGTCCACCGCCCGACTGAACCTCAATCGCCAGGAGATCGAGGCCGCCAAGGCCCGCCACGCGCTCGAACGGAAGATCAAGACCATGGAGCTCGAGCACGCGGTGGCGATCCGGGAGGCCCGCCTCCGGATTCGAGAGCTCGACCGCACGCTCGACGAGCGCGCCCCGGCCCAGGAGCCGGCCGGGGCGGGACCGCCGGCCGCGGCCGGACCGCCGGCCGCCGCCTCGACGCGCCGCCCGCCCCCGGCGACGCTGAACCGGCCGCGGCGAATCCTGCCCGAGGCGGACCGGGTGCAAGAGGCGGCGACCGGCGACGAGACCGCGTGACCGCGCAGGACTCCTGTGCCGCGACCGCCTCAGCGGAACTCGACCGGCGGAGGCGAGGTCAGCTCCACCGCCCCCGCCGTCACCCGCAGCGCCGAACGCCCCGCGGTGCTCGACGTGATTCGCAGACGGACCGCGCCGTCGGCGCCGGTGGTCGCTTCGGCCGGAATGACGGTGTCGGCGGCCCGGCTGGAGAGGGCCCGCACGGAGACTCCGGCCACCGGATTGCGGAAGGCGTCGCGCACCGTCACGGTGATCTCCGCCGCGTCCCCGCCGGTGGAAACCGAAGCCGGCGACACCTCCACCGTCGACGTGTCCGTGCTCGGGTCCCCCGGGACGACCCGGACCGCCGTCACCCCCACGACCCCGCTCGACCGCGCCAGCACCTGCCCGGACCCCGCGGAGAGGGCGGTGAAGATGCCGCGGGCCGGCTCGATGGTGCCCACGTCGCCCGACACCCGCCACTCGAGGGGGTAGCCCGTCACGATGTTGCCGCGGGCATCGAGCCCGGTGGTCCGAAACTGCAGGAGCTCGCCCGACCGCACGTCCCGGCCCGCCGGCTGCACCTCCAGCCGGGCGAGCGCGCCCGGGGTGGTGGCGACGTCCGCGGTCCCGACGACGCCGCCGACGGTGGCCGAGACCACCCCGGTCCCGACCGTGGTGCCGGTGAACCGTCCCTCCGCGTCGAGGTCGCCGACGCCGTAGGTGACGCTCCAGTCCGGGTCGATGTCCACGAGGTTGTCCCAGGCGTCGCGGCCGGCCGCGCTGAACGCCCGGGTGGTGCCGCTGGCCACGTCGGCGCGCGCCGGCGCGACGACGATCGAGGCGAGGGGCCCCGGCGCCACGTCCACCTCCGCCTCGGCGGCCCGCCGTCCGCTCGTCACCCGCACCGCGGCGGGCCCGGCGCGGGTCGGCACGAACCGCCCCGCGTCGTCGACGGACCCCGCCCCGCGGACGATCTCCCACCGGGGCTCGACGTCCACCGCGTGGCCGTTCTCGTCCCGTCCCTCCGCCGACAACCGGATCGCCTCGCCCGCCGTCACCCCGGGGCGGTCCGGGTCGCGGACGATCCGCAACTCGGCCAGGGGCCCGGGCCGGACACGCACCGGCGCCTCCGCCGAGACCCCGCCCGACCGTGCGGTGATTCGGCCGGCGCCCGGCATGGTCGCGACGAACCGCCCCTCGACGTCGACGCGGCCGACCCCGCCGGCCACCTCCCACTCGGGGCTGAGCTCCACCACGTTGCCGTTGGCGTCGGTGCCGGTCCAGCCCAGCGGCCGCATCCCGCCGACCTGCACGACGGCCGGCGCGTCGAGGGCGATGGCGGCGAGGGGTCCGGGCGCGACCGTCACGTCGGCGACCCCCGACAGCGCGCCGACGGTCGCGACCACCGAGCCAGTCCCGGCGGTGACCGCGGCGAGCCGGCCGTCCTGCCCTCCAATCGACCCCACCCCGCCCGTCACCGTCCACACCGGGGTGATGGCCCGCTCGTTCCCGAGCGCGTCGCGGCCCGTGGCCTCGAACGCCTGCGCGGCGCCGGCGGCGATGTCGAGCCGCCGGGGGGTCACCTCGATCGAGGCCAGCGGTCCCGGGACGACCTCCACCGCGGCCTCGACCGACAGGTCCTCCACCGCCGCCGCCACCGTGACGGCGCCGGCCGCGGTGCCGGAGAACGTGCCGTCGGCATCGATCCGCCCCGCGCCGGCCGACACCCGCCAGGCCGGCTCGACGCTCACCCGGTTGCCGGCGACGTCGACCGCCGTCAGCGCGAACCGTTGCGACGACCCCGCGGCCACGGTGGCCGTGCGCGGCTCGACGGTCAGGCTCGTCAGCGCGCCGGGAACCACCTCGACGTCCGCCGCGCCCGACACCTCTCCGAACCGGGCAAGCACCTGCGCCGGCCCGAGCCGGCCCCCGGTCAGCGCGCCGCCGGCATCGATGCGCCCGACCGGCGACGACAGCTCCCAGGCCGGCTCGACGGCCACCGCGTTCCCCGCCGCGTCGCGCCCCTCGGCCGAGAAGACGGCGCTCGTCCCCGCCGGCACCTCCGCCCGCTCGGGGCTCACCGCGATCGAGGCCAGCGGGCCCGGCACCACCTCGATCTCCGTCGACGCCGCGACGCGGCCGGAAGCGACGACGAGCCGCGCCGTACCCGCCCGCACCGCCCGGAAGCGACCGGTGTCGTCGAGCTCGCCCAGCGCGTCCGACAGGCTCCAGCTCGGCGTCATCGGCACCGGGTTGCCGCCCGGATCCTGGCCGACGGCGCGGAACCGGCGCTCGGTGCCGCTGGCGACGGTCGGGTTGCGAGGCTCCAGGGCGATCGTGACGAGCCGGCCCACCGTCACCTCGACCCGGGCCTCGCCCCGCAGCCCGCCGGCCGCCGCCGTCACCGTCGCCTCGCCGACCCGCCTCGCGGTGAAGCCCCCGCCGTCGTCCAGATCGCCGACGTCGGTGGTCAGAGTCCACCGCACCGCCTCCGGCGGGGCCACCGCGTTGCCGCCGGCGTCGCGCGCCACCGCGCGCAACGCCACCGTCTCGCCCGACTCGATGCGCAGCTCCGCCGGCAGCACCTCCAGGCTGAGCGGAGGCCCCGACGCCACCGTCAGCTCACTCGAGGCCACGACGCCGGCGACCTCCGCCCGCACCTGCCCCCGGCCCGCGGTCTCCGCCGTGAACCGTCCGGTGGGCTCCAGCGCGCCGATGCCGCCCTGCAGGGTCCACTCGGGCCGCACCCCGAGCTCGCCGCCGTCGTCGTCGAAGCCGACCGCCTCGAAGCTCAGGGTGTCGCCGGCCACCAGCTCCGCCCGTTCCGGCCGGACCGTCAGCCGGGACAGCCGCCGCGCGGGCACGACCAGGGTCTGCGGCGGCAGACCCGCCACCGTGACCTGCACGCGGTTGTCGCCGGGTTCGGGAACGGTGGTGAGCATCCGGGTCAGCGACCCCGCCCCGTCGGTCTCGCCGCCGGCGAGATCGAGGGCCGCCGCGGCGGGAGCCGCCTCCAGCCCGACCGGGACGTCCGGCACGGGATTGTCGAAGCGGTCGGTGACGGCGACGGCGACGGCGACGGTGCTCCCGTTCACCGTGCGCGCCGGATCCGCGGTCACCGCGAAGCTGGCGGGCGGCCCGGCCACGCCGGGGACGACCAGCGAGGCCGACAGGTCGCCGTGGACCGCCTCGACGCGGTTCTCGCCGACCCGGTTCCCCGCGGTGAGGGTCACGGCGGCGGCGCCGGCCGGCCCGGTCACCACCTCGTCCGCGCTCAGGACCGTGCCGGGAGTGTCGGTGGAGAGCCGAACGACCGCGCCGGGCACGGGCGTATCGAGGTCGTCGAAGAGCTCGATCCGGATCTCGGCCGACTCGCCGACCGGGACCGCTTCGACGTCCGTCCCGAGCGCGAGCCGTTCCGGCTCGCTGCCGACACAGCCCGCGACGGCCAGCAGGCCGCCCAGCGCCGCGCATGCCAGGAGCGAACTCCGCCTGCGTCTTCCTTCCATGTTGCCCCACTCCTCACGCGCAAGATCCGCCGCAGCCTCGATTCTACTATCGAGCCTCGTCGGGCAAGGGTGTAGGGGAGAAGTCAGCCGCATGCGAGCGCGGCGGAGATCGGGCAGCGACTTCGTCGGTGGCTCCCATCGATTGGGAGCAGGTCCGGCGACATCCCGGACGCCGAGTCGCCCGGCCGAACGGTGGGCGGGGTACGACGGAAGCCTGCCCCTTTATCGGATTGAAGGCGGACTCGCGCGCGCACGAGCGGAATCAGAGCCCGTCGCGTGACATCAGGAAGGCGTGCACCTGCCAGATCTCGTCCTGCGAGAGCAGCTCCCCGAAGGCGGGCATGTTCGTGCCGTCGCGGCCGCGCGATACGGCGTCGAGGAACCGGCCGGTGGGCAGGCCGGTCCTGAACAGGTTCGGGCTCGCCCCGCCGCCGGCGCGGTGGCAGACGACGCAGCGGGCGCGGTAGATGCGTTCGCCGGCCGCGACCGCGGCCTCGTCGCCGAGCACGGGGTTCACCGCGTCCCCGGGCGCCGGCGGGGCCCCGAGAACCGGGGCCGGCACGGCGATGGGGTCGGCGCCCTCCGTGGGCTCGAAGCCGTAACCCGGCAGGACGCGGCCGCCGAGGGTGTGGCCGGGCTCGCCGACGCGGGGCAGGCCGCCGGGCAGCGGCGTCAGGTTGGTGCCCGGCTGCACGGCCCGGGGGCCGCCGTCGAGCGCGAACACCCACAGGTTCCCGGCCTTCGGCTCGGTGTAGTAGAAGGTCATGTCGCCCCCGATGCCGCCGGAGGGCACCGCGACGTACTGCGTCCCGTCCAATTCGTAGGTGACGGGGCTGCCGATGATGCCCGAGCCGGTCTGGAAGCGCCACAGCACCTCGCCGCTACGGGCGTCGATGGCCATGAAATAGCCGCGCATGTCGCCGGTGAACACCAGTCCGCTGGCGGTGGCCACGGCGCCGGCCCAGAAGGGGGCCGGGCTCACGACGCGCCACAGCACCTCCTGCTCGACCACGTCGAAGCCGACGAAGTTGCCGGGGTCGTCGCTCGTCAGGTACTGCTGGTAGTCCCCGCCCAGGTACGCCTCGCCGTTGGTCGGCGGCTCGAACTCGTCCTCGGCCCAGAAGCGGTACCCCATCGCCCACTGGTTGGACATGAAGTAGAGGGCGCCGAGGTCGGGGTTGTAGGCGAGCGGCTGCCAGTCGATGGCCCCCTCGAGGCTGGGGATGATCGGTCCGACCTCGGGCCCGCCGGATTGCGCGAGCATGTCGGGGTTGACGTCGGGGCGGCCGGTCTCGGGGTCGAGCCCGAAGGCCCAGTTGATGCCGGGCACGATGGGCTCGCCGTAGAGAAACCGGCCGTCGGTGCGGTCGAGGGCGTAGAAGAAGCCGTTCTTGTCGTGGTGGAACAGGGCCTTGACGGGGCCGTGGCCGCGGAGGGTCACGTCGGCGAGCACCGGCGTGCTCACCGCGTCGTAGTCCCAGCAGTCCCACGGCGTGTACTGATAGCCCCAGCGGATGGCGCCGTCGTCGGCGTCAAGGGCGACGGTGGCGGCCGACCACTGGTTGTCGCCCTTCCGCACGTGGCAGTTCCAGGGGGCGGCGTTGCCGGTGTTCCAGTAGACGAGGTTCAGCTCGGGATCGTAGGCGCCCGTCGTCCAGGTCGGGGCGCCGCCGTGCCGCCAGGTGTCGCCGGGCCACGTCTCGTTGCCGGGCTCGCCGGGGCCGGGAATGGTGTAGGTCGTCCAGACCGGGTCGCCGCTCACCGCGTCGTAGGCCTTGACGAAGCCGCGGATGCCGTACTCGCCCCCGGCCACCCCGGTCAGGACGAGGCCGTTGACGACCAGCGGCGCCCCGGTGATGCTGTAGCCCTGCCGCCAGTCGACGACCTCGGCCTCCCACGCGACGGCGCCGGTCTCCCGGTGGAGCGCGAACAGCCGCGCGTCCATGGTGCCCACGTAGACCAGATCGGCGTACAGCGCGACGCCGCGGTTGTTCGACCCGCAGCAGTAGACGCGCTCGACCTCGTCGGACATCTCCGGCTCGAAGCCCCACCGCTTCGCGCCGGTGCGGGCGTCGATGGCGAAGACGCGCGACTCGTCGGCCGACAGGTAGATGGCGCCCTCGTGCACCAGCGGGGTGGCCTCGAGGCCGCGGTTCTCGCCCCCGGTCGCGAACACCCAGGCCGGGTGGAGCCGGTCCACGTTCTCCGGGGTGATCTCGTCCAGCTCCACGAAACGGTGGCCGTGGTAGTCGCGGCCGTACATCAGCCACGACGACGTGTCGCCGCCCGCCTGCTCGAGGTCGTGGGTGGTGACGGCCTGCGCGTGGGCCGGCCGGGAAGAACCCGCCACGAGGAAGACCGCCGCGACCGCTGCCAGAACGTGTGGAAACCGCATCTTGTCACCTTCACCTGTCGTCCATCGTGCTTGCGGAGATGCACGTCGCGGGCTCGCGCGGACAGGATGGACGCAGTGTATCGATTGTGCGTGTCCGTTCCGTTACGGACGTATCGAGTTGGCCATTCACGGCCCTGACGAGGCACCCGAAGGCGCCGGATGAGGCGTGGCTTCTTCGTCGCGATTGCAGGCAACCGGGACCTCTCGCGACTCGGCTGCGGGAAAGCGGGTGCCCCGCGGCGTCGTTCATCCGCCCGCGCCGACGAGCAGGGGCAGGACCGCGCCGATCTCGCCGTGGACCACGGCGTCGGCGATGCCGTCCAGGGGGGTCGGGTCGCGGTTGACGATGACGAGCCGCGCTCCCGCCGCCTGCGCCACGCGGGGGATCGAGGCCGCGGGCTCGACCACCAGCGACGAGCCGACGGCGACGAGCAGGTCGCAGGTCTCCGCCGCTTCCTGCGCCCGCGCCATCACGTCGAGGGGCATGGCCTGGCCGAACGAGATCGTCGCCGGCTTGAGCAGGCCGCCGCACGCGCGGCAGCGGGGCGCCCGCTCGCCCGCCTCGATGCGGCGGCACGCCTCGTCCGAGGTGATGCGGTCGCCGCACGTCAGGCACTCGGCCTCGGTGGTGGTGCCGTGCAGCTCGAGCACGAGGTCGGCGGGCAGCCCCGACCGCTGGTGCAGCCGCTCGATGTTCTGGGTGACCAGCGCGAGGAGCCGGCCCTGCCGGTGCAGCTCGACGAACGCGTGGTGCCCCGCGTTGGGCTTCGCCTCGCGCATCGCCGGCCACGCCTCCGCCTTCTGGCGCCAGTACTCGACGCGGCCCGCCTCGCTCGACACGAACTCGCGGAAGTCGACGGTCCGGTTCCGCGCCCACACGCCGTTCGGGCTGCGGAAATCGGGCACCCCCGACTCGGTCGAGATGCCGGCGCCGGTGAAGCCGACGATTCGCGATGCGCCGGCGAGCAGCCCGCGGGCAGCCTGGTCACTCACGCGGTGATCCTAGCAGCCCCGCCCATCGAGGAACGAAAGGCACCCGCAGGAGCGACGCCTCGGGCGGTTGAAGGTCAGGGTTGGGCCGGACGGTCGAACCCGCTCGCCAACGCGGTCACGAGCCACCAGAACAGCATGCCCAGGCCGCCCGCAAACGCGAAGAGGGCGCAGGCGAGCACCAGCACGCCGGCGATCTCGCCGATGATCCGCATGGAGGCGACGGCTCGCCGGCGGATGGAGCGGGCGCGGGGACGAGCCACCGCTGTCGGCGACGGTGATCCGGGCACTGCCGGCATGATCCCACAAGCGGGCCCGGCGCGGTAACATGGATCGTTTGCCGTGCCCGCCGAGCCCCTGACCCATCCCCGCATCGCGGCGTTCTGGCTGCCCCTCGCCGGCACCTGGCTGATGATGGCGGCGGAGGGCCCGTACCTCGCCGCGATCATCGCCCGGCTGGATCAGCCGACCGAGAACCTCGCCGCGTTCGGGGTGGCGTTCGCGCTCGCCATCATCATCGAGGCGCCGGTCATCATGCTGATGGCCGCCTCGACCGCGCTCGTCATCGACGCCGCGAGCTACGCGGCGCTACGGCGGTTCACCTACACGCTCGCGGCGGCGCTGACCCTGGTGCAGGTGGTAGCGGTGCTGCCGCCGGTGTTCGACTGGCTCGCCCTGTCGCTCATCGGGCTGCCGCCGGACGTGGCCCGCCTGACCCATCACGGGCTCGCCATCATGCTGCCGTGGCCCATCGCCATCGGCTACCGGCGGTTCCGCCAGGGGCTGCTGATACGCCGTCGCCTGACCCGCCTCGTCACCTACGGCACCGCCGTGCGGCTCGCGGCGATGAGCGCGGTCGCCCTCGCCGCGGCGCGGGTGCCGGGGCTGCAGGGCGTGCACGTGGGCACCATCGCCCTCGCCACCGGGGTCGTCGTCGAGGCGGTGGCCAGCCGCATCATGACCCGGGGCGTCGTGGCCGAGCTGCTGGCCGGCCCGTCTCCCCCGGCGGCGACCGACGTGCGCACCTCGCGGCCGGTGGACGCGTTGACGATGCCGGCCATCTTCCGCTTCTACCTGCCCCTGGCGATGACGTCGCTCCTCGCGATGGCGGTGCAGCCGGCGGTGACCTTCTTCGTGGGCCAGAGCCGGTTCGCCCTGGAGTCACTGGCGGTCCTGCCCGTCATCCACGGGCTGACCTTCCTCTTCCGTGCGCTCGGGCTGTCGTACCAGGAGGTGGGCATCGCCCTGTTCGGCGACCGGTGGGAGCAGTACCGCCCCATCCGCAACTTCGGATGGATGCTGGCGGCGTTCGCGGCCGGCGGCCTCGGGATGATCGTGTTCACGCCGCTGGCCGCCGTCTGGTTCGAAGGCGTGTCGGGCCTGTCGCCCGAGCTGGCGGCGTTCGCGCTGCTGCCGGCGCAGATCCTGGCCCTGCTCCCGGCCGGGTCGGTGTGGATCTGCTTTCAGCGCGCGGTGCTCGTCCACGCCCGGCAGACGGCGCCGATCACGTGGGCGGGGATTCTCGAGGTCGCGGTGGTCGTCGTGCTGCTCACCGTCACGACGCAGGTACTGTCGTGGGTCGGCGCGGTGGGGGCGGCGACCGCGATCGTGGGCGGGCGGCTCGCCGGGGTCCTGTTCCTCCTCCCCTTCACCGCGAGGGCCGTGCGCCCGCCGACAGCCGAGCCGGCGCCGTCGTCCGACCCCGCCGGCGCCGTGTCGGTGGGCCGGTGAGTCACTCGGCCGGTGACGCCACCGCGCGCTCGACGACGGAGCGCACGTTCTCGGGCAGGTCGAGGGCGAGGGCGGCGCGGCGCCCGTCTTCCGACATCTTGCGCCAGGTCTTGCGGAGCACCCCGGCGAGGGTCTCCTCGTCGTGCTTGGGCGCGAAGCCGGCGAGGTAGTGCTCGACGAAGACCAGGCAGATCACGTCCTCGAGGAGCTGCACGTCGGGGTCGGCCTTCAGCCGCTCCTTGCGCAGCAGCGACCCCACCCGCGCCACGACGTCGTCGCCGTAGCCCACGTCGCGCAGGATGACGGCGGCGGTGTCGGCGTGGAACCGGGCGAGGTCCGTGCGCCACCGGCGGTAGCCCTCGCGGCCGGCCGGGTAGTCGGCGCGGGGGATCGTCCAGCGCCGGATGTGCTGGCAGCGGGCGGCGAGCCGGACCGGCTCCGGGGCGTCGGGCCTGAACCGGTCGAGGCGGGCGGTCATGCGCCGGGCATAGACCAGCTCCTTCGGCTGCTCGACCCCGTCCGCGAGCTCACGGTTCGGGTCTTCCGCATTCGCCGCGTCGAAGCGCTCGACGGCGCGCCGGAAACGGTCGTCTGGGGTCATCGGCGAATCGAACCGCTGGCGGAAGCTGACTTGCCGTGCGGCAGGCGCCCAGGTCGCACGCGACGGGCGCCGGACCGCATTCGGCAACTCATGTCGACCGGTATCGGGGTCGGCCGACTGCCCGACACGCATCCCGCCCGCTCGGGTGCAGGATGATCTTCCGCGCCGCCTCCTCCGACGTTCAGGCGGACAGGGAAACCGTCGTTGCTCGCTCGAGGAGGTGGAGTCTCTGCTCCGCGCCTGTCGCGGATCTCATTCCGCCCGTTGCTCGTGGCCGCCGGCGGGCGCCCGTCTCGACATCAGGTCGCCGATGCCGGCGAGCTTCGAGTCGATGGCCACGAGCTTCGACTCCATGGCCACGAACCTCGAGTCGATGTCCACGAACCTCGAGTCGATGTCCACGAACCTCGAGTCGATGGCCGCGAACCTCGAGTCGATGGCCGCGAACCTCGAGTCGATGGCCGCGAACCTCGAGTCGATGGCCGCGACCCAGGGAACGTCGCCCGCCAGCAGCTTCTTGACGTCCGTCTCGACCACCTTGACGTCGGCGCGGAGCTCCCGGTGGGCATCGTCATTACGCGTGATCTCTCGTCGCAGGAACCACGCGATGATGCCGAACAGGACCACGAGGGCCCCGAGCAGCCACGCCACCGCGGCGCCGAGCTCGACAGATATGGAGGGGGCGGCGTTCGCCAACAGGACGGGGGGCATCCGAGTCTCCAGGTTTCCAGGCCTCTTGCCGAGCCGCTCGCCGGCTCGGCGCGTCTCCGGCGCGCCCAGCTCCCCTCGATCCCGATGCTAACATGCCGGGCCTACTGGGCGAGCCTCAGGTCTGAGGTGGATGCAAGGGGCGCGCCAGGATTGGGTCGCCCCGAAGACCGGTTTGACCCGAGGATTCCGCTCACCGTTCCCAGGAGACGCCTGATGGCCATCGTCGTCGGACAGCCCGCCCCCGATTTCACGCTACACGAGACCCCGCAGGAACGCCGCAGCCTGAGGGACTTCCGGGGCCGGAACGTCGTGCTCGTATTCTTCCCGGGGGCCTTCACGCCGGTCTGCACCACGGAGATGTGCGCCCTGCGCGATCGCCTCGACCGGTTCAGCGCCCTCGACGCCGAGATCGTCGGCATCACCGTCGACCCGCCCTTCGTGCAGGCGGCGTGGAAGGCGGCCAACGACGTCGACTACACGTTTCTCAGCGACTACAACCGGGAGGTGGTGACCGCCTACGGCGTCGCGTTCCCCGACCTCGCCGGCCTGGACGGCTATGTCTGCGCCAACCGCGCGGTGACCGTCGTCGACAAGGAGGGCGTGGTCCGCCACCACTGGGTGGGCGAGAGCCTGCGCGTGGAACCCGACTACGACGAGCTCCAGGCCGTGGTGGCCGGCCTCCCGTAGCGCGCCGGAATCTGCCCGTGACCGGCATCCTCTCCCGGCTGACCTCGGCGTTTCCCCTGTGGGTGCTCGCCGCGGGCGTTGCGGCGCTCGTCCGGCCCGACTGGTTCACGTGGTTCAGCGGCCCCCTCATCACCGTCGGCCTCGGCGTCATCATGCTCAGCATGGGCATGACCCTGGGCTTCGACGACTTCCGCCGCGTCGGGCGCGAGCGCGCCCGGGTGCTGCCGGGGGTGGTCCTGCAGTACACGGTCATGCCGGCCCTCGGCTGGGGCCTCGGGTATCTCTTCGCCCTGCCGACACCGTTCGCGGTGGGCCTCGTGCTCGTCTCGTGCTGCCCCGGGGGCACCGCCTCGAACGTCATCGCGTACCTGGCGCGGGCCGACGTGGCGCTCTCGGTGACGCTGACGGCGCTGTCCACGGCGCTGGCGGTCCTGATGACGCCGCTGCTGACCGCCCTGCTCGCCGGCAGCCGCGTCGACGTCCCCGCGGCCGGGCTGCTGCTCAGCACCGTGCAGGTCGTCATCGTGCCGGTGACGGCGGGGGCGCTGCTCAAGTGGCGCTTCCCCCGCGCCGTCGACCGCGTGCTGCCGGCCGCGCCCCTCGTGGCCATCGTCGCCATCAGCCTCATCGTCGGCTCGGTCGTCGGCGGCGGGCGCGAGCGCATCATCGAGGCCGGCCTCCGGCTCGTGCTCGCGGTCGTCAGCCTCCACTCCCTCGGCTTCCTCCTCGGCTACCTCGCGGGCCGGCTCGCCCTGCGGCGCGAGGTGGCGGCGCGGACAGTCGCGATCGAGGTCGGGATGCAGAACACCGGCCTCGGCGTGGTGCTCGCCCAGCAGAACTTCGCCAACCCCCTCGTGGCGATCCCGAGCGCCATCGCCAGCGTCTTCCACTCGCTGGTCGGCAGCCTCGCCGCGGCGTGGTGGCGCCGGCGGGGTACCGAGGCGGCGAAGGGCCGTGCATGACGGCCCGCTCCGACGCTCAGCGTCTCTACCTTGGCACGAGAGCGTAGCGCGCCGCTCTCGGGCCACGAACTCCTCCCGGCAAGGCAGACGTGCGCAGAATGGGTCGGACCATCTTCTCGACCTTGACGTCACGAAGTAGTCCGGTCTAGACTAGCTCCTGTACTCGTCACCGCACTCGACCGCACCGGGAGCGACCCGATGGTCACCTACGAACGCAAGTTGCCGCGCGCCTGGACCGTCGCCGAGGCGAAGGCCAAGCTGTCCGAGGTGCTGCGCCGCGCCGAGGAAGAGGGCCCCCAGCGCATCGGGGCGCGCAAGGCTTTCATGGTCGTGCCGATCCGGACCTGGGAGGAGATCACCGAGCCGCAGCCGTCCCTCGGGCAGTGGCTCATCGCCAACGCACCCGGCGCCGGAACGCTCGAGCTCCCGCCGCGCGACGAAGGGCCGGAGCGACCCGGCCCGTTCGACGACTGGACCGAGGAAGACTGGAAGGCGCTCGACAGGTCGGAGCCCGGTCGGGGATCGGAAGAGTGACGGCGTTTCTCCTCGACACCAACGTCGTGTCCGAGATGCTCAAGCCCGCCCCGGACGCGCGCGTGACCGAGTTCCTCCGCACCCGGCACGACCGCCTGTGGCTCTCCGTCGTCGTGCTGTACGAGCTGGAGTACGGCGTGCATCTGCTTCCCGCGGGACGACGTCGTCTCCGACTGGCGACCCAGGTCGCCGGAATCGTCGCGAGCCACGAAGGCCGCATCCTCCCGGTAAGCCGCCGGGCCGCGCAACGAGCGGCGCGGCTCCGAGCCCGAGCCCGCTGCTCCGGGAGGCCCGCGCAGATGGCCGACGCACTGATCGCGGGGACCGCCGAGGCGGAATCCCTCGTCGTGGCAACCCGCAACACGGCGCACTTCGCACCGTTCGACGTAGAGTCGATCGATCCGTGGACCGGGCAGCCCGGGCAATGAGGTCCCCCAAGCCCGCCCTCACGTGGGGCGTCCTCGGGATCGATCAGTCGTCGGGCATCACGTAAGTCCCCGGGCGCAACCCCACCACGAAGCTGCCGTTCCTCAGCGACGGCTTGTTGTAGCGCAGGGTGCCCGGATGAGGGTCGGGGTGGCCGGAGTGGCGGTGGACGCAGTCGCCGGCGGCGACGTCCCACTCCATGGTCGGCCCGAGCCGGGGGTAGACGTCCGCCCGTCCCTCGGCGACCACGCAGAACTTCAGCGAGCTGCCGCTCTTGACCCGCTCGACGACGTTCAGCGGCTCGAGAAACGCCTCGAGGGCGGCGCTGGGGTGGGACCGGCTCTCGACGACGCGGAGCGGATCGGACGGGCTGGACAGGGTCGATCGCAGACGCCGCGGCGGGCCGTCACCCTCGCGCCTCCACGCGCCTTCACCGGCGCGGGCGTAGTACAGCCGCCCCGCGACAGGCGCCGCCACCACCCCGAGGACCGGCTCGCCGTCCTCGATCAACGCGACGTTGACGGTGAACTCGCCGGTGCGGTCGACGAACTCCTTCGTTCCGTCGAGGGGGTCGACGAGCCAGTAGCGGGACCACTTGCGACGCACCTCGTAAGAGGGTAGCTCGTGCTCCTCGGACAGATAGGGGATCGCCGGCTCCAGCGCGGCCAAGCCGTCGCGCAGGATGGCGTCGGCCTGGAGGTCAACGCCGGTAACGGGTGAACCGTCGGCCTTCTCGCGCACCCAGGTATCGCCAGCGTCGTAATGCTGCAGCACCGCCGCCGCGGCGCGCAACACGACCTCGCTCACAGCTCCCAACGTCACCATGAGTCCACAGTGTAGCGGTCCGCCCGGGCAGGGCAGCCGACCACGTCCGCGCTCCCCCCGAACCCTCTGTGTGAGATACCCGTGCGACGAGGGGTAACGAAGGAAGCCCGCCAGCGCCGCTTTTCCCCGTCGAGCCGCCGGACCGGGACCACCCCCGACCTCCCCACGTGGACGCCGGCGGTCGAAGAATCTCAGCAGAACTGAGACAATGGGTCGAAGAATGGCAACTTCGCCGCCAGGAATCCCTGTGACGCCGGTCTCCAGACGACCCGTCTTGACTCCGCGGGCCGGCGCGGGATACAGTTTCGCAGTCATCATGTCGCAAACATGGATCGTCTGTTGTTGTTGCTGTTGTCCGGTGGCCGCCGAGGCCCCGATGCTGACGGTCGTGTGAGGTGGCGCACGGAAGCTGACAGACCAGCAAGCACCAGCGCGAGAGACCGAAAGCCCGGGGCCGCAAGGCTCCGGGCTTTTTTCGTTGAACCGCGGCTGCGGCCCCGGAGCCTGCCCCGCGGAACGGCGCGGCCCTCTGGAGGATCGATTGAGCGCCAGGCTCTGGCCACGCCGGACGGGAGCGGCCCACGCGTCGGGCCAGCCGAGTGCGGTCGCCAGCGGATCCATGGCCAAGGGCGGCGCGCCGGCCGCCCCGACGCCGCTCTTTCCGGCGTTCCTCAAGCTGAGGGACCGGCCGGTCGTGGTGGTCGGCGGCGGGCCGGTGGCCGCGTCGAAGCTCCGGGCGCTGCTCGCGGCGGGCGCCAGCGTGACGGTGGTCGCGCCGGAGGTCACGGCGGAGGTCGCGCGAAGCGGCGTGGCCGTCCGCCGCCGGCCGTTCCGCGACTCGGACCTCGACGGCGCGTGGCTCGCGGTGGCGGCTGCGCCCGCGGAGGTCAACCGCGAGGTGGCGCGGGCCGCCGCCGAACGGCACCTGTTCGTCAACGCGGTGGACGATCCACCCAACGCGAGCCTCTATCTCGGGGGGGTGGTCCGGCGGGGCGGGGTCACCGCGGCGATCTCGACCGACGGCCGGGCCCCGGCCCTGGCCGGGCTGGTTCGGGAAGCGATAGAAGCGCTGCTGCCCGAGGGCGAGGTGCGGCGGTGGCTGGCCGCGGCGGAGGAGGAGCGGGCCGGGTGGCTCGCGGATCGCGTGCCGATGGATCGGCGGCGACCGTTGCTGGTGCGGGTGCTGGCCGCCCTCTACGACGATCGGACATCGACCGGAGATCGACCGGCGACCGAAAGTCGACCCGCAACCGAAGGTCGACCGACAGCCGAACCGGTCGCCCGAAGGCCGAATGGACCGACCGAAGACTGAAGAGACCGACCGAATCGGACATCGCCTGACGATGTCGACCCAGCGGAGCCGCAGGCGACGATTGGCGGGCTGACGATTGGCGGACTGAAGATGGAAGAGGTCGACCGAAGGAGCCGCCGCGACCGGGACCGAAGAACCCGCAGCATGAGACCCAGACCGCAGCAACCCGGGAAGCACGTTCGGCGACAGGTGACCGACGTCACCGGCCAGGATCGGGGACCCGAGCCGACCCCGGGGTTCGTGTCCCTGGTCGGGGCGGGCCCGGGAGACCCGGACTTGTTGACGCTGCAGGCCCTGGACCGGCTCGAGAGGGCCGACCTCGTGCTGTACGACGCCCTCGTGGCGCCCGAGATCGTGGCGCTGGCGCGGGGGGCGCAGTGCTTCTGCGTCGGCAAGCGGGCGGGGCGCCGGTCGGTGCGCCAGGAGACCATCGTCCGCCTCCTGGTCCGCGCCGCCCGCCGCGGGCGGCGCGTGGTCAGGCTGAAGGCCGGCGACCCCTACGTGCTGGGACGGGGCGGCGAGGAGGCCCTCGCCCTCCGGGCCGCCGGCATCGGGTTCGAGGTGGTGCCGGGGCTGACCACGGCGGTCACCGCCCCGGCCCTGGCCGGCATTCCCATGACCCATCGCGGCGTGGCCTCGGGGTTCGCGGTGGTGTCCGGCCACGACGAGTCGAGCTTCCGGCCGGTGCTCGGCGCGCTGCCGCCCGGTTCGGCGACCGTCGTGGTGCTGATGGGGCTGGCCCGCCGCGCCGCGGTGGCGTCCTGCCTGCTCGACCGCGGCTGGCCGGCCGACACCCCGGCCGCCATCGTGTGCGCCACCGTCTCGCCGCGGACCCGCGTCTGGACCGGGACGCTGGGAGAGCTGGGGACCGCCCCGCACCCGGCCCCCGAGGGCACCCCCGGGACCATCGTCGTCGGCCGCGTCGTCGACCTGCACGCGGTGCTCGACGAGACGCAGCCCGACACGGCGGCGGCGGTCGAACGAGAGGGCCGGAGCTCGTGATGACCGGAAGGGACGGCGCCTCGCCCGCGAGCGACGTCGGGACGTCCCCGGCGAGCCGCGGCGGAACCGCGCGATTGACCACGGGCGCCCGACGGACGACGCAACCGGAGACAGGCGCCGGTCACGGCGCAGACCGCCGGCAGGCGCGGTCGGGCGGCAATCGGAACCGCAGGCGACGCTTGCCGCGCGCAGGCGGGATGCACCGCCGCTCGAACGTGGCGGGGATTCCGCCGCAGACCGCCGGAGACGGCTGGAGCTCGACATGACCTGGAAGGACAAGCTCGGCGATCGCATCCCGGCGGAGCTGGGCCGGGAGATCGACACCTTCGAGAACCAGATCGCCCTGAAGCGCCAGGGCCGCATCGACGACAAGGTGTTCGCGGAGACCCGCCTGCGGCGCGGCGCCTACGGACAGCGCTACGACAACGGGCAGCGGAACGACGGCAACGGGGTCAAGGCCCTCGCGTTCCCGTCGAACGGGCTGACCAAGGGCCCCGACACGGTGTGGGACGCCCCCGGCATGCAGCGCATCAAGATCCCGTTCGGGGGGCTGACGGCCGAGCAGATGGACACCCTCGCCGAGCTCGCCGAGGAGTACAGCGACGGCATCTGCCACATCACCACCCGGCAGGACGTGCAGCTCCACTTCGTCCACGTCGACGACACCCCGGCCCTGATGCGCCGGCTCGCGGCGGTCGGCATCACCACCCGCGAGGCGTGCGGCAACACCGTCCGCAACGTCACCGCCTGCCCCCTCGCCGGCGTCTGCCGCGACGAGACCTTCGACGTGACCCCCTACGCCCGCGCGTCCATGCGGTTCCTCCTCGGGCACCCCGACGCCCAGGACTTCGGCCGCAAGTTCAAGGTGGCCTTCTCGGGGTGCCGTCAGCACGCGTGCGGCCTCGTCAACATGCACGACTTCGGGGCGATCGCGACCACCCGCAAGACCGCCGAGGGCACCGAGCGCGGCTTCGAGGTCCACGTCGGAGGCGGCCTCGGGGCGGTGCCCCACGAGGCGAAGCTCTTCGATCCGTTCATGGCCGAGGCCGAGGTCCTGCCGACCCTGCAGGCGATCTCGCGGGTGTTCGCGCGGCTGGGCGAGAAGCGCAACCGGGCCCGCGCCCGCATCAAGTTCCTGGTCGCCAAGCTCGGCATCGACGAGTTCCGGCGGCTGGTGGAGGAGGAGCGCCGCGGCCTCGCCCACGACGAGCGGTGGACGGCCCATCTCTCGGACCTGTCGTCGACGGACGAGCGGCCGCTGAAGGACGGCGGGCCCCTCGACGGCGGGGCGGACGCATCGGGGTTCGCGGCGTGGTCGCGCTCGAACGTCTACCGCCAGCGCCAGCCGGGCTACGCGGTGGTCACGGTGAGCCTGCCGCTGGGCGACGTCACCGGCGATCAGCTCCGGGGCCTGGCCGACGTCGCCCGCCGGTACGTCGGCGACACCGTCCGCACCACCGTCGAGCAGAACATCGTGCTGCGGTGGGTGCGCGAGTCGGACCTGCCGGCGCTCCACCGGGAGCTGGACGGCATCGACCTCGCCCGCCCCGGCGCGCAGTCGATCGGCGACATCACCGCCTGCCCCGGCACCGACACCTGCAAGCTCGGCATCGCCTCGTCGCGGGGGCTCGCGGCCGAGCTCGAGAAGCGGTTGCGGCGGCAGTTGGACACCCTGGACGACGCGGTCCGCGGCCTGCGCATCAAGATCAGCGGGTGCTTCAACTCGTGCGGCCAGCACCACGTCAGCGACCTCGGGTTCTACGGCGTCAGCCGGCACGTGCACGGGCGCGTGGTCCCGCACTTCCAGGTCGTGCTCGGCGGCAAGTGGGTCGAGAACGCGGGGGCCTACGGGCTCGCCATCGGCGCGGTGCCGGCCCGCGAGACTCCCGAGGTGGTCAGGCGCATCACGGATCGCTTCGTCGGGGAACGCCAACCCGACGAGGCGTTCCACGCGTTCACGACCCGCATCGGCAAGCGCGCGTTGCGCGAGATGCTCCAGGATCTGATGGCGGTGCCCGACTACGAGGTCGCGCCCGACTACTACCGCGACTGGGGCGACCCGCGCGAGTTCGGCATCGGGGACATGGGCATCGGCGAGTGCGCGGGCGAGGTGGTGTCGCTGACCGAGTTCGACCTCGCGGGGGCCGACAGCCAGGTCTTCGAGGCCCAGCTCCAGCTCGAGGCGGGGAACGTGGCCGCGGCGGACGGACTCGCCTACGCGGCGATGCTGCAGGCGGCGCGGGGGCTGGTCAAGACCGAGTTCGTCGACGTCCCCGACGAACCCGACCGCATCGTCGCCGAGTTCCGGACCCGCTTCTTCGACACCGGGGTCTTCCTCGACCGGTTCGCGGGCGGGAAGTTCGCCCAGTACCTGTTCCGGCGGCACGCCCGCACCGGCCCCCCGGGCGGCGTCGCCACCGTGCGGCAGTCGATCGAGGAGGCCCAGCTCTTTCTCGAGGCCACCCACGCCTGCCAGGCGCGGCTCGCCGGCGCGCCGGCGGCGGTGCCGGCCGCGGCGGGCGAAGCGGCCCTCACCGGGAGCCCCGCGTGAGCGCCGTCGCCTCCGCCCCGCCCGACGCCACCGCCGTGCAGCGCATCGGCCTGAAGGTCTTTCTGGACGACGAGGCGGTGCTCTCGCCGCGCGACGTCATTCCCGTGTTCCATCGCTGGATCCAGACCCGGGCCGTGGACGGGATGCTGATCGACGTCGCCGACTACAGCCACCTCCCCACCGGCCCCCTCGTGCTCCTCGTGGCGCACGAAGGACGGTACGTCCTCGACCGCGGCGACGACCGGCTGGGGCTGCAGTACGTGCGGACGCAGCCGCTGGACGGGTCGCTGGAGAAGCGGCTGCGGACCGTCGCGGGCATGCTCGTCCGCGCCGCCCGGCTGCTCGAGGGCGACGAGACCCTGCCCGGGCCGGTCCGTTTCCGCGGCGACGAGATCGACTGGGTCGCCAACGACCGGCTCCTGGCCCCGAACACGCCCGAGACCCTGTCGGCCGTCCGACCCGCGGTCGAGTCGTTCCTGGGAACGCTGTCGGACGGCGCCCCCTGGGCCCTCACCCCCCGCACCGGAACGGGAACGCCCTTCGGCATCCATGCGCGCACCGCCGCCGGGGCGCCCCTCGCGGCCCTCGCCGGACGCCTGGACGCCGGGACCGGCGCCTGAACGGCCCACGGCCGAGACCGCCGCTGTCATCCGATCCGGCGCCACCACTGGCCGCGGGGGGTCTCGGCGACGGCGCGGGCTGGCGCCGCCGGCGATGAAGCGACCACGGTTCCGCCGGACCGCGGACCGCGGACCGCCCGCATGGACATTAGCATTGCTAATACTGCAATGGCTCGCTATTAGCCGTCTGTGCTATATTGCTCGGTTCATGCACGTCGAGACGCTGCGCATCTTCTGCGACGTGGTGCGTCATCAGAGCTTCTCGCGGGGCGCGAGGGCCAGCTCGGTCAGCCAGTCGGCGGCGAGCCAGGCGGTGCGCCAGCTCGAGAAGCACCTGGGCGCCCAGCTCATCGACCGGTCCAAGCGACCGTGGCAACTGACGCCCGAGGGCCGGCTGTTCTTCAAGGGCTGCCAGGAGCTCGTCGAGCGCTATCACGAGCTGGAAGCCGCGGTGCGGCACCGGCAGAACCCGTCGGGCCGGACGGTTCGGCTCGCGACGATCTACTCCGTGGGCGTCCACCACCTGTCGCAGTACGTGAACCGTTTCCGGGCCGCGATGCCGGGGGCCGGGGTCGACCTGCAGTACATGCACCCCGCCGAGATCTGCGAGCAGGTGCTGAGCGACCGCTGCGACCTCGGGCTGATCTCGTTCGTCACCCCGCGCCGGGAGCTCGCGGTCATTCCCTGGGAGCGGCAGCCGATGGTCGTGGCGTGCCCCCCCGCGCACCGCTTCGCGGACCTCGCGGCAAGGCGGAGCGGCGTCCGGCCCGCGGACCTCGGTGGCGAGCGGTTCGTGGCGTTCGACCGGAAGCTGCCGGTCCGTCGGGCGATCGACCGATTCCTGCGGCGCCACAGGGTCGAGGTGACGATCACCGCGGAGTTCGACAACATCGAGAACATCAAGCAGGCGGTCGACGAGGGGGCGGGCATAGCGATCCTGCCGGAGCCGACCCTGCGCCGCGAGGTACGCCGCGGAACCCTGGTCGAGGCCCCCCTCGCGCTGCCGGCCGGGGAGCCGCCGCTCGTCCGGCCGCTGAGCATCGTGCACCGAAGCAATCGACGGCTGAGCCCGGCCGTCGCCGCGTTCATCGAGTTGCTCGGCGCCGATGCACGGTCCGCGCCACCGCCCGCGCCGGGCACAGCCGCCCCCCGCCCGACCGCGATGGCCCCGGGCGCGCCGCAACGGACCTCCGTCGCCGCAACGGGCACCGACCCGCAGGGAGCGAACCCATGAGCGGATCCAAGAGACGGCCACCGGGCGTAGCAGCCCAGGGCCAGGGCCTCTACGACCCCGGGTTCGAGCACGACTCCTGCGGGGTGGGGTTCGTGGTCCACATCCGGGGCGAGCGCTCGCGCAAGCTCGTCGATCAGGCCCTGGAGATCGGCATCAACCTGCTCCATCGCGGCGCGTGCGGCTGCGAGCCCAACACCGGGGACGGGGCGGGGCTGCTGCTGCAGGTCCCCGACCGCTTCCTGCGGCGCGAGACGGCGGCGCTCGGGTTCACCCTGCCCCCGGAGGGGCGGTACGGCGTCGGCATGCTGTTCCTGCCCCGGCCGGCGGACGAGCGGCGGCGGGTCGAGGAGCACGTCGCCCGCGTCGTCGGCGAGGAGGGCCAGATCCTGCTCGGCTGGCGGGACGTCCCCACCGACAGCAGCCCCCTCGGGGCCACCGCGCGGCAGGGCGAGCCGGTCATCCGGCAGGTGTTCATCGGGCGCGGCCCCACCCTGGAGGACGGGCCCGACGCGCAGCCCCGGTTCGAGCGGAAGCTCTACGTCGTCCGCCGGCGCATCGAGAACGCGGTCGAGGGCCTCGACCTCGGCGCCCCCGACGCGTTCTACGCGGCCAGCCTGTCGTCGCAGACCATCGTCTACAAGGGCATGCTGATCGCCGACCAGGTCACGACCATGTTCCCCGACCTGGTCGACCCCGACCTCGAGTCGGCGATCGGGCTCGTCCACTCGCGCTTCAGCACCAACACGTTCCCGTCGTGGCCGCTGTCGCACCCCTACCGCTACATCGCCCACAACGGCGAGATCAACACCCTGCGCGGCAACATCAACTGGATGCGGGCGCGCGAGGCGCTGTGCGAGTCGGACCTGCTGGGGGACGACCTGCAGAAGCTCTTCCCCATCATCAAGGAGAGCCAGAGCGACACCGCCACCTTCGACAACGTGCTCGAGTTCCTGGCCATGACCGGCCGGTCGCTGCCCCACGCGGTGCTGATGATGATCCCGGAGCCGTGGCGGAAGCACGAGTCGATGGCGGCCGACCGGCGGGCGTTCTACGAGTACCACTCGGCCCTGATGGAGCCGTGGGACGGCCCCGCGTCGATCGCGTTCACCGACGGCACGGTGGTGGGGGCGGTCCTCGACCGCAACGGGCTGCGCCCGTCCCGCTACTACGTGACGAAGGACGACCTGGTGGTGATGGCGTCCGAGGTCGGCGTCCTCGACGTGCCGGCGGAGAACGTGCTGGTCAAGGAACGGCTGCACCCGGGCCGGATCTTCCTCGTCGACACCGCGCAGGGGCGCATCATCGACGACGAGGAGATCAAGTCGGGGCTCGCGGCCGAGCATCCCTACCAGGCCTGGCTCGACGCCGAGGTCGTGCACCTCGACGACCTGCCGCCCGCCCCGGAGGCGGCGCCGGTCGACCAGGAATCGCTGCGGCGGCGCCAGCGGGCGTTCGGGTACACCGAGGAGGACCTGCGGATACTGCTCGGCCCCATGGCCGCGCAGGGGGTCGAGCCCGTCGGGTCGATGGGCACCGACACCGCCCTGGCGGTGCTGTCCGACCGGCCGCGGCTGCTCTACGACTACTTCAAGCAGCTCTTCGCGCAGGTCACCAACCCGCCCCTCGACGCCATCCGGGAGGAGCTCGTCACCGACATGAGCTCGACCCTGGGGGCCGAGCGGAACCTGCTGAAGCCGGAGCCCGGGTCCTGCCATCAGATCCGCATCGAGTACCCGATCCTCGACAACGAGGAGACGGCGCGCATCCGGCACAACCCCGACCCGGCCCTGCGGGCGGTGACGCTGTCCACCCTGTTCGACCCCCGTGAGGGCGACGGTGCCATCGCCAAGGCGATGGACGAGCTGTGCCGGCAGGCCAGCGCCGCCGTCGCCGGCGGCTGCGCGCTGCTCGTGCTCTCGGACCGCGGCGTCGACGAGGATCACGCGCCGATCCCCGCCCTCCTCGTCACCGCCGGCGTGCACCACCACCTCGTGCGCGAGGGCACCCGCACCCGCTGCGCCCTCATCATCGAGTCGGGCGAGCCCCGCGAGCCGCACCACATGTCGCTGCTGCTCGGCTACGGCGCGGGGGCGATCAACCCGTACCTGGCGTTCGAGACCATCGAGGAGCTGATCGAGCGGGGCGACGTCGCCGGCGTGGACGCGCGGAAGGGCATCCGCCATCACATCCTCGCCCTCACCAAGGGGGTGCTGAAGGTGATGTCGAAGATGGGGATCTCCACCCTGCAGAGCTACCGCGGGGCCCAGATCTTCGAGGCGGTGGGCCTCGACAAGGCGTTCGTCGACCGCTACTTCACGTGGACGGCGTCCCGGCTCGCCGGCATCGGCATCGACACCGTCGAGGCCGAGGTGAAGCAGCGGCACGGGGCGGCGTTCCCGACCCGCGGCGACGAGGACGACGAGCTCGACAGCGGCGGCGAGTACCAGTGGCGGCGCGACGGCGAGTACCACCTGTTCAACCCCGACACCGTCTACAAGCTGCAGCACGCCACCCGCAGCGGGCAGTACGCCATCTACCGCGACTACGCGCGGCTCGTCAACGACCAGAACCGCAAGCGGGCGACCCTGCGCGGGCTGTTCCGGCTGCGGCCGGGCGCCGCGCCGGTCCCCCTCGACGAGGTCGAGCCGGTGGAGTCGATCTTCAAGCGGTTCTCCACCGGCGCGATGTCGTTCGGGTCGATCAGCGCGGAGGCCCACGAGACCCTGGCCATCGCCATGAACCGCATCGGCGGCAAGTCGAACACCGGCGAGGGGGGCGAGGACCCGGCGCGGTTCACCCCCGACCCGAACGGCGACCTGCGGCGTAGCGCCGTCAAGCAGGTGGCGTCGGGGCGGTTCGGGGTCACCAGCGAGTACCTCGTGAACGCCGACGACCTGCAGATCAAGATGGCGCAGGGAGCGAAGCCCGGCGAGGGGGGCCAACTCCCGGGGTTCAAGGTCTACCCGTTCATCGCCAAGATCCGCTACTCGACCCCCGGCGTCACCCTGATCTCGCCGCCGCCGCATCACGACATCTACTCCATCGAGGACCTCGCCCAGCTCATCCACGACCTGAAGAACTCGAACCCGCGGGCCCGGGTGCACGTGAAGCTCGTGGCCGAGGTCGGCGTGGGCACGGTGGCGGCGGGGGTGGCCAAGGCCCACTCCGACGTCGTCCTCATCTCGGGGCACGACGGGGGGACCGGCGCGTCGCCGCTGACCAGCATCAAGCACGCGGGGGTGCCGTGGGAGCTCGGCCTCGCCGAGACCCAGCAGGTGCTGGTGCTCAACCAGCTCCGCGACCGCATCGTCGTCCAGACCGACGGCCAGATGAAGACGGGCCGCGACGTGGTCATCGCGGCCCTGCTGGGGGCCGAGGAGTACGGGTTCTCCACCGCCCCGCTGGTCGTCGAGGGCTGCATCATGATGCGGGTCTGCCACCTCGACACGTGTCCGGTGGGCATCGCGACCCAGAACCCCGAGCTGCGCAAGCACTTCTCGGGCCGCCCGGAGTTCGTCGAGAACTACTTCCGCTTCGTGGCCGAGGAGGTGCGCGAGGCGATGGCGGAGATGGGCTTCCGCACCATGGAGGAGATGATCGGCCGCGTCGACCGGCTCGACACCACCGGCGCCGTCGACCACTGGAAGGCGCGGGGGCTCGACCTGTCGCCGATCCTGCTGAACCCCGACGTGCCCGACACGGTGGCCCGGCGCTGCGTGCGCGAGCAGGACCACGGCCTCGACCGGGCCCTCGACAACACCCTCATCGAGCGCTGCGCCCCGGCCGTCGAGCACGGGACCCCGGTGTCGTTCACCCTGCCCATCCGCAACGTGAACCGGACCGTCGGCACCATGCTGGGGTCCGAGATCACCCGCAAGTGGGGCGGGGCGGGGCTGCCGGACGGGACCATCGACGTCACCTTCACGGGGTCGGCGGGACAGAGCTTCGGCGCGTTCCTGCCGACCGGGGTCACCCTGACCATCGAGGGCGACGCCAACGACTACTTCGGCAAGGGGCTCTCGGGCGGCCGCCTCGCCGTGTACCCGCCGCGGGCCTCGACGTTCGTGCCCGAGGAGAACATCGTCATCGGCAACGTCGCCCTCTACGGCGGCACCGGGGGCGAGGCGTTCGTGCGCGGGGTCGCGGGCGAGCGGTTCGCGGTGCGCAACAGCGGGGTGAACGCGGTGGTGGAAGGGGTCGGCGACCACGGCTGCGAGTACATGACGGGCGGCCGCGTGGTGATCCTGGGGCGCACGGGCCGGAACTTCGCGGCGGGCATGAGCGGCGGCATCGCCTACGTGCTCGATCGGACCGGGACGTTCGCCCAACGCTGCAACCCCGGCATGGTCGATCTGGAGACGCTCGGCGACGAGGACGCGGAGCTCGTCCAACGGCTCATCCGGCGGCACGTCGACCACACCGCGAGCGCCAACGGCCAGGCGGTGCTCGACGGGTGGGACACGGCGCGGCCGGCGTTCGTCAAGGTGATGCCACGCGACTACAAGCGGGTGCTCATGGCCGAGGCCAAGGCCCGGGCCGAGTCGCGCGAGCCCGGCTTCGCGGAGCTGGTCGGCACCGGCGGCGGGTAGCACCTGTGCGCGGTGGAATGGCGTCGCCTCATGCAAGGAGACACCGACTCCACGGAGGGTTGGTGGGCCAGGAAGTCTGTGCCGTGGAACGGCGCGGCGCGCGCGGCGCCCCGGCGGGCCTCCCCGCATGCTATTCTGGCCAGTGTCCGGTCAGGTCGGGCGAGGCAGCGGGCGGTTCCCCCGCGAGGAGACGGGCATTGGCTGAAACTCTGGAGGCGATCCATCTGGTGATGACTGCGCTGGTCGCGTACGGCGTGTTGCGGATCAACAGCAAGTTCGACTACCTGAAAGGCCGCGTGGATGAGCAAGGCGCGCAGATCCGCACCTTGACGCTGCGCAAGCCGTAGACCGACGGCCGCGGTTTCGCTCCCCCCCGCCACGGGGACGTCCGAGCCCCGATACACGAACACCATGGGAAAGCTGAAGGGTTTCATCGAGATCGACCGGCAGAAGCAGGCGAGCCGCGACGTCGCGGAGCGGGTCCGCGACTGGCAGGAGGTCTACCTGCCGTACGCCGACGAGGACCTGCGCGCGCAGGGGGCGCGGTGCATGGACTGCGGCATCCCCTTCTGCCACCAGGGGTGCCCGCTCGGCAACCTCATCCCCGACTGGAACGACCTCGTCTACCGCGACCAGTGGAAGGCGGCGAGCGAGCGCCTCCACAAGACCAACAACTTCCCGGAGTGGACGGGGCGCCTGTGCCCCGCCCCGTGCGAGGGCTCGTGCGTGCTCGCCATCAACCGCGACGCGGTGACCATCAAGTCGATCGAGATGGCGATCGTCGAGCGCGCCTTCGAGGAGGGCTGGATCCGTCCCGAGCCCCCGGCCGCCCGGACCGGCAGGACGGTGGCCGTCGTCGGCTCGGGGCCGGCGGGGCTCGCCGCCGCCGACCAGCTCAACCGCGCCGGGCACCGGGTCACGGTGTTCGAGCGGTCCGACCGCATCGGCGGGCTGCTGCGCTACGGCATCCCCGAGTTCAAGATGGAGAAGCGGTTCCTCGACCGCCGGCTGGACATCATGAAGGCCGAGGGCGTCGACTTCCGGCCCTGCACCGACGTCGGCGTGACGGTGACGGCCGAGGCGCTCCGGCGCGGGCACGACGCGATGCTGCTCGCGGGCGGGGCGGGGCAGCCGCGCGACCTGAAGGTCCCGGGGCGCGAGCTGTCCGGCATCCACTTCGCCATGGAGTACCTGACGCTGCAGAACCGGCGGTGCGAGGGCGACGCCATCGGCGACGACGAGTTCATCACCGCCGAGGACAAGCGGGTCGTCATCATCGGCGGCGGCGACACCGGGGCCGACTGCCTGGGCACCGCCCACCGGCAGGGCGCCCGCTCGATCCACCAGTTCGAGCTGCTGCCGAGGCCCCCCGAGGAGCGGAGCGAGACCAACCCGTGGCCGGAGTGGCCCAACGTCTTCCGGGTGTCGGGCGCCCACGAGGAAGGCGGCGAGCGGGTCTACTCGGTGTCGACGGAGCGGTTCACCGGCAACGCGGACGGTCGGGTCACCGCCCTGCACGCGACGCAGGTCGAGATGAAGCGCGAGAACGGGCGGCTCTCCTTCACCCCGGTCCCGGACAGCGCGTTCGAGCTCGAGGTCGACCTGGTGCTGCTGGCCATGGGGTTCGTCGGCCCGACCCGCGGCGGGCTGCTCGACGAGCTCGGGGTCGAGCTGACCGACCGCGGCAACGTGTCGCGCGACGCGAACTGGATGACCAGCGTCGACGGCGTGTTCACGGCGGGCGACATGCAGCGCGGCCAGTCCCTCATCGTGTGGGCCATCGCCGAGGGCCGCAGCGCCGCGGCGGGCATCGACCGGCACCTGATGGGCGAGACCCGGCTCCCCATGCCCCTGCCGTGAGGCAGCCCTTCAGCTCCGCGCGGGAGCGCGACCGCCCGCTCCCGCCGATTCCCGCGGGCTTGCGCGCAGAAGCGCGGGAAGCGGCCGCACCCGGCCGCGCCCTGCCCGCAGCCGACTGACGAGGACGAACGAAGACGTGGCGAGAGGAAACGGGTCGACGGACATCCAGCGGCTCGAGACGCTGGCCGAGGTGAACGACGCCCTCGCGGGAGGCTCCAGCCTGCGGGCCGCCCTGCAACGGGTGATGCAGCTCCTCGACCGGCGCGACAGCGTCGTGTGCGGATCGATCACGCTGCTGAACCCCGACTCGGGGCTCCTGCACGTGGAGGCGTCCGAGGGGCTGACCCCCGAGGGGCGGTCGGCCCGCTACGCCGTCGGCGAAGGGGTGACGGGCCGGGTCGTCGAGACCGCGAAGCCGGTCATCGTGCCGCGGGCCAGCAAGGAGCCGATGTTCCTCAACCGGGCCCGCCGCAAGAACCTCGACCGGCGCGACATCAGCTTCATCTGCGTCCCCATCAAGACCCGCAAGAGCAAGAAGTCGGTGGGGGCCATCAGCATCGACCTGCCGTTCGAGAAGGGGCGCGACTACCAGCGCTACGTCAAGTTCCTCGACGTCGTCGCGACCATGATCGCCCAGGCCATCCGCGTCAACCACCTCGTCGACGCCGAGCGCCAGCGGCTGACCGAGGAGAACGTCCACCTGCGCGGCGAGCTCAAGGAGCGCTACGACTTCGCCAACATCGTCGGCACCAGCAGCCCCATGCGGCAGGTCTACGCCCAGGTCTCGCAGGTGGCGTCGGCCAACACCACGGTGCTCGTGCGCGGCGAGTCGGGGACCGGCAAGGAGCTCATCGCCCACGCCATCCACTACAACTCGCCGCGGGCCAGGAAGCCGTTCGTCAAGGTGAGCTGCGCCGCGCTGCCCGACTCCCTCATCGAGTCGGAGCTGTTCGGCTACGAGCGGGGCGCGTTCACCGGCGCCCAGACGCGCAAGAAGGGGCGGTTCGAGCTCGCCCAGGGGGGCACGCTGTTCCTGGACGAGATCGGCGACCTGAACCCGTCGACCCAGGTCAAGCTGCTCCGGGTCCTGCAGGAGCGCGAGTTCGAGCGGCTGGGCGGCACCGAGCCGGTCAAGGTCGACGTGCGCCTCATCGCGGCCACCAACGCCTCCCTCGAGAAGGCCATCGCGGCCGGCACGTTCCGCGAGGACCTGCACTACCGCCTCAACGTCTTCGCGATCTTCGTGCCGCCGCTGCGCGAGCGGAAGACCGACGTGCTGCTGCTCGCCGACCACTTCCTGGAGCGCTACGGCGTCGAGCACGGCAAGCAGGTCCGGCGCATCTCGACCCCCGCCATCGACATCCTCATGGCCTATCACTGGCCGGGGAACGTGCGCGAGCTCGAGAACGCCATCGAGCGGGCGATGCTGGTGTGCGACGGCAGCGTCATCCACGCCCACGACCTCCCGCCGTCCCTGCAGACGGCCGAGGCGTCGGGGACGGTCATGAGCCAGTCGCTCGCCGAGGCGGTCGAGGCCTACGAGAGGGACCTCATCGAGGACGCCCTGAAGGCGACCCGCGGGAACCGCGTCAAGGCCGCCTCCCTCCTCCGCTCGACCGAGCGGATCGTGAGCTACAAGGTCAAGAAGTACGAGATCGACTGCGCGCGCTACCGGACCTGAACCCCGCGCCGCGCGTGATATGGTGGCGTCCTGTTCCCCGGATGTTCCCACAGGGAGACCACGATGCAGCGTTTCGCCCTTCTCGCCGTCCTCACGGCCCTCGCGGCCGGCGCCGCGCCCGCCCTCGGCCAGGCGCCGGAAGTGCGGCCGGTCACCGACGCCATGCTCGCCGACCCGCCGCCCGAGAGCTGGCTGAACTGGCGCCGCACCCGCGACGGGTGGGGCTACAGCCCCCTCGACCAGGTCACCCGCGACAACGTCGGAGAGCTGCGGCTCGAGTGGTCGTGGGCGATGGAGACCGGATCGCAGCAGACCACGCCGATCGTGCACGACGGCGTGATGTACCTCGCCAGCCCCGGCAACGTCGTGCAGGCCCTCGACGCGGCGACCGGCGACCTGCTGTGGGAGTACCGGCGCGAGTTCCCGACCGCCCGCGGCCGGGGGCGGCCCAACCGCGGCATCGCCATCCACGGCGACCGCATCATCCTGAACACCGCCGACGCCAACATCGTCGCCCTCGACGCGCGGACCGGCGAGGTGGCGTGGGAGACGGAGGTCGCCGACGCCGCCAAGGGGTACCAGTACACGAGCGGGTCGCTCGTCGTGGACGGCGTGGTCATCTCGGGCATGGCCGGCTGCCTGCGGTTCTGGGACGACGGCTGCTTCATCACCGGGCACGACGCCGCCACCGGCCGCGAGCTGTGGCGCACGTCGACGGTGGCGCGGCCGGGCGAGCCGGGCGGCGACACCTGGGGCGATCTGCCGATGATGTTCCGGGGCGGCGGCGACGCCTGGATCGCCGGGTCGTACGACCCCGCCCTCGGGCTCACGTTCTGGGGCGTGGCGCAGGCCAAGCCGTGGGCGCAGGTGAGCCGCCGCACCGACGGCGACGCCCTCTACACCAGCTCGACCCTCGCCCTCGACCCCGCCACCGGCGAGATGCAGTGGTACTTCCAGCACCTGCCGGGCGAGTCGCACGACATGGACGAGACGTTCGAGCGCATTCTCGTCGACGTCGACGGGCGGCCGTCGGTGTTCACGATGGGCAAGCTCGGCATCCTGTGGCAGCTCGACCGCGAGACCGGCCGGTACATCAACGCCACCGACCTCGGCTACCAGAACATCGTCGACATCGACCCCGAGACGGGCGGGATGTCGTTCCGGCCCGGCATGATGCCGGTGCTCGACGAGCGGCTCGAGTTCTGCCCGAGCCACTCCGGCCTCAAGAGCTGGCGGGCCATGGCCTACCACCCCGAGACCGAGGCGTTCTACATCCCCCTGACCCTGAACTGCCAGCGCACCGTCTACAGCGACGTCGAGTGGCGCGAAGGGGGCGGCGGCGCCGGCATGGTGTTCCGCGAGAACTTCCTCCACCCCGACAGCGGCGGCAACCTCGGCGAGTTCGTGGCCATGCACGTCAGCGGCGAGATTCTCTGGTCGCACCGGAAGCGGACGCCGTACATCTCGGCCTCGCTGACCACCGCCGGCGGCCTCGTCTTCGTGGGGACGTTCGACCGCCGCGCCTACGCCTACGACGTCGCGACCGGCGACGAGCTGTGGGAGACGCGCCTCCCCACCTCCGTCCAGGGCTTCCCCGTCACCTACGCCGTCGACGGCCGGCAGTACGTCGCGATCGGGACCGGCATCGGGGGCGGGAGCTGGACGACGATCCCGCTCGAGCTGACGCCCGAGAAGCGGCGGCCGAACGGAGGAAACGGGCTCTTCGTCTTCGCCCTGCCCGAGTAGGAACGGCACGAAATGCCCCCATTCTTGACATGGCATGTAACGGATAGACACCATTTCGAGTGATTCCGTCGTACCGGCCGGACGAATGACGAGCCTGCTGTTCCTCTGCGTCGCCAACTCCGCCCGCAGTCAGATGGCGGAGGGGCTCGCCCGCGCCCGGTTCGGATCGCGGGCCCGGGTGGCGAGCGCCGGCTCGTCGCCGACCGCGGTCAATCCCCTGGCCGTGGCGGCCCTCGACGAGATAGGGATCGACATCCGTGGGCAGCGGTCGACGAGCGTCGGCGACATCGACCCGGCGACCGTCGACGTGGTGGTGACGCTGTGCGCCGAGGAGGTCTGCCCGGTGCTTCCCGGACGGGTGCGCCGGCTGCACTGGCCGATGCCCGATCCCGCCGGCGCTGCCGGAGCGGACGCGGATCGGCTGGAGCGGTTCCGGTCGGTCCGCGACGAGATCGCCCGGCGGCTCACGGATCTCGACGCTGACCTTGCGCGACGTGACGACGGTCGCGCCGCGACCTGACGACGGGTCGCCGATTCATGTTCCTTCCCCTCGGCGACGAGCCGAACCCCCGCGGGACGCCGGTCGTCACCTGGACCCTGATCGGGGTCAACGCGGCCGTGTTCCTGCTCGTGACGCTGCCCCTGAGCGGCGTGGGACCGGCCCTCGACGACCCGGTGCTGGCCGAGTACGTGCAGGCGATCTACCCCCGGCTCTCCAGCCGCATGGCCCTCGAGGCGCTGCTGCAGCAGGTCTCGGCCTACGACCTCGTCGTCTTCGCGCACGGCTTCCGCCCCGCCGATCCGAGCGTGTCGGCGCTCGTCACCTCGATGTTCCTGCACGGCGGGTTCATGCACCTCGCGGGGAACATGCTGTTCCTGTGGATCTACGGCGACAACGTCGAGCACCGGCTGGGGCGGTGGCGCTATCTCGCCGCCTATCTCGGCACCGGGGTGCTGGCGACCCTCTCCCACGCGGTCCTGGACTCGGGCTCGGACCTGCCCATGGTCGGGGCCTCGGGGGCCGTCTCGGGCGTGCTCGGCTTCTACTTCGTGTGGTTTCCGCGCAACCGCGTCCGGCTGTGGATCATGCTCTTCCCGTTCTTCATGAACGTCGTTTACGCCCCGGCGCGGCTCGTCCTCGGCCTCTACCTCGTCGTCGACAACCTGCTGCCGCTGCTGGCGACGAGCGGGGGCGGGGGCGGGGGCGTCGCCTACGGCGCGCACATCGGCGGCTTCGTCGGGGGACTCGCGCTCGCCTCGTGGAGCGCCCGGCGCGAGGTCCGCGCGCGGCCGCCGGAGTACACGGCCGCGACGCCGGTCGCCGCGCCCGACCCGCCGGTCGTCGACGCCGATCCCTCGTCGACGCGAGGCATCCGCCTCTTGATCGCGGCCGGCGAGCACGAGGAGGCGGCGCCCGCCTACTTCCGGCTCAGCCCGGCGCGCACGGTGCGGCTGCTCATGCCACGCGACTCCCTCGAGTTCGCCCGGTGGCTGGCGAACAGCGAGCATCCCGACGCGGCCCTCGTCGTCTATCAGCGGCACCTCCGCGACTATCCCCTGGGCCCGTACCTCGCCGAGGCCCACCTCGGGGCGGGGCTCGTGCAGCTCTACGCGCGCAACCAGCCGACCGCCGCCTATCAACACCTGATGGCGGTGCTCGACACCGACCCCCACCCCGAGACCGAGGCCTACGCGCGGCGCGCGCTCGCCGACATCACGCGGCGCTGAGCCCGCCCTCGGCCCGGCGCCCGACGGCGGTGCTCCGACCCGCGCGGAACGTCGGATAGCTCTCCTCGCCCGACAATTTCGTCGATTACCCGGATCCGGCTCGTTCTCGCGCCGGTCGATTTCGCCCCGGATTCATTGGGTTCGTCGAGATCGCGGGCGCGGCCGGCAAATGTGGCCCCGTACTTGCTTACAGATAAGACAGGAACAAGAAGGACGCGACCAGACCCCGGTTGCGGCAACTGCATCGAGGTTCGGCGCCTCTCGCGACCGTCCGCGGTCGAGTCGACGGGGGACGAGCCAGGAGAGTCGAGATGAAACTGATCAGCGCAATCATCAAGCCACACGTCCTCGATGACGTCAGGGACGAGCTCGCCAAGGCGGGCGTCCAGGGCCTGACGGTCACCGAGGTCAAGGGCTTCGGGCGCCAGAAGGGCCATACCGAGGTCTACCGGGGGGCGGAGTACACCGTCGACTTCGTTCCCAAGGCGAAGATCGAGACGGTGGTGGCCGACGACCTCGTCGAGGCGGCCAGCAACGCCATCACCCAGGCCGCCCGCACCGGGTCCATCGGCGACGGCAAGGTATTCGTGAGCGACATGGGGCAGGCGGTCCGCATCAGGACCGGAGAGATTGGGGACGACGCGCTGTAACCCGGCGCCCCTGAGGTTGGACAGACTGCAAACGGAAGGAAGACACCAAATGACGAATACGCTGCCGCGGCGGATCGGACGCTACGCGCTGTTGCTCCTGGGCCTCGTGTTGGTCCCGAGCGCGGCGTTCGCGCAGGACGTCTCCCCCGAGATGTTCACCGTCAACAACACCTGGATGCTCGTCGCCACCTTCCTGGTGTTCATCATGCACCTCGGCTTCGCCGCGCTCGAGAGCGGCATGACGCGGGCCAAGAACACCGTCAACATCCTGTTCAAGAACACCGCGATCATCGCCATCGGGCTGCTGACCTACGCCATCGTGGGCTTCAACCTGATGTATCCGGGCGACTTCAGCCTGGGCGAGTTCGTCGGGTTCGCGGGGTTCGGGCTCGACCCCGGGGCCGAGGGGAACACGTCGGCCTACAACCCCGGTTACACCTACTACACCGACTTCATCTTCCAGGGGATGTTCGCGGCGACGGCGGCGACGATCGTGTCGGGCGCGGTGGCCGAACGCATCAAGCTCGGGTCTTTCCTCATCTTCACCACCCTCTACGTCGCGATCATCTATCCCATCGCCGGGTCGTGGAAGTGGGGCGCGGGCTGGCTCGACCAGATGGGCTTCTACGACTTCGCGGGGTCGACCCTCGTGCACTCGGTCGGGGGCTGGGCGGCGCTGGCCGGGGTCATCGTGCTCGGGCCGCGGCTGGGCAAGTAC
Source organism: Vicinamibacterales bacterium (assembly GCA_965204675.1). GTDB lineage: Bacteria > Acidobacteriota > Vicinamibacteria > Vicinamibacterales > UBA8438 > JAJEEA01. Next base: position 6,139,577 of record OZ242003.1, read on the forward strand.
GTCGACGGCAAGATCCGGCCGGTGGCCGGGCACAGCATGCCCCTCGCGACGATCGGCGTGTTCCTGCTGTGGCTGGGCTGGTACGGGTTCAACGGCGGCTCGGTGCTGAGCGCCGACCCCGGCCTGGTGTCCCTCGTGTTCGTCACCACGTCGCTCGCGGCCGCGGCCGGCGTCATCGGGGCCATGGCCGCGTCGTGGGGGCTGCAGCACAAGCCCGACCTCAGCATGGTGCTGAACGGCTCGCTGGCCGGGCTCGTCGGCATCACCGCCGGGGCGGACACCGTGGGGGTCATGTCCGCCATCATCATCGGGTTCGTCGCCGGCCTCATCGTCGTCGCCTCGGTGCTGGGGCTCGACCGCGCCAAGCTCGACGATCCGGTGGGGGCCATCTCGGTCCACCTCGTGTGCGGCATCTGGGGCACCCTCGCGGTCGGGATCTTCAGCACCAACGCAGAGCACTCGTTCCTGACGCAGCTCATCGGCGTCCTCGCCTACGGCGTGTTCTGCTTCGTCGCGGCGTTCATCATCTTCTTCGCGCTCAAGGCCCTGCTCGGGCTGCGGGTGGATCCGGAGGAGGAGCGCATCGGGCTCGACGTGGGCGAGCACGGGATGGAAGCCTACGGCGGCTTCCAGATCAACCAGGCCTGACGGGGACCTGCGACGACGACGGTGCGCCGGCGGGCCGCGGCGGTCGGCCGGCGCACCCCTTCCCGGCGCGCGCAGGACCGCGTCTTGCCGAGCGCGCCCGGCGGGCCGGCGGCGTCCGTCGCCCGCCGCCGACCGAACAGACGGAAGACGATTCAGGCGGGATGCATGCGAACGCGATGAACGCGGCGCCCGTCACAGGCATGACGAACCAGGATTCACAGGAGAGGAACCACGGAATGACTTCGACTCGCACACGCGCCATCGCCAACCGCCTGTCCCGCGGCATCCTGACCGCGGGAGCTGCATCCATGCTGCTGGCAAGCCCCGCCGCCGCGCAGAACGACGGCAACATCTCGATGAGCGCGGGGACCGACATCGTCAACCAGTACTACTTCCGCGGCATCGTGCAGGAGACCGGCGGCCTCATCATGCAGCCGTTCCTCGACGCCAGCATCAGCTTCGGCGCCGCCTCGATTACCGCCGGCACCTGGAGCAGCCTGCACTCCCGCGGCGACGCCGGATTCGGCGGTGCGCCGGAGAGCTTCTACGAGACGGACTTCTACGCCGGCATCGGCGGCGCCGCCGGGCCGGTCGGGCTCGACATCACCTATACGGCGTACATGAGCCCGCGCGGAAGCTGGGGCACGACCAAGGAGGTCGCGTTCGGCCTGAGCATCGACAATCCGGTGGCCCCGTACGCGACGTTCGCGTTCGAGACCGCCGGCGGCGCCGACGGCTTCGACAAGGGCGCCTACTTCGAGCTCGGCGTCGAGCCGTCGGCGCCCCTCGAGGACGCGCCGGTCAGCCTGTCGTTCCCGGTGACGCTCGGCCTGAGCCTGAACGACTACTACCAGTACATGGGGCTGGGCGAGGGCCATACCGAAGACGACGGACACGGCCACGACGACGAGGGACACTTCGAGCTCCATTCCGGCGGGACGTTCGGCTTCTTCAGCATCGGCGCCTCGCTCGGCATCCCCCTGAACGTCGCCGCGGAGTACGGCGAGTGGGGGCTCGCCCTCGGGGTCAACATGATCAGGCTCGGTGAAGGCGCGAAGGCCATCGACGGCGGCGACAGCAGCACCAAGGTCATCGCCCTCTTCGGTCTGAGCGTCGGCTACTAGGAGAGCTGTCCACCGAAGCCGTGCCCGGTGCCGGGCACGGCTTCCCGCACGAAACCCCGCACCATCTCTGGTAAGATGTACCGTTTGCGGAGAGCCGCAAGGCGGCCGGCGACGCCCCCCAACCGGGCCGAGCCGGCCCGAGATCGACATCGCGCGGCGCGGAACGCGCCCGCGCAGAGACCGCGCGACCTCGCGCAGGCTCCCGGCGCCGCCGGGCGTCCTGCTCCCGGGGCGGGCTTCCGGAGCATGACCCGGCGCCGTCTCGAACGGCCGCGCGCTCCCGAGCCGATGACCAGCACTTCCCCCGGTTCCGCGCCCGCGGAAGGACAGTCCCCCGCCGACGCCCTCCGCGCGGCGCGCGACGGTTACGCGGCGGACGCCCGGCAGGCGCGCGGGGGCCGGCTCGCCGCGCACGCGTACTCCGCCGCGGTGGACGGCCTGCTGGAGGAAACCCTGGCCGCGGCCGCCGCCCGCCCCGGCGCATCGAGCGCCCCCGTCGCCCTGGTGGCGATCGGCGGCTACGGCCGCCGCCACCTCTGCCTGCACTCGGACATCGATCTCCTGGTCCTCTTCGACAGCCGGATCGCGGCGGCCGAGGAGCGGCTGGCCAAGTCCATCCTGCACGCGCTGTGGGACCTCGGCTTCGACGTCGGCCACCAGGTGCGGCAGGTCGCGGAGCTCGAGCACGTGGAGACCGACAACCCCGAGTTCCTGGTGTCGGTGTCCGACGCGCGGTTCGTGGCGGGAGAGCGGTCGGTCTTCGACCGGCTCGCCGACCGCGTCCTCGACGCCGGGTCGCCGTGGCGCGGGGCGACCGTCGACGCGCTGCGGGAGCTGGTGGCGGAACGGCACCGGCACTACAGCCACACCATCTACCACCTCGAGCCGGACATCAAGGAGGCCCCCGGCGGCCTGCGCGACCTGTCGGCGATCCGCACCCTGACCGCGCTGACCTCCGCCGAGGCCGACGGCGCCTCGCCGCTCATCGCCGGCCGCCGCGACGAGGCCCTCGACGAGGCCGAGGAGTTCCTGCTGCGCATCCGGTCGATGGTGCACCTCGACAACAAGCGCGACCAGAACATCCTGAGCCACGAGCACCAGGAGACGGTGGCCGAGCGCTTCGGCTCGCCGGGCTCGAAGGCGCGGACGGTCGAGGCGCTGATGAGCGTCTACTTCCACCACGCGCGCATCGTGTCGCGGGTGCTGTCGCACGTCCTGGAGAGCACGGGCCCGGCCCCCGCCCCCGTCCCGACCCGCGATGTCGCCGACAACATCGAGCGCCGGCAGGACGGGGTCGGGTTCGTCGACACGGTCCGCGCGTCGCTGCAGCCGGGCACGTGGCTCCCGGTGTTCGAGGCCGCCATCGACGAAGGCTGCGCGGTGGCCCCCGACACCCTCACGTTCATCGAGCGGCACGGCGACCGCTACACGTCGGAGCAGTTCTTCCCGGGCAGGGCCGAGTGCGAGGGGTTCCTGCGGTTCCTGAAGCCGAGGGCCGGCCTCTACCACCGGCTGTCGGAGATGCACGAGAACGGGCTGCTCGGGCGCATGTTCCCCGAGTTCCGGAAGATCTACTGCCGGGTCATCCGCGACTTCTATCACAAGTACACGGTCGACGAGCACACCCTCGTGACCATCCGCAACCTCTCCGACCTGGCCGATCCCGACTCGTGCCCGCCCTCGCGCCGGCGGTTCGCGGGCGCGCTCGCGGAGCTGGAAGAGCCCGAGCTGATCGTGCTCGCGCTGCTCTTCCACGACGTCGGCAAGTGGACCAACAAGAACCACGCGGAAGAGAGCTGCCGCATGGTCGCGGGGCCCCTGCGCCGGCTCCGCGTCCCCCCGCCGGCGGCCCGCACCGTCGAGTTCCTGATTCGCCACCACCTCGCCATGTCGCAGACGGCATTCAAGCGGGACACCCAGGACCCGGACGTCCCCCGGCAGCTCGCCCGCCTCGTCGGCACCGAGGACCGGCTCAGGATGCTGTGCCTGCTGACCCTGGTGGACATCCAGGGCACGACCCCGGAGACCCTCACGCCCTGGAAGGAGGAGCTCCTCTGGCGGTTGTACGTCGACACCTGGAACCACCTGACGCTGGGCTACGGCGACGAGGTGATCGCGAAGGACGAGCAGGGGGTGGCCGACCTGCTGGCCGAGCGCCCGCCGGAGATCGGCGAGGAGCAGGTGACGCGCTTCCTCGACGGCCTGCCCCGGCGCTACCTGCGGCTCGTCGACCCCCGGCGCGTGTACGAGCACATCCTGCTGTCGCGCGATCTCGAGCCCGACGCGGTACGGGTCAACCTCGAGCGGCAGGACGAGGTGTGGGAGCTGAGCGTCGTCACCCGGGACCGCCCCCGCGTCTTCTCCAAGATCTGCGGCGTGCTGTCCTACTTCGGCATGGACATCCTGCGGGGTCAGGCGATGAGCAACCGCGAGCGGGTCGTCCTCGACCTGTTCCGCTTCGTCGACGCCGACAAGTTCCTCGCCCTCAACGAATCGGGCCCCGCCGAGCTCAAGGACCTGCTGCAGCGGGTCCTGACCGGCGCCGCCGATCTCGAGTCGATGCTCCAGGGGCGCGAGGCGGCGGCGCGGGCGCGGCGGCACCGGAGCCGCGTGCCGAACGTCGTGCACTTCGACCACTTCTATTCGGACCGGTACACCGTCCTCGAGGTGGGCGGCACCAACCGGTGGGGACTGCTGCACCGCATCAGCCGGGTCATCTCCGAGCACGGGTGCGACATCGACCTGGTCCTGATCTCCACCGAAGGCGATCGCGCGACCGACGTGTTCCACCTGACGCGCGACGGCGGGAAGCTGTCGACGGACATGGAGCACTCCCTGCGCACGGACCTGGAGGCGGCGCTCGGCACGGGGGAGGCCGCCTGAGCGCGCCGCGCCCGGGCCTTCGACGGCATCGAACCAGGGATTCGAAGGGCGGCGACCGAATCCCGTCCGGAAGTGGAAACGTCGCCGACGAACGGTGATTCAGGAGGACACACGGATGACAGTGAACGACGTGATGCAACTGATCAAGGACAAGGGGATCCAGGCGGTCGACCTGCGGTTCATCGACCTGCCGGGCCTGTGGCAGCACTTCACCGTCTCGGCGAAGGAGTTCGAGGCGGACGTCTTCGAGGAAGGCATCGGGTTCGACGGGTCGAGCATCCGCGGGTTCCAGGCCATCCAGGAGAGCGACATGCTGCTCTTCCCCGACGCCTCGACCGCCTTCGTCGACCCGTTCTTCGAGAAGCCGACGCTGAACATCATCTGCAACATCAAGGACCCCATCACCGGCGAGTCGTACTCGCGCGACCCGCGGTACGTCGCGCAGAAGGCCAACGCCTACCTGAGGAGCACCGGCATCGCCGACACCGCGTACTTCGGGCCCGAGCCGGAGTTCTTCATCTTCGACGACATCCGGTTCGGCCAGAGCTACCAGCACGGCTACTACCACATCGACGCGGCCGAGGGCTTCTGGAACGCCGGGCGCTCGGAGAACCCGGACGCGGCCGGCAACTCGCGCAACCTCGGCTACAAGCCGCGCTACAAGGAAGGCTACTTCCCGGTGCCGCCGATGGACAGCCACCAGGACCTGCGGACCGAGATGATGCTCGAGCTCGAGAAGGTCGGGGTGGAGATCGAGGTGCACCACCACGAGGTGGGGACGGCGGGTCAGGCCGAGATCGACATGCGGTTCGACTCGCTCGTCAACATGGGCGACAAGCTCATGAAGTACAAGTACGTCGTCAAGAACGTCGGGCGGCGGCACGGCAAGACCGTGACCCTGATGCCCAAGCCCATCTTCCAGGACAACGGGTCGGGCATGCACGTGCACCAGAGCCTCTGGCTGAACGGCAAGAACACGTTCTTCGAGGCCGACGCCTACGCCGGGCTCAGCAAGACCGCGCTGCACTACATCGGCGGCATCCTGAAGCACGCCGGGGCCCTGCTCGCGTTCTGCAACCCGACCACCAACTCGTACCGCCGGCTCGTCCCCGGCTACGAGGCGCCCATCAACCTCATCTACTCGATGCGGAACCGCAGCGCCGCCGTCCGCATCCCGGTGTACTCGGGCAGCGAGAAGGCGAAGCGCATCGAGACCCGCTTCCCCGACCCGACCTGCAACGGCTACCTCGCGTTCAGCGCCCTGCTCATGGCCGGCCTCGACGGCATCCAGAACGCGATCACGCCGATGGGCCCGCTCGACAAGGACCTCTACGACCTGCCGCCCGAGGAGCACGCGAAGATTCCGAGCACCCCGGGCAGCCTCGAGGAGGCCCTCGCCGCCCTCGAGGCCGACCACGAGTTCCTGCTGAAGGGCGACGTCTTCACGCAGGACCTCATCGACACGTGGCTCGACTACAAGCGCGGCGAGGTCGACGCCATCCGCCTGCGGCCCCATCCGTGGGAGTTCGCGATGTACTTCGACATCTAGCCCGCCCATCGTCGCCCGGCGGCTCCGGGCGACCAACCGGCCGCGGGAGCTCGCGCCGTTTCGCGGCGCCGGCTCCCCGGTCGAGCCTCGGCTCCGCCCCGCTCGGCCGGGATCATCGGGTCGACATCGGAAGGGGTCGCCGGCCGGCGCCGGCGGCCTCTTCTTCGTTTTCCGGCCGTTTCTCCCCTTTCTGATACACTTCGGCGTTCGCATGACCACGCAGACCGCGGTTCCCACCGTGCCGTTCTGGGTGAACGGGCGCCGCGTCGCCCCCGCCGGCAAGCGGGAGGGCGTCGTCACCGACTCGGCGACCGGCCGCACGGTGCGCACGGTGCCCTTCGCCACGGCCGACGACGTCGACGCGGCGGTGCGGGACGCCCGCGCCGCATTCCCCGCTTGGCGCGACACGACGCCGCTCCGGCGGGCGCGCATCCTCATGCGCTTCCGCGACCTCCTCGAGCAGCGCAAGGGGGACATCGCGCGGGTCGTCACCGAGGAGCACGGCAAGACGCTGGCCGACGCGGCCGGCTCGGTGCAGCGCGGCCTCGAGGTGGTCGAGTTCGCGAGCGGCATCCCCCACCTGCTGAAGGGCGAGCACGCCGAGGACGTGGGGGCCGGGGTCGACTCGCACAGCACGCGGCAGCCCCTGGGCGTCTGCGCGGGGATCACCCCGTTCAACTTCCCCATCATGTGCCCGATGTGGATGGCCCCGGTGGCCCTCGCGTGCGGGAACACGTTCGTGCTGAAGCCGTCGGAGAAGGACCCCTCGGCGAGCATGATGGCGGCCGAGCTGCTCGACGAGGCGGGGCTGCCGCCCGGCGTCTTCAACGTGGTGCACGGCGACCGGGAGGCGGTCGACGCCCTGCTGACGCATCCCGGCGTCGCCGCCGTCTCGTTCGTCGGCTCGACGCCGGTCGCCCGGCACGTCTACGAGACGGCCACCGCCCGCGGCAAGCGGGTGCAGGCCCTCGGCGGGGCCAAGAACCACGCGGTGGTGCTGCCCGACGCCGACCTCGACGCCGCCGCCGACGCCCTCATCGGCGCCGCCTACGGCTCGGCCGGCGAGCGCTGCATGGCGATCTCGGCGGTGGTGGCGGTGGGCGAGGCGGGCGACGCCATCGTGTCGCGCATCCGCGACCGGGCCGTCGCGGTGCGGGTCGGCCCCGGCGACCGCGAGGGGGTCGAGATGGGGCCCCTCATCACCCGCGAGCACCTCGACCGCGTGGCCGGCTACGTCGACCTCGGCGAGCAGGCGGGGGCCGACCTCGTGGTCGACGGCCGCGGCGTCCGGGTCGAGGGCCACGACGACGGCTACTTCCTGGGCCCGACGCTGTTCGACCGGGTGACGGTCGACATGCCCATCTACCGCGACGAGATCTTCGGGCCGGTGCTGGTGGTGGTGCGCGCCGACACCTACGACGACGCGATCGACATCGTCAACCGCAACCCCTACGGCAACGGGACGGCGGTGTTCACCCGCTCGGGCGACGCGGCGCGCCGGTTCGCCCGCGACATCCAGGTGGGGATGGTCGGCGTGAACGTGCCGATTCCGGTGCCCATGGCGTTCTTCTCGTTCGGGGGGTGGAAGGGCTCGCTGTTCGGCGACCTCCACGTGCACGGCGAGGACGGGGTCAGGTTCTACACCCGGACGAAGGTCGTCACCACCCGGTGGCCGGACCGGCCCGAGGCGGTGAGCCTGAGCATGCCCACCCTGAAGTAGGGCGGTCGACGCGGAGCGGGGCCGGCAGCGTTGGCGGGCGGCGGCAAGGCGGGCAGGACCCCCAAGGCGGCAATGACGCGAGGCGGCGGCTCGAGCCGCCGACAGCGGGGAGCAACGCGACGAACGCTGGGTGCCGGTGCCCGCGGCCCCCGCACGAGACGGCGGGACGTTGCGGTCGTGTCGACGGTTCCGCTGGCGCGAACTTCTACGGAGCAGGCCCCAGGAGAACCCCATGGCTGATTCGCAGGCCGGCAACCGTTGGCTCCCGTTGGTCGGGGGCACGATGCTGAACGTCGTGCTCGGCTCGTTCTACGCGTGGAGCGTCTTCGTGCTCCCGCTCGAGGGGGAGTTCGGCTGGGCCCGCGAGCAGACGTCGACGACCTTCAGCATCGGCATCTTCACGATGGCGGTGACGTTCGTCCTCGCCGGCCGCCTGCACGCCACCGTCGGGTTCCGCACCCTGGCCGCCATCGGCGGGCTCCTGTTCAGCGGGGGGTTCTTCCTCGCCAGCTACACGACGTCGCTGGCGTGGCTGTACGTCACCTACGGGCTCATCGCGGGGGCCGGCAACGGCATCGGCTACTCCATCGCGATACCCGTCGTCTCCAAGTGGTTCCCCGACCGGCGCGGGCTCGCCATCGGCATCGCGGTGGGCGGGTACGGGGCGGGGTCGGGCGTCTTCGGGCCGATCGCCGACGAGCTGCTCATCCCCGGGCAGGGATGGGAGGCGACCTTCCAGATCTACGGCATCGTCTTCCTCGTCATCTCGATGGTGGGGGCCTGGCTGCTCAAGCCCGCCCCGGACGGCTACGCCCCGGACGGCTGGGACCCGAGCCAGCTCAAGGCGGCGGTGACGCGGACGGTGCGCGAGTTCACGCCGTCGGAGATGCTGCGGGGCAGCGCGTTCTACTTCCTCTTCCTCGCCTACTTCATGGGCGCCATCGCGGGGCTGGGGCTCATCAGCCAGCTCGTCCCGTTCGGCACCGAGGCGGGCATCGGCAGCGTGGCCCTGATCGGGCTCGTCGTCGGGGCCGTCGGCAACACGGTGGGGCGCGTGCTGTCGGGAGCGATGTCGGACAACCTCGGCCGGCTGAACGTGCTGCGGCTGATGGTGCTGGTGTCGGCGGTGGCCATGCCCCTGCTCTACCTGCTCGGCTCGAACGTGGCGTTCTTCGTGCTCGGGGTCTTCGCCGTCTACTTCTGCTACGGCGCCCTCCTCGCGGTGTTCGCGGCGACCTCGGCCGACTTCTACGGCACGAAGCACCTCGGCGTGAACTACGGCCTGCTGTTCCTCGCGTGGGGGCTCGCGGCGGTGGTCGGGGCGCGGCTCGCGGGCCTCGTGTTCGACACCTTCGGCAACTACCAGTGGGCGTTCTTCGGGGCCGCGGTGCTGTCGATCGGCTCGCTCGTCTGCCTGTACCTGGCGAAGCCCCCGGCGGCGGAAGAGGCGGCCTGAGGCCCGGCGGCGCCCGATTCCATGTCTGCCATCATCCAGCTCATCGGCAACCTCGGCGAGAGCCTGTCCCGCTTCACCCAGCGCTGGATACCCGACTCGTGGGTGGTGTGCATGTCGCTGACGGTGCTGGCCATGCTGCTCGCCATGTTCGGGGCCGGCGCCGGCCTCAACGAGACGATGCTGGCGTGGGGCGGCGGCATGTGGGCGTTGCTCGAGCTGGCCATGCAGTTCGCCATCGCCCTCATCGCGGCCCACGCCTGCGTCTCGTCCCGGCCCGCGTTCCGGTTCCTCGACTGGCTCGCGAGCCGCCCCGACGTCGACCGGCCGGTGCAGGCGGTGGTGCTGCTGGGGCTGTTCTCGATCGTCGTCGCCTACTTCAACTGGGCCGCGAGCGTCGTCGCCTCGGCCCTCTTCCTGCCGTTCGTGGCCCGGCGGAACCCGCGCGCGGACATCCGCATCCTGATCGCGGCCGGCTACCTCGGCCTCGGCACCGTGTGGCACGGCGGGCTCTCGGGGTCGGCCCCCCTCATCATGGCGACGGCCGGCAACCCCATCACGACTCCCCCGCCCGGCGCCGAGCCCCTCGTCGACCGGCTGCTGCCGGTGACCGAGACCCTGTTCAACGCCTTCAACCTCGGCTACCTCGCCGTCGTCTCCGTCGTCGGCCTCGGCATGGTCGCCATGCTGCACCCGCGCAAGAACGCGCGGACGCTGACCGAGAACGAGCTGGCGCAGATCATGCCGGCGATGCCGGAGGAGACGGAGCCCACGACCCCGGCCGCGGGCATCGAGGCGTTCCCGGGGTGGATCTTCCTCGCCGTGATCCTGATCGGCTACCCCCTCGGGCACTCCATCGTGACCCAGGGGTTCGGCGCGAGCTGGACGATCAACGCCTACAACGCGGTGTTCCTGATGGGGGCGATGCTGCTGCAGCGGCGGCCCGCGAACCTCGTGCGGGCGTTCGGCAACGGGGCGCGGACGGCGTCGGGGGTCATCCTGCAGTTCCCGTTCTACGCCGGCATCTTCGGGGTCATCAACGGCACCCCCCTCGGCGACTGGCTGGGCGGGCTCTTCGTGCAGGTGGCCACCACCGACACGTATCCGCTCATCGTCTACATCTACTCGGGCATCGTGAACGTGTTCGTCCCCTCGGGCGGCTCCAAGTGGCTGATCGAGGCCCCGTACCTGCTGCCGGCGGCCCGCGACCTCGCGGTCTCGCCCACCACCACCCTGCTCGCCTACTGCTACGGCGACTCGACCAGCAACCTCATCCAGCCGTTCTGGGCCATCCCCATCCTGACCGTCACCCGCATGAAGTTCGGCGACGTGCTCGGCTACAGCGGCCTCGTCGCGGTGGTCCTGTTCCTCGTCACCGCGGTCGCGATGCTGCTGGTGCCGTCGACGCTGTGAGCCGCAGCGGCCCGTCACAGCTCGTTCGGGAGGCTGGCGTGAAGAACATCACCTTGAGCGCCGACGACGACCTGATCGAGGCCGCGCGCCGCAGAGCCGCCTGCGAAGGAACGACCCTGACCGATCAGTTCCGGCTGTGGCTGGCGGACTACGTCGGTCGGGATCGGCAGGCGGCCAGGGCCGTGGACGTCATGCGCGAGCTGCAGGGCCGACTGCGGGTCGGGAGGAAGCTGACGAGAGACGAAATGAACGAGCGTTGACCGGCCTCCCCGACGGGACCTGAGTCACACGACCAGTTCACGTACCTCCAGACCTTGCCTGCCGGTGAGGTCGTCGTCGACCGGTTCGACGTACAGCTCGATTGCTTCCCGTATGTTGGCGAGCGCGTCATCGACGGTTTCGCCTTCGCTGATGCAGCCGGGAAGCCCGGGCACGTACACCGTATAACCGCCTTCTTCGCTCGGTTCCAGGACGATCTTCAGCTTCATCGGCATCCCGACGATGGCAACGGCGTCGCGATCCCGCGACGCCGGAACATGCCCGCCGACCGGCCGGACCGGACGACGGGCATGCTGGACCGGCGTGAGCGATCACGCCGGCGGCGGCGGCACGAGCTGCGGGAGGACGTAGGCGAAGATCATGGTGATGACCGCCATGCTCAGGGCCAGGATGATGCTGTGCTTCAGCGTGATGCGGAAGAGCCGGCCCTCCTGCGACGACGCCATGCCGGTGGCGGCGACGGCGACGGCGATGCTCTGCAGCGAGATCATCTTGCCCATGACCCCGGTGGCCGCGTTCGTCGACGCGGTGAGGATGGGGTTCAGCCCCAGCGCGTTGGCGGTCACCACCTGGAGCGTCCCGAAGAGCGCGTTCGACGACGTGTCGCTGCCGGTAAGGAACACCCCGGTCCAGCCGAGCATGGCGCTGAAGAACGGGAAGAGGGCCCCGGTCGCCGCGAAGGCCAAGCCCAAGGTCGAGGTCATGCCCGCGTAGTTCATCAGGAACGCGAGGGCCAGGACCGACGCGATGGTCAGCAGCGGCTTCTGCAGTTGCTTGAGGACCGCCCGCACGATGCCGACGAACTTCCCGGCGGGCAGGCCGATGACCATCGAGGCGGTGAACGCGGCGAGGAAGCACGACGTGCCGGCGGCGGACAGCCAGTTGAAGTTGTAGACGGCGGCGTACGGCGAGGGCTCGGCCGTCAGCGGCGGCACCCGGGTGACGACGTCGTGCAGCAGCGGCACCGGGATCGTCGTGCCGAGGCTGTTCAGCAGGCCCTGGATGGGCTGGTAGCGCCACGCGAGGACGAACGCCACGAGCAGCATGTAGGGGGTCCACGCGGACACCAGCTCGCCGGTGGTGTGGGTGCGCGACTGCGTCGTCGCGGCGACGTCGCCCTCGAGGCGGAACGGCTCTGCCGGCTGCCAGATCTTCATGGCCGCGACCATCGCGATCATCGCCGCGATCGACGCGAGGATGACGGCCAGCGCCGGTCCCAGGGTGTTGGTGACCGCGAACAGCACCAGCGCGAAGGTCACCGCGCAGGCCAGCACCTGCGGCAGCACCTCGAGGGACCGCCGGAACCCCGACATGACCACCACCATGTAGGCGGGGATGATGATGCCGATGAGCGCGCACAGCCGGCCGGTCATGGCGCTCAGGCCCGCCTCGGGCAGCCCCGTGACCTGGGCGAGGGTCACGACGGGGATGCCCAGCGACCCGAACGCGACGGGCGCGGTGTTGGCGATGAGGCAGATGAACGCGGCGTAGAACGGCGAGAAACCGAGCCCGGTGAGCATCGCGGCGGCGATGGCCACCGGGGTCCCGAAGCCCGCCGCCCCCTCGATGAACCCGCCGAAGGCGAAGCCGATGAGCACCGCCTGCAGGCGGCGGTCGTCGCTGAGGGAGCCGATCGAGTCCTTGATGATCTCGAACCGGCCCGAGTCGAGGGTCACCCGGTAGAGGATGAGCGACGCGATGACGATCCAGCCGATGGGGAACAGGCCGAACGCGGCCCCGTAGACCATCGCGGCCGCCGCCGGCACGACGGGCATGCCGTACACCCCGACGGCCAGCACCACCGCCGCCCCGAGGGCGGTGAGGCCGGCGATCCAGCCGGGCTTGCGGCGGACCCCCAGCATGTAGAAGAGGATGAGGAGGGGGATGGCCGCGGCGATCGTCGAATAGCCGAGACTGTCCGCGATGGGCGTATAGTCCTGCTGCCAACTGCTCAACATGGTCGGTATCCGTCGTCAGAGGGTGGCCGGCGTCGAGTGAACGCGCCACTTTAGCACGCCGGGACGGGGGGCTGCACTCCGGGTCCGGTCGGCGGCGGGCGGGGTGTGGGCCGCCTCAGCGGCGTTCGGAGGGTTGCAGGAGTCGATGGGCGGACCGGGACGCGGCCTGGAGCTCAGGCTTCTCTCCACTTCCGAATCAGGCTGAAGTACCAGTCCTTCGACTCGCCGACCCGCGGGCTCTCCATCGACGGACCCGCAGGGTGTTGATCCCGGCCAACCGGCGTTGTATCGTGTCAACATGGCGAGGCCGAGGCATCCCAAGAAGGATGTCGAGGATGCCTTGGCCGCGGCGGAAGCGGCGGGTTGGACGGTCACGCCTACCCGGTCCGGGCATCGCTGGGGCGTCATGCGGTACGATGAGGCCAGCCGTTCGGGCTGTCAGGTTTCCGTCTGGTCGACGCCTCGCAGTCCGGGCCTTCACGCCCGGCAGTTGCGGCGCGCGCTCGGCCGTTGCCCACACGACTGGAGACAGGGAGAAGCACAGGTGCCGCTCCACCATTTCACCTTGATCGTGGATGGGCCGGATGTTCAGCACCAGGTGCTGGTCGACGCGCTGTTCGAGGCGGGTTGCGACGATGGGCTGGTCGGTCGCTCGGAGGGGACCCAGTACGTCGAGTTCGACCGCGAGGCGCCCCGGCTCGAAGACGCCGTTCTCTCCGCGGTCGCCGATGTCGAGAGGGTCCCCGGAGTGGCGGTGACGCGAATCGCCGATGCCGGCCTCGTGTCGATGGCCGGCATCGCCGCCCGAACGGGACGTACCCGAGAGGGAGTTCGACTGCTCATCGCCGGCGCACGCGGACCGGGCGGGTTTCCGCCGCCCGTCACCGATCCGCGCAGTCGATACCGGCTCTGGCGCTGGTCCGAGGTGGAACGCTGGCTCACCGCGTATCTCGGGAAGGCGCTGGAACCGGAGGACGACGTGCTGACGGCCATCAACGCCGGCCTGGAGCTTCGCCGTCATGCCCGCCGGCTGCACCCGAGCCGGCGGCCGATGCTGCGCGCTCTGGCCGGACTGTAGCCTCCCGGCCGACGCCCCCCGCGTCCGGCCGCGCGACGACGGTCGACGCCGAACGAAATACGATCGTCACTTGACGCCCCGGCCAGGGGTACCCACGCATGAATCTCCAGGCCTATGCCAACCCCGCGGAGATGCCCACCAGTGAAGCCATGCGGGTTGGGCGGCTGCTGGCCCTCGATCGGCCCGACCGGCTGAGCGACGTGCAGCTCGCGCGGCGCATTGCGGGCGGCCTGCCGTCGCAGGCGGCGCTCGCCCTGGCCGAGACGCTGGGCAGGAAGCGGGTGGTCGGCCCGGTCGTCCCCGAAGCCACCCTCAGGCGGGCGCGCAAGGCGAAGTCGCGGCTCTCCCGCCAAGTCAGCGAACGGCTCTACGAGGTCGGCCGCGTCGTCGACGCTGTCGGCCGCGCCTATCGCGGAGACCGGGACGCCATCGAGGCGTTCCTGAACCGGCCGCATCCGCTGCTGGAAGGAGAAACGCCGTTCGACCTGGCTCGGTCCAGCTCGGCGGGAGCGGAGGCGGTGCTGAACCTGGTGCGCAGGGCCGAGGCGGGCATCGCGCCCTGACGATGCCGCATGTGCTGCGGGAGGCGACGCGGGCCTGGCGCCTCGGCGATCCCCAGGGACAGCTCCCCGTGTGGAGCGCGGAAGGCGCCCGGCGGGTCTCCGGCCGATGGCACGAGGCCGGGTCCGACGTGATCTACGCGTCGGAAAGCTATGCCACCGCCATGCTCGAGAAGCTCGTCCACTGGAACGGCGTGCTGCCTCCGAACCAGCACTTCATCGAGATCCGCATCCCGCCCGGCACGAGCTGCGAAGTCGTGACGCCCGATGCGATTCCCGGCTGGGACGACGCGGGGGGCGAAGAGGCCCGCCGCTTCGGCCGCGCCTGGTACGCCGAAGGCCGAAGCGCCCTGCTGTTCGTTCCGTCCGTGGTCGCGCGGATGGAACGCAACATCCTCATCAACGCCCGACACGCGGACTTCGACGGCTTGACGGTCGGCCCGGAGACGCCGGTGTGGTGGGACCGGCGCCTCTTCCGGCGACCTTGAAACCGGGCCGGCGACGCGTGGTAAGGTGCAGGCCGCTTCAGCGGCGGACGAGGGGGTTGCAGGAGACCGGCGAATCCCGCGAACGCGTTGCGCCTGCCGTCGGGCTCGATGGATCGTCGCCCAGGTAGACGTCGAACAGGGCACGGCAGAGGGCCCGCGACTCGATGGGCAGCCGCTCGGCGCCGTCCACGGTCATGGCGAGGCGGCCGGCGGGACCGCACGAGAAGACGATCTGCCAGGACACCCCGAAGCGGTCGACGAGCCATCCGCACCGGCTCTCCCGGCCGCCATCGGCCGTCAGCGCCGCCCACAGCCGGTCCGTCGTCTCCTGGTCATCGGTCGACACCGAGATGGAGGCCGCGGGCGTGTGGGTGTACTTCGGGCCGCCGTTGAGAACCATGTACGGCGCGCCGGCCAGGGAGAACTCGACGATGAGCGCGGGACCGTCGGGCGCGGGACGATGGACGCCTTCGATCGCGCTGCCCGGCAGCAGGGAGACGTAGAACCGCGCCGCTACCTCGCCCTGCCCGTCGAACCACAGGCACGTGCGAACGCTCGCGTTGGACTTCATCGAGACCTCTCTTGCCGGCAGCCGAGCCGACCATCGTCCGGGGCTGCCATGCGTTGTGGGCCGCCATCATCCGCCGGTGCCTCTGGGTGCGCGTGTACTATCTCTGGCGACCGAATCTGCCCGATGAGGCGGACAATCATGTCGTCGAGCTGGCCGTCGCGGGAAACGCCGAAGCCATCGTCACCCACAACACGCGAGACTTCCGGCAAAGCGAGTTGCGCTTCCCCGGGTTGACCGTCGTCACGCCGGGCGCGTTGATTGCCGAGAGCTGAACCATGTCGACCCTGACCATCCGCCTCCCCGACGATACCCACGCCCGGATGAAGGCCCTCGCCCGTCATCGCGCCATAAGCGTGAACAAGCTGATGGAAGAGCTGTGCACCATCGCCGTTACTCAACATGATGCCGAAGCCCCGATTCCGGGCGCTGGCCGCGCGCGGCTCCGTGGACGAAGGGCTGCGCATCCTCGACAGGCTGGACGCGGCCCTCGACGCCGGGGACTAGGCGCGCGCATCGCAGCGGCACGCACTCCGCCCAGCCGCTGGCGATGTCGGTCAGCACCAGGGTCCACACGAAGCTGCCGGCCGTGGTGGTCGACGCGGTGAGCCGGCTCCGCGGCGCCCTCCCGTTTCCGTTGCGGGGGATCGACACCGACCACGGCAGCGAGTTCCTCAACGAGGTGTTGATCGGCTTCTGCCGGGAGCACGGCAGCGAGCTGACGCGGTCGAGGCCGTATCAGAAGAACGACCAAGCGTGGGGTCGAGCAGAAGAACGGCGCGGTCGTCCGCCGACTGGGTCGGGTACGGCCGTCTGGAGGACATGCGCGGCGCCGAAGCGCTGGCCCGCCTGCACTCGGCGGCGCGCCTGTTCGTGAACGTGTTCCAGCCGTCGTTCAAGCTCGCGGAGAAGACCCGGGTCGGCGCCGGCGTGCACAAGCGCTACCACGCGCCAGCGACGCCGTGTGCGCGGTTGCTCGCCTCGGACACGGTTCCCGCCGCGATGAAGGGCCGCCTGCGGGCGTTGGCCGGCACCTTGGATCCGCTCGGGTTGCTGGACGAGGTCCGTGCGATTCAACATCATCTGGCCGGACTGCCCGCGGGCTCGACGGTCCATCCTATGCCGCAACGCGACGCCGACCTCGACGGCTTCTGCGGAGCTTGGCGCTGGCTTGGCGCGCTGGCGAGGTGCGACCGACGCACCGGCCTCGCAAGAGACCGCCGCGACATTGGCGCACTCGGAAGGACCTGTTCGAGACGACGTGGCCTCGTGTCGTCGAGTGGTGGGCGGGTGTCGCGTGCGCGGGAGAATTCGGGAAGGCGATTGCCGCCCACCAAGGGCCGGGGGGCGGTCGTGCAGCTTGACCCAGACCAAGCCAATGCCGACCCGGCCCCGGAGCACGCGGCGTGCTCCGCTCCAGAGGAACCGCCGGACGGACTCGTCCCGCCACGGAACACGTGACCCGATGACCGACCGACTCTCGGCGGAAGGTCGTCCCGCCGTTCCGCCGTGATCGCCGCCGGAACGAAAGGACGGCCGGCTCGGCGCGATTGTCCTTGCTCATCTCGCGCCGCCGGCCTCTTCAGGCGCGGCGAAACGCCGCTTCCATCGCGGCGACATCCAGCTTCCGCATCTGCAACATCGCCGCTTGCGCCCGCCCGGCCGCCCCCCTGTCAGCATCGCCCAGCAGGCGACCGACGGCCCGGGGCACGATCTGCCAGGACACCCCGAAGCGGTCGACGAGCCATCCGCACCGGCTCTCCCGGCCGCCGTCGGCCGTCAGCGCCGCCCACAGCCGGTCCGTCGTCTCCTGGTCTTCAGTCGACACCGAGATGGAGGCGGCGGGCGTGTGGGTGTACTTCGGGCCGCCGTTGAGAACCATGTACGGCGCGCCGGCCAGGGAGAACTCGACGATGAGCGCGGAACCATCGGGCGCGGGACGATGGACGCTTTCGATCGCGCTGCCCGGCAGCAGGGAGACGTAGAACCGCGCCGCCTCCTCGCCCTGCCCGTCGAACCACAGGCACGTGCGAACGGTCGTCGTGGACTTCATCGAGACCTCTTCTTGCCGACGGCCGCGCCGACGATGATGGACGACAGCCCGCACAGTCTACTCGTGCTTCGTCGTCGGTTGGGTGGTGAGCGCCGTCTCCGGGGAGCACACGAGCGAGGGAGTGGCCGGGTAGAATCCCAAGGGACCGCCGCGAACGGAGCAACTCGCTGCATTACCGACGGCGCGCTCCAATTCGTCGGAATCCGTGCTCCGTCGCACTGAGGAATGGCTGATTCCATCGACTGGTACGACGCCAACGCCGACGCCACCGCGACGCGGTACGAGGGCGTACCTTCAGAGCAGGTGCACGGCTGGCTTGCGGATCTGCTGCCGAGGGCGCCGGCCGCAGCACTCGACGTCGGGGCGGGGAGCGGCCGCGACGCGGCGTGGCTGTCATCCCAGGGCTACGACGTGGTCGCGGTCGAGCCGTCGCCCCGCATGCGGACGATCGCGCGGGAGCGCCACGCCGAGCCGGCGATCCGGTGGCTGCCGGACTCGCTGCCCGCCCTGCGACACACCGTCAAGACAGGGTTGGCGTTCGACGTGATCCTGCTCAGCGCGGTCTGGATGCACGTCGCGCCGTCCGACCGGGCGCGGGCGTTCCGGAAGCTCGTCAACCTGCTCAAGCCGGGCGGCCTCATCGCCCTTACCCTGCGCCACGGACCGGCCGAGGCCACCCGCGCCATGCACGCGGTCTCGGCCGACGAGATCCGACGGCTGGCCCGCGACCACGGCGCACTGGTCGAACGGTGCTCGACTGCGGAAGACCACCTGGGCCGGGAGGATGTCCGGTGGACGCAGGTAGCCGTCCGCTTGCCGGACGACGGGACGGGCGCACTGCCCCTCCTGCGCCACATCATCCTGAACGACGACAAGAGCTCCACCTACAAGCTGGCGCTGCTGCGCGTGTTGTGCCGCATCGCGGACTCCGCCGCCGGCCTCGCGCGCCATCCCGACGACGACCACGTCGCGGTGCCGATGGGCCTCGTCGCCCTGACTTGGCTGCGACTCTTCAAGCCCTTGCTCGAGGCCGACTTGCCTCAGAGCCCCGGCAACCGGCGGGGTGGCGACGGCCTGGGCTTCGCCAAGGCCGCTCTCAAGCGTCTCCGCACGGACCTGTCCCATCACGATCTCCGCGTCGGCATGCAGTTCTCGGGCGACGTCGGCAAGGCGCTCCACGAGGCGATGAGGGACGCGGCGCACACCATTGCGACGATGCCGGCCACCTACCTGACCTACCCCAACGGTGGGAAGATCCTGCCCGTCGTGAAGGACCGCACGATCCGGCGCTCCGCGCGGGTGCTGCTGGAGCACCAGTACCTCACCGGCTTCGGGACGATGCACGTCCCCATGCACCTCTGGACGGCGCTCCAGCGCTACAGCGTCTGGATCGAGCCAGCGCTGCAGGCGGAGTGGATCCGACTGACGAAGAGGTATGCCGAGAGGCAGGGACGACAGATCGACGATGCTCGATTGGCGGCGGCGATGACGTGGTCCGATCCCGATCGCGACGTCAGCGAGGCACGCCGGGAGGCGGAACGCCTGCTCGCGACGGGCGACCTCACCTGTGTCTGGAGTGGCAGGCGCCTGTCGGCGGATCGTTTCGACATCGATCACTGCTTCCCCTGGGCCATCTGGCCGTGCGGCGACCTGTGGAACCTCATGCCTGTCCACCGGCGGATCAACCAGCACGAGAAGCGTGACCGACTGCCCGGGGACCGAATCCTGCGTTCGGCGCAGGATCGGATCCTGACGTGGTGGAACTCGGCCTATCGGGACCGTTCCAGGCCGATCCTCGCCGAGCGCTTCACCATGGAGGCGGCGGCGAGCCTGCCCGGCATCACCTCGTCGACGCCACACCTCGACGACGTGTACTCCGCACTGAGCCTCCAGCGCATGCGACTCAGGCAGAACCAGCAGGTCCCAGAGTGGAGCGGCGAGAAGTACGTGCTTGCCTGGTGAAGGCCATGGGAAGCGAGCGAGTCGTCCCCCTTGATGATCGACTAGATCGGCAGGTTCATCTGCTGCCACTCCTCGTGCACCACGCCCGACTCCTCCTCTTCTCCGCATCGTTTACCCGGCGCTGATCAGGCACTCATGGCAACCGGTGTGCGATTCAGGTGGCGCATCACCGCGACACGCAATGCGCCAGCCCCTCCAAAACACCTTCCCCGCGCAACGATTTGATTTGATGTGGTATACTGCCGATGTTGAAGGGCGGCGCGGGTAGTTGATGCTTGGCGGCACTCATCCCCGCGCCGCTTTGAGGCTGGGTTGAGTCGGCGTCTCTCGTATCGACGACGACTCACATCCATCGGGAGGTCCGAGAAGCGCGTGTCGTACTCGCGGTCTCGGCCTCCCGTTAACCTCGGGAGCCCGGCGTCTGTCGTAGTGACGACGGGTCAGGTCCGTCGGCAGGTCGTGGTGGAGCGTCTTGTATTCGCAGCCACGACCTGTCTATTCTAGCCGATCAAGGGGCGCGAAGAAAATGGCCGACCACCATCGGTTGATGCTCGACGAGTTGCGGTCGGATCTCGACACGGTTGAATCCGAGCGGAAGCGACTTGATCTCCGGCACGAGCGAATTCAAGCTGCGATCGCACTGCTTGAAGAGAAGATTCAGACAACGGGAGAACTGCAACCCCAAGTCAGTGCTGAACCGGAGACAGAGGCCGGATCGGGCGTCTATGCGATGATGTCCATGCCGCAAGCCGTCCGGCATTGCCTGTCAACGTCCTCGCGACCGCTCTCGAAGCGCGAGGTGATGAACATGTTGCGCGAAGGCGGAAAACCGGAAGGCAATCACTTCAGCCAAGCTGTCTACAACACCTTGCACCGATTGAGCAAGAACGGAGGATCTGTGCGACGAGAAGGCGACGGACGCTGGAGCTTCGTAGACAAGAGCAGTGATTCAGCCCCGTCCTTGATCGAGAACTAATCTCAAAGCTCGCAGCGATCCGACAGCGTGGTGATCGAGGTGAGGTTCAGCAGGTCGGCGCCGCCGGCCGCATCCTGATTGAGCAGGCCCTTCGCCCACACCTTGTGACCGGCGCGGGCGGGCACGCCGAACTCATCCAGGGTGCCGATGAGGCGGATGGTCCGCGCGCCGAGCGGCGCGTCGGCCGGCGGCTCCTCGGGCATGCGTTCCTGCAGGGCCTCGGGCTCGGTGGCGCGGACGAGGTGGAAGCGGCCGTCGTCGCCGCTCTCGACGCAGCCGACCGTCGCCATGATGGACATCGGCTGGGCGGCCGATGTGCTCGGCAGGGGCACGAGCAGCGAGAAGAGCAACGCGGCGCCGAGCGGACGCCAAGCGGGAGGACGCCACGGGACCGGGCCGGTCATCGGCCCTCGGCCCCCGCTCCGGTCACCCCGGAGATGTCCTTGGTCCACCACGCGGTGCCGAAGTTCCGGAACGGGCCGCCGTCGACCGAGATGCGCGACTCGACGCGGTAGTTGACCGGCGACACGAGCCGGGTCACCAGCCGGAGCTGCACCTGTTGGCCGTCGACCTCGAAGGGGGGCGTCTCGTAGTGGATGGTGTAGAAGCCGCCGAGGTCGCCGCCGACGCGGCCCGCCTTGAAGAGCTCGAAGCCGCGGCTGTCGACCTCGTAGCGGGCGAAGACCTTCTGCTCGGCGAGGTAGACGATGCGCGAGTCGGCGGTGAACGGGCCGTCGGGGCCGTCGGCCTCGATGCGGCTGGTGTAGTAGCGGCCGTCGCCGGTCGAGAACGTCTCGGTGCCGCGGATGCTGCCGCCGGGGCCGAGAGGGCTCTCGGGCACCCGCCACTCGAAGTTCCACGTGCCGGGGAAAAAGGCCTCGTAGTCGAAGAGGGGAATCTCGTCGCCGCTCTGGGTGGGGCGGCCCCGGTCGGGTATCTGCCCCTGGGGAAGCTGCGGCTGCGGCTGGCCCAGCGCCGTCGCCGACGCGGCGAGACCGAGCACGAACGCCAACGCCACTACCCGCCGCATCGAGTCCTTCCTTTCCGGCTCCGTTGCCGCTTGGCGGCGGTCGGTCGGGCCGGCGAGCCCGGCGCCTGACGCCGCGACCCGCCGCCCGTCGAACCGGTCCTTCCCCGACCCGCTACTCGTCGTCGGTCGTGCCGAGCTTCGTCAGGTCCTGGCTCTCGACGGTGTACTCGGTGAACGCCTGGTACATCTCGTCCCAGCTCTGCTGGCCCCAGTACACCTCGAGGTGCGGACCGGGGTTCCACCGGTTGCCGAGCGAGTTGTCGTAGACGCCGATGCCGGTGATCTTGCTGCCCGCCGGCAGGTACAGCGGCTCGGCCAGCTCGTAGTGGATCTGCCAGTTGAAGTCGAACTCGGGGACGTCGAGAATCGTCTCCTCGCGGCCGTCGGGGTACGTCACCACCCACCGCAGGCTCTTGCCCCGCAGGTGCATGTGGGGCGAGAGGCCGTAGAGGGTGATGGCCTCGCTGATGGGGGTGATGCCGGTGATCTTCCAGTCGTCGGTGTAGGGCGGGATGTTGGGGATGGCCCCGCGGCGCACCCGGCCGGTCTCGGGGTCGCGGACCGGCTTCACCTCTTCGCCCTGCACGATGTAGATGTCGGTGCCGAACGGGTCGGTGGGGAACGCGTTGCCGGCCTGCCGGGTGAGCACCTCGTGGGTCACGGGCCGGGTGTTGAACCAGATGCCGAGCTTGGTGCGCTCGGTGGCCTCGACCCCGATGGGGTTGTAGTGCATGGTCCAGCGGATCCACTTGTCGGCGGCCATCCGCTTGCCGGTGCCGGGGCGGTGGCGCTCGACGCCGCGCCCCGGCACGTAGGAGAGCAGCTTGCTGGAGCCGGGCAGGTTGACCTCGTTGAAGACCTGCTGCGCGACCTGGCCGGACGACTCGTCCGTCGCCTCGGTCTCGGTCTCGGGCCGCTTGGGCAGCGGCGCCCGCAGGAGGGAGTTGCCCTCGAGGTCGTGCAGCACGCCGTCGATGACCTGGGTGCCCCACGGGAGGTCGACGGTGTAGGCGCCCGAGTGGTGGACGACGCGGTAGTCGCTGGGCCGCATCTCGAGGACCTCGGCGAAGCGGTCCTCGTCCCACGGCATCTCGGTGTAGAAGTCGATGTAGTCCTCTTCGCCCTCGGCCGCCACGGTGTACTCGACGGGCAGCTCGAAGACGTAGTCGGGCTCGCCGCCCTCGTAGGTCCAGCCGGCCGGGAAGTCGGGCGGCTCGGGCCGGTCGGCGGGGTTCCCGCGCGGCGCGCCGGCGTCGACCCACGCCGCGATGGTGTCGATCTCGTGCTGGTCGAGGTACCGCTCGTTGCGGAACTTCATGCTGTTCTGCGGGTCGGCCGGCCACGGGGGCATCTCGCGCGAGACCACGAGGTCCTTGACGGACCGGGCCCAGGGGCGCACGTCGGCGTACTCGATGAGGGTCATCGGCGCGATGTTGTCCGGCCGGTGACAGGTGACGCAGTTCTCGTAGAGGATGGGCGCCACGTCCTTGGTGAACGTGGGGGCCGCTTCGGGCTGCTGCGCCGCTGCGAGCCCACCGCCGGCGCCGAACGCGACCGCCAACACCACCGCCGAAATGCGTATCCGCATGGCAACTCCTCCAGGCCCCGGCTGCAACGGTCGACTCGTCGAAGTCGATCGCTCAGCCGATGGCAGGCGAGACGTTTCTGATGGCGTCGATCACCAGCGCGCGCAACTCCCGGACGTCGCTCTGGACGTTGTCGATCCGGGCGCTCAGCTCGTCGATCCGGGCGTTCACCTCATCGAACCGGGAGTTGACCTCGCCGAACCGGGCGTTCACCTCATCGAACCGGGAGTTGACGTCGCCGAACCGGGAGTTGACATCGCTGAACCGGGAGTCCACGCTCCTGCTCAACTCGTCGAAACGCGCGTTGACGTCGTCGAAACGCGCGTTCACGCTCCTGCTCAGCTCGTCGAAACGCGCGTTGACGTCGTCGAAACGCGCGTTCACGCTCCTGCTCAGCTCGTCGATGCGCCTGTTGACGTCGCTGATCCGGGCGTTCACGTCGTCGAAACGGTCGTTCACGTCATCGAAACGGGCGTTGATGCCGCTGGCGACGATCGCCATGAACCCGACGATGACGGTGACGACGGCGATCCCGGTTCCGATGACCGAGACGACGATGGTTCTGGTGTCCGTCACTGGCTCCTCACGATACCACGGTTCCGAAGTGGTCGAGGCGTGCGCCTGAACGGGGTTCTTCGCCGGACAGGGCACGCGGCCCTACGCCCCGCCCTGCCGCCGGTCGAGGATAGCCTCGATGCGTTCCATCGTGCGGTCCATCCGCGCGACGAGGGCGTCGTAGGGAGCGTGAGTTGCCAGATCCATGCCGTACTCGCCGAGGAGCTCGCAGGCGTAGCGCGAGCCGCCGGCCGAGAGCACCGCGAGGTAGTCGTCGCGCGCCCGCGCGTCGCCGCCGCGGAAGCGCTCGGCGAACAGGGCGGCGGCGGCGATGGAGGTGGCGTACTGAAAGACGTAGAAGTTGCCATAGAAGTGGGGGATGAACATCCACTCGACGGCGTAGGCGGGGTCGATGGCCATGACCCCGTCGTCGGCGCCGTGGTAGCGGCGCAGCAGCGACCCATAGAGGCCCGTCATCTTCTCGCCCGACAGGGCCTCGCCCGACTCGACGGTCTCGTGGATGGCGAGC
This sequence comes from Vicinamibacterales bacterium, assembly GCA_965204675.1. Taxonomy (GTDB): domain Bacteria; phylum Acidobacteriota; class Vicinamibacteria; order Vicinamibacterales; family UBA8438; genus JAJEEA01. Next base: position 6,163,989 of record OZ242003.1, read on the forward strand.
TCGAACTCGGCGAACATGACCTGCCGGAAGAACGTGCCGCGGATGCCCTCGAGCACCGTGCCCAGGTAGAAGAGGCGCTCGTCGTCGCCGATGTCCTGGGCCAGCAGGTGCTCCTGCAGCAGGATCTCGTTGGTGATGGAGGCGATCTCGGCCGTGAACGTGGGATAGCCGCAGGTCTCCCAGGGCTGCCGCTCGTTGGCGAGCCGGGTGTGGATGGCGTGTCCCCACTCGTGGGTGAAGGTCGAGAGGTCGGTGAACCGGCCGTTGTGGTTGAGCAGCACGTACGGGTGCACGTCGTAGACGTCGCCGAACATGTACGCGCCCGGCGCCTTGCCGGCCTGCGGGTAGACGTGCATCCACCGGCCCTCGAGCCCGTCGCGCAGCAGCGCCTGGTAGTGGGGGCCGAGGGGCGCGGTCGCCTCGAGGGTGAGGGCCGCCGATTCGTCGATGCCGAACTCGCGGCCGAGCGCGGCCAGCGGCGGGTAGATGTCGTAGTAGTGGAGGTCGTCGAGCCCCAGCATGCGCCGGCGGATGCGGAAGTAGCGGTGCAGCGACGGCAGGTGTCGGCCGGCCGCGTCGAGCAGGGTCCGGTAGACGGCGGCGGGGATGTTGGGGCCGGCCAGCGCCGCCTCGAGCGCGCTGCCGTGGCGCCGCACCTTGGCGTGGAAGGCGTGGGCCTTCACCTGCGTGTCGAGCAACTGCCCGAAGGTCGCCTCGTAGGTCTTCCAGGCGCCCCAGAACCGGTCGAACACGAGCTTGCGGTCGTTGCGGTCGGGCGACGCCCGGTGCAGGGTGTAGGCGGCCTGGTCGAGGGTGACCGTCTCGCCGGTGGACAGGGTGACGGTGGGGTACGCCATGTCCGAGCTGGTCAGCAGGGCGTAGATGCGCTCGGGGCCCTGCACGACGGGGCCGGTGGCCGCGATGACCTGCTCGGACTCGTCCGACAGGGTGTGCGGGGCGTGCCGCAAGGTATCGCGCAGGTTGAACGCGTGGGGGGCGAGGCCCGGCTCGTCGGCGATGAAGCGCTCGATGGTCTCGGCCCCGACGCGCAGCAGCTCGGGCGAGACGAACGCGACGGTCTCCGAGAACCGCGACCGGAGGGCGGCGGCGAGGCCGCGCCGTTCCTGCGCCGCCGCCACCCGGCGGTCCTCGTCGGCCTTGAGGAACGCGTGGACGAAGAGCCGCGACAGCTCCTTGTCGGTGGCGGAGACGGCGTCGAGGGCCTCGCGCAGGGTCGCGGCGCTCTCGCCGAGGCGCCCCTGGTAGCCGGCGAGGGCCGCGACCCGCTTCTCGAGGTCCGCCCTGGCTGCATCCCAGGCTTCGATGTCGGGGTAGATCTCGCCGAGGTCCCACTCGATCTGCCGCGGCGGGGACGGCTCGACGTCGGCGGTGGCGGTGGCTGTCGTCGTCATCGTCGGTGGTTCGCACCTTCGTTCGGTGGTTCCTCGGCGCGGGCGCCTACGACCCGTGCCCGTTGCCCGCGAGCTGGCGCAGCACGTACTTCAGGATGCCGCCGTGGCGGTAGTAGGCGAGCTCGTCGGGGGTGTCGATGCGCACCCGCGCCGTGAACTCGCGGGCGGTCCCGTCGGAGGCGACCGCGCGCACCCGCACCTCGCCGCGCGGAACCAGGCCGTCGGCGATGCCGGTGATGTCGAACGCCTCGCGGCCCGTCAGCCCGAGGCCGGCCGCGCTCTCGCCGTCGCGGAACTCGAGCGGCAGGACCCCCATGAACACCAGGTTGCTGCGGTGGATGCGCTCGAAGCTCGCGGCCAGGACGGCGCGGACCCCGAGCAGCCGGGTGCCCTTGGCCGCCCAGTCGCGCGACGAACCGGAGCCGTACTCGCGGCCCGCGAGGACGACGAGGGGCACGCCGGCCGCCTGGTAGCGCATGGCCGCGTCGTAGATGCTCAGTTGCTCGTCGTCGGGCTGGTAGCGGGTCCACCCCCCCTCGGTGCCCGGCGCGAGCTGGTTGCGGAGGCGGATGTTGCCGAAGGTGCCCCGCATCATCACCTCGTGGTTGCCGCGGCGGCTGCCGAACGAGTTGAAGTCCTTGGGCTCGACCCCCTGCGAGATGAGGTACGCCCCGGCCGGGCCGTCGGCGGGAATGGCCCCGGCCGGCGAGATGTGGTCGGTGGTGACGCTGTCGCCGAGCAGGGCGAGCACCCGCGCCCCGCGCACGTCCTCGGGCGGGGCCGGCTCGGGGGCGAGGTCGTCGAAGAACGGCGGGTTGCGCACGTAGGTCGACGCGTCGTCCCAGGCGAAGCGCTGGCCGCCCGGGGCCGGCAGCCCCCGCCAGCGCTCGTCGCCGTCGAAGACGCCGCGGTACTTGTCGGTGAACTGCTCGGTGCGGACGGCGGCGGTCATCGCGGCCTGGACCTCGGCCGCCGACGGCCAGAGGTCGGCGAGGAACACGTCGCGGCCGTCGCGGTCCTGCCCGAGGGGGGCGCTCGTCACGTCGACGGTCATCGAGCCGGCCAGCGCGTAGGCGACGACCAGCGGCGGCGACGCGAGGTAGTTCGCCCGCACCTGCGGCTGCACGCGGCCCTCGAAGTTGCGGTTGCCGCTGAGCACCGAGGCGACCACGAGGTCGCGCGACCGCACCTCGGCGGAGATGGCCTCGGGCAGGGGCCCGCTGTTGCCGATGCAGGTGGTGCAGCCGTAGCCGACGAGGTTGAAGCCGAGCTCGGCCAACGGCGCCAGCAGCCCCGCCGCCTCGAGGTACTCGGTGACCACCATCGACCCCGGGGCGAGACTCGTCTTGACCCACGGCTTCGGCTTCAGCCCGCGCGCGGCCGCCTTCTGCGCGAGCAGGCCGGCCGCGATCATCACGCTGGGGTTCGACGTGTTGGTGCAGCTCGTGATGGCCGCCACCACCACCGCGCCGTGGTCGAGGCCGGCCGCGTCGCCGGCGGGGCGGACGGTGGCGCCGGGCAGCAGCGTGTCGAGGGCCCGCGTGAAGGCGGTCGCCGCCTGCCCCAGCGGCACCCGGTCCTGAGGCCGCTTCGGCCCCGCGATGCTCGGCTCGACGCCGCCGAGGTCGAACTCGACGACGTCGGCGTAGACGGGGTCGTCGGCCGGCGCCCCGAACATGCCCTGGGCCCGGGCGTAGGCGTCGACCAGGGCCACCTGCCCCTCGTCGCGCCCGCTCAGGCGGAGGTAGTCGAGGGTCATCTCGTCGATGGGACAGACGGCCACCGTCGACCCGTACTCGGGCGACATGTTGCCGAGGGTCGCGCGGTCGGCGAGGGTCAGCGAGGCGAGCCCGGGGCCGAAGAACTCGACGAACTTGCCGACGACGCCGTGCTGCCGCAGCCGTTCGGTGATGGTCAGGACGAGGTCGGTGGCCGTCGTCCCCTCGGGCAGCCGGCCGACGAGCTTGAACCCGACGACCTCGGGGACGAGCATCGAGATGGGCTGCCCCAGCATCGCCGCCTCGGCCTCGATGCCGCCGACGCCCCAGCCGACGACGCCGAGGCCGTTCACCATGGTGGTGTGCGAGTCGGTCCCCACCAGGGTGTCGGGGTAGGCCATGGGCGGGCCGCCGCCGTTCCCGCCCACGCACACCGCCCGGGCCAGGTACTCGAGGTTCACCTGGTGCACGATGCCGGTGTCGGGGGGCACCACCCGGAAGTTGTCGAACGCCTGCTGGCCCCACTTGAGGAACGCGTAGCGCTCGCGGTTGCGCGAGAACTCGAGCCGCGCGTTCAGGTCGAACGCGTCGGCGCCCCGGTAGTGGTCGACCTGCACCGAGTGGTCGATGACCAGCTCGGCCGGCTGCAGGGGGTTGATGCGCGCGGGGTCGCCGCCGAGGCGGGCCACCCCGTCCCGCATCGCCGCGAGGTCGACCACCGCGGGCACGCCGGTGAAGTCCTGCAGCAGGACCCGCGCCGGCATGAACGCGATCTCCTTCGTGGCGCCGGCCGCGGGGTCCCACTCGGCGAGGGCCCGGACGTCGTCGGCGGTGACTCGGCGCCCGTCCTCGCGGCGCAGGAGGTTCTCGAGGAGGACCTTCAGCGAGTACGGCAGCCGAGCGACCCGGGGGAACCCGGCGCGCTCGAGCGCCGCGAGGCTGTGGTACGACACCGTGGCGTCGCCGGCGGACAGCGTGGAGAGGGTGCCAAACGTGTTGCTCATGAGGTTCATTCTTCGGGGATGGTCAATCGGGTCTTCGGAGACGTTCAGTGGGCGTCGGGACCGTCTGCGCACGCCGAGTAACCTCCCATTTTCGTCCACGGCCCCGATTGTGCGCAACCCGGAGTCCTGACTTCAACTGAAGTCGATCCCGCCCGGCTCGCGGCGCTTCTCTGCTTCCCGCTCGTTCTCCGCCGCCCACGACCAGACGGCGAACACGAGATTGGCGAGGGCGAGAAGTACGCGCAGCACGCCGGACTCATCCGCCCCGGTCGACTGGATGTAGAGGAGGCCCCCGAAGGCCAGGAGCATCCCGATGCCCGACGGGTGGCGCATTCGGGCCTTGGCCTTCTCCCACTTGGACTGCTGCCGACGCGGCGGCTGCTGCCGCGGGTCGAGCTCCGCGGGCTCAATCCCTAGTCTCGGCGTTCGCATGATCCTCGGGCGGCCTCGATGCCCTGCGACACGGATCGTGCCGCGTCGGGAATTGCGTCAGTGCTCCCCGGCGGGGTCGAACGACGGCTTCTCCCCGAAGACCTGCGCCTCGAAGGTGTGGACGGCGGCGCCGGTCCGCCACGCGTCGGCCGGCAGCCCCGCCTTGACGCACGTCTGCGAGAGGAAGGTCTCGCGGTCCCAGCCCCACTCCCCCGCCACCTGCGGGAGCAGCAGGGCGCGGCGCGGCCCCTGCTCGACCATCACCCCGTGCCGCCCCACCTCCGTCTCGGCCGGGTCGGCCACGCGGCGGAACGGGGTCAGCACCGAGATCTCGAGGCGCGCCGCCGGCAGGTCCGACAGCGGCAGAGGCGGGAAGCGCGGATCGCGGGTCGCGGCGTCGGCGGCGCACCGTTCCACCACCTCGGCGAGGGGTTCGTCGTCCTCGACCGAGCCGATGCAGCCCCGCAGCCGGCCACCGAGCTGGATGGTCACGAATGCCGCGGCCGGCGCGGCGAGGGCCCCGGGGGACCCAAGCGGCTCGAGCGGACGCTCTTCGAGCCTGGCGGCGATGGCGCGGCGCGCGTGGCGCAGCAACCGTTGCTGATCGTGCGGCGACAGCATCAACTAACGCCCACTCTCACGCTTCGAGGGTAGCGTGCAACGGAGTCCTACGCCGGACCACCGGGCGTTCCGTCCGCGGACCGCGCCCCGCCGTCGCCGCCCCGCTCGAACGTCGCCGCGAGGTAGCCGACCACGGCGGACTTGTCGCCCGAGACGTCGCCCGAGTCGGCGCGGCGCAGCACGTGCGCGCGGTCGGCCCCGAGCCGGGCCGCGGCGCGCATGACGGCGATGGCCGCGCCGCCGCCGCAGGCCACGTACCGGCCGCGGTCGTCGAGGGAATAGCGCTCGTACTCGGCCAGCAGGCCGTCGGCGTCGAAGCGGGCGACGTGGTCGACGACGACCTGGTCGAGAGCGGCGGCGCGGGCCGCGTCGAAGTAGTGCGACAGGTCGGTGCTCGCGACCAGCAGCGGCGACAGCCCCGCGCACGCCTCGACGAGGGCCTCGGACAGCGCCTCGATGGTCGGGCGTTCCTGGTAGCCGAAGAGCAGGGGCACGATGGGGACGTCGGGCAGCACCACCTGCAGGAACGGAAGCTGCATCTCCAGCGCGTGCTCGCGGTCGTGGGCGGTCGGATGGGTGCCGACGACCGGCGACGCGAGGAGCCGGTCGGCCACGCCGGCCTCGACCGCGACCCGCCCCAGCGGCGTCTCGAACGCGCCGGCCGGCCAGATCGCCACCCCCTCGAAGCCGTGGTAGTGGGACGGGCCGACGAGGACGACGACGTCGCAGGGGCGGCCCGCCACCGCGCGGTAGGCGTGGGCGGCGACCGGGCCGGAGTAGACGAGCCCCGCATGCGGGGCGACCACGGCGACCACGTCGCCGGCCGGGGCCGGCTCCGCCTCGGCCAGATGGCCGCCCACCGCCGCCCGCAACGCCCCCGGGTCGCCCGGATACCAGGTCCCCGCCACCGCGGACGGGCGGATCGCATCGGAAGACTGGCGAGTCATGGCGCAGGCACCTCGTCAGGGCTCGGGCGCGTCCCGCGGCGCGCTGCCCCCCTCCGGCGGAAGCGGGGGGACCGCCCTCGCGGGATCGCTCGGCGGCACCCCGAAGCCGAGCGACAGAGCGATGCGCACGCCCACGTAGACGAACAGCGTGAGAATCGCCGGGGCCCCCATGACGAGCCAGAACGGGTCGAGGGTGAGCCCCACGAAGAGCGACATCGCGCCGAGAATCAGCATGATGCCCACCATCCACGGCGGGTGCTTGAACAGCGGTCGCTCGTCGCTCATGGCGCCGACCGATTGTCGCACACCGCCGGCCCGCGATTCAGCCGGGTGCTAGACTTGTCGTCGCCCCCGCGCGAGGAACGAGCCGAGTCGGGGGGTTCGGGAGAACTGCCATGAGACCGCGTACAGGATGGTTGATGACGATGGCGGCGATGACGGGCTTCGGGATCGTCGGGCTCGGCGCCGCCGTGTCGGCCGCCAACGACTACGCCGAGGAGATCGAGGCGTGGCGGGCCGACCGCGAGGCGCGGCTGAAGGCCGACGACGGCTGGCTCACGGTGTCGGCCCTGTTCTTCCTCCCCGAGGGCGAGAGCCGGTTCGGGTCGAGCCCGCGCAACGACCTCGTCCTCCCCGCCGCGTTTCCGGCCGAGGCCGGGGTGCTGGAGCGGCGCGGCCGAACCGTGTCGGTGCGGGCGTCGGGAGACCGGACGCTGACCGTCGACGGTGAATCCGTCACCGCGGCCCAGCTCTACCCGGCCGAGGGGCGCGTCACGCTGACCGCGGGCCCGGTGTCGTTCTGGGTGCACGAGAGCGGCGAGCGGCTCGCGATTCGCGCCCGGGACACCGAGTCGGCCATCCGCCGGAGCTTCACCCGCCTCGACTGGTATCCGGTCGACGAACGGTACCGCGTGCGCGGGAAGTTCACGCCGCACGACGAGCCGCTGACGGTCAGGACCATGAACATCCTCGGCGACATCGAGACCTACCAGAGCACCGGCCACGTCACCCTGACGGTGGCCGGCCGCGAGGTGCGGATGCTGCCCGTGAACTCGGGCGACCAGCTCTGGTTCATCCTGCGCGACCTGACCAGCGGCGACGAGACCTACCCGGCCGCGCGGTTCCTCTACGCCGACGCCCCCGACGCCGACGGGTGGACGACGGTCGACTTCAACAAGGCCTACAACCCGCCGTGCGCGTTCAACCCGCACACGACGTGCCCCCTGCCCCCGCCCGACAACCGGCTCGAGGTCCGGGTCGAGGCGGGAGAGAAGAGCTATAGCGGCCCCGGCGCGCACTGACGGCCGGGGGTTCCTGCTCCTTCGGTTCGCGGCCTGCGGCAGCAGTTGCCGCGTTCAGTCGGCGGCGCCGGTGGCCGGCGGCGCCGCGCCGCAGCCTCGTTCCTGTAGAGTGAGCATCCACTCGGAATCGGTACCCGAGCGATCGGCGCCGTTCGGCATCTCGTGATTCGTTCGTGCCGGCGAGTGGGACCTGATGCCCGGACCGTCGATTCTCCGTCATCCCGACGAGGGACGTTCGCACATGCCTCGAAACATCGCGTTTCATCCTTCCACGGGCCGCGCCCGCGGAACACTCACGCCGATCGCCTGCCTGCTGGCGCTGCTCGGCGCCGCCGGCGCCGGCGCACAGACCGGACCGTCGGACGGCCCGCGGCAGCGCTACGGGACCGAGAACGGCGAGTGGCGGAGCTATGCCGGCGACATCGCCGGCACGAAGTACTCGCCGCTCGACCAGGTCGACGCCGGCAACTTCGAGCGGCTCGAGGTCGCCTGGGAGTGGACGACGGCCGACGCCGTGCTCAGCCGGTCGACCCCGGGCGGAGGCGAGTGGCGGGCGCCGCGCGAGGCCATCGTCGAGTCGCTGGTGGCGGACACGCCGGACCTGTACCGGGAGGGCCAGTCGCCGAACCCGTCGCGGCTGCAGGCGACGCCGCTGATGGTGGACGGCGTGCTCTACTTCAACACGCCCCTCTCGCAGGGGGTCGCGGTCGACGCGGCGACGGGCGAGACCCTGTGGGTGTTCAACCCGAAGAGCTACGAGGAGGGCACGCCCTCGATGAGCGGCCCGTGGACGCAGCGCGGCGTCGCCTACTGGACCGACGGCGAGGGCGACGAGCGCATCTTCTGGGGCACCGGCAACGGCCACCTCGTTTGCGTGCGGGCCGGGACGGGGCGGCCCTGCCCCGACTTCGGGCCGGACGGCAGCGGCCTGGTGGACGCGACGGTCGGCATCCCGCGGGTCGACCGCGAGGCGCGCGACTACCTGAACGCCATGCTCTACGCCATCAACTCGCCGCCCATCGTGGTCCGCGACCGGGTGATCCACGGCTCGCAGATCGCCGACGTCCGCATCACGAAGGAGGCCCCGCCGGGGTGGGTGCGGGCCTGGAACGTGCGGACCGGCGCCCACGAGTGGGACTTCCATACGGTGCCCGACAGCCCCGACGAGTACGGCGCCGACACGTGGCTGAACGAGTCGTGGCGCTACTCGGGCAACGCCAACGTGTGGTCGATGCTGGCCGGCGACGACGAGCTGGGCCACGTGTACCTGCCCACCGGCGCCCCGACCAACGACTACTACGGGGCCGACCGGCCCGGCGACAACCTGTTCTCGCAGTCGATCGTCGCCGTCGACGTCGAGACCGGGCAGCGGGCCTGGCACTTCCAGGCGGTGCACCACGGGCTGTGGGACTACGACTTCCCGACCCATCCCAACCTCGTCGACGTCACCGTCGACGGCCGCCCCGTGAAGGCGCTGGCGCAGGTGAGCAAGCAGGGGTTCGTCTACGTCTTCGACCGCGTGACCGGCGAGCCGGTCTGGCCCATCGAGGAACGGCCGGTGCCGTAGCGCACGAACCTGCCGGGCGAGGTGCTCGCGCCCACCCAGCCGTTCCCCACCCGGCCGCCGCCGTTCGAGTACCAGGGAGTCACCGTCGACGACCTCGTCGACTTCACGCCCGAGATCCGGGCGATGGCGATGGAGGCGGTGGCCGACTTCCAGCTCGGCCCGCTCTTCACGCCGCCGCTGCACAGCGTCGAGGGCGGCGTCCAGGGCACCATCCAGCGGCCCGCCATCGACGGCGGCGCGAACTGGGGCGGGGCCGGCGTCGACCCCGAGACGGGCCTGCTCTACGTGCCGTCGCAGAACCGGTTCTCGGTGCTGCACTTCTACACGCCGGACCCCGCCGACGGCGGCACCATGCGGTTCACCCAGGGCCCGTTCGGCGGCGGCCGGCAGCCGCGGATGCCCCAGGGGCTGCCCCTGTTCAAGCCGCCGTACTCGCGCATGACCGCGGTCGACCTGAACACCGGGGACATCGCGTGGATGGAGCCCAACGGCGACGGCGACCGCTTCCGCAACCACCCCCTGCTGCGCGACCTCGACCTGCCGCCGCTCGGCGGCGACGGCCGCGGGGGGCCGCTGGTGACGAAGACCCTGCTCGTCAGCGCCCTCACCGCCGGCGGCAGCAACGGCGGGCCGCGGCTCGTCGCGCGCGACAAGGCGACCGGCGCCATCGTCGGCTCGCTCGACCTGCCGAGCGGCGCCATCGGCACCCCGATGACCTACCTCGTCGACGGCCGCCAGTACATCGCCCTGACGGTCGGCGGCGGCCCGCGGCTGATAGCGCTCGCGCTGCCCGAGTAGCGCGTCTGCTACGATCTCGCGCGTGTCCAACCCCTTGACGCGAGCCGACGTCGACCGCATCGCGCGGCTCGCCCACCTCGAGCTGACCGAGTCGGAGGCGGAGCAGTTCACCCGCCAGCTCGGCGACATCCTCGCGTATTTCGAGCGGCTGAACCGCATCGACACCGCGGGGGTCGCGGCCACCACCCACCCCGTCACGTCGGCCCCGGTCATGCGCGACGACGAGCCGCGGCCGTCGTTGCCCGTGGACGACGCGTTCGGCAACGCGCCGGACCGCGGGGGGGAACGGCTGTTCAGGGTGCCCAAGGTCATCGGTTGATGGAGCTCTCCTCGCTCGCGACCATCGCGGACGTCAGGGCCGCGTTGCGCGACGGCGCGACGGCGGTCGACGTGTGCACCGAGTTTCTCGGTCGCATCGCGGCCCGCGACGGGGACCTGCGGGCCTTCAACCACACCGCGGCGGAGCCGGCCCTCGCGCGGGCGGCGGCGCTCGACCGGCGGGGGCCCGACGCGCCGGACCTGCCCCTGCTCGGGGTGCCGATCGCGGTCAAGGACAACATCTGCACCCGCGGGCTCCCGACCACCGCGTCGTCGCGCATCCTCGCCGGCTACGTCCCGCCCTACGACGCGACCGTCGTCGAGCGGCTGACCGCGGCCGGGGCCGTCGTCGTCGGCAAGACGAACTGCGACGAGTTCGCCATGGGGTCGACGACCGAGCACTCGGTGACGGGCCCGACCCGGAACCCGTGGGACCCGGCGTGCGTCCCCGGCGGGTCGAGCGGCGGCTCGGCCGCGGCGGTGGCGGCGCGGCTCGCCCCGGTGGCGCTCGGCTCGGACACCGGGGGCTCGATTCGCCAGCCCGCCGCGTTCTGCGGCATCGTGGGGCTGAAGCCGACCTACGGGCGGGTGTCGCGCTACGGGCTGCTGGCGTTCGCCTCGTCGCTCGACCAGGTCGGACCGTTCGGGCTGACGGTGGCCGACGCCGCCGCCCTGCTGCAGGCGATCGCCGGCCCGGACCCGAGGGACGCCACGTCGGCCGCCTCGGTCGTCCCCGCCTTCGACGCGGCCGCCGCCGAGCCGGTGCGGAGACCGACGATCGGCGTGCCGTGGGCGATCCTGGAGCAAGGCGTCGACGCCGGCGTCGCCGCGGCGTTCGAGGCGGCCATCGAGGCCCTGCGGGGCATGGGCGCGACGGTTGTCGACGTCCCCCTCCCCCACGCCGAGTACGCGGTGCCGACCTACTACATCGTCGCGCCGGCCGAGGCCAGCTCGAACCTGGCCCGCTACGACGGCGTGCGCTACGCCTACCGGGCGCCCCTCGACGAGAAGGGCGCGACCCTGGACGGGATGTACGACCGGACGCGCCGCGACGGGTTCGGCGACGAGGTCAAGCGGCGGATCATGCTCGGCACCTATGCCCTCAGCGCCGGCTACTACGACGCCTACTACCTGAAGGCGCAGCAGGTGAGGACGCTCATCCGCGACGACTACGACGCCGCCTTCGAGAAGGTCGACGCCGTCGCCATGCCGACCACCCCGACCACCGCGTTCCGACTCGGCGAGCGCGCGGACGACCCGCTGCAGCTCTACGTGGGGGACGTCTTCACGGCCAGCGCCAACCTCACCGGGCTGCCCGCCGTCAGCGTGCCCTGCGGGCGGGACGACACCGGGCTCCCGGTGGGCCTGCAGCTCATCGGGCGCGCCTTCGCCGAGGAGACGCTGCTCGGAATCGGCGCCGCGTACGAGGAGCAGGCGCCGTGGTGGCGCGAGCCCCCGGCGGCCGGCGCCGGCATTCCCCGCGACGAGGTGCCCGCCTCGTAGGACGGCGCGGACCCGCCTGCAAGATCGGTTCGGCCGGGAGCCGAACCGCGGACGGCGTTCTGCGGAATCCGAGATGGGGACGGTGCTACACCCCGGCTAGATGCCGGCGAGGCAAGGTGGCGCGTCCGGGCCGCGGGCCCCGGGCGTGCCCGGCGCGCGGTCGTTCACTCCTGGCTGGTGGACTGCTCGAGCAGCTCGGGGGTCTTGAGCTGGTCGGCGGGCCCCCGCGGCACGCTCGGCGGGAGATAGCGCGCCCCGGAACCGAGGCGGTCGTCGAGGCTGCGCACGACGCGGCTGCGCTTGTCGATGGGCCGGAGCTTGGTGAGGCCGACGAGGACGCAGAATCCCAGGAACACGGCGAGGAGAAAGACGGTCGAGAAGCCCAGCCCCTGCAGCACCCCCAGCAAGACCGACTGAATGTCACTCACGAGATAGCCTCCGGCAGCTCGTAGACGACGAGGCCCTGCTCGACTTCCTCCATGGCCACGCGTTCGAGGCGGGCCGACACGTCCGGACGCTCGCCGGTCTCGGGGTCGGGCCGCAACGGCTCGAGCCGGGGCAGGGCCCCGCGCCGCAGTTGCTTCGCGCGCTGCGCGGCCACGTCCACGAACAGGAACCGGTTCTCCACCGGCGGCATCGGCTCGTCGGGAATGCGCGGCATCGGGACGGGCTGGGGAGCCCCGGCCGATTCGTCCCGGTCTTCCGACAGGCCGTCGAAATCGTCGTCCATGAAGTCGGATCGTACTCCAAAAGGCGCCGCCGCGTCGACCGTGGGGCCGTCGCGCGGGTCTTCAGTCCGCGATGGACCCGACGATGATGGCGAGGGGTTCACGCCGGCGTCGCCTCCGGCTCCGGGGCGGGAACCGGCGCGGGGCTCCCGGCGAGCGGGACCGCCCGATACCATTCGCCGTCCAGCAGGTAGTGGGTCGGCCGGTCCCGGAAGTAGACGGTGAGACCGCCGTGGGAATCCTGAACCGTCACGATGTCCCGGGCGTCGAACGCGGCCATCGGCCCCGGTTCTCGCAGGGTCGGGGATGGAGGCATCCTTGACTCTCGTTCCTCGTCGCGACCGGGCAGGCTGCGGCTGCCCCGGCGGCACGGATTGGCTCTCGTACAGAACGGCCGCAGGACCGTTCATTGCGGGTTCGAATAGTACAGCGATGTCTAAGCATGTGTCAATAACTAAATCTTATACAGATACGCTCAATACATGGCCACTTCGGCGGGCGGCCATCCTGTGCCATCATGAAATGGAGGCTCGACGCGATGTCCGGGACGAAGAGCCAGCCCCGCCGGACCACGACGAGAATCGTCTGCTGAATCACCATGCCGGACGCCGTGGAGCACATGCCCGTGGTCGGCACCCGGGACCCGAAGCGGAAGGTGATGGTCCCGCGGCCGGACACCGAGCGCGAAGAGCTCCGCACGGCCGGGAACGAAGGCGCACGCGGCACGACAGAGGCGGCCGGTCGAGCAGGTCGCCGCGACGGCTCCGCGGCCGCACCGATTCCATGAAGATCCTGTTCATCGGCGACATCGTCGGAAAGGCCGGCCGCGCCCTGACCCGGCGGGGCGTGTCGGCGCTCGTCGAGCGGCACGACCTCGATCTGGTGGTCGCCAACGTCGAGAACGCGGCGGGGGGCAACGGCATCACCCGCGAGATCGGCGAGAGCCTGCGCGACCACGGCATCGAGGTGATGACCTCCGGCAACCACATCTGGGACAAGAAGGAGGCCCTCGACTACATCGAGCTCGAGCCGCGCCTCATCCGGCCCGCCAACTACCCGGACGGGGTCCCCGGCGCCGGTCACGTCGTGGTCACCGCCCGCTCGGGCGAGCAGGTCGGGGTGATCAACGTGATGGGTCGCGTGTTCATGGCCCCGCTCGAGAACCCGTTCGCGGTGGTGCGGCGGGAGATCGAGGCGGTCCGCGAGACCGCCCGCGTCATCCTCGTCGACTTCCACGGCGAGGCGACGTCGGAGAAGATCGCCATGGGCTGGCATCTCGACGGCGAGGTGACGGCGGTCGTCGGCACCCACACCCACGTGCAGACGGCGGACGAGCGGGTGCTCCCGAAGGGCACCGCGTACATCACCGACGTCGGCATGACCGGGCCCCACGACTCGGTGCTCGGGGTCGAGAAGGCGGTCGTGCTGCGCCGGTTCCTCACCGCCCTGCCCGGGCGCTTCGACACCGCCCGCGGCGATCCACGCCTGCACGGGGTCCTCGTGACCGCCGACGCCGCCACCGGACGTGCGACGGCCATCGAGCGGCTGAGCCTGACCCTCGCCGAGCTGGAGGCGCCGGCGGCGCCGGGTCCCTCGTGAGCGCCAATCCCACCCTGCCCTTCGACGCCCCCCCGCCCGGCCGCCGGGCGGCGCGGCAGGTCGTCACCGTCAGCGAGCTGACCGGCCGCATCCGGACGCTGCTGGAGTCGGCGCACGCCAACGTGTGGGTCGAGGGCGAGATAGCCAACTGCCGCTTGTGGAAGACGGGGCACCTGTACTTCACCCTGCGCGACGCGAGCGCCCAGATCCGGGCGGTGATGTTCCGGTCGGCGGCGCGCTACCTGCGCTTCGCGCCCGAGGACGGGCTGCGGGTCGTCGCCCGGGGCCGGGTCACCGTCTACGATCCGAAGGGCGAGTACCAGATCGTCTGCGAGCACCTGCAGCCCCAGGGCCGGGGGGCGCTGCAGCTCGCGTTCGACCAGTTGAAGCGCAAGCTCGAGGCGGAGGGGCTCTTCGACCGCGAGCGGAAGCGTCCGCTGCCGGTGCTGCCGCGGCAGATCGGCGTCGTGACCTCCCTCGACGGCGCCGCGGTGCGGGACATCCTGCAGGTGCTCGGGCGGCGGCACCGCACCGCCCACGTCGTGCTGCGCCCGGTGCGGGTGCAAGGCGAGGGCGCGGCCGACCAGATCGCCCGGGGCATCCGGCGGCTCGCCCGCGAGGACGGGGTCGACGTGATCATCGTGGGGCGGGGCGGCGGCTCGCTCGAGGACCTCTGGGCGTTCAACGAGGAGCCGGTGGCCCGGGCCGTCGCGGCGGCGGAGGTGCCGGTCATCTCCGCCGTCGGCCACGAGATCGACATCACCATCAGCGACCTCGTGGCGGACGTCCGCGCCGCCACCCCGTCGGCCGCGGCGGAGCTGGTGGTGGCGGGGCGCGGCGAGCTCGTGGAACGCATCGACCGGCTGGGCGAGCGGCTGCGGACCGCGGCGCGGTATGCGGCGGCCCGGCGCCGCACCCGGCTGCTCGACCTCGACCGGCGCCCGGGCCTCGCCGGCTGGCCGGCGCGTCTGGCGATGCGGGGCCGCCACGTGGCGGGGCTGACCCACGCCGTCGCGCGGGTCGCCCGCGCCCGCCTCAAGATCGATGAACGCCGCCTCGGGGATCTGCAGTTGCGCCTCGAAGCCTGCGAGCCGGGGCGGCGGCTCGAAGCGGCGCGCACCCGGCTCGTCGCCGCGGGCGGACGCCTCGAGGCGACCGTCGCACGGCGGCGCGAGGCGGCGCGGACCCGGCTCCTGGCCGCCGGCGGGCGCCTCGACGCCGCCCTCGTCCGGCGGCGCGAACGCGCTCGGGGCCGGCTCGCCGAGCTGTCGGGGCGGCTCGACGCCCTGAGCCCGCTCGGGGTCCTGGGGCGCGGCTACGCCATCTGCTGGCGGGGAGACGGGAAGGCGATCGTGCGGGACGCGGCCGCCGTCGCGGTGGGCGACGACGTCGTCGTGGGCCTCCACCGCGGGCGGCTCGACTGCACCGTCACCGGCACCCGGCCCGCGGCGGAGTCCCGCGGCCGGCCGGGAGCGGCGCCCGACCGGGGGCCCGCGCCGTAGAACGGCGAGAACTCCCGAAGGGTTGGTCGGACGCCAGGCAGAGCCGAAGGCGACGATCAAGGGGCCAGGAGTCGCGGTGGAACGGCGCGGGCTCCGGGACCTCGAGTCGTGGCTCTTCAGGCGGGCGGCGGAGACCCGGGTGCTGCGACCGCCGGCCGACGAGCTGAGGGTGGGTCGGGCGCCAAGCGGAGCCGAAGGCGACGAGCGGCGGGCCAGGGGTGACGAGGACGGACTCTCGCCCCGGGCTGCGAGACGCGACACATGAGTGACGACATCAAGGACTTCGAGACCGCGCTCAAGGAGCTGGAGTCGATCGTCGACACCCTGGAGCGCGGCGACCTGCCCCTCGAACAGTCGCTGGAGCTGTTCGAGCGCGGAGTGCGGCTCTCGCGCTTCTGTCACACCCGGCTCGAGGACGCGGAGCGCCGCATCGAGGTCCTGACCGAGCGCGGCGAGCGGCAGCCGGCCCCCGACGCCCTCGCCGCGGTTCCGGAGGACGACGGGACGTGACCGGCGGGGTCCCCTTCGACGAGTACCTCGACGCCCGCCGGCGGGAGGTCGACGCCGCCCTCGAGGCCGCCGTCCCCGCGCCGCCCGCGTGCCCCCCGCGGGTCGCGGAGGCCATGCGCTACAGCGTCTTCGCCGGCGGCAAGCGCCTCCGTCCCATCCTCACCCTGGCCGCGGCCGAAGCGGCGCGCCCGCGGCGGCGGGGCTCGTCCCCCGAGAACGACCGGCTCGATCCGCGCGAGGAGCTCTCGGAGGACGCGGCGCGGGCGCTCGCCCGGAACGGCGCCTGCGCGATCGAGCTCGTCCACACCTACTCGCTCGTGCACGACGATCTGCCGGCGATGGACGACGACACCCTGCGCCGGGGACGCCCCACCTCGCACGTGGTGTTCGGCGAGGGCCTCGCCATCCTCGCCGGAGACGCCCTGCTGACCCAGGCCTTCGCGCTGCTGGCCCGCCGCCAGCCCCATGCGCCGCCGGGGTTCGAGGCGCGGCAGCTCCGCGCCGCGGCCCGCGTCGCCGAGGCGGCGGGCGCGGCCGGCATGGTGGGCGGCCAGGCCCTGGACCTCGCCGCCGCGGGCGCGGCGGGCATGGTCGGCGGTCAGGCCCCGGACCTCGCCGCCGCGGGCGCCGGGGCCGGGGGCGGGCCCGCCCCGAGGACGCCCACGGCCGGGCCCGAGGCGGCGCTCCGCGAGGTGCACGAGCGCAAGACCGGCGCCCTGATCGGCGCCGCCGCCGTCATCGGTGCGATCCTGGCCGGGGGAAGCGAGCCGGCGGTGCGCGGCGTCGACGCCTACGCCGGCCACCTCGGGCTGGCGTTCCAGATCGTCGACGACATCCTCGACGTCGAGGGCAGCACCGCGCAGCTCGGCAAGACGGCGGGAAAGGACGCGGCCGCCGGCAAGCCCACCTACCCCGCCGTGCACGGGCTCGCCCGGTCGCGGGCGCTCGCCGCCGACGCCGTCGCCGCCGCCCGCGACGCCCTCGCGTCGGCCGGGCTCGGCGGGCGGCTGGGAGACATCGCCGCATGGGTGCTGTCCCGAACGTCGTGATCGACGACGCCGCGACGGGGGTCCCGCCCTGATGCCGGCGCGGGTCCGGCTCGACACGCTGCTGCACGAGCGCGGCCTCGTGAGCTCGCGGACGCGCGGCCGCACGTCGGTGCTCGCGGGACTGGTGCGGGTCAACGGCCGCCCTGCCACCAAGGCCGGCGCCCTCGTCCCGGCCGACGCCGAGGTGACCCTCGACGCCCCCGACCACCCCTGGGTGGGCCGCGGCGGGGTGAAGCTGGCCCACGCCCTCGACGCCTTCGCCATCGACCCCGCCGGCGCCGCCGCCCTCGACGTCGGCGCCTCCACCGGCGGGTTCACGGACGTCCTGCTCAGGCGCGGCGCCCGCGCCGTGGTGGCCCTCGACGTCGGCCGCGGCCAGCTCGACTGGCGGCTGCGGCAGGACCCCCGCGTCCGGGTCCTCGAACGGGCCCACATCGGCGCCGTCACCCCGGACGACCTGCCCGCCGGCCTGCGCCGGTTCGACGTCGTCACCGTCGACGTGTCGTTCATCTCCATCGCGCGCTTCGTCGACCGCCTTCCAGCGTTCATCGCGCCGGGGGGCGACCTCGTGGCCCTCGTCAAGCCTCAGTTCGAGGCGGGCCGGGCGGAGGTCCGGCGCGGCGGGCTCGTCACCGACCCGGACGTGCACCAGCGCGTCGTGGAGGACGTCGCCGCCGCCGCCGCTGCGGTAGGATTGGGGCGCGTGGCGATGACCCCGTCGCCGATCACCGGGACCAAGGGCAACCGCGAGTTCTTCCTCCACCTGCGGGCTGCGGCCCGTGGCGGAACCCCCGCGTTGCACCGAGAGCGGTGAGGCGCCCGCCTGACAAGGCGCGACGAGTGAGAATATTGGGCATATTTGACCGAGGAGCAACGCAGTCAGGCGGGATGCATCACCGCTCGAATGCAGCGGGGGCTTTCGCCACGGGCCGCTGGCACGAACCCTGATGGGCGCCGACACCTCCTCCGCCGTCACCGGCGTCACGCGGGTCGGCATCGTCGCCAAGACCCGTCTCGCGGCGGCAGCCCCGGTGGTCCGGGACGTCGCGGCGTGGCTCGAGCGCCGCCGCCTGAAGCCGGTGGTGGAACGCCGGACGGCGGAGCTCGCGGGGCTGGCCGGGGTCGACACGGCCGACGCGGCGGACCTCCCGGACGCCTCCGACCTGATTCTCGTGCTCGGCGGCGACGGCACGCTCCTCGGCATGGCCCGCCTCATCGCGGCGTCGGCCGCCGATCCGCCCATACTCGCGGTGAACTTCGGGGGTCTCGGCTTCCTGACCGAGATTACCCTGCCGGAGCTCTTCGAGGCGCTGTCGTCGGTGGTCGAGGACAGCGCCCGCGTCGACGAGCGCCGCATGCTGCGGTCGCGCACCGTGCGCGGCGCCACGACGACGGGGGAAGGCGTCGCCCTGAACGACGTGGTCATCACGAAGAGCGCCCTGTCCGGCATGATCGACCTCTCGGTGTCGGTGGGCGACCAGTTCGTGGCCCAGCTTCGCGCCGACGGCCTGATCGTGGCCAGCCCCACCGGGTCGACCGCCTACAACCTGTCGACCGGCGGGCCCATCGTGCATCCCCTCGTCAACGCCGTCATCCTGACCCCCATCGCCCCCCACATGCTCGCCAACCGCCCCCTCGTGCTGCCCGAGAGCGCCGCCATCCGCATCCAGCCCGACCTCGCCAAGCCGCACGCGCAGGCGTACGCCAGCTTCGACGGCCAGACCGGGTTCGAGCTCGCCCCCGGGGACACCGTCGTCGTCGAGACCGCCCCGCGACCGCTGCGGATGATCCGCGCCGCCGCGCGCCCCTACTACGCGGTGCTGCGGGAGAAGCTCGGCTGGGCGGCGCGCTGAGGACCCCGCCGCCGTCCCGGCCGTGGCCCGCCGGGGCTCCCGCGCAGGCGCTGCGGGCCGGCGAGGCTCCAACGCGACCCGCAGCTTGCGCCGCGACCGCAGCTTGCGCCGCGACCGCAGCTTTGCGCCGCGACCGCAGGTTGCGCCGCGACCCGCAGCTTGCGCCGCGACCCGCAGGTTGCGCCGGCAACCGTCAGGTCGTGCCGCCGCCGCTGATGGGCGGGTGGTGGATGATCTGGATCGTGTTGCCGTCGGGATCCTCGAGGTACAGCGACCGCGCCCCGTCCCGGTGCGTGCGCGGCCGGGCCTTCAGGGGAACACCGTGCTCGTCGAGGTACGCGGCCCAGCCGTCGACGTCGTCGGCGTGCCGCACGAGCAGCCCGAGGTGGTCGAGCCGGCCCGGTCCCGCCCCGGCGCCGGGACCCGCGCGGTGGAGGGCGAGGTTGTCGGTCCCCGAGGTCAGGTAGACGTTGTCGGCGTCGGGCTCCCACTCGACCGAGAAGCCCAGCCGCTCGACGTAGAAGCGGCGCATGTCGTCGAACGCCCTCGCGAAGAGCGCGAGATGCCGAATGCCGAGATGCCCCGGTCGGGCGCCCATGATTCCAGTCTATCAGCCGGCGCGCCCCCGCGGGGAAGCCGGCGCCGCCGGGGGGTGGAGCGCGCCCGGAGCGCGGCTGCGGCGACCGCGACCGGGGTCCGAGGGCGTCGCCGGGACCCCGCCCGGAGGCCGGCGGCCCCGACGACCCGAGCCGCGGCGCGGCGCAGACTGCTGCTAGAATGGCAGGATGGCTCCCCGTTCGGCCGCCCAGCCCCGGTGTGCTCTCTGCGGTGCGAAGGACGTGTCCGAGCCGCGGGGCGACGCCAAGTACTGCCGCGACTGCTGGGACAAGAAGGTCGCGGTCGAGGACGTCGTCGCCCGCGAGTTCGCCGTCAAGCGGTACATCCGGGCGCACAGCGCCGAGAAGTACCTCGTCTACCACTCCACGCTGAAACGCCCCTGCGGCCAGTTGATCGTGGTGGACGACGGCTACGACCTGTTCCTGACGCTGGTCCTCTACCCGACGTTCGGCTGGGACGAGCCCGCGTATCACCTGGAGGGCGACCCCGAGGGGCGGGCCTTTGCCGAGATCCTCGTCGACGTGGTGGCGGCGGAGGTCATCGAGCCGTGGGGCGGAGGCAAGTGGCACCTCGAGATCTTCCGCGCCAACCACGCCGAGCCCGAGGACTGGAACGGCGAGATGTGAGTTTCTGTTGTGGTTTCCGGCGAGCCGCCCTATAATTTCGTCCACCTTAGCAGACTGCGCGATTCCACCCGGAGGTCAGTTCAATGAGAGGCCTGAGACTCGCGGCGTTGTTCGGTTGTTTCGTGGCAATCGGGATGTCGTTCGGTTGCGGCGGCGAGGAGGTCGTCGAGGCCGAGGAGAGACCGCTGGCGGTCGAGATCAATCTCCGCGAGGCGCTCGAGAACAAGGGCGAGTCGGACCTCGTCGCGACCATCCGCGGCCCCGGGCAGGTGGGCTATCTGCAGCCGGTCTCGCGGCGGCAACGGAACGAGATGGTCACGACCTTCCGGGTCCAGAACACCTCGACCAACGCGCTCGCCGGGTTCACGGTCGACGAGTTCTGGTACGACCGCGCCGGCGACACCGTGGCGGGCGGCTCGTTCCGCATGCCGAAGCCGTTCCTCCCCGGCCAGATCATCGAGGTCCAGATATCAATCCCTCGTGACCGGCGCATGTCCCGCAACAACTACGAGTTCAGCCACAAGAACGGCGTCATCGAGACGACCCTCTTCGAGGAGATGGACGAGCCGACGCCCATCGAGGAGGAAGAGGACGCCGAGGACGCCGAGAACGACTAGGCGTCCGCGCCGTGGAACGGCGCGGACGCCTGGAGGGTCGGTTGGCCGCCCGGCGGAGCCGCCAGGCGGCGATGGGGCGGGCTGGGGCTCCCTGGCCGGGGGAGCCCTTAGCAAGCGTGACCCCGCCGCCCCAGGTCGGGCGGAGCGGTCGGACCGGCTCGGCAGGAACGGCCCGTTGAAGGCGCCAGGCGGATTCGACCGTCCGTCTGGCGCCTTCGTGTTCGGGACGGGGAACCCGCGTGAGCTCGGCACCGACGGCCGGCTCGGCGGGCCGTGCTCGTCCACCCCCGCCGATCGTCCTCCGCCGCTCCGCCCGGCGCCCGACCCGTTTTCGCGGCGCTGACGCCGGCCCGCCGATCGTCGCCCGCGGCTCCGCCCGGCGCCCGACCAACCCGGCGGGAGTCCGCGCGGTTCCACGACGCGGACGTCCGGTCCGCCGACCTTCCGGGCGGTTGCGGCGTCCATACCGTTAGATGACGTGGACACCCGCCAGCCGTGACCGGGCCGCTGCTATACTGCACCCCATGGGCCTGGATCTCGACGCCGTTCAGCGCGCCCTGCGCGACGAAGGGCTCGACGGGTGGCTGCTGTACGACTTCCACGGGTCGAACCCGATCGCCCGGCGGGTGGCGGGGTTCGACGCGGCGGCGAAGATCACCACGCGGCGCTGGTACTACCTGATCCGGGTCGAGGGCCCGCCGCGGGGGCTGGTCCACGCCATCGAGGCCGACCGTCTCGACCACCTGCCCGGCGGCAAGTCGCGGTACGCGGGACACGATACCCTCGACGCCGGCCTGCGCGAGCTGCTGGCCGGCTGTGCGGCGGTGGCGATGGAGTACTCGCCGGGCTGCGCCATCCCCTACGTGTCGCGGGTCGACGCCGGCACCGTCGACGCGGTCCGCGCCCTCGGCGTCGAGGTGCGCTCCTCGGGCGACCTCATCCAGCGGTTCGAGGCGGTCTGGGACGCCGACGCCCTGGCCTCGCACCGGGCCGCGTCCGCCGCGCTTCACGACATCAAGGACCGGGCGTTCGACCTCGTGGCCCGGCACCTCCGCGACGGCCGCCCCGTCACCGAGCTCGACGTGCAGGACGCGATGGCCGGCTGGTTCGAGGAGGCGGGGCTGGTCAGCGACTCGCGGCCGGTGGTGGCGGCGCAGGAGAACGCCGGCGACCCGCACTACCTGCCCACCGCACGCCGCCACCGCCCGATCGGCGCCGGCGAGGTGGTGCTGCTCGACCTGTGGGGAAAGAGCAAGGACACGCCGGGCGCGGTCTACGCGGACATCACGTGGATGGGCTACACCGGCGCCGCCGTGCCCGCCCGCTACGCCGACGCCTTCCGGGTCATCCGCGACGGCCGCGACGCCGCCGTCGACCTCGTCCAGCGGGCGGTGGCGGACGGACGCGAGCTGCGCGGGTGGGAGGTCGACCGCGCCGTCCGCGACCGGGTGGGGTCGGCCGGGCTCGGCGACCGGTTCGTGCACCGGACCGGGCACAACCTCGGCGAGGAGGTGCACGGCAACGGCGTGCACCTCGACGACTTCGAGACCCACGACGAGCGGCGGCTGCTGCCGGGCACGGGCGTGACCATCGAGCCCGGCGTGTACTTCGACGACTTCGGACTTCGAACCGAGATCAACCTGTATGTCGGGTCGGAGACGGCGACGGTGACCGGTCCGCGGCAGGAGGAAATCCGGTTGCTGGGGTGACAGCGGGGTGGAGGCAAGGATGGCAACACGCAGGAACACGCTCTTCTCGGGAATGCTGATTGCGGTCACCTCGGTCGCGATCGGCCTCGTGCTCGCGGCCCGGCTCGATCTGGTGTCGGACTCGGCGGCGCAGACCTTCAACGCCGCGCCGCCGCCGCTGGCCCTCGCCCAGGCCGACAGCCAGCCGTTCACGGGGCAGCTCGGGGCGAACACGTTCCGCGACATCGCCGAGGCCCAGAGCCCGATGGTCGTCAACATCAGCATCGAGTCGCGGCGGCCGGCCCGCGACCGGCTCTTCGGGGGCGACCAGGACGAGCTGTTCCGGCGCTTCTTCGGAGACCCCCCGGAAGGGGAGGAGGAACGGCGGACGCAGTCGGCCGGCACCGGCTTCGTCATCGACGGCAGCGGGCTCATCGTGACCAACAACCACGTGGTGGCCGACGCCACCCGGATCGAGATCTCGTTCTTCGGCGACGAGGGAGAGTCCTACGAGGCCGAGGTCGTCGGCCGGGACCGCCTGACCGACAGCGCCCTCCTCAGGCTCACGGAGCGGCCGGACCGCCCGCTGCCGGTGGCGACCTTCGGCGACTCGGACCAGATGCGCCCGGGCGACTGGGTGATGGCCATCGGCAACCCGTTCAACCTGGGGCACACGGTGACCGTCGGGGTGGTCAGCGCGGTGGGCCGCCCGTTCTACCAGGTCCCCGGCAGACCCCAGCAGGTCATCCAGACCGACGCCGCCATCAACCCCGGCAACTCGGGAGGCCCCCTGCTGAACCTCCGGGGCGAGGTCATCGGCATCAACACCGCGATCGTCAGCGACCGGCCGAGCAACCTCGGCATCGGGTTCGCCGTTCCCATCAATACCGTGCGGGACCTGCTGCCCCAGCTTCGCACCGGCCGGGTGACGCGCGGCCGCATCGGGGTGCAGATACAGGAGGTCACCGACCAGGACTACGATTACCACGGGCTCAGCGAACCCATGGGCGCGATGGTGTCGGTCATCCAGCCGGACGGGCCGGCCGACGAGTCGGACCTCGAGCTGGGCGACGTCATCGTCAGCTTCGACGGAGAACGGGTGGATGACGTCGCGGACCTGCAGCGGAAGGTCTTCGACACGCCGCCGGGCACGCGGGTCGACCTCGGCGTCTATCGGGACCGCGAGCCGACGACGGTCCCGATCACGGTCGGCGAGCTGGACCTGGAGAACGAGGGCCGGCGGGCCGCCGTCGAGGTCGAGGACGTCAGCACCGGCTTCGGCATGAACCTCCAGGACCTGACGGCGGAGACGGCGCGGCAGCTCGACCTCCCGCGGGACACGCGGGGCCCGGTCGTCAGCGGCGTCGAGCCCGGGGGGCCGGCCCAGGCCGGCGGCGTGCGCCCCGGCGACGTGATCACCAGCGTCAATCGGGTGCCGGTGGCGACGGCCGCCGACGCCATCCGGGAGCTGAACGAGATCGAGGAGGGCGGCGTCGCGTTCCTTCTGATCAGCCGTGGAGAAGCGCAGAGCGTGGTCCGGATCACCCGGGAGTAGGGGCCTCCGCCGGCCGACGCGCCTGCGCAGGGGGCGCAAGCTCCCCCGCAAGGGTTCGCCGAGCGGAGCCGCGAACGACGTCCGGCGAGCCGGCCCGGGCAGGCGTCCCGCGGCTCCGCCTCGAGCCCGACCGGCCCGGCCGGAACCCGCGACCGGGAGCGGGCGCGGTTCCGGCGGGCCACGATTCGCTGCGATGAGCGACGCGCTCCGGACCCTGATCGTCCGGCGCATCCGTGACCACGGACCGCTGACGGTGGCGGCGTTCATGCAGATGGCGCTGTACCACCCGGAGCTCGGCTACTACACGCGAGCGCCCCGGCGGACGGGTCGCGCGGGCGACTTCTACACCAGCGTGGACGTCGGCCCGCAGTTCGGGGCGCTGCTGGCCGCCCAGATCGACGAGATGCGCCGGGTGCTCGCCGACGCCGGGGCGTCCCGCTTCGATCTCGTGGAGGTCGGGGCCGGGAACGGACAGCTCGCCCGCGACGTCCTCGACGCCGCCGCATCGGCGCATCCCGCCCTGCACGCGGCGGCGCGGCTGACCCTGGTGGAGACGAGCCCGGCCGCGCGGGCGGCGCATCCGGATACCCTGGGCCCGCACCGGGACCGCCTGCACGCCAGCACCGCCGCCCTGCCGGACCGGGTCTCCGGCGTGATCGTCGCCAACGAGCTGCTCGACGCCCTGCCCACCCACGCCGTGGCCATGACCGCGAACGGCCTGCGGGAGGTGTACGTCGACGCGGACGGCGGCCGCTTCTTCGAGCGGGCCGGGCCGCCTTCGAGCCCGGCTCTCGGGCGCTACTTCGACCGGCTGGGGTCGACCCCGGAGCCGGGGTGGCGGGGCGAGGTCAATCTCGCCGCGGTCGACTGGATGCGAAACGCGTCCCAATCCCTGACGCGGGGCTTCCTCGTCCTCATCGACTACGGCCATTCAGCGCGCGAGCTGTACGCGGGCCACCACGCGAGCGGGACCCTGACCACGTTCCAGCGCCACCTCGTGGACGCGGCGGGCGCGGGCCCGGACCTACGGGACGGCCCCGCGTGGCTCGCCGATCCGGGCGAACGGGACATCACGTCGCACGTGGACTTCACGTCGATCGAGTTCGCGGCGCGCGACGAGGGTCTCGATGTCCTGGGGTTCGTCGACCAGACCCGCTTCCTCCTCGGACTCGGGGCCCTCGACGATCCCGCGGCGGCGGCGGACACGGCCGGCGCCCTCCGCCGCCGCCTCGCCCTGAAGACGCTGCTCGCGCCCGGCGGGCTGGGCGGCACCCACCGGGTGCTGATGCTCGGCAAGGGCGTCGGCCGCCCCGCCTTGAAGGGGGCCTCGTTCACCTGGCGGGAGGCGGCGTCATGAGCGGCCCCGTCGAGCGCGAGATCAAGCTCCGGTACGACACGCCCGACGCCGCCCGCCGGGCCGTGGTCGAGGCCGGCGCGCGGCCGCTCCGGGCGCGGCGCCTGCAGAGCGACTGCCTGCTCGACCGGGAACGGGAGCCGCTCGCCGACCGCGCCTGCACCCTGCGGGTCCGCATCGACGGCGGCGCGGCCCGGGTGACCTTCAAGGGCGCCCCGCGGCTGGGGACCACCAAGGTCCGGGAGGAGTTGGAGACGGCGGTGGGCGACGGCGAGCTGCTGCTGCAGGTGCTCGAGCGGATCGGCTTCCGGGTCTGGTTCCGCTACCAGAAGTACCGCGAGGAGCTCCGGCGCGGCGACCTCGTGATCGCGATCGACGAGGCGCCCATCGGGACCTTCGTCGAGCTCGAGGGCAGCGAGCCCGACATCCTCGCCATGGCCGCCGACCTGGGCCGGGAGCCGTCCGACTTCATCCTCGACTCGTACCTGGCCCTGTTCCGCGCCCACTGCGCCGCGACGGGAGCGCCGGGCGACCACATGGTGTTCGACGAGGCCCCGTGACCAGCCGCCTGCCGCCGGCCCTCGTGCTCGCCGCCGGCCTCGGCACGCGCCTGCGCCCGCTGACGTTCACCCGGGCCAAGGCGGCGGTGCCGGTCGCGGGGGCCCCGTTGATCTGCCGTCAGCTCCGGGCGCTGGCCCGGGCAGGCGTCCGCGAGGTCGTCGTGAACCTGCACCACCGGCCGGAGACCGTCGCCGGCGTCGTCGGCGACGGCGCCGCCCTGGGCTGCCGCGTCCGCTACTCGTGGGAACGGCAGGTCCTCGGCTCGGCCGGCGGGCCGCGCCGGGCGCTGCCCCTGCTCGACGACCGGTTCTTCATCGTCAACGCCGACACGCTCTGCGCCGTCGACTTCGGCGACCTGCTCGACCGGCACCGCGCCTCGGGGGCCGCAGTCACGCTGGCGGTGACGGTGCATCCGGCGCCCCGCCGCTACGGCGGCGTGCTGGCCGATCGCGCCGGCCGGGTCGCGGGGTTCGCCCCCGCCGGCGCCGCCACCGGCGCCGACGCGCCGTGGCACTTCGTCGGCGTGCAGATCGTCGAGGCCGCGGTGTTCCGGGACCTGCCCGACGGGGTGCCGGCGGCGACCGTCGGCGGGCTCTACGACACCCTGCTCGCGGCGGGACGGCCGATGGCGGTGCACGAGGTCGCGGGGCCGTTCCACGACATCGGGACGCCGGCCGACTATGCGGCGACCGCGCAGGCGGTCGCGGCGGCGGAAGGGCGCTCGCCGTTCCCGGCCGGAGATCGTGCCGAGATCCACCCCACCGCGCGGGTGGAGCGCTCCATCCTGTGGGACGACGTGGCGGTGGAGGCCGACTGCGTGGTGACCGGCTGCGTCCTCGCCGACGGGGTCCGGGTGCCGGCCGGCACCGTCCTCGAGGGGCAGGCGGTGGCCCCGGCCGGCGCCGCCCTCGACGGCGAACCGGCGCGCTCGGCGCATGTGACGCGGCTCGGCGATCTGCGGATGGCGCCTCTGTGAGCCGCCTCTGCGTCGACCGCGTCACACCCGCCTCCCGGGCCGGGACGACGCGCATCGCTCCGGGGCCCGAACGGCGACAGGGCGCAGGCAGCTTGCGGCGAAGCGCCTTCGCCAGCCGCCGGGAGGCATGGGTCGTGACACTGCAACCCGAGGGGACGCAAGCAACCCTGAAGCAACGGCGAGCTGCACGGAGACCGGCGCCGCCGACCTGACGGGGCGTGACGAGAGTGAACTCGCGGACCAGCTCTCATCCCGAGCACTGATTCACCGACCATGTCCGGAGACACGTCGACCGGCCCCATCGACGAGCGGGTAGCCGAGTACCTGCGCCGCGCGAACCTGGCCCCGGCGGCGACACGGATCCAGCCTCTGCACGGCGACGCCTCCAGCCGCGCATACGTGCGAGTCGTTCCCGCGGGCCGGCCTCCGGCGGTGCTAGCTCTCCACCCGGAGCCGTTCGCACCGGGCTCGCTGCCGCAGATCGTCGTGGGATCGATCTTCCGCCGGCTTGGAATCCCGATACCCGCGGTGCTCGACGAGGCCGCGGACCTGGGCATCCTCGCGGTCGAGGACCTCGGCGACGAGACGCTGCAGAGCTGGATGGCGGGCGGCGCCGACCGCGACCCGGCCCCGCTGTACCGCGAGGCGATCGGCTACCTCGCGGCCCTGCAGACCCGCGGCGCATCGCTGCGGGACGAGGGCGCCCTCCCCTTCACCCTCGCCTTCGACGCCGCCAAGCTCACCTGGGAGCTCGACTTCTTCCGGTCGGAGTTCCTGGAGGCGCACCGCCGGATCAGGTTGTCCCGGGCCGCGTCGGAGGCGCTGGCGCGCGAGCTGGCGGCCATTGCCGAGGAGCTGGCGGCCGAGCCGCGGGTGCTCTGCCACCGCGACTACCACTGCCGGAACCTCATGGTGCGGGACGGCGGGCTGGTCGTCATCGACTTCCAGGACGCCCGCCTCGGCCCCGGCACCTACGACCTCGTCTCGCTGCTCCGGGACTGCTACGTCGACCTGCCGGACGACCTGACCGCCGCGCTGACCCGCCGGTTCCTCGACGCCGTGCCCGCGCAGCGGACCCGCGACTTCCAGGCGCGGTTCGACCTGATGTCGGTGCAGCGGCACCTGAAGGCCCTCGGCACGTTCGGCCACCAGGTCGCGAAGCTGGGGCGCGGGCACTTCGCCGAGCCGGTGCCCCGCACCCTCGCCCAGCTTCGCCGGACCCTGCGGGCGTACCCGCGCTTCGAGCGGCTGCGCGAGCTGCTTTCTCCGCACGTGTCCGAGCTCGGCTGACGGCCCCGCCGAGGTGAGCGCGACATGGAAGCGAGACGCCGCCGGGAACGAGGCCGAAACCGCCGGCCTGACAGGCCGGGGGCGGTCGTCGCAATTCGGCGGTGCGCCCCTCGCCGACTTCGGAGACGACTTCGGAGACGACTTCGGAGACGACTTCGGAGAGAATCATAGGGAAGCCGGGTACCGCCCCATGAAGCGCCGACGCATCCGCGACGTCCTCGCCGCCCCGCCCTCCGACACGCCGATCACCGTCTGCGGCTGGGTCCGCACGAAGCGGACGGCCAAGCGCTTCGCCTTTCTCGCGATCAACGACGGCTCGTCGCAGGAGACCCTGCAACTGATCGCCGACGCGGGCACCCCCGCGTTCGCGGCCCTCGACGGCGTGCTGACCGGCGCCGCCGTCCGCGCCCGCGGCGTGATCAAGGCGTCGCCGGGGGCCGGCCAGCGCGTCGAGATGCAGCTCGACACGCTCGACGTCCTGGGGCCGGCGACGGCGGACTACCCCCTCCAGAAGAAGGGACACACCCTCGAGTTCCTGCGGGACATCGGCCATCTCCGCCCCCGCACCAACACCTTCGGCGCCGTCTTCCGGGTCCGCAACGTCCTCGCCGCCGCCGTGCACGAGTTCTTCCAGGGGCGGGGCTTCGTGTGGGCCCACACCCCGATCATCACCGGGTCGGATTGCGAGGGGGCCGGCGAGATGTTCCGGGTGGCGGCCCCGGCGGCCGGCGGGGCCGAGTTCTTCGGCCGCCCCGCCCATCTCACGGTGAGCGGCCAGCTCGAGGCCGAGTTCATGGCGATGGCCCTGGGCGACGTCTACACCTTCGGGCCGACCTTCCGGGCCGAGAACTCCAACACGTCGAGGCACCTCTCCGAGTTCTGGATGATCGAGCCGGAGATGGCGTTCGCGGACCTCGACGACGATGCCGCCCTCGCCGAGGACTTCCTCAAGGCGATGTGCAGGACCGCCCTCGAGCGGTGCGGGGCGGAGCTGGCGTTTCTCGAGAAGCACTACGACGCCGCCTCCGCCGCCGCCCTCCGCGACCTCGCCGAGTCGACGTTCGCGCGCGTCACCTACACCGAGGCGGCCGACGCGCTACGGAAGGCCGACGTCGACTTCGAGATTCCCCACGCATGGGGCCAGGAGCTGGCGTCGGAGCACGAACGGTACCTGACCGAGAAGCTGTGCGGGGGCCCCGTCATCGTGACGAACTACCCGCGGTCCATCAAGCCGTTCTACATGCGCGTCAACGACGACGGGAAGACCGTGGCGGCCATGGACGTGCTGGCCCCCCGCATCGGCGAGATCATCGGCGGCAGCCAGCGCGAGGAACGGCTGCCGGTGCTGGAGCGGCGCATGGACGAGCTGGGCCTCGACCGCTCGGAGCTGTCCTGGTACTGCGACCTGCGCCGCCACGGCAGCGCCGAGCACGCCGGATTCGGCCTCGGCTTCGAGCGCCTCGTGCAGTTCGTCACCGGCATGGCCAACATCCGCGACGTCATCCCCTGCCCGCGCGCGCCGGGGACCATCGACTTCTAGCCAGGGAGCTGAGACAGATGACCAGGCATTCCCGTCTCTGGGCGGCGGCGCTCGCCGCGGCCGGCTGCATCGCGGTGGCCGCCG
Source organism: Vicinamibacterales bacterium (assembly GCA_965204675.1). Classification (GTDB taxonomy): domain Bacteria; phylum Acidobacteriota; class Vicinamibacteria; order Vicinamibacterales; family UBA8438; genus JAJEEA01. The sequence goes on from OZ242003.1 coordinate 6,193,760, forward strand.
CGGCCGGAGAACAGAACCCGGGCGGCCGGTTCGCGGGGGTCGAGCTGACCGCGGTGCCGGTGGCCGGCAACGTGCACATGGTCACGCGGCCGGGCGGGGGCGGCAACGTCGGGGTGTTCGCGGGGCCCGACGGCGTGCTGCTGGTCGACTCGCTCTTCGCGCCGCTGGCCGAGCGGTTGATCGCGGCGGTGCGGACGGTCTCGGACGGCGAGATCCGTTTCCTGATCAACACCCACGTGCACCCCGACCACATCGGCGGCAACGGGCCGCTGGCGGCGGCCGACGTCCTGATCTTCGCGCACGACAACCTCCGGGTCCGGATGCTCGACCGGCTTCGCACCCCGCGCCGGGGCGGGGGCTTCTCGCCGCGGCCCGCGGCGGGGGCGCGGCCCGTCGTGACCTACAACGACACGGTGAGCTTCCACCTCAACGGCGAGGAGGTGCGCGCGTTCCTCGCCCCGCCCGCCCACACCGACGGCGACACCTTCGTGCACTTTCCGGAGTCGGACGTGTTGCACCTGGGCGACGTCTTCCGGACCACGAGCTATCCGATCATCGACGTCTACAACGGCGGCACGCTGGCCGGCACCGTCGAGGCCCTCGAGACCGCGATCGGCCTCGCGGGGCCGGACACGCGGGTCATCCCCGGCCACGGCGTCCGGGTGGTGGGCCGGGACGCCATGGTCGAGTTCCTCGACATGATCGTGGACGTCCGCGACCGGGTGCACGACCTGATCTCCGAGGGCCGGTCGCTGGACGAGGTGATGGCGGCGGCGCCCACCGCCGACTACGACGCCCAGTGGGGGCAGGAGGCGACGTGGACCGCCAACGACTTCGTCCCCATCGTGTACCACGAGCTCGGCGGCGGATCGCTGTACCGGGGCGACGAGTAGAGCCGAGGAGTCCGACGGCGAGAGGCGGGCGCCCGGGCGCCCCCGGATCCGGCCGGAACTCAGCGCCGACGGCGGCCCGATTGCGTGGAAGATCTGTAGCTGTTAAAATTTAAGGCTTTAATTTTAACGACATCGCACCCTATTAAAGTCCCTTGAACTTGGCGGATTCGGCATGCAGCGCGGGGAGACCGGCAGGTACGAGACCACCAGCGCTGGTGGTGAGCGGGTTCGGGCCTTCGTACCGCTGCCGCTGCCACCGAAACCCGCGGTCACCTTGGACGGCCCGCTGCAGCAGGAACTGGAAGCGGCAACGCTCGCCCTCGGGCGGCTGGATGCGGTCTCGACGCTCCTGCCGGACGAGACGCTTTTTCTCTACGCCTACGTGCGCAAGGAGGCGGTGCTCTCCTCCCAGATCGAGGGGACACAGTCGTCGCTGTCGGATCTCCTGCTGTTCGAACTGAAGGAAGCGCCCGGCGTTCCGCTCGACGACGTCGTCGAGGTCTCGAACTACGTCGCCGCTCTCGAGCACGGTCTGAACCGTCTTCGAGGCAGATTCCCGCTGTCGAATCGCCTGCTCCGGGAGATCCACGGCGTGCTGTTGTCGCGCGGACGCGGCAGCAGCAAGGCTCCCGGCGAGTTCCGGCGCTCGCAGAACTGGATCGGCGGCTCTCGCCCGGGCAACGCCACCTTCGTCCCGCCGCCGCACACCCTCGTGCCCGACTGCATGGGGGCACTCGAACGCTTCCTCCACGCCACGGACGACGGGCTGCCGGCTCTGGTCCGGGCGGGGCTGGCCCACGTGCAATTCGAGACCGTCCATCCCTTCCTGGACGGCAACGGACGCCTGGGGCGGCTGCTCATCACGCTGCTCCTGTGTCACGCTGGCATTCTGCGCGAACCGCTTCTGTACCTGAGCCTCTACTTCAAGAAACACCGGACCGTCTACTACGACTTGCTGGATGCCGTGCGCCGCACCGGCGACTGGGAATCGTGGCTCGCATTCTTCATCGAAGGTGTGCGGACCACGGCCGAAGGTGCAGTCGCCACGTCCCGTCGCCTGACGAACCTGTTCGCATCCGACCGCACCGCCCTGCAACGCCACGCCGGACGGCGTGCCGGGTCGGCCCTGAGAGTCCACGATGCGCTCAAGACCAAGCCGATCCTGCCCCTGCGCGCGGTCCGCAACCTCACGGCCCTGTCCTTTCCGACCGCGTCCTCGGCGATGCAATTGCTTGTCGAACAAGGGATTGTGCGTGAGCTGACAGGCAAGCCCCGCAACCGGTTGTTCGTCTACGACCGATACCTGGCCATCCTCAACGAAGGCACCGACGCGCGGTGACGCTCCCTCAGTCCGCCCTTGCCTTTGTCGTGCACCCGATGCAGTTGGGTGCACGACAAGAAAATGAGGGATCTGCCGTAGGGGGGTATTTGGCGAAAGCTGATCGGCCGACTCCTTGAACAGGAGGACTCCGACCATGCCCGAGGTGCAGGCGACTGAACCGCTCGATCACGCGGCCGAAAAAGGGGGCTTCAAGGACTTCAAGGAGGAGATGTTCGCCGCGTTGGAGTCGGCGGTCAAGGCCGACGTCGACGCGTTCATGCGAAGCGGGCAGGTGGATGCGCAGGGCTTCGAGACCCTCTTGCGGACCGTTCACCGTCGAGCGCTCGACACCGCGGACCGGGTTTTCAAGGCGGCTGGGGCGCAGCGTTCGTAGCCGCTATCGAGACCGAAGTCGCGACGCTCATCGGACCGGGGCCGGTGGATGCACAGGACTTCGAGGCCCTCGAGCAGGCCCTCCGTCGCCAAGCCCTCGGCCTCGCCGGGCAGGTGATGGCGCAGTACTTCAACGCGGACGACTCCGACCATTCGAGTTCGACGACAGCGTGCGCCTGCGGCGGGGTGGCGCACTACGCCGGCCGCCGGCCGAAAACGTTCACCACCCTGCTGGGGCCGGTGACCCTCGACCGCGCCTACTACCACTGCTCCGCCTGCCGCCGGGGAAGCTGTCCGCGCGACTGGGCCCTGGGTCTGCAAGAGACCTCGCTGTCACCGGCCGCCACGCGGCTGGTGGGCTTGACGGCGGTCGAGGTCAGCTTCGCCAAGGCGAGCGAGTTGTTGGCGGCCTTGGCCGGGGTGGCGGTCGACCCCAAACAGGTCGAGCGCACCGCCGAAGCGCTGGGCCGCGAGGTCGCGGCCGACGAACGCGAGCGGGTCGAGCCCGCACCCGGCGCGGCATCGACGATGTACCTGGGGCTGGACGGCACCGGCGTGCCGGTGCGCAAGTCCGAGGTGGAAGGTCGGCGCGGCAAGCAGCCCGACGGCTCGGCCAAGACCCGTGAGGTCAAGCTCGCCATGGTGTGGACGGCGGAAACGCGCGGCCCCGACGGCCTGCCCGAACGCGACCCCGGGTCGGTGAGCTACAGCGCCGCGGTCGAGAGCGCGGCCAGCCGCGGCGCCGACCCGCTGGGCCCCCCGTTCGCGCAACGGGCGTATCGCGAAGCGCGGCGGCGCGGCTTCGACACGGCGGCGCGGCGCGTCGTCATGGGCGACGGGGCCGAGTGGATCTGGAATCTGGCCGGCGAACAGTTCCCCGGCGCCATCGAAATCGTCGACATCTACCACGCCAAGGGGCATCTGTGCGATGTCGCCAAGGCCGTCTACGGGGCCGGCACGGACTTGGCCGCCCGGTGGGGCAAGGCCCGGCGGGACGAGTTGGACGCGGGGCGGGTCGACGCGATTCTGACCGAGCTGCGCGCCCACAGCGAGACCTGCGAGGAGGCCCGCAAGTGCATCGACTACCTGACCCGCAACCGCCACCGGATGCGCTATCCGGAGTTCCGCGCGGCGGGTCTCTGCGTGTCGTCGGGCGTCGTCGAGGCCGGCTGCAAGGACGCTGTCGGCGCCCGGCTCAAGCGCGCCGGGATGCACTGGACGGTGACCGGCGCCAACGCCATCATCGCCCTGCGGTGCTGCATTCTCAGTGGCCGATTCGAGGATTTCTGGGAACGACGAGCCGCAAAGGCCGCCTGATGGTCATCCCACGAATCTGACGTGCGCCCGATGCAGTTGGGCCGCTTGCCTTATCCGGCCCAGGGGCTTATTCTGGTCGGTTACAGGCGACGGAACACGAACCGTTTCGGGATTCATCGCGGAAGGAGAGGCGGGAGATGCGCAGGCAATCCATCGTGGCGCTCGCGGCGGCGGCGGTCATGACGGCGGCGGCGGCCGCGGCGGGGCAGGCCCCCGACGGCTGGACGGCGCCGCGGACGGCGGACGGGCGGCCCGACCTGGGCGGTGTCTGGGCCAGCGACTCGGCGACGCCGCTGCAGCGCCCTGAGGCGCTGGGCGACCGGGAGTTCCTCACCGACGAGGAGGTGGCGGCGCTGGCCGCGCATGCGAACGACTACTCGGCGGTCGGGGGCGACGCGGTGTTCGGGGAAACGCCGTTCCGGCGGGCGCTGGCCGCCCTGCAGACGCCGCCGGACAACGAGCAGGCCCGGCCGGCCCGGCGACGGGGGACGGGCAGCTACAACCAGTTCTGGATGAGCGGCCGCTGGTTCGAGAACCGCACGTCGCTGATCGTCGATCCGCCCAACGGGCGCCTGCCGGCCCGGACCGACGAGGCGCAGGAACGCGACCGGCGGCGGCGGGAGGCGCGTAACGCGCCGCCGCCGGACCGCCGGCCGACGTTGGCCGAGGAGGTCGCGCGCATCGACCCCGCGATCCGCTGCCGCGGCGGCGGGGCGCTGCTGAGCGGGCGGGGCTACAACAGCACCTACCAGATCTTCCAGAGCACGGACTACGTCGGCATTCAGATCGAGATGCACCACGACACCCGGCTCATTCCGATCGGCGACGCGGCGCCGGGCGCGGTGGGTCCGCCGACGGCCATGGGCAGCTCGCGCGGGCGCTGGGAGGGAGACACGCTGGTGGTCGAGACCACGAACCTGTCGCGCGGCGTGGGCGGCTCGACGGCCGACGTGACGATCACCGAGCGGTTCACCCGGGTGGGGCCCGAGCTGCTGCGGTACGAGTACACCCTGGACGATCCGTCCACCTGGACCCGGCCGTGGACGGCGCGCGTGTTCATGCGCCCGAGCCCCGGCACCGGGGTCCTCTACGAGTTCGCCTGCCACGAGGGGAACTACGCCATCGAGCACGCGTTGCGCAACGAGCGGTATCTCGAGGCGCAGTCGGAGCAATAGGCGTCTGCGCCCTAGAGCGGCGGGGACTCCCGGCGGGTTGGCTGGGCGGTGAGCGGAGCCGTAGGCGACGCTCTCCGGGCTGGCGGCGGTCGGAGGATCGGTCGGGCCGGAGCCGGGCCGCGGGGCCACGGTTTCCGCGCCCGGCATCGGTCCGATACCGGGCACGGACGGGCCTCGGGCCGCTTCCGCGACCCCGCCGCCGGCCCGACCGGGCGTGCCCGCCGGTTCGTGGTATGATTGCTCGGTTACGTTCGCGGTAGTGACTCCGAGTGGGCGTTCGCGGCCCACTTTTTGTTTTTCCGGGACGGATCGTCGTGGGACCTTCCAGGTCGTCGGCCGACCGGCTCGGGGAGATCCGCGCCATCGCGGAGCGGGTCGCGCGCAGCCACGGGCTCGTGGTGTTCGACCTGCAGTTCCGTCGCGAGTCGATCGGCTGGGTCCTGCGCATCGTCATCGATCGCCTCCCGCCGCCGCAGGCCGGCGCCGAGCACGGCGACAGCGTGACGGTGAGCGACTGCGAGGCGGTGAGCGTGGACGTCAGCGCGGTCCTCGACGTCGAGGTGACGTTCGACCATGCGTACACCCTGGAGGTGTCGTCGCCCGGGCTCGACCGACCGTTGCGGCATCTCGACGACTTCGAGCGGTTCGTCGGCCGCCGGGCCCGGATCGTGACGTCCGAGCCTGTCGACGGGCAGCGCTTCGTCGCGGGGCGGATCGCCGCGGTACGCGACGGGGCCATCGTGATCGAGGACGGCGGGGCGACGCGCCTCGTCCCGGAGGCGGCTGTCGAGCGGGCTCGTCTCGAGGTCGAGATGTAACCGCCGCGCCGCCGGAGCCGGCGGGATCGAGGCGCCGCGGCCCGGTGGCGGTGGCCGCGCCGGCGCGGGACGACGCGGCCGGCGCATCGGGCGAGCCGCTGCCTCGACGCGATCCGCCGGGGACCGTCGCAGGGAAGTGCCATGAACAACGTGTTGCAGCAGACCATCGACGCGCTCGCCAAGGAGAAGGGCATCGAGGCGGACATCATCGTCACCGCCATCGAGGACGCCGTGCTGACCGCGTCGCGCAAGTACTACAAGTCGGACGAGAACCTCCGCACCCGCTTCAATCCCGAGACCGGACAGGTGGAGCTGTTCGCGGTCCGGCAGATCGTGGAGCAGGTCGCCGACCCGGCGACCGAGATCGCGCTGGCGGAAGCGCAGGAGCTGTACGGCGACGAGGCCGAGGCGGGCATGGAGATAGAGTTCCCCAAGCCGACCGACGTGCTCGGCCGCATCGCCGCCCAGACCGCCAAGCAGGTGATCTTTCAGAAGGTCCGCGAGGCGGAGCGGGAGAACGTCTTCGAGGAGTACGGCCAGCGGCTGGGCGAAGTCGTCAACGGGCTCGTCAAGCGCTTCGAGAGCGGCGACATCGTCGTGGAGATCGGGCAGGTGGAGGCCCTGCTGCCGCGGCGCGAGCAGTCCCGGGCGGAGAACTACACCACCGGCGACCGCGTGAGGGCGGTCATCAAGGAGGTCAACAAGAACACGAAGGGCCCGCAGATCATCCTGTCGCGCACCGACCCCGTCCTGCTCATCAAGCTGTTCGAGCAGGAGGTGCCGGAGATCTACGACGGCACCGTCGTCATTCGGGGCGCGGTGCGCGAGGCCGGCGACCGGGCCAAGGTGGCGGTCGCGTCGCGCGAACGCGACGTCGATCCGGTCGGCGCCTGCGTCGGCATGAAGGGTACGCGGGTGCAGGCCATCATCCGGGAGCTCCGCGGCGAGAAGATCGACATCGTCGAATGGTCCGACGACGCCACGACCTTCGTGACGAACGCCATCAGTCCGGCCCGCGTGCAGCGCGTGTCCGTCGTGGACGACGCCGAGCGGGTCATCGAGGTCGTCGTCGAGGACCGGCAGCTCTCGCTGGCGATCGGCAAGAAGGGGCAGAACGTTCGGCTCGCGGCCAAGCTCGCGGGCTGGAAGATCGACATCAAGAGCGAGGAAGAGAAACGCCGGGAGGTCGAGGCGCAGTTCGACGAGCTGGGGGTCGAGCCGGCGCCGTTGTCGGTGCCCGGGCTCGATCAGGCCATGGTGGAGAAGCTCAACGCGGCCGGCATCGAGACCGTGGAGAGCATGATCTCGGCCTCGGCGGCCGAGCTGAGCAACGTGCTCGGCGTTTCGGAAGGCGCGGCCGAGGCGCTCCGCCTGGATGCGGAGGCGGCCACCATGGCGGCGGGCGGGGCCGTGGGCACCGGCGTGACCGAGGCGGTGCCCCAGGACGGCATCGAGCCGGTCGCCGTCCCCGCCGTCGAAGACCCGGGTCTCGAGCTGGCCCCGGTGGCGGGGAACGACGGAAACGCCGCCGAGCCCGGTCACGACGCCCCGGGCGGCGAATGAGGACGCCCGGCTCGGCCGGTGACGGACGGCCCGCTCCCGTCCCGGACGGGAAGCGGCGAACGGGAACGCGCGGACACCGAAGACAGAGGACAGACTTTGGCAACGATCCGGATCTACAAGGTCGCCGAGGTGCTCGGGATACCGAGCCAGGAGGTGATCGACCTCCTTGGCCGCGAACACGGCATCGAAGTCAAGAGTGCATCGAGCACCATCGAAGAGATCGTCGCCCGGGAGTTCGCCAAGCGCATCGCCCGCGAGCGTAACCTGAACCTGCCGGGAGGACGCCTGTTCTCCGGAACCTCCGCCTCTTCCGGCCGCAAGGGCGCCAGGACCGCCAAGGCGCCGGAACCGGCCCTGCGGCCGAGACTGGGTCCGCCCCGACTCGTGAAGTCGCCGCGTCCCCCCGCGCCTCCCCCGGCCGCCGCGGAGTCGGACGAGACCCCGGCCGCGGTCCCGGCCGCGCCGCCTCCCGCCGTCGCGCCGCCGGCGTTGCGGACGCCTCCCGCCGCCGCGCCGCCGACGTTGCGGACGGCTCAGCCGGCGTTGCGGACGGCTCCCACCACCGGGCAGCCCGCGTTGCGGACGGCCCCCGCCGCCGCGCCGCCGACGTTGCGGACGGCTCAGCCGACGTTGCGGACGGCTCCCACCACCGGGCAGCCCGCGTTGCGGACGGCCCCCGCCGCCGCGCCGCCGACGTTGCGGACGGCTCCCGCCGCCGCGCCGCCGGCGGCCCGCGTCCCCGCGGCGGCCGAGCCGCCCGAGGCGGCGGCCCCTGCGCCCGCCGCGGCAACCCGGCCCGCCGCCGAACCGGCCGCCCCCGCGGGCCCGGCCGTCGTCGAGCCCGCCGCCGAGAGGTCACCGGTCGAGCCGGTCGAGGCGCCGGCGCCGAAGCCCCCGGCCGAGTCCCCGGCCGTCGAGGTCGAGCCGCCCGTCGCAGCCGAACCACCACCGGTCGAGGTCGAGCCGGCGGCGCAGGTCGAGCCGGCGGCACCGATCGAGCCGGCGGCGGCACCGGCCGAACCGGCCTCCCCCGCCACCGCGGAGACACCGGCCGTCCCCGCCGCGGCGGCCACCGTGGCCGAGCCGGCGCCGGCGGCGCCGCGGCCGGAGGCACCGGCCCCGAGGGCCGCGGCCGCCGCCGTAGCGGCGCGGCCTTCGACCGGCGGGGTACGCCCGACGGGACGGTTGGTGCCCTCGACACTCAGGCTCCGCATCGAGGAGCAGGCCCCGTCGCTGACGCCGAAGACCATCCCGCCGCCGCCGCCGAAGGCGCCGCCGGGCCCGACCCGTCGGCCGGGCCCGCCGCTGGCGGCCCGCCCGGCCGCCCCGCCGCGCCCGAGGCCCGGGTCGCGGCCCATCGCGCCGGCCCCGTCGCGGCCGAGCGCCCCGCTGGGCGGCCCCCGGCCGCTGCCCTCGCAGCCGGTCCGCTCGCCCGGGGCCAGGCCCGCCGCGCCCGCCGTGGGATACCGGCCCGCGTACCGGCCGCCGCCGCGGCCCCCCGGCGGGAGGAAGCGGCGGCCGCCCCGCCCGTCGACCCCGTTCACGCCGGCGCCCCCGCCGCCGATCACGCGCACGATCTCGCTCGCCGAGGGCATGACCGTCAAGGACCTCGCCGAGAAGCTGGAGCTGCGGGCCAAGGACGTCCTCAAGAAGCTCATCGAGCGCCGGTTGATGATGACCATCAACACGACGCTCGACACCGAGACGGCGACGATGGTGGCGCGCGAGTTCGGCGCCGACGTCGAGATGCGCTCCTTCGAGGAGGAGATGCTGGAGGTCGAGACCACCGCCGCCCAGGACGAGGACTTCTCGTCGCGGGCGCCCGTCGTCACCGTGATGGGGCACGTCGACCACGGCAAGACGACCCTGCTCGACGCCATTCGCGACTCGAGGGTCGCCGAGCGGGAGGCGGGCGGCATCACCCAGCACATCGGCGCGTACTCGGTGGAGATCAGCGGGCGGAAGATCGTCTTCCTCGACACCCCCGGCCACGAGGCGTTCACCCTGATGCGGGCGCGCGGCGCGCGGGTCACCGACATCGTGGTCCTCGTCGTGGCCGCCGACGACGGGGTCATGCCCCAGACGCGCGAGGCCATCGACCACGCCAAGGCCGCCGACGTCCCCCTCATCGTCGCCATCAACAAGATCGACAAGTCGAACGCGAACCCGGAGCGTGTCAAGACGGAGCTGTCCGAGCTCGACCTGACGCCGGAGGACTGGGGCGGCAAGACGGTCACCGTCGAGGTGTCGGCCAAGCAGCAGAAGAACCTCGAGCTCCTGCTGGAGATGATCCTGCTGGTCACCGACCTCGGCGAGCTCAAGGCCAACCCCAAGCGCAGCGCGAGCGGGACGGTGCTCGAGGCCAAGATCGACCGGGGCCGCGGGCCGGTGGCCACCATCCTCGTCAAGGACGGCACCCTCCGCATCGGCGACAACTTCATCGCCGGCCCCATCGTCGGCAAGGTCCGCGCCCTGATCGACGACCGCGGCCAGCCGCAGAAGGAAGCCGGCCCGTCGAGCCCCACCGAGGTCCTGGGGCTGACCGGGCTGCCGCAGCCCGGCGACACGTTCCAGGCGGTGGCGGACGCCGCCAAGGCCCGGCAGATCGCGATGCTGCGCCAGGGTCAGGCCAAGGAGAAGACCCTGGGCGAGAAGGGCGGCCGCCTGACCCTCGAATCGCTGCAGCAGCAGATTGCCGAGGGCGGCACGCGGGAGCTGCCGATCATCGTCAAGGCCGACGTGCAGGGCTCGGCCGAGGTCCTCGCCGACGCCCTGAGCAAGCTCGGCGACGAACGCGTCAAGGTGCGGCTGATCAGCAGCGGGGCCGGCGCCATCAACGAAGGGGACGTGGTCTTCGCGGCGGCGTCCAACGCGGTCATCGTCGGGTTCAACGTCCGCCCCGACCGCAACGCGGCCGCCATGGCCGAGCGCGAGCACATCGACATCCGCCTCCACCGCGTCATCTACGACGTCACCGAGGAGATCAAGAAGGCGATGGCCGGCCTCCTCGAGCCGACGATCAAGGAGGTGCAGATCGGCCAGGCGGAGGTGCGGGACGTGTTCAAGGTGCCGAAGTTCGGCGCCGCGGCCGGCTGCCTCGTGGTCGAGGGCAAGATCAGCCGGTCGGGCGAGACGCAGGCGCGGCTGCTGCGTGACAACGTCGTCGTCCACGAGGGCCGCATCGGCTCGCTCCGCCGGTTCAAGGACGACGTGAACGAGGTCAAGAACGGCCTGGAATGCGGGATCGCCTTCGAACGATACGCCGACATCAAGGTCGGCGACGTGATCGAGGTGTTCTCGACGGAGACGATCGCGGCCACCGTGTAGTGGTCCGTCACGTCGTGGTCTTCCGAGGGCCGACTCGAGTCGAAGGACGTAGTGCTTCTGCCCGGGGAACCTCCGCTTCGAGGTGACTTCCCGGGCAGCCCTGACCCTTGGTCGATGGCCGTGCAGCAGTCACCCGCGGCTCTCTCGCGGGCTGCCGACGCCACCGCTTCCACGAGATCGCGCCGGTACCGATGATCGTCGGACTGCTCTCGATCGAGCTGCATCTGGCCGGCGCGCGCTCGTTGAAGGACAAGCGCGCCACGCTCCGGCGGCTGAAGGACCGGGTGCGGCGCCTCAACGTGGGGCTCGCCGAGGTCGACCATCACGATCTGCACCAGCGCGCGGGCCTCGGGGTGGTTGCCGTCGGCGTCGACCGGGAGGTCACCGAACGCGTCCTCGAAGGCGTCCTCACCGAGATCGATCGCATCGAGCCGGGACTGATCGTGCGCAGCGAGGTGGAGTGGCTGCTCTGAGCCGCGCCGCCCCCCGAAGCGGCGGCCGGGCCCTCCCGAAGACCACGTCCATGACCTCTTCCCGTCCCGAACGCGTCGGCGAGCAGGTACGCGCCGAGCTGTGCGCGTTGCTGCGAACGTCGGCCTCCGACCCCGCGCTCGCGCTCGTCACCGTGACCCACGTCCGGATGACCCGAGACCTGCAGCACGCGCGCGTGTACTACACGACCCCCGGCGACGCGGCGGAGCGCCGGCAGGCCGGCCGCGGCCTGCGCCGCGCGGCGTCGTTCCTGCGCGGCGGGCTCGGCCGCCGGCTCCGCCTCCGGCACGTGCCGGATCTGACCTTCGTGCACGACGACTCGATCGAGCGGGAGCAGCGGATCGCGCACGTGCTCGAGGAGCTGCGCCTCGACGAGTCGGCGCCGCCGGGACCGCCCGATTCGCCCGACGTCCCCGAATGACCAGACCCCCTGCTGAACGCGCCCGGGTTCGGGACCGCCTGCTCGACGGCACCCGCTTTCTCGTCACCTCGCACGCGCGGCCGGACGGCGACTCGCTCGGTTCCCAGCTCGCGCTGGCCGAGGCGCTGATCCAGCTCGGCAAGGAGGTCCGGCTCGTCAACGCCGACCCGCCACCGGCCCGCTACGCGTTCCTCCCGGGGGCCGCCGCGATCGAGGTGGCCGGGTCGGTGGAGGACGGCGCGGACACCGCGGTCGTCCTGGAGTGCGGCACCCTCGGCCGGACCGAGGTGTCCGGCCTCGCGGGCCGGTCCGTCGTCAACATCGACCACCACGCCGGCAACACCGGGTACGGCGCCGTCAACTGGTGCGACGAGTCGGCGTGCGCGTGCGGCGAGCTGGTGTTCGAGCTCATCGAGGCCCTGGGCGCGACGCTGACGCCGTCCATCGCCACCAACGTCTACGTCGCCATCCTCACCGACACCGGATCGTTCCGGCACGCCAACATCACGGCCCGCACGTTCGACATCTGCCGCCGCATCGCCGACACCGGCGTCGACGCGGCGGCCGTCGCCGCGCGCGTGTTCGACAACGGCAGCCTGGGGCGGCTGCGGCTGACGGGGCGGGTGCTCGACCGGATGCAGCTCGAGGCCGGCGGCCGCATCGCGGTCCTCGCCGTCGACGAGGCGATGCTGCGGGAGACCGGCTGCGAGGCGGACGACCTCGAGGGCGTCGTCAACCTGCCCCTGGCCGCCGGCGACGTCAAGGCGGTGATCCTGCTGAAGGCCCTCGGCGCCGGCCTGCGCGTCAGCCTGCGGTCGAAGGACGACATCGACGTCCGGCGCGTCGCGGTGTCGTTCGGCGGCGGCGGACACCGCAACGCGGCGGGGCTGACCGTCGAGAACCCGGCCGCCGACGTTCGGGCCCGGCTCGTGAACCAGGTGGCCGCCGCGATTGCGGAGTCCCGGCCGGCGTGAGCACCTCGCAGGCCCCGGCCGGCGTCCTGGTCGTCGACAAGCCCGCCGGCCCGACGTCTCACGACGTCGTGGCGGTCGCGCGGCGCGCTCTCCGGTGCCGGAAGGTGGGGCATCTCGGCACCCTCGATCCGCTGGCGACCGGGGTGCTGCCCCTCGTGGTGGGGCGGGCCACCCGGCTCGCCCCGCTGTTCTCGGGCGCCGGGAAGCAGTACGACGCCGTGGTTCGGCTGGGCCTGTCGACCGATACGGACGACGTCGGCGGCGAGGTCATCGGCGGGCGGGACGCCGCCGGCGGCGATGCGCCGGCCGCGCCGCCGTCGGCCCGGGCCGTCGAGGCGGCCGCGGCCGGCTTCGTCGGCTCCCACCTGCAGCGGCCTCCGGCGGTGTCCGCCAAGAAGATCGAGGGGGTGCGGGCGTACGAGCTGGCCCGGCGCCGGCGCCCGGCCGCGCCCGAGCCGGTCCGCGTCACCGTCGAGAGTCTGGCGGTGCTGTCGGTCGACGGGTCGCGGGTGCGGTGCCGCATCGCCTGCTCGAGCGGCTTCTACGTGCGGGCGCTGGCGAGGGACCTCGGCGAGAAGCTGGGCTGCGGGGGATGCCTGGAGACGCTGCGGCGCGAACGGCACGGCCGGTTCACCCTGGACGACGCGGTGCCGCTGGCCCGGCTCGTCGAGGAGGGGCCCGCCGCGGCGGACCGCCTCATCCCGCCCGGCGAGGCGCTGCCGGAGCTGCGGGGCGTCGTCGTCACCGAACGGGGGGCGCGCCGGGCCGCGCACGGCAACCTGCTCGGCCCCTCGGACATCGCGTCGGACGAGAGCGTGCGCGGCGGAACGGCACCGGCTTCCGGCCGGGTCGGTCGGGCCGCGAGGTGGGGCGCAGGCGCGGCCTTCCGGGCGGCGAGCGGCGGGAGGCTGGGTCCGGGCGAGCGGATCAGGGTGCTGGACGCCGGCGGCCGGCTCCTGGCCGTCGCCGAGCCCGTCTCGGGCGGGCTTTTGCATCCCAAGATCGTTCTAGTGTAGGATTGCTCGGTTGACCAGAGGGATGAGATCGTCGTGGACGATTGCGGCTTGGAGCACGGGACTGCTGAGCCACCTCCTGTATCGTTGGCAGCTTGACCCCAGACCGGAGTGATCGGCAGTGGTGCTACAGAAGGATCAGAAGACCGAGCTCATCGGTTCGTATCGAGTTCATCAGACGGACACCGGCTCGCCCGAGGTGCAGGTCGCTCTGTTGAGCGAGCGCATCAGCTATCTGACCGAGCACTTCAAGATCCACGCAAAGGACCACCACTCGCGCCGCGGGCTGCTGAAGCTGGTCGGACAGCGGCGACGGCTCCTAGACTACCTCAAGTCGAAGGACTCGGGGCGCTATACCGACCTGATTCGGCGGCTGGGGCTTCGCAAGTAGGCGGAGACGGCCCCGGTCTCGCTGCCGGTTCTTCCCCCTCGCCCCTCTCCCGCCGTTCGGCGCGCACTGGAGTGCAATCATGTTTTCAGGCGAAGTGAATGTCGGCGGTCGTCCCCTGACCCTCGAGACCGGCCGGTTGGCCCGGCAGGCGAACGGCTCGGTGGTGGTCCGGTACGGCGACACCATGGTCCTCGTCACCGCGTGCTACGCGCCCGGTGAGCGCGAGGGGATCGACTTCCTCCCGCTTACCGTCGACTACCGGGAGAACACCTACGCCTCGGGGCGCATCCCCGGCGGGTTCTTCAAGCGCGAGGGCAAGCCGCCGGAGAAGGAGGTGCTGACGAGCCGGCTGATCGACCGGCCGATCCGGCCGCTCTTCCCCGCCGGCTGGCACCGCGAGACGCAGGTCGTGGCCTTCGTCATCTCCGCCGACACCGACAACGACTCGGACGTCCTGGCCCTGACCGGGGCCTCGGCCGCCCTCGCCGCCTCCGAGATACCGATGGCGGCGACCATCGCGGCGGTCCGGGTGGGCATGCTCGACGGCCGGATCATCATCAACCCGACCTACGACCAGCGCCGGCGGGGGCGGCTGGACCTGGTGGTGGCGGGCAGCCGGGATGCCCTCGTCATGGTCGAGGCCGGGGCGCAGCAGCTTTCGGAAGCGGAGATGATCGACGCGCTGGACGCCGGCCACGAGGCCATCCGCGGCATCATCGACCAGATCGACAAGCTGGCCGAGGCGGCCGGCAAGCCCAAGCTCGACGTCGAGACGAGGGCGTTGGCCCCCGATGTCGTCAGCGAGACGGAGAGCGCGCTGCTCGGCCCGCTGGCGGAGGCCATGCGCATCCGCGACAAGCTCGAGAGCTACGCCGCCGTCGACCGCGTGCTCGACGACCACCTGGCGACCCTGCCGGACGACGACGCGGAGCGCCGCGGCGACGTCAAGACCGTCTTCAAGGGCCTGAAGGAGCGGGTGCTGCGGGACGAGGTCCTCGAACGCGGCCAACGGCTGGACGGCCGCAAGTTCGACGAGATCCGGACCATCACCGCCGACGTCGGCATGCTGCCGCGCACCCACGGCTCGGCCGTGTTCACCCGCGGCGAGACGCAGGCCCTGGTCACCGCGACCCTCGGCACCGCCGACGACAAGCAGAAGGTCGAGCTGGTCGACGGCGAGATGTACCGCCGTTTCATGCTGCACTACAACTTCCCGCCGTTCTCGGTGGGCGAGGTCAAGTTCCTGCGGGGCCCGGGCCGGCGCGAGATCGGCCATGGCAACCTCGCCGAGCGCAGCCTGCTGCCGGTGCTGCCCGGCGAAGAGGCGTTCCCCTACACGGTACGCGTGGTCTCCGACATCCTGGAGTCGAACGGGTCGTCGTCGATGGCCTCGGTGTGCGGCGGCACGCTGGCCATGATGGACGCCGGCGTCCCCCTCGCGGCGCCGGTGGCCGGGGTGGCCATGGGCCTGATCGTCGACGAGGCCACGGGGCGCCACGCCGTGCTCAGCGACATCGCCGGGGCCGAGGACCACTACGGCGACATGGACTTCAAGGTCGCCGGCACCGCGTCGGGCATCACCGCCCTGCAGATGGACATCAAGATCGGCGGCATCACCCCCGCCATCATGCGGGAGGCGCTCGAGCAGGCCCGGGCGGGCCGGCTGCACATCCTCGAGCGCATGCGCGCCACCCTCCCCGACCCCCGCTCGAACATCTCGACCTTCGCCCCCCGCATCGTCACCGTCAAGATTCCCGTCGACAAGATCCGCGACGTCATCGGGCCCGGCGGCAAGACCATCCGCAGCATCATCGAGCGGACCGGAGTGCGCATCGACGTCGAGGACGACGGCACCGTCAACGTGGCGTCGAACGACGACGAGTCGGCCCAGCGCGCGCTCTCGATCATCGAGGAGCTCACCGCGACCCCGGAGCTCAACAAGTCGTACCTGGGCACGGTGCAGCGCATCACCGACTTCGGGGCCTTCGTCGAGGTGCTGCCGGGCGTCGACGGCCTCCTGCACGTCTCGGAGATCGCGCACTACCGCGTCAAGGACGTGCGGGACGAGCTCAAGGAAGGCGAGCAGGTGCTCGTGAAGGTGATCAACGTCGACCCGTCGGGCAAGATCCGGCTGAGCCGGAAGGCGCTGCTCGACAAGCCGGCCGGCGCGCCGGAGGCCGGCAACCGGCGGGAGCGCCAGCCGAGCTAGCCCGCCAATCCTCGCCTGCGGCTCCGCTTGGCGCCCAACCAACCCTCCAGGAGTCCGCGCCGTTCTACGGCGCAGACTCCTGGCCCCTACGCCGACAACTGCACCGAGACCAGCTTCGAGACCCCCGGCTCCTCCATCGTCACCCCGTAGAGACGATCGGCGATCTCCATCGTCTTGCGGTTGTGGGTGACGAGGATGAACTGCGTCTCCGACTGCATCCCCCGCAGCATCTCGACGAAGCGGCCGATGTTGGCCTCGTCGAGGGGCGCGTCGATCTCGTCGAGCAGGCAGAACGGGCTCGGCTTGAACTTGAAGATCGCGAACATCAGGGCCATGGCGGCCAGCGCCTTCTCGCCCCCCGACAGGAGCTGAATGCTCTGCAGGCGCTTGCCGGGCGGCTGGGCGATGATGTCGATGCCGCTCTCCAGCAGATCGGTCTCGTCGAGCAGGACGAGCCCCGCCCGGCCGCCGCCGAACAGGGTGGAGAAGGTCTGCTGAAAATGGGTGTTGATGGCGTCGAACGCCTCGCGGAACCGCTCGCGCGTCGTCCTGTTGATCCGGGCGATGGCGTCGACGGTGGCGTCGATCGACTCCACCAGGTCCTTCCGCTGCGCGGTCAGGAAGTCGTAGCGCTCGTCGAGGTCGTCGAACTCCTCGATGGCCATCATGTTCACCGGCCCGAGGCGCTCGATCTTCTCCCGCAGGCGCGCCGTGGTCTCCTCGATGTCGACCGCCGCCTCGCCCGCGCCGGCTGACCCGGCCCCCGGCCCTGCTGCGGTCCCCTCCGCGGGGGCGGCGGCCGCCTCGTCGCCGCCTTCCGAGGCCTCGCGGTCCTCCCCCGGCTCGCCCTCCTCGTCCGGCTCGCCGGCGACCCGGCCCGCGTCGGCGAGGCCGTCCCGCTCGATCTGCTCCGCCCGCGCCGAGACCTCGTCGAGGGTCGACTGCAGGGTGTCCCGGCACGTCTCCGCCAGGTGGTCGAGATCGCGCTCGGCGGTGGCGCGAGAGAGATCGATCGCCGCCGCCTCGCCGCGGCGTTCCTCGAGGGCGGCGCGCGCCTCCCGCGCCGCGGCGTCCTCGGTCTCGAGGCGGCCGCGCAGGTCGAGGACCTGCTCGTCGGCCGCACGGACGTCCTCCCGCAGGGCGGACAACTTCACGACCTCGCCGTCGAGCTGCCCCTCCGACTCGGCCACCGAGGCGATCAGCGCTTCCCGCGCGGCGGCGACCCGCGCGTGCTCGGCGCTGCGTTGCTCGACCCGCTCCTCGAGCTCGCGGTTGGCGCGCTCGATGCGCGCGACGCCGGTCTCGAGCGCGGAGGCCCGCTCGACGAGCGCCGCGTGCCCGGCCTTCACCTCGGCCACCTCGCGCCGCAGGCGCTCGATCGACTCCCGCCCGTCGAACACCCGGCGCTGCGCCGCGGCCAGCCGCTCGTCGGCGACGCGCTGCTCGCCCTCGAGCCGCTCTATGGAGGCGCGGGCCTCGTCGCGGCGTGCCTCCAGGCCGGCGCGCTCCTCACCCAGCGTGCGACGTTCGGTGTCGATGAGCTCCTGCTTCCGAACGAGCCGCCGCGACGCCTCCGCCGCCGCGGTCCGCTGCATGTCGTGGCCCAGCGCGGTCTTCTCGTGCTGATGCCGCTGTTGCTGCAGCTCGCCGAGGGCGGTCTCGGCCGCCGCGAGCTTCGCATCGCGCTCGCCGATGGCGGCGGCGAGATCCTCGACCACGGCTTCCTCGGCCGCGATCCGGGTCTCGAGCTCGCGAATCTCACGCTTGGTGGCGAGAATGCCGAGCGCCTCCGCCCTGTCGCCGCCGGCCACCCGCCCCGCCCCGCGGAACACATCGCCCTCGGGGGTGGCCACCGGCGCATCGGTGAGCCCGGCCGCCGCCGCCGCCGCGTCGAAAGCCGGCGCCAGCCAGTGGCCGGCGATGGCGGCGGCGACGGCGTCCGCACCCGGACCGGCGACGTCGACCACGCCGGCCACCGACTCGACGGCATCCGTCGGGGCCGCGGGAACGCGGGCCGCCCGGCCGGCGGCGTCCGCCACCACGAAGCCGACGCGGCCGGCGGCGCGGCCGCGCACGAAAGAGATGCCCGCCTCGGCATCGGACCGGGACGGGACGACGACGTGCTGCAGGAGATCGCCGAGACAGGCTTCGACCGCCCGCTCACGGCCCGGCGCCACCTCCAGGTGGTCGGCCACCGAGCCGAGGTGGCGCACCCCCGCCCCTTCGGCCGACAGCAGCAGCCGCGCCGCTTCGGTGTAGCCGGCGCGGGTCGCCTCGAGGTCGCGCAGCGAGGTCAGCCGGCCGGTCAGGCCCGCCAGCCCCTGCTCGCGCCCGCGCAGGTCGCGCTCGAGCCCCTCGCGGTCGCGGCGCACGGAGGCCAGCTCGGCCTCCCGCTCGGTGCAGGCCGAGCGGACCCGTTCGAGGGCCGCCTTCGTCTCGCGCTCCGCGGCGTCGAGGCGCGCCCCCTCGGCCTCGATCTCCCGGGACTCGATGGCGAGGTCCGCGGCCTCGGCGTCGAGCTTGGTCAGGGACTCTCCCAGCTTCCCGTGGCTGGCCGACGCGTGCTCGATGGCGTGCTGCAGCGCGGTGGCCGCGTTCACGGCCGCGAACACCTCGCTCCGGGCCGCCTCGACGTCGCCCTCGAGCCCGTCCAGCGCGCGCTGGGCCTGCGCGAGCTCGTCCTCCCGGGCCTGCAGGCCCGCCCCGACCTCGTCGCGCTCGGCCCCGCAGCGGCGCGCCTCCTCGATCTGGGTCTCGAGCTCGCTCCGGGCCGGATCCCGCCGCGCCCGCAGGGCCTCGATCTCGCCCGCGATCTCGCCGAGCGAGCCGGCCAGCGTCTCGATCTGCCGGCGGTCGAACGTCAACTGCTGCTGGCGCCGCTCGACCGCGAGGTCGAGCGCGTGGGCGGCGTCCCGGCTGCCCGTGGCCGCGCTCTCGGCTTCCGTGAGCTCTATCCGGCAGCGCTCGCGGTTTCCCTCGACCGCCGCCACCCGCGCCGCCGCCGCCTCCTCGACCTCGCGCGCCGCCTCGAGCCGGGTGCGGGCGGACGAGAGGTCCGCGACGAGCACGCGGCGCCGCCGTGCGAAACCCAGCGTCTCCCACCGCCGCAGCTCCTCGCGCAGCCGCCGATAGCGGCGGGCCTTGGCCGCCTGGCGCTTGAGCGACCGCCGCTGCTTCTCGACCTCGTAGATGATGTCGTCGACCCGCGTCAGGTTCTGCCGGGCCCCGTCGAGCTTGAGCTCGGCCGCCCGCCGTCGGCTCTTGTATTTGGTGACGCCGGCCGCCTCCTCGAGAAGCTGCCGCCGTTCCGTCGGCCGTGCGCCCAGGATCTGGCCGATCTTGCCCTGCTCGATCACCGCGTAGGCCTTGACGCCGACCCCCGAGTCCATCAGCAGGTCCTGGATGTCCCGCAGGCGGCAGATCCGGCCGTCGATCAGGTACTCGCTCTCGCCCGACCGGTAGAGGCGGCGGCCGACCTCGATGTCGCGTGTGATGAGCGGCAGGAGGTCGTCGATGTCCGCGTCGTCCGACGGCGGGTCGGCGGCGGGCGGCGCGGAGACCCTGCGCAGGTCGGGATCCGGGCCGCCGACCTGTCCCGGCGCGGCCGCCACAGCCGACGGCGGGGCGGCAGCGCCCACCGCGGGCGGCGCGGACACCCTGCGCAGGTCAGGATCGGGGCCGCCGACCTGTCCCGGCGCGGCCGCCACCTGGGCGAGGTACAGCTTGACCTCGGCCGTGCCGATGGGCTTTCGGGCGTCGCTTCCCGCGAAGATGACGTCCTCCATGCGCTCGCCGCGCAGGCTCTTGGCGCTCTGCTCGCCGAGGACCCAGGTGATGGCGTCGATGACGTTGCTCTTGCCGCAGCCGTTGGGGCCGACGATGGCGGTCACGCCGTCGTCGAACACCAGGTTGGCCCGTTCGGGGAAGCTCTTGAACCCGGAGATGGCGATCTGCTGCAGTCTCATGGAGATGCCGCCGTACACCAAAACAGCCGCCCGAAAACGGGGGACGGATATCACCCCTTTTCGAGCGGCTGGGAACGCTACGAAAAGACCGACGCTCTGCGAACGCCGTCACGAGCCGCCCGCGCCAAGTGATGGGACGGCTCGCCGGCAGTGTACCAGGAGCGCGTCCGGCGGGCAAGAGACTCGGTGCCGGCTACCGGTCGCCCGCCGATCGCCGCGTGTGCGGCGCGAACGCCTCGCCGCCAATCGTCGCGTGCGGCTCCGTGGCGGCGCGAACGCCTACTGGCCCGCCGCCACCGCGGCGCCGCCCCGCCGCGACCGCCGCAGCAGGCGCTCCGCCTCGGGAAACAGGCTCAGGGCGAGCTGCGCCTGCGGATCGGCGTCGACCAGGTTGCGGCGCGCCTCCTCCACGCTGAAGAGGGCCAGATCGATCTCGTAACGCATCATCGCCGTGATGAAGACGATGTCCGCGTCGAACGCCTCGTCGTCGATGGTCAGTCCCCGCTCCTCGAGCTGAGCACGGAACGCGCCCATCATGGCGTCGTCGATGGCGTAGCCCGGCGCGAGCCGCTGGCGGCCCTCGCCCTGGTCCTCGATGCGGGTGTCGCCCTCGGCCGAGAAGCGCTCGGCGAACGTGGCGAACTCCTGCCGCGCGAACAGCAGACGTCCGAACCGCGAGGGATCGAACCCCTCGATGGGCCCGGCGAGGTGGCGGTCGGGCTCGATGCCGCCGCCCCCGTACACCTCGCGGCCGCCGTCGGTCAGCCGCCGCTCGCTCGGGTCGGGCTCGGCCTGCTCCTGGTCGCGCAGCGCGTAGGTCAGGTACTCGTCGAAGGTCCCGTCCCAGGGCCGCTGGATCATGCGCCCGCTCGGCGTGTAGTAGCGCGCCGTCGTCAGCGCGAGGCCGGCCTCGCGGCCCACCCGGTAGACCGACTGCACCAGCGCCTTGCCGAACGTCGTCTCGCCGACGATGAGCCCGCGGTCGTGGTCCTGGACCGCCCCGGACACGATCTCGGCCGCGCTCGCGCTCTGGCGGTTGACCAGGACGACGAGGGGGATGTCGACGTGGCCGCCGTCCTCGCGCGCGTTGTAGTCCTGGTCGGAGTTCTGAATCCGGCCGCGGGTATAGACGATGAGCTCGCCCCGCGGCAGGAACTGGTTCGACACCCGGATGGCCTGGTCGAGCGGCCCGCCGGGGTTGTCCCGCAGGTCGAGCAGCAACTGCTCCATCCCGAGGCCGTCCAGCTTCCGGAGCGCCTGCCGCAGCTCGCGCGAGCTGGTCTCCGAGAAGTCGCCCAGGAGCACGTACCCGGTGACGTCGTCGATCATGAACGCCGCCTGGACCGTGGGGATGTGGATCTCGTCCCGCTCGACCTCGAGATCGATGAGCTCGTCGTAGCCCCGCCGCCGGATGGACACCGTGACGGTGCTGCCCTTGGGACCGCGGAGCTGCCGGACGGCGTCGTCGCTGGTGATGCCGCTGGCGTCCTCGCCCTCGATGCGGGCGATGACGTCGCCGCGCCGGATGCCCCGGCGGTACGCCGGCGACCCCTCGAAGAGGCTCATCACCGTGATGTCGCCGTTGATGACGTTGATGGAGATGCCGAGCCCGTAGTAGCGCCCCCCCTGCCGCTCGCGGAGGCGGGCGTAGTTGCGCGGGTCCATGAAGTTCGAGTGCGGGTCGAGCCGCTGCAGCATGCCCGCCGTCGCCCGGTAGACGAGCTGCTCGGAATCGACCTCGCCGACGTACGTGGTCTCGACCGCCGCGAGGGCCGTCGAGAACACCTCGTACTGCTCGTCGAGGCGGTCCTGGCCCGCCAGCACGCGCCCCCCGAAGAATCCGCCCAACACCGCGGACCCGACCACGACCGCCACCGCCATCGTGAGAGTTCGCCTTCCAGTCATGGCTAGATGCTAACAGAAACCGGGCGGGATGCCGCACCAATCGACGCCGGCTGCCAGGGAGGACGGGCGGGGGAGCCGGCCCGCCCGCGCCAGGAGTCGGCGCCGTGGAACGGCGCGGACTCCGGAGGAGGCGCAGACTCCCTGCAGGCTTGGTTGGGCGCCAGGCGGAGTCGAAGGCGACGATTGGCGGGCTCGGACCGGGAACCGCCGCCCGGCGTCATCCGCGATGGGGACGTCGTGGGCAGTTAACACACTGTACAGGAACGACTTGCACCAGGAACCGCGAGGCCCTCAGCTTGACCGTTCCGGCGGCTCGTTCCTATAATGGCGAGTCTGGGATTGTGTGTCACACTGCCGCCAATCCTGCCGCCGACCATGTTGGCGTCGCCGGCTCGCCCGCGGCCTGAGGAGAGCGACCGTGATCGGCTCGATCGGGATGATGGACTTGATCGCCCTCCTGGTCGTCGCCTTGATGGCGCTCGGGCCGCGTAGGCCGCCGGACCGGCTCGTTCCTGCAATGTCGAGACTGGGACTCGTGTCACGCCGTCGCCGATACCGCCGCCCGACCGTGTCGGCGTCATCGGCTCGCCCGCAGCAAGGAGCGCGATCATGATCGGTTCGATCGGAACGATGGAGTTGGTCGTCATTCTGGTCATCGCCCTGATGGTGTTCGGGCCGCGCAAGCTGCCGGAGCTCGGCCGCTCGATCGGCAAGAGCCTGGGCGAGTTCAAGCGGGCGTCGAACGATCTCCGCCATACCCTCGAGGACGAGATCCACGTGGAGGAGCAGGTCCGGCGCGAAGCCGCCAGGCCCGCGCCCGCCCCGGCTCCCGCGCCCACCCCGGCCCCCGCGAACACCCGCGACCCGGACCCGGTGCCCAACACCCTGGGACAGGAGTTCGACCCGGAAGCCGCGGCCGCGAACGAGGCCGCCGCGACCGCACCCGCGCCGACCCCGGCCGCCGCCGCGACCGACCCGCACCAGGAGCAGCCCGGCACGGTCTGATCGATCGAAACCATGGCCACGTCCGCGGTCCCCGTTCCCGACTCCCCGGAGCCGGACCCCGAAACCCAGCTCGCGACCCAGCCCGACGACGAGCGCCCGGAGCTCGACGAGGACGGCGCCGGCGGGCGGATGTCGTTCCTCGACCACCTCGACGAGCTGCGCCGGCGGCTCATCACGTCGGTCAGCGCCATCTTCATCGCGTTCGTCGCCGCGTACTTCTTCCACGAGGAGCTCACCGCGTTCATCATGGTGCCGCTGAACGCGATCCTCCCCGAGGTCGAAGGCGGGGAAAGCCGCTTCATCTTCACCGAGCCGACGGAGGCGTTCTTCCTGTCGATCAAGATCGCCGCCCTCGTCGGGCTGATCGTCGCGATGCCGGTGGTGCTCACGCAGTTCTGGCTCTTCGTCGCCCCCGGCCTGTACGCCCACGAGAAGAAGTTCGCGATTCCCTTCGTCACCCTGTCGTCGCTGTTCTTCGCCGGGGGATGCCTCTTCTCCCACTACATCCTCTTCCGGGTGGCGTGGATATTCCTGGGCAGCTTCTCGACCGACTACGTCACGTTCATGCCGCGGCTGCAGCCGACGTTCTCGCTCTACGTCCGGTTGACGCTCGCCTGCGGCGTCGTGTTCCAGATGCCGACGGTGGTGTTCTTCCTGGCGCGGATCGGGCTGCTGACCGCCCGCTACCTGATACGGAACACCAAGTACTCCATTCTCATCATCTTCATCATCGCCGCGGTGCTGACCCCGACCGGGGATCCGGCCACCCTGACGATGATGGCGGCGCCGATGATGGTGCTCTACGGCCTGAGCATCGGCATCGCCTGGCTCGTGGCGCCCAGGAACCAGGGCGGCGACGACCTCTGACGCCTGCCGGGGTGGCTGGAAACGGGCCGCGGGGGCTGCCCGCGATGGCCGTCGGCCCGGCCCAAGCCGGCCTGGGTGCGGATCATCCAGGCCGGCGACGACCCCTGATGCCTGCCGGGGTGGTTGGAAACGGGCCGCGGGGGCTGCCCGCGATGGCCGTCGGCCCGGCCTAGGCCGGCCCGGGTGCGGAATCATCCAGGCCGGCGAACGCCGACTGAACGCCGGCCTCGGGTCCGGGGCCGGGCGCCGCGGAAGTTGCGCGCCGGCGGGATTCCCGACGCGACGGATCAGGTCGCGCGGGGGTTCCGGCCCGGCGCGGGCGCGAGGACCAACAGCACCAGGAGCCGGTCCGGCCCCGGGTTGCGGATGCCGTGGGGCTCGCCGGCGGGGGCCACGAGCAGCGCGCCGGCCTGCATCGGCACCTCGCGGCCCGCGAGAAGGAACACGCCCCGCCCCTCGACGACGTGGTAGACCTTGTCCATGTCCTCGTGGGCGTGGAGGGCGTGGGACTGGCCGGGCTCGAACGCGTTCAGCCCCACCATCACGCGTTCCGAGCGGAACAGGGTGCTCTTGCCCATCTTGTCGGGGGCGTAGACGGCGTGCTCACGGGGGTCGATGGCAGTCGGGTGTTCCATGGGAGCCCACCTCAGTAGGACTTGGCGAAGAACGCGTCCACCTGACCCGGCCGCCCGCATTGTATGCACTTGCCGGACGCAGGACGAGGATCGAGCGGCAGATTCCGGATGGTCGCCTGGGTGGCCGTCTTGATCTGCGCCTCGCAGCCGGCGGCGCCGCACCACGGCGCGACCACGTAGCCGGGGCGGCCCTCCAGGACCTCGTCGAACTCGGCCCGGTCGGCGGTCTTGACCGTGTGCTCGTCCCGGAACGCGACGGCCCGATCGAACAGCGCCTGCTGGATCGTGCCCAGCAGCTCCTCGATCCGGCCGGCGAGGCCTTCCATGGGGGTCGGCGTCTTGTCGCGCGTGTCGCGGCGGACCAGCATGACCTGCTCGTTCCGGATGTCCCGGGGACCGATCTCGAGGCGCAGCGGCACCCCGCGCATCTCCCACTCGGCGTACTTCCAGCCCGGCGAGTGCTCCTCGCGGTCGTCGAGCATCACGCGGACGCCCCGGGCCTCGAGCTCGCCCCGGATGCGCTCGGCGTGCGGCAGCACCGTCTCGCGCCAGTCGCCCCGGGGAATCGGCACGATGACCACCTGGTGCGGCGCGATGCGCGGGGGCAGGATCAAGCCACTGTCGTCGCCATGGGTCATGATGACCCCGCCGATGAGCCGCGTCGTCATCCCCCACGACGTCTGCCACCCGTGCTGCACCGTCTTGTCGCGCCCCTGGAACGTGATGTCGAAGACCTTGGCGAAGTTCTGCCCGAGGTTGTGGGACGTGCCCGCCTGCAGGGCCCGCCCGTCGCCCATCAGGGCCTCGATCGAGTAGGTCTTGTCCGCCCCCGCGAACTTCTCGCTCTCGGTCTTGCGGCCCTCGAGCACCGGCATCGCGAGCTCGGTCTCGCAGAAGTCCTTGTAGACGCCGAGCATCTTCAGGGTCTCGGCCTGCGCCTCCTCCTCGGTCTCGTGCACGGTGTGGCCTTCCTGCCACAGGAACTCGGTGGTACGCAGGAAGAGGCGGGTCACCTTCTCCCACCGCACCACGTTGGCCCACTGGTTGATGAGCACCGGCAGGTCGCGCCACGACTGTATCCACTTCGAGTACATCGTGCCGATGATGGCCTCCGAGGTCGGACGCACCACCAGCCGCTCCTCGAGCTTCTCGTCGCCGCCGTGGGTCACCCAGGCCACCTGCGGGGCGAACCCCTCCACGTGGGCGGCCTCCTTCTTGAGCAGCCCCTCGGGGATGAACATCGGGAAGTACGCGTTGACGTGCCCCGTCGCCTTGATGCGCCGGTCGAGGGCCTGCTGCATGAGCTCCCACATGGCGTAGCCGTACGGGCGGATGACCATGCTGCCCTTGACCGGCGAGTAGTCGGCGAGCTCGGCGCGGCGGATGACGTCCGTGTACCACCGGGAAAAATCCTCGGACCGGGGGGTGATCTCCTTGACGAACGCGGCGTCCTTGTCCGGCATCGGGGGCGGGTCCTCCGGGCAAAACTGTTATCCTACCATTCCACTCTGCGGCTCTGGCAGCCTGCGGCGAAACCCCGCGATGCACCGCGCCCGGAGGAGCGACAGCGCCGAGGCGCCTTGCCTGACAAGGCGTGAGGAGAGCGCGTACTGGCCATGTGCAACCGGCGAGCACCGCAGGCCGGGGGGACGATGCATCGCCGCTCGAATGCAGCGGGGCCCTCCGCCGCGGGCTGCCGGGCCGGCGGGGCCGCGGGCTCCGCGAACACGACGGACCCCTCCATGGAACCGACCCGCATCGACGTCGAGAGCGCAACCCGGACCTACCCCATCTTCGTGGCCCACGGCCTCGCCGCCGCGATGGACCGGTGGCTCTCCGAGGCGGAGGTCGGAGATCGGCGGTTCCTCGTCTCCAGTCCGACGGTGTGGGCCCGGCACGGCAAGACGATTGAGGCCGCGTTGCCGAAGGTCGAGCCCCTGCTCGTGCCGGACGGAGAGCGCTCGAAGACCCTGCACACCGTGTCGCGCATCTACGAGGCCCTGATCCGCGCCGGGGCGGACCGGCAGTCGACGATCGTCGCGGTCGGGGGCGGGGTGCTCGGCGACACCGCCGGGTTCGCGGCCGCCACCTATCTCCGCGGGGTCGACCTCGTGCACGTGCCGACCACCCTGCTCGCGCAGGTGGACAGCGCCGTCGGCGGCAAGGTCGGGGTCAACCACGCGCTCGGCAAGAACCTGATCGGCGCCTTCCATCCCCCCGCCGCGGTCATCGCCGACCCCCAACTGCTCGACACCCTGCCCCGCCGCGAGCTGCGCGCGGGTCTCTATGAAGTCGTCAAGTACGGGGTCATCGCCGACCGGCCGCTCTTCGACCGGCTCGCGGACGGGCTGCCGGAGATCTTCGCGCGCAAGCCGGAGCTCCTGGTGGACATCGTCGCCGCATCGTGTCGAATAAAGGCCGAGGTGGTCGCCGACGACGAGCGCGAGGGGGGCCGGCGCCGCATCCTGAACTTCGGGCACACGGCCGGACACGCCCTCGAGGCGGTCACCCGGTACCGGCGTCTCCGGCACGGCGAGGCGGTGGCGTACGGCATGCTGGTGGCGGCCCGGCTCGCGGCCGACCGCCGCCTGATGACCAAGGGAGACCACGCCGCGCTGAAGGAGCTCATCGGGCGGATGGGGCCGCTGCCGTCGGTGACGGACCTGTCGCCGCCGGACCTGCTCGCGGCCATGCAGCGCGACAAGAAGGTCGTCGCGGGACGCCTGCACTTCGTCCTCCCGCGCGGCATCGGCGACACCGTCATCGTCGACGACGTGACCGAGAAGGAGATTCGGCGGGCCCTGGGCACGATCGGGATCCGGGGGCGCGCCTAGACCTCCCATCGCCGCCTTCGGCTCTGCCGGGCGCCCCAACGAGCCCGCACCGTTCCAGGGCGCAGACCACCCGCCCGCCCAATCGTCGCCTTCGGCTTCGCTGGGCGCCCAACCATCCTCCAGGAGTCCGCACCGGCCCACACCGCAAGCTCCCGGCCCTAGCCCTAGCGCACGATGTTCCAGGCGGCCACCCGGACGATGCCGCTATCGACATCTCGGACGAGAGTCGCCTCGACGGCCTGCTCGACGCGGAAGGCGCCGAACGCGGCCGCCCGCACCACGAGGCGGCCGGTCGCGTCCCCGGACGGGCCGGCGTCGGGATCGGCGGGGCCGCGGCGGAGCCACGCCAGCAGGTAGAGCCGCGGAACCCGGTCCGGCCCACCCGCGAGATCACCGAGCCATCCCCGCGCGACCAGGCGCCACTCCGGGCCGCCGGGCCCGCGCCCGCCCCGCGCGAGAGCGCGGGTCTCCGCCTCGGCGTCGACGACCGAGCCGTCCGGCAGGGTCGCCACCGCGGGACCGTTCAGGACGGGACCCGGGGCCACCGCCAACGCGTCCCAATCGGAGGCGCGGGACAGCTCCGCGGCCACGCTCGCCAGCAGGCCGTCGGCGGCGTACGACGCCTGCACCCCGCGCCGGTGGTTCGCCTCGACCGCCTCCTCGATCATGACGACGGCGACGAGGGCGGAGGCCAGCGCGGACACGAGGGCGCCCGCCGCCATCGTCACCAGGAGCGCGCTCCCCGTCTCACCGCGATGCACGGGTCCCGGCCGCCCGTGGCAAGGGCTCCGCTGCATTCGAGCGACGGCGCATGCCGCATGACCACGTTGTTCGTCGGCTGCATATGCCCGACATGCACCCTCACGCCGGTCAGGGGGCGCGCCTCGCCGCTCTCGCCGCAACACGGGGTTCACCACGGGCCGCCAGCCATCTGCAGGTTCGGGGGCGCCACCACGAAGGCCGCGCGGTAGCCGTCGGCGCCCTCGCCGCCGGAAGCCGGACCGGAGGCAAACGGCCGCGGCGCCGACACGGGACCGGCGGACGCACCCTCGATGCGAATGGCGACACCGATCGCCCGCACCCGCAGCAGGTCCCCGTCGAACGGCGACCATGCCGGCCCGCACCAGGGTCCGTCCGTGAAGCGCTCCAGGGGAATCTCCTCCAACCGGCCCCCCGGCGCGCCCGAAGCCTCGCCCCGGCACGGCCCCGCGGCCCCGGCTGCGACCCCGAAGAACCGGAACTCCAGCGCCGCCGCGCCGTCGAGCAGCGGGAAGTCCCCCCGCCATCCGTCGTAGCGCCGGAGCTGCCGCTGCTCCTCGTCGAGGTAGTAGTGACGGACGTCGATCGGCGCGATCGCCGCCCCCGCCTCGAAGGCGGTCGCGGCCGGGCCCAACGGCTCGAGCCGCAGGGTCGCCTCGCCGGCGTCCCGCACCCGGAACAGACCCCACGCGGGACGGTCATCGAAGACCAGCACGAGGTCGCCGGCGCGATAGCCGCACGCGGCCCCCGCGCAACCCGCCCCTGGGGCCAGCCCCGACTCCGGAGCGGAACCGCTCAGCGCATCCAGCAACGTGCTCTCGGCCCCGCCCTCGGGAGACACCGACAGTATCGTGACCGCGTCGGAACGGACCCGGCGATGCGCGCCGTCGCCAGCCCGGCGCCCCAAGAGGTACGGCACGACCGCGGGCAGCATTCGCGGGAGCGGCCCGGGGTCCAGCCGCGCGGTCCCCCGCCCCGCCGCCATCAGCTCTCCTTGCAGCCGGTCGAACGCATGACGCAGCCGTTGCTGCGCGTCGGCCATGGCCGGAAGCGACCGGTTCAGCACGAGCGCGGGACGCACCGCGCCGTAGAGGGCCGCGACCACGACCAGGGTCAGGGCCAGGGCGACGATGGCCTCGAGGAGAGACAGCCCTGCCTCGGCCCGGACCGGCCGGCCCGGGCGGGAGGCGCCGGAGGCGCCGCCGTCACTCGGGGGACCGCCCCGCACCCGGGTCACGACCCCTCCGGGGCTGGCAGCAGCGTGACCAGCACGACCTCGTGGGGCGCGGGCTCCAGGGAGGCGGCACCCTCGCCCCCGCGACCGGCGACGACCCGGACCTCGACGATCAGCGTCCCCGGCCGGGCCGCGCTCGCGCGAACCGACGTCACGCGCCGATACACGCCGCCGGACGGCGGCGCCCCGCCACGGCCGGGCGGAGGGCCTCCGGCGCTCAGAAACTCGGTCTGCGCCGCTCCCGCCGCGACCGGCGCCCCCCACGGCCCGCCGCCCGCGCGGAGCTGCTCGATCTTGTCGACCGCGAGCACGAGCGACGACGTCCGATGCCGGGCCAGCACGAGCGATCGCGCCGACATCGCGAACAGATGGGCGACGCCGGCCGCCAGGGCCGCGAACAGGCCCGCCGCCACCACGACCTCGACCAGGCCGGCACCGCGGGCGGAGCGGGCGCGAGCGGCCCGGCGGCCGGCCCGCGGGCCGCCGAACCGCCGTGGCCGGCCGCGCTGGTTGTCCATGCCGATTCACGAAGCAAGATCCGAACCACGCCAGGGCTCCTCGCCGACGGCGCCGCGCCGGGGTCGACCCGAACGCTGGAGCTTCGCGCCGCGAGACTCCCGACGTGACCGAAGGGTCGCAGCAGTCACCAGAAGCGCCCGACGTACCAGTGGATCAGCGGATCCGCCACATGCGTGGACAGCAGGGCCCCGAACGCCAGGAACGACCCGAACGGCAGGGGGAAACTCAGGTTGTCGCGGTTCGCGAGGACCATGGCCCCGCCGACCAGCGAACCGGCCGCGGAGGCAACGAACAGGGTGACGAGCATGTGAGGCCATCCGAGGAAGGCCCCGACCATGGCGAGCATCTTCACGTCGCCCATGCCCATCCCCTCGCGGCCCCGCAGGCGGAAATAGGCCTCGCCGACCGTCCAGAGAACCGTCCATCCCGCGACCGCGCCGACCGCCGCCGCCTGCCACCCCGGCTCCCACCACAGGCTGCACGCCAGCCCCGCCGCCACGCCCGGCAGGGTGATGACGTTGGGCAGAACGCGGTGCCGGAGGTCGATCGCGGCGAGCGCGATCATCGACGCTGCGAAGAGCAGGCGGACCGCCAGCAGCGGCTGCCAGCCGAGCTGCCAGTACTGCAGGACGAACACGAACGCGGTGACGGCCTCCACCGCGGGATAGGACGGCGATATCGCGGCCCGGCAGGTCCGGCAGCGGCCGCGGAGGGCCATCCAGCTCAGCACCGGCACGTTCTCGAACCACCGCAGA
Organism: Vicinamibacterales bacterium; assembly: GCA_965204675.1. Taxonomy (GTDB): domain Bacteria; phylum Acidobacteriota; class Vicinamibacteria; order Vicinamibacterales; family UBA8438; genus JAJEEA01. The sequence continues at coordinate 6,224,545 of OZ242003.1, forward strand.
CGGCGGCCGCAGGCAGGACACCGGGAGGGGGGCGAAACGACCGATTCGCCGCGGGGAAGGCGATGGATGCAGACGTTGAGAAAGCTGCCGGCGGCGAGCCCCGCCGCGATCATCAGCCCGACCGCCGGGGGTCCGGTCATCGCGACGGCGACCCGGGCAGCCGGGCGCGGCCGTCCCCGCGGTCGGGCCGGCTCATCCGCACGGGGCCCCCGATGGCGCCGAGGGGCGTCCGGACGCGGGCCGACGCCCCAAGGACCCGCCGCGATGAAACCCGGGAGGCGCTCACGGCGACGGGTCCTGCACAATGGACCGTCCCTGCGAGCCGCGACGAGGCCGGTGAGGCGCTCACGGCGACGGTTGCGCCTCGGCGGCGAGCTCGAGCTCGAGCGCGATCGCCGCGTCGAGGATGTTCGGCGGCAGCGCCGCGTTGATCACGACGCCGTTCACGACGTACGTCGGGGTCGCCTCGATGCCGATGAGCGGCCCCAGCGCGATGTCGGCGCGGACCTCCTCGAGGACCGTGTCGTACAGCTCGTCGAAGTCGGTCATGCCGGCCACCTCGGCGAGTCCCTCGCTGACCGTCTCCCGCGACATGGCCGCCTGGTTCTCGTAGAGCCAGCGCGCCATCTCGTCGTCACGCCCTTCGCGCCGGGCGAGGCGGACGGCGACCGCGGCCTCGCAGGCCCCCATGTGTCCGGCGAACGGCGTCTGCTCGTTGCACTCGGGGTCGAGGGGATAGTCGATGGCGACCTGCCTGACCGCCCCGGGATGGCTCGACGCGTAGCGCGCGAAGATCGGCGCGTACAGGAAGTGGCTCCTCGCGCACGACGGGCACTGGTAGTCGTTGAACTTGAGCACCAGCACCTGCGCCCCCTCCCGCGGCACCGGCAGGTCGACGCGGGGCTGGGCCTTCCAGAACCGCACGAACTCGGACTCGGCGTCGCCGGCGCCCGACGAGGACGCGATCGGAGAGGTCGACGATGCCACCGGCAGGACCGGCCCGGACGGCTCGGCGAGGAACGGCAGCACCGCGGCCACGCTCACCGCCAGGTAACCGCCGGCGACACCCAGGGCCGCCGGCGTGCCGACGAGCCGTCCCGCGTCGGCGAGCAGGCGACCCGGGATCGACGCCAGCGGCACGCCCCCGATGGTGCTCACGGCCAGGAAGATGCCGACGACGGCGACGTGGGCGGTGACGCAGAGGAGACAGAGGGTCCCGAGGACGAAGAACGACTCGTAGGCCAGGAACAGTATCGCCGCGAGGCCGACCGTCGACAGCACCAGCAGGTATCCGCCCACGTTGCGGGCCAGCTCGCTCGGGCCCCGGCCCGCCGCCACCGTCAGCAGCGCCACGAGGCCGAACCAGAACGCGCCGAACACCGCGACGGGAATGCCGCCCACCGACCCGAAGCGGCTCTGATAGACGTCTCGGCAGCTCACGGTGGCGTTGACGTCGCAGAAGCTCACGTAGGCGGGATCGTGCGCGATGCGATAGTGCACCCAGGCCGACGCCGCGGCCGCGGCGAAACCGACGAGGGCAAGCGCGATGATGACGCGGCGTACGGTTGGACTCATGGTGCAACTCCGGTTGTCGGGCACGGCCCCGGCGGCCGGGGGGCGCCGGGACGGGACTCTCGCCGCCGAGGGGAACGGCCCCGGACGAGCGCGCCGCCCGTCAGGACGGTGACGAGAACCACCTTGCCCTGTGTCGGGCGCGCAAGGCCGAAGCACTCGGCGCGCCCGAGCGCAGTGGGCAACGCGATGTCGATCACCGTCCTCACTGGATCGGCGTGGCCCCCGCCGGCGCGCCGTTCTGGGTGACCACCACTTCCGCCGTCGACTGATAGATCGTGCCTCCCTGATTCGAGCCGAAGAAGCGCACGCCGCCGCCCGACGCGGGCGACGCCCCGACGAAGTAGGTCGTCACCACCCCGCCGGCGGCTATGCCGTTGCAGGACGGCGGCGCCCCTTCCGCCGGCGCACCGGGCGTCAGCTCCACGGAATAGCTGCTCTTCATGGACGGGTCCGAGGCGAGATCCGTCCCGATGAAGCCGTCGCCGCCGCCCACCGTCGGCGGCGTCGCCAGCAGGGCCAGGCTCGGCGCGTAGAAGCCGCTGCCGCAACTGGCCGCGAACGTCGCCTGGGCGGCGTTGATGGCCCGGAGCGATCCGATGGCCGAGGCCTCGTTGGCGGACATGCGGGCGCGCATCAGCCCCGGTGCCGCGATGGCGGTGATGATGCCGATGATGGCGACCACCATCAGCAGTTCGATGAGGGTGAAGCCGCTGCTGCCACTGGCCTTCATGGGTGCCTCTCCTTCGTCGTTCGCCGGGCGGCCCGAGCGATGCCGCCACGGTCGGATCACCCGCCGTCGTTGCCGCACGGGCCTCCGGAATCCTCGAGTCCCCGGCGACAGGCCGGTTGGAACCGCGACCGCATCCTTCGCCGAGAACTCACTGACCTTCCCTGGTAGCACCCATGCAAGCATCGGTCCGCGAACCGCGGCGACGATCCCCGCGGCCCCGGGAACGCCGGCCCCGCGGTCTCGCGGGCGGCCCTGCCGCCACACCGACGCCTGCCGCACGAGGCGTCCGGCCCCGGAGCGCCGCCCTTGCGTTCCGCCGGCCGCCCGAGCCGCCCGCCGCCCCACCGATCCGCCCCGGGGAGCCGGCCACGGCCTCATTCTACGCCGCGTGATTCGAGAGCGTACCCGACCGGGCCCCGGAAACGACAACCGGCGTTGCCCCGCAGTGCCGGCGAGGCCGGGAAGTCACCCCAGATCGTACTTCTTCGCGTAGTAGCGAAACGACCGAAACGTCATGCCCAGCAACCCCGCGGCCCTGACCTTGACGCCGCCGGCCTGGTGAAGCGCCCGCGCGAGATAGTCCCGCTCGAGGTCGCGGACGTGCTTCTCCAGCACGAAGCCGGACTCCGGCAGCGCCTCCGCGGGAGCCGGGGACGGTCCCGCGGCGCCGGCCGCCGCGCCGCGCGGCGGTGATTCGGGGCCACGGTCCGGGCCCGGGGCATCGTCGAGCTCCAGGCTCCCGGCCTGCACCCGGTCGGACGCCTCGAGAACGGCGGCCCGCTCGACGACGTTCTCGAGCTCGGCGACGTTCCCGGGCCACGCATGGGCCTCGAGGACCCGCTCGGCCGCCGGAGAGAGCCCCCGGAGGTCCCGGCCCGTCTCCCGGGCGAAGCGCTCGACGAAGTGGCGGGCCAACGGCGCGATGTCCTGCCGCCGGGCGTTCAGCGGGGGCACGTGGATGGTGAAGACGCTGACGCAGTAGAAGAGGTCGCGCCGGAACCCGCCGTCCTCGACCCCGGCGACGAGGTTCCGGGTCGTCGCCATGACGATGCGCGCACCCGCGGCCCGCCCGGTTGCGCCGCCCGCGCGCCGGAGCCTGCGCTCCTTGAGGAGCCCCAGCAACGCCGCCTGGCTCGCCGGACCCGCCTCTCCGACGTCCGCCAGAAAGAGGGTCCCGGGTCCGGCGGCGGCGACCGGCCCCGGCCGCCCCTCGAGGCCGAAGTCCGGATCGCGAACCGCGGCGGCCAGCGCATCGGCGGCCAGCCCGACGAACGGGAGGGCGGCCCGTGCGGAGCCGCGGTGAATCGCCCGCGCCACCAGCTCCTTGCCGACGCCGACGTCACCGGTGACCAGGACCGCGGCGTCGGTGGGTGCAACCCGCGCGATCCGTTCCCGGACGCTCCGCATCTGCGGACTGTCGCCCACGATGTCGTACGCGCCCCGCGGTTCCCGGGGCCCGGCGCCGTGCACGTCCTGCCTCGACATGTCGCTCTCGAACGGTCTGCGGCGACCCTGCGGCGGCCGCGGGAGCCCGCGGGGCGAGCCGAGACACCGGCCCCGCACGCTGCCTGACCCGCCACCCGTCTTCGTCCCCGCTTGACGCCTGGCCTGCCCATCGTCGCCTGACGGCTCCGCCGGCAGCAACCTGCCCCAGGGGGTCCGCGCCGCCCCGCGGGGCAGCCTAGTGGTGTGTCACGGGAGTGACTTTACAGTTCAGCTCCCGTGGGCCAGACGCGGCTGCCCTCAGTTGGCGCCCAATAGTCGGGGGTTTTCCGGCCTTGTCGACCACGGCGGTGCGATGTAAAGCCATTTCGTGGACACACCACTAGACGGCCATGCGGCCGATCAGGTCGAAGATCGGCAGGTACATGGCGATCACGATGCCGCCGATGACCAGCCCCAGCAACGCGATCATGACGGGTTCCAGGAGCGTCAGCAATCCGGCCACCGTCGCGTCGACCTCCTCCTCGCAGAAGTCGGCGACCTTGGCGAGCATGGCGTCCAGCGCCCCGCTCGCCTCGCCCACGCCGATCATCTGGATGACCATGGGCGGGAACATCCCCGCCCGCCGCAACGGCGCGGCCACCGTCTCGCCCCGCTCGATGGCCGCCCGCGAGACGAGGACGGCATCCTCGATGGCCAGGTTGCCGGCAGTCCTGGCGGTGATCTCGAGCCCCGCGAGCAGGGGGACCCCGGAGCCGAGCAGCGTGGCCAGGGTCCGACAGAAGCGCGCGACGGCCACCTTGCGCAGGATGGGCCCCAGCACCGGGAGCCTGAGCAGCAGGGCGTCGACGGCCCGCCCTCCCCGCGGCGTGGCCCGGTACCACCGGAACGCGAGGGTCAGGGCGACCGCCGCGGCGAACAACAGGGGCGAGTACGCAACGAGCGCGTCGCTCGCGGCGATGACCACCCGCGTCGGCAGCGGCAGCGCGGCCCCCAGCCCCTCGAAGAGCTCGTCGAAGGTCGGAATCACCTTCCACAGGATGACCCCGACGACGGCGGCGGCAATCGTCACGACCGCGATCGGATAGGTCATGGCGGACTTGACCTGCGCCCTCAGCTTGACGCTCTTCTCGATGTGCGTCGCCAACCGCGCCAGAATGGTGTCGAGGATGCCGCCCGCCTCGCCCGCCGCAACCATGTTGGTATAGAGGGGACCGAACGCCCGCGGGTGCGCCCGCATCGCGTCGGCGAGGCTCGAGCCGCCTTCCACGGCGCTCCGGGCCTGCAGAACGGCCTCGCGGAAGGACCGGTGGGCCTGCTGCCGCCCCAGGGTGTCGAGGCACTCCACGAGCGGCATCCCCGCGTCGATCATCACCGAGAGCTGCCGCGTGAACACGGCCAGGTCGCGGGCCGGCACCGACCTCCCCCCGCGCGACTTCCCGCCCCGCCTCGCGCCGCCCCGCTTCGGCTTCATGCCGGTGCCGTGGACGCCCTCGCGGCCCGGGGCGGCCACCGCCGCCTCCCGGGTGGGAGCGGCGCGGCCACCCCTGACGCCGCGGCCGCCTCGGGTGCGTCCCGAATGGCGGAAGGTCGGCGTCACTCGGCCGCCCCCCCGCCCGGAAGATGCGTCGGCCGGGGACCCCTCGTCCCCGCCCGTGAGAGGAGCGTCCGCAGCTCGTCGGGCATCGACGACGCGGCCAACGCCGTTTCCACCGAGATGCTCCCGCGTCCGGCGAGGGCCGCCAGCGACTGGTTCATCGTCTGCATGCCGTGCCGCCCCTGCCCCGCCTGCATCGCGGAGTACATCTGGTGCACCTTGTTCTCGCGGATCAGGTTGCGCACCGCGGGAGTGGGGCTCAACACCTCGGCCGCGGCCACCCGCCCCCGACCGTCCGCGCCCGGCAGCAGCGCCTGACACACGACGCCTTCGAGCAGCAGCGCGAGCTGGCCGCGGGCCCGGTCCTGGCGGCTGTCGGGGAAGGCGTCGACGAGCCGGTTGATGGTCTGGTAGGCGGAGTTGGTGTGAACGGTCGCGAGGGTCAGGTGGCCGGTCTCCGCGATGCGGAAGGCCGCTTCGATGGTCTCGAAGTCCCGCAGCTCGCCGATGAGGACGACGTCGGGGTCCTCGCGGAGGGCGGCCCGGAGGGCCGCCGAGAAGCTGGCGGTGTCGTTGTGGAGCTCGCGCTGATTGACGAGCGAGCGCTTGTGAGGGTGCACGTACTCGATCGGGTCCTCGATGGTCAGGATGTGCGCGTGGCGCTCGGTGTTGATGCGGTCGATCAGGGCCGCCAGGGTCGCGCTCTTCCCCGACCCGGTCGGTCCCGTCACGAGCACGAGACCGCGGGGTCGCTCGGCCCAGCGTTCTATCACGGGCGGCAACCCCAGCTCTCCGAGGCCCCGTATCGTCTCCGGCACCCGCCGGTAGACGGCCGCGACGGCGCCCGACTGCCGGAAGACGTTGCAGCGAAACCGCCCGACGCCGCGGACCCCGAACGAGCAGTCGAGCTCGCGGGCGTCCTCGAACCGCCTCCGCTGGCCGTCGCTCAACGCGCTGTACGCGAGCTCGCGGGTGTCGTCGGCTCCGAGCCGCGGCAGGTCGAGCGCCCTGAGCTCGCCGTGGACGCGGACCTGCGGGGAAGAGCCGGCGGTCACGTGGAGATCCGAGCCGTCGAGCTCCACCGTCGATCTCAGCAGGTCCTCCAACGTCGGCATCGGCGCTGTCATTCTGTTCCGTCTCCCCTCGCAAGCATCGCGCGGGACCTCGTCCCGCCCCGCCGGCGGGTCCGCCGCCCGCGGGAAGCGCGTGGCAGACCCCGCTGCGGCCCCGGCCGGATCACGTCTCCTTCAGCACCTCTTCGACGCCGCGCCCGTGTCGCTTCACCACTGCGGCAAACTCCTCCGGCCGGGTCACGTCTCCTTCAGCACCTCTTCGATGCTGGTGAGCCCTGCCGCTATCTTCCGCAGCCCGCTGGCGCGCAGCGTCACCATGCCCCCCTCGACGGCATGGCGCCGGAGCTCCGCCGTCGACGCGCCCTCCCGGACCATGTCGCCGAACCGCTCGGTCACCGCCATCACCTCGTAGAGCCCGATCCGCCCCCGGTAGCCGCGGCCGTTGCACCGTTCGCAACCCGCCCCCCGGCGCGGCACGACCCGGGCCGCCTCGTCGGCTCCGAACCCGATGGCTTCGAGCATCGGCGGCGGGGTCGGCTCGTCCTCGGCGCATCCCGTGCAGACTCGCCGCACCAGCCGCTGCGCGCAGACCAGGCTGACGGCGCCGGCGACCAGGAACGGCTCGATGCCCATGTTCACGAGCCGGTGAATCGTGCCGGCGGCGTCGTTGGTGTGCAGGGTCGAGAGCACCAGGTGACCGGTGAGGGCGGCCTTGATCGCGATCTCCGCCGTCTCGAGATCGCGGATCTCGCCGACCAGGATCACGTTCGGGTCCTGGCGCAGGAACGAACGCAGCGCGACCGCGAAGGTGAGCCCCGTGCTGTCGCGCGTCTGCACCTGGTTGACCCCGGCGAGGTTGAACTCGACCGGGTCCTCCGCCGTCATGATGTTGGCGGCCGGGGTGTTGAGCCGGGAGATGGCCGAGTAGAGCGTGCTGGTCTTGCCGCTGCCGGTCGGTCCGGTCACGAGCACGAGCCCCCACGGCCGGCGAATCGCCTCCTCGAGCCGCTTCAGCGACTCGGCCTCCAGGCCCAGCCGGGTCATGTCGAGCATCAGCTTGCCGCGGTCGAGCAGCCGCAGCACGATCTTCTCGCCTTGCAGGGTCGGCAGGCAGGACACGCGGAAGTCGATGTCCCGGGCCGCGCCGTCCGCGTTCAGCCTCAACTTGATGCGGCCGTCCTGGGGAAGCCGCCTCTCGGCGATGTCGAGCTTGGCCATCACCTTGAGGCGCGACGTGATGGTGTCGCGGTACTTCGACGGAGGCTCCATGACCTCGTACAGAACGCCGTCGATGCGGAACCGGATTCGGTACCGCTTCTCGTACGGCTCGAAGTGGACGTCGCTGGCCCCCTTCTGAATCGCGGACGCGAGCACCGCGTTGACGAGCCGCACCACCGGCGCCGTGCCGCTCTGCGTCTCGAGGGCGGTGACGTCGACCTCCTCCGCCTCCTCGACGACCTCGAGGCCGGTGCCGATGCCCGGGCCCTCCTCGAGGGCCTTCGCGGCGAGGGCGAGCCGGCTCTCTCCGAGGTCGCGCGCGCCCGCCCCGCCCGGCCCCTCGCCGTAGTACCGCTCGACCGCCGCCCGGATCGCGGCCTGCGTCGCCACCACCGGCTCCACGCGGCACCCGGTCATGAACTCGATGTCGTCGACCGCGAAGACGTTGGCCGGATCGGACATCGCGACGGCGAGGGCGGCGCCGGTGCGGCCCAGCGGGACGGTTTCGTACTTCCGGGCGGTCGCCGCGGGGAGGAGCGCGACCGCGTCCGGCGTGATGTCGAAACGGCCGAGCTCGATGAACGGAACGCTGAACTGTCGACTCAGCGCCGCCGCGACGTCGGCGTCTCGCGCGAGACCGAGCCCCACGAGGTGAGAGCCCAGCCTGCCGCCGGCGGACCTCTGGCCGGCCAGCGCCTCGTCGATGACGGCCTGCGTCGCGCCTCCGGTCTCGACGAGCAGTTCACCGATGCGAGCAGCCATTGATCCTCGGAACCGCGCGGTTGGGGTCGGCCAGCCGACTGACAACGATTCTACGATAGTGACATTATTTGTCAATCTCCGCGCCAATCGCGGCCGTATTCGACGTCTCGTCGTCACTTTTCGCCGGGGGTCCGCGTGGGTCGGACGGACGCGGGTCGAGGCCGCCGCGGTCGGACGGGCGGGTGGGCGGCCCGCGCGGCGGAGAGAAGGCGGGAGAGGGCGCAGGGGTGGTCGGGGACCGGGTACCGGCCGCGGTCGGGGCGCCGGGCGGGCCCCGGGCCGGCGTCAACCGACGATGACGGCGGCCGCGACCACCGTCGTCCACAGCCCCTGCTTGTCGCCCACCGCGGTCTGGGTGACGTTCTGGGTCCGGACGATCCGGTTGGAGAGCCGGTAGACCTCCTTCTTCTCGTCCCAGCTCTTGTCGGGGTCGAACTCGAGGCCCAGGGTGGTGGCGAGCATCTCCGCCGCGAGCTCCTCGGCGTAGTCGCCGGCGGTCTCCTCGTTCTCGCCGAAGCTGTGGTGCTCGGACAGGTACCCGAACAGCCGCCGGTCGCGCGGAATCGCCACCCCGATGGTGGCCGCCACGAGCCGGTGGGGCTCGCGGGTGGCCGCCTCCGACATCACCACGAACGCGATCTGGCCGGGCTTGAGCTTCCGGACCCCGGTGGCCCTCGGCAGGATGCGGCAGCCCGGGGGGAAGATGCTCGACACGCGGACGATGTTGCAGGCCGCGATGTCGGCGGACCGCAACGCCAGCTCGAACGAGGTCAGCTTCTCGCGGTGCTTGCCGACGCCCTTGGTGAAGAACAGCTCTTTGGGGACGAGTTCGATCACGTGGCTCCGCCGGGGAGGAGTTGCGGGCGATAGGGGTGCCGCCGAAATCCGACGGGACATCCGAAGCGCAGTGTTCGACCGTAGTGCAACCGGCCGCGGGCTGTCAAGGACGAGCCTGCGCCGGAACCCCGCCGAGCGCCGGCGGGATTGAACATTTGGACCGTCCGGGGCGTATACGTTACGACGGCCGGCGCGACGAAGGGCTCGCCGCGGGTCGAACCGAATCGGCGAGAGCACCCGGCGGAAGACCGGGATAAAATTGCAGGTTGCCGTCGACGCCCGAAACGGATCGCTCGTACACGATTCGAACCGCCATGACCGAAGAGATGGACGCGGCGCGACCCGAGGAGGGAACTTCCCCGAACCTCGCGGCACGCCTGGTCGGGGTGCTCCTGTCGCCGCGAGCCACGTTCGCCGCGATCGTGGACCGGCCGCGGCCGTTCGGCGCCCTCGCGGCCACGTGTCTCTGCGCCGCCATCGCCGCCGGTTGGCTGTACAGCACCGAGCTGGGCCAGCAGATGCTCCTGGAGCAGCAGGTCGACGGCATGGAGGCGTTCGGCATGACCATCACGGACGAAGTGTACGCCGAGATGGAACGCAACCTCGAGAACGCGGGGTACTTCAGCGCTATCGGACCCATCGTCTCCTTTCCGATCATCACGTTCGTCATCGCCGGGCTCGTGTGGACGACCTGCTACGTGATCCTGGGCGCGCAGGCACCCTTCAAGGCGATGTACGCCGTCGTCACCCACGTCGGCGCCGTCACCATCGTCCAGCAGATCTTCACGATTCCGCTCAACTACGCGCGCGGCGCCATGAGCGTTCCCACGACGGTGTCCGCGCTGCTGCCGATGCTCGAGGAGGGCACCTTCGTCCAGCGGACGCTGGGGCTCGTCGAGCTCTTCGTGGTGTGGCAGTTCTTCCTGCTCGCGGTCGGCACGGGGGTGCTCTTCGAGCGGCGCACGGGCCCCATCGCGACCACGTTCTACAGCCTGTACGCGGTAGTCGCGATCGCGGCCGGCTTCATCATGTCTCGCCTGGGAGGGTGATCCGTTGACCGCTTCCCGCAAGGCCGTCCTCGTCGCGGCGATCGTGGTCCTCGGGACCGCGGTCGTGTACATCAACCTGACGTTCGAGCGCGCCACCGGGCCCGAGGTGGAGGTGGAGGCGGTCGAGCGCCGCTACCTCGAGGCCATCGTGTCCGCGCCGGGCACCATCGTGCCCCAGCTCACCGTGGACATCAGCGCCAACACCATGGGCCAGGTGACCCGGCTCGAGTTCGACGAGGGCGACCGCGTCGCGGTCGGCGACTTCCTCCTCGAGATCGACCCCGAGACCCTGCGGGCGGCCGTCGACCGGGGCGAGGCGGCGCTGCAGGCGTCGCGCTCGGCCCAGCGGCAGGCCGAGGTCACGGTGGAGACGGCGCGGGTCAACCTCGAGCTGGCCCGAGACAACCTCGAGCGCCAGGAGCACCTGTGGGGGCTGCGGCTGGTCTCGCGCGAGGCCTACGAGCAGGCGTTGAACGACGTCGCCCTCCGGGAGACCGAGCTGCAGGCGCGGGAGGTGGAGGTCGCCACCCAGGCCCAGCGCATCCGCCAGGAGGAGGCCAACCTCGAGAGCGCGCGGTACGAGCTGACCAAGGTGACGATTACCTCGCCCATCTCCGGCGTCGTCACCCGGCGCAACATCGAGGAGGGCGAGACCGTCGTCGTCGGCACCATGAACAACCAGGGCACGGTGCTGGCGACGATCGCGGACCTCTCGGTGATCGAGGCCGAGGTGGAGGTCGACGAAACCGACATCCCCAGCGTCGAGCTCGGACAGCTCGCCACCGTCACCATCGACGCGTTCCCCGACGACGAGTTCTCGGGCGTCGTGACCGAGATCGGCAACAGCCCCATCAACCCCGTCGGGGCCGGCGCCGCGGCGGGCGGCGCGGGCAGCCAGGCGACGACGTTCAAGGTCGTGGTGACCCTGGACGAGGCGATTCCCGGCGTGCGCCCCGGCTTCACCTGCACCGCCGACATCACCACCGCGATCCGCCCCGACTCGCTGGCGATACCGATACAGGCGTCCACCGTGCGCGAGGTGGTGCTGGACGCGAGCGGGAACGTGGTGCCGCAGGAGACGGGACCGCGGGGCCGGAGCGTCGTCCCGGCCGCCGAGGCGGCGGACCTCGAGGCGGGAGAGACCGAGGAGGAGCTCGAGGGCGTGTTCGTGGCCCGCCAGGGCCGCGCGGTGTTCGTCCCCGTCGACACCGGCATCGCCGGCGAGCGCTACTTCGAGGCGGTCTCCGGGGTGGCGGAAGGCGACCTCATCGTCACCGGGCCGTTCAGCGAGGTGCGCAACCTCGCCGACGGCGACTCCATCCGGGTGGTGGAGAGTGCGACGCGTCGCTGACCTCACGGGCATCGCCCTGCGCGCCATCTGGGCCAACAAGCTCAGGTCCACGCTGACGATTCTCGGCAACATCGTGGCGGTGGCGTCGATCATCGCGGTGGTGTCGCTGATTCAGGGCGTCAACGCGGAGGTCGGCAACGCCATCGTCTCGCAGTTCGGCCCGGACTCGTTCGTCATCGAGCGCACGCCGATGGTCATGACCGAGGCCGACATCGAGGCGACGAGGAACAATCCCCGCGTGTCGCTCGACGACGCCGAGGCCATCCGCCGCTTCGGCCCCAGCGTGGGGGCGGTCATGGCCCAGGCGGGGCGAAGCGGCGAGGTCCGCTACCGCGACCGGGTGCTCGAGAACGTGCGCATCCGGGGGGTGACCCGCGACTACGTGGAGTTCCCGACCTTCACGGCCGAGCGCGGGCGCCTCGTCAACCGCACGGAGGTCGATCGCAACCGCGGCGTCGCGTTGCTGGGGGCGGAGACCGCCGACCGGCTCTTCGACCAGCTCGACCCCATCGACCGCCGCATCAAGGTCCAGGGCGTGAACTTCCGCGTCGTCGGGGTCAGCGAGCCGACCCTGGCCGCGTTCGGGCAGTCGCAGGACGAGTTCGTGATAATCCCGATGGGCCAGTTCCGCAAGCTGTTCGGGGCGCGCCCGTCGCTCACCCTGCGGGTCCGCTCGGACACCCCGGACGAGTTCGACCGCGCCGTCGACGAGGCGACGGTGGCCCTGCGCATCGAGCGGCAGCTTCGCGCCACCGAGGAGAACGACTTCGGGCTGTTCACGTCGGGCGCGGTGCTGGGGCTCTACCAGCAGGCCACCACCGGCATCTTCGCGGTGCTGGTGGGCATCGTCAGCCTGTCGCTGGTGGTGGGGGGCATCGTCATCATGAACATCATGCTGATGGTGGTCTCCGAGCGCACGCGGGAGATCGGGCTGCGCAAGGCGCTGGGGGCCCGCCGCCGCGACCTCCTCTGGCAGATTCTCGCCGAGTCGGTCATCCTGTCCGTCTCCGGCGGCCTCATCGGGACCGCGCTGGGGTTCGGGGTGGCCATCGGGCTGAGCTCGATGACGCCGATCACCGCCGCCGTCCACCCGTGGTCGGTGGTGCTGGGCATCACGATGACGGCGGCGGTGGGGCTGTTCTTCGGGCTGTATCCCGCATCGAGGGCGGCGTCGCTGGATCCGATCACGGCGCTGGGCCGCGCCTGATCGGGTCCGGGAGCCCCGTGGCGGCGAGAAGATCCCGCGTCGCACCGAGACCACCGGCCGCGCCGGCCGGCCGAACGGCGCCCGCGGACAGGGGAACGCCCGTGCCGGACGAGGCGTGACCAGGGAGCATGTTCCGGCGTCCGCTCGACACACTCATGGCCAAGCACTCCTACGGCGGCCTGTTCGGCGAGATCGTGACGATGGCGGTGGCCACGCTGCGCGATCAGAAGGCGCGGTCGAGCCTCACGATTCTCGGCGTGGTCATCGGCATCATGTCCATCGTCGGCAGCACGTCGCTGATCCGGGGGCTCGACCAGTCGCTGCGCGACACCATCGAGACGATGGGGCCGGACGTCATCATGCTGACGAAGTTCTCGGCCATCAGCATGGGCTCGGGCGAGGAGTTCATGGAGCTGATCCGCCGCCCGAACCTCACCACCGACGACGCCGACGCCATCGCGCGCCAGGCCGACTCGCTCGCCAACGTGGCCATCGTGCTCGGACAGGGCGGTCCGCCCACCCAGGAGCGAATCTACTACCGGTCGGAGCAGACGAAGCCGATCATGGTCTTGGGGACCACCTCCGAGTATCCCGACGTGCAACCCATCGACCTGGTCGAAGGACGCTTCTTCACGCCCGGCGAGACTCGCCGCCGGACGCGGGTGGCGGTGCTGGGTCATACCCCGGCCCAGGCCCTCTTTCCGAACACCGATCCCATCGGCAAACGCGTCCGCATCGGGACCAGCCGCTACACGGTGATCGGGGTGGTCGGGGAGACCCCGAGCCCCGGCGGCTTCAACATGGGGCAGGACGACTTCGTCCTCGTTCCCGACACCACCTATCAGAAGCAGTTCGGGATCAGGGGGCGGTGGGCGTTCGGCGGCGAGATGCGCTCGGTGATGATTGCCGCGGCCCCCCGCGAGGGCGTCGCCCCCGAGATCGCCGTCCGGGACATCGAGCGCGTCATGCGCATCCGGCACGGGCTGCGCCTCGACGAGCCGAACGACTTCGACTTCCTCACCCAGGACGCGATGCTCGCGCTGTGGGACCAGATCAGCAGCGCCACGTTCCTGTCGCTGATCGTCATCTCCTCGATCGCGCTGATGGTCGGGGGCATCGGGGTGATGGCGATCATGACGATCTCGGTGACCGACCGCACGCGGGAGATCGGCACCCGCCGGGCCATCGGCGCGAAGCGAAAGGAGATACTCTGGCAGTTCCTGCTCGAGGCCGCCTGCCTCACCGGCATCGGCGGGCTGATCGGCATCCTCCTCGGCAGCGGCATCGGCCTCGGCATCCACTGGGCGACGGGGTTCCCGGTCTCGCTGCCGTGGTGGTCGTTCGCCCTCGGCCTGGGGTTCTCCTGCGGCGTCGGCATCGTCTTCGGCATGTATCCCGCCATCAAGGCCTCCAGCCTCGACCCCATCGAAGCCCTTCGCTACGAATAGGCGGCGTCGGACGGACCGGCGTGCCTTGAGCGGGCGCCCCGAGTGGCGTAGGATGTGGGTTTGCGCCGGCTGCGGTCGAAGAAATCGGCTGCCCGGGCCGCCGGAGACCGCGGCCTCGATGAGCGCGTTTGGCGGACCGCCAGGAGTCTGCGCGACGTGGTACGGTGCAGACCCCCGCCAGGGTCGGTCGGGCGCCGGCCGGAGCCGAAGGCGACCGATTGGCGGGCCGGGAGTCTGCGCCGTTGAGGGTGCGGACCCCGGCAGGGTCGGTTGGGCGCCGACCGGCGGCCGCGGCGCGACCTTGCGGTCGCGTTCGGCGACGATTGGCGGACCAGGAGGATACCCGAGTCATGAAAGTGTACGATGCGGACCAGATCCGTAATGTCGCGTTGGTGGGACACAGCGGCGCCGGCAAGACGCAGCTCGCCTCGGCCCTCCTGTTCGACGCCGGCGCCGTCAACCGCCTCGGGGCCGTCGACGACGGGACCACCGTCACCGACTACGACGACGAGGAGATCGCGCGCAAGCACACGCTGTCGTCGAGCACCGCGTTCGCGGAGTGGAAGAAGACGAAGATCAACGTCGTCGACACGCCGGGCATGGCGAACTTCTTCAGCGACGCCTGCTGCGCCCTGCGGGTCGCCGACGCCGCCCTCGTGGTGGTGGACGCGGTGGCGGGCTCGGAGGTGCTGACCGAGAAGGTGTGGGGGGTCGCCGAGGAGCTGGGCCTGCCCTGCGTGGTGGTGCTCAACCGCCTCGACCGGGAGCGGGCCAGCCTGTCCCGCTCGCTCGAGTCGCTGCACGAGGCGCTGGGCCGCACGGTGGTGCCCATCCAGCTTCCCATCGGCGAGGAGAAGGGCTTCCACGGCGTCGTCGACCTCGTCGCCATGAAGGCGCTGACCTTCGACGCGGACGGCCGGACGGTGTCCGCCGGCGACGTGCCGCCCGAGCTCGCCGACGAGGCCGACGCGGCCCGCGAGGCGCTCATCGAGCTGGTCGCCGAGGCGGACGACGCCCTCATGGAGCAGTTCTTCGAGTCGGGCACCCTGACCCAGGAGCAGTTGGAGGCGGGGCTGAAGACGGCCGCCGCGGGGCGGCAGGTGTTCCCCCTCGTGTGCACGTCGGCCACCGCCAACATCGGCATCCAGCCCCTGCTCGACGCCGTCCTCGCGTATCTTCCGTCCCCGACGCAGCGGACCCTGCCCGTGGTCGATTCGGAAGGGAACCCGGCGACGGCCGACTCGCCCGACGGCGCCGCCGCCCTGGTGTGGAAGACGGTGGCGGACCCGTTCGCGGGGCGGATCACCATGTTCCGGGTGGCGAGCGGCGCGATCGCGGCGGACTCGACGGTCCACAACGTCAGCCAGGGTGTCGGCGAACGCATCGGCGCCATCACCCTCATGCAGGGCAAGACCCAGACCGGCGTTCCCGAGATACGGGCGGGCGACCTCGGCGCCGTCGCCAAGCTGAAGGAGACCCGGACCGGGGACACCCTGGCGCCGAAGGACGCGGCGTGGCGGTTCCCCCCGTTCCAGTTCACCGAGCCGGTGCTCTCCTACGCCATCGAGCCGAAGAGCCGCGGCGACGAGGAGAAGATCAGCACCGCCCTCCAGCGCCTGCAGGAGGAGGACCCGACCATCCGCTATGCCCGTGACGCCCAGACCTCGCAGCTCCTGCTCTCGGGGCAGGGACAGTTGCACATCGAGGTGACCGTCGCCAAGCTCAAGCGCCGCTTCGGGGTCGAGGTGAACCTCAAGCTGCCGAGGATCCCGTACCGCGAGACCATCAAGGCGTCGACCGAGGCCCACGGCCGCCACAAGAAGCAGACCGGCGGGCACGGGCAGTTCGGGGACTGCAAGATCAAGGTCGCGCCGCTGCCGCGGGGCGAGGACTTCCAGTTCGTCGACGAGATCTTCGGGGGGGCGATTCCGCGCGGGTTCATCCCCGCCGTCGAGAAGGGCATCCAGGAAGCGCGGACGCGCGGCTATCTCGCGGGCTACCCGATGGTGGACTTCCAGGTCACCCTCTACGACGGGTCGTTCCACCCCGTCGACTCGAACGAGATGTCGTTCAAGATGGCGGGACGGCTCGCGTTCCGCGACGCCATGTCGCGGGCGAAGCCCACGCTGCTCGAGCCGGTCATGAACGTCGAGGTCTACGCGCCCAGCGACTACGCCGGCGACCTCATGGGGGACCTGAACGGCCGCCGCGGCAAGATCGGCGGCATGGAGACGCGCGGCTCCTCGACCTCGATCAAGGCCGAGGTCCCCATGGCGGAAATGCTGACCTACGAGCAGCAACTGACCTCGGCCACCGGCGGCCGCGGGTCGTACCACATGGAGTTCTCACACTACGAAGAGGTGCCGGCGCACATCCTGCAGAAGGTGATAGCGGACGCCAAGGCGGAACGCGGCGAGGACGACGACAAGGACAACTGACGGACGTTACGTGGTCTCCTCGGACTTCTCGGCGTCCTGCCCGCGCCGCAGGCGCTTCGCGGCGGCGCGCAGGCGGCCGCCCATCCCCTTCTTCTTCGAGGTGTCCGCGGCCGGCGACGCGTCGTCGGCATCCCGATCCTGGCTGGGATCGTACTCGCTGCCCACCAGCTCGATCTGCGCGACCTCGGCCGCGTCGCCCTGGCGGCGGCCGAGATGCAGCACGCGCGTATACCCGCCCGGCCGTTCGGCGAAACGGGGCGCGATGGTGCCGAACAGCTTGCCCGCGATCTGCTTGTCGGCGATGTCCCGCGCCACGAGCCGGCGCGCGTGCAGGGCGCGCGTGGTCTCCGCACCGTCCTCGAGGCCGCGCTTGGCCACCGTGATGAGGCGCTCGACGAACGGACGCAGCTCCTTCGCCTTGGCCAGGGTCGTGTCGATCCGCTCGTGACGCAACAGCATCGTGGCCTGATTGCGCAACGTGGCGAGTCGATGCTCGGTCACCCGACCCAGCTTCCTGTGCGCTACTCGATGACGCATGCTTCCGTTCCTCTCCCCGGGAGCCCGTGGCGAAGACGCCGCGCGGCTCGACTCCTACCCTTCCGCCTCGGCGTCGGGCGTCGGCTGCTCGAATCGCATGCCGAGGCCGAGCCCCATCTGCTGCAGTATCTCCTTGATCTCGTTGAGCGACTTGCGGCCGAAGTTCTTCGTGCGAAGCATCTCCGCCTCGGTCTTCTGCACGAGCTCGCGAATGGTCCGGATGTTGGCGTTCTTCAGGCAGTTGTAGGACCGGACCGAGAGCTCGAGCTCCTCGACGCTCTTGTCGAGGTGCTCGTTGGCCACCGCCATCCCCTCGCTGTCCGGCTCGGCCGGCGCGTCACCCGACTCTTCGAGATCGATGAAGATGCTCAGGTGGTCGCGCACGAGCCTGGCGCCCAGCGCGATCGCCTCCCGGGCCGTCACCGAGCCGTCCGTCCACACGTCCACGGTGAGCTTGTCGTAGTCGGTCGTCTGGCCGAGACGGGCCGCTTCGACCAGGTAGTTGACCTTGCGCACCGGGGAGTGGACCGAGTCGACGGGGATCCAGCCGATGCCGAGGTCTTCGTCGAAGTTCTTCTCCGCGGAAACGTACCCGCGCCCCTGCTTGACGCGCATCTCCATGTGCAGCGAGCCGCCGTCGGCCACGGTGGCGACGTGCAGATCGGGGTCGAGAATCTCCACCGCGGCGTCGACCTCGAGATCCGCCGCCTTGACCGCGCCCGGCTTGTCGGCCCGCAGATACAACGTCTTCGTCTCGTCGCCGTGCAGCTTGATGGGGATCTGCTTCAGGTTCAGGATGATGTCGGTCGCATCCTCCACGACCCCCGGAATCGGAGAGAACTCGTGGAGCACGTTGTCGATCTTGACGCTCGTGACCGCGGCGCCCTCGATCGCGGACAGGAGCACGCGACGCAACGCGTTGCCGATGGTGGTCCCGAAACCGCGCTCGAACGGCTGGGCGGAGAACCTCCCGAACCGATCGGTCAGGGTCTCCGCATCGAACTCCAGCCGTTTCGGTCGCTGGAAGCCTTTCCACAACATCAAGTCAGTCCTTTCCGAGGCCGGGCCCAAGTCTGCTTCTCTACTTCGAGTACAGCTCGACGATCAACTGCTCCTGCACCGGCAGGTTGATCTGCTCGCGCGTCGGGAGCGTGGCAACCCGCCCCGTCATCGTGGACGCGTCGAACTCCAGCCAGTCGGGAATCCCCCGTCCCTTGACCTCCTCCATGGCGTAGAGAATCGCCGCCCGCTTCGCGCTGCGCTGCCTGACGCTGACGGCGTCGCCGGCCTTCAGGGAGAACGAGGGGATGTCGGCCCGCCGGCCGTTCACCTGCACGTGGCCGTGTCGGACGAGCTGCCGGGCCTGAGGCCGGGACGTCGCGAGCCCGAGACGGTAGACGACGTTGTCGAGCCGGCGCTCGAGCAACTGCAGCAGCGTCTCGCCGGTGATGCCCCGCTGCCGTTCCGCCGCCGCGAAGTACCGGCGGAACTGGTTCTCGAGCACGCCGTAGGTGCGCTTGACCTTCTGCTTCTCGCGCAACTGCGAGCCGTAGCCCATGACCTTGCTGGGGCGACGGCGGCGCCCCTGCTGCCCGGGGGGAACGTTGCGCTTCTCGATGGCGCACTTCTCCGCGTAGCACCGCTCGCCCTTCAGGAAGAGCTTCATGCCCTCGCGGCGGCAGAGCCGGCAAACGGGTCCTGCGTATCGTGCCATGCTGATGTCTCCGTCGGCGCTATACGCGCCGCCGCTTGGGCGGACGGCACCCGTTGTGAGGAATGGGCGTCACGTCGCGAATCGACTTCACGCTGAGGCCGGCCGAGGCCTGCAGCGCGCGAATGGCGGACTCGCGCCCCCCGCCGGGGCCCTTGACGCGCACGTCCACGGTGCGCATGCCCACGGCCTTGGCCCCGTGCCCGGCCCGTATCGCCGCCTGGGTGGCCGCGAACGGCGTGCCCTTCCGCGAGCCGCGAAAGCCGATGCCGCCGGCGCTCGACCACGCCACGACGTTCCCCTCGGTATCGGCGATCGTGATGATCGTGTTGTTGAACGACGCCTGGATGTGCACGATGCCGTGGTGCACGACCCGCTTGTCGCGCTTCTTCTTGAAGGTCTTCTTGCGCTTGGCCGGCCGCTTGCTCGGCGTCGGAACCGAGGCGTCGACCGTCTCCAGCTTGGCCATTCGCGAACAGTCCTTTCCTTTAACTAGCTGGTCCGCTTCTTCGCCACCGCGCCCCGGCGCGGCCCCTTCCGCGTCCGGGCGTTCGTCTGCGTCCGCTGACCGCGGACGGGCAGGTTGCGGCGATGGCGCATGCCGCGGAAGGAGCCGACCTCCATCAGTCGTTTGATGTTCATGGTGACCTCCTTTCGGAGATCACCCTCCACCCGGCCCTGCTCCTCGATGACCCGGCTGATCTTGCGGACGTCGTCCTCGGAGAGGTCCTTGATCCGGATATCGGGATCGACTCCGGCCTCCTTCAGGATCGACCCGGACCGGTGGTCGCCGATCCCGAAGATGTACGTCAGCCCGGTCTCGATGCGCTTGCTTCTTGGTAGATCGACACCCGCGATTCGAGCCATGATCCGGCCTCACCCCTGTCGCTGCTTGTGCTTCGGATTGGAGCAGATCACGCGCACGACGCCCGAGCGGCGCACGATCTTGCACTTGTCGCAAATGCGTTTCACCGATGCTCGCACCTTCATTCCACGTCCTCCCGCCCGCCGTCAGTGGACCGACGCCGGCCCCGACGCCACGCCGGCGGCGGCCACGCGGGTCAGCACGTCGGGGCCGCCCTCGGTTATCGCCACCGTGTGCTCGAAGTGCGCGGCGAGGCTGCCGTCGCGGGTCACCGCGGTCCAGCCGTCGCCCAGCACCTTGACCGCCGGCCGCCCCAGGGTGACCATCGGCTCGATGGCGAGGACCATGCCGGTCTCCAGCCTCGGCCCCTGGCCCGGGTCGCCGTAGTTCGGAATCTGCGGCTCCTCGTGCAGCGCGACCCCGATGCCATGGCCGACGAACTCCCGGACCACCGAGAACCCGTGCGCCTCCACGTGCCGCTGCACGTGGTGTCCGATGTCGGAGACGTGCCCGCCGACCCGGACCTGCGCGATGCCGCGCTCGAGCGCCTCCCGGGTGACCCGAAGCAGCTCCGAGACCCGGGCGGGCACCCCGCCGACGGGCACGGTGATGGCCGAGTCGCCGTAATAGCCGCCGAGCACCACGCCCATGTCGAGCGACACGATGTCGCCGTCCACCAGCGGCGCCGGCGACGGAATGCCGTGCACCACGGCCTCGTTCACCGATGCGCACAACGTCGCCGGATAGCCCTGGTACCCCTTGAACGCGGGGATCGCGCCGGCCGCCCGGACCTGCCGTTCCGCCACCGTGTCGAGCTCCAGCGTCGATACCCCCGGCGCCACCAGCCGGCGGAGCTCGGACAGCACCTGCGCCACCAGGCCGTTGGCCGCGCGCATGCGCTCGATCTGGGCCGGCGACTTGCGGACGATCATGCGCGGCTCTCCCCCGCCGGGGCGCGCCCCGCCGCCCGTTCCGCGAGCACCGCGTCGACGGCGGCGGCGAGCGCCGACCCCACCTCGGCCGGAGCCCGGTCCCCGTCGACGGCGCGGAACGAAGGACGCTGCGAATAGTAGTCGACGAGCGGCCGGGTCGCGTCTGCGTAGACCCGCAACCGCTCCCGCACGACCGACTCGGTGTCGTCGCTCCGCAGCACCAGCTCGCCGCCGCACCGGCCGCAACGCGGGCCCGGCGACAAGTCGACGCTGGTCGCCTGACCGCATTCCGCGCAGACCCGCCGCCGCGCGAGCCGGGCCACGAGCGCGTCGTCCGGCACCGCGATGTCGATGACGATCAGCGGCGGACGCCCGGTCATGATCTCGTCGAGGGCCACCGCCTGCGCCACCGTGCGGGGAAAGCCGTCGAGCACGAAGCCGCCCGCGACGTCCTCCCGGTCCAGGCGCTCCCGCACGATGGCGATCATCAGCTCGTCGTCGACGAGGCGCCCCGCCTCCATCGTCGCCCTGGCCCGGCGGCCGAGCTCGGAGCCGGACCTGACCGCGTCCCGCAGGATGTCTCCCGTCGAGATCTGCGGTATGCCGTGCCGTCGGGCGAGCTCGACGCCCTGCGTTCCCTTGCCGGCGCCCGGCGCGCCCAGCACGACGAGGTTGATCGCGGCCCCCATGGAGACGGCCACGTCAGCCCCGCCGGCCCCGGATGCGGGTCTTGCGCATGAAACCGTCGTAGTGACGCATGATCAACTGCGACTCGACCTGCTGCACCGTGTCCATCGACACCCCGACGATGATCAGCAGCGACGTGCCCCCGAAGTAGAACGTGACGTTGAGCCCGTCGGTGATCCACCGCGGCGTGACCGCGTCGAGGGAGTCGCCGATGAACGGAATCGCGGCGACGCGGAACCCGACGATCATCAGGTCGGGCAGTACCGCCACGATCGCCAGGTAGACGGCGCCCACCAGCGTGATCCGCGTCAGGATGGTGTCGATGTACTCCGCGGTCCGCTTGCCCGGCCGGATGCCCGGCACGAACCCGCCGTACTTGCGCATGTTCTCGGCGACGTCGTCCGGGTTGAAGATGATCGCCGTATAGAAGTAGGCGAAGAAGATGATGCCCCCCATGTAGAGCAGGTAGTAGAGGGGCATGCCGTTCGCGAGGTTCTCGGTGATGCCCTGCGCCCACGCGGTCTCGGGCATCGCGGAGGTGATGGTCGCGGGAAACGCGAGCAGGGACGAGGCGAAGATGACGGGAATGACCCCGCCCGTGTTCACCTTCAGGGGAATGTGGGTGCTCGTGCCGCCGTACATCCGCCGTCCCACGACCCGCTTGGCGTACTGCACGGTGACCCGGCGCTGCCCGCGCTCGATGAACACCACCGCGCCGATGACGAGAATCATCAGGATGGACAGCATCAACAGGCGGAACAGCCCCATCTGGCCGGTGCGTAGCTGATCGAGGGTGTTCAGGACCGCCGCGGGCAGGTTGACGACGATGCCCGCGAAGATGATCAGCGACATGCCGTTGCCGATGCCGCGCTCGGTGACCTGCTCGCCCAGCCACATGATGAAGCAGGTGCCGGTGGTGAGGGTCAGGACCACCAGCAGGCGGAAGCCCCAGCCGGGCTCGTACACCAGGGGCAGGCCGCCGGCGATGTTGGTCTGGCTCTCGAGCCAGAAGGCGATGGCGAACGCCTGCACCACGCACAGCAGCAGGGTGCCGTAGCGGGTGTACTGGGTGATCTTCCGGCGCCCGAGCTCGCCCTCCTTCGACAGGCGCTCCAGATACGGCCAGACGACGGTCAGGAGCTGCAGGATGATGGACGCGCTGATGTAGGGCATGATGCCCAGCGCGAAGATGGTGACCTGGGCGAGGTTGCCGCCCGAGAACATGTTGTAGAGCCCGAACATGGTCCCGGCCGCCTGCTCGGCGAGAATCGCGAGCGCGTCGGTGTTCACGCCCGGGGTCGGGATGACGCTGCCGAGGCGGTAGACCGCGAGAATGGACAGCGTGAACAGCACCCGGGTCCGCAGATCCGAGATCGCGAAGACGTTCCGCAGGCTGTCAAACATCGATGCGCCCCTTGCCGGTCAGGTTCCGATCCGTTCCGACGCTCACCCCGTCACGACCTCCGTCCGGCCGCCGGCCCCCGCGATGAGCTCGGCCGCCTTCCGGCTGAACTTGTGCGCCTTGACCGTCAACGCGACGTCCAGGCCCCCCCGGGCCAGGACCTTGACGAGCCTGGCGTTCGAACGCACGAGG
Organism: Vicinamibacterales bacterium; assembly: GCA_965204675.1. Taxonomy (GTDB): domain Bacteria; phylum Acidobacteriota; class Vicinamibacteria; order Vicinamibacterales; family UBA8438; genus JAJEEA01. The sequence goes on from OZ242003.1 coordinate 6,247,599, forward strand.
CCCGACTCCCGCAACAGGTCGGGAGTCACCTCGGTGTCGGCCTCGAACCGCTCGGCCAGCGTGTCCAGATTGACGACGGCATACTCCACCCTGAACGGGTTGAAGAAGCCCCGTTTCGGCACCCGGCGGTGCAACGGCATCTGGCCGCCCTCGAATCCGCGCTTCCGGCGGTACCCCGACCGGGACTTCTGCCCCTTGTGCCCTCGCCCCGACGTCACGCCGGACCCGGAGCCGTAGCCCCTGCCCACGCGCTTCTTCCGGCGGCGGGCGCCGGCGGGCGGTCTCAGATCGCTCAAGCTCATCGTCAGCCCCCGACCTCGGTCACGCGGACCAGGTGCCGGACCTTCCGGATCATGCCGCGGATGGACGGCAGGTCCTGCAGCTCGACGGTGTGGTGCAACCGCCGCAACCCCAGCCCCCGCACCACCTTAGCCTGGCGCCGGTCGAAGCCGATGGTGCTCCGCACCAGCGTCACGCGCACGCGCCCGGCCTCCGCGCCCTTCGTATTCGTCGTCTCCATCTGCCCAGCCCGTCAACCCTTCGCCCGACGGCGCCGCCCGGCGTCCCGGCAGGAGGCGCGCCGTTCCACGGCGCAGACTCCTAGAGCGCCGTCAGCTCCTCGAGATCGATGCCGCGCAGCCGCGCCACCGAGACCGGGTCCTTCAGCTCGATGAGTCCGGTGAAGGTGGCGCGCACCACGTTGTGCGGATTCTGCGTTCCCAGAGACTTGGTCAGGATGTTCTGCACGCCGGCCGACTCCAGGACCGCGCGCACGGCGCCGCCCGCGATGATGCCGGTGCCGTCGGGGGCCGGCTTCAGCAACACGCGGCCGGCCCCGAAGCGCCCGACCACCGTGTGCGGTATCGTCGTGCCGGCGAGGGGCACCCGGAGCAGCGCCTTCTTGGCCGCTTCGATGCCCTTCTTGATGGCCGACGGGACCTCCTTGGCCTTGCCGACCCCGAACCCGACCACGCCGTGGCCGTCGCCCACGACCACGAGGGCGCTGAAGCTCAGGTTCTTGCCGCCCTTGACCACCTTCGTGACGCGGTTGATCGAGACGACCGTGTCCTTGAGGTCGAAATCGTTGGGATCGATCTTGGCTCGCATCTGGCTCATGTCATTTCCCGGCCGCCCATGTTCACCCGTGCCGGCAGGATGATGCCCTTCGGCGCGGAGTGTCGCCGCGGGCCCCTAGAATCGCAGGCCGGCCTCCCTCGCCGCGTCCGCGACCTTGCGGACCCGGCCGTGATACAGGAACCCGCCCCGATCGAAGACCACGCTCCGGATGCCCTTCTCGAGCGTCCGCTCCGCGATCAGCCGTCCGACGACCTCGGCGCCGGCCACGTTTCCGCCGGAGGCCCCGTCCGTGAAGCTACCCTTGATCGCGGGCTCGGTGCTGGACGCCGACGTCAACGTGGTGCCGTTCGAGTCGTCGATGACCTGGACCGCGATGTGCCCCAGGCTCCGAAAGACCGACATCCTCGGGCGATTCGACGTCCCCCTGATCTTCTTGCGTTGGCGCAGTGCAATCCGGCGGCGCCGGTCCTTCTTCGTCTTGACCTTCATGACACGCTCGACCCTGGGAACCGCTAGGCCCCCGTCTTGCCGACCTTCTTCTTGAGCACCTCGCCCGTGTAGCGAATCCCCTTCTGCTTGTACGGGTCCGGCTTGCGGAGGCTCCGGATATCGGCGGCGACCTGACCCACCGCCTGACGGTCCACCCCCGACACCACCAGATGCGTCTGGTTCTCCACCGCCACCGAGATGCCGTCGGGCACCTCGAACACCACCGGGTGCGAGTATCCGAGCGACAGCGTGAGCCGCTGGCCGGCCACTTCGGCCCGGTAGCCGATGCCCACGATGTCGAGCTCCTTCCTGAACCCCGACGACACGCCGGTCACGGCGTTCGCGACGAGACTGCGCCCGAGGCCGTGGAACTTGGCCATCGCGCGACTCTCGCGCTCGGGCCGCGCGCGCAGCACCCCGTCCTCCATCTCGATCACGATCCCCGGCGGCAGCGGTTGCCGCATCGTCCCCTTCGGCCCCTTGGCCTCCACCGCGCCCGCGGTGATCTGCACGCTGACTCCGGCCGGAATCGGGATTGGCCGCTTGCCCACTCGCGACATCTCGTCACTCCAACGCCCGGCTCACCAGACTTTGCACAACACTTCGCCGCCCACGCCCATCTTCACCGCCTCGCGCCCGGTCATGACCCCGCGCGAGGTGGTGAGAATGCTCGTGCCGAGGCCCGCGAGAACCGGGGGAACGCTGCCCCGGCCGCAGTAGACGCGCCGGCCGGGCCGACTGACACGCTGAATCCCGGAGATGACGTTCTCGCCGCGCGATCCGTACTTCAACTGGATCCGAATCATCGGCCGCGCCTGCTGCCCCCGTTCAACGACGACGTCCACCATCTTGAACGACTGGATGTAACCCTCGCTCTGCAGAATCCTCGCGATCTCCGTCTTGAGCCGCGATGCCGGGATGTCCACCCGCCGGCGGTGGGCGGAGGTCCCGTTGCGGATTCTCGTCAACATATCGGCGATCGGATCAGTCATGTCTCTCTTGTCTGTCGACCCCGCGCCCGGGCGACGCGGCGCCTGACATCGTCACCAACTGCTCTTGGTCACTCCCGCGATGTCGCCCTCGAGCGCGAGCCGCCGGAAGCACAGGCGGCACAGCGCGAACTTGCGGATGAACCCCCGCGGCCGCCCGCAAAGGCGGCACCGGTTGCGAAGCCGCACATCGAACTTCGGCGGCCTTTCCTCCCTGACCATCTTCGCAATCGTCGCCATCGAGCTCCCCTTCGCCCGCCAATCGGTCGCCGAACGCGAACCGCAATGTCGCGCCGCAGCGTCCGCTTGACGCCCGCGCCGTTCCACGGCGCGTCTCTCCTAGTTCGTCCGGAACGGCATCCCCATGAGCTGGAGCAGCCGGCGCCCCTCTTCGTCGGTCCTGGCGGTGGTCACGAACGAGATGTTCATCCCGCGCGACTTGTCCACCTTCATGTAGTCGATCTCGATGAACATCAACTGGTCCGGAAGCCCCAGGGTGTAGTTGCCGCGCCCGTCGAACCCCTTGGGGGAAACGCCGCGGAAGTCCCTGACGCGAGGCAGCGCGACCGAGATCAGCCGGTCGAGAAACTCGTACATGCGATCGCGGCGCAGCGTGACCACCGAGCCGATCGGCATGCCCTGACGCAGCTTGAACTGGGCTATCGACTTGCGGGCCCGGGTCGTCAGGGGCTTCTGACCGGTGATGCGCGTGAGGTCGTCGCTGCCCGCGTCGATCAGCTTCACGTTCTGCGTGGCCTCGCCGAGGCCCATGTTCACGACGATCCGCTGAATCTTGGGCACCGCCATGACGTTGGTGTACCCGAACTCCTTCGTGAGCGCGGGAACCACGCTCTCGTGATAGCGCGCTCTCAGTCGACTAGTCATCGATCCACGACCCCGTCGCACTTCCGGCAGATCCGCACCTTGCGGCCGTCGCCGAGGAGGCGCTTGCCGATGCGTGTCGGCGCGCCGCACTCCGGACAGATGATCTGCACGTTCGACGCATGCAGCGGCGCCTCCCGCTCCACGACGCCGCCCTTCACGTTCTGCCTCGGGTTCGGGCGGGTATGGCGCTTGACGATGTTCACGCCCTCGACGATCAGCCGGTTCTTGGCCGGCACGAGCTGCAGGACGCGCCCCCGCTTCCCCCGGTCCTTCCCCGTGATGACGACGACGTTGTCGTTCTTCCGGATGGGGGTCTGTAATCTCGACATGGCTCAAACGCTCGCGGCTTCAGAGTACTTCCGGCGCCAGGGAGATGATTCTCATGAACTTGCGTTCCCGAAGCTCGCGCGCCACCGGTCCGAAGACCCGCGTCCCGATGGGTTCGCCCTGCTCGTTCACCAGGACCGCCGCGTTCCGATCGAAACGGATGTAGCTGCCGTCACGCCGGCGATGCTCCTTGGCCGTCCGCACGATGACGGCCCGGACGACCTGACCCTTCTTGACGGCGGAACGCGGGGCCGCCTCCTTCACCGAGGCCGTGACGAGATCACCCAGCTTCGCGAAGCGACCGGTCGACCCGCCGATCGGGTTGATGACCGCGATCTTCCGGGCCCCGGAGTTGTCCGCGACCTCGAGGATCGATTGCATCTGGATCATGGTTCTGTGCTCGCTCTGCCGGGGAACGGGGCGCCTCCCGGCCCGCCCGTCACCGCCTTCGCCGCGCCCGGCGCCCCGGCCGACCCGCGGAAAGCCCGGGCCGCTCCGCGGCGAATGCGCCTCAGACGGCCTTCGCCCGTTCGACCACCCGCACGACCGCCCAGCGCTTGCGCCGACTGAGCGGCCGGGTCTCGACGATGGCGACGACGTCGCCCTCCCTCGCGTGGTTGCCCGGGTCGTGGGCCATGAACTTCGACGTCCGGCGCTGGATCTTGCCGTACAGGCCGTGGCGCACCCGGCGCTCGACGGCCACGACGACGCTCTGGTCCATCTTGCCGCTGACGACGACGCCCTGGATCTCTGCCTTAGTCCCCATCCGCTGCTTCTTTCGTCTCGCTCGCCGGCGCCTCGATGCCGAGCGCGTAGCCGCGCAGGAGCGTCTTGACCCGGGCCAGGTCCTGCCGGGTCCGACGCAGCTTGTTGGCCGCCTCCTGCTGTCCCATCGACTTCTGGAGCCGAAGGCGGAACACCTCCTCGGCCAGCTCCCGCTCGCGCTGCTCGAGGTCCGACACGCCGAGCTCGCGGAGCTCCGTAATCGCCGTCATGATGCCTCGGCTCCGAACCGGGTGGCGAACCGGGTGTGGATGGGCAGCTTGGCCGCGGCCAGCCGCATCGCCTGCCGCGCCACCGCCGCCTCGACGCCCTCCATCTCGAAGAGGATGCGTCCCGACTTCACCACCGCGACCCACTGCTCGGGCGCGCCCTTGCCCTTGCCCATCCGGGTCTCCTGGGGCTTCTTGGTGATGGGCTTGTCCGGAAACACCCGGATCCAGATCTTCCCGCCGCGCTTGATCGACCGGGTCATCGCCACCCGCGCGGCCTCGATCTGGCGATCCGTCAGCCAGCACGGCTCCATCGCCCGCAGGCCATAGTCGCCGAAAGACACGGTCGAGCCCCGCCACGCCTTGCCGGTCATGCGCCCGCGGTGCTGCTTCCGGTGTTTGACTTTCTTCGGCATCAACATGACTGCTACCTCGCAGGTGGCCGGCTACCCCCGCCGCGTGCCAGCCCGCCAATCATCGCCTTCGGCTCCGCTTGGCGCCCGACCGATCCGGCCGGGAGTCTGCACCGTTCCACGGCCGGGCTCCTAGGCCCGGGCTCCGCGCCGCGGCACCCGGTACTCCTCGTCGCGGGCCAGCCGCGGCTCGTGACGGTCGCCCTTGTACAGCCACACCTTCACGCCGATCTGCCCGTAGGTGGTGTTGGCCTCGGCGAATCCGTAGTCGATGTCCGCCCGCAGGGTCTGCAGCGGCAACTGCCCGTGCAGATACCATTCGGTGCGCGCGATCTCCGCGCCGTTCAGCCTTCCCCCCACCCGCACCTTGATGCCGCGGGCCCCGAACCGCAGCGCCGACTCGACCGCCTTGCGCATCGCGCGCCGGAAGGCGACGCGCTTCTCGAGCTGCAGGGCCACCGATTCGCTGATCAGTTGCGCATCGAGCTCGGGCTTCTGAATCTCCTGGATGTTGATGAAGACCTCGCGCTTGGTCCGCCGCTGGATCTCGGTCTTGAGCTTGTCCACCTCGGTGCCCTTGCGCCCGATGATGATGCCCGGCCGAGACGTGCAGATGTCGATCTTCAGCTTGTTGGCGGCGCGCTCGATCTCGATCTTGGACACGCCGGCGTGCTTGAAGCGCTTCTTCAGATCGGACCGCAGCGAGAGATCCTCGTGCAGGAGCTTGGCGTAGTCGCGGTCGGCGTACCAGCGCGACCGCCACGTCTTGTTGAAGCCCAGCCTGAACCCGTACGGGTGAACCTTCTGCCCCATCTCGTCAACCTCTCGCGTTCGACCGCTTCCGCGGCCGCCGCGCGGACCGCCTCTTGCGACCGCGTCCGGAGGATCCCGCGCCGGCCGAGCCCGGCCCGTCCGAAGCCGCGACGGCTTCCGGCCGCTCCTCGACGTGCACGGTCAGGTGCGCGGTCCGCTTGACGATGCGGAACGCCCGGCCCATCGGCGCGGGGCGGATGCGCTTCATCGACGGCCCCTGGTCGGCGTAGCACCTCGACACGTACATCCGGTCGACGTCGCCCGCCGAGCCCTCCTTCTGCTCCGCGTTCGCCACCGCGGAACGGAGCACCTTGGCGACGTGGCCGGCTACGCGCTTCTGCGAGAAACGCAGGGTGGCCAGCGCCCGATCCACGCTCTGCCCGCGAATCAGGTCCATCACCAGCTTGGCCTTCTGGGCCGAGGTCCGGACATAACGGGCCGTGGCACGCCCTTCGATCATCGTCATTTGCCCTTGCCGACGGAGGCGGCCTTGTCGCGCTTGCTCGTATGCCCCCGGAACAAGCGGGTCGGCGAGAACTCGCCGAGCTTGTGCCCGACCATGTTCTCGGTCAGGTACACCGGAATGAACTTCTTGCCGTTGTGCACCGCGATGGTGTGCCCGACCATCTCGGGGATGACCGTCGAGCGTCGAGACCAGGTCTTGATGACCCGGCGGTCTCCGCTGTTGTTCATGCGTTCGACCTTCTCGAGCAGCGGTATGTCGACGAACGGTCCCTTCTTCAGCGATCGACTCATTGACGCCTCGTCTCAATCCCGCCCGCGAAACGGCTTCCCGGCCACTCGCCGCCGCCCGTCGCGCGCTGCGCCCAATCGGCCGGCGCGCCCCCCGCGGCGCCCGTCATTTCCGCCGCCGCCGGCGCTGGACGATGAACTTGTCCGACGGCTTCCGGCTTCGGGTCTTGTATCCCTTGGTCGGGACGCCCCACGGAGACACGGGGTGACGGCCGCCCGCGGCCTTGCCCTCGCCGCCGCCGAGCGGGTGGTCGACGGGGTTCATCGCGACCCCGCGGACGTTGGGCCGGCGCCCGAGCCAGCGCTTGCGGCCCGCCTTGCCCAGCGACACGTTCTCGTGATCGACGTTGCCGACCTGGCCGATGGTGGCCACGCACTCCTTCAGAATCCGGCGGACCTCGCCCGACGGCAGCCGGACCGATACGTACTCGCCCTCCTTGGCCACGAGCTGCACGCTCGCCCCCGCGCTGCGGGCGAGCTGGCCGCCCTTGCCCGGCTTGAGCTCCACGTTGTGCATCTGGGTGCCGAGCGGAATGTTCTTGAGGGGCAGGGTGTTGCCGGGAAGGATGTCGACGCGGTCTCCCGCGATGACGGTAGCGTTCACGGCCACGCCGGCCGGGTGCAGGATGTACCGCTTCTCGCCGTCGGCGTAGGTCACGAGCGCGATGCGCGCGGACCGGTTCGGGTCGTACTCGATGGTCGTCACCCGCCCCGGCACGTCGCGCTTGTTGCGCTTGAAGTCGATGATGCGGTACGTGCGCTTGTGCCCGCCGCCCCGTTGCCAAATCGTGACGCGGCCCCGGTTGTTGCGGCCGCCGGACTTGGGCAACGGCTCGGTCAGGGGCTTGTACGGCTTCGTCTCGGTGATCTCGTCGAAAGTCTGCACCGTCTGGAAGCGCCGCCCCGCCGACGTCGGCTTGTACTTGCGTATGGTCATCGTCCTGCTACGCGCCTTCCAGGAACTCGGGCACGCTCTCGCCGTCGCGCAGCCGGATGTAGGCCTTCTTCCAGTCCGGACGCTGGCCCGAGAAACGCCCCTGTCGCTTGAACTTGCCGTGATTGATGGACGTGCGGACGCTCGCGACCTTCGACCCGAGCAGTCGCTCGACCGCCTGCTTGATCTCGACCTTCGTCGCCCGCATCGCCACCTCGAGCACGATGGTGCCCGTGTCCTCGCGCTGGATGGTGGTCTTCTCGGTGACGAGGGCCCGCCGAATGACTTCGGTCTCTCTCATGACGCCAGCACCTGAGTGAGCTTCTCGACCGCGGCGGACGTCATCACGACCTGCCGGGCGTCGACGACGTCCCTCGCGCCGAGGCGCCCCGTCGCCACGAGACTGACGTCGCCGAGGTTGCGCACCGCCAGCGCGAGCTTCCCGTCCGGCTGCACGTCGACCAGCAACGCCTTGGACGCCACGTCGAGGCGGTCGAGCAGCTCGACCGCGAGCCGGGTACGCGGCTCGTCGACCCCGAGCCGATCCACGACGAGCACGTCGCCGCCCGCGAACTTCTCCGTCAACGCGGCCCGCAGGGCCCCGCGCACGACCTTCTTCGGCAGGCGGTACGCGTAGCTCCGCGGCTGGGGCCCGAACACCGCGCCGCCGGTGCGCCAGAGCGGATTGCGGCTCTCGCCGACCCGTGCGCGGCCGGTGCCCTTCTGGCGCCACGGCTTCTTGCCGGTCCCGCTGACCTGCCCCCGCGTCTTCGTCGCATGGCTGCCGCGCCGCTCGCCGGCCGACTGGTGCACCACCGACTCCCAGATGACGCCCTGGTTCGGCCGGCCGCCGAACACGGCGTCACTGACCTCGACCGAGCCGATCTTCTCGTTCCGCAAATCAACGACATCCAGCGTCATGGCGCACCCGGCCCGGAGAGCGTCGCCTACGGCTCCGCTCGCCGCCCAACCAACCCTCCAGGAATCCGCGCCGTTTCACGGCGCAGACTCCTGCCTACTTCCGCTTCTTCGCCGATGCCTCGGGCGCCGGCGCGGGCACGGGCTTGGCGGCGACCGCCTTCCTGATCACGACCACCCCGCCCGGCGCGCCCGGAACCGCTCCCTTGACCACCAGCACGTGCTGCTCGGCATCCACGCGCAGCACCTCCAGGTTCCGCGTCGTGACCCGGTCGCCGCCCATTCGCCCCGGTCCCCGCATGCCCTTGATGACCCGGGAAGGATAGGACGACGCCCCGATGGAGCCGGGCGCGCGGTGAAACATGGAGCCGTGCGTCGCGCGCCCGCCGCCGAAACCGTGGCGCTTCATGACGCCCTGGAACCCCTTGCCGCGGCTGACCCCCACGACATCGACGCGGTCGCCGTCCGCGAACACCGACGCCACCACCTGCTCGCCTTCCGCCGGTCCGTCGCCGTCCACGCCGACCTCGCGTCGAATCCGGGTCGGGGGCACGTTGGCCTTCCGGTAGTGGCCGGCGATGGGCCGGTTCGCGTTGGCCGGCGCGTCGTCGACGAGCCCGAGCTGCACCGCCGCATAGCCGTCGCGCTCGACCGTCTTCCGCTGCACGACGACACACGGGCCGGCCTTGATGACCGTCGCCGGCATGATCGCACCGTCGTCGCCGAACAACTGGGTCATTCCGATCTTTCGCCCGAGGATTCCGGTCACCATGATCGTCTGCGTCCGTGCTGCCGAGCTCCACCAGGACTCCGGACCCGCCAATCGCCGCCGTCGGCCCCGCCCGGCGCCCGACCAACCCGCCGGGCGTCCGCGCCGTGCCCCGGCCCCGACTCCTAGTCGCTGCCTTCCTTGCCGAATGCCTTGATCTCGACGTCGACCCCGGCCGGGAGATCGAGCTTCATCAGCGCATCGACGGTCTGGGACGTCGGCTCGAAGATGTCGATCAGCCGCTTGTGGGTGCGGATCTCGAACTGCTCGCGCGACTTCTTGTCGACATGGGGCGATCTCAGGACCGTCCACTTGTTCAGATCCGTCGGCAGCGGAATCGGCCCGGCGAGACGGGCGCCCGTCCGCCGGGCGGTGTCGGCGATCTCGTGCGTCGACTGATCGAGCACCCGGTGGTCGTAGGCCTTCAGGCGTATCCGAATCTTGTCGCTGAACATGGTCTCTTGCCGAAGCCGAACCCCGGGCCGCGTCGCCTTCGGGACGCGGCCGCGTCTACTCGACGATCTCGGTGATCGCCCCCGACCCCACCGTGCGCCCGCCTTCCCGAATCGCGAACCGAAGGCCCTTCTCCAGCGCCACCGGCGTGATCAGCTCGACCTCCATCGCCACGTTGTCGCCCGGCATCACCATCTCGACCCCGTCCGGCAACGTCGCTACCCCCGTCACGTCCGTCGTCCGAAGGTAGAACTGAGGGCGATAGCCGTTGAAGAACGGCGTGTGACGACCACCTTCGTCCTTCGTCAACACGTACACCTCGCCCTTGAACTTCGTGTGAGGCGTGATCGACTTCGGCTTCGCCAACACCTGACCGCGCTCCACCTCGTCCTTCTCGAGACCGCGAAGAAGAACCCCGATGTTGTCCCCGGCAACGCCCTCGTCCAGCAGCTTCCGGAACATCTCCACCCCGGTCACCACCTTCTTCTGCGTCTCCTGAAAACCCACGATCTCGATGTCGTCGCTCACCTTCACGATGCCACGCTCGACTCGGCCCGTCACCACCGTCCCACGGCCCGAGATCGAGAACACGTCCTCGATCGGCATCAGGAACGGCTTGTCCACGTCCCGCACCGGTAGCGGCACGTAGTCGTCCACCGCCGCCATCAGCTCGTCGACCGTCGCCGTGTACTGCTCGTCGCCCTCCAGCGCCTTCAGCGCCGAGCCCCGCACGACCGGAAGGTCGTCGCCGGGGAACTCGTACGACGACAGAAGCTCGCGGACCTCCAGCTCCACCAGGTCCAGAAGCTCCTCGTCGTCGACCATGTCCACCTTGTTCATGAACACGACCAGAGACGGCACGCCCACCTGCCGGGCCAGCAGAATGTGCTCCCGCGTCTGCGGCATCACCCCGTCGGTCGCCGCCACGACCAGGATCGCGCCGTCCATCTGCGCCGCACCCGTGATCATGTTCTTGATGTAGTCCGCGTGGCCGGGACAGTCCACGTGCGCGTAGTGGCGGTTCGCCGTCGTGTACTCGACGTGCGCCGTCGCGATCGTGATCCCGCGCTCCCGCTCCTCCGGCGCGTTGTCGATCGAGTCGAACGACCGGACCACGTTCTTCGCGTCGTGCTTCGACAGCACCGACGTGATCGCGGCCGTCAGCGTCGTCTTCCCGTGGTCGATGTGCCCGATCGTCCCGATGTTCACGTGCGGTTTCGACCGGTCGAACTTCTCCTTCGCCATGCGATAGCCTCTTCTATCTGCCCTGAATGCGCGCGACGATCTGTTCGCTGACCGCCTGCGGGACCTGATCGTAGCGTTCGAAGTGCATCGTGTAGGTGGCGCGCCCCTGCGTGCGCGAGCGCAGCTCGGTTGCGTAGCCGAACATCTCCGCCAGGGGCACGCGGGCATTGACGATCTGCGTGCCGCCGTGGGCCTCCATCGACTTCACCTTGCCGCGGCGTCCGTTGATGTCGGCGATGATGTCGCCCATGTACACCTCCGGCACCACGACCTCGACCTTCATGATCGGCTCGAGCAGCACCGGACCGGCGCGTCGGGCGGCCTCGCGGAACGCCATGGACCCCGCAATCTTGAACGCCACCTCCGAGGAGTCGACGTCGTGCGACGAACCGTCGAGCAGGGTGACGGTCACGTCCTCGATCGGGTATCCCGCGAGGATGCCGGTCGTCACCGCCTCGCGCACCCCCGCCTCGACCGACGGAATGAACTCCTTCGGAATCGCGCCGCCGAATATCCGGTTCTCGAAGACGAACCCGTCCCCCGACCGCCCCGGCACGACGCTGAGCCTGACGTGACCGTACTGACCGCGCCCGCCGGTCTGCTTGACGTGCCGGCCCTCGGCCTCGGCCGGCCGCGTGAGGGTCTCGCGATAGGCCACCTGCGGGCGGCCGACCGTCGCCGCCACCCCGAACTCGCGTCGAAGCCGGTCGACGATGATCTCCAGATGGAGCTCGCCCATGCCGGAAACGACCACCTGGCCGGTCTCGACGTCGGTCCGCACCTGGAACGTCGGGTCCTCGGTGGTGAGCTTCGCCAACCCCTGGCCGAGCTTCTCCTGGTCGGCCTTCGTCTTCGGCTCGATGGCCAGCGTGATGACGGGAGTCGGGAACTCCATGGCCTCGAGCACGACCGGATGCGCGCGGTCGCAGATGGTGTCGCCCGTGGCCACCGTCTTCAGTCCGACCGCGGCGGCGATGTCGCCGGCGTAGACCTGCTCGATCTCCTCCCGCTTGTTGGCGTGCATCTTCAGCAGGCGGCCGATCCGCTCCCGGCGGCCCAGCCGCGGGTTGTAGATGGTCGCTCCGCTGGCCATCACGCCGGAGTACACGCGGATGAAGGCGAGCTGACCGACGTAGGGGTCGGTCATGATCTTGAAGGCGAGGGCCGAGAACGGCGCGTCGTCGCGCGCCGGCCGCTCGATCGCCGCGTCGCCGTCCGGCGCCGTCCCGGTCACGGCGGGAATGTCGGCAGGCGACGGCAGATAGTCGACCACCGCGTCGATCAGCGGCTGCACGCCCTTGTTCTTGAACGCGCTGCCGCACAGCACCGGCACGAACGGGGCTTCTTCCTCGCGCACGGACTCGACGGTCCGGCGGCGCAGGATCGGGACGATATCGTCGGCCGCGATCGGCTGCCCGTGCAGGTACTTCTCGAGCAGCCGGTCGTCGACCTCGCAGACCTTCTCGATCAACGCCTCGCGCGCCGCCGTCGCCTCGTCGAGGCGGTCCGCCGGAATCTCCTCGAGCACCGACTCGGCGCCGAGCGATTCGTCCCGGTACCGGACCGCCTTCATCGCCACCAGGTCGATCACGCCGGCGAAGCCGTCCTCGGCGCCGAGCGGCAACTGGACCGCCACCGGGTTCGCCTGGAGCTTCTCGCGAATCTGGGTCAGCGTGCGCTGGAAGTCGGCCCCGACGCGGTCCATCTTGTTGACGAAGCAGATGCGCGGCACCCGGTACTTGTCGGCCTGGCGCCAGACGGTCTCGGACTGCGGCTCCACGCCGCCCACCGCGTCGAACACCGCCACCGCCCCGTCCAGCACCCGCAGCGATCGCTCGACCTCGGCCGTGAAGTCCACGTGCCCCGGCGTGTCGATGATGTTGATGCGGTGGTCGCGCCACAGGCACGTGGTCGCGGCGGAGGTGATGGTGATGCCCCGTTCCTGCTCCTGGGCCATCCAGTCCATGACCGCGGTGCCGTCGTGGACCTCGCCGATCTTGTAGGTGATGCCGGTGTAGAACAGCACCCGCTCGGTGGTCGTCGTCTTGCCGGCATCGATATGGGCCATGATGCCGATGTTCCGTGTCCGCTCGAGCGGCACCTGTCTCGACATCGCCTTGCCCGTTCGTGACTGCCTGCTCCGCGCGACCCCCCGGTCCGGGGTCGCGGGGGCGATCTCCAACTCGGCTCCAACCACTGGTCTGCTTCCGCCTGCGCTTTCCCGCGCTCTCACCAACGATAGTGGGCGAACGCCTTGTTCGCCTCGGCCATGCGGTGCGTGTCTTCGCGCTTCTTCACCGACCCGCCCCGCAGGTTGGACGCGTCGATGAACTCGTTCGCGAGCTTCTCGCGCATCGTCTTGCCGTCGCTGCGGGCGCGCGCGTAGCCCGACAGCCACCGCAGGCTCAGCGAGAGCCGGCGGTTCGGGTTGACCTCGATGGGCACCTGGTAGTTCGAGCCCCCGACGCGGCGCGACTTGACCTCGAGGCTGGGCTTCACGTTGTCGACCGCCTTCTTGAACACCTTGAGCGGATCGTCGCCGGTCCGCTCCCGGATGATGTCGAGGCTTCCGTACAGCAACCCCTCGGCCGTGCTCCGCTTGCCGCTCTTCATGATGGTGCGCACGAACTTGGTCACGAGAGTGCTGTTGTAGAGCGGATCCGGCGGAACCTCGCGCTTGGGGACCTCGCGTCTGCGTGGCATGGCACTTTCCTCTTCGACGACCGCGGAACCGGGAAACGCCCCTACTTCTTCGGGCGCTTCGCCCCGTACTTCGACCGGCTCTGCTTCCGGTCCTGCACCCCGGTGGTGTCCAGCGTCCCCCTCACCACGTGGTAGCGGACCCCGGGAAGGTCCTTGACGCGGCCTCCGCGGATGAGCACCAGCGAGTGCTCCTGGAGGTTGTGGCCCTCGCCGGGAATGTACGTGGTCACCTCGATCTGATTGGTCAGCCGGACGCGGGCGACCTTCCGCAGCGCGGAGTTCGGCTTCTTCGGGGTCTGCGTGAACACCCGCACGCAAACGCCGCGGCGCTGGGGACAACGCTGCAAGGCGGGGCTCTTGGTCTTGGACTCGATACGGTAGCGGCCCTTCCTCACGAGCTGGCTGATCGTCGGCACGAACCCGCTCCTTGCGTCGAATGCGTCACGACATCCCGGCCGGCGGCAGGGACGCCCGCGACAGTTGCGTCGGGCCTGAAAGCGGCAGCTTGGCACCCGACGCGATTGACCCTATTTGTGTGTGCGCGCCGCGAAGAAGAGCCCGGCCGCCCCACGAGAGCGAACCGGGGCCTGCTCCGTACGAGAAAGGGGCGAGTCGCGCAAGGCCCGTGAACACCCGGCCGGGCTCACCGGCCCCGGTGGTTCACACGCCCCTCTCCGACAGTCGGAGTCAGATAGGGTGTCCCAACTCCAGCCACAACCTTGCGAGGTTAACACGGGAACCTCGCCAACGCAAGGGCCCCGCGCCCCCCGCCCCGCGTCTCCGAGCCCGGCCGCAGTCCTCCCGTTCGTTCTACGGCGCCGACTCCTAGCCCGGAGAGCGTCGCCTGCGGCTCCGCTCACCGCCCAACCAACCCTCCAGGAATCGGCGCCGTTCTACGGTGCCGATTCCTGGTCGCGGCCCGCCGTCTCCGGCTCCACGAGGTACTCCATCTCCCGTTCGAGATCGAGCTCCTCGACGCTCGGCGGCGGCGCCGGCGGCGGCTCGTCGGCCTCGATCTCCACGCCACGGTAGAAGTCGTACCCGGTGCCGGCGGGAATCAGCCGGCCCATCGTCACGTTCTCCTTCAGCCCCCGGAGGTGGTCCACCTTCCCCGAGATCGACGCTTCCGTCAGCACCCGGGTCGTCTCCTGGAACGAGGCGGCCGAGATGAAGGAGTCGGTGGACAGCGAGGCCTTGGTGATCCCGAGCAGCAACGGCCGACCCGTGGCGGGCTGGCCGCCCTCGGCCACGACCCGCTCGTTCTCGGTGAGGAACCGCGACCGGTCCACCTGCTCTTCGATCAGGAAGTCGGTGTCCCCCGGGTCTTCGATCTTCACCCACCGCATCATCTGCCGCGCCACCACCTCGATGTGCTTGTCGTTGATGGTCACGCCCTGCAGGCGGTAGACCTCCTGGATCTCCTCCACGAGGTAGCTCTGCAGGGCCTTCGGACCCAGGACGCTGAGGATGTCGTGGGGATTGCTGGGACCGTCCATGAGCTGGTCGCCGGCGCGCACGCGGTCGCCGTCCTGCACGTTGACGTGGACTCCCCGCGGCAGCGAGTACTCTCGGGGCTCCGCCGCCGACTCGTCGGGCACGATGATGATCTTGCGCAGGCCCTTGACGATGCTGCCGATCTTGACGGTGCCGTCGATCTCGCTGATGACCGCGGTCTCCCGCGGCTTCCGCGCCTCGAACAGCTCCTGAACGCGAGGCAGGCCGCCGGTGATGTCCTTGGTCTTGGTCGTCTCCCTCGGGATCTTGGCGAGGACCTCGCCCGCCGTCACCTCCTGTCCGTCCGCCACCATCAGGTGCGCGTGCGACGGCATGTTGTACTTGCGATCCAGCTTGCCGGCCGCGTTCCGGACCTCGACCCTCGGCTGCTTCTTCTCGTCGGGCGAGTCCATGATGATGAGGCGAGACAGTCCGGTCGCCTCGTCCACTTCCTCGCGAACCGTCAGGCCCTCGTCGATATCCTTGAAGCGAACGACACCGGTCTTTTCGGTGATGATCGAGAACGTGTAGGGATCCCACTCGACCAGCACCCTCCCGGGATCCACGGCCTCGCCGTCCGACACCTTCAGATGGGCGCCGTACACCACCTTGTACCGCTCGCGGTCCCGCCCGTTCTCGTCCTGCACGACCAGCGAGCCGGTCCGGTTCATCACGACCAGGGCGCCGTCCTTCGCCTTGACCCACTGGATCTCGTCGAACCGGACCGTCCCCGCGTGCTTCGCCTCGAGGGTCGACTGCGCCGACACCCGCGACGCCGTCCCGCCGATGTGGAAGGTCCGCATGGTGAGCTGCGTGCCGGGCTCGCCGATCGACTGGGCGGCGACGACGCCCACGGCCAGACCCAGCTCGACCAGCTTGCCGGTGCCGAGGTCGCGGCCGTAGCACCTCGCGCACACCCCGCGCCGGGCCGCGCAGGTCAGCACCGAACGGATCTTCACCTTCTCGACGCCCGAGTCCTCGATCTGCGAGGCGAGGTCCTCGACGATCAGCGCGTTGCCGGGCACGATGACGTCGTTGGTGAACGGATCGACGACATCCTCGAGCGCCACGCGCCCGACGATGCGGTCCCGCAACGGCTCGATGATCTCGCCGCTGTCCACGATGGCCCGCGACTCGATCCCGTCCGGCGTCCCGCAGTCCTCCTCGGAGATGATCACGTCCTGGGCCACGTCCACCAGCCGCCGCGTGAGGTAGCCGGAGTCCGCCGTCTTCAGCGCGGTGTCGGCCAGCCCCTTCCGGGCGCCGTGGGTCGAGATGAAGTACTGCTGCACGGTGAGCCCCTCACGGAAGTTCGACGTGATGGGCACCTCGATGATCTCGCCGGACGGCTTCGCCATCAGGCCGCGCATGCCCGCGAGCTGGCGGATCTGCTGTTTGCTGCCGCGCGCCCCGGAGTCGGCCATGACGTACACGGCGTTGAAGTCTCGCACGCCGTCGTCGGCGAGGCCTTCCATCTCGTTGAACATCTCGTCGGCGACCCTTTCGGTCACGTCCGACCAGATGGCGATGACCTTGTTGTACCGCTCGCCGTTGGTGATCGCCCCTTCGAGATACTGCTGCTCGACGCGAATGACCTCGTCGTTGGCCTCCTTGATGATCGACGCCTTCTGGGCGGGCACGATGAGGTCGTCGATGCCGATCGACAGGCCGGAAACGGTCGCGTACTTGAACCCGAGCTGCTTCAGCCGGTCGAGCATCTCCACCGTCTTGGCGACGCCGTGCTTGAGGTAGCAGTACTGGACGAGCTGGCCGAGCCCCTTCTTCTTCAGCACACCGTTCACGAAGGGGATCTCGTCCGGCAGCTCGTTGTTGAAGATCACCCGGCCGGGCGTAGTGTCGATGATCTTGCCGTCGGCCTGCTCGACCGGGGTTCTCCTCACGTCCTGATCGTCCCGGGCCCGGGTCAGGTCCATGAGCGCCCCGCTGAGCCGGAGCCGGATCGGGGTGAGGGTCTCGATTTCACCGGCCGCGAGGGCCAGGCCGACCTCGTCGACGGAAACGAACTCCCGCGGCCGGACCTTGACCCGGTCGCAGCCCGCGGTCCGGAGGCGCTCGACCAGATCCGCCGAGATCCGCTGATTGGCCTGCACGATCACGTCCCCCGAGGTCGGGTCGGTGACGTCATCCAGCGCCACCCGGCCGACGATCCGATGCGACGGCTCGAGCGCCTCGCAACCCGGGGCACCCTTGACCTTGGTCACGTAGTAGCACCCCAGCACGATGTCCTGCGAGGGCACCGTGATCGGCGCGCCGTTGGCGGGGGACAGGATGTTCTTCGAGGCCTTCATCAGCACCGAGGCCTCGATCTGGGCCTCGGGCGCGAGCGGAATGTGCACGGCCATCTGGTCGCCGTCGAAGTCGGCGTTGAAGGCCGTGCACACCAGGGGATGGATGCGGATCGCCTTGCCCTCGACGAGGACCGGCTCGAACGCCTGTATCCCCAGGCGGTGGAGCGTCGGCGCCCGGTTGAGCAGCACGGGATGCTCGCGGATCACCTCTTCGAGGATGTCCCACACCTCGGGGAGCTGCTGGTCGACCATCTCCTTCGCCTGCTTGATGGTCGACACCAGCCCGCGGCCCTCGAGCTTGTTGTAGATGAACGGCTTGAACAGCTCCAGGGCCATCTTCTTGGGGAGGCCGCACTGGTGGAGCTGGAGCTCGGGCCCCACGACGATGACCGATCGTCCCGAGTAGTCCACGCGCTTGCCGAGGAGGTTCTGGCGGAACCGCCCCTGCTTGCCCTTGAGCGTGTCCGACAGCGACTTGAGGGGTCGGTTGTTCGCCCCGCGCAGCACCCGGCCGCGCCGGCCGTTGTCGAACAACGCGTCCACCGCCTCCTGCAGCATCCGCTTCTCGTTGCGGATGATCACGTCGGGCGCCTTCAGCTCCATGAGCTTCTTCAGGCGGTTGTTCCGGTTGATGACGCGGCGGTAGAGGTCGTTGAGATCGGAGGTCGCGAAGCGGCCCCCGTCGAGGGGGACGAGGGGGCGCAGCTCCGGCGGAATGACGGGAATCACGTCGAGAATCATCCATTCCGGACGATTGGTCGACTTCTGGAACGCGCCGACGACCTTCAGCCGCTTGGCGAACTTGAGCTTCTTCTGCACCGAGTTCTCCCGGCGCATGTCCACCCGCAACTGCTCCGCGAGGTCGTGGATGTCGGCCCGCTTGAGCAGCTCCTTGATCGCCTCGGCCCCCATCTGGGCCCGGAACTTCGGGCCGTATTCCTCGATCGCCTTCCGGTACTGCTCCTCGGTGAGCAGTTGATGGGGCTCGAACTCGCTGTCGCCGGGGTCGATCACCACGAACGCCTCGAAGTAGAGAATGCGCTCGAGGTCGCGCAGCGAGATGTCGAGCAGGTGGCCGATGCGGCTCGGCAGCCCCTTGAAGAACCAGACGTGGCTGACCGGGGTGGCCAGCGTGATGTGCCCGAGGCGCTCGCGCCTCACCTTGGCCTGGGTCACCTCGACCCCGCACTTGTCGCAGATCACGCCCCGGTGCTTCATGCGCTTGTACTTCCCGCAGAGGCACTCCCAGTCGGTCACGGGGCCGAAGATCTTGGCGCAGAACAACCCGTCCCGCTCCGGCTTGAACGTCCGGTAGTTGATGGTCTCGGGCTTGGTCACCTCACCGTGCGACCAGGACCGGATGGTCTCCGGCGAGGCGAGGCTGATCCGAATGGCGTCGAAGTCGGCCGTCAGCGAGCCGCGGTCCGTGAAACTGGATCTCATGAGATGCTCCTCGCTACGCCTCGTCGAGGGCGGGGACCGTCTCGGTCTCCCCCGTTTCCGAAGACTCGACCGCCGCCTGATCCTCCTCGACGGCGGGTTCCGTCACCGCGGGTATCGCTGCCGCACGCGTCTTCAGCAGCTCGACGTCGAGGCACAGCGCCTGAAGCTCGCGGATCAGCACGTTGAAGGACTCGGGCAATCCCGGCGTGAACGAGGCGTCGCCCTTGACGATGGCCTCGTAGATCTTGGACCGTCCGGTGACGTCGTCCGACTTGGCGGTCAACAGCTCCTGCAGCGTGTGCGCGGCCCCGTAGGCCTCGAGCGCCCAGACCTCCATCTCCCCGAAACGCTGCCCGCCGAACTGCGCCTTGCCGCCCAGGGGCTGCTGCGTGATCAGCGAGTACGGCCCGATGGACCGCGCGTGGATCTTGTCGTCGACGAGGTGGGAGAGCTTCAGCATGTAGATGTAGCCGACGGTCACGTCCTGCTCGAACTCCTCGCCGGTCATGCCGTCGATCAGCCGGCTCTTGCCGCTCGGCGGCAGCCCCGCCTTCTCGAGCCACCCCTTGATCTCGGCCTCGGTCGCGCCGTCGAAGACCGGCGTCGCGAAATGGAGCCCGAGGGCGGCGGCGGCCCAGCCGAGGTGGGTCTCGAGGATCTGCCCGACGTTCATGCGCGACGGCACGCCGAGGGGGTTCAGGACGATCTCGACCGGCGTGCCGTCGGGCAGATGCGGCATGTCCTCTTCCGGCAGCACCCGCGCGATGACCCCCTTGTTGCCGTGCCGGCCGGCCATCTTGTCGCCGACGGAGAGCTTCCGCTTCATGGCGACGTAGACCTTCACGAGCTTGATGACCCCGGGAGGCAGCTCGTCGCCGCGGCGGATCTTCTCCTTCTTCTCCTCGAACATCTGGCGGATCACCTCCACCTGACGCTCGGTGCGCTCCTCGAGGGTCCGCAGCTCGTTCCCGAGCTGCCGATCGGACCCGGCGAGCCGAATGCGGGTCACCGCCTGATACGGCAGCGCGAGGACGGTCTCCGGGGTCAGCACCGTGCCCCCCGCCAGCAGCACCTCCTGCCCGTGATCGTCGAACAGATCGCTCGCGAGCTCCCGGCCGTCGAGCTTCGCCGATACCCGCTTCTTGACCTCCTCGTGCAGGATCCGAATCTCGTCCTCGAGATTCTTCTCCATCATCTCGAGCTCCTCGGCCTCGATGGCCTTGGCCCGGTCGTCCTTCTCGATGCCCTTGCGCGAGAAGATCTTGACCCCCACGATGATGCCGTCGATGCCGGGGGGACAGAGCAGCGACGCGTCGCGCACGTCGCCGGCCTTCTCGCCGAAGATGGCCCGCAGCAGCTTCTCCTCCGGGGTCAGTTGCGTCTCCCCCTTCGGGGTCACCTTGCCCACGAGGATGTCGCCGGGCTTGACGTAGGCGCCTATCCGGATGATGCCGCTGTCGTCGAGGTCGGCGAGGAAGCCCTCGGACACGTTGGGAATGTCCCGGGTGATCTCCTCGGGTCCGAGCTTGGTGTCGCGCGACTCCGTCTCGAACTCCTCGATGTGGATCGACGTGTAGTAGTCGTCCTTGACCATCCGCTCGGACACCAGGATGGCGTCCTCGAAGTTGTATCCGCGCCACGGCATGAACGCGACGAGCACGTTGCGGCCGAGGGCGAGCTCGCCGAGCTCGGTGCAGGGCCCGTCGCCGAGCACCTGTCCCCGGGCGACCTTCTGGCCCACCTGCACGATCGGCTTCTGGTTGATGCAGGTGTTCTGGTTGGACCGGCGGAACTTGGTCAGGGTGTAGATGTCGGCGCCCATCTCGCGCGACATCTCGCCGGACTCCCCCTCGACCCGGACGACGACCCGCTGCGAATCGACGTAGTCGACGGTGCCGCTACGCCGCGCGACGACGACGGCGCCGGAGTCGCGGGCGGTGATGTACTCCATCCCGGTGCCGACGAACGGCGCCCGCGCCTGCAGCAGCGGCACGCCCTGCCGCTGCATGTTCGACCCCATCAACGCCCGGTTGGCGTCGTCGTGCTCGAGGAAGGGGATGAGGGACGCCGCCACCGAGACGAGCTGCTTCGGCGACACGTCGATGAACTCGACCTTGTCGCGCGGTGCGAGAATGAACTCGCCGGCCTTCCTGGCGTTGACCCGCGAGTCGATCAGGTTGCCCCCGTCGTCGAGACGGGCGTTCGCCTGCGCGATGATGTACCGGTCCTCCTCCCACGCCGAGAGGTAGAAGGAGTACGGCTCGTACTCGGCCGCCTTCTTCTTCTTCTTCCGGGCCGACGCGTTCTCCTTCTCGGCCTCGACGACATCGACGACGTCGCCGACCTGGAAGCCGGTCGCCCCGGCGTTGGCGATCTGCACGAAGTCGGCGGCGCGATCCTCCCTGATGCGGCGATAGGGAGACTCGATGAAGCCGAACTCGTTGATCCGGGCGTAGCAGGACAACGACGAGATCAACCCGATGTTCGGTCCCTCCGGCGTCTCGATGGGGCAAATGCGCCCGTAGTGGGTCGGATGGACGTCGCGCACCTCGAAGCCCGCCCGCTCCCGCGAGAGCCCCCCCGGCCCCAGGGCCGACAGGCGGCGCTTGTGGGTGATCTCGGAGAGGGGGTTGGTCTGATCCATGAACTGGGAGAGCTGGGACGAGCCGAAGAACTCCCGGATCGCCGCCATCACCGGCTTGGCGTTGATCAGGTCGTGCGGCATCGCCGTCGCCATCTCCTGGTAGACCGACATCTTCTCCTTGATCGCCCGTTCCATCCGCACCAAGCCGATGCGGAACTGGTTCTCGAGAAGCTCGCCGACCGACCGGACGCGCCGGTTGCCGAGGTGATCGATGTCGTCGGCGTTCATCGGGTTCCGCCGCAGCGCCAGCAGGTACTTGATGACCGCGTAGAAGTCGGGCGGATGCAGGATCTTCTCGTCGAGCGGCGTGTCGAGCCCGAGCTTCGTGTTCAGCTTCAACCGCCCGACCCGCGAGAAGTCGTACTTCTGCGCGTTGAAGAACATGCTCTCGAACAGCGAGCGCGAGCTGTCGAGCGTCGGCGGGTCCCCGGGGCGGAGGCGCCGGTAGATCTCGATGAGCGCCTCTTCGTGGGTCCGGATCGTGTCCTTGCGCAGGGTGGTCGACAGGACGTTCCCGATGTCGTCCCGCTCGGGCCAGAAGACCTCGATCTCCTCGACCTGCTTCTCCTGAGCCTCGGAGACCTTCCGGGGAATCACCTCCTCGTTGGCCTCGAGAATCACCTCGCCGGTGGACGGATCGACGACGTCGGCCGCCGCATACGCGCCCTCGAGCTCCGTCTCGGCCACCTCGATCCACTCGATGCCGGCCTTCTGCAGGGCCGTGACCATGGACGCGCCGATCTTCTTGCCCGCGCCGATCTGGTGGGTGGCGTCTATCGTCACCTCGCCGGCCGTGCGCCGGCCGATCAGGTTGCGGCTCACCTGCCACCGCGGCGCGCCCTCGCGCAGCGAGATCCGGTCCACGGTGTAGAACGTCTTGATGATCTCGTCGGCGCCGCGGAGGCCCAGGGCCCGCAGAAAGACGGTGGCGAGGAACTTGCGCTTCCGATCGATGCGCACGTACAGCAGGTTCTTGGCGTCGTACTCGAACTCGACCCAGGACCCGCGGTACGGAATGATCTGGGCGATGTGGAGCTGACGGTCCTCGGAGTGGAAGAAGGCCCCGGGCGACCGGTGGAGCTGGGAAACGACGACCCGTTCGGTGCCGTTGATGATGAACGTGCCGTTGTCGGTCATGAGCGGGACGTCGCCGAAGTAGACCTCCTGCTCCTTGATGTCCCGGATCGTCTTCGCACCCGTGTCCGGGTCCTTGTTCCAGACCACCAGGCGAATGGTGACCTTGAGCGGCACGGCGTAGGTGACGCCCCGTTCCTGGCACTCCTCGACGTCGTACTTGAGCTTCAGGGCGACGGTGTTCTCGCAGACGTCGCAGACCACCCCCCGGGCGTGGTTGGCGGCCCCGCACTTGGGGCAGAGCACCTCGTGCTGCCCGTAGGGTTCGGCGACGAGGGTGGCGCCGCAGACCGAGCAGGGCTGCCGGAGATGGTGCAGGCCCGAGAGCCGCCCGCACTTGCATTCCCAATTGCCGATCGAGTACTCGATGAACTCCAGGGACGAGTTCTCCCGGAAGTCGCTGATCGGAAAGACCGACTTGAACACCGACTGGAGGCCCGCATCCTCCCGCTCCGACGACAGCCGGGTCATCTGCAGAAAACGCTCGTACGACTTCTTCTGGATCTCGATGAGGTTGGGAATCGGGATCGTCGTCCGGATCTTCGAAAACTCGATGCGCTCCCGGTAGACGTTCTTGGGCTGACTCTGCATTCTGCATCCTCGGACTGGCGGCCAGGACGGGATGATCCAGGTATTCGCTCGCTGCGTCGTCTATCGGCTCCGGTTCGCCGCCTGAGGAACGTCCGTCGGGGCCGGGACGGGGGCCATCGCCCCCGTGTCGCGCCGCCCCGCGCAGGACCATGGGCGCCGCCCGCACCGTCGTCCCGCTCCCCCGAACGAGGGTGCGGGAAACGCACCGCCTCGGCCCTGCCGTCCGCATCGCGCGGGCATCGTGCGAACGCGCGCACCCTGCCCCCGGGGCGAGACGCTACTTCACCTCGGCCTTGGCGCCCACGTCCTCGAACTTCTTCACGATGGCTTCCGCCTCGTCCTTGGGAATGTCCTCCTTGACCGCCTTCGGCGCGCTCTCGACGAGGTCCTTGGCTTCCTTGAGCCCCAGGCTCGTCACCTCGCGCACCGCCTTGATCACGTTGATCTTCTTGGGACCGACCTCCACGAGCATGACCGTGAACTCCGTCTGCTCCTCAGCCGCCTCGGCCGCGGCGCCCGGGGCGGCGGCGCCCGCCACCGCGACCGGCATCGCCGCCGCGGCGGAGACCCCGAGCTCCTCCTCGAGGGTCTTGACGAGCTGCGAGAGCTCGAGCACGGAGATTCCCTTGATGTAATCGACAACCTGTTCCTGCGTCACTTCGGCCATGACCAGACTCCTCGCACTGAAAGCCCCGGAAGGCGGGCTAGCCGTCCGCCTGTCCCTGTTCCTCCGATTCCTTTCGCTTCTTCTCCGCCGCCACGAGCACGCCGAGGAGGTCGCGCGGGACCGCGCCCAGCACGCCGACGAGCTGGCTCATGGGGGCCTGCAGCGTCCGGAGCAGGGTCGCCCGCAGCTCGTCCTTGCCGGGCAGGGTCGCGAGGCTCTCGACCTCGGCCGGGGCCATGGGCTGCCCCGCCACCATGCCCGACTTCACCTTCAGCTCGGGAGTCGCCTTGGCGAACGTCACGAGCGCCTTCGCGAGCCCGACGGGGTCGTCCTCGGTGTACGCGACCGCGGTGGTGCCGCGAAACGCGTCCCGCAACGGCTCGTAGGCGGTTCCGGCCACGGCGCGTCGGGCCAGCGTGTTCTTGACCACCCGATAGCGGCCCCGCGCCGCGCGAACCTGGCGCCGAAGCTCGGTGACCTTCGGCACGTCCAATCCGCTGAAGTCGACGAGGACCACGCTCTCCGCGCTGACCAGGGCCTCGTTCAGCTCCCCGATCTGCTCACTCTTGGCGCTTCTGCTGACCGGCATCTCTCTCCCCGCCGCTCTGAGGTGCAGCCTGCCGCGACGCCCCGACGACCGCCCGGGCCGCGTCCGACGGCGCGGGCCGTCGAGCCGCCGGCCGGGCGGCGCCATCGGGCCGCCGCCGTCACCGCACCATCGTATCGACTCTCGCCGCGTCGATCCTGACCCCGGGCCCCATGGTCGACGACACGGTCACGCTCCGAACGTACTTGCCCCGCGCCGCCGCCGGCTTCGCGCGGATGACGCTGGCCATCAACGCCTCGGCGTTCTCGACGAGGGCGCCCGCGTCGAAGGAGCGCCGGCCGACGGGCGCGTGCACGACGCCGGCCTTGTCGACGCGGTAGTTGACCTTGCCGGCCTTGATCTCCTTGATCGCCTGGGCCACCTCGAACGTCACGGTTCCGGTCTTCGGATTCGGCATCAACCCCCGCGGCCCCAGCACTTTGCCGAGCTTCCCGACCACGCGCATCATGTCGGGCGTGGCGACCACGGCATCGAACTCCAGCCATCCGCCCTGGATGCGCTCGACGATCTCCTCGCCGCCGACGAGGTCCGCGCCGGCCTCTTCGGCTTCCTTCTGCTTCTCGCCGCCGGCGATCACCAGCACTCGCTTGGACCGGCCCAGCCCGTGCGGCAGCACCACCGTGCCCCGGACCATCTGGTCGGCATGCTTCGGGTTCACGCCCAACCGGACCGCCACCTCGACCGACTCGTCGAAGCTCGCGTAGCCGACCTTCTGGAGAAGCGGCATCGCCTCGGTCAGGCTGTACAGCCGATCCTCGACCTGCTCGGCCGCCGCCCTGAACTTCCTGCTCTTTCTCGCCATCTCTGCCTCTCCGCCGCACCCGGCGGCCGGCCCGCCAATCGTCGCCTTCGGCTCCGCCCGGCGCCCGCCGGCCCTGCCGGGGAGCCCGCACCGTTCTACGGCGCAGACTCCTGGCCCGCGATCTCGAGCCCCATGGAGCGGGCCGTGCCCGCCACCACCTTCACCGCCCCGGCCAGATCGTTGGTGTTCAAGTCCGGCATCTTCGTCTTGGCGATCTCCTCGACCTGGGCCGCCGTCACCTTGCCCACCTTGTTGCGGTTCGGCTCGGCCGAGCCCTTGGCGATGTTGGCGGCCCGCTTGAGCAACACCGCGGCGGGCGGGGTCTTGGTGATGAAGCTGAGGGTCCGATCGGCGTAGATCGTCACCACCGCCGGAATGACGAGCCCCTCCTGGCTGGCGGTCCTGGCGTTGAAGGCCTTGCAGAAGTCCATGATGTTGACCCCGTGCGGGCCGAGCGCGGTCCCGACCGGGGGCGCCGGCGTCGCCTTGCCGGCCGCTATCTGGAGCTTCACCATCCCGATCACCTTCTTCGCCATGTCCCGTCCAACCTCCGATTGCCGCGCCCGCGCGACCGGCCTC
Organism: Vicinamibacterales bacterium; assembly: GCA_965204675.1. Classification (GTDB taxonomy): domain Bacteria; phylum Acidobacteriota; class Vicinamibacteria; order Vicinamibacterales; family UBA8438; genus JAJEEA01. The sequence goes on from OZ242003.1 coordinate 6,273,629, forward strand.
TACAGCTTCTCGACCTGCAGGAAATCGAGCTCCACCGGCGTCGATCGCCCGAAGATCGTCACCATGACCCTGAGCGTGTTCCGATCCACGTTGACATCGTCGACGACGCCGTTGAAGCTGTTGAACGGCCCCTCGTTGATGCGCACCTGGTCGCCCTTCTCGAACGTGTACTTCGGCTTCGGCTTCTCCGCCGCGACCGTCACCTGATGGAGAATCTGGTCCACTTCCTCGCGCGTCAGCGGTGTCGGCTTCGAGCCGGCGCCGACGAATCCGGTCACCTTCGGGGTGTTCCGCACCACGTGCCACGCGTGGTCCGTCATGGTCATCTCGACCAGGATGTAGCCGGGGAAGAACCGCTTCGAGCTGACGACGCGCTTGCCTCCCCGCATCTCGACGACGTCCTCGGTCGGGATGAGGACTTCGCCGATGTCCGACTGCAGCCCGTAGGCCTGCACCCGCTGCCGGAGCGACTCGGACACCTTCTTCTCGAAGCCCGAGTAGGTGTGCACGATGTACCACTGCCGGGTGCTGACGTCGGTCATTGCGCTCCGAAGGTCTCGAAGATGAACCTGGCGACCCGGGTCAGGACGAGATCGATGCTCCAGAGATACACTCCGAAGAACACCGAGGTCAGGATGACGACCAGGGTGGTGGCGTAGACCTCCTTGCGGGTCGGCCACGTCACCCGTTCCATCTCGTTCTTGACCTGGGCGAGAAAGACCCGGGCCCGACCGAACCACCCGGTGACGGGGATCGACGAGTCTCTGACGTTGTCGAGTCGTGCTGACTTCACGAAGTGCCCGGTCCTTTCCTGCGTGCGCGCGCCCTCGGCGCGTACCGCGCCGGCCGCTCCGAACGCGTGTGGCAGGCCAGGAGGGAATCGAACCCCCAACCCCCGGTTTTGGAGACCGGTGCTCTGCCAATTGAGCTACTGGCCTGTGCTCCTGGTGTCCGGCCCGGAACCTCGCGGCCCGACGCGCGCCCGCCCGACAACGCGACCCGCCCGCGGCCCGGCGCCGGTCGCGGGCCCGCGCCGCGGGCCCGACACGGATCGCTACTTCGACTCCCGGTGAACGGTGTGCGAGCGACACGAGCGGCAGTACTTCTTGAACTCCAGCCGCCCCGAGGTCTTCCGCTTGTTCTTCGTCGTGCTGTAGTTGCGGCGCTTGCAGTCGGTGCACGCCAACAAGATGATGTCCCGCATGGTTCAGGCCACTCCACAACCGGAAGCGCGCGTCCGGGACGCGGCGCGTCTCTCTCGGGCGGCGCGACGCGGCCGGCCCGGCGACTCACGGGCCGCGGCGCTCACGCCGCGGCCGGCCCGCCAATCGTCGCCTGCGGCTCCGCTTGGCGCCCAACCAACCCTGCCAGGCGTCTGCACCGTTCTACGGCGCAGACGCCTAGTCGACGATCTCGGTGATCGCCCCCGACCCCACCGTGCGCCCGCCTTCCCGAATCGCGAACCGAAGGCCCTTCTCCAGCGCCACCGGCGTGATCAGCTCGACCTCCATCGCCACGTTGTCGCCCGGCATCACCATCTCGACCCCGTCCGGCAACGTCGCTACCCCCGTCACGTCCGTCGTCCGAAGGTAGAACTGAGGGCGATAGCCGTTGAAGAACGGCGTGTGACGACCACCCTCGTCCTTCGTCAACACGTACACCTCGCCCTTGAACTTCGTGTGAGGCGTGATCGACTTCGGCTTCGCCAGCACCTGGCCCCGCTCGACCTCGTCCTTCTCAAGCCCCCGAAGCAGAACACCGATGTTGTCCCCGGCAACGCCCTCGTCCAGCAGCTTCCGGAACATCTCCACCCCGGTCACCACCTTCTTCTGCGTCTCCTGGAAACCCACGATCTCGATGTCGTCGCTCACCTTCACGATGCCACGCTCGACTCGGCCCGTCACCACCGTCCCCCGGCCCGAGATCGAGAACACGTCCTCGATCGGCATCAGGAACGGCTTGTCCACGTCCCGCACCGGAAGCGGCACGTAGTCGTCCACCGCCGCCATCAGCTCGTCGACCGTCGCCGTGTACTGCTCGTCGCCCTCCAGCGCCTTCAGCGCCGAGCCCCGCACGACCGGAAGGTCGTCGCCGGGGAACTCGTACGACGACAGCAACTCGCGGACCTCCAGCTCCACCAGGTCCAGAAGCTCCTCGTCGTCGACCATGTCCACCTTGTTCATGAACACGACCAGAGACGGCACGCCCACCTGCCGGGCCAGCAGAATGTGCTCCCGCGTCTGCGGCATCACCCCGTCGGTCGCCGCCACCACCAGGATCGCGCCGTCCATCTGCGCCGCACCCGTGATCATGTTCTTGATGTAGTCCGCGTGGCCGGGACAGTCCACGTGCGCGTAGTGGCGGTTCGCCGTCGTGTACTCGACGTGCGCCGTCGCGATCGTGATCCCGCGCTCCCGCTCCTCCGGCGCGTTGTCGATCGAGTCGAACGAGCGGACCACGTTCTTCGCGTCGTGCTTCGACAGCACCGACGTGATCGCGGCCGTCAGCGTCGTCTTCCCGTGGTCGATGTGCCCGATCGTCCCGATGTTCACGTGGGGTTTCGACCGGTCGAACTTTTCCTTCGCCATTTGTTCCGCTCGCTCTCGAAGTGGTGACCCCGCTCGTCGCGCCTTCCTCTCGCAGGGCGGAAATCGCCTCGCCGCCCGACCCCGCCGGAAGCCCGCCACCGCCGCGGGCCGCCGAACGACGGGCTCCCTCGCAAAGCTGGAGCCGATGACCGGACTCGAACCGGTGACCTCGTCCTTACCAAGGACGCGCTCTACCTCCTGAGCTACATCGGCCCGCCGTCGCACCCCCGCCGACCGACCCGGCGCCGGCCGGCGGAGCTCCCGCGCGACCGAAGGCCGCGGCCGGGGGCCTGCGCCGCGGGAGTCTCGCGCCGGCGAAACCCCCAACGCGACCGCGAGGCCGGCCCGCGGCCCCCCTGCATCACGCGACCGCCGGAGCTCCGCGCCGGCGAAACCCCCGACGCGACCGCAGGTCGCGCCGCCGCGCGCGAAGAACTGGAGCGGGAGACGGGGATCGAACCCGCGACCAACAGCTTGGAAGGCTGTGACTCTACCACTGAGTTACTCCCGCCTTCACGGTCCCTGCCGTCGTGAGCACGCACCGCCGGGGCCGTTGCCCCCCCGGCCGGCCGGGCGAAGCTGGTGGCGAGGGGAGGATTCGAACCTCCGAAGCCTCTAGGGCGACAGATTTACAGTCTGTTGCGTTTGACCGCTCCGCAACCTCGCCGTATCCCACAACCTTCAGCCCCGGGAGCCCGCGGCGAAGTCCCCGCCGCATTCGAGCGGCGATGCAACGCGGGGCTTCACCTCGGGCTCCGAGACAGCCGCGACGCACGCTCCAGGCCGGCACGGCAGGCGGACTCCGATACCGTGGTCACCTCGACATCGGGAGATCACACCAACCGCCGAGACCCACCTGTCCCGTGGAAGCAATCCGCTGGAGCTGGCGAAGGGATTCGAACCCCCGACCCGCTGATTACAAATCAGCTGCTCTACCGGACTGAGCTACGCCAGCCGGACCAAACGGAGAATTTAGCACGACCGGCCCCCTCGGCGCAAGACTCACCTCCACGCGGGGCCCGGGGCCCACCCGGGCCACACGGCCCCGTCGTGCCCCGGAATCGCATCTCCACGCGCGGTCCCGGCCCACCCTCGGCGCGGGCGGCGGGCCTCACGCCGACGCCGGATCCGGCGCAACGCCGCGTGATCGCGCCCCGCCGACGGGACCGCCGCGGCGCTGCCGCACCGCCTCGAAGAGCGCGATGCCGGCTGCGACCGAGACGTTGAGGCTGTTGACCCGCCCGAACATCGGTATCGACGCCACTCGATCGCACCGCTCCCGGACCAGCCGCCGCAGCCCGCGCCCTTCGCTGCCGACCACGATGGCGGTGGGCAGGGTCAGGTCGACGTCCCGATACAGGTCGTCGCCGTCCGCCTCGAGCCCCACCGCCCACACCCCCGCCGCCCGAAGGGCGGCCACCGCCCGGGCGATGTTGACGACCGATACGATCCGAACGTGCGACGCCGCGCCGGCCGACGCCTTCTCGACCGGCCCGAGCGGGGCGGCCCGCCGGGTCTGCCGGACGACCCCGTCGACCCCGGCCGCCTCGGCGCTGCGGAGGATCGCCCCGAGGTTCCCGGGGTCCTCGACGCCGTCGAGCACGAGCAGCAGCGCCGGCCGGCGAAGACCGCCGATCAACGCGTCCAGGCTGACCGCCTCCGGCGGGGCGACGTCCGCCGCCACGCCCTGGTGCGCCGCGCCTCCCGCCATCCGGTCGAGCGCGGCCGGAGACACGGGGACCACCGGGACCCCGCTCTCCTGCGCGACGCGGCGAATCTCGGCCGTCCGGCGCGAGACGGCGGCGAGGCGGACGGTCCGGACGCGCTTCGCCCGCAATGCCTCGAGCACCGGATTGACGCCGTAGACGATCACGATGCCCTGCCCCCCCCGGGCCGACCCGGCTCCCCTCACACGCCCGCCAGCATGGCCACCGCGTGCGCTTCGAGGGCCTCTCCCCGCCCCGTCGGCCCGACGCCCTCGCCCGTCTTTCCCTTGACGCCGACCGCCGACGGCTCGATCCCGACGGCGGCGGCCAGCGCCTCCCGCATCCGCTCGACATGGGGGGCGATGCGGGGCCGCTCGGTCACCACCACCACGTCGACATTGACGACGACGAAACCGCGGGCGCGCACCAGGCCCGCCGCCGACCGCAGCAACGCGATGCTCGAGGCCCCCTTCCAGCGGGGATCGGTGTCGGGGAAGTGGCGGCCGATGTCGCCCGCGGCGGCGGCGCCGAGAATCGCGTCGGTCACCGCGTGGCAGACCGCGTCGGCATCGGAATGCCCCACCAGCCCCCGGTCGTGCGGAATCAGGACGCCGCCGAGCCGGAGCGGCCCCCCGTCCTCGAAGCGATGCAGGTCGTACCCGAGCCCGACGCGGCCGGTCGCCATGGTCTCCTCCACGAACCGCCGCGCGACGGCGAGGTCCCGCTCGGTGGTGATCTTGACGTTCCAGGGGTCGCCCTCGACGAGGGCCACCCGATGCCCGGCCCGTTCCGCGAGACCCGCCTCGTCGGTCGCGTCCACGCCGCTCCGGCCCAGGCGGACCGCCTCGGCGAGCACGTCGGCGCGAAAGGCCTGCGGGGTCTGCGCCTGCACGATCCGGTCACGCGCGAGGGTGCGGCTCACGAACCGGCCCTCCCCCACCGAGCGCTGCTTGAGGGTGTCCTGCGCCGGGAGCGCCGCCACCGCGACGCCATGGCGGCGCGCGGCGTCGATGGTCCGGCCGATCACGTCGCACGAGCAGAACGGCCGCGCCGCATCGTGCACGACGACGATCTCGCTCCCCCTCGCGGTCGCCGCCTCGAATCCCCGCGCCACCGAATCCTGCCGCCGCGCTCCCCCGGCCACGACACGCAGCGGGGTCTCGGCCGGCGTCTCGGCGAGCGCGGGCCCGCCGGCGAGCGCGGCCGGCAGCACGAGCACGATCTCGTCGACGCGGTCGCACCGGTCGAACGCCGTCACCGAGCGTTGCAGGATGGTGACGCCCCCGAGGCGCACGAGCTGCTTGGGCCGGCCCGCGCCGAGACGGGTCCCGACCCCGCCGGCGGCGATGATCGCGGTCACCATGACACGGCCCCCCGGCGGACCCGCGCCGGCCGGCACCCCACCTTCATGTGAACAGCCCCTCCAGGGCCTGACCGACGTGGTCCAGCGGAATCAGCTCGCAACCCGGTGCGGACACGCCGTCCTCCCGGTCGCCCCTCGGCATGAAGCAGCGGGTGAACCCCATCTGCGCCGCCTCGCGGACCCGCAGCCCGGGCTGCGTCGTCCCCCGGATCTCCCCCGCCAACCCGACCTCGCCGAACAGGGCGGCGCCGGCCGGAACCGGCTGGTTGCGCAGGCTCGACGCCACCGCCGCGACCACCGCGAGATCGGCGGCCGGCTCGTGCACCGGAATGCCCCCCGGCACGTTCACGAACACGTCCTCGCCGGCGAGCGACAGCCCCGCGCGCTTCTCGAGCACCGTCAGCAGCAGCGACATCCGCTGGCGGTCGACGCCGTTCGCCACCCGCTGGGCGTTGCCCCAGACCCCGGCGCCGACGAGCGCCTGCACCTCGACGAGAATGGGCCGCGACCCTTCGAGCGAGCACAGCACCACCGACCCCGGCACGTCCGTCCTGCGTTCCGACAGGAACTGCGCGGACGGGTTGGCCACCGCACGCAGGCCGCCGCGGGTCATCTCGAACACCCCGACCTCGCTCACCGCCCCGAAGCGGTTCTTCACCGCCCGCACGATCCGGTGCGCGTGATGACGGTCCCCTTCGAAGTGGAGCACGGTGTCGACGACGTGCTCCAGCACCTTGGGGCCGGCGAGACCGCCGTCCTTCGTCACGTGCCCGACGACGAGGACCGGCACGTTGCGGCCCTTGGCCACGATCAGGAGGCGGTTGGCCGCGTCGCGCACCTGGGTGACGGTGCCCGGGGCGGACTCGAGCTCGACCGAGTACAGCGTCTGGACCGAGTCGACGATGACCAGGTCCGGCGACAACCGCGACACTTCGTCGACCACCCGCTCCAGACACGTCTCCGCCAGCACGTGCAGCCGCGGCGGAGAGAGACCGAGGCGCTCTCCCCGCCGACGCACCTGATGCGGGGACTCCTCGCCCGAGCAGTAGAGGACGGTGCGCCCCGCCGACGCGACCTCGGCCGCCGCCTGCAGCAGCAGCGTCGACTTCCCGATGCCCGGCTCGCCCCCGAGCAGGACCAGCGAACCCGGCACGAGGCCCCCGCCCAGCACCCGGTCGAGCTCGCTGACCCCGGTCGAGACCCGGTCCGCCTCGGAAGCCTCGATGTCGGCGAAGAGCCGCGCTCCCCCCCCGGTGAGCGCCGGCCGCGAGCCGGGGCCGGCCGGTCTCGCGGCGGTCTCCTCGACCAGCGAGTTCCACTCGCCGCAGTCGGGGCACCGGCCCAGCCACTTCCGCGCCTGGGCGCCGCACGACCGGCAGACGTAGACGGTATTGGGTGACTTCACCGCAGCGATGCCCGCGTTCCCGCGTCCCTCCGCCCGGGCGCCCGCACAGTGCTACGACCCCGGCTCCGAGGCCGGATCCGCACACCCGGCATAGGTGCGGACGATCCGGCTCCCCGTCCGACACAGGACCTCGTGCGGCACGGTGCCGAGGGCCGCCGCAATCTCGCCGGCGCCGATGCGGCGGCGCGACTGCTCGCCCACCAGCACCACCTCGTCGCCCGGGGTGACGTCGAGGCCGGTCACGTCGACGGTGATCGAGTCCATCGACACCGCGCCGACCACCGGCACGCGCCGCCCGCGGACGAGCACCGAGCAGCGGCCCGCCATGCGCACGTCCAGACCGTCCGCGTAGCCGGCCGGCACCACCGCGATGGTCGCCGGGCGATCGACCGGGGCCCGCGCGCCGTAGCCCGTCGTCTCGCCCGCCCGCATGCCCTTCACGGCGACCACCCGGCTACGCATGGTCATCGCCGGCGCCACCGGGACCGTCGCCTCCAACCCGGGCGGAACGAGGCCGTAGAGCAGCAGCCCCGGCCGGACCGCGTCGTACCAGGTGTTCCGGTCGCGCAGCAGGGCGGCGCTGTTCGCCGCATGCCTCAGGCCGGGGCGGATCCCCATCCCCCCGAGGCGCCGCAGGGACTCGTCGAAGCGCTTCCTCTGCAGGTCGAACAGCGGATGCGCCGGCTCGTCGGCGGTCGCGAAGTGGGTGTACGCCGCCGCGATCTCGAGCCCGGGGCGGCCGAGCACGTCCCCGATGGTGTGCCCGAGATTGTCGAAGCGGAACCCGAGGCGGTTCATGCCGGTGTCGATCTTGAGGTGGCACGTCACCGTCACGCCTCGCCGCGCCGCCGCGTCGCTCAACGCGCGGGCGGCGAACGGCGACGACACGGTCGGGGTCAGCCCGTGGGTGAACACGCCGTCGAGGTCGCTGATGCCGAGGGCGCCGAAAACGAGAATCGGGGCCCTGATCCCGCCGTCGCGCAGGGTCACCGCCTCCTCGATGTCGGCGCAGGCGAGCATGGCCGCCCCCGCCTGCTCGAGGGCCCGGGCCACCGGGACGGCACCGTGCCCGTAGGCGTTGGCCTTGACGACCGCGATCACCAGGGGCGGCCTCGGGCCGGCCACGTGACGCGCCACCGCCGCGTAGTTGGCCCGCACCGCGTCCAGGTCGACCCGGGCGAACGTCGGCCGGACGGCGGCGGAGTCCGGCGCCGGGGGCGGCTCCGGCGCCGGGCGGTCACGACTCGTAGGCATCGGCGGCGAGGTTGGCGAACTTCGTGCACTGCTTGAGGAACGCGAGCCTGACGACTCCCGTCGGCCCGTTCCTCTGCTTGCCGATGATGATCTCGGCGAGGTTCTCGTTCTCCGGGGTCGGGTCGTACTGCTCCTCCCGGTAGATGAAGAGGACGAGGTCGGCGTCCTGCTCCAGGGCCCCCGACTCCCGCAGGTCCGAGAGCTGGGGACGGCGGTCGGACCGGCTCTCGGGGGCGCGGCTCAACTGGGACAGCGCCACCACCGGCACGTCGAGCTCCTTGGCGAGCCCCTTCAGCGACCGCGAGATGGAGGCGAGCTCCTGGGTGCGGTTGTCGAACCGGCCGCGCCCGGTCATGAGCTGCAGATAGTCGATCACGAGGAGATGCAAGTCGTGCTCGGCCTTCAGCCGGCGCGCCTTCGCCCGCATCTCCAGGACCCCGATGGAGGGGCTGTCGTCGATGAAGACCTTCGCGCGGTCGAGGCGGGTGAGGGCCTCGGCCAGCGCGTCGTAGTCGCGCTGGCCGAGAAAGCCCCCGCGGAACTTGTGCGAGTCGATCCCCGCCTCGGTCGTCAGCATGCGCATGAACAACTGCTCCTTGGACATCTCCAGGCTGAAGACGCCGACTGTCATGTCGGTGCTCACGCCGAGATGCTGCGCGATGTTGAGGACGAGGGCGGTCTTGCCCATGGAGGGCCGCGCCGCGACGAGAACGAGATCCGCCGCCTGGAACCCCCGGGTCAGCTTGTCGAGGTCGACGAACCCGCTGGGGACCCCGGTGACGACGCCCTCGCCCGCCTGCAGCTTGTCGATGGTCGTGTGGCTGGACTCGACGAGGTCGTGCAACGCCACGAACCCGGTGTGGACGCTGTCGTCGGCGATGCGGAAGATGGCCTGTTCGGCCCGGTCGAGCACCGTGTCCGCCCCGCCCTCTCCGGCATGGGCGGTCTCGAGAATCTCGTTCGCGGCGAAGATGATCTTCCGGCGCGTCGACTTCTCCTTGACGATCTGGGCGTAGTACTCGACGTGGGTGGAGCGGGGCACCCCGTCGACGAGCCCCGCGATGTACGCCGGCCCGCCGACGCCGTCGAGCTCGCCCGACTGTTGGAGCTCGTTCTTGAGGGTGACGAGATCGATCATCTCGCCCCGCTCGTTGAGGTCGACCATCTTGTCGAACACGCGACGGTGGGCGTCCCGGAAGAAGTCGTCGGCGTCGATCAGCTCGGCCGCCTGGTTGAACGCGTCGTTGTGAATCAGGATCGCGCCGAGAACGCAACGCTCCGCCTCGAGGTTGTGGGGCAGCGACCGCTCGGCCGGGAAGGAGACGACCTCGGCCATGACTTGACCCTCGGGACGATAAGGAGCGACCGGAGCCGTCCCTCGGCGCGACCCGCCGGGAGCGGGTCGATACAGCGCACGGCGCCGCCCTGACACCGCCGGGACCGGCGCTGTTCCAGGCCGGCCGACCACCGGCGGCCCGGCCGGACCCGGGGCGGAGGCGGCGCCATCCCGGTCCGGAGATCCGCCCCCGGTCGTCCGCCTTGCGGCGTCGCCCCGACCAACCGGGGCCCGGCCCGCTCTACGGCGCAGACTCCACGGACTCGGGCCCGATGGAAGCGTCCGGCGGCTCCGCGTCTGGCGATGCGGCGTCGTCGCCGTCCGCCTCGTCCTCGGCCCCCTCCTTGACGATGCGAACCGTCACCTCGGCCGTGACCTCGCGGTGGACCTTGACGGCCACCGGGTGCTCGCCGAGGCGCTTCAGGGGCTCGGCGAGCTGGATCTTGCGCCGGTCGATCTCGAACGACTGCTCGAGCAGCGACGCCGCGACGTCGGCCGCGGTGACCGATCCGTACAAGGTCTCGGTCTCGCCGACACGACGGGCGATGACGCAGACCACCTGGCTCAGCCGCGCCGCGAACGCTTCCGCGCTCTCCTTCTCGGCCTGGTCGCGCGCGTCGGCGATGACCCGCTCGCGATCGACCTGCCGGCGGTTGGCCTCGGTCACCGGCAATGCCAACCGGCGCGGCAGGAGATAGTTGCGGGCGTATCCGGGGGCGACCCTCACGATGTCGCCGCGGCGCCCGAGATGATCCACCGGCTCTCTGAGTATGACCTGAACTGCCATGGCTTCACCGCGGGCCCTAGTCGGTCACGTACGGGATCAAGGCCAGTTGCCGCGCGCGCTTGATCGCCGTCTGCAGCTTGCGCTGGTGGGGCGCACAGGTGCCCGACAGGCGCCGGGGCTGTATCTTCCCCCGTTCGGGAATGCTCGCGATCAGCATCCGCACGTCCTTGTAATCGATGAACGGAACCTTGTCGACGCAGAACCGGCAGACGCGCTTCCGCCGGAACATGCCGCGTCTGGGCCGATCGAACTTGGGTTTGCGGGCGGCGCCGCGATCGTTCTTCATCCTTGCACCTCCGGACGCGCACCTGACGGCGCGCGGCGAGAATCGTCCCCTGCTGGCCCGCCCATCGTCGGCGGCGGCTCCGCCTGGCGCGCAGCCAATCCTCCAGGAGCCCGCGTCGTCCTACGACCCGGACTCCCCGCCGCCGGCCGGTTTCTCCGGCTCCGCGGCCGCCTGAGGCTCCGCGGCCGGTTTCTCCGGCTCCGCGGCCGCCTGAGGCTCCGCGGCCGGTTTCTCCGGCTCCGCGGCCGCCTGAGGCTCCGCGGCCGGTTTCTCCGGCTCCGCGGTCGCCTGAGGCTCCGCGGTCGCCTGAGGCTCCGCGGCCGCCTCCGCGGCGGGAGAAGGCTCCGCCGCGGGCGCATCGCCCGGCGACGGCGTCACCGCCGCCTTCGGCCCGCCCTCGGCGGGCGGGTCTCCCTTGGCCGGAGCCTCGCCCCCGGGTTCCGCCGCGGGCGGCGGCGACGGGGCCTTCTCCGGTCCGCGCGCGGCGCGCCGCCGCTCGGCGGCGGCCTTTCGCTTCTCGGCCGCCCGTCGCGCCTTCCGCAGGTCGTCGTCGACCCGCACCGTGAGGTACCGCAGGACGTCGTCATGGACGCGCATGCGGCGCTCGAGCTCGGTCACCATCGTGCCCGGCCCGCGAATGAGCTGGACGACGTAGATGCCCTCCGTGAAGTTGCCGATGGGGTAGGCGAGCTTGCGGCGTCCCCACAGGTCGGTGTTCTCCACCGCCCCGCCGAGCTTGCCGATCTGGTCCTCCAGAGCGCGCTGGAGCGTCTCCACCTCGGCGTTGGCGACGGTGGGCGCGAGGACGTACACGAATTCGTATTGGCGATCGCTGGGCATGCGGCTCCTTCTGGACTGACGGCCACCCCGGGGTGGCAAGGAGTGACGGGGCGGTCGCGCCGCCCGAACTCATGAGATTAACGGACCGAACAATCGACGTCAACCGCGCGGGCCGGCGCCGGCTGCCGAATCCCCGTCATCCGGTTCGGCTTCCCGCCGATTGAACGCGTTCATGACCGGGCCGATGCCGGTCTCCACGAACATCTCGACCGCGTCGGCGGCCCGTCGCACGCTGTCGTCCATCTCCCGCCGCTCGGCGCGGGCGAACCGCGACAGGACCCGCCCGGACAGCTTCTGCCTCGGGTCGCCGCGCCCCACCCCGACGCGCAGACGGGAGAACCCCTCCCCGGCGAGGGCTTCGATTATCGAGCGGAGGCCGTTGTGCCCGCCCGACGATCCCTGACGGCGCGCCCGCAACCGGCCGAGAGGCAGATTCACGTCCTCGGTGACGACCAGCAGATCGCCCGGATCGACGCGGTAGTAGCGCAGCAGCGCGCCGACCGCGAACCCGCTGCGGTTCATGTAGGTCAGCGGCTTCGCCAGGAGGACCGCGCCGCGGCCACCCGGCACCGCCGGGGCTTTGGCCAGCAGGGCGTCGGCGGGCGCGGACCGGAACGCGACGTCCCACCGCCGGGCGGTCTCGTCGACGACCTCGAAGCCGACGTTGTGCCGGGTCCCCCGGTACTGCTCGCCGGGGTTGCCGAGTCCCACGATCAGCTTCACGGCCGTGCTCGAGAGGGGCCCGCGACCGCCGGGGGTCCCGTCACCGGCGGGAGCATCAGCCCTCGGCCTTGCTCCCCGCCTCGTCCTCCGCCTCGCCCTCGGCCTCCGCCTCCGCCTCGCCCTCGGCCTCCTCCTCGGCTTCGAGCCTCGGCGCGATGACGTGGACGATGAGGGTCTCGGGGTCGCTCACCGGCTGCCACGACACGCCCTCGAGGAGCTCCCGGAGACGGACGCCCTGGCCGATCGTCAACGAGGAGACGTCCACCTCGATGTGCTCGGGAATCTCCGACGGCAGGCAGGCGATGGCCACCTCCCGCTGCACGAAGTCGATCAGGCCGCCCTGCACCTTGACCCCTTCCGCCTCGCCCGTCAGCTCGATGCGGACGGTGACGGTGATGACCTTGTCCATGGCCACCCGATAGAAGTCGACGTGCAGAAGCTGGTGCGAAATGGGATCGACCTGATAGTCCTTGATCAGCACCTTGCTCGAGTCCCCGTTGCCGACGGTGAGGCCGATCAGGGTGTTGGCGCCGGCCTCCGAGTGGAGGACCCGCGAAACCTCCCCGGGCTCGACGCTCACCGCGAGCGCCCCCTCCCCGCCCGACCCGCCCGCCTCGCCGTAGACGACGCCGGGAATGCGGCCGCCGCGTCGCAGCCGCCGGGCGAGGTTCTTGCCGCGTTCGGACCGAAGCTCCGCGTTCAACGTGGTTTCCATGAATGACCTGTGTGGCAAGCGAGCCGACCTGCATCGCCTAGACGAACAGCGACGACACGGACGTCTCCTGGTGAATGCTCTGAATCGCCTTTCCCAGCAACGGGGCGACGGACAGCACCTCGACCCTGTCCGACGCGGCGACCTCCGGCCGGGGGGGAATGGTGTTCGTGACCACCAGCTTCTCGAGCGCCGACCCCTCGATGCGCTCGATCGCCGGCCCGGAGAGCACGCCGTGCACGGCGCACGCGATGACCCGCGCGGCGCCGTTCTCCCGCAGCGCCGACACCGTCTGGACGAGCGTCCCCGCGGTGTCGACGATGTCGTCCTGGATGATGCAGACGCGGTTCCGGACCTCGCCCACGACGTGCATCACCTCGGCGCGGCCGTCCTCGGAGCGCCGCTTGTCGATGATCGCGAGGTCCGCGCCGAGCCGCTTGGCGTAGGCCCGCGCACGCTCGACGCCGCCGGCGTCCGGCGACACGATCACCGCGCGCGGGTCCTCGTCCTGATGATCGGCCAGGTGCTGCATGAACACCGGCGCGGCGAACAGGTGATCGACCGGAATGTCGAAGAACCCCTGGATCTGCGCCTTGTGCAGGTCCATGGTGAGCACACGGTTGGCCCCGGCCGCGCACAGCAGGTTCGCGACGAGCTTGGCGGAGATCGGCACCCGGGGCTTGTCCTTCCGGTCCTGCCGCGCGTAGCCGTAGTACGGCATCACGGCGGTGATGCGGGCCGCCGACGACCGCCGGAACGCGTCGATCATGACGCAGAGCTCGACGAGGTGCGCGTCGACGGGGGTGCACGTCGGCTGCAGGATGAACACGTCGGCGCCGCGGATGTTCTCGTCTATCCGGAACGAGACCTCCGTATCCGCGAACCGCCTGAGGTTCGCGCGGCCCAGGGGGCTGCCGAGGTAGTCGGCGATCTCCCGCGCCAACCGCGTGTGCGCGCTGCCCGAAAACAGTTTGAGTTGCCCGTTCAACATCGCCGTCGATCCGACCCGGCAGGGCCGTTCACGGGAGGAACGCCGCCGCCGATGACACCGCCGGTATGGCTGGGGCGGAAGGATTCGAACCTTCGAATACGGGATCCAAAGTCCCGCGCCTTACCACTTGGCCACGCCCCATCAAGCGAAGGCCCGTCCCGCACGCAGCATCGGCCGACTACCGCGAACCCGTTATTCTACCCGGGCCGCCTTCGACCCATCAAGGCTCGGCCGTTCCGCGGTCAGACCAGGAGCCGGTGCTCGAGCCGGGCCCGGTCCATCGTCCGGGTGACCCGGACCGTCCAGCCCTCCGGCCGGCCGCGCAGGTGCCGGGCCGCGCCGAGGGCCGCCCCTCTCCGCTCGAAGATGCCGAACACGGCGGAGCCGCTGCCGGTCATGCCGGCCCGGCGGGCCCCGGCGTCCGACAGCAGGCCGATCGCGGCGCCGATGGCGGCCCGGCGCCGCACCACGGGCTCCTCGAGGTCGTTCTGCAGACCGTCCAGGACGAGTGCCGCCCCCGCGAACCGCGCCGGCGGCGGGGCCGCCCCCCGCCACGCCCGCCCCCGGCCCCGCGAGGCCCGGTCCTCGTCGAGCCAGCCGTAGGCGGCGGCGGTCGAGACGCCGTAAGGGGGGACCGCCACCACCACCCAACGCCGGGCCTGCTCGGCGAGCGGGTAGACGTCGTCGCCGCGTCCCACCCCGAGCGCGGTGCCGCCGACCAGGAAGAAGGGTCCGTCCGCCCCCACCTCGGCGGCCAGCGCGTGGAGCCGGGCCGGGGTCGGCATCCGTCCCCAGAGAAGGCACAAGCCGCGCAGCGCGGCCACCGCGTCGGCGGTCCCGCCCCCCAGCCCCGCCGCGACGGGAATCCGCTTGCGGATGGTCACCGCGACGCCGCGAACGTCGCCGTCCCCGCCCAACTCGGTCCAGAGGCGCTGGGCGGCGCGGTGCACGAGGTTGTCCTTCCCCGGAGGCACGCCGGGGGCGGAGCAGCGGATGCGGCAGTCGCCGTCGACCGCCCGCAGCGTCAGCGTGTCGTGCAACTCGATGGACTGCAGGATGGTCCGCAGATCGTGGAAGCCGTCGCGGCGCCGGCCGCCGACCCGCAGATCGAGGTTGATCTTGGCAAAGGCCCGCAGCGTCACCCGCCGGAGGCGTCCGGGAGCCGGCAGGGCGCTCATGTCGGTTCGTCCGGAACCTCCAGCGGACCCGCTCCGCGCAACTCCTCGAGGGTCGCCGGCGCGACGTCCGGGGGAACGGTGAGGGAGAACGCCTCGGCGCCGAGCGTCACGTTGAGGCTGACCTGCGACAGCCGGGCCGTCAGATCGGTGAGGGGCTCGCCCCCGCCGCCTCCCGGGCGGGCGGACGAGACGCGCACCAGCCGCGGGAGGCGGCGGCGGAACTCGCCGTACTCGACCATCAGCCCGTCCCGCGTGCCCGCCACCAGGTGGTGCTCGCCCTCGATCTCGCGCAGCCACGCGACCGCGCCGCCGGCCAGGTCGACGGCGATCCAGTCGCCGAGCCGCCGGCCCGCGATCGGCCGCGGATCGGGCACGAGGCAGCCGGTCAGCACCGCCCGCAGATCGTCCGGTCCGAACGGGATGCCGGTCAGGCTCGCGAAGAGCTCGGGGGCCGGCACCCCGGTCACGACCCGGGCCTCCCGGGTCAGCCACAACGTGGCCTCCCGCGGCGACGCCACGAGGTAGAACGCCGGCGCCCCGAACGGGGCCAGCCCTTCGAGCCGCATCGACGCGGGCTCGGCCAGCCCGGCCCGGACCCGTCCCCTCAGCGCGGCGCCGCCGCCGCGGCCGCTGAGCCGGATCAGGGTCTCGACGGACCGCACGCTCCGGCATTCCGAGACCACGGCGCCGAAGAGGCGTTCGAAACCGGGATAGGGGGTGCCGGGTCCGTCCGGCAGGACCAGCCGGGTCGAAGCGCAGCCGGCCGCCACGGCGGCGGCGGAGCAGATCCAGAGGACGCGAAGGCCGCTCATCGTTCGCCGCAACCGTTCGACCCGCCGGTGGGGCGCCCGTCGCCCGAGGCCAGGCCCGCCCATCGCCGCCTTCGGCTCGGGTGGACGCCCACCAAGGCCGCGAGAGCCCGCGCCGCCCTGCGGCGCAGACTCCCGGCAGCCCGTGGTGGAAGTCCCCGCTGCATCCGAGCCGCGATGCATCCCGCGCCTCGCTGCTCCCGGGACAACGGGGGGTCGGTCCACCGCGGGCCGCTAGCGGTTCGGGTCCAGGCGGGCCTGCGCGTCGCGAATCTTGGCTTCCAGCGCCGCCGCGTCGACCCCCTCGCGGTCGCCGGCGAGGGCGCGCTCCCACGCGTCGATGGCTTCCGCGTAGCGTTCGAAGCGGAACAGCAGGTCGCCCATGTGGTCCTGCACCACGGAATTCCGCGGCAGTTGATCGCTGGCCGCGCGCAGCGGCGACTCGGCGAGCTCCAGCTCGTCCTGCTTGAAGTAGGCCCACCCGAGGCTGTCGAGGTAGGCCCCGTTGTGGGGATCGAGCTCGAGGGCGCGGCGGATGAGGTCGACCGACTCGTCGAGCCGCTCGCCCCGCTCGGCCAGCATGTAGCCCAGGTAGTTGAGGGTCTGCGCGTCGTCGGGGTCCTGCTCGAGCACGCGCCGGAACGCGCCCTCCGCCTCCTCGAACCGCCGGCCGCGCTCGAAGACGGCGCCGAGCTGGAACAGGATCAGGGTGTTGTCGGGAAACCGCTCCTCGGCCGCCCGCAGGACGCCCACCGCCTCGTCGACCCGGTCGTGCTGGCTGTAGAGCCCGGCCAGCGCCACGTGCGCGATGGGCTCGTTCTCGTAGCGCGCACGCGCCCGCTCGAGCAACGAGACCGCGTCGTCGACCGACCCGCGGGCGGACAGCACCTGGGCGTCGAGCCGCATCAGGACGAGATTGTCGCGCCGCGAGCTCCGGATCTCGGCCACCAGCCCGCCCGCCTCGTCGAGGCGCCCGGCTTCGAGATACACCTGAACGAGCTGCGCCTGCAGCCCCAGGTCGGACGGCACGAGCTCGAGGGCATCGCCCAGGGACTCGGCGGCGCCGTCGAGGTCGCCACCGCTCTGCTGGGCGAAACCCAACTGTTGAAGGAGCCCGGCCACCTGGCGGGGGTCGACGCCGCCCGCCCGTGCCCGCTGCACCACCGGGGCCAGGACCTCAGCCATCTCGCGATAGCGGCGCTTGCCGCCGAGGGCCCGGGACAGCCGGTAGGCGCCCCGAATATCGCCCGGCTCGAGCTCGACCACCCGCCGGGCCGCGGCCTCGGCGGCGTCGAAGTCGCCGGCCTCCAGCTCGAGGCCGGCCAGCCGATACCAGCCTTCGGTGTCGTCGGGCCGACGCCGGACGAGCTCCTCCAGCACCTCGATGGCCCGCTCGGCGCGCCCCGCGTTGGCCAGCGCATTGGCGAGTTGGCGGCGGTACCGGGCCCGGCGGGGGCTGTACAGCACCGCGCGCTCGTAGGCGGCGGCGGCTTCGTCCCACTCGTCGAGGGCCTCGTGCGCACGGGCCAGCAGCACCTGGCCGTCGGCGAACCGCGGCTCGAAGTCGAGCATGTCGCTCAGCACCTCGACCGCCGGTTCCGGCTGCCGGGTGGAGAGGTAGAGCCGCCCCAGGGTGATGGCCAGCATCACGTCGGGCGCCTGCCGACTGCGCGCCTGCGCGAGGTGGTCGATGGCCAGGTCCACGTCGGACTGCGCGGGGGCCTCCCGGGACTCCACGCGGGCCGCGTAGACGAGGCCCAGGGTGCGGTGGGCCTCGCGGTCGTCCGGATTCCGGTCCAGCGCCTCGTTCCCGGCCTCGATCGCCTCGTCGGGCCGGTTGCGGCGTGCGTAGAGGCCGGCCAGCTCGGTCCAGATCCCCGACGACGCGGGATCGAGCTCGACCGCCCGCCGGTAGGCGTCGATCGCCTCATCGATCTGCCCCTCCCGCTCGAGGGTCCGACCCTGGATGAAGGCATGGTACGCGGCGGCGCGATCGTCCGGACGTGGAAGCTCGGGCGCCGGCGCTTGGGCTTGGGCGATGGCTCCTGGCGCCAGTACGCCCACGACGAACAGAGCGCTGATTGGAAACCGCATAAGGGCCGCATTGTTCCACAACGACACGACTGCGAACAACCCGGTCGACGCCCTGCGCGCACGAGACGCCGTCCCGCCTCGGCGAACCGCCCCGGCGCAACCGCGGGGGGGTCGACACGGATCCGGGGCACGGATCCGGGACGGGGCCGGCGGCGGAGCGGTCCGGGCGCGCCCGGCGCGCCCGGATCGGCCGGTGCGGTCTGTTATATAGTCTGATCTTCCGGGGGGAGGGTGCGGTGATGGCGGTCGACGCGGAGCTTCTCGAGATCCTCGCATGTCCGAAATGCAAGTCGCCGGTGACGCCGGTGCACGGCGGCACCGGCCTGAAGTGCGGGGTCTGTCATCGGGTGTATCCGATCGTCGACGACATACCGGTCATGCTCATCGACGAGGCCGCCATCGAAGAACCGCCTGATCCCCAGGGACCGCGCACGCTCGAAGAACCGCCCGCACCAGCCGAATGACCGCCCCCAGACGGCCGGGACTGGAAGCCGCGGCCTTCCTGACGCTCCTCGGGTTCGTGGCCGCGCTGCAGGTTTCCATCGCCGCCGCCGGCATCCTGCTGACCTTCACCGTCGGGCTCTGGATCGCGTTGCTGGCGAGGGACGGCGAGCGGCCGGCGGGGCCGCCGTTCCTGCCCCCCCTGCTCGCCTACGCGGCCGCGACCCTGGTCTCGGCCGCGTTCTCCCTCGACCCCGGCGCCAGCCTCGTCGACGCGCGGGAGGTGCTGCTCTTCGTCGTGGTGCCGATAGTGCACCGGCTGGCCCGGCACGAGCGGGCGCAGACCGTGGCCACCCTCGTCGTGACCGTCGGGGCCACCACCGCGGTCTGGGGGGTGACGCAGTACGGCGTTCTCGAGTACGACCACCTCGGACGACGCCCCGACGGCACGATGGGGCACTACATGACCTATTCCGGGCTGCTGGCGCTGACCATCGCCCTCGCCGCCGCCCGCGTCCTGTTCGATCGCCGCCGCCGCCTGTGGTCCGCCCTCGTGATGCCCGC
The DNA here is from genome assembly GCA_965204675.1 of Vicinamibacterales bacterium. Classification (GTDB taxonomy): domain Bacteria; phylum Acidobacteriota; class Vicinamibacteria; order Vicinamibacterales; family UBA8438; genus JAJEEA01. Next base: position 6,292,706 of record OZ242003.1, read on the forward strand.
CCTCCTCGTCGCCCTGGCGGTGACGCTGACCCGGAGCTACTGGGTCGGCGCGGGGGCCGCCGTCGCGGTCCTGTGCCTGCTGAAGGACCTGCGGCTGGTGGCGGTGGCCCCGGTGCTCGCGGCCCTGGTGCTGGCCCTCGCGCCCCCGCAGATCAGCAACCGCCTGTACTCGGCCTTCGACCCCGAGGATCCGACGGTCCGCGACCGGCTGGCGATGGCGCGGGCGGGGGTGAGGATGATTCGCGACCATCCCTGGACCGGGGTGGGTCCGGACATGGTGCAGGAGGTGTACCCGCGGTATCGCGATGCGGGAGCCGTGCAGGAGGAGAACCCGCACCTGCACAACGTGCCGGTGCAGATCGCGGCCGAGCGGGGGCTGCCCGCCCTCGCCGTCTGGTGCCTGTTCGTGGTCGCGGCGGTCCGCCACCTCTTCCGGCTGCTCGACGACGAGGCGGCCCGCCCCCTCGCCGCGGCCGGCCTCGCGGCTGTCGCGGCCATGCTCACCGGCGGCCTGTTCGAGTACAACTTCGGCGACTCGGAGTTCCTGATGCTCTTCCTCGTCATTCTCGCCCTGCCGCAGGCGGCCGCCCTGCCCCCGGCCGCCCCCCGGCCCGCGGCGGCCGGTCCCGACGCGCCCCGCGACTGACGGCGCCGGCCGGCGGCCCGGAGTCCGCGCCGCGGAACGTGGCGGACTCCGGCTCGCCGCTCGAACGTGATGTCTGGCCGGAACTCCTGAGTGGCTCCCGGAGTCCGCGCCGCGGAACGTGGCGGACTCCGGGAGGATTGGGCGAGCGCCGAACGGCGCCGCGGGCGACGGTCGGCGGGCCGGACCGGGCCGCCGCGCCCGGCCCCGCGCTCAGTGCCGGAAGTGCCTCCGGCCCGTGAACACCATCGCGAGGCCGTGCTCGTCGGCGGCGGCGACGACCTCGTCGTCCCGCACCGACCCCCCGGGTTGGACCACCGCGGTCGCCCCGGCCGCCGCGATCGCATCGAGGCCGTCGCGGAACGGGAAGAACGCATCGGAGGCGGCCACCGTGCCGGTCAGCTCGGCCGCCTTCATCACCGCCACCTTCACCGCGTCGACCCGGCTCATCTGGCCGGCGCCGATCGCCGCGAGCCGATCCGCCCGCGCGAACACCACCGCGTTCGACTTCACGTGGGCCGTGACCCGCCAGGCCAGCCGGAGGGCCGCCCACTCCGCCTCGGTCGGCTGCCGCCGGGTCGGCACCCGAAGGCCGGACTCCGGCCGCCCCGCCGCCGCCGCGGTCCACGGTCCCGCCGCCTCCGTCACGCGGTCGCCGCCCTGCACGAGGATCGCGCCGAGAATGGACCGGACGTCGCGATCCGATCGGACATCGCCGGCCGACGAGCAATCCGCGAGGACCAGCCGGAGGTTCTTCTTCGCCGCGAGGACCGCGCGGGCCTCGTCGTCGGCGTCCGGCGCCACCACCGCCTCGATGAAGGTGGAGGCTATCGCCTCCGCCGTCATGCGGTCGACGCCGCGGTTCAACCCCACGATCCCGCCGAACGCGGACAGGGCATCGACCTCCCGCGCCGACACGTAGGCGTCGCTCAACGCGCCGGCGGTCGCCACCCCGCAGGGATTGGTGTGCTTCACGACCACCGCGGCCGGCTCGTCGAACTCGCGGGCGAGCCGGGCCGCCGCGTCGAGATCCAGCAGGTTGGTGAACGACAGGGGCTTGCCCTGCACCACGCGGGCGCCCCCGAAACCCGCCTCGCCGGCGGCGTAGAGCGCCGCCGCCTGATGGGGGTTCTCGCCGTAGCGGAGGGTCCGGCGGCGTTCCGCCCGCACCTCGAGGGTGTCGGGGACCAGCTCCTCCGCGGGCGCCGCAGCACGGGTGAAGCGGCCGTCCGCGACCTCCACCGCCGACAGGGTGGAGGCGATGGCGCCGTCGTACGAGGCGGTGTGCGCGAACGCCTTGCGGGCCAGGGCCAACCGGAAGTCCGGCCCCGGCCCGCCGGAGCGCCGCAACGCCTCGAGGGCCTCGGGATAGTCGCCGGGATCGACGACCACGACCACGTCGCGGAAGTTCTTCGCGGCCGCCCGCACCAGCGTCGGTCCGCCGATGTCGATCTCCTCGATCAGCGCCCCGACGCCCGCGTCGGGATCGGCGGCGACCCGGGCGAAGGGATAGAGGTTGACGGCCACGACGTCGACGGGCCGGATGCCGTGGTCGTCGAGGGCGCGCAGGTCGCCGGGCTCGTCGCGGCGCGCGAGAATGCCGGCGTGGACGGCGGGGTGCAGGGTCTTGACCCGGCCGTCCATCATCTCGGGGAACCCCGTCACCGACGACACCTGGACGACGGCGACCCCCGCATCCGCCAGCGCCCGCGCGGTGCCGCCGGTGGACACGATCTCGAAGCCGCCGGCGGCGAGGCCGCGGGCGAAGTCGACGATGCCGGTCTTGTCGGATACGCTCAGCAGCGCTCGTCTCAACTGCTCACACTCCTCTCCGTCCTGTCGCCCATCCGCAGGGCCCCGTCGGGTTCTCGACCGGGCGACGCATCCGGCCGGAACCGGGCTCGGCACTCGGCCGGAACCGCGCACCGCACCCGTTCGACCCCGGCCCGCGAAACCGCCGATCGCTTCCCGCGGGGCGGCGGCCGGAGCCGCGTCCGTCCCTCGTCGGTCGACGGGCCGTCTTGACAACGCCGGACGCGCTCACTACGATGGCCTTTCGGCTCAAGGGTCGAGCCCGCCCGTGTCGAGTACAGCGGTTCGACCCGCAGACCGCTCGCGCGGTCTTTTTTTGTGCACCCATGACGCCAACGTCTTCATGGGTCCGGAAGTCGGGGCGTGGCGCGCCACGCCCGTCCAAAACAGAGGAAGCACGATGCGCATCACCGGCAAGGTCAAATGGTTCAACAACGCCAAGGGGTACGGGTTCATCGAACGTGAGGGCGGAAGCGACGTCTTCGTGCACTTCTCGGCGATTCAGGGCAACGGTTTTCGCACGTTGGAAGAAGGTCAGGCCGTGGAGTTCGAGATCGTCGACGGACCCAAGGGTCCCCAGGCCGGCAGCGTGACCCGAAGCGAATAGGTCCATCCGGCCCGGGCGCGCCGCGTCCGGGCCGCCCCTCCCGCGCTTCCCACTCCCGAGACCGTCATCGAAACTCCCGAGACCGTCATCGAAAACGCGGCCGTCACGCACCCGGGGCGATGGTAGACTGACCCGACATCGTCGCCGGCCGCTTCGATTGCCTCCCCGCCGACGCGGCCCGGATTCCGCACCGGCTTTCGGCGTGCGTGCCGGCCGGAGATGCCGTCGTCGGCGCGCGGCAGGCGATGGTATCCGAATCGGGGCGGAGCGGCAAGACGGCGCCCCGCCCCGGCGCCCCGGCGCCATGACCACCCCCCGCATCCTGCCGTCCATCGATCGCCTGCGGCAGCGCCCGCTCGTCCGGGCCCTCGAGGCCGAGTACGGCAGCGGGGCGGCCCTGGACGCGTTGCGCAAGGCCGCCGACGGCGTACGGGGGGATCTCGCTGGCGCCGACGCGGCGTCCATCCGGGACCGCGAGCAGGCGGCGGCGGCGATCGAGCGGCGCGCGGCGACGGCGCTGGCGGCCCGCCTCGAGCCGTCCCTCGCCACCGTGATCAACGCGACCGGGGTGGTCGTGCACACCAACCTCGGCCGCGCCCCCCTCGCGGCGGCCGCGGCGGCGCGGGTGGCGGCGCTGGCGGCCGGCTACACGAACCTGGAGTACGACCTCGCGGGGGGCGGGCGCGGCGCCCGTCACACCCACGCCGCCCGGCTCCTGACCCAGGTGACGGGTGCGCCGGCGGCGGCGGTGGTCAACAACAACGCCGCGGCGGTCCTCCTCGTCCTCGCCGCGCTGGCGAACGGGCGGGAAGCCGTCGTCTCCCGGGGCGAGCTGGTCGAGATCGGCGGCGGCTTCCGCATTCCCGACATCCTGCGCCAATCGGGGGCGGAGCTGCGGGAGGTCGGCACCACGAACCGGACGCGCATCGCCGACTATGTCGCCGCCGTCAACGAGCGGACCGCGCTCATCCTGCGCGTCCACCCGTCGAACTTCCGCATCGAGGGGTTCACGGCCCGGCCCGGGCTCGAGGAGCTCGTGGCGCTGGGACGGCGCTTCGACGTGCCCGTGGTCGAAGACCTCGGCAGCGGTCAGTTGACGGAGGTCCCCACCGGCGGGGTCGACGAGCCGTCGGTGACCGGCAGCGTCAGGGCCGGCGCCGCGGTCTGCTGCTTCAGCGGGGACAAGCTCCTCGGCGGCCCCCAGGCCGGGATCATCGTCGGCGAGGAGGAGCCGCTGTCACGGGTGCGGCGTCATCCCCTGATGCGGGCCCTGCGGGTCGACAAGATGACCTACGCGGCCCTCGAGGCCACGCTGGCGGAGCACGCGCGGGGCCGGGCGCGGGCGACGGTGCCGGTGGTCCGCATGCTCGCCGCCCCCGTCGACGAGATCGACGCCCGGGCCCGGGCGCTGGCGGGCCGGCTCGGGGGCCATGTCCGGTTCGGGGTGGACGTCGTCGACGGGCTGTCGACCGTCGGGGGGGGCGGCGCACCGGGGTCGGCGCTGCCGACGAGGCTGGCGAGGCTGACCCCGCGGACCCAATCGGCGGCGCGGCTCGAGATGCGGCTCCGCGAGCTGCGTCCCCCGGTGATTGCGCGCATCGAGCAGGACCGCGTCCTCCTCGACCTGCGAACCGTGATGCCGGAGCAGGACGACCTGCTGGCCGAGGTCCTGGGCCGCCTGACGTGAAGATCGACGGGGCCTGAGGCGGTCGGTTCGACGGCGGGAGCGGGGGTCACCCGTCGGCCGCGGGCGGTCCGCTTCGGTGGGGGCAGGTGGCGCAGGCCAGCGACTCGCCGTCGGGGCCGGTCACGTCCGGCCCGCCGCAGGAGCCGCGCAGACAGCGGCCGTCGAGCACCACGCCGACGGCCATGATCGCCATGACGATCGCGATGGCGCCGAGCGTCAGCAGGAAAACGGCCATCGTCCCCATTCTGGCCCGAAACGAACCCGCGGTCCAGGCGTTTCCTGCCTGCCCGCGATCCAGGCGTTTCCTGCCTGAGTGATCCGCACGCGGCCCCGGAATCGCGCCGCCCCGCCTTCGGCCGGGCCGACGGCCCGCGGCCCGCCGGTCAGCGCTCCGCCGGCGGCGACGGGGCGAGGAGCGCCGAGAACGCGGGAGTGGCGTCCTCCCTGATCGCGCCGTCCTCGCCGCGGACCAGAAAGAGGGCGGCCCAACCCCGCTCGACGGCCAGCGCGTAGCCGTCGTCCGGGCCCAGCACCTCGAGGGCGGTGGCCAGCCCGTCGGCCACCACGCAGCGATCGGCGACGACGCTCACCGAGGCGAGCCGATGCTCGACGGGCCGTCCCGTGCGGGGATCGATGGTGTGGGACACCCAGCCGCCCTCGACCTCGCGCCGATTGCGATAGTCGCCCGAGGTGGCCATCGCCCGGTCGCGCAACGGCACGACGCGGTGGATGCCGCCCGCCGCCGTGGGCGACTCGATGCCGATGCGCCAGGGGCGGTCGAGGCGATTGGTCCCCGCCGTGACAATCTCGCCCCCGACCTCGACCAGGTACCGCCGGAACCCCGCCGCGCGCAGGACCGCCGCCACGCGGTCGACGCCGTATCCCTTGGCCACCGCCGACAGGTCGACCTCGATGGCGGGGTCCGTCTTGCGCAGCGCCGAGGCCGCCGCGTCGAGCTCGATCCCGGCATAGCCGACGTGCTCGCGGGCCCGCGACAGGCGCTCCGCATCCGGGGGGAAGAGGTCGGGCTCGACCGGCCCGAAGCCCCACGCGTCGACGAGCGGGGCCACCGTCACGTCCAGGGCCCCCGCCGTCAGCTCGCCGAGCCGGCGGGCCTGGCGAAAGACCTCGAAGGTGTCGGCCGACACCGGGAACGGCCGGGTGCTCCGCTCGCGGTTGAAGCGCGACAGCTCCGACGAGGGGTCGTAGTGCGACATCTTCGACTCGACGTCGTCGAGCGCCGCCTGTATCTCCGCCCCCACCCGGTCGTGCCCGGCCCACGGCCACGCGTCGGCGGTCACCACCCGGACGGCCCAGGTCGTGCCCATCGTGGCCCCGTCGAACTCGTGGACGGCCGGGCCGGGGTCGGCGGGGGCGCAGGCGCACGCCGCCAGCAGCAGCCCGCCCGCCGATGGGAGCGGGAACACGCCCCCGGCGCGGCGGCGGGGCGGCCGCCCGGCCCCGGGGCGGTCCCGGCCGCCGTGCGCCGCCGTCCGTCGGGCGCCGGGCATGGGCTGCCAGTGGTGCGTCACACCGGAATCTTCGGACACGGACATGCGTTGCAGCCGCGTAATCGTCGACGAATCACGGCACCCATGCCCGAACATCCGGTGTTGCCGCAGCGCTAGCCGAAGTCGTCGAAGAGGATGTTCTCGGGCTCGACCCCCAGCGAGTCGAGCATGTCCATGCACGCCTTGAGCATCATCGGCGGGCCGCACAGGTAGTACTCGACGTCCTCCGGAGCCGGATGGGTCTTCAGGTAGTTGTCGAGCACGACCTGGTGGATGAAGCCGGTATGCCCGGTCCAGTTGTCCTCGGGCAGCGGCTCGGACAGGGCGAGGTGCCACTCGAAGTTGTCGTGCTCGGCCGCGATGGCGTCGAAGTCGTCGAGGTAGAACGCCTCCCTCAGGCTGCGCGCGCCGTACCAGAACGACACCTTCCGGGACGTCCCCAGCCGGCGGAACTGGTCGAAGATGTGCGAGCGCATCGGCGCCATGCCCGCCCCGCCCCCGACGAACAGCATCTCGGCTTCGGTCTCCTTCGCGAAGAACTCGCCGAAGGGTCCCGAGATGGTGACCTCGTCGCCCGGCTCGAGGCTGAAGATGTACGAGCTCATCTTGCCCGGCGGCGTCCCCTCGGGGGCCCGCGGGGGGGGCGACGCCACCCGGACGTTGAGCATGATGACGCCGCGCTCCTCGGGGTAGTTGGCCATCGAGTAGGCCCGCGTCACCGGCTCCTCGACCGTCGACACGTAGCGCCACAGGTCGAACTTGTCCCAGTCCGCCCGGTACTCCTCCTCGATGTCGAAGTCCGAGTACTTCACGGTGCCGGTCGGCGCCTCGATCTGGATGTAGCCGCCGGCCCGGAACGGCACCGACTCGCCCGGGGGCAGCTCGAGCACCAGCTCCTTGATGAACGTGGCGACGTTGGCGTTCGACCGCACCCGGCAGCGCCACTGCCGGACGCTGAATACCTCGGGCGGCAGCTCGATGGCCATGTCCTGCTTCACCTTGACCTGGCAGGACAGCCGCACCCCGCAGCGCGCCTCGCCGCGCGAGACGTGGCTCAGCTCGGTGGGGAGGATGGCGCCCCCGCCGTCCTCCACCGTCACCGTGCACACCCCGCAGCTCCCCTTGCCGCCGCAGGCCGAGGGAATGAAGATGCGGTTGGCGGCGAGGGTGCCGAGCAGGGTGCCGCCGGCGCTGGTGGTGAGCGCCTTGTCCGGGTCGCCGTTCACCGTGATCGTCACGTCGCCGGTGGCGACGAGCCGGCGCCGGGCCAGCATGAGCACGACCACCAGGGACAGGATGGTGCCGGTGAACATCCCCACGCCGAGCAGGACGGTGATCACGGTTGCACCCCCGCGAAGACCGGGAAGCCGACGGCCGTCAGCTCCACGCTGGCGCCGGTCAACGTCCCCATGCCCGGCAGGACGGTGATCACGGTTGCACCCCCGCGAAGGCCGGGAAGCCGACGGCGGTCAGCTCCGCGCTGGCGCCGGTCAACGTCCCCACGCCCGGCAGGACCGGTGGTCACAGTTGCACCCCCGCGAAGGCCATGAAGCCGATGGCCATCAGCCCCACGATGATGAACGTCAGCCCCAGCCCCCGCAGCCCCGCCGGCGGATTGCTGTAGCGCAGCCGCTCGCGGATGCCGGCCAGGGCCACGATGGCGAGGGCCCAGCCGACCCCCGACCCGAAGCCGAACACCGCGCTCTCGACGAGGTTGTAGTTGCGCTCCATCATCCACAGCGACGCGCCGAGGATGGCGCAGTTGACGGCGATCAACGGCAGGAAGATGCCGAGGGCGGCGTACAGGGCGGGCGCGAAGCGGTCGAGGGTCATCTCGACGATCTGTGTCATCGCGGCGATGGTCCCGATGAAGGTGAGGAACCCCAGGAACGACAGGTCGTACTCGGCCAGCGCGGGAGACAGCCACGCCAGGGCGCCCGGCCTGAGGGCATACGCATAGACGAGGTTGTTCAACGGCACCGTCACCGTCAGCACGAAGATCACGGCCCCGCCGAGGCCGAGGGCGGTCGACACCCGCTTCGACACCGCGAGGAACGAGCACATGCCCAGGAAGAACGCGAGGGCCATGTTCTCGACGAAGATCGCCTTGACCGCCAGGTTCAGGTAGTACTCCACTAGTCCTGCTCCACCTGCTCGGGCTTCCAGGCGCGGATCGCCCAGATGAAGAACCCGATGATGAAGAACGCCCCCGGCGACAGCACCATCAGCCCGTTGGGGGTGTACCAGCCGCCCTCGCTGGCGAGGGCGAAGACCTGCGCCCCCATGAGCGACCCCGACCCGAACAGCTCGCGGATGACCGCGGTGCCGGCCAGGATCACCGCGTAGCCGAGCCCGTTGCCGATGCCGTCGATCATGCTCAGGCGCGGCGGGTTCTGCATGGCGTAGGCCTCGGCCCGGCCCATGATGATGCAGTTCGTGATGATGAGCCCGACGAACACCGAGAGCTGCTTGGAGATCTCGAACAGGTACGCCTTGAGCACCTGGTCGACCACGATCACCAGCGACGCGATGATCGTGAGCTGCACGATGATGCGGATGTTGGTCGGAATCTGGTTGCGCAGCAGGCTCACGAACAGGTTCGAGAAGAGGAGCACGAAGACCACCGCCGCGCACATCACGAGGGCGGTGTCCATCTGCGTCGTCACCGCGAGGGCCGAGCAGATGCCGAGCACCTGCAGCGCGATGGGGTTGTTGTTGAACAGCGGGTCGATCAGCGCCTCGCGTTGCTTCGACATCAGCCCGCGCCTCCCTCGTCGCTCCGAAGCCGCGCCAGGTACGGCCCGAAACCGTCAGGCCCCAGCCAGAACCGCAGCAGGTTGGTGACGCCGCGGCTGGTGATGGTCGCGCCCGAGAGGCCGTCGACCGCGTACGGCGCCTCGTCCACGCTCCCCGCCAACCCCTTGACGACGGCGATGGCGGGGCCGAGGTCGTCGTCGAACGCGAGCCGGCCGGGCCACAGCGCCTTCCACCGCGGGTTGTCGACCTCGCCGCCGAGCCCCGGCGTCTCCTTGTGCTCGTAGAACGTCAGCCCGCGAATCGTGCGCAGGTCGCCCTCGAGGGCCACGAAGCCGTAGAGGGTGCCCCAGAGCCCGAGCCCCTCGACGGGCAGCACCACGAGCTCGAGACGCCCCGCCTCGTCGCGCACCTCGTAGACGAGGGCCTCGTTCGGCAGGCGCATGACGCCGGCGACGTTGTCGGGGGCGGCGGCGCTGCGCGCCGAGTCTATCGACGCGGCGCGCTGGTCGAAGCCCACCGGGTCGACGTCCGCCGCCGCCTCGCCGCTGGACAGGGTCACGACCACCGGGGTGATCCCGGCGGAGCGGGCCGCGACGGCCTCGGCGTCGAGCGACTCGGCGTCGCTCGCCAGCCCCGCCGCCAGCAGCACGTTGCGCTGCCGGTCGAGGGCCGCGTTGCGCTCCTGGCGATCGGCCAGGGCCACCGCCGCCGACGACACGACGACCGCGCAGACGAGGCAGACGGCCGCCGCGAACCCCAGGTTGTAGCCGACGCTACCCTGCATGACGGGCCCTCCTCCGCCGCACGTTGGCCTGGATGGCGACGTAGTCGATCAGGGGCGCGAACAGGTTCATGAAGAGGATGGCCAGCATCATGCCCTCGGGATACGCGGGATTCACCACCCGGATCAGCACCACGAGCAGGCCGATCAGGAACCCGTACGCGTAGTGGCCGCCCGGCGTCGACGGCCCCGACACCGGATCGGTGGCCATGTACACCGTCCCGAACGCCCATCCCCCCAACAGATAATGCCAGAGGGGGGTCACCTCGAAGAAGGGGTTGGTCGCCGACCCGACGGCGTTGAGCAGCCACGCCGTGCCCAGGGTGCCGAGGGTGACGCTGGCCATGATGCGCCACGACCCCACCCCGGTCCCGATGAGCACCGCGGCCCCGGCCAGGCACGCCAGCACCGACGTCTCCCCCATCGACCCCGGCATCCACCCCGCGAACGCCTGCCAGGGGCTCACCGTCCCGGTCACCCCGGGCAGCCCCTGCTCGGTCGCCAGCGCGAGCACCGTCGCCCCGCTGACCCCGTCGGGGGCGGTGCCCGCCGCGATCCAGATGGCGTCGCCCGACATCTCCGCCGGGTAGGCGAAGAACAGGAAGGCGCGGGCGGTCAGGGCGGGATTGAGGACGTTCATCCCCGTTCCGCCGAAGATCTCCTTGCCCACGACCACCCCGAACGAGATGCCCAGCGCCACCTGCCACAGCGGGATGGTCGCGGGCAGGGTCAGCGGCAGCAGCATCCCGGTGACGAGGAAGCCCTCGTTGATCTCGTGCCCGCGCACCCCCGCGAACAGCGCCTCCCACAGCCCCCCGACCGCGAACGTCACGGCCAGCACCGGCCCGTAGTAGAGGGCGCCGTGCACCAGGCACGCCCACGCGTCGTCGGGTGCGAACGGCAGGCCCATCCACCGCATGACGTCGGTCTGCCAGACGTCGAGGGGCGGCGCCCCCGCCGCGATCGCGAGGTGCGCCTGGTACCCGGTGTTGTGGAGGGCCATGTAGATGCACCCGGCGAGCGCGATGACCACCGTCATCATCAGGCGCTTCATGTCGAGGGCATCGCGCACGTGGGGGTCCGAGCGCGTGACCTCGCCGGGCGTGTACAGGAAGGTGTCCTGCGCCTCCCAGAGCGGGTAAAGACGCTCGAGGCGCCCGCCCTTCTCGAAGAGGGGGGCCTGCCGGTCGAGCAGGTCGCGCAGGAGCTTCATGTCAGCCTTCGGCCTCGAGGGTGGTCAGCACCCGGCGGAGCGCGGCGCCGTAGTCGAGCTTGCTCGGGCAGACGAAGGTGCACAGGGCGAGGTCGTCCTCCTCGAGCTCGAGGCAGCCCAGCTCCTCGGCCCGCTCGACGTCGTGCATGACGAGGGCCCGCAGCAGCGGCGTGGGCAGCAGGTCCATCGGCATCACGCGCTCGTAGAGGCCGATGGGCACGATGGCCCGCCGCGATCCGTTGGTGGTGGTCGTGAACGGGAACCGCCGGCCCCGCCACAGCGTCGACAGGAACGCCCGCGACGCCGAGAACTTCCCGAGCCCAGGGCGCAGCCAGCCCAGCAGCTCGCGCTCGCGGCCCTCCCGAATGAGGCAGATGTGCCGGTGATAGCGGCCCAGGTAGCCGGTGGCCGCCTCCGACGCGGAACGCCCGGCGAGCAGCGACCCCGACACGACCCGCACCGCGTCGTCGAGCGACTCGTCGGCGAGCACGTCGGCGACCGCCGCCCCGAGCCGCGTCCGGACGAGCCGGGGATGCGACACCGCCGGTCCCGCCAGCGCCGCCACGCGCTCGACCGCGAGCTCGCCCGTCTCGAACAACCGCCCCATGGCCACGACGTCCTGGTAGCCGACGTACCACACCTGCCGGTCGCGGCCCACCGGGTCGAGCCGGTGGATGTGCAGTCCGGGGGCGCCGGCCGGATGGACGCCGGCGAACTCCTCCCGCCGGAACCGATCGCCGGCCGGTACCGGCACCCGCCCGTCCGGCGCCGTGCACACGTAGACGGCGCCGTCGGTCATCCGCGCCAGCGCCTTCAGGCCGTTCTCGAAGGGCCCGTGCGCCCCGTCCAGCACGACGTCGACCCGCGGGGCCAGCGGCTCGGTGTCGATGGCGGTCACGAAGATGGAGCGCGGCCGCGTTCCCGGATCGGCGACGCGCCCGAACGGCCGCTCCCGAATCGCCGGCCACAGGCCCGACTCGAGCAGCAGCTCGCGCACGTCGTCGCCGCCGAGCCCGGCGGGATGCCGGCCCGAGAACGAGGAGAACCGGACCGAGACGCCGCCGCGGCCCTCCTGCTCGTCCCGGCCGAGGGCGATGACGATGGACCGGAAGCTGCGGCGCTCCCCGCGATGGATGGCCTCGACGGTGCCCGCGGCCGGCGACGTGAACCGGACGCCGGGCCGCTTCTTGTCCTCGAACAACAGCTCGCCGCGGCGGACGTCGTCACCCTCCGAGACGTGCATGGTGGGCCGGAGGCCGACGTAGTCGTCGCCCAGCAACGCCACCCGCCGCGCCGTCCGGGCGGGCCCGATCGCCTGGTCGGGCTCTCCCGTGACCGGCAGCCGCAAACCCCTGCGAATGGTGTGTCGACCCATACGGCATCAGGAGAGGAACCCGCGCCGGGCCGGGAGGTATTGTGAAGTTTTTCTCAAGCTACCCCGACAGGCAGAGGCGACCGTCCGGCGAGCAACCTGCATTTGGAAGGGCTCCTGCGCAATCAGCATCGTACCAAGATGGGCTGTACGAAGTCAATTTGGCGCCGGCGGCGGACCTCGTGACGGTCATAACTCCTGATTGGCCAGACAGTTACCCTTGACTTCGCCGGATCCGGGGCGATAAGCTTGCGCCGGTCGCGCCCGGCGGCTCCGGCCGGCGGCAATCCTCCGCCCATCCCGTGCGCATTACCCTGAACGGCGACCCGTACGAGCTCGGCGAACCGATGACCATCAGCCGGCTGCTGGCGCGGCTCGACATCGATCCGCGCCGCGTCGCGGTCGAGCACAACCTGGTCGTCGTGAAGCGCGCCGCCTATGCGTCGACGACGGTGCGGGCGGAGGACACGGTCGAGATCGTCAACTTCGTGGGCGGTGGATGAGCGGGCCGTCCGGTCCGGTTCCTGTCATACTCATGGGCATGGGCAACGACACGCTGGTCATCGCCGGGAAGACCTTCTCGTCCCGGCTGATCGTCGGCACCGGCAAGTACGCTTCCAACGAGATCATGCAGCGGGCGCACGACGCGTCCGGGGCCGAGCTGGTGACGGTGGCGGTGCGCCGCGTCGACCTCGGCGACCGCGGCCGCGGTTCGCTGCTCGACTTCATCGACACCGGGCGCTACGCGCTGCTGCCCAACACGGCCGGCTGCTACACCGCGGACGAGGCCGTCCGGACCGCGCGGCTGGGGCGCGAGGTCGGGCTGTCGGAGTGGGTCAAGCTCGAGGTCATCGGAGACGAGCGCACGCTGTTCCCCGACAACGACGGCCTGCTCGAGGCGACCCGGGTCCTCGTCAAGGAAGGGTTCGTCGTGCTGCCCTACACCAACGACGACCCCGTGGTGTGCCGCAAGCTGGAGGACGCGGGGGCGGCCGCGGTCATGCCCCTCGGCGCCCCCATCGGCTCGGGACTGGGCATCCAGAACCTCAACAACATCCGCATCATCCGCGAGTTCGCGGGGGTGCCGGTCATCGTGGACGCCGGGGTCGGCACCGCGTCCGACGCGGCCGTCGCGATGGAGCTCGGGGTGGACGGGGTGCTGATGAACACCGCCATCGCCGGCGCCCGCGACCCTGTGGCCATGGCCGACGCCATGAAGCTCGCGGTGGCGGCCGGCCGGCGCGCGTACCTGGCCGGCCGCATCGAGCGTCGGCGCTACGCCACCGCCAGCAGCCCCGCCGACGGCCTGCTCTCCGTGCCGTAGCACGGCTGTTCCCCCGAGGCGGCGACCGCTCGCAGCACTACGGACAGTGATCGATATAGATCTTCCAACTGCACCTGAACACAGCACGTTTCTGCGGGTCTCTGCGGCTTGGCACGTGGCAGGGTTATTCCCGCCAGCGTCCTACGCGGCGGGCCGGCCTCAGGGCGCGGCATCCGCCGGCCGCGCATCGTCCGGCGAGTCGCGCAGCACGTCCACGCGGTACACCCGCACCCCGAGGCTCCGGCGGTCCGAGGAGAGCCCGAGGGCCTGGGGACGGAAGGCGGTCGCGCGGATGGTCAGCTCGGTCGATCCGGAACGTTCGGACGCCGGCAGGTCCAGGGTGATCGTCTGCACGTCGTTCCCGAGAACCAGACCATCAGCGATGCGGTGGGGCCCCGCCCACACCGAGATCTCGGCCGGCTCCGTCTCGGGTGGGCGGGCGCCGGCGACCACCAGGCTGACGCGGTCCCCGCCCGGGACGGCCACCGACGCCACGCCCTCGCTCCAGCGGAACGAGTCGCCGCGCCCGTCCCGCTCCGGCCCGTGGAAGCCGTGCAGGCCCGCCACGAGGTCGTCGAGCAGGTTGCCGACGTCGACCCCCGTCCGCGCGGCGGCCCCGTCGCCCCGCGCCGCCTGCAGGATGCGCAGCCCGATGGAGACGTCGACGAGCGCGCTCGGCGCCTGCTCCCGCGTCCGCTCCAGGGTGCGGAGGTCGATGCTCGCCTCGCCGGCCTCCGACAGCACGAGCTCGGGGGCGTTCAGCGAGAACCCGCCCCCGGCCAGCACGACGAACACGGGGCGGCCGCGCGCCAGCCAGTCGAGCATGACCTCCCTCAGGACGTCGTCCGGCTCGTCCTGCTGCACCACCACGGCGTCGACGCCGTGCAGGTAGGTCAGCGACGTCGGGACGTGGGTCCCCACCAGCTCCGGGCTCACGAGCACCGCGGCGTTCTCCGGAAAGAGCCGGGCCACGTCGGCGCTCTGGTCCAGCCCGCCCTCCCAGAGCGGCGCGCCCAGCACCGGAAGGCTGGGCCCGCCCACCAGACCCACGAGGACCGCGCCCAACGCGGTCGTCGCCACGGTCCGGAACTCGAAGTAGACCCATTCCACGAGCCGGCCCGCGGCCAGCGCGGCCACCGTGAAGAGGCCGGGCAGGACGACGGGCACGAACCGCCGCATCGACAGGATGTGGTTGCCGGGCTCGAGAGGGTCGTAGAGGTACTGGAGGCTGACGGAGACGACCAGGACGAGCAGGAACGCCGCCCCCTGCTCGGCCCGTCCCGCCCGCCCGGACACGGCCAGCCACACGACGCCGGCGAGGCCGAGCGCGAGCACCGGCCACGACGCGTACCAACTGAGCCAGAAGAGCGTATCCGGCCAACGGCCCGGGTTGGCCGTCGCGTAGACGACGGCATAGGCGGCCAGCATGCCGGCCAGCAGCCACCCGGACGCCCTCGGTCCCACCGCGCCGAGGCGCCGCCAGTCTCCCCGGACCGCGAGCACCGCCAGCCCCGCCGCAGCCAGGACGAGAGCGATAAGGCCGGCCGCCCACTCCCCCGGGCGGGTCAGGATGGTCGACCGCTCCAGCAACTGCCGGATGTACAGGAAGTAGTCCGACGGGTACGCCACGTAGTGCGCCGCGTTATGCAGCAGCACGAGGCCGAACGCACCGAGCAGGAAGACGACGCACCGCCCACCGCCGCGCGGCCGGACGAGCAGCCGCCACGCGACGAACGCCGCGAGGGCGACCGACAGCAGGAAGATCATGTCGACCTTGGCGAAACAGGCCAGTCCGAAGAACCCGCCGGCGGCCGCCGCCAGCCACGGCCGGTCGTCCCGCAGCGCGGCGAGCAACGCCAGCACCCCGGCCAGGACGAAGAACTGCGCGGCCATCTCCGGTATCGGGTACTTCGCGAACCACATCTGCGGCAGCGACGCCGCGGCGAGCAGCGCGGCCAGGAGCCCGGTGCGGACGCCGCCGAGGCGGGCAGCCACGAGAAACAGGGCGCCGACGCCCAGCACCGCGAACAGCGGCGCGACGAAGAGCGCCCCCCGGGGCGACACCTGCTGGAACAGGGCGGCGAGGACCGGAAACAGGGGCGAGAAACCGCTCGAGACGGCCGGCTCCGCGATGTCCGCGATCGTGAATCCTCCGGGGAACCTCGCGTAGCGGCCGTAGCCGTAATCGCCCGGCTGACGGTTGAGGAACAGGTACTCCCGCGCCTCGACCGGCATCTCCTGCAGCAGGGGGTCGTCGAAGACGAGCCCGCCGGTCCGGGCGATCTCGCGGCTGAGGTTGAGGTAGACGGTGGCGTCGCCCTCGGCGACAACGGTCTCGTAGGGGGGCAGGAACAGGAACCCGGACAGCAGGGTGACGGCGCCGAACGCGACCAGCCCGCCGCGTCCGACGCGGGGCGACGCCGCCGACGGCGGCCGCGGGCGGACGAAACGGGCGTGGGCGGCAAGGGCGACGGCGCCCGCCGCCAGCAGGGCGAGCAGGAGGCTCGGGCCCAGACGCCCGAGCTCTGCGAGCACGAGCGCCAGCCACGCCGCGACGCCGATGCCGAGCGCGACGCGAAGGAACCAGCGCTCGATCCACGCCGTGCCGGCGTCGGGCGCCACCCCCGCGTCGTCCCCCGGCATCGCCCTCTCCGGCATCGGCCCGGGATCAGTCATGACGAATCAGCAACCCCTCACCCGGGGAGACAGCGTATTCCCGCGGCCTGAACGCGTCAAGCATCGCGCCGCCGGCCTCCGCGCGCCAGCACGAGGTCGCACACCTCGCGCACCGCGCCGTCGCCCCCGCGGCGGACGGTGACGTAGCGGGCCGCGCTCCGCGCCGCCGGCCAGGCGTCGGCGACGCAAATCGGCACCCCGACGAGGCGGAGGCACTCCACGTCGTTGACGTCGTTGCCGACGTAGGCCACCCGGGCCGGGTCGAGACCCCGCTCGCGGAGGATCCGGCGCAGCGCCTCGCCCTTGGCGTCGCCGAGGCCCTGCACGCACTCGACCCCGAGCTTGGCGGCGCGGGCCGAGACCACCGGGTTCGTCTCCGTCGACAGGATGAGGCAGCCGACGCCGGCCCGCGCCAGCATCTGCACGCCCAGTCCGTCGGCGCGGGAGCACGACACCGACTCCCGGCCGTCCTCGGCGACGAGCACGCGGTTGTCGGTCATCACGCCGTCGAAGTCGAACACGACGAACGCCACCGAGGCCAGGTGGGCACGGGCCAGCCGCACAGCCATGCTTCCGCGTCACTCCGCCGGCGCCGGCGCCATCGCCTGCACCTCGTACTCCGACGCCGGCACCGGCTCGTCGAGCGGCTCGCCCCGGAGGAACGCGACGACGTTGCGGGCGGCGCCGTGCTCCATGCGCCGCCGGCAGTCGACCGCCATCGACCCCATGTGCGCGGTGATCAGGCAGGTGTCCACCCCCACCAGCTCCCCGTGGTAGGGCTCGTCGACGAACGTGTCGACGGCGGCGCCCGCGAGCCGGCCCGACCGCAACGCATCGGCGAGCGCCGCCTCGTCGACGACGCCGCCCCGGCACGTGTTGACGAGAAAGGCGCCCGGCCGCATCTTCGCGAGCTGCCCGGGGCCGACCAGGCCGAGCGTCGACGGCGTGAGGGGCACGTGCAGGGTCACGAGGTCGGCCTCGCGGAAAAGCGTCGGCTTGTCGACCCACTCGACGGGCTCCGCGAGAGGGACCCGAGCCAGATCGTTGGCGAGGATCCGGGCGCCGAAGGCCGACAGCAGGCGGACCACGCGGCGCCCGATGCGCCCCACCCCGATCACGCCGACGGTCACCGCCCCCAGCCGCCGGCCCGGCAGCCGGGTCCACCCGCCGCCGCGGACCGCCGCGTTCGCGCGGTGGACGCCCCGCAGCAGCGACAACGCCAGTCCGATGGTCAGCTCGGCCACCGCGTCGGACGGCGCCTCCGGCGTATAGGCGACCGCGACCCCGTGCTCGCGCGCCGCCGCCAGGTCGACGCTGTCCAGCCCCACCCCGACGCGCGAGATCAACCGCAGGCGGCGGGCGGCCCGGATCACGGTCCGGGTAATCGGCTCGGTCCCCGCGATGACGGCGTCGACGCCGGGGACGAGCGACGCGAGCTCCGGCTCGGTCAGCCGCCGGCCATGGGGGTTGCGGACGCAGTCGACGCCGGCCTCCTCGAGCAGGTCCAGGCATCCGCGGTCGACCTCCCCGAACGGGTCGGCGGTGATGAGGACGCGGGTCATGACGCCCCGACCGCGAGCGGCGGCGACGGAGCGCGGTGGCGCGCGAGGTCGGCGTCCACCATCATGCCGATCAGCCCCTCGAAGTCGACGGCCGGCGACCATCCGAGCTCGGCCCGCGCCTTCGACGCATCGCCGATCAGGCGATCGACCTCGGCCGGCCGCAGCAGGGCGGGATCGGTTCGAACGTGCTCGCGCCAGTCGAGGCCGACGTGTCCGAACGCGGTCTCGACCAGGTCCCCGACCGAGTGGCTGACGCCGGTGGCGATGACGTAATCGCGCGGGACGTCCTGCTGCAGCATCGTCCACATCGCCCGCACGTAGTCGCCCGCGAAGCCCCAGTCGCGATGCGCGTCGAGATTGCCGAGCGAAAGCCGGTCGGCGAGGCCGAGCTTGATGCGCGCCACCCCGTCGGTCACCTTCCGGGTCACGAACTCGAGGCCCCGCCGGGGCGACTCGTGATTGAACAGGATGCCGGACACCGCGAAGAGACCGTAGCTCTCGCGGTAGTTCACGGTGATGTAGTGGGCGAAGGTCTTGGACACCCCGTAGGGGCTGCGGGGATGGAACGGCGTCGCCTCGGTCTGCGGCGTCTCCCGCACCTTGCCGAACATCTCGCTCGACGACGCCTGGTAGAAGCGGATCGAGGTGTCCACCCTTCGAATCGCGTCGAGGATCCGGGTGGGCCCCTGGGCGTTGTACTCGCCGGTCAGCACCGGCTGGCTCCACGACGTCGGCACGAACGACATCGCCGCGAGGTTGTAGACCTCGTGCGGCCGCACCTCGTCGATCACGCTCAGCAGCGACATCTGGTCGAGCAGGTCCGCCTGCCGCAGCCCGACGCGCCCGCGCAGATGCTCGATGCGCTCCTCGTTGGGGGCGCTCAGCCGCCGCGTCACGCCGACCACCTCGTAGCCCTTCTCGAGCAGCAGCTCGGCCAGATAGGACCCGTCCTGGCCCGTGATCCCGGTGACGACGGCGCGCCTCGACATGAGTCTCCTCGACGGCGGGAAACTCCCGAGCCCCCGCCTCGGCCCGCCAATCGTCGCCTTCGGCTGCGCCTGGCGCCCGACCAACCCTCAGGGAGTCTGCGCCTCCTCGGAGGCGGCGACGTGCCATGGCGCGAACTCGTGGCCTGCCAATCGTCGCCTCCGATTCCGCTTGCCGCCCGGCCAGCCCTCCGGGAAGTGTGCGCGTCCTCCGAAGGCGGCGACGTTCCGCGGCGCGAACTCCTGACCCGATCGTACGGGACGGGGCCGGCCGGATCAACGTCATGGTAGGTTATCGCACCCGCCGGGGCCTCCCGGGGCCCGGCCTCCCGTGGCGAGGGTTTCCCCGCGGCCTTCGAGCCCCGCGGCCGGCGCAACCCGGCGTTTCGCCGGGGGGGGAGGACGGCCGGCCCGGGAACGGCGCACAGCGATGGAAGCGATCGATCTGGTCGTGGTCGGCGGCGGCGTCGTCGGACTGTCGTGCGCGCACGCGGCCGCCCGCCCCGGGCGGACGGTGTGCCTGCTCGAGCGGCACCCACGCTTCGGCACCGAGACCAGCACCCACAACAGCGGCGTGATCCACGCGGGCATCTACTACCCGGCCGGCTCCCTCAAGGCGCGGCTCTGCGTCGAGGGCCGCGAGGCGCTCTACCGGTTCTGCGCCCGCCACGGCGTCCCCCACCGGCGCTGCGGAAAGCTGATCGTCGCCGCCACCGAGGACGAGCGGGCCGAGCTGGCGCGCCTGCGCGCGCGGGGCGAGGCCAACGGCGTCACCGACATGGAGATCGTCGACGCCGCCGCCGTCCGCCGGATGGAGCCGAACGTGGCGGCCCGCGCCGCCCTGTGGTCGCCCTCGACCGGCATCGTCGACCCCGAGGCCCTCGTCCGCACGCTGCAGCGCGACGCGGCGCGGCGCGAGGTCATCCTGCTGCCGGGCAGCCCCTTCCTCGACGGCCGCGCCGACGCCGCCGGGATCGAGGTCCGCACCCCGGCCGAGACCATCCGGGCGCGCGCGGTGGTGAACGCGGCCGGGCTCCACGCCGACGAGGTCTCGGCCCGGCTCGACGGGCGCCGGTTCCGCATCCACCCGTCCCGCGGCGAGTACGCCGAGCTCGTCGGGGCCGCCCGCGCCCTGGTCGGCCGCCCCGTCTATCCCGTGCCCGCCCCCGCCGGCGAACATCTCGGCGTGCATCTCACGCCCACCACCTGGGGCAACGTCACCGTCGGTCCGACCGTGCACTATCAGGCATCGAAGGAAGACCACGAGCGGGACCGGCTGCCCGTCGAGGCGTTCGTCGAGCCCACCCGGTCGCTGCTGCCGGCGGTGCGGCCCGCCGACCTGCGGCTCGGCGGCACGGGAATCCGCGCCAAGCTCAGTCCCGACCCCGCCGCCTTCTCCGACTTCCTCATCGCGCGCGACCCGCGGCAACCGAGGCTCGTGCACGCCGCGGGCATCGACTCGCCGGGGCTGACCGCGTGCCTGGCCATCGGCCGCCTCGTCGCCCGCCTCGTCGACGAGGTGCTCGACGGCCCGGGATGAGATGCCGCTACGGACGATCACAGCCGCTCGATGGCGGCCCGGGCCTCGCGGTCGGCCTCGCGCCGGCGCAGCGTCTCCCGCTGGTCGTGGACGCGCTTCCCCTTGGCAGCACCACCCCGGACGATCACAACCGCTTGATGGCGGCCCGGGCCTCGCGGTCGGCCTCGCGCCGGCGCAGCGTCTCGCGCTTGTCGTGGACGCGCTTCCCCTTGGCGAGGCTCACGGCCACCTTCACCCGCCCGCGCTTGAAGTACATGCGCACCGGGACCAGGGTCATGCCGCGCTCGACGACCTTCCCGATGAGCTTGCGGATCTCCCGCTTGTGGAGCAGCAGCTTGCGCCGGCGCATCGGCTCGTGGTCGGCATAGCCGCGATGGCTGTAGGGGCTGATGTGGACGTTGTGCAGGAAGACCTCGCCCTGCTCGACCCTCCCGAAGCTGTCGCGCAGGTTCACGCGACCCTCGCGGATCGCCTTGACCTCGGTGCCGAGCAGGGCGATGCCGGCCTCGAAGGTGTCGAAGAAGGTGTACTCGTGCCGCGCCTTGCGGTTCTCGGCGATCGGCCTGTCACCCCGTTGCGGGTCGGCGCCGGACATTTCTCGCGGTTCCTCCCTGGCCCGACCGTCGCCTGCGGATCCGCCGGGCGCCCAACCAACCCTCCAGGAGTCCACGCCGTTCTACGGCGCAGATTCCCGGGAGCCCCCGGCCAGCCGGGCCGCGAGCACCACCGCCTGCACGAGGCTGGCGGCATCGGCCACCCCGCGGCCGGCAATGTCGAACGCGGTGCCGTGGTCGACCGACGTCCGGACGATCGGCAGCCCCAGCGTGACGTTGACCGCCTCGCCGAACGCGGCGAGCTTGACGGGTATCAGCCCCTGGTCGTGGTAGCAGGCCACCACCGCGTCGAAACGGCCGTCCACCGCCTGGCGGAAGACGGTGTCGGCGGGAAGGGGCCCGGCGACGTCGATGCCGCGCTCCCGCGCCGCCGCCGCCGCCGGCGCCAGCACGTCGCGGTCCTCGGTCCCGAGCAGCCCCCCCTCGCCGGCGTGGGGGTTGAGGCCGGCCAGCGCGAGGCGGGGCCGGGCCACCCCGAACCGCGGCAGGTGGGCCGCGGCGAGGTCGAGGACGGTCTCCACCCGATCCCGCGTCAGCAGCCGCGGCACCGCCGACAGGGGCACGTGCACCGTCGCGAGCACCACGCACAGCCGCGGCGAGTGGAACATCATCGCGACCTCGCGGGCGCCCGTGACGTGCGCGAGCAACTCCGTATGGCCGCGCCACGGCGAGCCGGCCAGGGCCAGCGCCTCCTTGTTGATCGGTCCCGTCGCGATGGCGTCGAGCCGGCCGGCCAGCGCGTCGGCGGCCGCCCGCTCGACCGCGTCGAGGGCCGCCCGCCCTGCCGCCGCCGACAGCTCCCCGGGTCGGAAGCGCGCCCGCTCTGCCGCGTCGAGGGGACCGTACAGCACCGGCTCGCAGACCGCGGTGACCCGCCGGTCGGCGGCCGCGGCGAGGGCGATCTCGGGGCCGATGCCGGCCGGGTCGCCCATCGTCAGGCCGATCCGCGGCCGCCCGGGACCCCGCGGCGTGCGGTCAGGCGCGGCTCCCACACGCACCGCAACCACCCGTCGCACAACCGCCGCCGCCCCCGCTCCCGCACCCGCCGGCGCTCCTGCTGCAGCTCGACTCGTGGGCGCATCCCGCGTGCTGCTCGCCGGCGGCGTTGGGCAGCTCGTAGCGCAGGCAGCACTTCAGCCGGCCGCAGGCCCCGGACAGCCGCGACGGGTTCAGGCTCAGGTTCTGGCGCTTGGCCATCTTGATGGAGATCGGCTCGAACGACTGCAGCCACGTCGTGCAGCACAGGGGCCGCCCGCAGGTGCCGTACCCGCCGAGCACCTTCGCCTCGTCCCGCGCCCCGATCTGCCGCATCTCGATCCGCGCCTTGAACTCGCTGGCGAGCTCGCGCACGAGGCCCCGGAAGTCGACGCGCCCCTCCGCCGTGAAGCTGAAGACGAGCTTCGAGTCGTCGAACATCTGCTCGACCTTGACCAGCTTCATCTGCAGGCCGCGCTCGCGGATCTTCAGCAGGCAGATGCGCCGGGCCTCGCGTTCCCGCTGCTCCTGGCGGAACCGGCGCAGCACGTCCTCGCGGGTGGCCCGGCGCACGACCCGCAGCGGCGATTCGGGGGGCGGCGCGGTGCGCTCCGCGATCGGCGGAATCGTGGGCGCCATGGTCCCGAGGGCCCGCCGCGCGCCCATCTGAACGACGACCTGATCGCCCGGCTTCGGCTTCGGATCGAAGTCCACCTCCGGCAACAGGAAAATGCGGGTCCGGCCGACCGGATCGAACTTCACGCTCATGCAGCGCACAGGTTGGCGCTCAGCGGAACTGTCCATGCCGTTCCTTCCCCCGCAGCCCTCGGGGCCCGCGGCGCACCGCGAGCTACGCCCCGAGCTCCTGGCGGTCCGCGGCAAGCTCCCCAGCCGGCTGCCGGAGCGCCGCGACCGTGGTTCGCGGAACCGTCTCTCTCGGCGCTACTGCCGTTCTTGCAGGCATTTGCAGAAATCCGAAGCGTTCACGAGATTCACGGTCGGGGCACTTCCCGCCCATCGTCGCCTGCGGCTCCACCGGGCGCCCAGCCAACCCTGCCAGGAGTCTGCGCCGTTCTACGGCGCCGACCCCTAGATCCGCAAGGCCAGCCAGTCGACGACGACTCGCGGGCTGGCGTTCCGGGCCAACGCCTCCACCGCGCGATCGACGGTCTCGAAACCCCGCCCGGCCCGGTCCGCACCGTACGACCGCGACAGCGCCTCGAGCTGGTCCGCCAGGTCCGCGTTCGCCAGCCACGCCCGGTCTCCGTCGGCCGACACGACCTGCAGATCGCGAAACAGCGTGCCGAGCGCGCGCAGGCGGCGGGTCACGGCTTCCCGCTCGGTCGCCGCGCTCGACCTGGCGCGACGCGCGCCGACGAGGTCCTTGCCAGCCTCGAGCCGGCGCTTCGGGGGCGGCGCCGCCGCGAGGGTCCGCAACGCGGCGGCGGCCGACTCGCGCGCCTGCAGGTACTCGTCCGAGCCGGCCTCGAGGGCCCGCGCCACGCTCCCGTCCGCGGCGGCCGCGGCGGCCGGCGCCGCCGCCGGCGCAACGCCGCACTCGCCCACCAGGACGTCCACCACCTCGTCGGTCGCGAGGCTGCCGAACCGCAGCTCCGGGCACCGCGACCTCACCGTCGGCAGCAGCAGGTGGGGACGGTGCGTCACGAGCAGGAACACCGAGGCCGGGGGCGGCTCCTCGAGGGTCTTGAGCAGCGCGTTCTGCGCCTCGGCCACCAGCCGGTCGGCATCGTCGACGATGACGACGCGGCGGCGTCCCTCGAACGGACGGTACGCGGCCTGCTCGACCACCGCGCGCACCGCGTCGACCTTGATGGTCCCGGTGTCGCCGGGGGCGACATCGAGCACGTCCGCATGCACGCCGCGCGCGATCCGCCGGCACGGGGGACACTCTCCGCAGCTCTCGGGAACGCCGGCGCCGTCCCCGGCGTCGCGAACCGCCTCGCAGTTCAGCAGCTCGGCCAGGCCCACCGCGACCTGCCGCTTGCCGACGCCGTCGGGACCCGACAGCACCAGGCTCGGCGGCAGCCGATCCCGGGCGACGGCCCGGGCCAGCAGGCGGCGAACCGAGGCGTGGCCCCGGACCGCGCCGAGCCTCACGGCGCGCCCTCGCAGTGCATGGTAGCAGTCTACAACGCGGATGCGCACGTGAACCGGCACACCGGGGGGGGCTCGGTGACGGCCATCGCCTCGTCGGGCGGCCGGGCGCGGAAGCCGGCAAGGGTGGCGGTCCTTGGGGCAGTGATCGACATGAAGTTGCCAACTGCCCCCCACGGCCAGCCCGTTTCCAGGGGACGGCGCGCTCGGGCAAGTGGCAACGCGATTGCCGTCACTGCCCCCGGGGTGCGGAGCAACGGCGCGAACTCGGGAGGATACGTCCGCGGGACCCTGCCCGTCGCAGCAGGTTCGCCCGGAATCCGGACGCGACCGGCGAGCTTCCGGGGGGGGAGGGCGGAATGGCGGGGCCGACGAGACTCGAACTCGCGACCTCCGGCGTGACAGGCCGGCGTTCTAACCAACTGAACTACGACCCCGCGTCGTATGGGGCGTCCGAACCGCATATCCGCCCGCCGGGGTGACGGCCGGACTCGTCTGTGCGGCGCCCACCCGGCCCGCGTCACCGGGCTGGCCGCCGCTCGCCGCCGACAGGGGCGAGCACCGGCTGGTGGGCGGTACAGGACTCGAACCTGTGACAACCGGCGTGTAAAGCCGGCGCTCTACCCACTGAGCTAACCGCCCGGCTCCCGGTTCTCGTCCCGCAACCCGACGCAACCGAACCATTATAGTGCAGAATCGCCGCGCCCGGAAGACGCGGCCGCGACCGGCCGCGGATCACCGGCCCTGGATCACCCCGCCGGCCGCGCCTTCAGCCCCAGCAGCGCCCGATTCAGGCGGAACGCAGTCCTCGCCGGTGTCGGATCACCCCACCGGCAGCGCCTTCAGCCCCAGCCGCGCCCGATCAGGCGGAACGCGGTCTCGCCGGTGTCGGATCACCCCGCCAGCAGCGCCTTCAGCCCCAGCAGCGCCAGAGCCGCGAGGAACCCGGCCAGGGCCTGCCCCTCGCGGTTCCGGGCGGCGCGGGCCAGCGACCACCGCCGGTCGCCGGCCGCGGCCGCCCCTTGCGCGTAGCGGTCGTAGGCGCCCCCGAGCTCGGCCCGCAGCCTCGCCTCCTCGAACCGCGCCGCCTGCGACAGCGACACCGCGAGATAGAGGACGATGAGCAGCGCCGCGACGGGATGCCGGGCGGCCGCCGCGAAGCCGAGCCCCAGGAGGGTCGAGCCCACGTACAGCGGATGCCGCATCCATCGGTAGGGCCCCGACGTGGTCACCTCGACGCCCTTCTCGAGATGACCGGCCGCCCATCCGCGCAGGCACGCCCCGGCGAGACCGATCGCGGCGCCGAGGCCGAGCGACCACCACGAGGGGCGCGCGAGCCAGAACGACGACGCCGCCACCCCGAAGCCGGCCGCCACGCGGGAGCGCGCCACCCAGTAGACCCAGCGCGGCGATGCCTCGCCGCCGCGGCCGGGCGGGGCCGCCGCTTCGCCCGTCATGACGCCTCGAGCCGCCGGTCGAGGGCGGCGGTGACCTCGTCCACCGTGACCTCGTCGAGGCACCGGCGCGCGGCCCGGCAGCGCCGCCGCCACCGGCAGCGGCAGTCGGGGAAGCGCGACACCGCGACGTCCGCCGGCGCCCACGGCCCGTTGCGGCGCGCGTCGGTCGGGCCGTACAGGCCGACCACCGGGGTCCCCACCGCCCCGGCCAGATGCAGGGGCCCGGTGTCGCCGGACACCACCACCGCCGCCGCCTGAAGGATGGCGGCGAGGTCGGCCACGCGGGTCGGCGGGGCCGGCCGCGCGGCGCCGTTCGAGCCCTCGACGACGGCCGCGGCCAGCGCCTCGTCGCCGGGCCCCCACGTCACCAGCGACGGCAGCCGGCGCGCCTCCCGAAGCCACTCGGCGACCTCGGCCAGCCGGGCCGGGGCCCAGCGCTTGTTCGGCCACGCGGCGCCGGGGTTGAGGACCGCGAACGGTCCCTCCCCGACCCCGGGCAACCGGCGCACCGCGGCGAGGGCGGCCGACGCCGGCGCCTCGATGGGAAACCGCCGGCGGGCGGTCTCCGCGCCGAGCCGGGCAGCGAGGGCCATGTTCTTCTCGGTGACGTGCACGGCGTTCCCCGGATCGCAGGTCTCCGTGTAGAGGAACCGGGCCTGCGGCTCGCGCAGGTGCGGCGCGGCGAAGCCCAGCACCCGCCGCGCCCCGCTCGACCGGGCGACCACCGCGGACTTCAACAACCCCTGCACGTCGACGGCGACGTCCCAGGCGCCGCCCGCGAGGGCGCGGCGCAGCTCCGCGAGCCGCCGCCAGACCGGCAGCGACCGGGAACGGAGCACGATGCGCCGGTCCACGACCGGCGTCAGGTCCAGCACGTCCTGGTACCGTTCGTCGACGACCCAGTCGATGCGCGCGGCCGGGAACCGGTCCCGGAGCGCCGCCGCCACCGGCAACGCGTGCACGACGTCGCCCAGGGCCCCGAGGCGGACGATGAGGATGGCTCGCATGGCTGCGGCGCAGATACCTACCGGGCCGGGTCCGGCGACGAGCGGATTCGGGTCACGAGGTCGCGTGTCGAGTGCGTCTTGCCGTCTCCCACGATGACGGTGCGCCCGCCGTAGGCGCGGACCACCTCGCGCTCCGGCACCGTGTCGACCGTGTAGTCCGGCCCCTTGCAGTGGACGTCGGGCTCGACGAGGGCCAGGAGCCGGCCGGCCGTCGCGTCCGCGAACACGACGACGTAGTCGACGGCGGCGAACCCCGCCACCAGTTCGGCCCGGTCGGCGGCCGCCTGCACCGGCCGGCCCGGCCCCTTCAACGCGGTCACCGAGGCATCGTCGTTGACCGCCACGACCAGGCGGTCGGCCAGCGCCGCGGCGCCGGCGAGGTACCGCGCGTGACCGACGTGCAGCACGTCGAAGCAGCCGTTGGCGAACGCGATGCTGCGGCCGGCCGCGCGGTCCGCGCGCACCCGCTCCAGGAGCTCGGCCTCGGTCACGACCCCTGCCGCCACCGTCCGTCCCGCCGCGGTCACGACAGGTCGCCCTCCACCGCCCGCAGCAGCTCGCTCCCGGCGACCACCGCGGTCCCGCGCTTCATGACCACGAGCCCCCCCGCGTAGTTGGCGAGCAGCGCCGCCTCGAGGCACGAGGCGCCCACGCTCAGGGCCGCCGCCATGGTGGCGATCACGGTGTCGCCGGCCCCGGTGACGTCGGTCACCTCGTCGGGGCCGTGAATCGGGATGTGCTGGGTCGGGCGCCCCGGCTCGAACAGGGCCATCCCCCGGCTCCCGCGGGTGACGAGCACCGCGTGCATCCCGGTTCGCTCCAGGATGGTGCGCCCCGCCCGCTCCAGCGCCTCCGCGTCGTCGCCGACGGCCCACCCGAGGACATGCTCGACCTCCGACTCGTTGGGAACCGCCACCGTCAGCCCGCGGTGCTCCAGCACGCCGTAGCGCGAGTCGAGCAGCACCGGCACCGCGGGACCGCGCTTCCGCCGCGGGAGGCGGCGCTTGAGGCCGGCCACGAGCCGCGGCGTGATCAACCCCGTGCCGTAGTCGGACACCACCACCGCGTCGCATCCCGCAACCGCCGCCTCCGCCGCCCGGGCCACCGCGTCCCGCGCCTCCGGGGTAATCGCGGGCCCGTCCCGGTCGACCCGCACCACCTGCTGCCGGGCCGAGTGGATGCCCCCCGCGAGGATGCGGGTCTTCGTCGGCGTCCGATAGCCCGGCAGCCGGACGAGGCCGGTCCTCGCGAGGCCGCGCGGGAGGCTCCGGACGAGGCGGCGGCCGGCATCGTCCCGCCCGACGAGACCCACGAGCCGGGCCTCCGCCCCGAGGGCGGCCACGTTGCGGGCGGCGTTGCCCGCGCCGCCCGGCCGCACCTCGGCGGCGTCGTACTTGAGGATGAGCACGGGGGCCTCGCGCGACACCCGGTCGATGCGGCCGTAGATGAACTCGTCGGCGATGAGGTCGCCGACCACCACGATTCGGGGCCGGCCGAACGACTCGATCAGCTCGACCAGCCGCGTGCGCAGCGCCTCGTCGCCGGATCCGGGCTGAATGGAGGGCAGAATCATCGGACCAGGCGGCCGCGGAGGTCGGGCCGGCCCATCATGGCGCGTCCGCCCCCCGACGCACGGCGGCGGGCGTCTCCGCACCGGCGGCGAGCCGGCTCGCGGCCGCCTGCAGGACCTCGGCCTCGGAGATGCGGGTCATGCAACGATGGTCGATAGGGCAATCGCGGAAGAAGCAGGGGCGGCACCACACGGGATGCGTCAGCACCGCGTGCCCGCCGACGGGCGCGGTCAGCCGCTCGTCGGTGGGGCCGAAGAGGGCGGTCACCGGCACCCCCAGCGCCGCCGCCAGGTGCATCGCCCCGGAGTCGCCGGCAATCAACGTCCGGCACGCGGCCAGGAGGCCGATCAACTGCCGGAGATCGGTCCGCCCGATCAGGTTCAGGAAGCCGGGGCCCCGCCGGATGTCGGCGTCGAGGATGGATTCTATCGCATGGCCCGCGTCCCGGTCGTGCGCGCTGCCGAGCAGCACGACACGCGCGCCGAAGTCCCGAACCAGCCGGGCCGCGACGCCGGCGTAGCGCCCCGGCGGCCACCGCTTGGCGTGGCCGTAGGCGGCCCCCGGCGCCATGCCTACCAGCGGCCGCCCTTCGGCGCCGCCGGCCGCCGCGAGCAGCGTGCGGGCGCGGGCGCGCAGGGTGGCCGGCGCCTCGAGGCGGGGCTCGACGCCGACCGGCTCGATGCCCAGGCCGCGGACCAGCGCCAGGTAGCGGTCCACCTGGTGCACGGGGCCGCCGCGTCGGCGCGGGGGCGCCACCGCCCGGGTGAGCAGGGGCCGCCGCCACTGCCCCGCGAACCCCCAGCGCTCGGCGATGCCGGCCCGCCGGGCGACCCACGCCGACCCGAACGAGCCGGGCAGCAGCAGCACCGCGTCGAACCCGCCGCCCCGCAACGCTTCCACCTCGCCGCGCCGCCCCCTCGCCCCGCCCCGCGGCACCCCCACCACCTCGTCGACCCCCGGCGCGGCCGAGAGCAGGGGCGACAGCGGCCGGGGGCCCGCCGCCGCGAGGACCGCCTCCGGGTAGTGCGCCCGGAGCGCCGCCAACGCCGGCAACGCCATCACGACGTCGCCGAGCCAGTTCGGAGTCCGTACCAGCAGGCGCATCAGTGTCCAGCTCCTCGGCCGCCGGTGCCCTCGGGGACTCGGCACGGCGCGCAGGATCGATCTATCGCACAAAACACTCTGGCCGCGTGATAACATGCGCACGATGGAAGTCGTTCAGTTGACCATCGATCTCCTGACCGCGCTCGGCGCCCTGGCCGGCGCGACCGGCGTCATCGTCCTCAACAACAAGTTCAACCGCCTGCAAGGCAAGGTGGACACCCTGGAAGCCGGTTTCAACGCCCACGTCAACACGCCCGGATTGCACCGGAGCTGACCCCACCCGGCCAGCGTTCCGCTCCCCGAGTACGCGGCGACAACGGCGTCCGGTTCAAGCCGCTGGCCATCGGGCCCTGATCGAAGCCCGCACCCGCGTCGTCCCCGAGTACGCGGCGACAACGGCGTCCGGTTCAAGGGGCTCGCCGCCTCCCGGCCGCGGCAACCGGCGAATCCCCCGAGCCCGATCGGGGCGCGGCGTCCGTCGGCGCGTCGGCGAGGCGCCAGCGCCGGTGCATCCAGAGGTACAGCTCCGGCCGCCGCCGCACGTGGGACGCGAGCACGTCGGTGCACCGCTGGGTCAGGACCTGGACCGCGTCGGCCCGGCCGGGGTCGGGCGTCTCGACCGGGGGCTCGTAGACCACGCGGTAGCGCCCGCCCTCGACCGGCAGCGTGAACACCGGGACCACCGGCGCCCCCGCGCGCAGGGCCAGCGCCGCGACGGCCGACGTCGTCGCGGCGGGCCGGCCGAGGAAGTCCACCGTCACGGCGCTGCGGTCCTGCATGTGCTGGTCGACCATCATGCCCACCGGGCGGCCTTCGCGCAGACCGCGCAGCAGCCCTCGCACCGCCCCCTGCCGCGAGACCACGCGGGTCCCGACCCGCGTCCGCACCCGTTCGATCATCGCCTCGAGCCGCGGATTGTCCAACGTGCGCGCCACCATCACGATCGGCTCGAACCGGACCGCGTGGGCCATGACGTGCAGCTCCCAGAACCCGAAGTGCCCCGTGAAGAACATGGCGCCGCGGCCCCCCGCCATCGCCCGCTCCACGTGCTCGGCCCCCTCGAACTCGACCCGCGCCATCATGTCCTCGACGCGCATCGCGTCGAACCGCAGCAGCTCGATGACGTGGCGGCCGACGCTGGCGAAGGCGCTCGCCACCACCGCCCGGCGCTCGTCGTCGGTCCGTTCCGGCAGGGCCGCCCGCACGTTGGTAGTCGCCGTGTTCCGCCGGCGGTGGTCCCAGCGGTGGAACAGCCACCCCAGCCCGCCGCCCAGCGCCGCCCCCCAGCCGCGGGGCGCCGCCCGCACCGCCGACTGCACCGCGCGCACCGCCAGGTACTCGGCGGCATGGCGGACCGGCCGCGACCGCCGCGGCGTTCCCGCCGTCACCGCGACGCGCTCCGCTCGGCCGCGAGACGCCCCGCGATGAAGGCCCGGAACGGCGCTTCCGGCGTCACCGTGCAGGTCAGGGGCATCGTCGCCAGGACCGGATCGAACGGCAGCCACGGCTCGAGGCGGACGAAGTCCTTGTCGGTCGTCACGATCGCCTCCGCCCCCGCCCGCCGGGCCACCCTCTGGATGCGGTCGGCCTCGCGCCGCCCGTACCGGTGATGGTCGGCGAAGGCCACGGTGTGAACGACGTCCAACCCCGCCGCCCGCAGGTCGTCGAAGAACCGCTCGGGACGCGCGATGCCGGCCACCGCGGCGACCCGCGAACCCGGCGGGAGCCCGTCGCCCTCCCCGTCCGGCCGGCGCACCCGGACCGGGCCGGTCCGGCGCTGCACGTGGAACAGACGGGCCGGCTGCAGCTCGGCCTCCGCCCGGGCCCGGCCGTCCGCCGTCAAGTCGACCAGGAGCAGGGCGTCGGCCCGGCGCGCCGTCGCCAGCCGCTCGCGCAGCCGCCCCGCCGGCAGCACCCGCGGGTCGTCGAGATCCGCGCCCGACAGCAGGACCAGGTCGGCGCCCCGTTCCAGTTGCAGGTGCTGAAACCCGTCGTCGAGCACGTGCACGGTGGCCCCCAGGCGGGTCTCGGCGAGGCGGCCCGCGAGGTGACGGTCCTCCGCGACCACCACGGCCACCCCGTCGAGGGCCCGGGCGAGCATCCACGGCTCGTCGCCGGCGACGGCGAGGCTGCCCACGGTCCGCTCGAAGTCGCGTATCACCGCCGCCCCCTCGACCGGATCGACGCGCCCGTAGCCGCGGCTGAGGATGGCGGG
Source organism: Vicinamibacterales bacterium (assembly GCA_965204675.1). Lineage (GTDB taxonomy): Bacteria > Acidobacteriota > Vicinamibacteria > Vicinamibacterales > UBA8438 > JAJEEA01. The sequence goes on from OZ242003.1 coordinate 6,324,235, forward strand.
CCGCTCCCCCAGCTCCACCAGCATGCGGGCCAGCGCGGCGGCGAGCGGGGTCTTGCCGCTGCCGCCGGCCGCGAGGGCCCCCACGCTGACGACCGGCCTCGCCAGCCGCCGCCGGGCGGCGGGCCGCCGCGCGTACCACTGCCGGCGCCGCCAAGCGGTTTCATCGTACAGACGGCTGAGCAGTCGCAGCAGGGTCCCGTCCTCGTCAACGCGGCCCCGCAACCAGCCGGCCGCGGCGGGCGCGGGCGCCGGGAACAAGGCCATCGACATGCCGGTGGCCGAATCGACGCAACCGGCCGGCCGCGGGGGTCGCGGGCGCCGGATCCCGAGTTCGTCAGCGCGGCCCCGCACTCGACGCAACCGGCGGCGCGGGGGCGCCGGGCGGCGGCAGCACCGCCGCGATCTCGTCGAGGCTTCGCGCGGCGGCGCCCCGGTTGGCCTCGACCAGCGACCGTGCGGCGGTCCCCAGCTCGGCGCGGCGGCGCGGGTCCGCCAGCAGTTCCGCCAGCACCGGCGCCAGCTCGACGGCCGACGCGACCCGGCGGGCGGCCCGGTTGGCGAGGAACAGCTCGGCGACCTCGGCGAAGTTCTCCATGTGCGGCCCGAACACCACCGGCCTGCCCCACGACGCGGGCTCGATCACGTTGTGCCCGCCCGCGGGCACCAGGCTCCCCCCGACGAAAACGACGGTGGCCGCCCGGAACAGCGCCGGCAGCTCGCCCACCGTGTCGAGCACGACGACGTCGGCCCCGCCCGCGCCGTCGTCGGGCGGCCGGCTGCGGCGCACCGCCGCGAGCCCCCGCCCGGCCGCCAGCGCGGCCGCCTCGGCCCCGCGCTCGGGATGCCGCGGCGCGAGCACCAGGACCAGGCCGGGCGCGCGGGCCCGCAGCCGCCGGAAGGCGTCGAGCACCGGCCCCTCCTCGCCGGGGTGCGTGCTCGCCGCCACCAGCACCGGCCGGTCGGCCGCGACGCCGAGCGCACGCAGGAGGTCGCCGCCGCCGGGCGCCGGGCCGGGGCGCGGCGCCGGCAGCGCGTCGAACTTCAGGTTCCCGGTCACGACGACCCGCTCGGCCGGCGCCCCGAGATCGACGAGGCGCCGGGCCGACTCGTCGCTCTGGGCGCAGCACCGGTCCATGTCGGCGAGCACCCGCCGGAACCACCGCCGCACCAGCCGGTAGCGGGGATACGAGCGATCGGAGATGCGCCCGTTGACGAGCACCGTCCTCACCCCGCGCCGGGCGCAGCGCCGCAGCAGGTTGGGCCACAGCTCGGTGTCGACCGCGATGAACAGCACCGGGCGCACCCGGTCCAGCACCCGGTCGACGGCGGGCGGCAGGTCGAGGGGGAAGTAGAACAGGCCGTCGACCGCCTCGATGCCGGCCGCCACCGCCCGGCCGGTCCGGGTGGTGGTCGACAGCCACAGCCGATGGCCGGGATAGCGGTCGCGCAGCCCCGCGATCAGGGTGCGGGCCGCCTGCACCTCGCCCACCGACACCGCGTGAATCCAGATCGACGCCCGCCCCCCGGGGTCGATGCCGTCCGGCAGATGCCCCCAGCGCTCCCGTAGCGTCCCCACGTACTTGCCGTGGCGCACCGCCTCGTACAAGAGGCGCGGCGACACGGACAGTGCGTAGCAGACGATGGCCGCGCTGTACAGGAGATGCATCAATGGGCCGCTTCGGAGCCTTCGGCAGCGCCGGCAGCCGCGGCGCAACCTCGCCGGGCTCGAGCGGCGGCGCAACCCGCGCCTCGCATTCCCGCCGCGTCCGCCACGTGTTCAGGGCGTCGGGTCGTCCCCACCCGCGACGACGGTGCGCGTGGGGCGTCTGCTCTCGGGGCGGGTCCGCTCGCCCCGCCCCCGCCCCGGGGCGCTCGGCGGAACCACTCCGCAGTTTGACCCGACCACCGCGCCATAACCTACAATAGATCGTTTGTGAACCGCGATCAGGGGCACGCCGGGCGGAGGCGCACCCCGTTGGAGGAAAGTCGAGACAGGGCATGGCGACACGAGTAGGCATCAACGGATTCGGCCGCATCGGCCGCAACATCATGCGGGCGTCGAGGGGCGTGGACGGCATCGAGATCGTGGCCGTCAACGACATCACCGACGCCGGGACCCTCGCCCACCTGCTGAAGTACGACTCGGTGCTGGGCAACCTCGGCGACGAGGTGGCGGTCGACGGCGACGGCATCCGGGTAGGCGACCGGCACTTCCGAGTCACCGCCGAGCGCGACCCCGCCGACCTGCCGTGGGGCGAACTGGGCGTCGACATCGTGCTCGAGTCGACCGGCCTCTTCACGAAGCGTGACGACGCCGCCAGGCACCTCGCGGCCGGCGCCCGGCGGGTCATCGTCACCGCCCCCGCCAGGCAGCCCGATCTGACCGTCGTGCTCGGCGTCAACCACGACCTCTACGACCCCGACCGCCACCGCATCATCTCGAACGCCTCGTGCACGACCAACTGCCTCGCCCCTGTCGCCAAGGTGCTGCACGAGCAGTTCGGCCTGAAGCGCGGGTGGATGACGACGGTACACGCGTACACCAACGACCAGAAGCTCCTCGACCTCCCCCACAAGGACCTGCGCCGGGCCCGCTCGGCGGGGCTCTCGATGATTCCCACCACCACCGGCGCCGCCGCCGCGGTGGGCGAGGTGCTGCCCGAGCTCAAGGGCCGGCTCGACGGCATCGCCATGCGGGTGCCGACCCCGAACGTGTCGGTGGTCGACCTCGTCGCCCAGGTCGATCGCCCCGCCACCGCCGAGGCGGTGAACGCGGCCTTCACCGCGGCCGCCGACGGCCCCCTGAGCGGCATCCTCGACGTGGCCACCGCTCCCCTCGTCTCGATCGACTTCAAGGGGAACCCCCACTCGTCCATCGTCGACGGCTCGTACACGCGCGTGATGGAGGGCGACTTCGTCAAGCTGCTGTCCTGGTACGACAACGAGTGGGGCTACTCGTCCCGGTGCGTCGACCTCATCGCGTTCCTGGCCGACAAGGGGCTCTAGTGTCCCGAACCGTGGCTCCTGGAACGATTCTGAACGGTACTATTCCTGTGTTTACAGCCACTTGCCGCGATTCATAGCTTTCGCGAACTTCACGACCGGGACACCAGGCGCGTGCGAGGCGGGGAGTCGGCGCCGACGAAGCGCCGACTCGACCCGAGGGTCGCGTCAACGGCCGTAGCGGTGCCGTCTCACGGCCGCCCGAATCGACGCCGGAATCGCAATCGTGCCCAAGAGAACCATCCGCGACATCGAGCTCGACGGCCGGCGGCTCTTCGTCCGCGTCGACTTCAACGTTCCGATCCGTGAAGGCGTCATCGACGACGATACGCGCATCCGCGCCGCCCTCCCGACCCTGCGGCTGGCGGTCGAGCGCGGGGCGACCCTCCTCGTGGGGTCGCATCTCGGCCGCCCCAGGGGCGCCGCGAATCCCGCCCTTTCCCTGTTGCCGATCGGCGAGCGCCTGTCGGAGCTGCTCGGCCGTCCGGTGGTGTTCGCGCCCGACGCCATCGGCGAGCCGGTGACCGTCGCGCTGACCGAGGCCGGCCCCGGCGGCATCGTGCTGCTCGAGAACCTGCGCTTCCACGCCGGGGAAGAGGCCAACGACCCCGCGTTCGCGGACGCCCTGGCCGCCCCCTGCGACGCCTACGTCAACGACGCCTTCGGGGCCGCGCACCGGGCCCACGCCTCGACCGTCGGCGTGGCGGGCCGCGTTGCCGACGCCGCGGCCGGGCTGCTGATGGTGGACGAGCTCGAGCATCTCGGAGCGCTCCTCGCCTCGCCCCCGCGGCCGTTCGTCGGCATCCTCGGCGGCGCCAAGGTCTCGGGCAAGCTCGAGGTCATCGAGAACCTCCTGCCCCGCCTCGACGCCCTCCTCGTCGGCGGCGCCATGGCCTACACGTTCCTGAAGGCCCGCGGGCGCCCGGTGGGCCGATCGCGGGTCGAGGACGCCCTCGTCGACACCGTCCGCGGCATCGAGCGGGCGGCGGACCACCACGGCGTGCGGCTCGAGCTGCCGGGCGACCACGTCGTGGCCGACCGGCTCGACGCCGACGCCCCCCACGCCGCCATCGGCGTCGACGACCCCGCCATCGGCGACCGACTCGGGGTCGACATCGGCCCCGAGACCGTCGGCCGCTACCGCGAGGCGGTGGCCGCCGCCCGTACCGTCCTCTGGAACGGACCGATGGGGGTGTTCGAGATTCCGCCCTTCGCCGCCGGCACCCTCGCCGTCGCCCGGGCCGTCGCGGACAGCCCCGCGACCTCCATCGTGGGGGGAGGCGACTCGGTCGCCGCCGTCCACCGGGCCGGCGTCGCCGGGCGCATCACCCACGTGTCGACCGGCGGCGGCGCGTCGCTCGAGTTCCTCGGCGGCCGCACCCTGCCCGGCGTCGCCGCGCTGCCCGACGCGCCGGGCGGGAGCTGACCAATGCCCAGACGCCCCTTCGCCACCGCCAACTGGAAGATGCACGAGACCGGCGAGGCCGTGCTGCCCGATGCGGAAAACCGGAGCGGGAGCTGACCCATGGCCAGACGCCCCTTCGTCGCCGCCGACTGGAAGATGCACAAGACCGCCGCCGAAGCCGTGCTGCCCGATGCGGAAGACCGGAGCGGGAGCTGACCCATGGCCAGACGCCCCTTCGTCGCCGCCAACTGGAAGATGCACAAGACCGTCGCCGAGGCCATCGACTACGCGCGCGAGCTCGTGCCGCGCGTGTGCGACGCCGGCGACGTGGACATCGTCCTCGCCCCGCCGTTCCCGGCCCTGCCCGCGCTGGTCGACGCGCTGGCCGACCTCGGGGCCGGCGGCCGCATCGCGGTGGCCGCGCAGAACGTCCACGCCGAGCCGCGGGGCGCCTTCACCGGCGAGGTCAGCCTGCCCATGCTCCAGGCGTGCGGCGTCAGCGCCGTCATCGTCGGCCACTCCGAGCGGCGGCAGCTCTTCGGCGAGACCGACGCCGGGGTCGACGCCAAGGTCCGGGCCGCCGCGGCAGCCGGGCTCACGCCCATCGTCTGCGTCGGCGAGACCCTGGAAGAACGTGAGGCCGGCCGCACCTTCGACGTGCTGGACCGCCAGATCGAGGCGGGCCTCGCGGGCCTGTCGCGGGATCAGGCCGGCGCCGCCGTCGTCGCCTACGAGCCGGTCTGGGCCATCGGCACCGGGCGCGTCGCCACCCCCGACCAGGCCGACGCCGCCCACCGCCGCATCCGGGCCCGTCTCGCCGCCCGGTTCGACGACGAGGCGGCCGGCGCCTGCCGCATCATCTACGGCGGCAGCGTCAAGCCCGGCAACGCCGCCGCCCTCATGGCGCAGCCCGACGTCGACGGCGCCCTCGTCGGCGGGGCGAGCCTCGACCCCGCCGCCTTCGCGGAAATCCTCGCCGCCACCCGGCCGCCCGATAGCCGTATAATGGAGGGAAGATGCTGAGCGTTCTCCTCACCGCGGTGCACGTGCTGGTTTGCCTGTTCCTGGTGGTCGTCGTGCTGATGCAGCAGGGCAAGGGCGGCGGGCTGCAGGCCGCCTTCGGCGGCAGCGGCAGCGACGCCGCGTTCGGCGCCCGCTCGAGCGCCACCCTGCTGACCCGCGCCACCACCGTGCTCGGCGCCCTGTTCATGGTCGGGTCGATGACCCTCGCCATCCTGGGCCAGCGCGGCGAGTCGTCGCTGCTGAGCGGCGTGGACGGCCCCGGCTTCCAGCCGGCACCGGTGACCGCCCCGGCCGACACCGCCCCTGCCGCGCTTGCCGAGGACGAGGGAGCGGAGCCCGACGCCGAGACGGAGGAGCCGGCCGACGCCCCGGAAGAGCCTCGGTAGAGGTCGGCAGAGCAGAGCGGTCGCACCCACCCGCGGAGCGGCCGCACCCACCCAATGCGGAAGTGGCGGAACTGGCAGACGCACTAGCTTGAGGGGCTAGCGAGCCAATGGCTCATGGGGGTTCAAATCCCCCCTTCCGCACCATTCCTTACCTCGTCGTCCTCCCACAGAGCGAGCCCGCCCGGGCGCGACCCCGCGCCGGCCGGCGGCTCGAAGTGCACGTCGACACGTGGTGAAGGCAGCCCATGGCGACGAACCGGCCTCTCGCGGCCGCGAGCCCGTTCCCGGGACATCCACGCATTCCCCAGAGACGAAGGAGGTGCGTGATGACGAGATCGGGAGTCTGGATTCTGCTGACGTGCCTGGCCACGCCCGCCGTGGCGCAGGACGCCGGCGACTTCGGCCCGCTCCTGGGGGCAATCGAGCCCGGGGACGACATCCGGGTGGCCCTGAGCGGCAACGGACTCGTCCACCGGGCGCAAGTGGTTGGGCTGACGTTCGCGACGCTGTCCGTGCGCATCGACGACCGACAGCTCGACCTCAGCCGGAGCGACGTCCTGTCCGTGCGCTACGGTATGGACGATCCCACCCGGGACGGCGCCTGGCGCGGGTTCGCGGCCGGCGCCGGCGGCGGCTTGTTGATGTCCTACGCCATGTGCACTCGCTTGGACCTGTGCCCGACCCCCCCGGCCAGCGTCCTGCTCGTTGCCGGCCTCTTCGGCGCGGCGGGTGCGTGGATCGGCGTCGGCATGGATCGCCTGACGCAGACCGAGGTGCGCTGGCCGGCGACGACCCGAGGGGCTTGGCGCGTGGCGCCTCTGCTGACACCGGAACGCCGAGGAGCCGCCGTGTCGCTGAGCTTCTGAGGCACCCAGCGCAAACCTGCAAGGGCACCTTCCGCGCCGTGCCCGAAGAACCAGCCCCCCCCCCCGTAGCTGTGCCACGTGACCGGATGTCGCTCCACATCAGCTCGTGCAGGCACGGCGTGGTGACGTAGACGTTCCCCATCAGGATGACCTGCGAGGTCTCGTCGAGCGGCGCGGTCGCGACCTTCTCGTCGTCGACCCTCACGACCAGGGTGTCCTGCTCGAATCCTGGTTCTCCAACGGAGCGTGAGGACCAAGAAGCGCTCATCCTCCCCCGCGCGTGAGCCGCATCACGTCGCCGGTGCTCATGCCGTCAGCGGCGACGCCGCGCGCGTCGCGAAGCCGCTGTTCCACGAGCGCCTGCTTGCTGAGCGCGGGACGGATCACGACGTAGCCGTCGGCCTCCTCGAGGGTGACTTCGGTATGGGGCAGCAGACCGAACTTCCGCCTCAGACGCTGGGGAATGGTCACCTGGCCCTTGGCCGTGATCTTCATCAATCGTCTCGGGGGTCGTGGGTCAGAGTCTGTCAGAGTCGTACGCACGAGGCGCATTGTGTGTCATGTTTACATACGGAGTCTGGGGTGGAATGCGACAGTCGCAAGCTGATCCGATGGCTGGAACGCGACGGCTGGGTTCGCGTGGCCGTCCGCGGAAGCCACTGGCAGTTCAAGCACCCCGATCGCGCGGGCCGTATCACGGTGACCCATCCGAATCGGAACATCAAGCGCCGCACCGTCGCCTCGATCTACCGACAGGCGGGCTGGACCCCGCGGAGGGGCTGAGATGCGCTACGTGGCCTTCGTTCACGACGACGACAAACCAGGATTCGGCGTCAGCTTTCCCGATTTTCCCGGCTGCGTCTCCGACGGCGACACCGTCGACGACGCGCTCCGCCGTGGAGCCGAGGCGCTGTCGTTTCACGTCGAAGGCATGCTGGCGGACGGAGAACCCATCCCCCCGCCCCGCTCCCTCCACGACATCAGGGCCGACGAGAGCCTGGCCGGGTGGCGCGACGGAGCGACCATCGCGTTCGTCCCGCTCATCCTCGACAAGGGCTCGCCGCGCCGCATCAACGTGTCTCTGGACTTCGGTCTTCTGCGGGCCATCGATGAAGAGGCGAAGCGGCGGGGCATGACCCGTTCGGCGTTCCTCTCCAGCGCCGCACGCAACGAGATCGAGGGACGCTGAAGACGACGCCGACCGACGAGCGCGCCACGGGCGCGACGCGGGCGGGCGAGCGGATTCAGGTGAGGCGGCTGTTCACCGTTGATCGAAGCGACCGCGAACCGGACAACCGGAATCCGGGCGGTCGGGCCGCCGGGAGCCCCGGCCTTCCATCCACCAAGCCCCGCCTCGGCGCAGCCGCCTCCGTGCAGCCGCCTCAGAAGAGCGCCGCCAGCGCGGCGACCAGAATCATGGCGATGGCGGCCGGGCACACCCACCGCAGCAGGAACGACCACAGCTCGGGGACCGGCATCCACCGCCCTTCCGCCCGCAGCTCCTCGAGGGCGCGGTCGACGCCCCAGATGCGGCCGACGAATACGGCGGTGAGCAACCCGCCCACGGGCAGGGCGACCTCGTTCCACACGGTCACCATCAGGTCGAGGAACCCGATGCCGAGGCCGGGCAGGCTCGTGAACACGCCGACCGCACCGTTGCCGAGGGCGGAGGGAATGGCCAGCACCGAGATGGCGCCGGCCACGGCGGCCACCGCCTTCTGCCGCGTCCAGCCGAGGGCGTCGACGCAGTGCGACACCGGCACCTCGAGCAGCGAGATGGTCGAGGTGAGGGCGGCGACGCTGAGCAGCAGGAAGAACGTGCCGCCGAACAGGTGGCCGCCGGGCATCTCGGCGAAGAGGCGCGGCAGCACCGTGAAGATGAGCCCCGGTCCGCTGGCGGTGGGGTCGAAGCCGGCGATGGAGAACCCGACCGGGAAGATGATGAACCCGGCCAGAAGCGCGATCGACGTGTCGAGGGCGACGATCCACAGCGCCGAGGCGGCGATGCCGTCCTGCCGGCTGAGGTAGCTGCCGTAGGTGAGGATGCAGCCCATGCCGAGGCTCAGCGAGAAGAACGCTTGGCCCAGCGCCGACGTGAAGACGGTCACGTCGGCGAGCCGGCTGAAGTCCGGGCGCAGGTAGTAGGCCAGCCCCTCCCCCGCCCCGGGCAGGGTGACCGCCCGCACCGCCAGCGCCACGAGCAGCAGGGCGAGCAGCGGCATGAGCAGCTTCGTCACCCGCTCGATGCCCGCGCGCACCCCGCCCAGCAGCACCGCGGCGGTGATGCCGATCACGAGGATGGCCAGGAACGCACTGATGAAGCCGCTCCCGGTGAACTCGGCGAAGAAGCGGCCGATGTCGTCGGGGCTGCCGCTCACCGCCCCCGTCGCCGTGAACCAGACGTAGGCGACGGCCCACCCCGCGATGACCGAGTAGAACGAGAGAATGCCGACGCCGGCCAGCACCCCCAGCGCCCCGAGCAGCCACCACCGGCGGCCCGGCGCGAGGGCGCTGAACGCGCCGACCGGGCTCAGCCCCGTGCGGCGGCCGATGGCGATCTCACCAGCCATGATCGGCGCGCAGATCAGGAAGATGCACGCCAGGTAGATGACCACGAACGTGGCCCCGCCGCCCTGCCCGACCTGGGTCGGGAAACCCCAGATGTTGCCCAGCCCGACGGCCGAGCCGGCCGCCGCCAGAATGAAGCCTGCGCGAGAGCTCCACATGCCGCGCGAAGAGGTCGGGCTCATCTGGGTCGTTCCTCCTGTGGGTGGTCCGGGTGTCCGCCGTCCGACCGCATTGTACCGCCGGACCGTCGGCGGTAGACTGAACGGTCCACGCATCATCTGGCGGGGCTGGAACCCGACAACCTGCTGGCCTGCGGTGCGGAGGGGCCGGCCGCCGCCTGGGATGCCCCCCCGCGGCCCGGACGGAACCGGCCGCCGCTTGGCCCGCCCGCCTGTTCCGAGGCGGCGAAGGCGTCCAGGACGACATCGACGGCGCGCACGACGTCGAGGTTGGCACGATACGTGCCTCAACTTGCACGGGACGCCCGGACGAGCCCGACGTCCGGCACGTGATGGCGGCGTCGCACCGTGTGGTAGGTTGGGGAGAGCCGTGTGCGCCGCCGCGCCGCCCGGAGATTCCCGATGACGAGACCCGCACCTGCCGCGCCGATCGAGTACCCGAGCTCGGACGGCCAGCCGATGGCGGAGAACGACGCCCAGCGCAACGCCATCATGTACGGCATCGGCGCCCTGAGCCGCCACTTCCGCGACCGCCGGGACGTGTACGTCTCCGGCGACCTGCTGATCTACTACGAGGAAGGCAACCCGCGGGTGTCGATCGCCCCGGACGTCTTCGTGGTGTTCGGCGTGGATGACCGCGAACGGCCCAACTACAAGCTATGGGAGGAGCGGCGCGCGCCGGCCTTCGTGCTCGAGGTGGCCTCGCCCAGCACGTGGCGGGACGATCTCGGGCGGAAGCGGTCGGTGTACGCGCAGCTCGGGGTCCGCGAGTACTGGCAGTACGACCCGGCGGGCGAACACCTGCCGGCGCGCCTGCAGGGGGAGCGGCTGACGCGATCGGGCTACGTGCGTCAACCGGTGTTGACGGGGCTGGACGGCACGTTGACGCTGCGCAGCGAGACGCTCGGTCTGGAGCTGCGGGCGGCGCCGGGGCGCGAGATGCGCTTCCGGGACCCGGCGACCGGCGACGACCTGCGCAGCCACGCCGAGGAAGCCGAGGGCCGTCTGGCGGAAGCCGAGGGCCGTCTGGCGGAAGCCGAGGGCCGCCGGGCGGAAGCGGCCGCCCGCCAGGCCGCGGAAACACGGGCCGCCGACGCGGAAACACGGGCCGCCGACGCGGAAACACGCGTAGCTGAACTGGAAGCGATTCTCCGCGAGCGGCAGTCCGGTTGACCGGGTGGCAGGCCGCCCGGCAGCGTCACACGAGGTCTGGCAAGCGTCCTCTCGGCGGCCGCCCTACCCCGCTCCTCCCGCCCCCGGCGGCGCCGGACAGGCCGCAGGCGCAGCCGCACCGGACGCCGGAAACGGCATCGCCGCCGGCAGCGCGGTGATCCGGTCGTCGATGGCGTACCGCACGTCCCCCGGGTACACCACCCACAGCGCATCCAGCCGCAGGTCGTCCAGGGCGACGGCCATCGAGCGGGTGCGGCGCGGCGCGTCGACGCGCTTGACCTCGACCCCGACCCGCCGACCCGCCGTCATCAGCAGCAGGTCGAGCTCGGCGCCGTTGTGGGTCGCCCAGAAGTAGACATGGTCGGGCGCCGCCTCGGCGATCACCTTCTCGATGACGAACCCCTCCCACGACGCGCCGATGCGCGGGTGCGTCTGCAGCGCGTCCATCGTGCCGACGCCGATCAGGTGGTGGTAGACGCCGGAGTCGCGCAAGTAGACCTTGGGGCGCTTGACCTGTCGCTTGCGCAGGTTCTCGTGCCACGGGCGCGATGTACTCTCGCTAGCTTTTCGCGCTGCACGGATTTCAGCTTTTCGTGCACGACGAGAGCTCCGCCCCACGCCGGGCGATGCTCCGCAGGAGCCCCCGGAACAGGAGGACGTGAACCGGGTACAGCGCGTGCCAGTAGGCGCGGCCCGCGAGGCCGGCCGCGTCGAACACCGCGGTCTGGCGCACCGTCGCCCCTCCCCCGTCGCGGGGCGTGACGTCGAACTGCAGCCAGGCGCGGCCCGGCAGCTTCATCTCCGCCGCGAGCCGCAGCCGGGCGCCCGGCTCGCAGGCTTCCACCCGCCAGCAGTCGACGATGTCGCCCGCGGCGAGGTGCTCGGCGTCGCGTCGCCCGCGGCCCATGCCCACCCCGCCGAGCAGCCGGTCGACGAGGCCGCGAAGGCGCCACAGCCAGTCGCCGTAGTACCAGCCGTTCGCGCCGCCGATGCGGCGGATGGGGGCGAACGCGGCGGCCGGCGCCGCCGTCACGTCGACCGCGCACGAGTGGATGAGTCGGGTGCGGATGCGGACGCCGCCCCACCGCAGCGCCGTCCCCACCGACAGGCGGGCCCCGGTCCAGGCCCCGGCCGCGAACACCGCGTCCTCCTCGTCGACCGCCCGCTCCATCGCCTGCCGCAGCCCGAGCGGGTGGACGGGGAACGCGGTCCGCGCCGCGTCGTCGTTCGCGACGGTCGCCGTCCGCAGCCCGTCCACGAGCTCGCGGCCGACGCGGGCGTAGACCGGTGTGGTCAGCCCCAGCCACAGGCTCGACAGGCGCGGCGTCAGCAGCGGCACCGGAATCAGCCACCGGCGGAGCCCGCGCAGCCGGGCGTACTCGCGCATGATGTCGCCGTACGACACCACGTCGGCCCCGCCGACCTCGAACACGCGGCCCGCGCCGGGAGGCAGGTCGAGCACGGCCACGAGATACGCGACGAGGTCGGCGAGGGCGATGGGCTGGGTCGGGGTACGGACCCACGCCGGGCAGACCATCACCGGCAGCCGTTCGACCAGGGCCCGGATCAGCTCGAACGAGAGGCTGCCGGCCCCGAGCACGATGCCGCTCCGCAACTCGACGACAGGCACCCCCGACTCGCGCAGCACCTCACCGGTCTCGTGCCGGCTGCGCAGGTGCCGCGAGAGCCCCGCCTGGGCCCCGAGGCCGCCGACGTAGACGATGCGGCCCACCCCGGCCGCCCGCGCCGCCGCCCCGAAGTTGCGGGCCGCGGCGCGATCCAGCGCCTCGAAGTCGGCGCCGCCGCCCATCGAGTGGACGAGGTAGCAGGCGGTGTCGATGCCGGCGAGAGGGGCCTGCAGCGAGGCGGGGTCCAGGCAGTCGCCGTGGACGGCCTCGCTACGGGGGCCCAGCCGGCCCGCGAGGGCCGCCGGCCGGCGCGTCATGCAGCGCAGGGCGTGGCCGCGCTCCTCGAGCGCCGCAAGGAGGCGCCCGCCGATGCAGCCGGTGGCCCCGGTCAGCAGAATCACGGATGGTGGCTCCGTCGCAGTCGTCGGCCGGCGTTTCGGCCCTTCACCCGCCGGTCGTGGCTACTCCCCGTACATCTCGGTCACCAGGCGGCGCAGTTCGGCGGAGTCGGCGGCCGGGAGCCGGTCGAGTCGTTGCCGCAGCCGCCGCTTGCTGATGGTCCGGATCTGGTCCACGGCGACCTCGGCATCCTTGCCGGCGCACCGTACCTGCAGCCGGCCACGCCATCGCGGGTGCAGAACCGACGTCAGCGGACAAACGACGACGGTGTCCAGAAAACGGTTCATCTCGTTCTGGCTGACGACCACGACTGGGCGGACCTTGTGCATCTCGCCACCCACTGTGGGATTGAGATCGGCAAAGTAGATGACGTATCGCTGAGGAAACGCCGCCATCAGTCCAGACCGTCGGCGACCGTCGCGTCCAAATCGCTCCAGTCCTCGCCCTCGGCGGCCATCGCGCGATACGTGTCCTCCCAGGAGAGCTTGTTGGCGGTCCCGCTACGCAGGAACACGCCGTCGTCCGACTCCTCGACGACGAGCGAGTCGCTCCAGCCGTACTTCTTCAGCATCACCTTGGGAAGGCGGATACCTCTGGAATTGCCGATGTCGATCAGCTTCAGCTCGCGGACGGCGGTCGCGTTCCCCATCGTCTGGATCCCCCTCGACGCATCATACCGTAATCACCGTAATCACATCGTCCTGGCGGGTTCCGGCGCAGACTCCCAGCCTACAGCACCCGCGTCTTCCACGTCCCCCGCCGGAACGCGAGCACGCCCACCGCCGCCATCAGCGTCTGGCAGACCGCCACCGTCGCGAACACCCCCGGGGGGCCGACCCCGAGCGGCCCGGCCAGGGTCCAGGCCAGCGGCAACTGCACCACCCAGTAGACGAAGAAGTTGATCCAGGTCGGCGTGGTGGTGTCGCCGGCCCCGTTGAACGCGACGACGGTGACGAGGCCGAAGCCCCAGAACACGTAGCTGGCGGCGACGATGCGCAGGCAGGCGGCGGCGACCGCCGCGACCTCGGCATCGGCCGCCAGCAGCCCCACGATGGGCCGGGCGAAGACGACGAAGACCAGGCCGACGAGGCCCAGGAACACCGTGTTCACCCGCGCCGTGAACCAGACCGCGCGCTCGGCCCGTTCCGGCCGGCCCGCGCCGAGGTTCTGCCCCACCAGCGTCGCCGCCGCGTTGCCGACGCCCCACGCCGGCAGCAGCACGAAGATGATGATGCGGACGGCCACCGTGTAGCCGGCCAGCACGGTGTCGCCGAACGGGGCGAGGATGCGGATGAGGCCGACGAAGCTCGCGGTGCCGACGAGGTACTGCACGATGCCGATGCCGCTGACCCGCAGCAGCCGCAGCAGGGTGTGCAGCTCGAGGCGCGCCCGCCGCCAGTCGACCGCCACCCGGCCGTTCCCCTTCGTCAGCACGTGGAGCTGGTAGGCGACGCCGATCCCGCGGCCCACCGTGGTCGCGATGGCCGCCCCTTTGAGGCCGAACGCCGGAATCGGTCCAAGGCCGAAGATCAGGATCGGGTCGAGCACGATGTTCACGAGGTTGGCCAGCCACAGGGCCCGCATCGCCAGCACCGGGTCGCCGGCGCCGCGGAAGATGCCGTTGATCATGAAGAGCAGGGTCACGGTGACGCACCCGCCGAGCATGATGGCGGTGAACGTCCGGCCGTTCGCGGCCACCTCGGGGGCGGCGCCGAGCAGCTCCAGGAGGTCCGACGCCCAAATCACGCCGGCGACGCCGAGCACCGCCGACACCGCGCACCCGCAGGCGATGGCCTGCACCGCCGCGGCCGACGCGCGCTCGGGCCTCCCCTCGCCGATGCGCCGCGCCACCATCGCCGCCGCGCCCATGGCGAGGCCGATCGAGACCGCGAACACGAGCGCGATCAGCGAGTCCGACAGGCCGAGAATGGCCACCGCCTCGGGACCGAGGCGGCCCACGAAGTAGACGTCGACGACCGAGAACACCGACTGCATCCCCATCTCGAGGACCATGGGGACGGCCAGCAGCAGCACGGCGCGGCCGAGGCTGCCGCTGGTGTAGTCGCGGGGCGCGGAACGGACCGCGTCGCGCACGTCGCGCCACAGGTTGGCGCCGGGACCCGCCGGCGCCGGCGGGTCGTTCGACAAGGCGTTGGAGAGCGACATTCGGGAACACCACGAGCCAAAGAAAGAGCTGAGAGACCACGACAGGGCCGCGCCGACCGGCAGCGGCACCACGAGCCGAAGGAACGGGAAGCGAATCAGCTACGCCGCCGGGCGGGAACGACCGACGCCGCCGCGATCACGCGGGGGCCGGGCATCCCGACACCGGCATCTGTCGCCCCGGTCCCGAGGTCCGAGCGAACGGCGGTGCTGTCGAGGAAAAGCGGAGGTCAGCCGCGAAGGCGCGGCACGGAGAAGAGAATACGCATCGGCTGGATTCCTGAGCTTTCGAACCAGTATAGCGCACTCGGGCGGCGGATGCCGCGCGCCCCGTGCGCCCGAACGGCGGCATGGCGTGCCCGAGTCCCGTCGTGTGGCGCACTCGGGCGGCGGACGCCGTGCGCCCGGTCCGCGAACGGCGGCAGGGCGTCCCGAGGTCCCGTCGCGGCGGATGCCGTACGCCCGGGGGCGTGACGGAAACGGACGGTGGCACTTGTCGAGAGCGCCCGCGTCCAACCTGCTGGAGCCGTGCGCCCGGGGCATGAGGGAACCCCTTCAAGGGCTGACGGACCATGGCATCGACCCGGACCCGTGTTCCCGAGGCTTTGAGGAACCGAACGACGCCGCGGGCCGCCGGCGGCCGGGTCAGTCAGTCCTGCAGGAGCTCGATCACCGACAGGGGGTCGACCCGCGCGCCGCTCATGCGCACGGTCCAGTGCAGGTGGGGGCCGGTCACGCGCCCGGTGGCGCCCGAGCGGGCGACCACGTCGCCCTGCTCCACCAGGTCTCCCTCTTCGACGAGGATTCGGGAGAGATGGGCCAGGTACGAGTAGAGGCCCCAGCCGTGGTCGAGGACGACCGACCCGCCCGAGAAGTAGGTGTCGCCGGCCAGGACCACGCGGCCGCCGGCGGGGGCGGCGACGGGAGTGCCCACCCCGGCCAGGAAGTCGGCGCCGCTATGCGGGTTCCGGGGCTGGCCGTTGAAGACGCTACGGGCGCCGAACCGGCCGTTCGCGCGCCCCGGGACGGGGCGAATCCACGGCCCGCGCCAGAGCCGCTCCGGCGTGTCGGCGGCGAAGATCGCGGTCTGCTGCAGGAACTCGCGCTCGATGCGGGCTGCGACTTCGGGGGGCGGCTCGACGTAGCGCGGCTCCACCCGGAGATGGCGGGTGGGGTACCGCTTGTCGGTCACGGCCAGCCGGTGGACGCGGGTCAGGGCTTTTCCGCCGGCCGCGGCGATGCGCAACACGAGATCGTGGTCGCCGGGCTCGACCATCAGGTCGATGCCGACGAGTCCTCGCCACGAGCCGTCCTCGGCGTGGTGGAAGTGAACCGTGCGCTCGAAGATGGTCCCCTCGACCGAGGCGAGCCGCGCCGGCGACGAAACCGACACGAGAACCGCCTCGCCGGGCTGCACCCCGCGGGCGTGATGGGTAACGTCGACGTCGAACGGCTGCCCGACCGCCGACGCCGAGAGCGCGAGCCACCAGCACGCGGCCCCCGCTACGGTTCTCCGAATCACCGACGATGCTGGTTGCATGTTCCACTCCGGCCCGGGATGTCCCCGCCTGCCGCCCCGGCAGGAAGAGTCCGTCGCGGCCTCCACGCCCGGCCGCCAGCAGCCCCACCGCCGGACATTCTACCGTATGTGGAACATGGATGGACGGTTGACCACTACATCTTGTGTCCGAAACGCGCTCAAACCGTCCTCCGTCGCCTACCCCCCGAACAGGGTCACCCCGAACACCCGCGCGAGGATGATGACGATGGTCAGCGCCGTGAACACCGCGAGGCTGAACCAACTGAACCAGATGACCGGCTGCGACGGATAGAACCCCTTCTCGTCCTTCGGGATGACCGTCACGCAATAGTAGATGTTGAGGAAGAAGATGACCGGCGCGATGAAGAACGCCAGCGCCGACGACACCAGCACCAGGAAGACCGGCCGCGGCAGCCCCGCGATGATCAGCACCGCCGCGATGAGCGAGTAGAACATCGTGACGCGGTAGATGTTGTACTCCGACCACCACGAGCGCCGGTGGGCCTCGGTCACCCCCTCGGCCGCGACGCCGGACAGCTCGGCCGTCTCGCGGAACAGGTTCCGGCAGCACGCGGCGACCACCCGCGGCCAGCCGTCGAAGTAGTTGAAGGCGGTCGAGAACGTCGCCGCGAACGCGCCCGCGAGGAACACGAACATCATCGCCGGCCCCGCGGTTTCGGTGAAGATACGCGCGATCGCGCCGATGACCGCGTTGCCCGCCACGTCGTCCGGATAGAGCGTGACCGCGGCCAGCAGCAGGAAGATGGCGGCGAGAATGAACGACACGACGTGCCCCATCGTGAAGTCCAGGATGCCGATGCGGAACCAGCGCCGGCAGTACTCCTGGGCGTGGGCCGGCAGCTTCGAGATCTCGACCCGCAGGTCGTCCGCGGTCGACGAGAACGCGTCGAACGGGCGGGCGTAGCCCTCGCGCTCGAGCTGCTCGCGGATGCGCCCCATGCCCACCCGCTTCGCCTTGCCCCACTCCGAGGCCTGCAGCGAGACGTCGATGCCGGTCGGCAGCAGCCCGAGGAACGCGGCGATGATGAGCCACGACCCGCCGGGGATCTCGAACGTGAAGAAGTGCCCCATCTCCGACAACGGTGCCGGGTTGAAGACGTAGACTCCCACCGTCGACACGAACAGGATGCCGGCCAGGATCTTGGTGGCGATCTCGACGGCGGCGTAGCGCCCGTAGAGGATGATGCCGACCGAGAGCACCCCCAACCCCAGCCCGTACAGCCAGCTCGGCAGCCCCAGCCCCAGATACTCGGAGAAGATGAAGAACAGCACCGCGGCCGCCGCCGCGAGCCGGCCCGCCTGCCCCAGCGCGCTCTGGACGATGGTCGTGATCAGCACGTACCAGACCGGCCACTTCCCCGGCGCGGTGGTGTAGGCGTCGAGCATGCTGCGCCCGGTGGCGTTGGTGAACCGGAACGCCATCTCGAAGCCGTAGTACTTGAATATGTAGGCGACGGGGATGCACCAGAGCAGCGCGTACTCGAACCGCCCCCCCGCCGCCGGCGCGGTCACGAGGTGGCTCGTGCCGATGCCCGTCATCATCAAGATGAGGCCGGGGCCGAAGTGCCGCATCAGCCCGCGGGGGCTGGTCTCGGGCAGGGGCAGCTTGTCGAACGCGTCGGTTTTGTCGGCCATAGCGCGCCATCCTACCAGACACGCACCGGTGAGACCGGCGCCCGGCCCCGGCCGGCGACCGGAACTTCCGCACCTGCCGGCGCACTGGCGCTAGAATCGAAGTGACCGGACCCATTCGGGAGGACGCCATGACCGCACACCGCACACGTCATCGCCCCCGGCGGCCAGCCGCGGCGGTGCTCGGCGCCATCGTCGCCGGCGTCGTCGTGACCGCGGCGGCCTGCTCCTCCCCCCTGTCGCGCGACGTCGAGCCGGGGCGCGACGCCCTCGGCACCGAGGCCGCGGTCACCGCCGGCCACCCCCTCGCGGCCGAGGCCGGCCTGCAGGTGCTGCGGAACGGCGGGCTCGCCATGGACGCCGCGATCACGGCGGCGGCGATGCTCGCCGTCGCGCGCCCCCACATGAACGGGGTCGGCGGCGACACGTTCCTGCTCTACTGGGACTCGGCCACCCGGCTCACCTACGCCCTGAACGGCTCGGGCCGCTCGGGCAGCGCGAAGACCCTGGAAGAGTTGAAGGCGGAGGGCCACGAGCGGATGCCGCGCACCGGCCCCCTCAGCGTCTCGGTCCCCGGCACCGTCGGCGCCTGGGCCGAGGGCCTGCGCCGCTTCGGGACGATTCCCCTCTCGCAGGCCCTGCAGCCGGCCGTCGACCTCGCCACGGCGGGGCTGCCGGTCTCCGAGACCCTCGCCGAGGACATCGCCGGCGCCGCCGACAAGCTGCGGCGGGACCCCGAGGCGGCGCGCATCTTCCTGCCCGGCGGCGCCCCCCCGCGGGCCGGCGACCTCCTGCCGCGCCCCGACCTCGCGGCCACCCTCACGACGATCCGGGAGCTGGGGTGGGAAGAGTTCTACAGCGGGGCCCTCGGCCGGCAGATCGTGCGCCACGTGCAGGAACGGGGCGGGCTGCTCATGCCCAACGACCTCGCCGACTACCTGCCCGAGTGGACCCTGCCCATCACCAGCCGCTACCAGAACCTCGAGGTGCACGCGTTCCCCCCGAACACCCAGGGGGTGACGCTGCTCCAGGAGCTGGCGCTGCTGCAGGAGGTCGACGCCGACCTCGCCGGCCTCGGCCACAACTCGGCCGACTACCTGCACACGGTGTCGGAGGCGATTCGGCTGGCGTTCGACGACCGCGACCGCGAGCTCGCCGACCCCGCCGCCATGCGCGTCTCCGTCGACGAGCTGCTCGACCCCGGGCGCATCCGCCAACTGGCCGCCGCCATCGACCCCGCCGGCCCCGCCCCGGCCGTCCACGTCGAGCCGGCGGAGGACCACCCCAACACCGTCTACGTCATCGCGGTGGACCAGTACGGCAACGTGGTCTCGCTGATACAGAGCCTGTTCGCCAGCTTCGGGTCCGGGATCGTGGTGCCCGGCACCGGCATCGTGCTGCACAACCGAGGGTCGCTGTTCCGGTTCGAAGAAGGCCATCCGAACGTCTTCGCGCCCCGGCGGCGGCCGCTCCACACCCTGTGCCCGGTCATCATCATCGACAACGACCTGCCGTGGCTCGCCATCGGCACCCCCGGCGGCGACGGCCAGACCCACACCCTGGTGCAGGTCATCAACAACATGCAGCTCTTCGGCATGAACCCGCAGGAGGCCATCGACGCGCCGCGGCTGCGGCGGCGGGGCGACGGCTCGCTCGCCATCGAGGACCGCGTGCCCCAGGAGGTCCGCGACGCCCTCGCCGCCCGCGGCTACACCGTGCACGCGCGCAGCGGCTGGACGGCCGAGTTCGGGGGCGCCCAGGCGGTGCTGGTGGACCAGATCGCGGGCCGCCGCCACGCCGGCGCCGACCGCCGCCGTGAGGGATGGGCGGTGGCGTACTGACCGGCGGCGGCGCCCGGCCCGGCGGAAGGCGAGTCGAGCGCCGTCTCGACGCCGTCGGAGTTACCTTGGGCCAAGTCTCGCAGCGTCTCTCGACGGTATCGTCAGAAGGCGCCGGGCCGGGACCGAAGCGGCCGTACGACGAGCATCCCGAGGTGGGCACGCCCATGGAGCAGCCGACCGCGATCGACCCACCGAGGCACCAGGAGACGAGCGTCATGTACCGATGTGTCACGACGACGGCGGCGGTTCTCTGGCTGACGGTCGCGTGGACCCCGCCGGCCGACGCGCAGCCGGCCGGGGCCGAGCGCTACTGGGGACAGTGGCGGGGGCCCGAGGCGACCGGCGTCGCCCCGCACGCCGACCCGCCCCTCACGTGGAGCGAGACCGAGAACGTCGCCTGGAAGGTGGAGGTGCCCGGCCGCGGGGCGGCGTCGCCCATCGTGTGGGGCGACCGGGTGTTCCTGCTCACCGCGGTGCCCGTCGGCGACCCCGTCCCGGTGACGGCGCCCGAGGCGGGGCGGCGGCGGGGACCGCGGGGAGGGTCCGAGGCGCGGGGCGGCCGGGGCGGTCGCGACGGCCGAGGGGCCGGCGCGGGCCGGCCCGGCGGGGACGCCCGGGGCGGCCGCCGGGGCCGCCGCGGCCGGGGCGCGCAGGAGATCCGGCGGCACCAGTTCGTCGTCATGGCGTTCGACCGCGAGAGCGGCGCCGTCGCGTGGCGGCGGGTCGCCCGCGAGGCGCTGCCGCACGAGGGCTACCAGCAGCCGAACGGCACCTACGCGTCGGGGTCGGCGGTCACCGACGGCGAGCGTCTCTACGCGTTCTTCGGCTCGTGGGGGCTGTACGCCTTCAGCCTCGACGGCGAGCTGCTGTGGGAAACCGACCTCGGCACCCGGTTCATGCGCAACGCCTTCGGCGAGGGCACGACCCCGGCCCTCCACGGCGACACCCTCGTCGTCGCCTGGGACCACATCGGCGGCCAGTCGTTCGTCGCCGCCCTCGACGCCCGCACCGGCCGCGAGCGGTGGCGGTCGAACCGGGACGAGATCGACACCTGGGCCACCCCCCTCGTCGTCGAGCACGACGGCCGCGCCCAGGTCGTCACCCCGGCCATGAACCACGTCTACGGCTACGACCTCGAGACCGGCGCGACCGTCTGGCGCAGCCGCGGCACCACCATGAACGCCATCCCCTCGCCGGTCCACGCGGGCGGCATCGTCTACGTCACCAGCGGCTACCGCGGCAACAACCTCCAGGCCATCCGCCTCGCCGACGCGCGGGGCGACATCGCCGGCACCGGCGCCGTCGTCTGGCAGCTCGAACGCGACACCCCCTACGTGCCCTCGCCCCTGCTCTACGACGACGCCCTCTACCTGCTCAAGAGCAACGACGGCATCCTCTCCGCCTTCGATCCCCTGACCGGCGAGCCGCACTACGCGCTCCAGCGCCTCGCGGGCGTGCCCAACGTCTTCGCCTCGCCCGTCGGGGCGGCGGGGCGCGTCTACATCGCCGGCCGCGACGGCACCACCCTCGTCATCCGCCACGGCCCGCGCTACGAGGTGCTCGCCGCCAACACCCTCGACGACGGCTTCGACGCCTCGCCGGCCCTCGTCGACGACGAGCTGTACCTGCGCGGCTACCGGCATCTCTACAAGATCGCCGAGGACTAGCCCGCCAATCGTCGCCTGCGGCTCGGCTCGGCGTCCAGCCGACCCTCCGGAAGTCCGCGCCGTTCTGCGGCGCGGACTCCTGGCGGACTGTCGCCGGGATGCCCTTGTCGCCATGCCGCCGCAACGGCGAATGCGACGGCGGCGCTCTCGGCATGGGCGGTCTTTCCGACACCGCAACGAAAAGGCCCCGCGCGTCCATCGTCCCGCGCGCCGGGGGTTCCGGTATCGCCGAAAGCCGGGAACGATGATCGTTGCCCTTGTCTCGCCGCCCCTATTCCGATAGATTTGTACGTCCGGCCCGCGACCCGGGCCGCCTCGGACGGCGTAAGCGCCCGTAGCTCAGCTGGATAGAGCGTCGGCCTCCGGAGCCGATCCCGCCTTTGCCAAAAACCCAGTATTTCCCCGGATTTATTGGGGAAATCGCGATCCAGAACGGGTCACATCGGGTCAGAAAAGGCTTGGCAGGACGCGAAACGGCTGGCAGTACGGCTGGCAGTCGCACCTCACGGCCTCAGGTGCGGGCTCGCGCAACCTCCCCCCGCGCCGACCTTGAGCATCGTCGTCATCGGCCATCCGCCCGTCGGAAACGGCCGCGTGAAGACGGTGGGGACGACGAGGGGTACTCGGGATGACTTTTGGCGGTTGATGACATCCCTCCCCCGCCCAGGTCTCCCCAGCCGATCCCCTGACCGCTCTGCGACAGCGTCGTCACCGAGAACTCGACCCGGCCGCCGGGCAGCGCGTAGACGCGCCAGGGTGAACCGCTGGCCGCGCCCAAGATTGCGAATCCTGAAACCGGCTCCAGCCGGCGGTTGGTCAGGACCGTTTCCGGAACGTAGGCGCGGACGAACGCACGATCCCCCGCCACGGTGTTCCCGACCGCGAGGATCTGATCAATTCGAGCCTGGCGCCGACCTGCGCGCGGTGCGCGAGGCGGTGCTCGAACGCAACCACGAAGGACGGACGGCACGATCCGGAGCGTCCGTTCCCCCGGCCGGACTCGGCTCGCCGTCGAGGCGGGCCACCGCCCGCGAGCCAGCCCGCCGGCACCTCGATCGAGGCGGTCCAACCCGAGACCGTCCAGCCACCCGAAGAGGCTGCAGCACAGCAGACCGGCGGCGGCGGCCGCGGTCGTACTGGTCCGCCGGAGCGCTGAGGGCTATTCAGTCTTCGCCTGTGCGCGAATCCGTCCGGACTCGACCGACTAGGCGGACGTTGAGATCGGCGGCGGCGCCGAGGTACGATCACGCCATTGAAGAAGGAGTTCCAGGCTGCCGCCCAGGCCCGTGTCGCCCGCACCGCGAGTGCGGGCCGCGTCAGCGCGCCCGGGCAGCCCGGAAGCCCGGCCCGGGGAAGGAACGTGGAGGACGCGCTAGTTCCCAACGCCACCACCATCGAGGCGATGAGGGCCTGCCTCGATACGCCAGCGTGCAGGCGCTCTTCGACGGGCTGCATGCGGACGATTGAACTCACCACCAGGTTCAGCGCTCTTCGCCGCCCGAAACGAGGGAGTTCCTCAAGGGGGCGGGTGTGGTTCTGGTGGTGATTCAAGTGGCGGTGCGGCGGCCGCACGCGTAGCGGGAAATCGCAGGCAAGGCTGCGCGCGCTACGCGCACCACGGTCGACGGTGGCCACCGGGTTCCGATACACTGAGTGCCATGGGCGACTGGCAAGACACCGCTAGCATGTCAGGCGTCGCGGATGTGACTTTCCGAGACGACGGCGATGAGACCGGCGTGCCGAAGCTGTCGCGCGTGGCGCCCGATTGGGATCCGCCGTGTCGAAGTGTAACAGGTTACCGCACGCGGGAGCTTGCGCTACCGCGCTGGGCGTTGCAGTTCGGGTGCGACGGTGGGCGAACGGGAGCGAAGCAGCCCCACGATCACGGCGTGGGGATTGTGCTGGCGTTGGCAGGCGGTGCGGATGACCGAGGCCAGTGTTTGCTGGGTGGCCGCGCCGCGCCAGGAGCGATTGCCCCCGCACACCTTCCGGGTGACGACGGCAGGGCGAATGGCCTGTTCGGCCCGCCAATTGGTGGCGTCGACGGCGGGGTTGCGCAGGAACGTGAACAGCGCCTTCCATTCCGTGGTCAGGTGCTTCGCGAAGCACTGCACGTCGGCCAGTGGGCCGGGGTGGAGCAGGCGTCGGGCGAGTCGGGCGGCCAAGGCCTCCAGGGCTTCGCCCAGGTCATCGCGGGACAGCTCACCGGCGCGGACGCCGTCGCGCAGGCGGAGGGCTTCCTTCAACAGAGCGTGGATGTCTGCGGCGATACGACTGCGGGGATGGTCCCGGCACAGGGTCCGCCCCCGTCGGAGGAGATGCGACAGACAGGACTGATGGGTGGCCCGGGTGAAGCGCCGATATGGTGCCCAGCCGTCGCGGATGAGCACGCCGTCGAAGTCTGGCCCCAACAGGTGGGCCGCTTCCTCGTAGCCTCGCCCCGGCTGAATGGCGTAGACGGTCGTCTTCTCCGACGCGCCCGTCCAGAGCCACTGCAGGTGGCCGCCGACCTTCCACCCGGTTTCATCCGGGGTGACGACGGGGCTGTTGCGAAGCTGGCGCCGCAGGTCGCTGTAGGTCAGCTCGGCCCGGTGGGCGGCCCGATGCACGGCGCGGACGAGGCCGCTCGAACTCACGCGGATGTCGTAGTGTTGCCGCAGCAGGGTCGCGATCTTGCCGAACGACAACCCCATCTGCTTGTTGAGGATGACGGCCGACGCCAGCAGCGCGGGGCCCAGTTGTACGCCGGCGGCGCCGAGGGCGTCGGAGGTCTGCAACCGATGCCGACCCCGCACCCGCCGGCCGCAATCCTGACAGGCGCCGAGGGCGACCCGAAACTCGCGGATGAGGACCCGCGGGACCGGCAGTTCCTCCTGGAACTGGCTGGCCATACCGGTCGAGCGCACTCGTCCGCCGCAATCCGGACAGCTCGGCGGCAGCGGTACGTCGTGGCGGACGTCTGCCCGGGTTGGTCTGCGGCGGCGGGCCGGCTGGCCGTACTGGGCGCCGGCTCGACGGCCGGGACGCTTGGGTTCGAGCGTGATGGTCTTGGCGAAGGGAGCCGCTTGGCGACAACCAGCGCGTCTCGCTGCATCGAGCTCTCGTTTCAGGCGGGTGTTCTGCCTCTCAAGCCGTTCGATCCGCCGCTGCAGCCGTTCGCGCTCGCGCTCGCTCTCTTAGAGCTCGCGCTTCACGCGCTCGTGCTCCTCCGGCGTCGGCCGGGGGGCGTCCTTTTCGTGGCGCGTCGGGCGCATACCCGGTTTATCGGCACCTGTGCAATTCTGTGCACCCCCGACGTCAGCGACCGCCGCCTACCACGTCTCGCCCCCCGCTTCGGCGCTGGCCGCCCGTACCGACGCGGTAACCAATTACGTCGAAGTTTACCGGGGCTGAACCGCAGGTTACACCGCCGCCCGAACTCCAAAAAAATGGGTTGCCCTCGTGCCCCGTGGTTTGCGTTCGTACCGTAACTGCGCCGAGCTGCGCCGGAGAGCTACCAATGCCCAAGCCCGTTCCATCACCCAACCCATTGACCGCACTGACCGTACGCCAGTTTCTATGGCAACAATTCCAGCGTATGCCCAAGTGGGTGCAGGTCATCACATATCTTCTCGTCCTTGTGTTCTCCTTCGATCTAGTGACGCATCTCTACTCGCCAGTTCACCTACATGGTGAGGTCATGGTCTACCAAGCCGCCGACGAGGCGCAAGACGGCACACCCAGCCCTTATTGGCACAACGGAACCGATCACTTCATTGCCCACGGTCTCACCAAGTCCGCTACCAATCGATACGGCGACTTCTTAATTCCATTAGGGCGGCGTTTCCTCCCTCAACTCTTGCACACATTCGCGCTAAAGACCGCACCGCCGCGCGGCTCCATAACTGATGACAACGTGCCCACCCACGAGCTCCGGGTTTGGCGATATTTCCCTACTGCCACCACTTCGCTCTCGCTTTACTACGTTCCGGATAGCCAAGAAATGAGTGCACGCGGGCCTCAAAAGTACTTCCTTAAACCCGAAGACGCCACGGCCGCCTATGCAGCATCATCCTCCGCTGACGCGCATCAGGCCAGCATCTCGCCTATTCCATTTCCGGCCGCCATTGTATCTCTCGCGGCGCAAGAAACCGACGGTCCGAACCGGCTCCTGCGGCTCGCGACATTAGATTTCCCGCTCGTTGACTCAAACATGTCGGTCTATTTCGAGGTTACAGTAGACGACCAGATCGTGACGTCTAGTGATCTTCCGCAAGCTGATTCCTTACCCGTTTCCGACCTGCGGCTTGGGCCGAGCGAGCGGCGGTTCCGGTTCGACGCTGTCGCTGTGCCCATACCCAACGACGGCGCGCAGGTAACCCTTGCCGCGATGCGACGGAGGTTCTGGTCTGTTTTTGACAGTATACTTGCTACTTGCACTGTCGCCGTCTCGCAACAATCATTAGGCGAGAGCTTCGAGTGCGAGAGCCTGGAGGGCACAATGACGGCATCACTGGAAATAATACCAGCACTGCAGATCGACTACGTGACAAGCCCGTCAGAATCGTCTCCAGGCGCATATAATGCAGTGTTTTGGCTTGATGTGGACCGTAGTGATATGTCGCTCATTACAGATGTTACATATGACCTTGGACCACTTTTCGAGCGCCGAGCGATAAGACGCATAGCCACTCCGCTGGTCGACGAGGCCGACTTCTATATGTTTGCCCATCGCCTGTATACGTCGGAAATACCTGTGAGTGCTACAGTGACACTAAATAGTGGCACACGCTGGGAGATAGGCGCGCAGGTGCTGGGCGAGGGGGCGATTCCGGAGACGGCCGCGGGTCACTACGCGCGCGCGATGCTGTGGATTATGGAGGCAGAAGGCAGTACCGATACCGCTACCAGGGAAGATGCTACTAGGGAGGCCGTGAAGGAACTGGAGGAGGCGGTCGACAAAGACCCCGCGTTTACGCGCGCAAGAGCGGAACTAGCCGACGCACTGTTTCGTCTTGGCGAGGAACAGCGGGGCCTGGAGCTTTATAGTGAGGCCGTTCAGCCGGACGGTAGCGACGAGCCAGACGACGCATTAGTGCTTAATAACTACGCATGGCGGTTGGCTGAGAGCGACAGTCGGGAGGCGCTCTTGAGGGCGCGGGGGTATGCGGAGAGAGCTGTGCAGGCGAGTCCAGCTCCCCCCACCAAGGACACACTAGGCTGGATTCGCCTTAAGTTGGGGGAATGTGAGGCGGCGCGCGCTATGTTAGTAGAGGCGCGGGAAGAGCAGCGGGCGCTCGGTCCCAGTCTTCCAGCGTGGCAGGAGATTAACTATCATCTGGGCTATGCCTACGAGGCAATAGGGGAAGACGAGTTGGCGAGGCAAGCGTTTGTAGAGGTGGTTGAGTATAGTTGGAGCTATCCCCTGAGAGCAAATGCACGTTATGTTTCGGAGGCGGCTGAGCAAGTTGAAGCAAGCAATGGAGAGGCCGCGTTTGCCTGTGGGGCGGCGGGAGGTGGTAGGTGAGGCCTCGCCAACCTTACGCACGTCCGAGGACGTGCCCGCCTTTCGAGGCCGAATCCGGCCTGACGGCTGCGGTGACCTGGATCGGATAAGGGTGCGGCTCTTTTTCGTCGGCGGTCCAGAGGGGTCCAGAGCGTTCTGCAAGCGGCATGGTAAGAGCTACTTGACCCGTCGAAGGCGGGGTGAGGAAGGCGGCGGGGGCGGCTTGGTGACCGGCGGTGCTTTCCCGCCAGCGTAGCGTTGGGCGTGGTTCCGCTCGTACTCCCGCGCTTCGTGGAAGTCCCAGTACGCGTTGAAGTCGCCGCTGGCGCGCAGCGCCCGCAGCTTCAGCACGGTCGTACTGCAGATACGGCGCATACTTCAGCAGGTAGTCCGCGCACGTATCGACCGGCTTGCGGGCGTCGGGCGACAAGCCGGCGACGGTCGCCGCACGCCGCATCGACGACGCCACGCGCCTCGCCTTGCCCTCGAGAATGTCCCGCACCCGCGTCCAAGCCCAGCACGCCAGTTCGGGGCTTCCCTCGCGATGGAACACGTGCGCCGCCTTCCAGACGTACTCCACCACGTGGATGATGTCGAGAATCACCGTCACGTCCACGCCGTAGGCGGCGGCGCCCGCCTCCACGAGGTCGAGCTGTGTCTCGGCCCCGTCCACGAGCACGACCCAGTGCTTGACGCGCTCGGGGTCGTGCCGTTCCGCTTCCAGCATCGCCTCCGCGACCACCTCCCCCGGCTCCCGTTCGAGACTCGCCCAGACCCGTTTCGCCACCGGGCGGGGCCGCACCGCCCGGGTCTTGGCCTTGGTCCTGGTCCTGGCCTTGGTCTTGTCCCCCGGCTGTCGGGGCATCAGGCTCTGGAGGAAATCCTCCGCGCTCCGCACCAACGGCGCAACCGAGTAGACGGCGGCCACCGTCGCCATGCGCTTCGAGTGCTTCTTCTCGCCCGGCCTGAGCCGATTAAACGGGGAGAGCTGTTCAGCGTCAACTATTTTTGCCGCTTGACGACGACCATTTTTGCCGGTTCCGCTCGTCGTGGATCGAGATCAACAACGGTGATGGCGGACCGGGCGCCAGCGGCGGTTTCCGCCGGGGAGCGGCTGGCCCTGTCGACGCCGATTACCACGGCGAGACCGCGGTTTCGGTCCGACGCGCCGTCCCGAGTCCTCGCGGTCGCCGTCGTCCGGTGAGTCGTCGTGGTCGGCCGGGACGCCCCCGTCCAGGCCGGGCCGCAAGGCCCATAACTGCAATCTGAGTGGCGGGACGGGCGGCGTGTCACCCGCAGGGCCGTAGCATCGCGGAGGACGCGCGCAGCGCGTTGACACGCCGTCCGTCCCGCAGCTACGTCGTGCCGACCTCCCGACAAGTTGCGGCGTCCGGGGCGGGTCCGAACAGAGGAACACGACCCGCGGGCATCAACGGCCTCCGGATACCGGCGCCCGGCTACGCTTCAGGGCGCCAACCGGAAGCTGTCGCCGGTGGTCTAGCCGTCGCGCCCGAAGCCCCTGGGCAGCTCGACAGCCTCCAGTACCGGCAGGTCCAGCTCGCAGACCTCCTCGAGCAACGCCGCGGTCGCGGACCCGGCGAGGGATTTCGGCAACGCGTCCCGCCACTCCCGGTACTGGTCCTGCAGCGCCAGGAGTATCTGCACCGCGTCGTTCCACTGCTGTGGCCGCGACCTCCGGTCCGCCGGCCGGTGGTACCGGAGCCGGGCCTCGCCGGCCTGCCGTCGCTCCCGGTAACGCGCCTGCCGCTCCGCGTTCGTCAACGCCACGACTACTCCACACCGTTACGTAACGGACCGGGGGAAAGGAGACTCGGCACCCGGGATCGGCAAGACGTTCACGAGGTCGACCGTCGGCGGGCCCGGGGCAGCAGCGGACCGGGAGCACGGCCGCGGGGGGCCGGCGCCGGCGGTGATTTGCGGCGCGACCGGTCCGTTCGATAGCTCGGGACGTCGAACTCGATCACGACCGCGTGGTGGACCAAGCGGTCGATCGCCGCGGCCGTGGCCATCTGGTCGCGGAAGATCCGGTCCCACTGGCTGAACATCAGGTTGCTCGTCACCATCACCGAGCGGCGCTCGTAGCGCTCGGCCAGAAGCGTGAACAGCACCTCGGCCTCGTCGGGGCTCTGCTGAACGTAGCCCAGGTCATCAAGTAATGTGGAGCTCCACATTACTCGATTAATGTTGAGTGATCGGTAATGTGCAGTGATCGCCCCGCGCCTCGGCGGAGGCGACGATACACCCTCCAGGACTCCACATTACGTACGTAGCATCGGGACCGTGCCGATCCCGGCACCGCCTTCCCGGGAGGTCCCGATGGTGATCGAGCTGTACCCCAGGATGCACCGTTGGTACACGTCGTTGGCGATTCTCGGTCCGGTCTTGGACGGCTACGGCACGTGGCTCTTGGAGCAGGGCTACTGCGCCGAACGCGTCCGCGAGCACTTCTGTGCGGCGCGACGCCTTGTTCACCGTCTACAGGAACGCGACGTGGAGACCCTGGCGAGCGTGACGCGGGCGCGGTTGCGGGCCTGTGCTCCCGCGGATTCGCAGGAGGACCCCAATCTCGCGGTTCTGGTGCGGCAACTGGAGCGATATTGCGAGTCCGAGCTGGCGCTGTATCCGCCGCCCGCGTTGACCGGCATCGAGCAGCGAGTGGCCGCCTACAGGGCCTACCTGGAGCAAGTCCGAGGGTTCGCGCCCGGGACCGTGGCGCACCACGGCCGCACGGTGAGTGAGTTCCTGGCCCACATCGGCTACGAGACCCACCCGACGCGGCTCGCCACGCTCGACCGTCAGGATCTCGACGCTTTCCTGTGCGCCGTCGGCCCCCGCCAGTCGCGTGCGTCCCTCCAGCATGTGGTGGGCCACCTCCGAGCCTTCCTCCGGTTCCTGGCCTCCGCCGGCGAGATTCCGACCGAGCTCGACGCCCAGATCGACACGCCCCGCGTGTATCGCGGCGAGCAGCTCCCGCGGGCGCTGCCCTGGGACACGGTTCGGGCGCTGCTGCACTCGATCGATCGCGCGACCCCGATGGGGCGTCGCGACTACTCGGTCTTCCTCCTCATGGCGACCTACGGCCTGCGCGCATGCGAGGTCGTGACGCTCACGCTCGACGACGTGGAGTGGCGGGCGGAGCGGCTGCGCATCCCGTAGCGCAAGACACGCGGCTCGCTCTGGCTGCCGCTCACCGACGAGGTCGGGACCGCGCTGCTCGACTACCTCCGCCACGGACGCCCCGTCCTGAACGTGCGTCGGCAGCGCGTTCCGTTCCAAGCCGCGCCGCCGCGCAGCTATCGGGAGCTGTTCCTCCGCTGCCGCACGCCGACCGGCGTCCTCAAGCCGACGGCGGTCACCGAGGCCTTCCAGGCGTGGTCGAAGCGAAGCGGCCTCGCCATTCCGTTCCAGGGGCCCCACTGCGTGCGGCACTCCTACGCGGTGCACCTCTTGCGGTCCGGCCTGTCGCTCAAGACGATCGGGGACCTCCTGGGCCATCGCACCCTGGAAAGCACGTGCGTGTACCTCCGCCTGGCGGTTGACGACCTCCGCGACGTCGCGTTGCCTCTGCCGGCCACGGTCGGCCGCGGTGCGCCGGGGGTGGCGTCATGACGACGTTCAACTCCGGCTTGTCCACCTCCATCCGAAGCTACCTGACGCTCAAGCGGGCGCTGGGCCGCCAGTATGCAGCGGAAGAATGGGTGCTTGGGCACCTGGATCGGTTCCTCGCCGCCCGCGGCGTCGATCTCACCGCCGAGACGTTCGCCGCCTGGTGTCTCACGCTGGAGCACTTGGCCTCTGTCACGCGTCGAGGTCGCATGCGGGTCGTACGAAACCTGTGCCTGTATCGCCGGCGCGGCGAGCCCGGCTGCTTCGTTCCCGACGAGCGGCTGTTTCCGCCGGTCCGCCAGGCCATCCGGCCGCACATCTTCACCGACAACGAGATCGTCCACTTGCTGGCCGTTGCGCGCACGCTGGCCCGCACCTCCAATTCGCCACTCTGTCCCGAGAACAGGCGCCTCGCGATCGTGCTGCTGTCCACCACCGGGCTGCGACGCGGAGAGCTGACGCGGCTGACCGTCGGAGACTACGACCTGCCGCAGCGCACGCTGGCGATCCGCGAGTCCAAGTTCCACAAGTCGCGCCTCGTCCCGCTGTCGGCGGACACCGCCCGCGAGGTCGAGCACCTGATCGAGATCCGCGGCCGGCGGCGACTGCCGGCCGCGGCGGAGACTCCGCTCCTCTGGCATCGCCAGCCGCCTACCGGCGGCTACAGCGGCGGGGGCTTCGGCGGCGCCATGAGCGCACTCTTCCGGCGGGCCGGCATCCGGACCGCGACGGGTCATCTTCCGCGCACGCATGACTTCCGTCACGCATTCGCCGTCAAAGCGCTCCTCCGGTGGTACCGTGCCGGACTCGACGTGCAGGCGAAGCTGCCCTTCCTCGCCGCCTACATGGGGCACGTCTCGATCGTCTCGACCGCCTACTACCTCCAGTTCGTCGAGCCTCTCGCGGCCGCGGCCAGCGCGAGATTCGCCGACCACTGCGGCGACCTCGTCACCGGACCCGACGGCGCGGGAGGTGCGCGATGACCGCCGTCCCGAACGATCTGGCGCAAGCCCTCCGGGCGTTCTTCGCCGACCATCTGCCCCGGGTGCGGGGGACGAGTCCCCACACCATCCAGAGCTATCGGGACAGCCTCGTGCTCCTGCTGCGCTTCGTCGCAACCCGGTCGCAGCGGTCCGTCATCCAACTGGACCTGGACGACCTCGGCCCGCAGCCGGTTCTCGCGTTCCTTCAGCATCTGGAGACCGACCGGTACAACAGCGCCGCCACCCGCAACGTGCGCCTCGCCGCGATCCACGCGTTCTTCCGGTACTGCGCCATGGAGTACCCCGCACGGCTCGCGCACTGTCAGCGCGTCCTCGCCGTTCCCTTCAAGCGGACCGGCAGCCGTCCCGTGGAGTACCTCGAGCACGAGGAGATAGAGGCCGTCCTCCGCGCCGTCGACCGCGGCACCGTCGATGGCCGCCGCGACTACGCCCTCCTCGCCACCATGTTCAACACCGGCGCGCGGGTCCAGGAAATCGTCGCCCTGTGCATCGCCGACCTGCGCCTGGACACGCCCGCGCAGGTCCGCCTGCACGGCAAGGGGCGGAAGGAACGGGTCTGCCCGCTGTGGCCCCAGACCGCCGACCTGCTACGCGCCCTGCTCGCCGAGCGCGATCGCGAGCTGCAATCCGACGAGCCGGTCTTCCGCAATCACCGCGGGGTGCGGCTGACCCGATTCGGCGTCCGCTACCTGCTGCGGAAGTACTGCGCTCGCGCCCAGGCCGCCGTGCCGACCCTGCGCGCCAAGCGCCTCCATCCCCACAGCATGCGGCACAGCACGGCAGTCCACCTGCTCCGGGCGGGCGTCGACATTGTCACGATCAGCCAGTGGCTCGGCCACGCCAGCGTCACGACCACGCACCGGTACGCGACCGTTGATCTCGACATGAAGCGGGAGGCGCTTGCCAAGGCTCGCCCTACTGCCGGCGCCACCGCGGGGCCGGCCCCGTGGCGCACGGACGCGTCGGTGCTCGAATGGCTTGAGGCACTCTGAGGCGGGCGATCGGTAATGTGGAGTCCGGCGGCCCTCTGCAGCCGGGGCTCAGCGCCACTCCCCGCCGCGACTTCACATTACCGATCACTCCACATTAATCAAGTAATGTGGAGCTCCACATTACTTGATGACCTGGGCTACGTTCAGCAGAGCCCCGACGAGGCCGAGGTGCTGTTCACGCTTCTGGCCGAGCGCTACGAGCGCCGCTCGGTGATGGTGACGAGCAACCTGATGTTCAGCCAGTGGGACCGGATCTTCCGCGACCAGATGGCCACGGCCGCGGCGATCGACCGCTTGGTCCACCACGCGGTCGTGATCGAGTTCGACGTCCCGAGCTATCGAACGGACCGGTCGCGCCGCAAATCACCGCCGGCGCCGGCCCCCCGCGGCCGTGCTCCCGGTCCGCTGCTGCCCCGGGCCCGCCGACGGTCGACCTCGTGAACGTCTTGCCGATCCCGGGTGCCGAGTCTCCTTTCCCCGGTCCGTTACGTAACGGTGTGGAGTAGTCGTGGCGTTGACGAACGCGGAGCGGCAGGCGCGTTACCGGGAGCGACGGCAGGCCGGCGAGGCCCGGCTCCGGTACCACCGGCCGGCGGACCGGAGGTCGCGGCCACAGCAGTGGAACGACGCGGTGCAGATACTCCTGGCGCTGCAGGACCAGTACCGGGAGTGGCGGGACGCGTTGCCGAAATCCCTCGCCGGGTCCGCGACCGCGGCGTTGCTCGAGGAGGTCTGCGAGCTGGACCTGTCGGTACTGGAGGCTGTCGAGCTGCCCAGGGGCTTCGGGCGCGACGGCTAGACCACCGGCGACAGCTTCCGGTTGGCGCCCTGAAGCGTAGCCGGGCGCCGGTATCCGGAGGCCGTTGATGCCCGCGGGTCGTGTTCCTCGGTTCGGACCCGCCCCGGACGCCGCAACTTGTCGGGAGGTCGGCACGACGTAGCTGCGGGACGGACGGCGTGTCAACGCGCTGCGCGCGTCCTCCGCGATGCTACGGCCCTGCGGGTGACACGCCGCCCGTCCCGCCACTCAGATTGCAGTTATGGGCCTTGCGGCCCGGCCTGGACGGGGGCGTCCCGGCCGACCACGACGACTCACTGGACGACGGCGACCGCGAGGACTCGGGACGGCGTGTCGGACCGGAACCGCGGTCTCGCCGTGGTAGTCGGCGTCGACAGGGCCAGCCGCTTCCCGGCGGAAACCGCCGCTGGCGCCCGGTCCGCCATCACCGTTGTTGATCTCGATCCACGACGAGCGGAACCGGCAAAAATGGTCGTCGTCAAGCGGCAAAAATAGTTGACGCTGAACACCTGCTCCGGGCCGAACCGGGACCGCACGTCTACGTCCCGTTCGGACAACGGTACCGCGGTGGCATGACGCTACAGGTGACGACGGCCGAGGCGTCGCCTCGGGCGGAGGCCGCGATGGCGCGGCGCCTGCGCCAGGAAATCGAGGGGGTGGACCGCGGGCTGTTCATCCGGTCGGTCGAGATGATGCGCGAGCACCTGTCCGGCAACGTCGGCCTGTGGCTGACGCGGGCCGCGGCGCTCCTCTCGGCGAGCTTCGGACTGCTCACGGTGCTGCTCGCCGCCATCGGCACCTACGGCGTGCGGTCGCAACTGGTCATGCGGCAGACCCGAAACATCGGCACACGCCTCGCGCTCGGCGCCACGTCGGGCCGCATCGTGAGGGCTACGTCCTGGGGAGCTTCGTGCTGACGGCGGCCGGCGTCGGCGGCGGCCTCGCGTTGGCCGGCCCCGCCGGGGCGCTGTCGAGTTCGCTGCTCTACGGGGTCGGCCCCCTTCGACCCGATCGCGTTCGGCGTAGCGGTCAACAGCTCTCGTGCTGACCTCGGCCGTTCGCGTCGTACCTGCCCGCCCGGCGTGCCGCGAACGTACCGCCGGCGCTGGCGCTGCGCAAGGCCTAGCAGGCCGACGAGGGTCGCCCCCGAGCGCCACGCCGCCAGCCACGCCTGGAGCCTGCCTGCCGCAGGCCTCGTCGGCGAAGAACAGCGGCGAGTGGTTCTCCGGGCGCCGCCCCGGCACCGACTTCGTCGATCTTTCCGATTCCCGAGCCACCGACATCGCGGACGTACCGGCGCATTTGACGCCGGGGTCCAGAACCGTAGTACGCTTAGGACCCATGCACTGGACGGGCTCCGGGCCGTCGAAGTTCGCCCACCTGCAAGCGGGCGGTTCGACATTCGTCCGCGACGAGGCTCGGCGGACAGCAACGGACATTCGGATATCTGGATCTGTACAGGCATACTGACCCCGAGACGATCATGAACTACGCGTCGCCGCAGTTGTGGGAGCACGCCCCGGGGACCGCGCGGTGGGAGCGCGCGGACCGGACGCCAGCGCCGATCCCGTCCGGGATTCGGCTGGCAGAATCGGCTGGCAGTGTCGAGGCGGATCCCGTAAGTCACTGATTTTAAAGGACGCGCCCGTAGCTCAGCTGGATAGAGCGTCGGCCTCCGGAGCCGAAGGCCACAGGTTCGAATCCTGTCGGGCGCGCCAACCTTTCAGGCCCTTTTCCCCCGAGATAAAGGGGAGTTGAAGGCCATCGGACCCCGACGAAACCGGACGGAACCGCCTGACCGTCCGCGGCCGACCAGCAGGTTCACGGATCGACCCCGAAATCGTGAACCGTCAGGCCGCGGGTGATGTCCTCACCGGTTTCGAGACGGATGAAGCCGAACTCCCCGAGGCCGAGAGGCTCGGCCGGCCGGAGGCGGTACGTCCCGTCCTCGAGCCGCTCTGTGCTGACGGGGATCACGGCTTCCAGGTTGACGCCGCCGGGGAGGACGTCGAACGTGCGCTCACCGTAATCGGCCTCTCTGTATAGCCGGACGAGCACCAGATCGTCGACGGCGCCCCGCTCGGTCGCCTCGAAGTCGAATGTCTGGTAATGGTCCGAGGTTCTGGTCGCCGCGTCGAGCCCTGCGAGGATCGCGAACCGCTTGGGCCGACCGAACAATCCTCCGCCCTCTTCCTCGACACGCCGGACAACGCTCGGCTCGAGGAGTTGGCGGGATCCGTCACCGGCAACGACGTAGATGCTCGCCCCTCGGGACGTCGGGACGTCGGATCGACCCGCGGACGGCGAGGCCGAGGCCGTGGTCAACGCGGACGCTTCGGCCTGCAGAATCACCGCCGACTCGTCTCCCCCGAACGTGGAGTCGAAGATCGTCATCCCCACGACTTCGAACTCCGGGGGGACGTCGTTGAGCTCCTGCTCCATCGTTCCCGTGCGACTCGTCGCCAAGAGCATGTAGCGATAGCGTCGACCCTCCGGGTCCCGCTCCATGATGACGACCACCTCGCTGCCGCCGAAGGCCGTTTCCCCCCCCTGCGTGCCGACGAAGCGGTACCCGTCGGCACCAGCCGCATTGAGTTCGTCCTCCATCGTGCCCGTTCGATTCGTCGCGAGGAGCATGAACCGGCCCTGCGCTTGAGCCGCGTCGGGCACCGCCGACACCAGAATGCACGCCGCGACTACACCCCAAATCGCCCGCATACCTGCACCTCCATGGGTTTCCACCCGCTCGACCTCCCGACACGCCGAAGCCACACGACGCGCCGGCGGCCGCCCTGCACGGCCGCCCGGTGCCGCCGTTCGACACTGGGCTTGAGCGCCCTACCGGGGAGCGAAACTCATCGGCGCATCATGAAGAGCCCTGCGGCGGCAATGCCGCCCCCGATGGCGGCGCGGCTCCAGCACCTGCTGGTGCTGACGCTGTACGACCCGCCACGGGTGACGTCGACGTCGGCACCGCAGGTGCTGAGCGCCCCGTTGAGGGCCAACAGGCCCCCGAGACCGAGCATGCCGATTCCGGCCCACCTCATGGTGTCGTTGGTTGAATTGCCAGTCGGACGGGAGCGCTGGAGCAGGACGCCGCGGTCGAGGGCACCGGCGACGAGGCGATCGATGTCGAGAGCTGCAGAAGTCGACGCGGCGGTCGGAGGCGCCCCGCCGGCTTGGTCCGCGGGACCGCTCTGGCCGGTGGCCACGGCTGGCAGAGCCAGTAACGTGGTGAGGAGGGCTGAGGTCACAGCGTTGCGCATGGTCCGAACGCGTTCGTGCTTCGGCACGGGTCTTCGGGTTGACGTGAGAGCGTGTTGTTGGACGTCGTGCATCGTTTTCTCCTTCGCAATCCCAGAACCAAGTGAACGCACCAATCCTGGGTTCAGAACACCGATGAGTGTTGCGAGCGCTATGTTGAGCCTCTCGATCCGCTGCATCCTCCCGCCGATTTGGCCGGTTACGTCGGTCTGTCAAGCGGCACTCACAACTGACCCCCCTGGCGACACCGACACGGACCCCGAGAAACGCCGTATGTAGATCGACAACGATGATTTCGTGTGGAACGTGTGGGCGATAGCCGGCCATGGCGCTCTCCACGGCGCGCGTGGCCGCTTCAACCACCCGCGGCCCTACGATACCGCGCGAGCGATTCCTGGGTCAATGTATTTTATCGGTATAGCGATATTATCATGCAAATGCTTGCAAAAAATGGACTTATGGGGAGCCGCCAAGCGTACAATCGTGTCAGTGCCGTCGACCAGATGGGGAGCCGCGATCGCCGCCCTGCTGCACGAACGCGGGTGGACGCAGAAGCAGTTGGCGAGTGCGGCGCAACTGCGTCCGAACACGTTGACGTCGATAATCCGGCACGGGGGAGAGACGGACACCCGCACGCTGCGGCGCATCGCGCGCGTGCTCGACGTTGATCTCGCCGAGTTGCTCATGAAGCCCGAACAGCGGCTGATTCTCCAGACCCATCGCGAGCGTACGATCGAGCGGATCACCGCGTCGGTGGTCGAGCAGATTCGGGAAACGGTCGGCGAGCTGGTGCGGAGCGAATTGGCCAGGGCCGGCGTGTCCACGGACCTGACGGACATGGCTCCGGCGGCGGCGCATCGGCCACCCCCCGAACGCGACCGGATGCCGGTGGAACGAGACGCCGCCGAACGGGAGCGCAGCGACGTCGGACGGGAACGTTGACGGGCGGGCCGGAGCCCACCCTCCTGCGTGGTGGATGACCCGCCGCTTGCGATCGGCCGTTGCGCCGGGCCGGCGCGTATCCGTTCTACCCGTTCTTCCTTCGCGCCGGCGGTGACGACAGCACCAGATCGAGAGCCTCGTCGATCGTCGACACGTACTGCACGCCGATCTCGCGCCGCAGGTCGTCGTCCTCGACCGGGCTCTCGTTCTGCTTCGGGAGGATCACCTGCACTACCCCGTGGCGGCGAGCAGCCAGCACCTTGTCCCTGATGCCGCCGACGGCGAGCACGTTCCCCGAGAGCGTGATCTCGCCGGTCATGGCGACGCCCACGCGCACAACGCGGCCGGTGAGCTCGGAGACCAGTGCCGCGGCCATCGTCACGCCGGCCGACGGTCCATCCTTCGGCACGGCGCCCGCCGGCACGTGCAGGTGCACGTCGGTCTCCTCGTAGAACGCCGGATCGATGCCGTAACGGGCGGCGTTGGCGCGCACCCACGACAGCGCCGCGTGCGCCGACTCCTTCATCACGTCGCCGAGCTGTCCGGTCACGGTCAACGCGCCGGCGCCACGCATCCGACGCGCTTCGACGAACAGCACGTCGCCGCCCGTGGCCGTCCACGACAGTCCCAGCGCCACGCCGGGGCGCCCCATGCGGTCGGACACGACCGCGTCGACGCCCCGCGGCGGGCCCAGCAGGTCGGCGACCGCCCGTTCAGTGATCTCGACGGGCGATTCGTCCCCCTCCGCCCGCCGCAAGGCCACCTTGCGGCAGACGGCACCGATCCGCCGTTCGAGATCGCGCACCCCCGCCTCACGCGTGTAGCCGCGGATCAGGACGTGCAGGGCCGCATCGGTGAAACGGACCTGCGCCGCCGTCAGCCCGTTCTCGGCGAGCTGCCGCCCGACCAGATGCGACCCGGCGATCCGGAACTTCTCGTCTTCGGCGTAGCCGGGCAGCTCGATCACCTCCAGGCGGTCCTGGAGCGGCGCCGGAATCATGTCCCGGACGTTGGCGGTGGCGACGAAGAACACTTCCGACAGGTCGAACGGCACTTCGACGTAGTGGTCGGCGAACCCGTCGTTCTGCACCGGGTCGAGCACCTCGAGCAATGCCGACTCGGGGTCGCCGGCGCTGCGTGCGGTCCGCTGCATCTTGTCGATCTCGTCCAGCACCAGCACCGGGTTCTTCACCCCGATGCCGACGAGCTCGCGCACGATTCGGCCCGGCTGCGCGCCGGTCCACGTGCGGTTGTGTCCGCGCAGCTCCGTCTCGTCGCTCAGGCCGCCGCACGAGACGGCGGCGAGCTTTCGGCCCATCGCGTCGGCGATGCTGCGGGCGAGCGAGGTCTTGCCGACGCCGGGCGGACCGATGAAGCAGAGAATCGATCCCCTCGCGCCGCCGCCGAGCTTGCGCGCGGCCAGGTACTCCAGAACCCGCTCCTTGGCCGCTGCGAGCCCGCAGTGCCGCTCGTCGAGCAGCTTCCTGGTGCGCGGCAGGTCGATCTGCGCCTCGTCGCGCGCGCTCCACGGCAGCCCGGCCAGCCATCGCAGATAGGTGAAGCGGTGGTTGTAGTCCGAATCGCCCGGCGAGTTCGCCGACATCAGCTCCAGCTCGCGTCTCCCCTGCCGCCGCGCTTCCGGCGGCAGGTCGCCGAGCTCGAACACCGCCCTGAGCCGCTCGACGTCGGGAAGGCCCTCGCCGTCGCCGGTCCGCGCGCCCAGCACGTCGCGAATCATCTCCTCGGTGATCTCGACCCTCGCGGGGATTCGGCCGCCCGCCGTCTCCAGCCGCAGGACCGCCCTCCTGCACAAGGCCGCGACCGCGCGGTCGAGGCCGCGCATGCCCATTTCGTGCGCGTGCTCGCTGATCATCTTCTTCAGCGCCGCGTCATCGAACGCGATCAGGTCGTTGGTCAGCCCGTGGTCCCGAACCCGCGCCGGCACGAGAATCCGCTTCGCGATCTCCAGCTTGTCGGCCTCCGAGTAGCCGGCGATCTCGATCACCTCCAGGCGGTTGCGCAGCGCCGTCGGAATCCGGCCGAGCACGTTCGCGGTGGCGATGAAGAACACCTCCGACAGATCGAACGGCACCTCCAGGTAGAGGTCGTGAAACGCGGTGTTCCGCGTGGGATCGAGCGCGTCGAGCAGCGCCTCGCCAGCAGCCCCGCCCACCTTGTCGATCTCGTCGAGCACGAACACGGGGTTTCTCGCCCCGACGCTCTGCAACTGCCGGATGATCCGTCCCGGCTGCGCGCCCGCCCACGTGCGGTGGTCGCCGCGCACGTCGGAGACCTGCCGCATGCCGTTGCACGACATGTCCGCGAACCGGCGGCCGAGCGCCTCGGCGATGCTCGCCGCCAGCGACGACTTGCCCACGCCGGGCGGTCCGACGAAACAGAGGACCGGTCCCCGCGCGTCACGTTTCCGGCGGCGCACGGCCAGGTACTCGCGAATGCGGTCCTTCGCTTCCCGGAGTCCGAAGTGCCGTGCGTCGAGGGCCCTGCGGGCGCGTTCGAGATCGATCGTGTCCGCCTTGCCGCCGGTCCAAGGCAGCTCGGCCAGACACCGGAGGTACTCCATCGTCTTCACGTCGGTCTTGTCCGAGAGGCGGTCGAGCTCGGGCCTCAACTGCGCCCGCACCGGCCTGGGCATGCCGCACGTGTCGAGCTTGCCGCGCAGTCTGGCGAGCGGGTCGTCCAACTGCGCCTGGGCATCCTCGAGTCTCTGCTGCAAGAAATCGTTGCCGTTCGATCTCAGGTAGTCGTCGTCCTCCCGGCGGTGCGCCAGCACGCGCTCGTAGCGCGTGATCGTGGCCCTCAGGGCACGCTCGTAGATGCCGTCCGGCGTCATCATGGCGTCGAGCGCCTCGACCACGAAGGCGTTCAACGCCCGCATGCGCGCGCACGGGTCGAGCGTCTCCAGCCACTCCTGCTGGAGGCGGACCGGAACCTCCAGATCCGGAACTCTCCTGATCAGGCTGACCGCGATGAAGTCGGCGGCCACGTCGAGAAACCGCATGGGGCGCTCCGGGGCTTCACGCCCGTCGCCGCCCCGGTCTTCCGGTTCGTCGTGCGCGCGCGGCTCACGGCAGTTGTCGTACTCGCTCCCGACGCGGTCTATCGCCTCCAGCGTGTCCAGCAGATTGCTTCCCGGAACGGCGTCGAGGCCCCGAGACTGTTCGATCAGCTTCACGAAGTTCTCCCGGAGTCCCGGGTAGTCGGCGCAGGCGCCGAAGACGGGGTACGCGGGGTTGCGGCCCGGCGGATCGTCCGTGCCCTGGTCGCCGATCACGCGGGCGCACGTCAGCACGTCCAAGCTCACGTCACCGTCGTACCGCGGGTGGACGGAGACCGTGCCGATCGTGCAGGCCGCGCCGGCCCCCCTGTCGTCCTTGCGCGGCCGGCTCGACCCGGGGCGGAACCTGACGACGGTCGTGGGCGGCCGGTCGTCCTGCCCCACGACGGCGGGACGGAACCTGCCGCCGGGTATGGACGGCTGGCCGCCCCGCGGCGCCACGGCGTCGGCCTGCGCGATGAGCTGGAGCAGCGGGCTCGTCCGGCTCACCGTCAGTTGCACGAACTCGTCGGGGAACAGGACCGTATCCGGAAGCTCGAGGGTCGGCGCCGCGGACACGTCCATCAGCTCGTTGCCGAGCGGGTTCAGGATGTCGCGCTGTGGGTCGAAGTGCGGGTCGGCGAGCTTGGCACGGAGTGATTCCAGCTCTGCCGTAGCGCTGTCGGATCGGAGGCTGACGACGAGCTGGCTGAAGAAGAGCGAGTCCCGGATCTGCATTTTCGGTTTTCCGACAGCGAATCGGAGGGCTGCAGAGCGCCCTCTGCTCGCCCGGGGCGCGCCGCTTCGGTCAAGGGGCTGCTCCAGGCCGGCGTCGGCGACCCGGTGTTCGAGTCGATCTCATCAGCACGACCAGGACACGGCCAACGTGGATCGTACGACGGTCGCAGCGGAGCTCGAGGGCCCGTCGTTGGATAATGGCGTCGTGCTGGAAGAAGGGCCGTTTCCGTGCAGAAAGGGCCTGGAGAGTTGGCACGCCCGGCAGGATTCGAACCTGCGACCCTCGGCTTAGAAGGCCGATGCTCTATCCAACTGAGCTACGGGCGCGTGCTTTAGCATCAACGACTTGCGGAGACCATCCCAACACTGCCGGCCGGTTCTGCCAGCCCGAATCGCCCGCATGCGACGGCCGCATGCCCGTCCAGGGCATGAGCCGTAAGCGTACTACGGTCTTGGACCCTCGCGTCAATCGCTCCAGCGCGTCCCACGACGTGGGGGCGCTCAGGACCATCGTCTGCAACTCGCTAGCGCCAGAGGCCGAGCACGACCGCCATCACCCCGATCGACGCGACCTGGTAGCCGCCGTCGATGACCCACAGGCTGAGGGGCTTGTCCGAGAAGCGGTTGTTGGTGAGGCCGACGGTGGCCGAGAACCCCAGCCA
Organism: Vicinamibacterales bacterium; assembly: GCA_965204675.1. Taxonomy (GTDB): domain Bacteria; phylum Acidobacteriota; class Vicinamibacteria; order Vicinamibacterales; family UBA8438; genus JAJEEA01. The sequence continues at coordinate 6,366,297 of OZ242003.1, forward strand.
GAGGTGCAGGCCGACGTGGAACGTCGGACCGACGCCCTCGCCGAAGTGGCTGGCGACCACGGCCAGGATCGTCGCCATCACGAACCAGCAGACGAACGAGAGCGCGTAGGTCGGCCCCATGCCGTGCTGCATGCGCTCGAGGTCGGCCTCGGTGTAGCCGTGGCCCGCCATCCACGCCTTCGCGAACAGCAGGGGCGAGTACCACAACATGCCGAGGACGAACGACAGCACCGCCGCCAGCCCGACCGCGAGGTAGTTGACGTCTGCGAATCCCATCCGAATCCTCCCTCGTCGCGGAACCCCGTTGCCGGGAGCCGGGCAAGGTCCCGAAGTCTCCCCCAAGGGGCCTCCCGCCCCGGAATCGCCGCTTGCGGCTCTCCTTGCCGCCCCACCCCCTCGTGGCCGCGCTCACGTGACCACCTCGAGCCCATCCCGCCTCCAGGGGGCGGGTTCTCGCGAGGGGCGGGTTCTCGACGAAAACGACCCCGCCAGGAGCCGGAACCTCCCGACGGCGCGAATGCCCAGTGTGGCGGGGAGAGCGTGGAATCGTCAATGGGCGGGCCCGGTTCGGAGCCGACGAACGGGACGGCGCGACGCCCGAGATGCTCCGGGGCGTTGACGGTGCTCGTGCAACGGCCATAGCATGGCGGTCGCAGGGTTGCCGACGCCGTGGCGCCGAACCTCGCCGGCGATGCCGGCGCCTCCGGCGGTTTCCTGGCCACTTACCGGCATCGCCGTGGCCCGGACGGACGGGTCATGAGGACTCACTGAAAGCAGGTTCACCATGCGTCTCACCGTGCTCACGGCTCTCACCGCGGCGTTTCTGACCGCCGCCGCCCCCGCCGCCGCGCAGTCGTCGGACCGAATCGCGGCCGAGGGCGGCGACGTCGTCATCACCCCCATCCTCCACTCGAGCGTGCAGATCGAGCACGCCGGCACGGTGGTGCACATCGACCCGTGGACGGCCGGCGACCTGACGGACGCCAAGCCCGCCGACCTGATTCTCGTGACCGACGATCCGGCCCACCACCTCGACCCGGCCGCCATCGAGCGGCTCCGCAAGCCCGGCGCCCCGGTCGTGCTGACCGCGGCCGCCCACGCCCGTTTCGGCGACGGCGTGGTGCTCGCGAACGGCGAGCAGGGGGTGTTCGCCGGCGTGCCGGTGGAGGCGGTCCCCGCCTACGACATGACGCCCGGCCAGCCGTGGCACCCGAAGGGCGAGGCCAACGGCTACGTCGTCACCCTGGGCGGAAAGCGGCTCTTCTTCTCGGGGGTGGGCGAGTGCGTCCCCGAGATACAGGCGCTCGAGGACATCGACGTGGCGTTCATGCCGATGAACCTGCCGGTCGACCGCATGCGCCCGATCCCGGTGGCCGAGTGCGTGAAGACCTTCGGGCCGCCGGTCGTCTACCTCATCCACTACGACAACGCGACCGCGCGCTGGTTCGGCGATCCCGCACAGCCCCGCCCCGACAACGCGATGGAGGTCGCGGCCACCATCCAGGCCCTGCGGGACGCCCTCGAGGGCGAGTCCATCGAGGTGCGCGACGGCGACTGGTATCCCGTGCGGTAGGGGGCTAGTGGACGCCGCTGCTCATCTGCAGCATGGTGGGGTCGGCGCCGAGGCGCCGGATCGCCGTCTCCCACATCTGGGCGGCCTGGACGTCGAAGATCAGGTCGAGCTGGACGTCGGCGATCAGCCAGGCCGAGGCGGACAGCTCGGCGTCGAGCTGACCGGCCGCCCATCCGGCGTACCCGGTCAGCAGGCGGGTGCGGTCGGGCGGGCGATCCTCGAGGAGCCGCCGCAGCAGGTTCGGCGACGTCGACAGGTAGAGGCCCTCGCAGACCTCGACCGACTCGGCGTCGTTCGGCTCGTGCCCCATCAGAATCCAGCCGCGCTCGGGCTCGACGGGGCCGCCGATCCAGAGCTGCAGGCCGTTGTCCACCTCGACCGGCGGGGTCAGCCGGACCACCGACGACACCGGGGTGTCGGTCTTCCGGTTCAGCACGAGGCCGAAGGCGCCCTCCTCGCCGTGCTCGCAGAGCAGCACCACCGTCCGCCGGAAGTTCGGATCGTGGAGCTGGGGCATCGAGAGCAGCAGCCTCGGCGCCAGCGACTTGTTCTTGCCGTTCGTCACTGGTCGATCATAGTGCATGTCCCCGCTCACCCGCGCCGCCGCGCGAGCTCGCTCCGCGCCCACTCGACGTGCTCCTCCACCAGCGGGTCGCGAACCGAGTCGGCGTCGGCCCGGGTCTCGTGCCGCTCCGGGGCCAGCGCGGCGCGGGCGCCGGCGGCGCCGCTGTTGCCCATCGCCACCGCCACGTTCCGGCGCAGCCGCTTCACGCGGGCCCGGGTCATCGGTCCCTTGCGGATGGCGTCCCGCAACTGCGCGTCCGATCGCCGCCACAGCTCGACCAGGGAGGGCCGGTCGAGGGCCGGCCGGGCCTGCCACGCCGGGTCGTCGCTGACCGGCGCCGGCGCGTTGTAGGGGCAGACTTCCTGGCAGACGTCGCACCCGTAGACGTGGGTCCCGAGATCGGCGCGTTGCGCGGGAGGTATCGCGCCCCTGGTCTCGATGGTCAGGTAGGACAGGCAGCGCGTCGAGTCGAGGACCCCGGGCTCGGGGAAGGCGCCGGTGGGGCAGGCCTCGAGGCACAGCGTGCACGTCCCGCACTGGTCGAAGGCCGGCGGGTCCGGCTCGAGGGCCACGCTGCACAGCACCTCGGAGAGGAACAGCCACGACCCGACGTCGGGATTGATGAGGCAGGTGTTCTTGCCGATCCACCCCAGTCCCGCGTGCCGCGCGTACACGCGCTCCTGCACCGGCCCGGTGTCGACGTAGACGCGGGTCTCGCAGGCCTCCCCGTGCGCCTCGCGCATCCACGCGGCCAGGGCCCCGGTGCGGTCGGCGAGGACGTCGTGATAGTCGTCGCCCCAGGCGTAGCGGGAGATCAGGGCGGTGTCGGGGTCGTCGATCTCGGTGGAGTAGGGCCGGTCGGTGTTGTAGAGGGTGCCCAGCGCCACCACCGACCGCGCCGACGGCATCACCGCCCGGACATCGGCCCGCCGGTCCGCGGTACGCGCCATGTACGCCATGTCGCCGGCGTACCCGCGGTCGAGCCAGTCGCGCAACGCGGCCAGCTCGGGGAACGCGCGGGCGGGAGCGACCCCGCACAGATCGAACCCGAGCTCGCGAGCCCTCGTCTTGACGGCGTCGGACGTCAGCATGGCAGGGGCGCCGGGCGGACAGGTCCGAGCGTTCCACCTGACGCCGCGGGTTTCGGCGACCAGGGCCGGCCGGCAACCGGCATCGCCGGGCGGGAAAGCGCTCTGCCCGAGGCCGCGGCTGCGCGTTCCAGGCGAGTGTCGTACACTGCCAGCGCATCATGCCACAACGACTGCTTGCGGTCCTGCCGCTGCTCGCCCTGCCCCTCCTCGGGTGCGAGCGGGCCGAGGACCCCGAAGTGGCCGGCGACACCGCCGCGACCCCCGGGGAGCCCGCCGCCGCGCTCGCGTTCGAGGTCGACCCCTACTGGCCGCGGCCGCTCCCCGACGACTGGCTGCTCGGCAACGTCGTGGGCGTGGCCACCGACTCGCGGGACAACGTGTGGATCATCCACCGGCCGAACAGTCAGCGCGGGGCCGAGGCGACCCCGCCGGTCATCGCCTTCGACCCCGACGGCCGTGTCGTGCAGAGCTGGGGCGGACCCGGCGACGGCTACGCGTGGGGCACGCAGACGCACGGCATCCACGTCGACCACCGGGACAACGTCTGGGTCGGCTTCGGCGGCGGGCTCCCCTACGACCTGTCGAGCCGGGCCACCACCGACAACGCCCACGTGCTCAAGTTCACCCCGGAGGGCGACTTCCTGCTGCAGATCGGCGAGTTCGGCAACGGCACCGCGGGCAGCGGCAGCACGCGGTTCCTCGGCCAGCCGACGGACGTCTTCGTCGACCCCGAGACCGACGAGATCTACGTCAGCGACGGGTACACCAACCGGCGGGTCATCGTCTTCGACGCCGAGACCGGCGAGTACCGGCGCCACTGGGGCGGCTACGGCGACCCGCCCGACGACGGCCCCCAGCCGGCGTTCACGCGGGACGGACCGCTGCCGCGGCAGTTCAACACGCCGCACTGCGTGGGGCGGTCGGCCGACGGCCGCGTCTACGTCTGCGACCGCGGTAACCAGCGCCTGCAGTTGTTCGAGCCCGACGGCACGTTCGCGACCGAGGCCCTGATCGCCGCCCCGCTTCGGGACGGCACCGTCGGCGGGACGCCTTGGGACCTCGCCTTTTCTCGCGACGCCGACCAGCGGCTCGTGTACGTCGCCGACGGCGGCGCCCACGCCGTGCACGTGCTGCGCCGCGACACCCTGGAGGTGGCGGCCACGTTCGGCCGCCGCGGGCGGTGGGCGGGCCAGTTCGAGTCGCCCCACAGCCTCGCCGTCGACTCGCGGGGGAACCTCTTCGTGGGCGAAACCCTCGACGGGCGCCGCGTCCAGAGGTTCGTGCCGGCCGAGCAGGCGTCGGCGCCGTAGAAGGGGTGCCGCCTCCGGCCGGGGGCGCAGGCTCCTGGAGGGCCGGTTGGCGCCCACCGGAGACGCACGACGACTGGCGGGCCGGCGCCGCTGCCCGGAGCCGCGCAGGCACGGCAGTTGCGCCGACGCCGATGAGGGCGTCAGCGCGGGCGTCCCGGCTCTCACGGCGAGTCGCCTTGAAGGGTGCACGACAAGAAAGTGGTGCGCCGCCGCGCGATCGGCAAGCGCCGAAGCCTGCAACGGCGTGTTCACGAGCGCCGGCCAGGCCGCTCCCGTGAATCGAGCGGCCGACCAGGGCCGGGGGCCGTCACCTCACGAGGGTGTCGTGCCCGCGTCGCTTTACTGGAACTTGCGCGGGCGGTGCGGTAGCATTCGCGAGAACCCATGTCCATTCGGCCCCGTGGAGCGGCCCCCGCGCTCGGCTTGCTCGCCGCCCTGACGATTGCTCATGCGCCCGCCGCAAGCGGACTCGCCGAGACCCGTCTCGGGGCCGGGTCCGCGGCCCAGTCCGCCGGGCGCGCGGCGCCGGACGATTCCCGGCTCGCCGACGCGGCCGAACACCGGGACGTCGACGCGGTCCGCGCCCTCCTCGCGGAGGGACACGAGGTCGACGCTCCGCAGGCCGACGGCGCGACGGCCCTGGCGTGGGCCGTCCACCGCGACGACGCGGCGATGGCCGGCCTGCTGCTGGAGGCGGGGGCCGACCCCGACGCGGCCAACGATCTCGGGGTGACCCCGCTGATGCTCGCGGCCGAGAACGGCAGCGCCCCGATGGTCGAACGCCTGCTCGAGGCGGGGGCCGATCCCGACCTCGCGCGCCCCGCCGGCGGCACCGCCCTCATGACGGCGGCCCGCTCCGGCAGCACCGCGGTGGTGCGCCGGCTCATCGCGGCCGGGGCCGACGTCGACGCCGCGGCCGGCGGCGGGCAGACGGCGCTGATGTGGGCGGCGGCGGGGGGCCACCCCGGCGTCGTGACGGTGCTCGCGGAGGTCGGCGCCGACATCGACGCGCGCACCGCGGCCCGGACCCGCCCGGGGCGGACTATCGTGCGCGAGGCGCGAGTGCTGAGCCGGTTCGAGGCGGTCAACCCGGCGTCGCTGCCCCGCGACGGCGACCGGGACCCGCCGCGGCCCGAGGGCGGGTTCACGCCTCTGCTCTACGCGGTCCTGGCCGGCGACGCCGAGTCCGTGGGCATCCTCCTCGCGGCGGGGGCCGACGTCGACGACGCGGGGCCCGACGGGGTGACGGCGCTCATGCTGGCCCTGACCAAGCGCCACACCGCGATCGCGCTGCAACTGCTGGAGGCGGGGGCGTCCCCGCATCCCGCCGAGGCCGGCTACACGGCCCTGCACCTCGCCGCGGCCACCGGCCAGCCGAGGGCGGCCGAGGTCCTGCTGGCCCGCGGGGCCGACCCGAACGCCCGCCTCGAGCGGCCGCAGCGCCTGACCAACGCGTTCGAGATCGGCGTCTTCACGTCGCCCGGCTCCGGACGGCTGACCCAGATCGGGTCGACCCCGTTCCTCGTCGCCGCCAAGTCCGCCGACGCCGGCATGATGCGCCGGCTCGCCGACGCCGGCGCGGATCCGCGGACGACGACCGACGACGGCACCACCGCCCTGATGCTCGCGGCGGGGCTGGGCAAGCGCGCCGCCACCGACATCACCTACTACGACTGGACGGAGGAGAAGGCGATCGAGGCCCTCGCGGCGGGCCTGGACCTCGGCCTCGAGGTGAATGCGGCCAATGCCCACGGCGAGACCGCCCTGCACGCGGCGGCGTACCACAACGCCAACCGAGTCATCGGGTTCCTCGTGGACCGGGGCGCCGACATCGACGCGCTGAACGGGGCCGAGCAGACGCCGTTGCGCATCGCCGAGGGGCACCTCATCTGCTGCACCACCTTCGTGCGCCACGCCGAGGCGTCGGCGCGGCTGCGCACGCTGGGCGCCGACCTGGAGGCGGGCATCCAGTTGACGTTCGGGCTGACGAACTACGGCGACGAGGCGGCGGCCGAGCCGCGGCGCTGACGGGAAGGCCGAGGACGGGCAGCGCGGGACGGACCATCGATGTCGCGGGCCTCGCCGCCCGCGCGGTGGCGACGGCCGAGCCTCGACGCTGACGGGAAGAACGATGACGGACAGCGCGAGATGGATCATCGGCGTCGCGAGCCCCGCCGCCCGCGCGGCCGCGGCGGCCGAGCCGCGGCCGTGACGGGAAGAACGATGACGGACAGCGTGGGATGGACCAGCGGCGTCGCGGGCCTCGCCGTTCTCGCGGTAACGGCGGCCCGGCCGAAGCCACGCCGGGAGGACGGATGACGGGCAGCGCGCGACGGATCGTCGGCATCGCGGGTTCGGCCGCTCTCGCCGTGGCGGCGGCCGGCGCCGCCTGGGCACAGCCGGAGGCAGCCGCGGCCGAAGCGACCTCCGCCCGCGCAGTTCTGGATCGCTACTGCGTCGCCTGCCACAACGCCCGCACCCTCACCGCGGGCCTCGCCCTCGACGCCGTCGACCCGGCCCGGGTCGCCGACCACGCCGAGGTGTGGGAGAAGGTGCTGCGAAAGCTGCGCACCCGCACCATGCCCCCCGCCCCGCGGCCGCGCCCCGACGCCGAGAGCTACGCCGCGCTCGTCGCGTACTTCGAGACCGCCCTCGACCGCGCGGCCGAGGCCGCGCCCGATCCGGGCCGGCCCGCGCTGCAGCGGCTGAACCGCGCCGAGTACGTCAACGCCGTCCGCGACCTGCTGGCCCTCGAGGTCGACGGCCAGGCCCTGCTGCCGGCCGACGAGTCGGGGTACGGCTTCGACAACATCGGCGACGTCCTCACCGTCTCGCCGGGGCTGCTCGACCGCTACCTGCTCGCCGCCGCGAAGATCAGCCGGCAGGCCGTCGGCGACCCGACCCTGCGCCCCACCACCGCGCTCTACCGGACGTCGCCGCTGCTCGCCCAGGACGGGCGGGTCAGCGAGGACCTGCCGTTCGGGTCGCGGGGCGGGCTCGCGGTGCGCCACCACTTCCCCCTCGACGCCGAGTACGTCGTCCGGGTCGCGCTGCGGGGCCGGTCGCGGGCCGGGCACGCCCTGGAGATCCGGCTCGACCGCGAGCGGGTCGCGCGTTTCGACCTCGGCGAGCGCGCGCCCCTCGAGGTGCGCGTCCCCGTCGCCGCCGGCACCCGGCTGCTCGGGGTCTCGTTCGTCGAGGCGCTGGAACACTCGCTGCCGCTGGACGGGCGCCCGCCGCCGCCGCCGATCACCAGCTTCGCGTTCACCCTCTACCCGAACGATCCCTCGGTGGAGCGCGTCGAGATCGTCGGGCCGTACGCCGGGCGGACCCCGGCCGACACCCCGAGCCGGCGCGCCATCTTCACGTGCCATCCGGATACGGCGGCGGAAGAGACCGCATGCGCCGAGCGCATCGTCGCCGACCTCGCGCGGCGAGCGTACCGGCGTCCGGTGACCACCGCCGACACCGCCCCCCTGCTCGCCGCCTACTTGGCGGGACGAGAGGAGGGCGGCGGCTTCGAGGACGGCGTCCGGTGGGCGATCGAGGCGCTTCTCGTCTCGCCGAAGTTCCTGTTCCGGGTCGAGGAGCCCCCCGCGGGGGCCGCCCCCGGCGCGCCGTACCGCGTCGGCGACCTCGACCTCGCCTCGCGGCTGTCGTTCTTCCTCTGGAGCAGCATCCCCGACGACGAGCTCGTCGACCTCGCCGCCCGCGGCCGGCTGCGCGAGCCGGGCGTGCTCGAGGGGCAGGTCCGCCGGATGCTCGACGACCCGCGCGCGCAGGCCCTCGTCGAGAACTTCGCGGGGCAGTGGCTCTATCTGCGCAACCTGCCCAGCGTCGCCCCCGACACGGTCCGGTTCCCCGAGTTCGACGACAACCTGCGGCGGGCGCTCCGGCTGGAGACCGAGCTGTTCGTGGCCAGCCAGATCCGCGAGGACCGCGGCGTGCTCGACCTCCTGCGCGCCGACTACACGTTCATCAACGAACGGCTGGCCCGGCACTACGGCATCCCCGGCGTCTACGGCGGCCACTTCCGGCGCGTGGCGTACCGCGACGACCGCCGCGCCGGCCTGCTGGGGCACGGCAGCCTCCTCACGGTGACCTCCTATCCCCACCGCACCTCGCCGGTGCTGCGCGGGAAGTGGCTGCTCGAGAACCTGCTGGGGGCGCCGCCGCCCCCGCCGCCCCCGGACATCCCCGAGCTGGACGAGCCGGGCGACCGGGCGGCGCCGGCGACGATGCGCGAGCGGATGGCGCGGCACCGGGCGAGCCCCGCCTGCGCCACGTGCCACGCCAAGATCGACCCGCTGGGGTTCGCGCTCGAGAACTTCGACGCGGTGGGGCGATGGCGCGCGCGCGAGGACGGCGCCGGGACGCCCATCGACGCGTCCGGCGCGCTCCCCGACGGCGCCCCCTTCGACGGCCCCGCCGCGTTCCGCGAGGCGCTGCTGCGCGAGCCGTGGGCGACCGAGTTCGCGACCACGGTCACCGAGAAGCTGCTGACGTATGCGCTCGGCCGGGGCCTGGAGCACTACGACGCGCCGGCCGTCCGCCGCATCCTGCGCGACGCCCAGCCCGGCGGCTACCGCTGGTCGTCGCTGATTCAGGGCGTGGTGGAGAGCCTGCCGTTCCAACTGCGGCGCGCGCCGGAATCCGGCGACGCCCGCGCGCAGTGATGCGCGAGCGGCGACAGTCGGTCGCGACGCCGATTCGCGCAGGGTTGGTTGGCCGGCAACCGGAGCCGAAGGCGACGATAGCGGGGCGAGGCGTGCGCCCCGAAAACCGCGCGGACTTGCTGTAGGATTGGCTGGGCGGCGACGCCTCGGGCGCTGGCGAAACCGCAAGGCGACGATTCTCGGGCGAGGGAGCCTGGACCCATGATGATCACCAAGAAGACGCTGCCCCGCCGCACCGTGCTCCGCGGCCTCGGCGCCTCGCTCTCGCTGCCCCTGCTCGACGGCATGGTGCCGGCCCTCGAGGCGACCCGCAACACGGCGGCCAACCCGGTCCGCCGCTTCGGCGCCGTCTACGTCCCCAACGGCGTCGAGATGCGCGCGTGGACGCCGCCGGGCGCGGCCGGCCCGCTCGAGCTCACCCGCGTCCTCGAGCCCCTGGCGCCGGTGCGAGAGCACGTGAACGTGCTGAGCGGCCTCGCCGACAAGGTCGCCATCCCGCGGGAGGGCGAGGGCGTCGGCGACCACGCCCGCGCCGCCTCGACGTGGCTGACCGGGGTGCACGTCAAGAAGACCGAGGGGCCCGACATCCAGGCCGGCACCTCGATGGACCAGATCGCGGCGCGCGCGTTCGGGCAGGAGACCCAGCTCACGTCGCTCGAGCTTGCCATCGACTCGGTGGAGGTGCTCGGGGCCTGCGACCAGGGCTACAGTTGCGCCTACGTCAACACCATCGCGTGGCGCACCCCGACCACCCCGCTCCCGATGGAGAACAACCCCCGCGCGGTGTTCGAGCGCCTGTTCGGGGCCACCGACAGCACCGACGTCCGGGCCCGGCTCGCCCGCCTGCGGCAGGACCGCAGCATCCTCGACTTCGTCACCGGCGAGGCCGACGCCCTCCGCCGCGCCCTCGGCGCCGGCGACCGGCAGAAGCTGGCCCAGTACCTCGACGCGGTGCGCGACGTCGAGCGCCGCATCCAGATGGCGGAGGAGCAGAGCGACCGCAAGATCCCCGTCGTCGAGCAGCCGGTGGGCATCCCCGACTCGTTCGAGGAGCACTGCCGCCTGATGTTCGACCTGCTGCTGCTCGCCTACCAGACCGACCTGACGCGCGTCAGCACGTTCATGTTCGGCAAGGAGGTCAGCGGCCGGTCGTTCCCCGAGATCGGCGTCCCCGGCGGCCACCACGGGTACTCGCACCACCAGAACGACCCCGAGAACCTCGAGATGCTCGCCCGCATCAACACCCACCACATCCGGCAGCTCGGGTACTTCCTGGAGAAGATGCAGGCGACCCCCGACGGCGACGGCTCGCTGCTCGACCACTCGCTGTTCATCTACGGCTCGGGCATCAGCGACGGCAACCTCCACTTCCACCTCGACCTGCCGACCCTGCTCGCGGGCGGCGCGGCGGGACGCGTCAAGGGCGGGCGCCATCTGCGCTATCCGTCCGACACCCCCGTCGCCAACCTGCACGTCGCGGTCCTCGACAAGCTGGGGCTGCCGGTGGAGACCTTCGGCGACAGCACCGGGGCGCTGGGCTACCTGACGGACGTGTGACGCGGAAGCTCGACCGACCGCCGCACTGGGGCCCACGCGTGGTTCGTCGTCGCCCGCGGCTCCGCTGGACGCCCAACCAACCCGCGGCTCCGCGCCGTTTCAAGGGCAGACTCCCGGTGCGCGATGCGCCCCGGCTTGACGCGCACCAGTCCGCCACGTGTGGGGCCACCGGCCGGACGTGTAACATCGGACTGCCATGCAGGCGGCGCCCCGATCCACGCGGTCCAACGGTTTCCGGCACCTCGCCCCCTTGGCCGGCCTCGTCTTCCTGTCCGGCGCGGCCAGCCTCGTCTACGAGGTGCTCTGGCTCAAGGAGCTGAGCCTGCTGTTCGGGAAAACCGCGTACGCGGCCTCCACGACCCTCGCCGTCTTCTTCCTCGGCCTGGCCGTCGGCAGCGCGGTGTTCGGGCGCTGGTCGCCGCGACTGCGGTCGCCCCTGCGGGCCTACGCGTGGATCGAGCTGGGGATCGCGGTGTCGGCGGCGCTGTACTTCGTGCTGCTCGAGGTCTACTTCCAGCTCTACGGTCCGATCTACGACGCGCTCGCCGACCGCCCCGCCGCCTTCAACGCGTTCCGGGTCGCCCTGGCGACGCTCTTGCTGCTGCCGCCGGCGGCCCTGATGGGCGGCACGCTGCCGATCCTGGGCCAGCACCTGGTCCGACGGCCCGACGAGCTCGGCCGGTACGGCGCGCTGTTGTACGCGGTCAACACCATCGGCGCGGCCGTCGGTGCCTTCCTCGCGGGGTTCGTGCTGCCCCTCGCGCTCGGCTTCGACCGGGCGTATCTGCTGGCCATGGCCGTCAACGTGGCCGTCGCCGGCCTCGCCTGGCGGCTGTCGCAGGCCGACGAGCACGCGCGCGCGCCGGAGGCCCGGGCCGACCGGCAAGGACATCTGTCGCAGGTCGACGAGCACGGAGCCGCGCGCGCGCGGGACGCCCGGGCCGACCGGCAAGGACACCTGTCGCAGGTCGAAGGGCACGGAGCCGCACGGGTGCCGGACGCCCGGACCGACCGGCAAGGACATCGGGGCCGGCGCTCCGGAGGCTCGCGCCGCCGGCAGCCGGCCACGGCAGCGGCCGGCGCGGCAGGCTCCGCTTGGCTCCTCACCGCCGTCGCCGCCCTCTCCGGCGTGTTCGCGCTCGGGCTCGAGGTGCTCTGGACGCGGATGTTCGCCCAGGTCCTGCAGAACTCGGTCTACACCTTCTCGACCGTCCTCGTGGTGTTCCTGGCCGCGCTGGCGACCGGCTCGGCCATCGCCAACCGCCTCTGCCGCCTACGGGCGGCGCCGGCGCGAGTGCTGTGGATGCTCCTCACCCTGTCGGGGCTCGGCGTCGCGGCCACCCCCTTCGCCTTTCACCGCCTGACGGCGGGGCTCAGCACCCTCGCCACGGGCGACGCCTGGCTCCCGTACGTCGCGTCGATCTTCGCCAACACGGCGCTGCTGCTGTTCGTGCCCACGGCCCTGCTCGGCGCCGTCTTCCCCTACCTCCTGCGCGCCTCGGAAGGATCGCCGGCCGCCCCGGGCGCCGTCATCGGACGCCTCGGCGCCCTCAACACGGCGGGTGGCGTCGTCGGCGCCCTCGCGGCCGGGTTCGTGCTGCTCGGGACGATCGGCCTCTGGAACAGCGTCCGGCTCATCGCGGCCGGCTACCTCGTCCTCGCCCTGGCGTCCGCCTGGCGCGGCTGGACGACGCCCCGCCGGCGGCTCGCGCCGGCCGCGGCCACCCTCGGCGCCCTCGCCCTGCTCGGCACCGCGCTCGACGCCTCGCGCCTGAGCGTCGTCGACGTCGACGCGGACCGCGGAGAAGCGCTGCTCGCCACCTGGGAGGGCCCCGACGGCGTCGTCGCCGTCATCGAGCGCGCCGGGAACCGGCGCATCGAGATGAACAACTTCTACACCCTGGGGGGGACGGGCTCGATGGAGCAGGAGCAGAACCAGGCCCTGCTGCCCCTGATGACCCACCCCGACCCGCGCCGGGTCTTCCTCCTCGGCCTCGGGACCGGCATCACCGCGGGGACCGCGCTGAGGCACCCGGTCGAGCGGCTCGTGGTCTGCGAGATCGCGCCCGACGTGATCGCGGCCGCCGCGAGGTACTTCAACCCGGCGAGCGGCGGACTCTTCACCGACCCCCGGGCGTCAGTCCGCGCCTGCGACGCCCGCAATCACCTGCTGGGCACGGCGGAGCGCTACGACGTGATCCTCGCCGACCTGTTCGTCCCCTGGCGGGCCGGCGTCGGCAGCCTCTACAGCCGCGAGCACTTCGAGGCGGCGCGCGACCGGCTCACGGCCGGGGGGCTCTTCGTCCAGTGGCTGCCGCTCTTCCAGGTGTCGCGCCGCGAGTTCGACCTGGTGGCGCGCACGATGCTGGCCGTCTTCGAGCAGGTGACGCTGTGGCGCGGCACCTTCAGCCCGGCGACCCCGTTCGCGGCGTTCGTCGGGGCGAAGGAGCCGACCCGGCTCGACCCGACGGTGATCGAGCGCAACGGCCGGCACCTGAGCGGCGGCGCGCCGCTGCCCGACGCCGCCGCGCTCGCGGTCACGCTTCCGTTCTACGCGGGCAACCTGTCGGCGGCCGACGGCCTGATTCCGCCCGGGCCCGTCAACACCGACGACCGGCCGCTCGTCGAGTACCTGGCGCCGGTGACCCAGCGCGAGGAGCGCGCGGGGACGACAGGGTGGTTCGACTCCGCCGAGCTCGCGAACTTCCTCCGGCGCCTGGCCGCGTCGGCCCCGCCGGCGCGCGACCCCCACCTGGCGCTGCTGAGCCCCGCGCAACGGGACTTCGTGACGGCCGGCCTGAGCTACTACCAGGGAGCGGTGGCCAGCCAGCTCGGACGCGACGCCGAGGCCGACCGGTACTTCCGCGACTTCGCGGGACGCATCCCCATCGAGTTCCGCCCGCCGATCGAGGAGGGAGACAGGGACGCCGACGTCGTCCCGTAGCCCGCCAATCGTAGCCTTCGGTATAGTGAAGTCTCGTATCCTCACTCCTGGAACCCTGGATGCTCGCGAAGCTGACCTCCAAGAACCGGTTGACCCTTCCCAAGACGGTGGTCTCCGACTTCCCGGACACCCGTTACTTCGACGTCACGCAAGAAGACGGCCGGATCGTGCTCACGCCCGTGCGCATCGGTCAGGCCGACGCCGTGCGCAGGAAGATGGTCGAGATGGGTCTGTCGGAAGCCGACGTGGCGGCGGCCGTGACCTGGGCTCGCCGGGGGTGAGTGACTCCGCCGCGCGTGGTGGGCCGGGCAACCCGCGGGGCCGTGTCACTCGACGGCGTCGAGGAGGGCGGCGGTGTCGTCGGCGTCGTTGTAGAGGTGGGGCGCGATGCGGATGGCGTCGCCGCGGAACGACACCGCGACCTGCCGCTCGTGGAGGCGCTCGGCGAGCCGCGCCCGGTCGACGGACTCGCGCACCCGCACCCCGAACAGATGGCCGCCGCGCCACCGCGGCTCCTCGACCCGGTGACCGCGCTCGCGCAGGGTGCGGGCGAGCGGCCCCGTCAGCGCGCGGCAGTAGGCCTCGATGGCGGGAACGGTCCACTCGAGGACGAGCTCGAGGGCGGCGACGAGCATGGGCAGGAGCACGAAGTTCGAGCGCTCGCCGACGTCGTAGCGAAGGGCCGCGGGCTGGTACTCGTCGCGGTAGCGGACGAGCCCGGCGAACGCTTCGCTGCCGCGGCGGGTGATCCAGTTCTCCTCGATCGGCGTGCCCTCGTCGAAGGCGGGGCCGTAGTAGGCGAGCCCCGTCGAGTAGGGGCCGAGCAGCCACTTGTAGCCGGCGCAGACGAGGGCGTCGGGGCGAATGCGCTGGACGTCGAACGGCATCGCCCCCACCGACTGCGTACCGTCGACGGCCAGCAGGGCGCCGCAGTCGCGGGCGCGCTCGCCGACCCGATCGAGGTCGAACAGCGTGCCGTCGGCCCAGTGCACGTGGGGCACCGAGACGAGGGCGGTGCGGCGGTCGATGCTCGAGAGCAGCCGGATGTTCCACTCGAGGCCCCGGCCGCGGGCGTCGGGCGGCGGCGCCTCGACGGTGCGAAGCTCCAGGCCGCGCTCGGCGCACAGCCGGCGCCAGACGTAGACGTTGCTGGGAAACTGCTCTTCGAGGACGACGACGTTGTCGCCGCGCGAGGCCGGGACGTTGCGGGCGACGGCGGCCAGCCCGTACGACACGGAGGGTACGATGGCCACGCGGTTCGCATCGGGGACGTTGACCACTCGCGAGAACAGGCAGCGCAGGTGGTCGCTCTCGTCGAAGAAGTCCTCGGGGCGGATGAGATGGGGGGTGGTCCGCCGGTCGATGCCCCGGATGCCGGCGGCGCGCACGGCGGCGGCGAGCGGGGCCATGTACGCGCAGTTCAGGTAATGGACGCCGTCGGGCAGGGTGAACGCGGAGCGCTGGCAGGAGAGCATGGCGTAGTCCGGAGAGCGGCGCCCGTCGGCTCTGCTTGCCGCCCGACCGGGCCGTCAGGCGTCCCCACCGTTCCGCTGGCAGACACCTGACCGGTCGGCGGCGGGCGAGGACGGTTGTCGACATCGACTCGCCGACTGCGACGAAACGAGCCCGTTCCCTTCCTGGACACGGCAGGGTATTGTCGTCAGAGCCCTGATCCGAGTATAGACAGGGCCGGCGAACCCCCACAAGGGCGGGGGCCGGCCCGAAAAGGAGGAGGCGTCGATGACCACGCACGCGGCAAGGTTCATCCCCCGCGGACGCGGCGCGCGGTACGGCCGCGCGGTGCTGGCGGGGCTGATGCTGCTCGGCGCCGGGACGGCGGCCCCGCCCGCGGCCCCGGTGCAGGAGACCGAGGCGGCACTCGTCGCGCGGGCGCGCGCGATTCACGAGCGGGTGCTGACCATCGACACCCACGACGACATTCCCCTCGACTTCGCCACCGCGGACGTCGACCCGGGGGTGCGCGGGGCACGCCAGGTCGACCTGCCGAAGATGGAGGAGGGCGGGCTCGACGCCGCGTTCTTCGTCGTCTACGTCGGGCAGACCGAGCGGACGCCGGAGAACGAGGCGCAGGCCAAGGCCGACGCGATGACGAAGTTCGAGGCCATCCACCGCATGGCCGAGGAGATGTACCCGAACCGCATCGCCATCGCCTACACCGCCGACGACTTCGAGCGCATCGCCGCCGGCGGCAGGTCCATCGCGGCCATCGGCATCGAGAACGGCTACGTCATCGGGCGCGACCTGTCGCTCATGCAGACCTATTACGACCTCGGGGCCCGCTACTTCGGCCTCGTCCACAACGGGCACAACGACATCGCCGACTCCGCCAACCCCCGGCCGAACCTGGGCGACGCCCCCGCGGAGCACGGCGGCCTCAGCGCCTTCGGGGCCGAGGTCGTCGCCGAGGCGAACCGGCTGGGCATGATGCTCGACGTCTCGCACGCCTCGAGGGCGGCGATGCTCGACACGCTGCGGCTGTCGCGGGCGCCGGTCATCGCCTCGCACTCCAGCGTGCGGGCCCTCGCCGACAACCCGCGCAACCTCGACGACGAGCAGCTCCTGGCCCTGCGCGACAACGGCGGGGTCGTGCAGACGGTGGCCCTGGGGGCCTTCGTCAGCAACGCCGCGGCGGCCCGCGACGACGCCGTCCGGGCTCTGCGGGCGGACGTCGGGCTGCCGCGGTTCGGCCGGGCGGACCCGGCCGGCCTCGACGAGGCGGCCCGCGCCGAGTACGACCGCCGGATGGCGGAGATCGACGAGCGGTGGCCGGCCGCCGACGTCGCCACGTTCGTCGACCACATCGACTACGCGGTCGACCTGATCGGCCTCAACCACGTCGGCATCAGCTCCGACTTCGACGGCGGCGGCGGCGTGGTGGGGTGGAACCACGCCGGCGAGACCTTCAACGTCACCCTCGAGCTGGTGCGGCGCGGCTACACCGAGGCCCAGATCGCCCAGCTCTGGGGCGGAAACCTCCTGCGGGTGCTGCGCGAGGTCGAGCGGGTGGCGGCGGCCGGCCGATGAGCGCCCCTGGACGGGAGGGAAACCGGGAGCCGCGGACGACATTGCGCGATGGCGGAGACCTGTGACGCACATCCGTCAGCCGGAGAGGCTCGGGCCGACCGCGACGACGGATGCGAACGCGCGACCCGGCGCGGGGAGACCCTCGACCCGCACACCGCTTCGCTGAAGGCCGGAGACCGCCGGCTGATCGCCCTCGTCGACGTCGCCCTGGACCGCGCGCGGGCGGCGGCCGGGACCCACCTCGTCTGTGGGTCCGGGTGCACGCCGTGCTGCTTCGGCCCCTTCGCCATCACCCAGCTCGACGCCTGGCGTCTGCGCGAGGGACTGCGCACGCTGGCCGAGACCGAGCCCGAACGGGCGGCCGCCGTCCGCGATCGGGCCGCGGCGGCGGTGGCGCGGCAGGCGCCTGCGTTCGCCGCCGGCCAGGGGGGCACCTTCGCCACGGAAGCCGAAGAAGAACGCTTCTACGAGACCTTCGCGTCGGACCCCTGCCCCGCCCTCGATCCCGACTCGGGCGCCTGCACCGTCTACGCCTGGCGCCCCGTCGCCTGCCGCACCTACGGCCCGCCAGTCCGGATCGGCGGCGACGACCTTCCGCCCTGTCCGCTCTGCTTCAAGGGGGCCGCGACCGCGGAGATCGAAGCGGCGCGCCAGACCATCGACGCCGCGCACGAGGAGGACCCGTTGACCGATCGTGTGGAGCAGGAGACCGGCCGGCGGGGAATGACCACCATCGCCTTCGCGCTCGCCGATGCGCGACTTCGCCCGAGGGAGTAACCGAGCTCGCCTTCGGACTGGGCGGCGCAGCTCCGAGACCACGCTCGTGTCGAGCAGGTACACGGGTCTACTCGAGGCGGGGCGCCGGCCGGCGACGAAGGATGGGACGCGGCGGCGTCAGGGCGTCGGTGCGCGCCTCGGGGGCAAGCAACAGCTCCTTGATGTCCCGTCTCGCCGTGCGTTCGAGCCGCCGCCACTGCTCGATGGGCACCAGAACCGCCATCTCGACGCCTCGCCGGGTCACGATCTGCGGCCCGCGGAACCGCGCCTTCGCGTCCCGCAGTCAAGCTCTCTGTCCAGGGCGCAGTCCCGCGATTCCTGCTACAAGAGATCCGCCAGCCGGCCGGTGCTGTCGCCGATGCGTTCGCGGTGCACGTCCACCGCGTCGAGGATCGACAGCAGGAGGTTGGCCATCGGCGTGCCGTCGGGGTACTGCAGGTGGCGGCCGCCCTCGAGCCGGCCGCCGGCGCCGCCGGCCACGAGCGCGGGCAGGCGGGTGTGCGTGTGGAGGTTGCCGTCGCCGATGCAGCCGCCGTAGAGCAGCAGGGTGTGGTCGAGCAGGGTGCCGTCGCCGTCGGGGGTCGCGCGCAGGGTGTCGAGGAAGCGCGCGAACAGGCTGACGTGATAGGCGTTGATCTTCGCGTGCTTCGCCACCTTGTCGGGCGCGTTCCCGTGGTGCGAGATCGCGTGGTGCGGATCGGGCACGCCGATGTGGTTGTAGGTGCGGGTCGAGGCCTCGCGGGCGAGCATGAACGTGCCGACCCGGGTGACGTCGGCCCGGAACGCCAGCGCCTGCAGGTCGTACATCAGCTTCACGTGCTCGTCGTAGAGCTCGGGCACCCCGACCGGCATGGCCGGCAGCTCGATGTGCTCGCCGACGCGGGCCTCCATCTTCCGCACCCGCTGCTCGACCTCGCGGACGTTGTCGAGGTACTCGTCGACGCGCGAGCGGTCGGCCGCCCCGAGCCGCTTCTGCAGCCGGCCGACCTCGCCGACGATGGCGTCGAGGATGCTGCGGTCCTCCGCGAGCTGGCGCCGGCGCGCGTCGGCGCCGAGGCCCTCGCCGAAGAGCCGCTCGAAAACCACCCGGGGGTCGGTCTGCATGGGGAGCGGGGTGGTCGCGGTGCGCCACGAGAGGGTGTTCACGTAGCTGCACGAGTAGCCGATGTCGCAGCCGCCGACGGCCGTGAAGTCCTCGGCCGCGAGCTCGAGCGAGCGGAGCTGGGTATCGCGCCCGAGCGCGTCGGCCGCCACCTGATCGATGGTCTTGCCGCCGCGCACGTCGGCCCCCTCGGTGCGCTTCGGGTGCACGCCGGTCAGCCAGACCGCGCTCGCCCTGGCGTGGTCGCCCGAGCCCTCGCCCTCGGCCGCCTCCGCCGGGCGCGAGTCGAGGCCCGACAGCACCACGAGGCGGTCGCGGTGCCGCTCGAGGGGCGCCAGGATCGGCGGCAGATCGAACGCCTTGCCCGACGCCGCCGGCGTCCACTGCTCCATGATGGCGCCGTTCGGGATATAGGTGAAGGCGAGCCGGCGCGGGGCGGCCGCGGTCCGGGACATCGCCGAGAGAGCCGGGGCCATCGCGTCGAGGAGCGGCAGCGCCACCGCCGCGCCGGCGCCGCGCAGGAACGTCCGCCGGGGCAACGCCATCTTCGTGATGATCATCGGTTTCTCCTTACGGAACGACCGCAACGGCCGGCGTGTCCGCCGCCGGCCGCTTCATCTTCATGCGGAACGGGTCGCTCGTCACGATGCCGGTGACGAGGGCCGACAGCCGGTAGCCGTCCGGCGCCGCCTCGCGCACGATGCGGCGCACCACCGGGGCGTCATGGTACGTCAGACCGCGGCCGACCGCATAGGTCAGCAGCTTGCGGGTCAAGGTCCGCACGAACGTCTCGGGCCGCCGCAGCATCGCCTCGCGCAGCTCGACGGGGCCGGTGAACGCGGCCCCGTCGGGCAGGGTGTCCGCCGCGTCAACGGCGGCGCCGTCGGCCCCGAAGGCGCGCCAGCGCCCTATGGCGTCGAAGTTCTCGAGCCCGAAGCCGTAAGGGTCCATCCGCGCGTGGCAGCTCGCGCAGGCGGGGTTCGCCCGATGCCGCTCGAGCCGCTCGCGGATCGACAGCCCCTCTGCGCTCCCGGCATCCTCGAGGTCGGGCACGTCCGGCGGCGGGGGCGGGGGCGGGGCGCCGAGCAGGTTCTCGAGAATCCACTTTCCGCGCAGCACCGGCGACGTCCGCGTGGCGTACGAGGTCACCGTCAGCACGCTGCCGTGCCCGAGGAGGCCCCGGCGCGCGGGGTCGGCCACCGGCACCCGGCGAAAGCGGTCACCGTAGATGCCGGGCAGGCCGTAGTGCCGCGCGAGCCGCTCGTTCACGAACGTGTAGTCGGCCGTCAGCAGCTCGAGGGCGCTCCGGTCCTCGCGCAGCACGCTCTCGACGAACAGCTCCGTCTCGCGGCGCAGCGCCCGCCGCAGGTTGTCGTCGAAGTCGGGGAAGGTCGGCGGGTCGGGGGTCGTCTGGTCGAGGTTGCGCAGGTAGAGCCACTGGCCCGCGAAGTTCTCGACGAGGGCCGCCGCGCGGGGGTCGGCGAGCATCCGGCGCACCTGCCGGACGAGCCCGTCGCGGTCGTCGAGCCGGCCCTCTTCCGCCGCCGCGAGCAGCGCCTCGTCGGGGATGCTGCTCCAGAGGAAGAACGACAGCCGCGACGCGAGGTCGAAGCCCGTGAGGGAATAGGCGGTCCCCGACGCCACCTCGGCCGGCTCGGGCTCGATTCGGAAGATGAACTGCGGACTGGCGAGGAGGTAGCGGAGGGCCAGCTCGATCCCCGCCTCGAAGCCGCCGTCGGCGCGGCCGGCCCGGTAGAAGTCGAGCAGCCGATCCAGCTCGGGCGGCTCCAGCGGCCGGCGGAACGCGAGCCGGCCCAGGCGCGCGAGGATGTCCCGCGCGCACGCCGGCTCGGCCGCCGCGTCGGCGGGGCGGCACGTGAAGATGCGGGCCCGGCCCGGGGTCTCGGCGGGACGGGCGGGGTCGAACGGGCCCGCGATGACCAGACGGTCGACGTCCGGGAGTCCCCGCCGGCTGTTGGCCGAGACGTAGCTTCGCAGGAACGGCCGGGTGGTCTGCTCGGACAGCGCCGCCGGCCGGCCGACGAACGCGGCGACGAGGGTGTGGTCCCCGGCCGAGATTGGCATTCGCACCCGCATCGGCTCGTCCGCGCTGAACGCCGGGCTCACCCCGAGCCCCGCGTTGCCGCCGCCGTCCGGCCGCCGGTAGGCGTCGGGGCCGCCGACGGGAAAGCGTCCGATGCGCTCGCCGTCGAGGCTCAGCTCGACGACGTGCTCCTCGCCGATGCCGCGGATCGAGCCGCCGGCGCCGCGCCGGAGCCGCACCCGGATCTCGTACTCCGCGTCGACCGGGAAGTACCGGTCGACGCGAATCCCGCCCCGGGTCCCGAGCGGCAGCCCCCGCAGGTGGTAGTCCTGGGTCAGGTCGATCGGCGTCTTCCAGGTCTCGGTCGCGGGCGCGAGGGCGGGGCTGCCGACGGCGAGCCGGGCCACCTTCCGCGCCGTCGTGACGTAGCTCTCCAGCAGCAGGGGCGAGGTGCCCAGCGCGTCGGCGATGTTGTCGAAGCCGTAGGTGGCGTCGTCGGCGGGGAGGGCGCTGACGTCGGGGTCGACGGCCAGCAGGTCGCGCACCGCGTTCCGGTACTCGGTGCGGTTCATCCGGTGCAGCAGGGGCCGGCCCGGGTCGGGCCGCGCCGCCGCCGCCCGGTCGAGCGCCGTCTCCAGCCACCGCGCCGCCGCCTCGTAGGCCGCCTCGTGGGGCCGCGGCCGGGGCACGGGCGGCATCGTCCGGGTGCGGAGCCGGCCCACGACCTTCTCCCACACCTCGGGCCGCGCCTCGGGGCGGGCGACGTCGAGCTCGTCGAGGGCGAGCCCCGCCGTGCGCAACCGGCCGTTGTGGCAGGCGAGGCAGTAGCCCTCGACCACCGCCGCCGCATCTCCCGCGACAGCGCCCTCGGACGCCGGGTCCGGCGCCTGGGCCGCTGCGGCCGGCAACGCGACCCCCATGGCGGCCACCGCCGGCAGCCACCACCCGGCACGCCGCGGACGTCGTCGAGTTCTCACGCCACACCTCATCTCGATGACCCGCTCCTACCGGTCAGCCGACGCCGGCGCGTCGGACCGGCTCGACTCGGCCCCGAGCGAGCGCAGCAGCGCCGCCGAGCGGTCGCGGCGGATCAGGCTCGCGACCTGGTTGAAGCCCTGCTCGGCGAGATCGAGGGCGGTCCGGTCCAGCTCGTCCGCGAAGTCCATGCGGGCGCCGGCGTCGACGAGGTGGCGGATGATGGTGTCCGCCGCCCGGTACACCGCGCCGTGCAGCGCGGTCTGCCCGTTGGCGTTGCCGGCGTTGACGTCCACGCCCGCGTCGAGGGCCAGCCTGACCGCCGCGAGGGCCTCCGACTCGGGCCGGAAGCGCCGCGACCCCTCGACGTGCCCCACCCCGGCCGCCAGCATCACCGCCGTGTTGTTGGCGTAGGTCGCGAGCCGCGGGTCGGCGCCGCGCTCGGCGAGCCGGCGCATCGCCGCGACGTCGGCCGCTTGCGCCGCGAGCAGGTACGGGGTCGCGCCGCCCAGGTTCACCCGGTTGTCCATGAACGGCCGCCCGGCGCTGAAGATCCCCTCGTCGGTCCACCGCTCGTGGCGGATGGGCACCGGCTCGGTCCGCGCGTCGGGGTCGGCGCCCGCCTCGAGCAGCCGGTCCATCAGCTCGAGGCTCGCGAGCTGGGTCGGGTCCTCGCGGTTGAACGCCACGAACTGGTTCCCGAGGTGGCGCGCGGGCGAGCGCGACGTCACGAGCTCGTGCAGCGCGGTGTTGCCCCGCCGGTCCCGCACCGTGGGGTCGGCGCCCTCCGCCAGCAGCAACCCCGCGACGGTGTAGTGCCGGTTCGCGATGGCCACCCGCAGCGCGGTCTGGCCGTTGGGGGCGGCGACCCCGGGGTCCGCCCCCGCCGAGAGGAGCAGGCGGACCGACTCGCGCGCGTCCTGCCGCACCGCGAACAGCAGGGCCGTGAACCCGCCGGTGGACGCGGTGTCGACGCCGGCGCCGGCTTCCAGCAGGTCGCCCAGGACAACGGTGTGGTTCTCGGCCGCCGCCCACATGAGCGCGGTCTGCCCGCGCCACGTGTCCGCGGCATCGACCTCGGCGCCGTGGGCGAGCAGCGCCCGCACCGCCCCGGCGTCGCCGGTCCGCGCGCAGGTCAGCAACGGCGGCTCTCCGACGGGGGCGAGTGTCGGATCGGCGCCGGCCCGCAGCAGGCGCGCGACGAGGTCCGGGCGCCCGCCCCGGCCGGAGCCGGCGCTGACGCATGCCATCCCGAGGGGGGTCGCGCCGTTCCGGTTGGCGGCGTTCGGGTCGGCGCCGGCGGCGAGCAGCAGCGCCGCGAGCTCGGCGTCGCCGCGATACGCCGCCCAGTGGAGGGCGGTGGTGTCGTCGGCGGCGCGCTCGTCGACGTCGGCGCCCGCCCGGAGGAGGCGCTCCACCGCGGCCTGGTCGCCGGCCTGCGCCGCGTCGGGCAGCCGGCCCTCGCTCCCGCCCGCCGCGCCGACCGGCAACAGCAGCGCCAACGCCAGCGTCACGGTTCGCGGCATCCGCATGTCCAGGGCTCCGAAGATCGGCACCACCCGGGACCCGGTCCCCGGGTGGCAGGCACGCACGTCGGCGGTGCGGCCCGGCCGCTTCCGCCTTCCTGTCCGCCGGCGATTGGTGACGATAATCGCATGCGAGGGACCGCAGGACAAGAACTGCGGCCGCCCCCGGGTCGGCGGCGGGTTCCCCCGCCCCGGATCCCGGCCGATTCGAGGAAGTCCAAGCCCGTCAGCCTCAGTTCGCTCCGGAGCTCGTCGTCCGGCGGCGGAGAGGCGGCGGAGCGGTACAGCCGCTTCCGACGAGCATGGCGATGGGAAGCCGGCTCACCCGCCCGTCCCCTCGGTCTCGACGCGCATTTTTTCGTAGACACGCTACTAAGCATGGAGTAGCCTATCTACATGACTACAGCTCGCCCGAGCAACCGCATCGAGCTGCTCTACGGCACCCTCGACCTGCTCATCCTGCGCACCCTCCTGTACGGACCCTCGCACGGCCACGCCATCGCCAAGCACATCCAGCGCGTCTCGGAGAACGCCCTGCAGATCGAGACGGGCTCGCTCTACCCCGCCCTGCACAAGCTGGAGGGGCGCGGCTGGATCGCGGCCGAGTGGAAGAAGTCGGACAAGGGCAAGCGCGCCCGCTACTACCGGCTCACGCCGACCGGCCGCGAGCACCTCACGGCGCAGCAGTCGCGCTGGGAGGCGCTGTCGGTGGCCATGGCGCGGGTGCTGAGCCCGGCCGAGCAGGAGTCGGGGCCGTAGGACGGCGCGGGCACGAGGCATCGGCAACCCCGACCGCGTCTTGCTCGGCGGAGCAGGAATCGGGGGCCGGAGGAGCCTTGCACCGGCAGCCCCGACCGCGTCTTGCTCGCCGGAGCAGGAGTCGGGGGCCGGAGGAGCCTTCGCCGTAGAACGGCGTGCACGCCTGGCGGGTTGGCCGGGCGGCGAACGGAACCGCAGGCGACGCGCGCCGGGCCGGCGCGGCGCCGAACGCCGGAGGGCAGATCGGACGGGAGTCGGCGCCGCGGGGCGGCGACTTCCGCGGAGGAGGCGGCGATGTGGCGGATCTACCATCGGCTGCGCTCGCTCTTTCGCCGGCGGCGTCAGGAAACGGAGCTCGACGAGGAGCTCCGCTTCCATCTCACGGAAGAGATGGAGGAACGCATCGCCGACGGGATGTCCCCGGAGGACGCGCGGGCGGCGGCCCGGCGCGACTTCGGCAACGTGCCCCTCATCCGTGAGCTGACGCGCGAGACCTGGGGCTGGGGTCCCGCCGAGCGCCTGCTCCAGGACGTCCGTTCCGCGATGCGGGGAATGCGGCGGAACCCCGGCTACACCGCCGCCGTGGTCCTCACCCTCGCCCTCGGCATCGGCCTCAACGCGGCGATGTACGGAATGCTGTCGCGGCTGTTTCTCCAGGCGCCGCCGCACATCGACAATCCTGACGGCATTCACCGGGTGTGGGTGCGGCAGCGGTTCCTCGATTCCGTCATCACGGGCGACAGCATGAACCGGGCCGAGTTCGGCACGCTTCGCGACGACCCCGACCGGTTCCCCGCCGTGGGCGGCTACACGGCTCCCCGACCCATGCAGAACGGGCGCGGCCAGGCGGCCGAGAGCCTCCGGGTCTCCTGGGTCACCGGTGACCTCTTCGCGCTGCTCGGCGCGCGGCCGGCCCTCGGGCGGCCCATCGTGCCCGAGGACGACGACGTCACGGCGGCGCCGACCGCGGTCATCGGCAACGGCTACTGGGGACGCCGCTTCGGCGGCGCCCGCGAGGCGCTCGGCGCCACCGTCACCTTCGACGACGTCACCTACGAGATCGTCGGCGTGATGCCGCCCGCCTTCTCGGGTCCCGACCCGAGCGCGGCCGACGTCTGGCTGCCGCTGCAGGTCGCGGCGCCGGGGTCCGACCCCCATCTCACGGCCCTCGTGCGTCTCGCGCCCGGCGTGACGGCCGAGGCCGCGGGCGCCGCCGCGACCGCGGGGGTGCGCGCGGCGCGGGCCGAACGGCCGCTCGCGGACAAGGAGGCGACCGCATTGCTGGGTCCTCTCCTGAGGACCCGCGGACCGGGAACCCTCGGGCGCGGCCTGCAACTGCCCCTGGTCGTGGGCGGCGTCGCCCTGGCTGTGCTTCTCATCGCGACCGCCAACGTGTCGAACCTGCTGATGCTTCGGGTCGCCGCGCGACGGCGCGAACTGGCCGTGCGCCACGCCCTCGGCGCGGGCCGATGGGGCGTCGGACGCCTGCTCGTGACGGAGAGCATCCTCCTCGCCGCGCTGTCCGGCGTGGCGGCCCTCGGCGTGGCCGCGGCGGCCGGGCGCGTGCTGCGGGTCACGCTGCTCCCGCGTTACCAATGGGCCGGCGACGTCGTGGACGTCACCGCGGTCGCCTTCACCGGAGTGGCCGTGCTCGCGGTCGGCCTCGTGGCCGCCCTGTTCCCGGCCCTGTACGCGGCGCGCGGCCGGGCGATCGAGCGGCTCGACGGCCTGCGGGGCGCCCGCTCGCTCGGCGCGCCGGTCCGGACCTGCCGGCCGACCGCGTTCGGAGCCTGCCCGCCGTCTTCGCACAATTGATCCGCCCGTGGACGATCGGCACCGGCCTGTTCGGCGCCGCCGCCCTGCTGGCCCTGCTGCTCGCGGCCCTCGGCCTCTACGCGGTCATCGCCTTCGGCGTGCGCCAGCGCGAGCTGGAGTTCGGCATCCGCCGCGCCCTCGGGGCCCAGGCGTGGGACCTCCTCCGCCTCGTGCTCGCGCGCGGCCTCTCGCTCGCCGTGGTCGGCGTCGTCGCCGGCGGGCTGGCCGCGCTCTGGGCCGGCCGCTTCGTCGCGCCACTGCTCTTCGAGGGCCGCAGCCCCCGCGATCCGCTGGCCCTCGCCGCCGCCGCCCTCGTGCTGGTGACGGCGGCCCTCGCCGCCTCGCTCCTCCCGGCGCGCCGCGCCGCGCAGGCCGACCCCCGTCAGGCCCTGCAGGCGGAATAGCGTCCTATCGAGTCCCACCATCACTGCAGGGGCCCGTGCCGCCACCCCTCGCGCATGCACAACCTCGACCGCCGCTTGACAGTAGAGGTATCGATTGATACCGTACGCCTATCGACCGCGGGTGCTCCCGAGGATCCAGGTGTCGACCACACTTTCGCGCTGTCCATGGCGGACGAGTCCAGGCCAAGCGGTCAAGGCGATCTCGCTCCAGTACTTGCGAAGGCTCGCCGCTGTATTCGTCGTGGCGACGGCTGGGAGCCGGAGAACTACGACCGGCTTCGTCGAGACTGCGATGCGATCGGTATTCGTGGCGAGCCTGCCATTACGGTTGCCCTGCGCAAGCGCCTTGGCGAGATTGTGGTCGGAGATCTTCACGCACGCGAAGATCCCGGCTACGGCGGATTGTGTGCGGGGCACGATCTGTACGAAGCCGCGTGGTTCTCTGCGCACATCGGGCGCGAGATGTACCTGAAGTTCTCGTTGTTCGACGAGCGGCTGATCATCGTGAGCTTTCACGACTCCACCAAGACGTAGACTCATAATCGGGTATTCGCAGATGAAGTGCATCAAGTGTGGGCATGTCGTCGAGTCGGAGGCTCTCCGAACCGTTGATACCGAGCTGAAGGGCGAGCGCGTCTCCGTGACGCTGAACGCGCCTCAGTGCATGAACTGTGGGCGAGTCGTCATTCTGGGCAAGACTGTCCGCACGTACCACCGGGCGGTGTCCGACGCCTATCGTCGCAAGGTCGGCTTGCTGACGATCGACGAGATTGACCGCTTGCGCCGTAACCTGAAGATGACGTGGCCCGAGTTCGCCAGCTACGTGTTCGTCGGCATCGCCACGCTCAAGCGCTGGAAGAGAGGCGAGATCCAGACACAGGCACTGGACCGTCTGGTTCGCTTGAGGTCGGACCCTCTATTCCTCGAAGCGACCAAGACGGAGTTGCACCGTCGGCTCGCAAGCGCAGCTTTGCGGCCATCAGCCCGGCGGCGCCCCGCTGTTGAGTGGACGAATGGGATTGGCCTCGGGGCAGGGCGCGCACCCGTCGTTCCGGTGGGTGGTTCCGACGTCTGGAAGGACGCGTCGCTCAGTCAACTCAGCCGCGCTGCGTGATGGTCAAGAAGACTGGCCGGTCTACGAGTGGCGACGGTCCGGAGGCTCCGCCATCCGTGACCGAGTCTCCTGCACGCCGAGATTTGACGCCGATCCAGGTCGCCAACGAGGTGGTGACTCGTACCCGCTTGGTACGTGTCCGATTCGCTGGTCTTTCTGCGCAAGCATGGATGCCCCTCGAAGAAGTGGAGGATGACGTCCATTTGCGCGCGTCAACCAACTTCCAACGGCCCACCGTCCACTCGATTCGCGACGAAAAAAACGTCGGGTTCAAGACGACAAGCACCTTGGTGTTTCGATTGGATGCCCCGTCGCTTTCTTCGGGTGATGACGACAGCGAGTGCGAGCCATGCGTTGTCGTCAAGGCGACGCTCGAAGCGTCGTACGCTTTCAAGGATGACCCGCAGGACTTCACCGAAGAGCAGTTGAGGACGTTTGCTCTGCACTATTGCCCGTTTCACGTATGGGGATACTGGCGAGAGTTCGTGCATTCGTCGCTGGCCCGCTTGGAGTTTCCGGCCCTCACCGTTCCCTTGTTTCAGATCGACATGGCCCAGGCGCTGGTCGTCGATGAGGTGGATTGAGGGTCGGAGCAATGCGCGTGAACCATTCATGAATTGAGCTTCAGGATCAGTCGCCCCCGAATTGCGAGCGTGCGGCACCTACGTGAGGTGGGCTCGGGGCCGGCGTCCCACGAACATCTCGTGCCGGCCGGGCTCCACGCCCGCGACCACGAGGGGGAGGCAGCGGGGCTCGAACCCCACCTCGGTCAGGAGGTCCAGCCAGCGGTCGCGCGCGAACAGGCCTTCGGCGTGCCGTTCGTGCACGCAGCGGACCGATCCGTCGCGCTCCCGCAGCAGGAACGCGAAGTCGGCGAGGTACTCGGTATCGCCCGGATCGGGGTCCCACACCCATTCCAGGTAGCGCAGCCCCCGCGCGCCTCCCCCGCCGGAACCGGAGGTCGGCGGCGGCTCGTCGCAGCCGCCCGCGGACGCCCCGGCCCGAAAGGTCTCGCGCACGTAGTCCGGCTGGAACAGCACGGCGCCGCCGGGGCGGCAGTGCGCCCACGCCGTCTCCATGGCGCGGCGCAGGTCGGCCTCGGTCGTCATGTAGCAGACCGCGTCGTGGACGAAGACGGCGTCGAACGTCCGGCCCAGGCGCAGGGTGCGCATGTCGCCGACCTGGTGCTCGCACTCCGGATTGAGGGCGCGGCTGACCGCGAGCATCTCGGGCGACAGGTCGGTGAGCACCAGGCGGGGAAACCGCCGCTTCAGGTGCAGCGCGGTGTTCCCGCCGCCGCAGCCCAGCTCCAGCAGCGACTCGATGGGGCCGTCGCACGCCTCCTGCAGCCGGTCGGCGTAGACGCCGGCCTCCTCGGCGTAGTCCGCCGGATCGTCGACGAGCGGCCACCACTCCGCGAGCTCGCTGTAGAGACGCATCGAACCGCGTCAATCCACGCCGAAGGCGAGCAGCACGTTGCCGGGCCGGCCGCCGAACGCGGCGTAGCCCGAGTTGACGTAGACCATGCCGCCGACGACGACCGGGCCGGGGCCGTTGATCGACCCGCCCCGGGCGGCGACGCCGTTGACGGTCTCGTGCTCGCCGTTGGTGTCGAACTCCCAGAGGACCGACCCGTCGTCGGTGTCGTAGGCGCGGAACAGGCCGTCGTAGGCGCCCGAGAAGACGGCGCCGGGAATGGCGGTGATCGCGGCCAGGAGCGCGGGGCTGCATCCCTCGCAGACCGGCTCGTGGGGCTCGGCGAACCAGACCAGCTCGCCCGTCGTCAGGCGCACCGCGGCGAGCCCCCCCGGCTCGGGCGTCAGGTAGTCCGAGTTGGCGAAGTACGCCTTCTCGGCATCGACCGCGAAGCCCCACTCGATGCCCCCGAGCAGGCTGCCCTCCCCCACCTGGTAGCGCCAGACGACGGCGCCGGCGCGGTCCGGGTCGAGGGCGTAGCCCACCCCCGCCTTCTGGCCCATGACGATCAGGTCGCGGCCGTCCGCCGCGGTCACCAGCACCGGAGACGCCCCGAAGTCGAAGTCGGGGCCGTCCTCTTCCGGACAGTTGGGGTTGTCTCCCTCGCAGTTGAGGATGAACGCGTCGCCCGGCGTGAACTGGTTCGTCCAGCGGACGGCGCCGGTGTCTAGGTCGAACGCGATGATCGCGTCGCTCGTGGCCGCGGCGGGCTCGGTGTAGGCGTTGCCGGTCGCGACGTACAGGAGTCCGCGACTCGCGTCGACGGTCGGCGCCGACCACACCGCGGCGCCGGACGGCCCCATGAGGGCGGCGCCGTCGGGGTTGCGCCCGCGCTCCCGCGGCGCCTCCTCGATGGTGTAGCTCTGCCAGAGCGGCTCGCCGGTCGCCGCGTCGAGGGCGGCGATGCTGCCGCGGAACGTGCAGCAGGGATAGCGGGGGTTGGCGGCCAGCAGCTCCTCGAGGGAGGACACCGGCACGTAGAGCCGGCCGTCGTGCTCGACCGGCGCCCCGGTGATGCGGGCGCCCGGATGGGCCTCGACGTCCCGGCGCCAGATCTCGCCCCCGGTCGCCGCGTCGAGGGCGTAGACGTTCGCCTCGAAGTCGCCGAAGAAGAGCGCATGCCGGCCGTCGGCGAGGCGGGTCACGGTCATGGCGCTCCGGACGCCGCTCGCCGCCTCGAACGTCCAGTGGGTGCAGCCGGTGGCGGCGTCGAGCGCGTAGACCACGCCGCGCTCGCTCGCCACGAACAGGCGCCCGCCCACCACCGTCGGCTGTGACTGCGCCGTGGCCGAGCGCGGGTAGCCGAACGCCCACTTGAGCCGCAGCCGCGGCACGTCGGCCGCGGCCAGCCCGGCCTGGTCCGCGGGCTGGAAGCGGGCGTTCGTCACCCCGGCCCCCCAGCCGTTCCACCGGGGGCCGCCGTCGAGCCCCGGCCAGTCCGCGGGCGACGAGGCGGGGCAGGCGCCGGCCGGCGTCGTGTCGGCCGGCTGGCCGGCGGCCGGACCGATGGCGGCCACGAGGGTCCACGCCCCTGCGAGCAACGGGACGGCCACGAGAGACTTGCGCATCGGGACTCCTGGGTTCGTCGAATGGCGTGAAGGCGAATCGAGGGAATCGGGTTGGAGCCTTCCGGCGGACGGGAGCTCCGCCTCCAACCCCGTTGAATAGGATACGCCGATACCGAGCAGCCGGCGCACCGAGCCTGGCAGCCCGTGGTGAGAGCCCCGCGTCACGTTGGCGCCGGCCGCGCCCCGCACTGGCGGGTTGCGGCTGCCCGCGCCGGAGGGCCCACCGGGCGGGCTGCTAGAATGGCGGCGCGAAAGCCGGCGTTCCACGGCCGCCCGATTCCCGGCGAAGCGAGAGACCGACCATGCGCGAGTTCCTGGCCCAGACGCTCCAGGAGAGCCCGACCCGCGAGCTGATGGTGTACCTGCTCGGCAACGTCCCGGGCCTGCCCCCGGTCGCCCAGTCGTTCCACATCATGGGCATCGCCGCGGTGGTCGGCTCGATCGTGATGGTCGACCTGCGGTTCCTGGGGCTCGCGCTGCGGGGCCACAGCGTCAGCGAGATGATCCGGCGGCTGCTGCCGTGGACGTGGTGCGCCCTCGGCGTCAACTTCGTCACCGGCATGCTCTTCGTCCTGGCGCGGCCGGTGCGCTACATCTACAACCCCGTCGCCACGTTCAAGTTCTCGCTGCTGGTGCTGGCCGTGGGGCTGGCGTTCCTCGTCTACTGGAAGAACCGCAAGGAGCACGGCTACTGGGAGGAGTCCGAGGACCGCCTGCTCGTGGCGCGCCTCATCGCCGGCGTGTCGCTCCTGCTCTGGATCGGCATCATGATGGCGGGGCGGTGGATCGCGTACTCCGAGTACATCACCGACCCCTTCCCGATCCCGTTCCCCTGGGAGAGCCTCGAGGCGTACCCGTCGATCTGGCAGTGGCTGCAGGACCACCCGCTCTCGCAGCACATCGGCTTCACCTGGTGGTTCCCGATGCTGGAGTCGATCCACGTCATCGGGCTGGCCCTGGTGCTCGGCACCATCGTGACCGTCGACCTGCGGCTGCTCGGCCTCGCGGCGACGCGGTACCCGGTCAGCCAGATCACGCGCAAGCTGCTCCCCTGGACCTGGGCCGCCTTCGTCGTGGCCGCCGTCACCGGCTTCGGCATGTTCATGACCCGCGCGCCCGCGTACCTGGACAACACCGCCTTTCAGATCAAGCTCCTGCTGCTGCCGCTCGCGTTCATCAACATGGCCGTCTTCCATGTCCGGACGTTCCGCGGCGTCGGCGCGTGGGACACGGCCGAGGAGCTGCCCCCGGCCGCCCGCTTCGCCGGGGCCGCGTCGCTGCTGATCTGGGCCGGCATCGTGCTCGCCGGCCGCTGGACCGGCCACCTCATCTGAACACCGACCTGGCGAGGGCTGGAGTCACCGCACGACGGCGGCCCGAGGCGCGGCCGCCGCACGCCGAGGTTCAGGGCGAAACCGATAGACCCTTGGCCGGCCCGGCCGGGTTGGCCGCCGGCCTCTCGGGGCATGACCGATTCGGCTGAAGCCCCGCCCGTCCTCCGAATGTTCGGTAACTTTAGTTCCGGCCCGACTCGACAAATCCAAATGTGTTCGGTAACTTTAGTTCGTCATGAACGAACACTTTGCGCCGGGTCGCGGCCGGCCTCGACGCGCCGACGTCTACCGACGCCTCGACGTTCAGATCGAGGAGCTCAGGGAGCGCATGGGGGGCCTCCCGACGCCGGTCGAGGCCGCCGACAGTTGGCGCGGCATCTGGTACGAGGAGGCCCATCACTCCACCGCCATCGAGGGCAATACCCTGGTCCTGAAGCAGGTGGAGCGGCTCCTCGCCGAAGGCAGGGCCGTCGGCAACAAGGAGCTCCGCGAGTACATGGAGGTGCGCGGCTACGCCGATGCCGCGGATTGGGTCTACCGTCAGGCAACCAGCCCGAACGGACTCGCACATCCCGAACGGATCCTGAGTCTGGAGGAAGTGCGGCACGTCCACCACGTCGCGCTGACTCCCGAATGGCAGGTGGCGCCGCATCCGAGCGCGACGCCGCGCGAAGCCCCCGGCCGCTTCCGCGAACACGAGATCCATCCCTTTCCCGGCGGCATGACGCCGATCTCATGGCCGCTCGTCCCCGCGGAAATGACGACCTGGGTCGACCAGGTGAACGCCCTCGACGCGACGGACGTGATGTTCCCCGAGGCGCTCGCGGCGGTTCACTGCCGATTCGAGCAGGTCCATCCCTTTCTCGACGGCAACGGCCGGGCCGGACGGCTGATTCTCAACCTCGTGCTCATCCGGCTCGGCTACCCGCCGGTGATCATCTACAAGCGCGACCGCGCCAGGTACCTGCAGGCGTTGCGCCGCGCCGACGCCGGCGAGTCGAGCCCCCTGGGCGAGATGCTCGCCCGCGCCATCCTCAACAGCCTCCACCGGTTCGTCATCCCGGCCGTGGCCGGGCCGGCGAGGCTCATGCCCCTGGCCGCGCTGGAGACGCCCGACGTCAGGGCGCCGGCCCTGCGCGCGGCGGCGGAACGGGGCCGACTCCGGGCCGCCAGAGGGCCTGACGGCCAGTGGCGAAGCTCCCGACGCTGGGTCGACGAGTACCTGGCGAGCCGTTACCGGCGCGACTCGACCGCACGCCGGGGCCGGGAGCCTGCGCCGTAGAACGGCGCGGACCCCTGGAAGGGCTGGCTGGGCGCCAAGCGGAGGCGCCGGCACCCGGGCCCGTCGCCTCGCCGATCGGGTCGTGGCGGCCCTCGACGATCGGAAGCGTACCGCAAGACGACGCCGGTCGGAACGGACCGGCAGGCGGCCGGATGCGTCGGGCGGCCGGGTTGACAAACTGCCCGCCGCAACGTACTAATCCAATAGTAGCCATGCCGCGACAACGTCCTCCCCTCGCCGACCAGGAGCTCGAGATCATGCAGGTCGTCTGGGACCGCGGCGAGGTCACCGTGCGCGAGGTCTACGAGGCGTTCCGCGAGCACCGGCCCGTCGCCTACACCACGGTGCTGACGACGATGCGGATTCTGGAGCGGAAGGGGCATCTCGAAGTCAGCCGCGCGGCCCGGGCGCACGTCTATCGGGCGCGGTCCACCCGCGAGGGCGTGCTCCGGGCCATGGTGCGCCACTTCGTCGACCGCGTGTTCGGGGGCGCGGCCGAGCCGCTCGTGCAGCACCTCGTCCGCGACAAGCGGCTCAGCGCCGACGACCTGCGCGACATCGCGAGCCGGCTGAACGGGCCGGACAGGGACGATGACGGCTGAGCTGCTGGCGCAGAACGTCGTCGCGCACTGGCTGCAGGCCGCGGGCGTGGCCGGGGCCGCCTGGCTCGGGATCTCCGTCCTGCGGCTTCGCGAGCCCGGCTTCCTGCTGAGGTACTGGCAGGCGGTGCTCCTGGTGCTGCTGCTGGCCCCGTGGATTCAGCCCTGGCAGCCGGCCGCGGCGACACCCGCGCACGGACCGCCCCCGGTCGGATCGGAGCGCGAGTCCGCGGGCGTCGCCGGCGCCTCTGCTGCCGAGAGCGTAGTCGCCCTGCCCGCCGAACGGTGGAGCGTCGACCCATGGACGTGGGTTCTGGGGCTCCTGGCCGCGGTCGCTGTCGTCCGGCTGGCCCGGCTCGGGCTGGGCCTCGTGCAGCTCGGCCGTCTCGCCCGCTCGGCCCACCGGGTCACCCCGCCGGCGCCGGCGCGGGAGCTCCTGGCGCGGTTCCCGACGTCGGCCGCCTTCATTCAGCCGCCGGATGTCCGGATGCCCTGCAGCTTCGGGCTGTTCCGGCCGACGGTGGTGCTGCCGGCCGCCTTCGACCGGCTCGAGCCGGCGTTCCAGCGCGGCATCGTCTGCCACGAGCTGCTCCACCTCGAACGACGAGACTTCGCCGCGGCGGCGGCCGAGGAGGTGGCGGCGGCGCTGCTGTGGTTCCATCCCTGGGCGTGGCTGATCCGCGGGCGCATCCGCCTGCACCGGGAACAGGTCGTCGATGCCGCGGTCGTACGCCGCACGGGCGATCGGCGCGCCTACGTGCGGTGTCTGGTCGCGCTGGCGGGGCACCCGCGGGCGTTGCCACTCGCGGCGCCGATGCTGCGGCCGACGGAGCTGCGCGCCAGGGCCGATGCCTTGTTCGAGAAGGACGGCACGATGTCCAAACGAGCGTCGGCGGTGCTCGCGGTCGGGCTGGGGGCGGCGCTGGGGGCGGCGGTCTGGACGGCCGCGGCGACGGTTCCGCTGAGCGCCGTCGCGACGACGGTTCCGCTGAGCGCCGCCGCGACGACGGTTCCGTTGAGCGCTGCCGCGACGACGGTTCCGTTGAGCGCTGCCGCGACGACGATTCCGCTGGACGCGACCCCGCGGGGGCCGGCGCCGCACGCACCGGACGCCGGTCAGCCGTCTACCGGGGTGACGATTGCGCTGGTGGCCGCCGCGCGGGGGTCGGAGTTGCCGGAACCCGGCTTCGATCAGCCGCCAACCGGGGTGACGATGACGCTGGTGGCCAGCGCGCGGGGGTCGGCGTTGCCGGAACCGGGCCTCGGTCAGCCGCCAACCGGGGTGACGATTGCGCTGGTGGCCGCCGCGCGGGGGCCGGCGCCGCGGACGGGCGCCGGTCGGCCGGCGGCCTCCGCCACCAGTCGGCGCCGGCCTCGGTCGACCGGCGCGGACCATGCGAAGCAGCGGGCCACGGCGGTCCTGCAAGAGCTGCAACAGACCTTTGCCGCCATGTCCGACCAGTTGCGGAACGACGAAACGGCGGGCGAACCGGTGCCACGGGTCACCGAGATGCGGGAACGACTCGCCGAGATGAACGAGCGGCTGGCCGGCCAGTGGCTCGGGGTCGGCATGCTCCTCTCCGGCACCGCGACGGGCGAGGAGCGCATCGGCGAGAGCCTCGAGCGCACGCGGAAGGCGACGCCGTCGGATCCGACGCGGTAGATGTCATCCTGGCGCGTGTCGAGAACAAGGTCAGCCGGTCCGCACCTCTCCAGGCAGCGACCGGTGTCCGACGCGTGGAGCCAATGGCGGCCGCGGGGTATCGGTAATCGCGTGAAGGAGCAACCATGACACCGGCCATTGGTCCAACCCCGCGACGTGACTCGCGGCTCGCGCGCCGACTGACGCAACGCGTCCTCCCACAGGACTCGGCCATCGGATCACGAACATTCGCGTTCACGACGGCGGCGGCGTTGGCGCTGACGCTGGGGCTGACCGGTTGCGAGGCAACGGGCCAGCCACCGCAAGAGGCGACCGGCCAACCACCGCAAGAGGCGACCGGCCAGCCGCCGCAAGAGGCGACCGGCCAGCCATCGGGAGGCGTCCGGCCCGAGGAACGCGAGGACGACGATCGCGAGCTGCGCAGGCTGCCGGCTTTCCGCGCCCTCGACACCGACGACGACGGCGACATCTCGGGCGACGAGATCGACGCGGCCCCGGCATCGCTCGCCTCGCTGGACGACGACGGCGACGGACGGCTCTCGGGCGACGAGCTGCGGCCCGGACGGGACGGCCCGCGCGTCTTCTTCGGCAGCCCGGCGAACCTCCCCGAAGGGAGTCAGGTGATGACGCTGGGCGCCGACGAAGAGCTGGACATCGCAAGTCTGCCGCCGCAGCTCCGGAGCCTCCTGGCTCCCGCCGACGGCGACGGGGACGGCACCGCTTCAGGGATGGAGATCCTCGCCGCGATGATGGCCGCGCAGGGCGGGGAGCCCCGAGACGGGGAGCCCCGAGACGGGGAGCCCGGAAGCACAGAAGGGCCGGCAGCACCGTCGCAGGGAACCGGTGGCGGTGGTGGGGATCCGCAGGTACGGATACCCCCGCAGGGAACCGGTGGCGGTGGTGGGGATCCGCAGGTACGGATACCCCTCATGGCCACGCTCGACGCGGACCAGGACGGCACGGTCTCGGAGACGGAGATCGAATCGGCGGCGCAGTCGTTGCGCATGCTCGACACCGACGGCGACGGGCGTATCTCGGCAGACGAGCTTCGGCCCGCGGCGGGCGGCGATTCGAGCGGCAGCGAACCGCCGGAGTGATGCGACACCGGGGGCTGTGCCCCTCGGCTGTCCACACGGTCACCAGCGTCGGCCGACTCCTTCGGTGGGAGGACGCCGACCATGGTCGCGCCCATCCTCTCGACGCTGGCCGCCGTCGCCGGCCGACCGGCTCGCGCCCGACGCGGGCTCTGGATCCATATGGATACACTGCTTCGGGATGTCGTCTCCGCGGCGCGGCGGCTCGCCGCCCAGCGCGGATTTACCCTCGCCGTGCTCCTCGCCCTCGCCCTCGGCATCGGCGCCAACACCGCGATGTTCAGCGTCGTCCACGCTCTGCTCCTGCGGCCCCTGCCCTATCCGGACCCCGAGCGCATCGTGCGGGTGGGAGAGTCGATGAGCGCTCGCAGAGGAATGCTCACCAATCGGTCGATGCCCCTCCTGCAGGACGCCGAGGCGTTCGAGCACCTCGCGGCCTACCGCGAGATCTCGCAGCAGTGGGCGGGGCCGGACGGCTCGGTCACCTTGCGCGGCGCCGCCGTCTCGCCGGCGCTGTTCCCGCTGCTGCGGGCGACACCCCGCCTCGGGCGGCTCTTCACGGAGGCCGAGGCGCGAGAGGGAGCGGACGGGGTCGTGCTGCTGAGTCAACGCGCCTGGACCAACCACTTCGCTTCGGACCCCGACATCGTGGGGGCCGTCGTGGCTCTCGACGGCGATCCTCACACCGTGGTCGGCGTGCTGCCCGAGGGTTTCCATTTCCCGCAGCCCGACAGCGAGCTCTGGACACCCTTCGTCGTTCCGCCGTTCACGCCGGCGGCGGCCGCCGACGCGGGGCAACCGCGCATGACGGTCATGATGGCCTTCGACGCCCTTGGGCGCCTCGCGCCCGGGGTGTCGCCCGAACAGGCGGCGGCCGAGGCCGGCACTCGCCTCCGGAGCGCCAGCGAGCTTCCCGTAATGGCCATCGGCGGGGGACGGGAGGGGGAACGGTCCGAGAGCGCCGTGCAGGTCGCGCCGTTGCTGGAAGAGATGGTCGGCGCGTATCGGCCGGCGCTTCTGGCCCTGACCCTGGCGACCGCCCTCGTGCTGCTGATCGCCTGCATCAACGTGGCGGGGCTGCTGCTCGCGCGGGGGGTTGCGCGCCGGCGGACGCTGGCGGTGTGCGCCGCGCTCGGGGCGAGCCGCTGGCGTCTCGTCCGGCAGCTCCTGACCGAGAGCGTGATGCTGGGCGTGGGCGGCGGCGTGCTCGGGCTCGCCGCGGCGTCGATGGTGCTGCGCGCGGTGCCGGCGCTCGTTCCCGGCGACATCGCGCGGCTCGACGAGGCGGGCGTCGACCCCGTGACGCTCGCGTTCACCTTCGGACTGTCGATCGCGGCCGGACTGCTGTTCGGCGCCGCGCCGGCCCTCCAGTGGTCGCGGCTCGACCTGGCGCGTACCCTCAACGAAGGGAACGAGCAGTCGACGGGCGGCTTCCGACTGCTCCGTTCGAACCGGGCTCGCGCCACGCTCGCCGTGGCCCAGGTGGCCCTGGCCCTCGTGCTGCTGACGGGGGCGGGGCTGCTCTTGCGCAGCTTCGTGCGGCTCGTCACCGTCGATCGCGGCTACGACCCGGCCAACGTGATCGCCGCCGGCATCCGGAACCCCGACATCACGTTCCGACCGGACGTGACCCCGGAGTCGATGCTGGCGGCCGGCCGGCGCTTCCAGGCATCGCTGGCGGAAGGGATGGACCGGCTGGCCGGGCTCCCCGATGTCGAAGCGGTGGGGGTTTCGTCACGCCTGCCCCTCGCGTCCGGCGGCGGGAACGCAGCCGTTTTCCGGGTGGCGGGCACCGCGCCTCCGACCGACCTCCGGGACCTCCAACAGGCTCGGGTCAACGTGGTCAGCCCGGGCTACTTCGACGTGATGCGATTGCGTCTCCGGAGCGGGCGCGCGTTCACCCGGCTGGACGGGGCCGAGAGCCCGCTGGTGCTGGTGGTGAACGAGACGCTCGCTCGCGAGCTCTTCGGCGGCGAGCCTGCCGTCGGACGACGCCTGCTGCCGGTCGGCGCCGGCTCCGACCCGTGGGAGGTGATCGGCGTCGTGGCCGACGTCCGCTACACCGGGCTGACCATCGACGAGTCGCAGGCCGAGGCATACGTGCCGCTGCACCAGCTCGAACACGCGGGGCTGCTGGTCGGCATGTCGTCCTTCACCTCGGTGGTCGCCGTGCGGACGGCCGGCGATCCGGCGGCCGTCGTTCCGTTTCTTCGCGAGGCGGTGGCCGCGGTGAATCCGGCCGCGAGCATCGAAGACGTCATGACGATGGACGCGAGACTGTCGGCGGCCGTCGCGCAACCCCGCTTCTATGCCGTCTGCGTCGGGTTCTTCGCCGGCCTCGCGCTGTTCCTCGCCGCCTTCGGCATCTACGCCCTGCTCAGCTACACCGTGTCGCAACGCCGCCGTGAAATCGGGCTCCGCATGGCCCTCGGCGCGCAGCGCGGCGCCGTCGTGGCCCTGGTCGTCCGCCAGGGAGCCGGGCTCGTCGCGGCCGGGGCGCTCCTCGGCCTGCTCGCCTCCGCCGCGTCGGTCCGCCTCCTCGACAGCTTCGTGTTCGGCGTCGAAACCGACGACCCGCTGACTCTCGTCGCGGCCCCCCTCGTGCTGGCCGGCGTCGCGCTCCTCGCCTGTTGGCTGCCGGGTCGCCGGGCGGCCCGCATCGATCCGATGGCCGCCCTTCGGGTGGAGTAGGTCGTGCGGTTGTGACGAGCCGCGGCAGACGCAGAGCCCT
Source organism: Vicinamibacterales bacterium (assembly GCA_965204675.1). Taxonomy (GTDB): domain Bacteria; phylum Acidobacteriota; class Vicinamibacteria; order Vicinamibacterales; family UBA8438; genus JAJEEA01. The sequence goes on from OZ242003.1 coordinate 6,405,321, forward strand.
GAAGCCGAGGGCGTTGTCGCCTGCACTTCCGCTACGACCTGCAGAGTTCCCCTGCGAACGTCTTCGGCTACGTTGTTTCCCGGCAGACTCGACGATTCCTGAACGCGACCCGCACGACCTCCAGCCGCTCAAGGCCACGGCCGGCGCCGGGCTCGAACCTGCCGCGGCGCGGAGCCCGGGTCTCCCTCGGCGTCAGCACCGTCAGGCCGCGGCCGGCGCCGGGCGTTCGAACTTCCGCCGGTAGTACAGGGTCCAGACGACGATGGCGGGAATGCCGACGGCCGTCGGCAGGAGCCACGGCACGACGGCGAGGGGTCCCGCGAGCTCGTAGACCCAGAGGCGCTGCGCCCCGAAGACGGCGAACGCGGTGTGGAAGGCGATGCCGCCCCCGAGCATCGACCCCAGGTGGCTGTAGAACCAGCCCATGCGCCGCGCGCCGGGGCGGCGCATCAGCCGCAGCATGCCCGACCCGGTGACGAGGCCGACGGGGCTCAGCCCCAGCAGGATCGGCGAGACGTCGGTCCACACCCTCAGCGCGAACGCGATGACGACGGCGCTGCCGGCGATCGACGCCCAGGCGAGGGCCTCGTGGAACGGCGTCCGCAGCGTCTCCGGCGACCTCCTCGTCTCGACCACGCGTATCGCGTGCCGCACCGTGGCGAAGGTCGCCAACCCCAGATAACCGAGAAAGAGCGCGAAGCCGTAGGTCTCGGGCCGGTCCGCGGGGCCGAGGCCCTGCGCCTGGAGGGCGGCGATGCGTCCCGCCGACGCGGTGACCGCCGACAGCGTCACGACGTAGGCGCAGTACGTGAAGACGCGGCCCGCCTGCACGTGCACCCGGCCGCCCTTCCTCGCGAACAGCGGGATCCAGAATGCCGCGAGGCCGACGAACCCGGTGGCGACGTGAGCCAGGACCAGGGCGCTCATCGCCAGGCTGAGGATGGTGGTCACAGCAGATGCTCCATTTCCTTCCACGTTTCGTCGCGGGCCGCGGTCCCCGCGTCGTGCGCGGGCGCCAGCCGCCGGTCGATCGCGGCCAGCGTCTCGTCGCACCAGGCCACCTTCGACCCGATGGAGTGGATGCCCATCCGGAGCGCCGCGAAGTGGTGGAATCCCGCGTCGCTGTACCGGGCCGGGTCGCCGCCGTGCGTGGCGACGACATCGTGCTCGACCGCCCGGAGCTGCGCCAGCCAGCCGGTCAGGTGGCTCCGGAGGGCGGTCATGAACGCGCGGGTCTCGTGGATGTCGCCGAGGGCGTCCATGAAGTAGAGCTGGGCCAGATAGGCGAACCGTTCCGTCCCCACCGCGGGGTCGCCGCGCAGCCAGCCCAGCAGCTCGGCCCGGCCCTCGTTCGTCAGCGTGTAGACGCGTCGCTTCGGCCCCTTCGGCGACGGCTCGACCCGGCTGCGGAGCATCCCGCGCTGCTCGAGGCGCTTGAGGGTCGGGTAGATCTGGCTCAGCTCGGCCGACCAGAAGTGCCGAACGTTCTCGCTGAACGCGTTCCCGAGGTCGTACCCGGTGGCCGGCTCGCGCAGCAGTCCGAGCAGGATGTGGTCGAGGCTCATGTATCTATAGAAATAAATATATAGCAACTATATAAATATACCTATACCATGTCAACCACCGGGCCGCACATGGCTTTGGCGGGGCGGAGCACCGACTGGTACAACCGGGGTATAATGCCGGTATGAAGACCGCCGTTTCACTTCCGGACGATCTCTTCGTGTCGGCCAACGACCTCGCAAAGCGTCAGGGCATGTCGAGAAGCGAGCTGTACGCCGTCGCTCTCGCCGAGTATCTGGCCAAGCACCGCGACGCGGACGTCACGTCGAGGCTGAACGAGGTGCTCGCCGACGAGTCGAGCGGCGTCGACCCGGCGTTGCGGGCGGCTCAGGCGCGAAGCGTCGGGTCCGGGACGAAATGGTAGTCACGCGGCGCGACGTGTGGTGGGCCGACCTGGACGAACCTCGCGGGTCCGAGCCCGGGTTTCCTCATCCCCTCCTCATCATCCAAGCCGATGCCTTCAACCGAAGCAGGCTCCGCACCGTCCTCGGGGTGGTCTTGACGTCGAACGCGCGCCTCGTCGACATGCCCGGCAACGTCCTGCTTCCCGCGAAGAGCACTGGGCTTCCGAGGGACTCCGTCGCGAACGTCACACAGATCGTCACGCTCGACGAGGACTATCTCTCCCGACGGGTCGGGCACATCTCGTCCAGACTGATGCGGCGGGTCGACGACGGGCTGAGGCGAGTCCTGGCCCTGTAGCGTGGCGGCGCGCGACGCTTCCGCGCGCCTTCAGTCCTGCTTTGCCGCCGCAGGAGTCCCGTGGAGTCAGCGCTTCTCGACGAGGATGTCGAAGTCCTGGCCTATCGCCAGCGAGCCCGGCAGGGCGTCGAGCCGCTTCGCGAGGCGGCGGTAGTGGAAGTACGGCGGCCACGACCTGACGCGCCGGTGGTGCGCGGCGATCTCCGCGTCGATTCGCGCCGCCTGATCCGCCCAGTGCGGCGGGGTCGGCCCTTCCGCGCCGGCGGCGGGCCGGTCCTGCGGCGCCGGCGCCTCCCGGCGCACGACCGGCGCGCGGCTGCGCCACCCCGGAACCACCCCGAGCGCCCGCAGGCCCCGGCGTATCCCGATGGACCGCAGTCGCAGCACCCGGAACCCGGCGCTGTCGAACAGGCGGAGGAGCTGCGCCCGGGAGAAGAACGACAGGTGCGCCTGGCCCAGCAGCGGCAGCTCGTCGTCCTCGCCCGCCGCCGACGCGCGATGGAGAGGCCGCAGATCGGCCTCGCCGTTGGGCGTGACGACGCGGAGCCGCCCGCCCCGCCGCATGATGCGCCGCGTCTCCTCCAGGTGCCGCCGCGGGTGGGTGACGTGCTCCAGCAGGTCCTTCTGCAGCACGTAGTCGAAGGCGTCCGCCGGCAGGCCGGCCTCCTCCAGGGTTCCCCGGCGCACCGCGGCCCCGAACCGGTCGCGGGCGTACCAGGCGCCGAACGGCGACACCTCGACGCCCTCCACGTCCCAACCGGTGATCGGCTCCAGGGCCGCGAGCAGGAACCCGAGGGCGCTGCCGACCTCGAGAAACCGCCCCGCGGGCGCGATTCGCCGGAGCTCGCGGGCGAGGAAGTACGCGTCGCGCTCGTAGCGCTGGCGCTGGCGGGCGTACCCCGCGAAGCCGTGGGCAGCCGCCGAGTCGAAGTAGTCGGCGCCGTAGAGCGCGTCGAGGGCGGCGGGCGGGAGCCGCGGGCGGACCTGCCGGAAGCCGCAGCCGGCGCACTGCCGGATCCACACCGCCCCGACCCCGTGCAGCGCCGCCTCGAGGAGCGGACGCATGTCGCCGGCCGCGCCGCAGACGTCACAGGGGTCGGGCATGGCGCGAGAATGATATCGGCTCGGTGCGCAGGGGCCCCTGGATGCGCCCGCGGCCGAGGGCGGACCCCAATCGGCTCTCGCGACGGCCGGGCGCCGCGCCCCGGCGGCCGAGGCCGGCACCCCAATCGGCTCTCTACGCGGCCAGGCGCCGCGTCCCGGCAGCCGAGGCCTGGCACCGCACTCGCGGCCGGGCGCCGCGCCCCGGCGGCCGGGGCGGTACCCCAATCGGCTCTCTCGCGGCCAGGCGCCGCGTCCCGGCGGCCGGGGCGGCCCCCAATCGGCCCTCCCGCGGGCCGTAGCGTCGAGTAGGATCAGGGAAGCACCGAGGCCGGCCCCCAACGACCCTGAAGACCCTGGGGCGACCGACCAAGCTCAGGACGCCCCCGCGCGAGACCCCCGGCTCCGAACGATCCACGTCGACCCATGTCGAGACTGCCCACGATTCCCGCGCTCGCGCTGTGCCTCGCGGCCGGCGCCGGCGCCGACCTCCACGCCCAGTCCGGCGCCGGCTTCCCGATGGGGCCCCACGGGCCCGACCGGCCGCGCGTGGACGACTCCACGACCGGGGTGTCCGGGGCCGGCTACGGGATGCTCACCAGCCGGCCCCGGATCCGGGCCACCCGCACCGACGCGCCGCCGACCATCGACGGCCGCCTCGACGACGAGGTGTGGCGCACCGCCGCCATGCTCTCCGAGTTCGTGCAGCAGTCGCCCCTCGACGGCGCGCCCGCGACCGAGGAGACCGAGGTCTACATCGCCTACGACCGCGACCACGTCTACTTCGCGTTCTACCTGCACTATGCCGACCCGGGCATCATGCGGGCCAGCCGCGCCGACCGCGACACCACGTGGCAGGACGACCTGATCACCGTCTACCTCGACCCGTTCATGGATCAGCAGCGCTGCTACGACTTCGACCTGAACGGCTACAACGTGCAGGGCGACGGCGTGATCAACGCGGGCCAGACCCGGGGCGGCCCCATTCCCGTCGCCGACCGGTCGTGGGACGCCCTGTTCTACAGCGGCGCGCAGATCGTCGACGACGGCTACACGGCGGAGATGGCCATCCCGTTCAAGAGCTTCCGCTACCCCGAGCAGCCGCCCGGCGTCGAGCACCGCTGGGGGTTCCAGATCGTGCGCGAGATCAAGGGGAAGGACCAGGAGAACGTGGTCTGGGCCCCGATGTCGCGCGATGTCCAGAGCTTCATGGGGCAGATGGGCGTGCTCGAGGGCATGACCGACCTCTCCACCAGCCGCAACCTCGAGATCCTGCCGTCGTTCACCGCCATCGGCTACGAGCTGTTCGACCGGGGCACGGGCGCGCTCGTCGACCGGAGCACCGACCCCGAGATGGGCCTGAACGTCAAGTACGGCATCACGTCGAACCTGACCGCCGACTTCACCGGCAACCCCGACTTCTCGCAGATCGAGTCGGACCTGCCGCAGATCGAGGTCAACCAGCGGTTCCCCCTGTTCTTCCCCGAGCTGCGGCCGTTCTTCCTGGAGGGGGCCGAGATCTTCGAGTTCCCCTCACCCGTCGACCTCGTGCACACGCGCACCCTCGTCGACCCGAACCTGGGGGCGAAGCTGACGGGCAAGGTGGGGAACACGACCCTCGGGGTGATGGCGACCGACGACGAGGCGCCGGGGAGACGGGGCGACCCCGACGAGCGCGGGTACGGCGAGAACGCCCGGGTGCTGATAGGCCGGGCGCGCTACGACCTCTACTCGGAGTCGCACGTCGGGACGCTCGTCACCGACCGCGAGTTCCTCGACGTGCACAGCCGCGTGGCCGGCGCCGACGCGCAGTTCCGGCTCGGCCGGGCCAGCCGGTTGAACCTGGTCGCGTTCCGCTCGCAGCACCGGGACGAGCAGGGGGTCGAGCGGGAGGGGCCCATGATGGGCGCCTTCCTCCAGCACGAGGGGCGTCACCTGGTGGGGTCCCTGTACGCGGCGCGCATCGATCCCGACTTCCGCACCGACGTGGGATTTCTCCAGCGCGTGGACCAGCAACTCGGGGCCGCCAACGTCGGATACCGGTGGTGGCCGGAGAGCTGGATCATCGACTGGGGACCGAGCCTCCGCTACCAGGCCAGCTACACCCACGCCGGCATCCTCGAGGACGAGAACGTCGACCTCGGGCTGAACATGAACTTCAGCCGGAACGTCAACGTCACCGCGAACGCCGTCCAGGCCCACGAGCGGTTCGGGGGCGTCGACTTCGACCGCCGCAACTACGACCTGTCCACGTTCGTCAGCACGAGCCGCCTGTTCTCCCTGGGCGGCAGCCTGCGGTGGGGCGACGAGATCTACTACGTCGACCGCGAGAACCCGTATCTCGGGCGCGGCAACAGCGCCACGCTGTCCGCGACCATCCGGCCCGCCCCGCGGTTCACCTCGCAGCTCAACCTCGTCACCAGCCGGTTCTTCGACGTCCGCGCCGGCGGCGACCAGGAGGTGTTCAACGTGCGCGTGCTGCGGGCGCTCTCGACGTTCACGTTCACCGACCGCCTGCTGCTGCGGAACATCACCGAGTTCGACTCGTTCCGCGGAACCCGGGGCACGAACCTCCTCCTGACCTACCGCATCAACGCCCTGACCGTGTTCTACTTCGGCTACGACGACCACTTCCGGCAGGAGGACGCGATCGACGTGCACGACCCGCGGTACTTCGAGCCGACGGCCTTCCGGCGCACGAACCGGGCGCTCTTCACCAAGCTGCGGATACTGTTCCGCTACTGACGCCGGCGGGCGATGACCTCACGGCAGCGTGAAGGTCGATAGCGGTGCACTCGGTCCGCCGACGCTGGAGGACAAGCGCGCCCTCCAGCGAGAGCACCTCCCGCACTGGATGCCGTTGATCGACCTGCGGATGCCGGCGACCTTCGACCGCTACCACTACGCCGAGGACTTCGCCCGGGACCGCCGGGCGCTGCGCGACTGGTGCGAGCAGATCCGGTCCCGGTGACCGCGCCGCGGACGACCGACGCCGGCACGCGTCGGCTTGCCCCCGCCGCCGGCAAGCCGCCGTCGCCGCGGGCCGCTCTACCTGCGCGACCGCCGTCACGGGCTATCATTGAAGCAGGAATCCGCGTCCGGAACTCTACCCGTCGAGATCGACGAAAGATCGAGGTAACGCCATGAGATCACGCATTCGCCTGACGGCGCTCGCCGTCGTGTTCGCCCTGCTGCTCGTTCCCCAGACCGGGGCCGCCCAGGGGCTGGTCCGGGTCGAGCCGGAAGAGGTGGGCATGTCGTCGGAGCGGCTCGACCGCCTGAGCCTCGCCCTCGATACGATGGTCGACGAGGGCCGGCTCGCCGGCGCCGTCACCATCGTCGTGCGGCGCGGCAAGATCGCCTACCGCGAGGGCATCGGCTGGCGCGACGTCGAGGCCGAGGCGCCGATGCCGTCCGACGGCATCTTCCGCATCGCGTCGCAGACCAAGGCGCTGGCCAGCGTCGGGGTCATGCTGCTGCAGGAGGAGGGCAAGCTGCTGATCACCGATCCGGTCGGCAAGTACCTGCCCGCGTTCGCGGAGACGACCGTGGCCGAGCCCAACGACGACGGCGGCTACGACGTGGTGCCGGCCCGCCGGCCCGTCACCATCCGCGACCTGCTGACCCACACCGCCGGCATCAGCTACGGCATGGGCCTGCTGGGCGCCCGCGGGCCGGTCGCCGACGCGTGGGAGGAGGCGGGCATCACCGGCTGGTACTTCGCCGACCGCGACGAGACGGTGGGCGACACCATGGCCCGACTCGCCGAGCTGCCGATGGACGCCCACCCCGGCGAGCAGTGGATCTACGGCTACAACACCGACATCCTCGGCGCGATGATCGAGAAGATCAGCGGCCAGACCCTCGGCGAGTTCCTCACCGAGCGGCTGTTCGAGCCCCTCGGGATGAACGACACCCACTTCTTCCTGCCCGACGGCAAGCTGGGCCGCCTCGCCACCGTCTACTCGTCGGTCGGCGACGGCGGCAGCTTCGAGCGGGCCCCCGACCCCGGCCACATGGTGGGCCAGGGACATTACGTCGAGGGTCCCCGCAAGGCGTTCTCGGCCGGCGCCGGCCTGCTGTCGACGGCCACCGACTACGCCACGTTCCTGCAGATGATGCTGAACGGCGGCGAGCTCGACGGCACCCGCGTCCTCTCGCGCAAGACCGTCGAGTCGATGCTGAGCGACCACCTCGGCGGCATCCCGTTCCGCCCCGGCCAGGGCTTCGGCCTCGGCTTCTCGATTACCCACGACCCCGCCGCCGCCGGCCTGCCCGGCTCGGCCGGCGAGTTCGGCTGGGGCGGCGCCTACCACTCCACCTACTGGGCCGACCCGAAGGAGGAGATGGTGGTGGTGTACCTGACGCAAATCATCCCGGCCATCGGCCTCGACGACCAGCAGAAGGTGCGGTCGCTGGTCTACCAGGCGATCGTCGACTGACGCCGCGGACGCCACATGGCGCCCGCGAGGAAGCACCGGCGCCTCGGGGCCGCACCCGGGGCGCCGTCCGCCAAGGCCGCGGACAGAATCAGCTTGCCATGTGCGGGACGCGCAAGGCCGCAAGGGCCGCGGGGCGCCGCTGAGCGCGGCAACTTCGTGTCGATTGCTGGCCCCAGGGATGATCGTGGGCCAGCGATTGACGAGGCCGCCAAGGAGAGACCGTTGACGAAGGACGAACTGATCGCGAAGCTCAACCAGGACCTCGCCGACGAGCTCGGCGCGATGATCCAGTACATCCTCTACGCCGCCCGCGCCACCGGCCCCTACCGGCCCCAGCTCTCGCAGTTCTTCCTGGCCGAGGTCGCCGACGAGCAACTGCACGCCCAGTTCCTCGCCAACAAGATCGTGTCGCTGGGCGGCAAGCCGACGACCGTGCCGCGCGAGGTCGCGCTGCCCGACGGCAACCGCGCCATGCTCGAAGCCGTCGTCGAGGCCGAGGCCCACGCCATGCGGGGCTACACCGTGCGGGCGCAGGAAGCCGAGGCCTACGGCGACAAGGGCCTCGCGGTGCAGCTCGAAGACTTCATCCGCGACGAGAGCACGCACCTCGAGGAGACCGAGCGCATCCTCCGCGACTGGCCCCTGTAGCGGCCCGTCCGCAGCCTTGTCGTGGCGGCAGCCCTATCCGCGTGGCATCGTCCGTGCAGCCCGTGCTCGATGCAGCCGTGTCGACCTCCGGCACCGACGGCTCCCACGAACACCCGGGACGCACGGCGGCCGGTCACCGACGACCCGAGAACCGCGTCATGTCCAGCGCCATTCCCACGGACCGAACGCCGCTCACCTTCACGTTCCGCAACATCGGTCCCATCGAGAGTGCCGAACTGGAGCTCGGTGACCTCACGTTAATCGCCGGCCGCAACAACACCGGCAAGACCTACCTCGTCTACACGCTCTACGGCTTCCTGAAGACGTGGGAAGACTGGCCCGGACCCGCCGTCGCATTTGCCAGAACGCCTGCGTCCGCGCGTTCTCGTTGGGCGAACTTGTACCCGGCGTTCCAGCAGATCAGCGACCAGATGGCTCGAAACGGCCAGGCTGAGCTCTCCGTGGATCCCGACGATCTGAACCGCGAGCGCAACGCGGCCATGAACGCGTTGACCAAACGGTTCTCCCCGAGCGGCTTGGCCGCCGTTTTCAGCTCCTCACCCGAGAGATTCGACAGTGCTTCCATGGGTGTAAAGCTGGGCACAGAGTTTCCCGGACGCGAGGTCATCCCGGGACCGGAAGATGTGCCGTCGCTCCGCTACAACGGGACGACCCTTGCAGTCGATGGTGTTCAGCCCGGAAACAAACGGATTCACCCGGCAGCTCTGCGGCGTCGCCTGTGGCGCCAGTATCTGCGTTTCCTGTTTCCCGACCTGCCGTCGGATCCGTTCGTGCTTTCTGCGGAGCGCATCGGAATCTCGCTCTTTTACCGCGAGCTGGACTTTCAAAGGAGCCAACTTGTCGACCTCCTGCAAAAACTCGGGGACGGCGAGAGAAAGAGCAAGGACATCGATCCATTCTTGTTCATCAGTGAGGCGGTCAGTCGTTACGCGCGCCCCGTCAAGGACAACATCGACTACACGCGGAGTATTCCGGATCTACCAAAACAACGCAGCGAAATCCATGACGACGGTTTCTTCCATGACATCAAGAAATTGATGAACGGATACTATGCCGTCACTCGTAGTGGTATCGAGTTTCGGTCTGTCTCACGCGGAGACCGCCGTTTCGCCATTCCGCTGCATCTTGCGTCTTCATCCGCCCGTGGACTGTCGGACTTCTATTTCTTCCTGCGTCATGTGGCGCGAAGAAACCACCTGCTGATCATCGACGAGCCCGAGAGCCATCTCGACACGGCCAACCAGATACTGCTGGCGCGATTGCTGGCGAGACTCGTGCGCGCTGGAATGAGGGTGTTGCTGACCACCCACAGCGACTATCTCATCAAGGAGCTCAACAACCTGATCATGTTGAGTTCCAGGTTCGACAAGAGAGCGAGCGTGATGAGGAGACTGGGGTATGCCAAGGACGACTGCATCGCGCCGGAACGGATCCGGGCGTACATAGCGCAAGCGAACGGCCTGACCCGATGCCAGATCGACGAACTCGGTATCGACATGCCGAACTTCGATGAGACCATCAACAAGATAAACGACGTGGCCAACGAGCTGGCCATGCGCTTGACGCAACAATCGCACGGTTGACATGTCACTCGTCTCCGAACTGCCGGGAACCGTGGAGGGCCTCGCGCTCGCTCCCTCGAACGCCGACGGGGTACTCCTGACGGACGAGCAATCCGGAATGCAGGTGCAGGTCCTGGCCAGAGTACCGATCACTGCAATACGTTTGGGAGCTGGCGGGGTGGGTCACGTTCCGCGGCTCGACCTGCAAGCCGGCCTGAACCTGATCTGCGACTACCTGCTGGTCGCGGAAGTGAGCGGTCGCACGCACGCGATTCTCGTAGAGCTCAAGGCCACCTGGGAACCGAGGGCGAGAGAACAGGTGCGCCGTTCGCTGCCGCTATTGGCGTACCTCCGCACCGTGTGCGAAGTCGAGCGCGAGGCTCCGTTCGATGATGACGGGATGGAGACCGGTTACTTGATCATCTGCGAGAATCGCCGGCTGAACAAACAGACCTTGAGGGCCGGGCCGGCCAGGACGGTCGACAGTGAAGATTACAGGGATGTCAGAGTTCGGACCTATATCGGCACGACGGTCTCAATCGAGGTTCTGACTGGCACATCTCCACGTTGATTATCGTCTGGCGACCCGCAGCCAAGCCCCCCTGTTCCCACGGCGTCACACGGCTCGGGCGGACGCCATGACGAGCATACACCAGGCGACGAAACGCCCCCCGCATCCCCGCGACGCGCCTTCCGGAACGGTCCCATGAGCCTCATCCGCCTGCGGCAGGTGTCCAAACGGTACGGGCGGAAGCAGGTGCTCCGCGATGTCTTCTACCGCCTCGGCCCCGGCGACCGGACCGGGCTGCTCGGGCGCAACGGCTCCGGCAAGACGACGGTGCTGAGACTGATTCTGGGGCGGGAGGAACCGTCGGAGGGCGAGATCGTGGTGGCGGCCGACCTCCGCATCGGCTACTTCTCGCAGTTCTCGGAGCTGAGCGGCGAGGCGTCGATCGACGCGGTGCTGCAGGAGGTGTTCGAGCCGATCCGGCGGATCGAGGCGGACATGGCGGACGTCGCCCGCGCGCTCGCGGAGGGGGGCGCCGGAGACGGGCAGGACCGGCTGCTGAAGCGGTACGAAGCCCTGACGGCCGAGATGGAGCACCGCGACGGGTGGACGTACGAGCACCGCATCGGCACCGCGCTCAGCCGGCTGGGGTTCAGCCGTCGGCACCGCACGATGCCGATCGATCACCTGTCGGGAGGATGGCGGAACCGGGCGGCGCTGGCGAGAATCCTGCTCGAGGCGCCGGACGTGCTGCTGCTCGACGAGCCCACGAACTTCCTCGACTTCGACGGGCTCGCGTGGGTCGAGAGCTGGCTCAGGCAGTTCAGGGGCGCCGCCCTCGTCGTTTCGCACGACCGCCACTTCCTCGACCTGGCCGTCAACCGGGTGGTCGAGATTCAGAACCACCGGTTCCACGAGTACGACTGCGGTTTCGTCGAGTTCGTGCGCCGCAAGCGGGGCAAGACCCGTCAGCTCGAGCGCGAGTTCCGGCACGAGGAGGAGCTGCTCGCCTTCGAGGCCGAGGCGATTCAGGACCGGCGCGAGGCGGCCCGGAACCCGGGCCGGGCCCTCGCCCGCCGGCTCGCGAACATCCGCAAGCAGCAGACGCCGCGCGAGGTCGACACCATCGTGACGGGAATCTACCGGGGCATGCGCACCGCCGACGAGCTCTGCGAGGTGACGCAGCTCTCGAAGGGCTACGGCGGGCAGACGCTGTTCGCCGGTCTCGACTTCACCCTGCACCGGGGCGATCGGCTGGTGGTCGTCGGCCCCAACGGCTGCGGCAAGACGACGCTGCTGCGGGTGCTGCGCAACGAGGTGGCGCCCGACGCGGGCCGCGTGCACTGGAAGCTCGGCGACCCCTGGGTCGACTACAACGTCGTCCTCGACGGCCTCGATCCGAAGGCGACGGTGACCCGGAAGGTCAACGTCGAGGGGCTCGCGCACCGGGCCCCGCGCAAGCAGGTCCACCGGTTCCTCGAGCTCCTTCAGTTCTCCGAGATGGACCTGCAGCAGGAGATCGGAACCCTGTCGGGCGGCCAGCGGGCCCGCGTCGCCCTGGCCGTGTCGCTGCTGTCGGGGGCGCCGGTGGTGATTCTCGACGAGCCGACCAACCACCTCGACGTCACCGCCACGCAGGTGATGGAACGGGCCCTCGTGAACTTCCCCGGCGCGGTCATCGTGGTCAGCCACGACCGGTTCTTCATCGACAAGGTGGCCACGCGGCTGCTCGTGTTCGAGGGCGGCGGACGAGCGTCGACCGTCAACGCCAACTGGACCCTCTGGCAGGCGGGCCGCGAGGCCGGCGCCGCGCGCTGAGTCTCAGAAGCCCAGCGACACCGAGACGCCCTGGCGTCCGGGCGACACGACGGGAGAAACCGCGAGGCGCCGGTCGGAGGGCGCCGCGCGGTAGACGACCCGCGAGCCCTGGTGCAGGGAGTCGAGACCGGCTCCGATGCCGGCGCCGGCGGCCCCGATCTGCCGGCGCCGGGCCTCGTGCTCGCCGGCAGGCCGATCGGCGAGGAGTTCAGTCGGCGGTCCCCCACCGGTAGTCGAGGCGGGTGTAGTAGAAGCCGCCGTCGAAGCCGAACGGGGTGGAGGGCGGATAGCGGTTGCCCAGCCGGCCGGCGTTGGGGTTCATGTCCGGATACGTGTCGAGGGCATTCCGGGCGCCGACCGCGAGGGCGACGGCGTCGCCGAGGGGCCAGGCGAGCTCGAGGTCCACGATCGGCTTGCCGCGGTAGCGGTGCGTGTCGCGCCGGTCGTACCAGCCGCCGTAGTAGCTCAGACGGGCGAGCAGGGTGCCACGGCCGACGGACTGGTCGACAGCGGCGCTCCAGCGGGTGTCCGGCAGCGCCTCCTCCAGCATCCGGATGCGATCCACGATCTGGTCGGGATTGAGCAGGGCCGGATTGAAGTCGGTAGCGGCGGTGTCGGTGTGGTTGAAGACCAGGCTGATCGTGGTCGCGCCGGCGAGGGCGGGCGGGGTCCAGGCGGCGACGATGTCGACCCCCTGGGTCCGGGTCCGGAGGTCGTTGGTGAAGAAGCGGAAGTTCGACAGGTCGCCGGCGCTGGTGACGCCCTCCGCGACCAGCCCCTCGACCTCGGCCGCCTCGAGCGCGAAGAACCGGCTGAGGGTCAGGCGGTCGGCCAGGTCGATCCGGAAGTAGTCGGCGGTCAGGGTGAAGGGGCCGCCGTCGGCAGCCGCGCCGACGGTCAGGTTGACGGAGCGCTCGGGCGTGAGGAGACGGCCGCCGCGCAGCCGGGCGACGGCGGAGGTCGAGGGGATGGTGCCGTTGTTGACCAGATCGTCGAGCGCGAGCACGTACTGGGTCGAGACGTTGAACGCGTTCTGCTGGCCGGGGGTCGGGGCCCGGAACCCGGTGCCGAGGCTGCCGCGCAGGGCGACGCGCTCCGACACCGGAACACGGGCCGAGAGCTTGCCGTTCACGGTGGCGCCGAAGTCGGCGAAGTGCTCGTAGCGGGCGGCGGTCCCCACCATCCAGCCGCGCGAGGCGCCGCGGAGCTCGACGTCGCCGTACACCGCGGCGTTGGCGCGGTTCCAGACGCCGGCCGCGATGGGGCCGAACCCCGGCGACCCGTTCGAGCCGACGCTGAAGCCCTGCGCGGCGTAGGGGCCCTGCCGCCACGATTCGGGCTGCCCGAGCCCGATGCGGAACTGCTCGTTCCGCCATTCGACGCCGCCGGCGACGTGGACGCGGTCGCCCAGGGCGCGGCTCAGGTCGAGGTTGACGCCCACCTCGCGCTGTCCGTAGAGGCCGGTGTCGAACGTCGTGGACGTCTCGGGCCCGAGCGAGGCGTTGACGGTGTTGCGCATCGAGAAGTCGGCCGTGTTCGCTCCGGCACTGACGCTCGCGTCCCAGAGGACGCCGCCCGCGAGCTGTCCGCGCAGACCGCCGACCACCGAGGCGTCCTGCGCGAGGCCGCCGAAGCGCGGCGTGAAGCCGCCCGGGAACCGCTCCTGGAACGAGAAGCAGTGGGGGTCGTCGAAGACGGCTCGGAGGGCGGCCGGATCGGGCACGTCGCCGGTGACCGCCACCGTGGGGCAGCCCGCCGGGCCCTCGCCGCGCGCGGCCAGCACGTCGCCCACGAGCAGGGTGCGGCCGCCGTCGCCGCTGAACACGCCGCCCCGCGTGTTCGGGTTCCGGAAGTAGAAGAACGTCAGCACGTCGCGGCGCGCGAAGCCCGCGTGGCCATACGCCTGCACGCCGTTCGCGAACAGGTGGCCGAGGTTGGCGAAGAGCTTGAGGTCGTCGTCGACCTCCGGCGACCCCCACTGCTGAGCGGGGTCGCCGACGTCGCGGTTGCCGGCCGCGACGAGGCGCGCCGCGTCGGCCCGCTGCACGCTGCGGTCGGTCGAGGCGGTGTTGCCGTACTCGAGGCTCAGGTTGGCGAAGCCGGTCCCGCCCAGCGGCAGGCCGGCGTTGGCGGCGACGGCGTACTGCCGGCCGTCGCCGGCCCCATGCGTCCCGCTGCGCACCTCGACGCGGCCGCCCGAGCGGTCGTCCTTGAGCAGGAAGTTCAGCACCCCGGCGATGGCGTCCGACCCGTACTGCGCCGCCGCCCCATCGCGCAGCACCTCGATCTGCCGCAGCGCGATGCCGGGGATGGTCGAGACGTCGGGCCCCTGCGCGCCGTCGGCCACGCCGTTGCCCAGCCAGGTGATGACCGCGCCGCGGTGGCGCCGCCTCCCGTTCACGAGCACCAGCGTGTGGTCGGGGGCCATCCCCCGCAGGCTCGCGGGGCGGACGACGGCGGCCATGTCGCCGTCCTCCTGCGGGTTGACGTGGAACGACGGGACCAGCACCCGAAGCTGGTCGGCGAGGTTCGACCCACCCTGGCGCACGACGTCGGCGGCGGGAACGACGTCGATGGGCACCGTCGACTCGGTGACCGACCGCGGCTGGGCGCGGCTGCCGACGACGACGACCTCCTCGTCGAACCGCGGGGACGGCTGCGCTTCCGGCTCGTCGGATTGGGGACCCTCCGCCGTCGGCGCCGGTCCCGCTCGATCCGGTTCGTCCTGCCCGGCCGGGACCTCCGGCGGTTGCGGCCCGGTCCGACGGTCCTGCCCCGATGCGGGTTGATGACGTTGCCCGACTCCCTGGCCGCCAGGCGGAGGTTGCGGCCCGGTCCGCCAGTCCTGCCCCGATGCGGAAGTCACGACCCACAGAACCAGGCCCAACGAGAGCAGGATCCGCAGGGCGGGTCGGGTCGATTCGCCTGCCATCGACGGGTCCGCCGCTCTCGTGCCGGCGGCAACTCGTCCGGACCGGATTCGCGGGCGTCCACCTCGGGCTCGAACGGAGCATCCGGCGCCGGGCTCGACTCGTGTCCGACCCCCGTTGGCCCCCCTCCGGATCGAATGCCTCCCGGCCGGCTCGCGCACGAGTCCGCGGCGCGCCCCCGCAACCGTCACAGCCGCCACATCAACCACAATTGCGCGACGTTGTCGCCGTCGTCCACGCCGAGCTTGTTCCGCCAGTACTGGTACTCCACCCCGAGGAAGAGCTGGCCGGCGTGGCCGGTCGCCGCCTTGCCGACGTCCCAGCCGAGCTGCGGCTGCGCGAGGAGCGACGCCCTCTCGCGATCGCCCAGCTCGTCGATCGCGGCGCCCATGTACTTGGCGTGGCCGGTGAACACGAACGACTGCGCGCCGAGGTCGAACCCGGCGGCCCAGTTGACGTCGAGGACGAAGCTCACGCCGGTGCGGGGCGCCCCGCCCCCCGCCACCCCGCTGCTCTTGTCGAAGGCGGCGCCGAAGTCGGTGTTGAGGAAGAAGAAGCCGGGCACGTCCCACGAGAGCCGCCCCCCCGGCACCACCTTGAAGATGTTCGCCTCGTTGCCGAAGTTGAGCCCGCCGATGAGGGCCACGTCCCGGATCGGCCCGAAGCCGATAGTGCGCCCGGTCACCCGGCCCAGGCTCAGCGTCGGGTACCACTCGCCGTACATGCTCTTCTCGTTGAACCCGTCGGCGCCGTGGTCGTCGGTCCAGTCGAGGAAGATGAAGCTGTCGCCGAGCGACCAGCGCGACGCGTTCTGGAAGGTGAGGACCGACGCGTAGTGCCGCTCTCCCGTGAACGGGTTGACGAAGTTGCCGTACTGGTACTGGAGTTCCGTCTGGGCTGCGGCAGCGGCCGGCGCGGCGAGCAGGAACGCGAACGCGGCCGCCGCGCGGCGCGAACCGATGCGGACGAGGCCCATCGAGCGAAATGATAACCTCGCCGGGCACGGTCCGTCAGGGCGACCGCGTGGCCCTCTCCCGCGGCCTGTCGGGAAACCGGGACCCCCGCCTGGGGACGGTGACGAAGATCGCGGCGGCGTGCGGGGTGTCGCTACGGTTCGTGCAGCGGGAGGCCGCGAAGTAGAGCAGCGCGGTGCGGCGATGACCGACAGGTGACGGAAGTGGTCAACGCGGAGGGGTGTCGGGGTATGCTGGAGACATGGCCGACCACGACTCGCTCGTCACCACCGACCAATTCAACGCGGGTCTGGCCGACGTTCGTGGTGAATTGCGCACCGAGATCGCGGCGGTACGGGTCGAGCTGGCGAACCTCGACAAGCGCCTGACTGGCGAGATCGCCGAGTTGCGGACCGAGCTCCGCACCGGTTTCGCCGACGTGCGGACCGAGGTTGCGGGCGTTCACACCGAGATTGCCGGCGTTCACACCGCCATCGCCAAACTCGGCGAACAGCAGGCCCACACCGAGACGCACCGCCTACGCTGGACGCTCGGCGCCATCGTAGCCGGATCCGCGCTCGGCGTCGCGATCCTGCGCCTTCTGGACGGTTGAACGCCTTCGTGCACGCAGCTTGGACGTCCACGACGTTACGATCAACAGAATCAAGAAGATCGACGATGGCCGAGCAACACCGGACGCGGACCGCCGACGACCATCGAGACGATCGGCAGCGCTGGGTGCGACAAGAGGCGAGACGACGGCTTCGCGAGGAAACCGCGAACGAAGAGATAACGCTGTCACCGGCCGAACACTTCCCGGCGCAATCGGGATGGTTCCGGAACAGCGACCAGAACGCCCGGACCCGCGCGGCCGGCGAGCCGTGCCCGGCACTCGACGCCCTCGTGCACGGATCGTGCAACGGGTGGCGGCAAAAGCCCACGGCGGCCGAGGTGGAACGGGTCATG
Organism: Vicinamibacterales bacterium; assembly: GCA_965204675.1. GTDB lineage: Bacteria > Acidobacteriota > Vicinamibacteria > Vicinamibacterales > UBA8438 > JAJEEA01. The sequence goes on from OZ242003.1 coordinate 6,422,535, forward strand.
AAGGCAAGGGCCCGGGGGCCGAGGGCCGATGCAATCGCCCGAACCGTCGCCACCGAGTCGAGCCGACTGCTGATCATGAAAGCGGAGCAGGAGGGCGGCTACAGCCTGCAAGACCTCGCGTGGTGGATCCACGAGCTCGAGCTCCCGGCGTGGGAGCTCATCCGCTGGCTCAACGCGATGAGCACGGGCTGGATGCAGCAGCAATCGAGGACGCGCGACCTCGGCCTGCCGTGAAGAAACTCACCCTGCCCGAACCGGCGGCCCGACTCTGGCTCGCGACACGAGCAACGAGCCGCACAAGACGGCACTGGCGGTTTGTCCGCGCGCACGAACCATGCAGATATTGATTCATGAGTTACATTTGCATGGATGATGATCGACAGGCGCCTCAAGCCGACGCTCCGTCGGCTCCTGGACAGGCACGCCGCGGTGGTGCTGATCGGGCCGCGACAGGTCGGCAAGACACCCTGGCGCAGGAGGTCGCCGCGGAGCGTGACGCCGTCTACGTGGACCTGGAGCGGCCGAGCGACCTCGCCAAGCTCAGCGACGTCGAGCAGTACTGCGCCGAGAACGCCGACCGCCTGGTGATTCTCGACGCGGTGCGCCGCGCGCCGGGGTTGTTCGGCCCCTTGCGCGGCATCATCGACCGACGGCGGCTGGCCGGCAAGCGGGCCGGCATGTTCCTGCTGCTCGGATCGGCATCCGTCGAGCTGCTGAGACAGTCGGGCGAGACGCTCGCGGGCCGCGTCGCCCAGTGCGAGCTCCATCCCTTCGGCGCGACCGAAGTCCCCGCCGACCCAACGCCGGCTCTGGTGCCGCGGCGGTCTCCCCGACAGCTTCCTCGCGCCCGACGACGCCGAGAGCCTCGACTGGCGGGTCTCCTTCATCCGCACGTACCTCGAACGCGACATTCCGCAGCTCGGTCCGCGCATTCCCGCCGAGACCCTGCGCCGGTTCTGGACGATGCTCGCCCACAACCAGGGGCAGACGCACAACGCGGCGGCCCTCGCGCGGGCTGGACGTCAACGGCGTCACGATCGCCCGGTACCTGGACCTGCTGGTCGACCTGCTGCTCGTCCGCCGACTCCAGCCCTGGACCTCCAACCTGGGCCGGCGGCTGGTCAAGGCGCCGAAGGTCTACATCCGCGACAGCGGCGTCTGTCACGCCCTGCTGGGCATCGAGACCGTCGACGACCTGCTCGGCCACCCCGTCGTCGGCGGCAGTTGGGAAGGCTTCGTCATCGAGAACGTCGCCGGCGCCCTGCCGGCCCGCGCGTCGTTCGGCCACTACCGCACGGCCGGCGGCGCCGAGGTCGACCTCGGCGTCGACCTCGGCGCGGGCGAGACCTGGGCGGTGGAGATCAAGCGGAGCTCCGCGCCCCAGCTCTCTCGCGGATTCCACAGCGCGTGCGAGGACCTCCGGCCGACGCGCAGGTTCGTGGTGCACGGCGGCGGCGAGAGCTTCCCGCTCGCGAAGGACATCCGGGCGATGAGCCTGCCGGCGATGGTCGCGCTCGCGGCCGGCTCGCGCTGACGCAAGGAATCACCGTGATGTCGTCGGCGGCGGCCGGAGAGACCGTTGCCGTGGATGGCCGGACCGGGCGTTCAGGGCGTGTCCCCCTCGGCGATCTGCGTCAGCCGTTCGACCAACTCTTCGCCGTCGCCGGCCCGCACGATCCACTCGCCCGCGACGGCGAGACCCTCCGGACCGGCGATCCGGTCCACCGCCGAGGACACGCGCGCCGCAGTCTCCGCCCCGAACCGCAACGCCGCCTGCCGACACAGGAGCGCCCGTTGTTGAGCAAGCCCCTGCTCGATGCCTTCCTGAAGCCATTGCTTCGGCCACTCGGCCGCCCGTTCGACCAGCGTCATCTTCAGCTCCTCCAGCGTCCGCACCGGCCGCACCCACCCGCCGGGCGGCGCCACCCGCTCCGCCGTCTGTCGCACCCAGTCGACGAAGGCCCGACGCAGCCCCGTCTCGTGCAGACCGCCCAGCTTCGCCTGCAGCGCCTCCACGACACGGGCCAGGTCCTTGGCCGAGCCGCTCTGCTCGAGCGCCACAACCGACGTCATCAGATTGTCGCTCGGGAGATCGTCCTCGGCCAAGTGACGCTCGCCACCCCGTCCGCCACTTGACTGGGTGTAGCCAGATGGCTACACAATGGAGCGGGTGATCAGGATTGTCCGCTACGTTGCGGCGGACGGCACCGACGCGTTCGATACATGGTTCCGGCTCCAGAGCGCCGAGATCCGCGCCCGGGTCCAGACGCGTCTCGACCGTGTCGAGCTCGGCAGTTTCGGGGACCACCGCGGAATCGGCAAGGGCGTATTCGAGCTGCGGATCGACAGAGGCCCCGGCTATCGCGTCTACTACGGCCGGGACGGAGACGACCTCGTCGTCCTGTTGGCCGGCGGGACCAAGAAGCGTCAGACGCACGACATCCAAACGGCGCACGCCCTCTGGAAGGCATACAGACAGGAGAAGCGGCATGCCCGTCAGAGCCCATGAGGCCAGCGAGTATCTCCGGACACCGGAGGACGTCGCGGCGTACCTCAACGCGGCGGTCGAGGAGTCCGACGGCGACCCGCGGCTGTTGATGAAGGCGTTTCGCAACGTCGCGGCGGCCCAGGGGGGCGTTTCCGCCATCACCCGGAAGGCCGACGTCGACCGCGTGGCCCTCTCCCGCGGCCTGTCGGGAAACCGGGACCCCCGATTGGGGACGGTGACGAAGATCGCGGCGGCGTGCGGCGTGTCGCTACGGTTCGTGCAGCGGGAGGCCACCAAGTAGTGCGGCGCGGTGCGTCGTTGAGAGCGGCCTCAACGACGGCATCGCCCTGCCCGTCGTCCTCGTCGCCGTCGCGGGCGCGACGGGCGAGAGCGGCGGCCTCGCCCACTGGCGCTCCTTCGCGATCCTGCAGGTGACGCTGGGCCCGCTGGTCGGGGCGGCGGTCGCCTACCTGGGTGGCCGCGGCGTCGCGCGATCCGTTCGCGCGGGATGGATGAACGAGCCCTTCCAGCGACTGTCGCTCCTCGGCCTCGCGGGCCTCGCCTTCGCGGGCGCCGAGCTCGTGGGGGGCAACCGCTTCATCGCCGCGTTCGTCGCCGGCCTCACCCTCGGCAACACCCAGCGCGAGCTGTGCACGCGCGTCCACGAGTTCGGCGAGGCCGAGGGGCAGTTGCTCACCCTCGTCGTCTTCCTCATCGTCGGCGCCGTCCTGGTGCCCGAGGCGCTCCTCCTCTGGGACCATCGGGCGTGGCTGTACGCCCTGTCGAGCCTCACCGTCGTGCGCATGGCGCCGGTCGCCCTCAGCTTGGCCCGGACGCGGCTTCGGCCGGCGACGCTGGCGTTCGTCGGCTGGTTCGGTCCGCGCGGCCTCGCCTCGATCCTCTACGCGCGGATCGCGGTCGGCGAAGGGCTGCCCGTCGCGGGGCTCCTGCAATCGATTGTCACCCTCGCTGTCCTGCTCAGCACCGTCCTGCACGGCGTCACCGCGTACCCGCTGGCGCGCCGCTACGGAGAGCGGCTGGCCGCCACGCGTGAGGGAGCCGGAGAGGAGCACCGCCGTGTGCCCGAGCTCCCGCTGCGTATCCGCTACGCCAAGCGGGGCGGCTGAGCTCCCTCGGTGTGCGCGGCCGGAGCCCGCATCGACCAGAGACCCTCCACGCACCCTGCCGCTCCGCCGGGATGTCCCTGAAGACAAGGCCGACTCCGCGCTCGTCGACGTCGGGGCTCCCCCCTGGGCTCCCCCCCGGTCCGGGTGTAGCGCATCTCGAACACCAGCGCCGTGCCGCCTCGACCACGCGTCCAGTGCCCCGATGAAACAGCGAACGCCGTCGTTCCCCACCGCGGCGCCCCCGAGGGGCCGCCCCTTCCCCCCGAGCTACACGCCCCCGGGTTCCACTCGATCCCGACGTCGGCGAGTTCGCCACAGGTTGCCAGCAGCCCGTGTATAATCGCCCGATGCCGCGCAAGATGCCCGACAACGCAGAAGAGCTAACGACACAGCGTTCCGATGTGGCTAGTGCTGTCGTCAAGGCACTCTCCCCTGACGCACCGGCCAATGCCGCGAAGGACCGCGATGACTGCTTGCGCTCTTACCTTGCGGAACAGATAGCCAAACACCCAATCGCCAACGACTACAATGTGCTTGTTCTATTTGACAAGGGAATGATGATCAAGAGCGATGCAGATCACATCTACTCAGCGGCGACACGATTTGCCAAACCCAAGCCCATTCTTTTGGTACTACGATCCACCGGAGGCGTAATTGGCTCCGCTTATCTCATTGGCAAACTATGTCGCGAATACGCCAAAGGCAAGTTAGCAATAGTCGTCCCCAGAGAAGCGAAATCAGCTGCTACGCTGCTCTGTTGCGCGGCGGACGAGATCCACATGGGGAGCCTTAGTGAACTCGGCCCAATCGACCCACAAATAGAGGGACTTCCGGCGCTCGGCCTAAAGAGCTCCATTGAGCACATCGCCGACCTAGTCCAGGGCCATCCACATTCGGCGGACATGCTAGCCAAGTACCTGCACTTGTCACTAAAGCCTGTGCACCTTGGGTACTACGAACGTGTCGCGGAGTCAGCGACCCAGTACGCAGAACGCCTCCTTAAGGCCCACGAAACTCCACCCAAGAATCCACCATCCGAGATTGCCAGAAATCTCGTGTATTCCTACAAAGACCACGGATTCGTAATAGATCAGGCAGAAGCCACTGAGATATTTGGCGATTCTGTTGTAAAAACAAAGACACCGGAATATAACCTAGGAAATGCGGTTTACGAAACAATGCAATTGGTTTTGCGCGTTGCTCGTGTATTAAATCACGACTTTTATTTTATTGGGTCCTGCAACTCCAAACCCAATTTCATGAAGCGCAGATAGTAACCCTCTTATGCCGAGTCGGCGAGCGAGGGCCCGCTTACTCGAGAAGGTCGGCTCCCGAAGATCACCAAAGGCCAACTAACGTTCAATTCGTTCTCCAGCTTCTACTTGCCCATGTTCAGTCTGCACGGACCCAAGGAAGGCAGTCAACCATCCTCTACAGGCCGCGAGCGAATCCGTCAGCAGGGACCGCCACGACGGTGCTTTGGGTTCGGCGGGCACAAGGTAGCTCGGTGAACACGCATCGCCGCAGGCGACCCGCTCCCGAAACGAGCAGTTTGGCCGACATTCCGTCGTCGTGGCGTACGTGCGGGCCCCGACGAAGCGGTATTCCTGTCGCGACACCGCCGGCCACCAGTCGTCGCTGATCAGATAGCGTACCAAGAGATTGACCTGCATGCCGGCGCTACCGAGGCTGAACGGAAAGACGTTCTCATGCCTCGGTCGGAGTTCCGACGGCAGGTTGGCGATGTAGGAGGAGTCATCCATGGATCCGTCGAGCTCTTGGACAACTTCGCTCGACGTGTACTGGCCCGTGCACCGAATGCAGGCGTGTCCGGGGGCGATTATGTGACTACGCCAACGGGCGGACTCGAAGTCCCCCTTATCGGACTGTACCTCCACCGCCACGCCCCCCTCGATGACCGGGATTAGATGCGAGGTGGCGATGTAGTTCAGGACGTCTCGCGCGACCGGCCTGTCGACGCAGCTCACGATGACGTCGCAGTCGAGCGCCTCCCGGTACGCGTCTTCTTGTTGCACGCCGGCCGGTATGGCGAGGATCTGAACGTTGCGGGCGGTAGAGCTGCGAAGGGCCTCCGTCCTCGCCCGATCGACCTTCAGTTCCCCAACGCTGGACCGGCCCGCGTGCAACAGGCGATCCAAGTTGCGGGGCTCAATAGTATCCGGATCGATCATCGTGATCTCGGACACCCCCACTCGCGCGAGCGCCTCCGCCACCAGGGCTCCGACGCTGCCCAGGCCGACGATGCCGATTCGCATGTTCTCTATGTATCGTTGCTTGCCAACGCCCCAAGTCGCTATGGTACGGTGTTGGAACCGGTTGTCTCCGATACTGGTCAGTGTCGACGGCTTCCAGTGGACCCTATATCGATTCGCCGCCGGGACCCGCACCTTCCGGCACCATGTGCCGACCATCCGGCCATTCTCCTTCTCCCACAGCCGTGCGCTCCAGAATCCGTCCGCACCCATCGTCATTCCGAGAAGCTGTTTGCCGGTCGCTTGAGCCGGATGAGCCACCTCGTCCCGCTCCGCAACAACGTCGGTATCGCTCAGATCCTGCCACCCCAACGAGGGGTGGCTGTGCAGCACGGCTAGGCCAGCGTTGCGCTTTCGAGCTTCCCTGATGGCGCGAGTGACGTAGCGCCCTTCGAAGCTCACATTGCCGTGCAAGTGCACTTCACCAGGTTCGGGAAAGATCAAGTCCGCTAGAATGGCGGTCAGACGATTGCGACCGCGGGACGGGTGCCACAGCGCAAGGCACAGGTCTTCCTGTCGCCGGCCTTCCCGGTAGTGCCGAAGCAGGTGGTTCTCGGCGAGAGAGTGGGTTTCGCCCGTAAGCGCGACGTCGAATCTCAAGCTTCCCTCCAGAAACGGCGCATGTGAAGCGCCAGGTAGTTCGCCATGGTCTTTTCATGGCGAGGCAGATTGTCCCAGAAGTCCGCCGGGGGCCTACTGAACGCCACCCAACGCCTTCCACTCCCATCCTCGTAGGTCATGCCGGGACCGCCGTGCCTCTCTTCGATAGCCGGCGCGACATGTATCCAGTGCGGGGGAAACTCCGGGTAGTCGGCCTCTTGGAGGCTGAGACCGACGTCGAACATGCGACCGGCGTACCGACCCTTCGGCGGCCTGTAAGGAAACGCGACAACCTCGGTCTTGATTCCCGCCACAACGTAAGTCTTGAGGCCACACTGATCGAGTTCGTCTCGGATCTTGCGCAGAGCCGCGTTCACAGTCTGGTCTCCGCTACCGGAGTCCGACCGGACTTCTCGGTGATGAACTCCTTGTACTCCGTGAGGTCGACGATGTCGTCGGACTTGAACTCCCGATCTGGGTTCAGCGACTGGAGCACGTAGTCTTCCGGCTTTCCCGAAATACCGCCGGCACCCTGCTTGATGGCGAGCCGAACGATGTCACCCGCCGAGAGCTTCTCGTGGAACGCCTTGATGAGGGTCCCGTTAACGACAAACTCGTAGATGGCCTTGCTATCCATGGGCTGCATGTCCTTTCACACAAGATACTAGTGTTGATTCTCAACTCAACGCCGTGGCCAAAAAAACACCCGGCCTTTAGAACGCAAACCGGCGTTGCCCCATCGCAGTCTCACGCGACTCGTAAAGCTGTCCGTTCCGGATGGACAGCAGATTCAGCTGCTCTAGACGGACTGTCAGCGCGGTGATCGTTACGCCGAATTTCTCAGCGAGGCGGTAGAGATCGGGCCAACTTGTCCGCTCAATGCAACGAGCTTCATTGCAAATCAAGTCTCTCGGCATCAATATTGCTCCCGCATAGCGGTTGACGACTCTAGACTCATCCGATTCGTCCGCACGTGCCCTTATTCTCCGGAGCAGATCCCTCCCCTCATCGGTCGCCATCAGCTTCTTGACGACAACGACTTCGCCCGAAGGCGCGTGACGAAACGAGAACGCGCCAGTGCCGTGAGTGAACATCACCGGGTGATCAAGCGTAGCCTCATCGACATAGAGGTCCCAGTGGCCCATTTCATGGCCCTTTGTGAAATGCTCGAGACCAGGCTTTTCTTCGAATAGACCGCGCCGCCTTTCGTTCATCGTTATACGACGTGTCTTGGGTTGAATTGATCCGAGAATGACCTCGCCGGGTAGCTCCTCGATTTCATCCCACAGGATGTTCAGATCCAACACGCTTTCGGCGAGAATGTCGACCGCGATCGGCAATGTCAACCTCCCGCCAAGGTGTTGCCTCAGCTGGCACAAGCGCTCCTCGGCGCGTGCCTCAATCGCGTCGTTGCGCCAGAACTTCACCGCTCCCTCCCCTCCTTCAGGCGGCGGAGCATTTCCTCCCAGTCCTCATCAGACAGGTCCATGTCAAGGGCGGAGCGGTAGAATTGTCTCGCCGCCGCGCTCTCCTTGAGCTTCTCGCCGAGGTCAGGCGGCGCTTTTCCGGCAAGAGCCAACAACTCGTCGCTCTCAGCGTCCAGCTCGGCGGCAAGTTCCAGGATCGCAGGCACGGACGGTGGTCCCATTCGATCGTTCTCGATCTTGCTCAAGTACGTGAAATCGAAGCCGCGACGATCTTGCTCTTTCAGCCGAGTCGCAACGCGTTCGGCCAACTGGCGTTGTGTCAGCCTTTTCTGCTTGCGCAGACTCTGGATTCGGGCGCCGAAGGTCGCTGGCATCTCATCAACAGAGCAAGATCGTATCGGCGCTTGAGTTGAAAGTCAAGTCCGAATCTGAAGATCGAACCGCAGGGTGTTGAGGGGGCGGAAGTGCCGTCCGCCTGGGCGGAAGCACCCGAAGGCCGGGTATCGAGGGTACCGCGCCGGCGAGTACGGTCACCGGGGTGGCAGGAGAGCGGCTGGCTGCACGATGCGGCTCGAGACGGCCCAGCCGTGGGTCCACAGCACCTCCCTCTATGGCTGTCGCCCTCGTCCGGCGCGACCCACCGCGGGGCGCAGGCTCGCCATCGTAGGCCGCCAGGGTGCCGATGGCGGCGACGACCACGATCTGGTCGACCACCAGCCACGAGCCCGCGAAGCCCCATCTCGACGAGGTCACGTCGTGTTCGGTGGCCAGGTCGCGCACCCACAGCCGCCGGCCGGTCTGCGCGTCCAGCGCAGTCAGCGGCCCGTGCCGCCCAAAGAGTACGGCCGATCTGAATTCCCCGGGGCGGCGGTCAGGAGACCGGCCTTGCCGGTCGCAGCCGTCCGCTCGCCGCAGTCGACAGTGACCAGACCACGCGGTAGACGGCTGGCCGGATTTCGTCCAGCCGGACCAGCTCGGGTGTCCCGCCGAGGAGCACGCCGCACCGTTCGGCGTCACCACGATCCGCGGACAGATGACACACGTCGCCGCGGGTCAGGAGATCACCAATCCGGCATTCCGTCGTCAAGATAGCCCAAGGCACGGTCGCTGATTCTACCCCAATCTCCGGCCTCGGTGCTCGACGCCGGTGATGGGGGTGTCCGCGGCGACGGCGCAGAGGTGGGCGGTCGGCGCGTTCCCGTGATCGCGTTTTCGGAATTCAGGCCGAGCGTCTCGAGGACGACGCCCGGACCCCTCTCGAACCTCCCCGCGACCCTGCAGTCGAATCGGCCCCAGTGTCCTTTCGCCGATCTCCGCCGTCTCGGCGCCCGCGGGCGGCGTGGCCACGCTACGGCCGACGGGCGATCCGGCGTTGACAGGGGGGCTCCGTCCACTGCGTACGGCCTCGAAAAGCGAGTGGTTCACGGAGACGTCACCAGTCGCCGGGCGGTGGCGCCCAGGGCCAGGCGCACGCCCAGCTCGTAGCGCCGTTGCGCGGCGATGCTGTAGACGCCGACCGCCGCGAGCCGCAGGGCGAGGGCCGCGAACGCGCCGGCCACGAGGGTGTCCCGCGTCAGCGCAAGACCTGGGCAATCAGTTCGGCTGTGATCTCGCGGCGCTCGTCGCAGACCTGGTAGAGTTCCCGACTCGGCCGGCTGTTCCCCGTCTGGCTCCCATGCCAGAGGGTGACGAGAACCGCTTCCGGCTTGGCGGCCTCCACGGCGGGCACGAGATCGCTGTCGCCGCTCACCAACGCGGCGTGGGAGAACGCTCGCTTGCCGGCCAGCAACGCCATGTCAACGCAGATGCGGGTATCCACACCCTTCTGCGTGAAGATCATCTTGCCGCTCTCGAACCTGCGGACCAAGCGACCCCTCCGTACCTGGAAACGGGGCAGATTCTCCAAGGCCGTCATGAACTTGTGCTTGGCGGCGTATCGCCGCTTCTCGTCCTCCGTCGGCGTCTGGCTCTGGTACGGCAGGCAGTGGTAGTAGTACGCTCGCAGCAGCTCGCCCGGCTTCGCCAGCTCGACCGCAAAGCGGGCGTAGTCGATCTTCTTCCCAGGGTGCTCGTGCTCCAAGACCTTGTCGAGGTAGCCTCCGTCGATGAACACCATCGTCGCCGCCATGTTGAACGACCTCCCGAGACGAGAAAAAGGGCTGCCCCCCAAGCTGAGGAGGAGCAGCCCCTACATCCACTCCCACCGTACCCGCAGGAACAGTGGGGCCTATACTGGAGAACTAGTGTAGTGCACCATTGCCCCCCGGTCAACGAGACACCGGAAGGCGCTCTCGACGTTGACGTACACCCCCAAGGACGGCGCCGGACACCTCGTGCGGCCGGTGAGTTCGGCATCCGGCGTCGGCGCGCCGGGCATGTCGACGACGGTCTCCGGCGTTCGGCACCGCGGTCTCCCGCGTGGAGCCCCGGATCACCGCCCCGACGGCGACACGGTGCTGCTCAGGGGACAGGGCCGGGAACCGTGAAGAGGTCCGGCGCGGGCGGAATGCGTCGAGCCGAGGTCGCCCGAACCTCGAAGCGCTCGCCGGTGTCCATGAACATCGTCATCTCGATGACGATCGGCGGATACGCGAGCGGATCCGCGGCAGTCTCCATCAGCGGCGGTTCGTGCATCCAGTACTCCGTACGCCCGAACCCCTCTCGAACCTGCGCGCGACCCTGCAGTCGAATCGGACCCAGCGTCCTGTCGCCGATCTCCGTCGTCTCGGTGCCCGCGGGCGGCGTGGCGAGGCCACGGCCAACGGGCGACGCGACGTTGACCGGGGGGATCCGTCCGCTGCGCACGGCCTCGAGAAGCGACTGATTCACGGAGACGTGGACACCGTCGCGTTCACGGAGACGTGGACACCGTCGCGAGGAAGCCGGTACTCCGACGTCGGGGTGCCGCCGGCGGGCGTCTCGTCGCGCCGGTAGCGCCCGTCCGACGCGATGTAGTGCACCCCCTCCGAGTGTGGGGACTCAGTACCGTCGGCCTGCACGAGGACGGCAACGTAGTCCACGCGCACCACGGTCTCGTCCTGTGCACCGACGGTCACGGGCGTCAACGTGAACAGGATCGCCGCGACCAGGCTCATCGAGGCTCGAATCATCTCTCGTCTCCCGCGCGAGGCACGGACGCGGCCTCATTCGCTCTTCAGGGTCATGAACGGGTCCGCCCGCGAGGCGCGCCGGGCGGGGACGTAGCTGGCGAGGAGGGCGATGGCCAGAAGCAGCACCGTCGCGGTGCCGAACGACCCGGCATCGGTGGGGCCGATCTCGAACAGGAGGCTGTCGAGCAGGCGCCCCGAGGCGAACGCGGCGCCGACGCCCAGCAGCGCCCCGACGAGGACCGGCCTCAGGGCCTGGCCGACCACCAGGGTCACGAGCTGCCGGGCGGTGGCGCCCAGGGCCAGGCGCACGCCCAGCTCGTAGCGCCGCTGCGCGGCGACGTGGGCGGCGATGCTGTAGACGCCGACCGCCGCGAGCAGCAGGGCGAGGGCCGCGAACGCGCCGGCCACGAGGGTGTTCAGCCGTTCCGAGCCGACCGACTGCGCCACCCGGTCGTCGACCGTGGCCATGTCGAACAGGGGGACGTCGGCGTGCAGGTTCGCGAGCTCGGCGCGGATCGCCGGCGCGAGGGCGAGGGGGTCGGCGCTCGTCCGGACCAGGAACCCCGGCACGCCCGCGTAGAACTGCGCATAGGGCTTGAAGACGTGCGGCGCCGGCTCTTCCGCGAGGCCGACGGTCCGGGCGTCCGCCACGATGCCGGCGATGGACACCCCTTCGCGGCTGGGGCTGCGACCAGGCATCTCGAGCAGCGGGCGACCGAGGATTCGCGCGTCGGGCTCGCCGGGGAAGAAGCGCCGCGCGAAGGCCCGGTTGACGATGACGACCGGCGGCGCGTCCGCGCCGTCGCGCGCGGTGAGGTCGCGCCCCGCTTCGAGGCGCAGGCCCAGCGTGGCGAGGAAGCCGGGGCTGACGGTGTCGCCGAGGACCCTCGGCGGCTCCTCCTCGGAATCGTCGCGCCCGATGAAACGAAGGTTGGTGCCGATCCCCATCGTCGGCGTCGTTTCGAACGGCAGGCGATCCGTCATGGCGACCGACTCGACGCCCGGCAGGGCGCCGACGCGTTCGAGGACCCCGTCGATGAACGCGGCCTGCTGCGGCATCTCGTGCAGGTGCGACACCGCCCGGAACGTCAGCAGGTACCGCCTGTCGAACCCCGTGTCGGTCGCGGTCAGGCGGGTCAGGCTCGTCAGGAGCAGCCCGGCGCTCATGAGCAGGACCAGGGTCAGCGCCACCTGCCCGCTGAGCAGCACGCCCTGCAGCCGCCGGCGCGGGACCGCGGCCCCGCTCTGCAGGCCGGCGGCCGCGCGGTGGAGGAAGCGCGGCAGCCACGCGAGGGACGCGCCGACGCTGACCAGGCACATCAGCACGACGGTGACGACAGCGAAGCCGAGGGTCGCGCCGTCGAGCCGGATGGTGTCGGCGAACAGCGCGGTGTCGGCGATCAGCGCTCGCAGGCCGCCCATGCCGAGGCCGAGCGCGGCGAGGGCGATGATCGAGGCCATGCCCCCAAGAACCAGCGTCTCGGTCAGGAGCTGCGCGGCCACGCGCCGCCGGGTGGCGCCCATCGTCAGCCGCACCGCGAGCTCGCGCTGCCGTCCGAGGGTCCGGATGACCTGCAGGTTCGCCGCGTTCGCGCACGCGATGAGCAGCAGCAGGGCAATCGCGCCCGACAGCAGCCACACCCGGCCGCGGACGTCGCCGACCAGTTGGTCGTGCAGGGGCCGCACGCGGAGCGCGTCGCGCGTCATCTGGTTCGCAGCGCTGGACATCCCGGGGGCCGGATAGAAACTCGCGGCGCCCCGCCGGCGAACCACGTCGAGCTCGGCCGCGGCGCTCTCGACCGACTGCCCCGGGGCCAGCCGCCCGATGACGTGCACGAGCAGCATGAAGATCCGCCGGCCGTCCTCGGAGACCATCGGCGGAAAGCTGTGCGGGTGGTACACGTCCACGCGCTCGCGGCCGGGAAAGCTGAAGCCGGCGGGGGCCACGCCCACGACCACATTCGGGCGGCCGTCCATGCTCACCGTCTCGCCCACCACCGACGGGTCGCCGCCGAAACGGCGCATCCAGAACTCGTGGCTCAGCACGACGACGAGCTCGGCGCCGAGCTGCTCGTCCGCGGCCACGAAGCCGCGGCCGGCCGCGAACGGCTCGCTGGTCAGCAGCGGAAAGAACCCCGCGGTCACCATGAGGGTGACGACGCGCTCCGGCTCGCCGCGCAGGGTGAGGTTCTCGTCGCGCGACGAGAACGCGAACGCGGCGACGGCGTCGAGCGTCGTGGCCCCGTCGCGCCACGCGACGAAGGAGGGATGCAGGACCGCGTCCGTCGGCGGGCCCTGCTCGCGCACCGTCTCGACGGCGACGAGCCGCTCCGCCTCCGGGTAGGGGAGGGGCCGCAGCCACAGCGCCCACGCCACCGCGAACACCAGGGTGGTCGCGCCGATGCCGACGCCGAGGGTCAGCAGCACCATCGTCGTGAAGCCGGGGGCCCTCGACAACCCGCGCAGGCCGTGGCGCACGTCGCGGGACAGGTTCTCGACGGCCTGGAATCCCCACGCGTTGCGGCAGTCGTCCTTGGCCGCGTCCAGCGAGCCGAACGCCAGCCGCGCCCGGCGCCGCGCCTCTTCCGGGCTCAGGCCACGGGCGAGGTTCTTCTCCACCTCCTGCTCGAGGTAGAAGGCGATCTCCGCGTCGAGGTCACGGTTGGCGCGGTCGCGCCGAAGAGCGGTGCGGAGCCGCAGGACGATCGCGTCGAGCCAGCGCATGCATTCCCCCCTTGCCGTCTGCCGCGAGAAGATATACGATTCAAATATCGATTGTCTATACCCATTCGACACCGGAGCGACGACATGAGACCGCGACCGGACAAGACCGACCTCCTGCGGGGCACCCTCGACCTCCTCATCCTCCGCACCCTCGAGCTGCGTCCGCTGCACGGCGTAGCCATCGCCGAGCGGATCCGCCAGGTGACGCGGGGGACGTTCGTCGTGCAGCCGGGGTCGCTCTTCCCGGCCCTGCACCGGCTGGAGCACGAGGCCTGGATCGCCGGCGAGTGGACGACCAACGCGGAGAAGCGGCGGGTGAAGTCGTACGTGCTCACCGCGGCCGGCCGCCGGCAGCTCGCGGCCCAGAGGCGGGAATGGGACCGCATCGTGACCGCGGTGGCCCAGGTGCTGGACACCGGTTGACCCCTCGACGACCTTGCTCCCCCACCAAGATGAGAGGTTCACGTCGAAAGAGTGGAGGTGGTGATGGCTGAGCTGCCGCCGGCGCGCGGCCGCCAAACCGCTCGGGGGCAGCCCGTGAGCCCACCACCCGTCGTTCCCTGCCGCGAGGCCGGAGCTTGGTCGCGCGTGATAACCTGCGAGGTCGACGGTTCGAGACGCACGCGAGTCTGGAGGTGTCGCCGGGTATCCACGCGCGAAACCGTTGGGATTGCGGGCATCAGGAGATGGCAAAGCCCAGCGTGTACGTCGAAACCTCGATTGTCAGCTACCTGACAGCGCGGCCGTCGCGGGACCTCATCGTCGCGGCTCAGCAGACCATGACGCGGGAATGGTGGCGTGACGCTCCGGTGCGGTTTGTTCTCGTCGCTTCGGAACTGGTGTTCACAGAAGCCGGGGCGGGCGACGCGGATGCTGCCCGAGCTCGACTGAAGGCGCTCGAGATGGTCACGCGCCTCGATACCACGGAGGATGCTGCAGCTCTGACTCGGAGGCTGCTGGAACTCCGGGCGTTTCCACGCGAGGCTGCCGCGGATGCGGCGCACGTGAGCGTTGCCGTCACGAACACGGTCGACTACCTGCTGACGTGGAATCTCCGCCATATCGCGAACGCTGCCGTGCGGTCTCGGATCGAGCGAGCGTGCCGCAGGGCTGGTTACGAGCCACCGGTCATCTGCACGCCCAATGAACTCATGGAGGAGTACGACCATGCAGACGAGACAGCCGGACCCAATCATCGCTGAAGTCCGGGCGATCCGGCGGGCGTACGCCGCGCAGTTCGACTACGACGTCGAGGCGATGTTCAGGGACATTCGAGCCAAACAGGAAGCCTCCGGACGAGAATACGTGCGGTTGCCCGCTCGCCGTGCAGATCCCGCCAGCGGGGAACAGGCGGGGTCCTGACGGGAGCCGTGTTTCAACCCGGGCGGAACTCCGGACTGCCCCTCGCAGCCGCTCGAGCGGTTCCCGCTCGAGCGCGGACCTTACCGGACTCGACGACGCGAGCAGCCCAATCAACCCAGTGGCCAGCGTCACCGCTTGTGGAGTGACGAATGTTGTCTTGGAGCTCGAGCTGCTGGACGGCCCCGTGCCAAGCCAACCGGAGGACTCGATTCATAAACGGAGCGGTCAAGACGGCAGCCGTGCTGGTCTCCCTCGCGCTGGGGACGCCGTGCGGGGTGGACGGCCAGGAGCTCGAGATAGGCATCATCGACGTCTACGGCCTGAGCCGCGTGGGAACGTGGCGATCGAGACGCCGTCATCGACGCCGCGAGAAACGGCCGGTGAAGGGGCGGACGTAGGAGGGCGGTTCCGATGTGGCGCTACCCCGTATCCCTGACCACGGAGGGCGAGCAGGTGCTCGTCGACTTCCTCGATCTGCCGGCGCACACGTACGGCGACGACGAAGACGAGGCCCTCGCACGCGCGGTCGATGCGCTGACGAGCATAATCGGGGCGTACATGCGATATCGGCAGCCGATTCCGTCACCTTCCGCGCCCCAACACGGGGCGATGGCGCCAACCGTGTCGCTGCCGCCGCTTCTGGTCGCGAAGGTCGAGCTCTACAACACGATGCTGGTGCAGCAGGTCAACAAGGCCGAGCTCGGCCGGCGGCTCCACTGGCATCTGCCGCAGGTCGACCGGGTGCTCGACGTGGGCCATGCTTCGCGCCTGGATCAATTGGAGCAGGCGCTCGCTGCCGTCGGTAAGCGACTGGAGTTGCGCGTCGTTGAGGACGTAGCACGCAGCGGCCCATAATCCCGGTGGGGCTCAGTCGGCGAGCTCGAACTCGCTCCACTGCGTCGTCGTGTTCCGGCGGGTGGTGCTGAACAGCACCCGCACGTGAAAGTAGACCTCGAATTCGGTGTCCAGCCAGACGTCGCCGGCGACGGGCCGGCGCTCCAGGCGCCCGGTGGCGTCGGAGATGGAGCCGAGGATGCCCCACCAGAGCCGCACGCGATCCATCAGTTGGAAGCTGACCCGGGATCACTTGTCGCGCGGCCGGCCGGCACTCAGTCGGTCCGGAGCGCCACGACGGGGCTGATCCGGCTGGCGCGGCGGGCCGGCAGCCAGGCGGCGAGGAGGGCCGCGGCGCCGAGGACCAGCGGCACGCCGACGAACGTCAGCGGGTCGAGCGCGTCGACCTCGAACAGCAGCCCGCCCAGCAGGCGGGTCGCGACGACGGCGAGGGCCAGCCCGAGCGCGCCGCCCATGGCCACCAGCCTGAGGCCGCCCGCGACGAGCAGCCGCACGACACGGGGGCCGTCAGCCCCGAGCGCCTTCCGGATGCCGATCTCGCGCGTCCGCCGTGCGACACCGTAGCTGACCACCCCGTAGAGGCCGACCGCGGCGAGCGCCAGCGCCAGCACCCCGAACGCCGACAGGACGAAGGCCGAGAGCTGCTGGGGCAGCCGCATCAGCGCCAAGTGGCGGTCCATCGTCTTCGTCTCGAGGACCCGCAGGTCAGGATCGAGCTCGCGGCCGGCGGCCAGCATGGCGAGCGCGGTCCGCTCCGGGTCGAGGGACGTCCTCGCCACGACCGTCAGCGACGGCGTGAACCGTTGCGAGTACGGGAGATAGACCATGTCGCGGGGAGACTCGCCGAGCTGCCTCACCTTCGCGTCGCTCGCCACGCCGACGACGAGCCAGGGGGGATCGTCGTCGCGCCGCCGGACGAGCCGGCCGACCGCGTCGCCGTCCGTCCAGAAGCGCCGGGCCATCGCTTCGCTGACGATGACCACGGGTCGAGTGTCCGGCCGGTCGGCGTCGTTGAAGTTGCGCCCGCGGACGATCTCGATGCCTGCCGCCTCGAAGAACCCCGGCTCTACCTCGACCCGGTCGGCGATGAAGGCGCCGTGGTCGGCCGGCGGCTCGAACCCGTCGACGTTGAAGTCGACGGTTCTCTGGCTGAGGGGGTTCAGGTGCAGGTTGCTGATGGCGCCGACCGCCTCGACGCCGGGGAGCGCCCGGAAGCGATCGAGCAGGCGCCGCGTGTAGACGCGCGCCTCGTCGGGCG
This sequence comes from Vicinamibacterales bacterium, assembly GCA_965204675.1. Classification (GTDB taxonomy): domain Bacteria; phylum Acidobacteriota; class Vicinamibacteria; order Vicinamibacterales; family UBA8438; genus JAJEEA01. The sequence continues at coordinate 6,439,759 of OZ242003.1, forward strand.
CGAACCGGGTGGCCGGCGCCAGGAAGGTCATCAGGGCGGTCGGCTCGCGGCCGAAGCCCGGGTCGACCGACTGCGCCTGCTGAAAGCTGCGGAGGAACAGGCCGGCGCCGACGAGCAGCACCAGCGAGATGGCGAGCTGCGTGACGACCAGCGCGTTGCGCCACCGGAGCTGACCGGGCTGGCCGCCCCCGGCGTTCTCGCGCCTGAGGGCACCGGCCACGTCCGGCCGGGTGCTCTGCAGCGCCGGCACCAGACCGAGGAGGGCGCCGGCCACGACCGAGACGCCGAACGTGAACCCGAGGACGTTCCCGTCGGGACGGAGATCGAGCGTGACCGGCGTCGGCAGGGGAAGGTCCGCGGTGGCCAGCACGCCGAGCGACCAGACCGCCAGCCCGACCCCGGCGCCCCCGGCCAGCAGGCTCAGCAGCGTCGTCTCGGTCAGGAGACGCCGCACCAGCGACCCGCGCGACGCGCCCAGCGCCAGGCGCACCGCGACCTCCTTGCGCCGGTCGAGGGCGCGCGCGAGCAGGAAGCTGGCGAGGTTGGTGCACGCCAGCAGCAGCACCAGCCCCACGACCACCATCAACAGCCACGCCGCCGCCCGGATGAAGACGTCCATCGGCGGGAAGAGCAGCACGTCGGTGAGCGGCAGGAGCACGAACCGCCCGGCCGGATCCCAGCTCTCCATGCGGTCCCGGGTGAGCTGCGCGGCTACCGCCCCGACGGCCGTGTCGGCCTGGGGCAGGGTGACGCCGGGCCGGAGACGCGCCTTGACGAAGAGCGAGGTGTGGCCCCGCTCGTCGAACAGGGGGAATCCCTCCAGCTCCTCGGCCATCATGTACGGCACGTAGAACGTCGGCACGAGGCCGCGGACGGTGCCCGAGAAGTCGGGCGGCCCCACCCCGATCACCGTGTACGCACGGCCGCCGACGTGCATCTCGCGTCCGACGACGTCCGGGTCGCCGGCGAATGCGCTCTGCCAGTATCGATGGTCGAGCATCACCACCGGATGCCCACCGCGCGAGACGTCGTCGCTCGGCAGCAGGGTGCGTCCGACCGCGGCCTCGATGCCCAGCATCGGGAAGTAGCTGCCGGTGACCGCCTCCGCGGGCGCCAGGCCGACGCCGCCACCCTCGCCACGGTCGACCGTCAACGGCACGAAATGCGAGGCCGCGATGTCGCTGAACACGTCGGCGGTGCCGTCGCGGACATCCTCGAAATCGGGGTAGGACAACGTGCCGAACTCGAACGATGCCTGGTGCAGATAGAGGTTGACCACCTCTTCCGGCCGCTCGACCGGCGAATCGCGAAGGACCACCGCGTTGACGAGGCTGAAGATGGCGGTGTTGGCCCCGATGCCGAGCGCCAGCGAGAGAACGGCGACCGCCGTGAACGCCGGGCGCCTGGCCAGGGACCGTAGGCCGTCGCGGACGTCGCGCCGGAGTTCCGACAGCCAGGCCCAGCCGCGGCCGTCACGCACCGCGTCCCTGTGCGCTTCCACGCCGCCGAACGCGGCGCGCGCCCGTCGACGCGCTTCCCGCGGGTCGACCCCCGCCTCGCGCACCAGTCGCTCCGTCTCCATGTCGAGATGGAAGCGGAACTCCTCGTCCATCCGCTGCTCGACCTCTTCACGGAACAGCAGCAGGCGGAGACGGGCGCGGGCCGCGTATGCCCACCGCATCACGTGCTCCGCAACACCGCGCCGAGGCCTTCGGCAAAGCGCCGCCAACTGTCGATCTCGTCGCCGAGCGCTCGCCGACCCGAGGGCGTCAGCCGATAGTAGCGCGCCCGCCGGTTGTTGTCGGTGGTTCCCCAGTCGCTGCGGATCAGCCCCTCCTTCTCGAGCCGCTGGAGGGCCGGATAGAGCGAGCCCTGGTTGACCTCGAGCACCCCCGAGGACATCTGCCGAATCCGCTGGCCGATGCCCCAACCGTGCGTCGGCGCCAGCGAGAGCGTCTTCAGGATGACGAGGTCGAGCGAGCCTCGAAGGTCGTCAGGTCTTCTTGCCATCTAGAGGAAAGTAGCTCGTTACTCCTCTAGATGTCAAGAGGGACGTTGGGGGAACGCGGGGATTTCCGGCGGCCAGCCGGCGTTCAATGACGGGGCGGGAGAGCGCGCGGGGCCAGCTAACGCTCTCGGCCCCTCGCTGGCCCTGGAGCGGAGCGCGGGTGCTTCTCAGTCCATCGCCATCGCTTCGTGACGCTCCGCCAGGTTGCGCAATGCGTCGGCGACCTCGCTCGAATGCGCGGCGTAGTGACGCAAGGCGTCAGCCAACGGAGAAGCCGCATCGGCGTCGGCCAACTGCTCGTGGAGTATGGCGTCGGCCTCATGGTCGGCGGCGTGAGCGCTGTAGTGGCGTGCGAGCGTCGTGTGGTTTTGCCGAGTCCGGCCTGATCCCGTCCCCTGTCTCCGCATCTGGGTTGCCTCCCCGTATCCGACTTGCGCCCAAGGGAGTGTACGATGAAGCCTGTCGCGACCAGCCTGAAGTTTTCCTGAAGATTTCATGAAGCGCTCTTCAGACAGAGTCTCGTGCCGGAGGATGTCCTCAACGTCGCGCCGGGCTCGGCGCGGCGGCGGAGGGCCCCGTGTCCGCCCTCCGGATGTTCGGGCCGACGGAGGCTGCGGCGAGCCGGCCAGCCCCGGTTTCCTCGGATCAGGTGCGAGGTCGACCTCGAGGTGCGGGCGCGGCCGTGTCGGCTTGACGATCACCCCTCGCGTGGCTTACGGTCGGCCGAGGCGATATCCATGATGTCCATCAAACTCGACACGGTAGCGGTTCTGGCCCTGGGTCTGCTCGTGGTCGCGCCGCCCGGCGCGGCCCAGACGCGGGATGCGGCGGCGGGGGACGAGGCCGCGGAGACGACCGCGCGTCAGGCGCTGGAGGCGTTCATCACGCAGTGGAACACCGCCGACGATGCGAACCTGCGCCGGGCCATGCACTTTCCCTTCGCGACGGTGCCGGGCGGCGGGGCGCTGATCGTGAACGACCGGCCGGAGGACTTCGCGGCCGGCTTCGACGAGATGCGGGCGCGCGAGGGATGGAGCCGCAGCTCGTTCGACTTCGACTCGTACACGGTGCTCGGGTCGTCGCCCGACAAGGTGCACGCGGCGATCGGCTTCAGCCGCTACGGCGCCGACGGCACGGCCTATCGCACGTCGCGGGTCTTCTACATCGTGACCCGGCGGGACGACGGCTGGGCCATCCAGCTTCGGGCCCCGGTTGGAGAGCCCGAGGATCTCCAGGCCGACGAGCGGGCGGAGGTCGTCGCGGGGGCGCGCCGGGCGGTACTCGACTTCTTCACCGCCTTCAACACCGGCGACGTCGACGGCACGGTCGCGACGCTCAACCACCCCCACCTGTTCATGACCCCCGGCGGCGGGTTCTCGGTGGCCGGGTCTCCCGGCGACGGCCCCCGCCCCGACTTCGACCGGATGCGGCGGGACGAAGGCTGGCACATGAGCACCATCGACGCGCTGGAGCCGAGCGCCGTCACGCGGAACAAGGTGCACTTCGAGCTGACCTTCACGCGGTGGCATCCCGACGGCACCCGCTACTGGACCGTGCCCGCGCTCTGGATCGTGACCCGCGCGGGGGACCACTGGGGCATCCAGGTCCGCTCGCTCATGCCGGCCACCTTCGACGCGCGGGCCAGGTAGGGCGGGTCGTGGGTGCTTCGACCCGCCGGGCAGAGCCAGCGGCTCGTCGAAGATGTAGTCCAGGTTGCGGCGAGCCGGTCAGCGCGGGTTCCGCGACAACCCGAACCCGAACCCGAAGTTGAACGTCAGAACGGAGTTCATGGCGAACTGCACCTCCGGCGCCACGAACCAGGTCCGCTCCGCGTTCCAGTGCCGGATGCCGGCACCGATCCCCGGGAAGGCGAAGAACCCCCAGCGATGGCGTCGGTGGAGGGTGTGGTAGCTGCCGGCGACAGACCCCAGGAGCACGTAGGGCACGCTCTGGTCCGGCGCACCGAAGCTGCGCTCGGCGCCGACCCACACGATGTTGTCGTAGTGGTGCTGGTAGTGGTCGAGCGACGTCGTGAGGATGTAGCCGGCGTTGAGCCCCCAGTTCCGCCAGATGTTCTTGCGCCAGGTGACGGCGACCCCGGCGTGGGGGTGGCCCTCCTCCCACAGGGTCAGGGCGGGGTGGACGGCGACGTGGTCGGGGTGCTGGGCCTCGGCGGCCGACGACAGCGCGGCCATGACGGCCGCCACGAGGGCGAGGTGCTTCATCGTGAGCCCTCCTTCGCCCTCCAAGTGCGCGGTGGGCGGACGGATCGGCTCACCGTCGCTGGCGACCTCGTCGGACTCGACACCGCCGCCGCGACCCTCGGCGGTCCGCAGCCACTGCCGTCGGCGCGACCCTGATCGCCGCCGGGGCCGACGTCGACGCGGCGCAAGTCAGCGACCTCGCCGCGACGACGGTGCGCCCGACGACACCGACAGCACCAGCCGCACCAGGTCCGACTGCCGGGCGATCCGCAGCCGGCTGAAGGTCTGCTTCAGGTGCCAGCGCACCGTGACCTCCTTTCGACGGGTGGCCTCGGCGATCTCGCGAAGGCTGCAGCCTCTGGCCAGCATCACCGCCATCGCGCTCTGCGCCGGCGTCAGACCCAACGCCGAAGCGACGAGGTCGGCATCGATGACCGGCTGACGGTCCGGCTCGACGACCAGCACCAGCGCCGCGACACGGGGCGGACGGGCGTCCATCTCCAGCTCGACGGGGCTGACGTGCAACACGAGCCGCGGCGACGGGGGACGTCTCCCGACCGTCATCGAGCCCCCGGCTCCCTCCTCGACGAGAAGCGGTATGGCGCGCCTCAACAGCCGTTGCAGCTCCGCGTCATCCGCCGGCTCGACGGCGTGCAGGGCGTCGTCGTCGTCGACCAGCCCCGCCCCTTGCCGCAGGACTTCGACCGCACGATCGTTCGCCGCCGCGATCCGCCCCCGGGGGTCCAGGTGGATGACGCCGACCTGGGTCGCGTCGAGCAGCTCCGCGAACGACTTCCCCAGGGCCCGGGCTTCGGCCAGCGCCGTCCGGACGCTCACGAAGTGGCGCACGTGGGGCAGAAGCTGCTCCATCATCCGGATCTGATCCGGCCGCCGGCCCCCGGATTCGACCGGATCGCCGAGCGCCCACGCCACCCGGGCGCCACCCGGGGCCGCCAGCCGGACGTTGAGCCCGTCCTGGTTGAAGCCGGCCGGCAGCGCCTCGTTGTATGTCGCCGACGTCTTCCTTTCCGCCTCGGTGTAGAGCTCCCTGATGGGAACGAGCACGCCGTCGGTCAGCTCCCTCACTCGGGGGACCCGTTCGTCCCGGAACCAGTATTCCCTGAAGTACAACTGCTCCAGGTCCCGGCGGCGCTGCCCCCGGAGGCAGAACCGGGCGAGGTAGATCCGGGTGTCCCACTGCACGCTCCCTCCGCCGAACACGAGGTGATTGCCCTTCAGGCCGCAGGCGTCGTCGATGAAGCCGGCGGCTGCCGGCCAGACCTCGTCGTCGAACGCCGCCTCGTGCAACGACCGCAGGATGCGGTCGAACTGTTCCTGTAGGCCCATGTCCGCCTTCTCCCTGCCCTTCCGTCGGCTTTCCATGCTCTCTCACACGGGTACCGCTCCCGGCCGGGAGGGCCAATGCACCGGCGGGAGTGCCGGCGCGCTTGCCTTCCCGATGTTCCACCACCTCAAATGAGGTGCATTCATCTCGTTCACCACACACCAATCGAATAGGTTACATCGCGCTATTGTGCCGTTAGACTTATGTATTATCACGTCCCGGTCACCGAACCGTCTGCAGCAACGACAATCGACCCGCGAGATTCGGGGCGCCGCCAAGGCCACCCACCTGTTCGAGGAGCGTCATTTGGCCAGAGTGGATTGTGACGTGCTGATCATGGGAAACGGCATCGTGGGCAACCTCGCGGCGGCCTGGTTCAGGCGACACATGCCGGCTCTGCGGGTCAACGTCGTGGGGCCTGCGGCGTCGACCCTGCCCATCGTGGGCGAATCGCTGGTCGAGTTCAGCACGCAACTTCTCCAGGAGATCGGTCTTGGACGGCATCTCGTCGAGGAGCAGCTTCCCAAGTACGGCCTCACGTTCTACTACAAGGTGGATCCCACGGCTCCCGCGGACCCGCGCTATGTCGTGGACGCGGTTCCCGCCAATCCCCCGCTGCCGTCGTTTCTCGTCAACCGTTTCACCCTGGACGACGCGTTGCGGCAGCTCAATCGCGACAACGGCGTCGAGCACGTCGACGGCAAGGTGGTGCGGGTCGAGCTGGGCTCGGGCACGCGGCACAGGATCACGGTACGGGACGGCGACGGGAGGGAACGAACGCACACGGCCCGCTGGGCGATGGACGCCACCGGACGGCGCCGACTGCTGGCGCGTCAACTGCACCTCGGCGACAGCGTCCCGCACCAGCGCAGCTCGTTCTGGTTCCGCCTGGCCGACTTCGACCCGGCCATTCTCGACCGCATCGACCCCGTCACGAGCGATGCCCGCCGCCCCGACGCGTACTACGCCACGCACCACTTCTTCGGACGCGGCAACTGGATCTGGCTGATTCCGGTGCGGGTGGAAGCGGGCAGGCAGATGATGAGCGTCGGGCTGACCTGCCGGCCGGACCTGTTTCCCAAGCCCGTGACGTCCATACCGGAGTTCCTCGACCGGGTGGCGGACGAGCACCCGATCCTGGGAGACCTGGTCCGGAGTGGGTGGGTCGTCGACACCAACCTGTACCGGAACTACATGTACCGCACCCGGCGGCGATACTCCTCCCAGGGATGGTTCATTGTCGGAGACGCCGCGGATACCGTGGATCCTCTGTACAGCACCGGTCTTGCACTCGCGACCATGGCGATTCAGCAGGTGGGGGCCATCATTCGTCGCGACCAGGCCGGCAGCTTGACCGAGGGATTCGTCAGCAGGCTCGACCGGGCCTACGCCGGTTTTCGGGAGCTGGGAGAAGACCAGGTCGCCAGGCTGTACGACGTCATGCAGGCCGGCTATCAGTGCCGCCTGCGCATGCACCTCCACGTGGTCGGTTTCTTTCACATGGCGCTGCCGCTGCTGCTCAACGGGTACCACGCCGATGCCGTCGGCGCGGCGATGATGGCCCGTCTGGGAGGGCCCACACACGGGCTGGGCCGGCAGTTGACCGACTTCGAGCCGCTCATCGCCCGGGCGGCCGCGCGACGGCCCTCGCCACCGGCCGGCGCCGGCGTGAGGGTGCAGTCGGCCTTCGCGCTCAACCACTCGTGGTTCGAGCACTGCCGCGACGACGGGATCCCGCGCTCGTTGTTTCGGATGTTCCGACACCTGGTCGCCCTGCGCCTGCGGCTCCTGGGGGCGGCGGGCGTGCGGTCGTGGCTCGACCCGGTCCAGTTGGGCGGGCTGCTGCGGTCCGCCATCTGGGGCGTGGCGATCGGGGCGCTCGGAAGACGCAGTCTCAAGCGAAGCGGGCTGACCCGGTGGCTGTTCGCGTCCGGCCGCGGCGACGCCCACCCGGGGCTCGCTTCCCCCGACCCGATGCGAGCGGAGCTCACCCGATGACGGCAGGGTCCAACCAACCCTGGCCGCGAATCGCGTCGCTCGCTACCGCGGTGCCGCCCCACCGGGTCCCCCAGGACGAGGCCATGGCGTTCTTCCAGCGGTCGTTCGACATTCCGCCGGCCAAGCGGGGCCGTCTGAAGCAAGTCTTCCAGAACGCCGACATCGAGACGCGGTACGCCGCTGCTCCCGTCCATTGGTACGAGCGGGATCACAGCTTCGAGGTGAAGAACAATCTGTACATCGACAGGGCTATCGACCTGCTCAAGCAGGTGACCCTCGACAGCCTGGCCGCCGCCGGCCGGACGTGCCGCGACGTCGACACGCTCGTCACCGTCTCGTCGACCGGCGTCGCCGTGCCTACGCTGGATGTCCGGCTGATGGAGGAGCTGCCCTTTCGGCGCAACGTGCAGCGCCTGCCGCTGTTCGGCCTCGGATGCGCGGGCGGAGCCCTGGGGCTGGCGCGCGCCGCCGCCTGGGCGCGCGCCCAGCCCGGCACTTGCATCCTGTTTCTGGTCGTCGAGCTCTGCACCCTCACGTTCTGCCGGGGCGACCAGATGACCGCAAACGTGGTCGCCACCGCTCTCTTCGGCGACGGAGCGGCGGGCGCGGTGCTGACCACGGACGGGCCGGGGCCCGCGATCAGGGCCTGGGGCGAGCACACCTGGCCCCGCAGCCTCGACGTCATGGGCTGGTACGTCACGCAGAACGGGCTGGAGGTGCGGCTGTCGCGCGGCGTTCCCGATGTCGCCCGGCACCGGGTGCGGCGCGTCACCGACGAGTTTCTCGCTTCCGTCGGCCTCGAGCTCGCGGACGTCGACGACTTCATCTGCCACCCCGGCGGAACCAGGGTGCTGGAGGCGCTCGAGGACGCCTTCGGTCTCCCGTCCGGCGGCCTCGCGGCGTCCCGGGAGATTCTGCGCGACTACGGAAACATGTCGGCGGCCACGGTGCTCTTCATTCTGAAGCGCGCCCTCGTGACCGGGGCCGCCGACAACGGGCGGCACGAAGGGGCACGACGCTATCTGATGACCGGGCTGGGGCCCGGCTTCTCGATCGGCTACCTGGTGTTGGAGTCGGCCTGATGCCCGCCTTGTACGTCGTCGTCGGCTTCCTCGTGGTTCAGCGGCTGGCCGAGCTGGGCCTCTCCCACCGCAACCACCGGGCGCTCCTGGCGCGGGGCGCGGTGGAAGTCGGCCGAGGGCACTACCCGGCGATGGTCGCCCTGCACGCCGGCTGGTTGCTGGCCCTGGCGGCGACGATCGATCCGCGGACGGCGCCGTCGTTGCCGTTGCTCGCGGTCTTCGTACTGCTGCAGTACGGACGCGCATGGGTGCTCGCCACGTTGGGCTCGCGCTGGACGACGCGTATCGTGGTGCTGCCGGGCGCCGCGCCCGTCCGCAGCGGCCCGTACCGCTACCTCAGGCATCCCAACTACGTCATCGTGTGCGGCGAAATGGCAGTGGTGCCGCTCATGTTCGGCGCCTGGATCCTGGCCGTGGCAGCTTCGGCATTGAACCTGGTGGTGCTCCGCGCACGGCTGCAGGTCGAGAACAGGGCGCTCGAGAAGCTCGGTGGCGGCCGGGACCGCACACGTCCGAATGCCGCGGCGCAGCGAGTGACCGACCGGGAGCGTGGGTGATGCTGCTTACCGCCGAAGAGCTCCTGCTGTTTCTCCTGGACGAGCAGAACGGCACGCTCCTCCCGATGACCGAACGTACGGAGCATCTGGTTCTCGCGGGCGCGGTGTTGATGGACCTGCAGTTGGCGAATCGCATCGACACCGACCTGGACCACCTCACGCCCAGCGATCCGAGGCCGCTCGGCGACGACGTGCTCGACCCCACGCTGGCCGAGATCGTCGGCGCGGAAGACACGCACGATGCGCTGCACTGGGTGGAACGCACGGCCCGGCGGGGGCGCGAGATCCGCGAGCGGGCGATTGCCCGGCTGGTCTCGCGGGGCATTCTCCGCGAGCCCGGCGACGACACGTTCCTGTCGCTGACGCCGGAGGTGGCGCACGCGCGGCGCTATCCATCGACGAACGGAGCGGCGCCGGAGCACGTCAGGCTTCGCATCATGCGGGTCCTGTTCAGCGACGACATCCCGGACCCCGCCGACATCGTGATCATCAGCCTGGTGGACGCCTGCGACGTCTGGCGAAAGCTCCTCACGGCAGAGGAGCTCGCCAGGGCGCGAAAGCGCATCGAGATCGTCAGCCGCCTGGACCTGATCGGGCGGGCCGTGGCCACGCTCGTGCGAATCGTGCGACCGACGGCGCGCGCCGCGCGCGACCGCGTCGCCGGCCTGCCGCTGGCCCGCGGCCTGCCGCTGGTGGGCAGCACTCTCTCCGTGGCGCGGGACCCGAGGGCGTTCTTCGTTCAGGAGCACCTGCGCGTGGGACCCGTCTTCAGGGTCAAGACGTTGACGCGCAACTTCGTCGCCATGGCCGGACAGGAGGCCAACCTGTTCGTGTCTCGCTCGGAACGCATGCATCTGCATACGTCCGACATGTGGGACCCCGCGTTGCGGGAGCGGGCGCAGGCCGAGGCGGATGCCCTGTTCGCCGACGGCACGCCGGACGCGGCGCAGGTGCGCGAGCTGGACGTCCTGTACCGGATCATGCTGGAGGCGCTGCGCATGTACACCTCGGTCCCGGGGATTCAACGCAAGGTGACCACCTCGTTCGACTTCGCCGGACACCGGATTCCCGCCGGCGAGGATCTGTTCCTCGCCTTCTTCGTCACGCATGACCTGCCGGAGCACTTTCCCGATCCGCAGCGGTTCGACATGGACCGGTACCTTCCCGGACGTGACGAACACAAGCAGCCGGGCGTGTTCGTGCCCTTCGGCGTCGGCGTGCACCACTGCGCCGGCCGCGGGTTCGCCGAAGCGCAACTGCCGTTGATTGTCGCGACCTTGCTGCACGAGGTCGACATGGAGCTGGTTCCGCCGACCTATGAGCTGAAGACGGACCGTTGGATCCTCTTTCCCTCCTTCGTGCCGGACAAGGGGTTCAGGTTCAGAGTGAGAAGCCGGCGGGACTGAGGGCGCACCGGCGGCGTTCCACGGTCGCGAGGGCGACCGGCCCGACGTTGGGTCCGCTGACGGCCGCGCCGGTTCCCGGGCTGCCTGGAGGCCTCCGTCCAGACGCCTGCGACGGGCTCGGCCGCCGGCGCGGCGCCGACGCCGGCTACCCACCGCCGCAACGGCTGCTCGCGGGCCTCGACGGCGAGGAAACAGCCGCCCGGATGGGCCGCGGATCTGCAAGACGCCCAGTGATCTCGGGCTGAGTCGGGATGTTCTGAAATCGCGCGAAGGCGGGGATGGCTCCTCAGGTTGGACTCGAACCAACAACCCTCCGGTTAACAGCCGGATGCTCTGCCAATTGAGCTACTGAGGAACACGTGGCAGCGCGTGCGGCCCGGCGCCCTGGACAGGCGTCGGGCGCCGGACGAAACTCCGATCATAGAGCACCGCGGCCGGCAGCGTCAAATCTCGGCCTCCGGCGGCGGCGGCTTCGCCGAACGCGCCCCCAGCAACTGCCACAGCGCCGCGAGCAGCCCCAGGCTCAGCCACCCGATGGCGAACGGCACCTGGCCCCGGGCCGGGGCGAGGGGGTACATCTGCCACAGGTCGCCGTCGGTCACCGCCCGCGCGCCGGGGTGCCCCACGAGGGCGAGGGTCCCGACGAGGGCGGTCCACGCGCCCCCGAAGGCGGTCCCCACGATGATGACGTAGCGCTGCAGCACCACCGCGATGCTCGCGCCGACGAGGCACGCGAGAATCACCATCCAGGCCTGCGGATCGCCGGAGGCCGGGGACCACGAGAGGTTGAGCACGAGCACCCCGACCGCGGCGCCGGCCACCGCCACCGCCGCGAGGTAGAGCACCAGCGAGACCGCCGCGCCGGCAAGCCCCCCCAGGACGACCACCCCGGCCGCGACCCACGGCGACAGCGTGCCGACGAACAGCGACGTGACGTAGGCGCCGCCCGCGAACCCGTACAGCACGAGCAGCCATCGAAACAGCCGGTAGCCGAGGAAGCAGGCCGCCAGTCCGCCAGCGAGTAGAATGACCGCCGCCACGACCTGCGGCGACAGGAAGGCCATTGACGCATTATGACGGGGCGTGTCGAGACGCCGCAACACGCGATGCGCGGCCCGTCGGTCCCCGCCGGCGGCGGCCCTCCGTACCCGGCCTGATCGCGGCGGCGGCGGGCGTCGCCCTGTTCGTCTACTTCGTGCGGCGCGCCGGGGTCGCGGAGATCGCGGCGGGGGCGGGCCGCCTCGGGTGGGTCTTCACCGCCGTCGCGGCCCTCGGCGGCCTGCGGCTCGCGGCGCGCGCCCTCGCCTGGCGGAGCTGCCTCGACCGCCCGCACCGGCTGACCCGGGGGCACGCGTTCCGCGCGATGGTCGCGGGCGACACGCTGGGCAACCTGACCCCGCTGGGCCCCCTCGTCGGCGAGCCCGCCAAGACCCTGTTCGCGAACGACCGCGAGCCGGCGGCGCGCACCCTGCCCGCCCTCGCGGTCGAGAACCTCTTCTTCACGCTGTCGGCGGCGCTCGTCGTCGCGGGCGGGGCGATCGCGCTGGCGTTCCGGCTCGGCCCGGCCGACACCTGGTGGACGGCGGGCGCGGTGCTCGTGGGCGCGCTGCTGCTGCTCGTCGGCACCGTGCACGGGGTCATCTGGCGGCGCCTGCATCCCGCCGGCGCCCTGCTCGACGCGGTCGTGCGACGGGCCCCGGTGGCGGGCGGGCTCGCGGGCTGGGCCGACGGCGTGCGCCGGGCCGAGGACCGGGTGCACGACCTGTATCCCCGGTCGCCGCGGCGCCTCGCCGCCGTGGCCGGATGGGAGCTGGGCTTCCACGGCCTCGCCGTCCTCGAGATCCACCTCGTCCTCGCCTTCGTCAGCGACGTGCCGCCGACCCTGCTCGACGCGTTCGTCCTCGAGTCGGCGAACCGACTCCTCGCCGCCGCGTTCAAGGCCGTCCCCCTGCGCATCGGGGTGGACGAGGCGGGCACCGCCGCGGTGGCCGGGCTGCTGGGGTTCGGCGGGGCCACCGGGGTCACCCTGGCCATCGTGCGCAAGGGCCGCATGCTGGTCTGGATGACCGCGGGGGTCCTGCTGCTGGCGCGCCGGAGCCTCCAGGCCCGCCGAGACAGCCTCGGCGCGGCGGTGGTGGTGATGGCGCGCTCGCCGAGCGGCGGGCGAGCGCCGAAGTCGCGGCTCGCCGGCGTGCTCCCCGACGAAGCGGACCGGCGGCGGCTGTACGCCGCGTTCCTGACCGACGTCGTCTCGGCGTGCCGCACCGTGGAGGAAGCCGCCCTCCGCGTCGCCTACACCCCGGACGGCGGGCCGCGCGGGTTCGCCGCGGCCGGCGTCGCGGACCGCGAGCTGATGCCGCAACGGGGCGCGGGCCTCGGCGACCGCGAGCGCGGCATCTTCGAGGACCTGTTTCGGGAGGGGTTCTCGCCGGTGGTGGTGATCGGCTCCGACCTGCCGGGGCTGCCGCCGGCGCGCATTCGCGAAGCGCTGGCCCGGCTCGCGGCGGAACGAGACACGGTGGTGCTGGGCCCCGGCGCCGACGGCGGCTACTACCTCATCGGCCTCGCCCGTCCCCGGGCCGGCGATCCGACGCCGGACCTGTTCACCGGCATCCGGTGGAGCAGCGCGTGGACCCGCGCCGACACCGTGGCCGCGGCCGAGCGGCGCGGGCTCCGGGTCGAGCTGCTGGACGCGTGGCGCGACGTCGACGACGCGGCCGACCTCGCCGCGCTGCGAACCGAGCTGGCCGGCGGCGGAGCGGGCCGCGCGCCCGCCACCGCGGCCGTGCTCGGCGAACTGGCGAGCAGGGGCCGCTGGTGACCGCGCGTTGCAGCGCCGTTCCACCCCGGCCACCGGGCCTGCATCTCCCCGCGGCCGGCCCCGGGCTCACATCTCGCGGCGGCCCACGCCGGCCCCGGGCTCACATCCCCACGGCCGCCCCCCGGGGCTCGCATCTCCCCGCAGCGCACCCCGGCCCCCAGGGCCGAATCTCGCGGCGGCCCACTCCGGTCCCCGGGCTCACATCTCCCGGCGGCCCTCCATCGCCTTCATCATGGTGATCTCGTCGGCGTACTCCAGGTCGCTGCCCACCGGCACGCCCATCGCGATGCGGCTCACGCGGACCCCGAGCGGCTTGAGCAGCCGCGCCAGATAGATGGCCGTCGCCTCGCCCTCGACGTTGGGGTTGGTGGCGAGAATCACCTCGGCCACCTCTCCCCCGCCGACCCGCTGGAGGAGGCCGGCGATGCGCAGGTCGTCGGGCCCGACGCCCTTCAGGGGCGACAGCGCCCCCATCAGCACGTGATAGGCGCCCCTGAAGTCGCCGGTCTTCTCGATGGCGTCGACGTTGTGGGGATCCTCGACCACGCACAGCAGCCGCCGGTCGCGCCCCGCGTCGGTGCAGTAGAAGCAGGGGTCGCGGTCGGTGATGTTCGAGCACACCGAGCAGTGGACGATCCGCTGCTTGACGTCGCGGATGGCGTCGCAGAGCTGGTCGGCCTCCTCGCGCGACTGCTTCAGGAGGTGGAAGGCCAGCCGCTGGGCGCTCTTCGCCCCGATGCCCGGCAGCTTCTGGAGCGCGCCGGTCAGCCGCACGAGGGGCTCGATGCGGGTCATGGCGTCTCGGCCGGGGCTTCAGGAGAGCCCGGGAAGCTTGAGCCCGCCCATCATGCCGCCCATCATGCCGCCCATGCGCTGCGACGCGAGCTCGTCGGCACGGCGCTGGGCGTCGCTCACCGCGGCGACGATGAGGTCCTGCAGCATCTCCACGTCGTCGGGCGACACCACCTCGGGATCTATCCGCAACTGCCGGATCTCCTTGACCCCGTTCATGACCACGGTCACCATGCCGCCCCCCGCGGTCGCCTCGACCGTGGCCTCCCTGAGCTGCTTCTGCAGGTTGTCCTGCATCTGCTGGGCCTGCTGCATCATCTTCTGAATGTTCATGGCGGTCACATCTCTTCGACTTCCTTGATCTCGGCCGGGAACACGTCGAGCATCGTCTGCACCGCGGGATCCTCCAACGCCTGCGCGAGCAGGTCGTCGGCCTTGTCCGGGCCCGGCGCCGGACGCCCGGGCTTCGTCGGCGACACGGGAGACCGGCGTTCGCGCCCTCCTCGCGGCGCGGACGGCGACGGGGCCTCGGGCTGCACGGGAGACCCGAGCGGCGCGGACGCCGGCGGCGGCTCCGCTGACAGCAAGGAGTCGGGCCGCACCGGCGACCCCGGCGGCGCGGAGGCCGCGTCCGCAGACGGCTCGGCCGACCGCGGGGAACCGGGCTGCACCGGTGACCCCGGCGGTACAGGGGCCGCCGAGGGCTCGGTCGACGGCGGAGAGTCGGGCTGCACCGGTGACCCAAGCAGCGAAGAAGTCGGGTCCACCGACGGCGGGGCCTCGGACAGCACCGGTGACCCGAGCGGCCCGGACGCCGCCGGCGACTCCGCTGACAGCAAGGAGTCGGGCCGCACCGGCGACCCCGGCGGCGCAGAGGCCGCGTCCGCAGACGGCTCGGCCGACGACGGCAGAAAGGCCGACTGCATCGGAGACCCCGGCGACCCGGCGGGGGGATCGGCCGGCGGCCCGGGCTGCACCGGCGAGTCGACGGGAGCCGCCGAGGGCCTGGACTGCACGGGAGACCCGAGCGCCGACGGGTCGACATCGACCGGCGGCCCGGGGTCGACCGGCGGCCCGAGATCGACCGGCGGCCCGAGGTCGACCGGCGGCCCGAGATCGCCCGGCGGCTCGAAGTCGCTCGGCGGCGGGGACTCCGGCGGCGGCGACGTCAGGGCCGGTTGGCGCAGGTCCGGTCCGGTGGCCGTGCCGCCCGATCCGGCTCCCGCGCCGGAGGCGTCCAGCCCGGCGACCTGCCGGACGGCCACCGCCGTCTTCCGGCCGGCCACCTCGGCGGCCAGCGGCTCGATCCATCCGCGGGCCTTCTCGACCTGTTGGGCCAAAGTGCGCTGGGCAGTGGCGAAGACGAACGTGATCCGCCCGTCCTCCACCTCGATGTCCCGCGCCTGGGCGGCCACGGTCCCGTGAAAGAACTTCCGTTTGCGCTGCAGCTCGGCGAGGAACCGCTCTCTCAGGCCCGCCGTCGACCCGGCCGCGGGCGCCGGAGTAGCCGCGGCTCGGGCGGTGGGGGCCGGCGCAGCCGCTGCGGTGGGGGCCGGCGCAGCCGCGGCGGTGGGGGCCGGCGCAGCCGCGGCGGTGGAGGCCGGCGCAGCCGCGGCGGTGGAGGCCGGCGCAGCCGCAACGGCGGCCGGGGCCGAGCGCGACGCCGGCGAGCCCGCGACCGGCCCCGAAGCGGGTCCCGAGCGTGCGGAGGCCCGATCGACCGTGCGGCGCGCCTCGCCCGCCGGCCGGCCGCGCGGCGTCGACGTTCTTGCCGACGCCGAGGGACGCCGGGCGGCCGGCGCGGAAACCTCCCGGGCCGGCGGTCCGCCCTGCCCCGGACGGCCCGCCGGGGCGGCGGCCGCCCGCGCCGAATCGAGACGGCCGGCCCCACCGAGCAGCTCGGTCAACGGCACGAGCCGCCGCAGGTGGATCCACCGCAGCATCGCCATCTCGAAGTGGTAGCGCGGCTGCGTCGCGTTGCGGATGTCGAGCTCGGCCCGCGACAGCACGTCGAACCCGCGCAGCAGGTCCTCCCGCGAGAACCGGTCCACCAGCGCCTGCAGGCGCTCGCGCTCGGCGTCGGCGGCGATCTCGGGGTCGGCGATGCGCCGCGGGTCCACCTTCAGCACCATCAGGTCGCGCACCAGCCGGGCGAGCTCGCGGCACACCGAGCGCAGGTCGTAGCCCGCCTCGACGAAGCGGCCGGCCAGATCGAACACGCGGTCGGCCGTCTCCGCCGCGACCGTCTCCGCCATGTCGATCACCGCATCGCGGGCCACCAGCCCCAGCACCGCCGACACCTCGTCGGCGCCTATCGACTCGCCCGCGAAGGCGATGACCTGGTCGAGGGCGCTCTGGGCGTCGCGCATGCTGCCGTTGGCGGTGCGGGCAATCAGGGTGAGGCCAGCCTCGTCGACGGCGACCTGCTCCGTCTCCACAATCTTCCGGAGCTGCTCGGCGATGGCGGCGGTGCCGATGGTGCGGAACTCGAAGACCTGCGAGCGCGAGAGAATCGTGTCGGGAATCTTGTCGAGCAGGGTCGTCGCCATGATGAAGACCACGTGCGGCGGCGGCTCCTCGACCGACTTCAGCAGGGCGTTGAACGAGCTCGACGAGAGCTGGTGCACCTCGTCGATGATGAAGATCTTGTGGCGGTCGCGGACCGGGGCGATGGACAGCCCCGAGATGATCACCTCGCGGACGTTGTCGACCTGGGTATGGGTGGCCGCGTCGATCTCGAGCACGTCGATGTCGCGCCCCTCGGCCACCTCGCGGCACACGTCGCACTCGCCGCACGGGTCGGCCGTGGGCCCCTCGACGCAGTTCAGGGCGCGGGCGAGAATGCGGGCCGTCGTCGTCTTGCCGACCCCCCGCGGCCCCGCGAACACGAACGCCTGGGCGACCCGCTCGCGGGCGATGGCGTTGCGCAGGGTCTGGGTGACCCCGCGCTGGCCGACGACGTCGTCGAAACGCTGCGGCCGCCACTTGCGGGCGAGAACCTGATAGGCCATGCGGTGCGGGGGCGGCGGGCCCCAGCCGCGACCCGGAAGAGCCTGCGGCACATGTCAGTGACTACTTAGCGCTGCTGCCTTCCGGCCCTGACGCGGTTCGTAGGCTGAGATTGCACAGGGTCCGAGCCGCGCTGCGACCCGCCATCCCGAACGGCGGCCGCCCGCCCCGATCGGCCGGCGACGGGTTCAGTGTACCGTCAGCCCCGGGGCCGATCAAGCCGCCGGCCCCGCCCCGCCTGCGGCCGTCAGCCCCGCTGCGATGAAGGATCCGAACCGCCCGGCGCCGGCCGTCGGCCCCGGCGAGATCGAGCGTCCGGCCCGCCCCCGGCCGCCGGCCGTGGCCCGTTACCGATCGAGCGTGCCTCCCCCCCGCGGCCGGCCGCGGGTGCGCGGACCGGCCCGGTCGCCTGAAAGTGAGTGTCCGTCCCCCCCGCGGCCGGCCGCGGGACGCCGAAACGCCCGTGAGTGAGTGTCCCGTCCCCCCCGCGACCGGCCGCGGGACGCCGAAACGCCCGTGATAGACTGGTCGCCGAGACCGTGCGAGCCTCGTTCCCGGAGAGATGTCCGAGCGGTTGAAGGAGCACGCTTGGAAAGCGTGTGTAGGGGAAACTCTACCGTGGGTTCGAATCCCACTCTCTCCGCCACTCCCTCCCTGTAATCGCTGCAATAGATCGCCAACAGCCGGACGATCGACCTAAGCCCTCACTTCACCCACCAATTCGCCGCACACTTCGCCGGACATCCGGGACCACTCTCGGACCTGCTGAGACCCCCGACCCGACCACCCCGCAGAGTTCATCACGAGGTGGCGGGCCGCCGAGCTGCAGTAGCGCTCCGCGTCCCGGGAGCAACGCATCGACCCTTGGCGTCTGCGGGACGAGCCGCTCTGGCCGGCGCGGCCGGCGGACGGCTCGCGGACCCGATTCCCGGCTGCCGCCACCGCGGCGTCGGTGCTGACGGCCCGCTGTTCGGCGCGGCCGGCGAGTGCCCGCGCCTCCGCCGACAGGCTTCGTGGCGTTCGGCGAAAGGGCCCGGGGCCGTTCGTTTTCCGAGTCTTCAACGCCTCCCTCTATAGGGGCGGATTTCGGCCGCGGTCCGCGCGGCCGGCGCCCCGGCCCCTGGTGCACATTCCGGGCAAAGCCTTCGAGCAACCACAGCGGAATCACGAGGGGCCGGTCTGAGAGAGAGGTGAGCGAATGCGACGGTTCGGGCGCATCTTCTGTGGCTTGGCGTTCTCGGTGCTGGTCGGCGGCCTTGCCGCCGCCCCGGCGGCGGGGCAGGTGTCGGAGATCTCGTTCGACGTACCTCACGACGGAACCACGTGGCACCGCGGCGACGTGATTCGGGCGCGGATCGTTCCCACGGTGCCGGCTTCGGGCTCCGGCAGTCGTCCCGTGCTCGAGCTGGTCGTCGGCGAGAACACCCGGGAGGTCGAAGGCCGCTTCTACCAGAACGGCACTCGGGCCCAGTTCTTCTACGTCGTGCGGAGCGAGGACGCGGCCGCGGCGGACGAAGTCCGCATGGTCAAGGTGTCGCTGGCCGGCACCGAGGTCGACCTGAGCGGCTTCGCCCCCACCACCTATGCGGTCGACGGCGGCTCCCGCGGCGCTGCGCCGGCCATCGACGCCGTCGGGCTCAGCTCGTTCTTCGTGCCGGCCGACGGCGTGTACCGCCCCGGCGACGAGATCTACTGGTTCGCCCGGTTCCACAAGGCCATCGCGGTGAGCGGGGCGCCGGTGCTGACGCAGCGCATCGGCGAGGAGATGCGGGAGGCGCGCTACCGTCCCGACGTCCAGACGCTCCCCGGCGGGATGTACTTCACCTACACCGTGCAGGCCGGCGACTGCGACATGGACGGGGTGGGCATTCCCGCGAACGCGATCAGCGGCGGCTCCGTCCGCGAGGCGGACGGCTCGCGGACCGCCGACCTGTCGCACCCCGCCCGGGACCCGGCGAGAGACCTTCAGGCCGACGCCACCCGGCCGGTGGCGTGCGCGGCGGTGACGGCGGCGCCGGGCCCGTGGCTGGCCCTGCTGGCGTCGCTCCTGCTGGCCGGCGGCGCGCATCTCGTCCGGCAGCGCCGTTTCGCGTGAGCCTGCGCCGTCGGTAGAACCAGGCGATCGAGCTCGGGGAAACCGGTCAGGCGACCCGATCTTCGACGACAAGGGTGCGTCCGACCGTGCGCAGGGCCCTCTCGACCTGGCCGATGTGGGAACGATGGTCCGGGTTCAGGAGCTTCCGGACCGCGGCCTCGCTGATGCCGAGCCGCCCCGCGAGCTCCACGTTGGTGACGTCCTGCGCACGCATCGCCGTGTAGAGGGCCAGCTTGGCGGCGGTGACGGGCGGCACCGGGGTCAGCTCCTGTCCGTCGGCGGCCGGGCTCGGCGCCGGGATGTCCCAGCGTTCGTGGACGTATCCGGCCAGCGCGGTGGCCAGCGCATCCTGCGCGACCGCCAACGCCTCCGCCCGGTCGTCGCCGCACGTCAGCGCCTCGGGCACGTCGGGAAAGCTGATCGACACCCCTCCGTCATCCGGCGTCAACACGCATGGATACGTGTAGCGCATCAGAAGCTCTCCTTCGCGATCCTGCAGCCGACGACCCGAATGCCCGCGGAACGCAGGCCAGGTTCAAGAAGCGAACACTTCCAGGTGCTCTCGCCGAACACGCCGAAGCCTGGCGGCGAAGGCGTACGCGGTCGCCGGCCTCGCCGCCCGGGGGGCCGTCAGCACCGATGCCGCGAACGCGAGCGCGGCCGACGCCGTCTCGGCGCCGGCGGGCGGAGCGCCGCGGTCGAGACGCTGGCGCCGAATGCGGTCCCGCACCTCGTCGACCCCGCCCCCCGCAAACGGATGCTCACCCGAAACCATCTCGTACAGCATCACGCACAGCGACCAGACGTCGTCGGCCTCGTCGGCCGGCCGCCCCGACAGCACCTCCGGCGACAGGTAGCCCAGGGTGCCGCCCGTGCTGGTGGCGTCGTTCGCCTCGCGGGCCAGGCCGAAGTCCAGCAGCTTGGGCGAGCCGTCCGACGCGAACCCCACGTTGCTCGGCTTGACGTCGCCGTGCAGGTACCCCGCCTCGTGCACGGCCGCGAGCGCGTCGGCCAGCAACGCGGCGATGTCGAGGGCGCGGGGCGCGGGCACGGGCCCGCGGCGCAGCCGGTCGGCAAGGGTGCCGCGCGGCAGGAGCTCGACGACGAGAAACGGGCGGCCCCGCCACGACTCGATGCCGTGGATCTGCGCCACCGCCCGGTGCGTCACCGTGGCCATGGCCCACGCCTCGGGCTTCGAGCCCATCAGGCGGGAGACCGACTCGCCGGTCAGGGTCTTGACGGCGACGTCCCGCTCGAGCCGCAGGTCGCGCGCCAGGTACGCCGCCCCCATCCCCCCGCTGCCTAGGCGCCGCATCAGGCGGTACTTGCCGGCCAGCAGCTTCGGCCCCGCGGTCTCGACATAGGCCGTCCCGCAGTCGCACGCCGCCGGCCCGCCGGCCTCCGTCACGCAGCCGCACGCGGGGCACTCCTCGGCCGGCGGCGAGTCCGGCGACGCGGCTTCCACCATGCGGGTGAGCAGCACCCGCCCGAGGGCCAGCCCCGCCGCCGCCCCCAGCCCCTCGAGAAACGGGACGTCCACCGGGCGGGCGAGCCGCCCGTCCAGGCGCCGGCCCGCCACCAGGACGCCCAGCAGCTCCGCCCCGGGGCCGGGAACCGGCACGATGGCGTCGGCGCCCGATTCGACGACCCACCGCCGGTCGTCGTCCAGCAGCACGTGGAAGTACGACGCTTCGTCCCGCGGATGGACTCGAAGCGTGCCGCCCGCCGTCTCCAGCAGGCAGACGATGGCGGACGCACGCGCCAGGGGCGGCATGTCGCCGTCGGGGTCGTCGAGGCCCTCGGCCTCGGCCGCGGTCCGGACCAGCAGGGTGACGGGGGTGCCGCAGCCGCGCTTCGCCGTCCGGCGCACGATGCGGCCGACCGCGGTGGTGCGCCCCACCTTGGCCAGGGCCGCGGCGGCATCGGCCAGGGCCTGCCGCTGGTCGGCGGTGTCGGGATAGAGCCAGGCATCGAGGCGGGCCGCCAACTGTCCGCGGGCGGCGGCCGCGAGCAGCAGGAACAGCATGACCGCGCCGAGCGACTGCACCACCGGGTCGGCGGCGGCCGCCCCGACCGCCTGTTCCGGCCGGGTCGCCAGGCGCCAGCCCAGGGCCGCGGCGGCCACGGCCGACCCGAAGCCGAGCCGCCAGCCATGCGCCAGCAGCCGTCCCAACGAGGCCCGCACCACTTCGCGCGGGTGCGGCACGCGGGCGGCGAGCACCGCGTACCAGAGCAGGACGAGCCCCGGGAACCGCAACACCTGAATCACGGCGATGCTCGGGGACCTCTGGTAGTTGGACAGCCAGTCGCCCGGCCTGAACAGCTCGGCGACGTTGTACGCCGCGATCAACCCGATGAACAGCAGGAACCCGGTGCCGAACAGGACGACGCGGCGGAACTCGTCGGCCGGGGCCGTGTGCGCGCGCAGCACGACCACCGCGACCGCGCCGAGCGACAACGCGTTCAGGACGACGAACGTCCCGTCGAACACCACCCACGAGACGGCCGGGGTCACGCGGCCCGCCCCGGCGAGCGCCAACCACGCGAGGATGCCGGCCCAGAGCAGACCGCCGACGAGCACGCTGACCGGCACCATCCGGCGGGCCAGGCCGTCGAGGCGGGTCCCCCGGCGGACCCGGGGGCACTCGCGGGCGAACGCCCACAGGAACGCGGGCGCGAACAGGAACGGGTACACGTAGGGGAAGGCGAAGTCGGGATAGCCGAACGGCTCGGCCGGAGGCGCCCCCCGGAGGACGCCGAGGAGCGCGAACGGATTGACCAGCGCGGCCGAGACCAGGAAGTACGCCCCCAGCAGCCACGTCCGGCGGTCGCGTCGCCCCGCGAACAGGAACACGCACCCGGTCGCCGCGAGACCGGCCACCACCAACGTCAGGAAAGGGGTGAGCTCGCTGTCCTCGCGCCGGAACTCGTCCCACCCCCACAGGCCCAGCAGCAGCGAGGCCGCCACCCAGAGCGCGGCCAGAGTGACGAGTGCCCGCACGGCGAAGCGCACGACGACGCCACCGGGCAGGTCGGACGCCGCCGCCGGGTCTCGCGGCGCCCGCGAGTCGGCCAGCAGGCCGGCGACGAGGCGCAGATTCTCCAGCGTCCGGCGGCTCGCGGGCGGGGCCTCCCGCGCGCACCGGTCCCAATCGACGTCCTGGTCGAGCGTCAGCGCGTCGGCCACGTCGACGACCAGGCGATCGTCCTCACCCATCCCCCATGCCTTCGGGCCGGCTTCCCCGACGGCCCCGCCCCGCGGGTCCCGGCGCGACTCTACTTGATTGGGCGTTCGCGAAGCGGAAACCGAACAGGCGGGGCCTTCGTCACGGCTCCGCCATGAGGGCGCCCAACTGAACCAGCGCCCGCCGCAGGGCCATGCGCGCCGCATCCGGGCTCGGCAGGCGTTTCCTGGCGTTCGCGAAGCGGGAACCGAACACGCGGGCCCTTCGTCACGGCTCCGCCATGAGGGCGCCCAACTGAACCAGCGCCCGCCGCAGGGCCATGCGCGCCGCATCCGGGCTCGGCAGGCGTTCGAGGAGGGCGAGCTGCCGGTAGTTGTAGCCGAGCTCCACTCGGCCGACGACCAGGCGCCGGTCCCGGGGCCTCATGCGCCGGAGACCGTCCAGGTAGCGTCTCCACGCATCGCCCTCGACAAGCTGCCGCAACTGGGGCGCGCCGTCCTCCGACGCCCGAACCGCCTGCTCCGGCGCGATGGCGTCGCGACGCCGCGTCGCCCGCCGCAGCTCGTCGCGGATGCGGTTCTCGGCGACCCGCCGCAGGTAGGCCCGCATGGCGCTCCCGCGCTTCGACTCGAACCAGTCGAGTCGCGTGAACGTGTAGCCCAGCGCCTGCTGAACGATGTCGCTCGTGTCGACCGAGCCCCGCACGCGCCGCGGCAGCCGGCCCCGCGTCCATCTCCGGAGCCACGACCCGTACCGCTCGAACAGCACCTCGGCCGCCCGATGGCTGCCCTGCCGCACCCGTTCCAGGAGGCGCGACTCGGACGACGAGGCGGAGCCGGCGGGCGCGGGCTCGCCGGGCTTCAGGGACGGCGGCTCGGGCTTCAACACCATGACCTGCCGGCATCGTGTACGAAGCCGACCCGGTCTGGCAAGGCCCGCGATACGAGCGACGACCGGAACGGCCCGTCCTCGGTCGGCTTGGTCGTCCTCCGAGAGTGCCCGCGCCTTCCCCGACGGGCTTCGTGGCGTTCACCGAAAGAGTCCGGGCTGTTCGTTTTCCGAGTCTTCAACGCCTTCCTGGATAGGGTGGGTTTCGGCGGCGGTCCGCGGGGCCGGCGCCTCGACCCCCCTGGTGCTCGTTCCGGGCATCGAAAGAACCGGGCAAGTCCAGCGGAATCCGGCAGAGCCACGCCATGCCCGAGACGACTGCGCCCGCCTCGATCGGCCGCGACCCCGACGCCCCGCGGCAAGCGGCCACCCGCGTGCTCGCGGTGGGCCTGTGCGTGTTCACCCTCGTCCAGGTGAACTACCCGATCCTGGCCCCCCAGCCGCAGCTCGCGGTCTTCGCCCTGCTGGGGCTGGTCATCTGCTTCCTGAACGTGCCCGTCCACCCGAACCTGAAGAACCACCCGGCGGCGCGGGCGGGCGACCTCGTCCTCGCGGGGCTCGCGACGGTCTGCTGCGGGTGGATCCTCGTCCAGAACGACCCGTTCTTCGAGGGCCTGTGGCAGGGCGGCTCGAGCCTCGGCAATCGCGCCGGGTTCGAGACCGGGACCGACATCGCGGTCGGCGTCATCGGCCTGCTGCTCGTCATCGAGGCGGCGCGCCGCTCCCTCGGGCTCGCCCTGCCGATCCTGTCCGGCCTGTTCCTCGTCTACGCGTACGTCGGCGCCGGCATGCCCGACTGGCTCTTCCCCCACCGCGGGTACTCCGTCGAGCGCATCGTCGCCCAAGCGTTCCTGCAGGCGCAGGGCACCTTCGGGGTCGCCCTGGGGGTGATGTTCACCTACGTCTTCCTGTTCGTCATCTTCGGCGCGTTCCTCTCGGCGTGCGGCGCCACCCGCTTCATCATCGACTTCGCGCAGGCGGTCTTCGGTCGCAGCCCCGGCGGGCCCGCCAAAGTGGCGGTGCTCGCGAGCGGCCTGATGGGCTCGCTCTCCGGCAGCGCCGTCGCCAACACCGCGACCACCGGCACCTTCACCATCCCGATGATGCGCAGCGCCGGCTTCCGGGCGACGACCGCGGCCGGCATCCAGGCCGCGGCGAGCTCCGGCGGGGCCCTGATGCCCCCCGTGATGGGGGCCGGCGCCTACATGATGCTGGAGATCGTCGACCCGCCGGTGACGTATCTCGAGATCATCCGGGCGGCGCTGATTCCCGCGATCCTCTACTACCTGTCGCTGTTCCTCATCACCCACTTCCACGCCCGCGGGACGATGGCCGGCGACCACGCGAGCGGGACCGCGGCCGACGCCGGCGGGGGGAGCCCCGGCGGGGCCACGGCGGCCGCCCCCCTCGCGGAATCGCGCCACGAGAGCATCGTCTTCGCCACCGCCCTCGGCATCCTGATCCTGCTGCTCGTCCTCGGCTACACGCCGTTCCGGGCCGTGACCGCGTCGCTGGTGGGCATCGTCGTCGTCGGGGCCTTCAACGAGCGCACCCGGCTGTCGATTCAGGATGTCGTCAAGGCGTTCGTCAAGTCGGCGCGCGACGTCGTCTCGCTCATCGCCGCCTCCGCGTCGGTGGGCATCATCATCGGCATCGTCACCCTGACCGGCATCGGCACCCGCCTGCCCGCGACCATCCTGCCCTTGGCCGAGCAGAGCCTGTTCCTCGCCCTCGTGCTCATCATGGTCTCGGCGATCGTCCTCGGCATGGGCCTCCCCTCGGCCGTCTGCTACCTGCTGCTCGCGACCCTCATCGGGCCCGTGCTCGGCAACCTCGGGGTAGTGCCCCTGGCGGCTCACCTGTTCATCTTCTACTTCGGCATGATGTCCATGGTGACCCCGCCGGTCGCCCTCGCCGGCTACGCCGCCGCCTCCATCGCCGGCACCAACATCATGGCGACGAGCTTCGCCGCCTTCCGCTTCGCCCTCGTCGGGTTCACGCTGCCGTACATCTTCGTCTACCGCCCCGAGCTGCTCATGCTGACGCCGGCCGGCGAGACGGCGGGGCCCCTGGCGATGCTGGTGCCGGTGGCCATCGGCACCCTCGGCGTGCTGTGCTTCGCCTCGGCCATCACCGGGCAACTGCGGAGCGCGCTGCCCCTACCCCTCCACCTCGCCATGTTCGGGGCGGCCGCGCTGCTGCTCGCGCCCGGCCCGACCGTCGCGGTGGCCGGCCTGCCGGTGCCGGTGCTCGACGCGGCCGGCGTGGTCCTGTTCGGGGTGATTCTCGGGATGAACCGGGCGCGGTGACGCGCCCGGGGACACGGCCCAGCGTGCGGTCGCGCAGGTCCTGCGCGCGGTCGGGTTGCCGACCAAAGCGCGAGGCATGACCCAGCGCCGCCAGCCGGAAGCCACCGAGGTCGGGCTGGCACCGCCGGCCGTGGATCATGAGCCGCTGAATCCATCGCGGGTTGCCCGAGCACTCAACCCGGAGGTACAGTCCTTGGCCGTCGCTGTACCGCCCGGCTTCGGTGACCGCGCGCATGGAGGCAGCCGAGAGCGCGGTCTCCCGGGGGCGACGCGGTGCCGACCCCGGGCTTGGTTCTTCGCTGCCTCTTCGGGTATGGCATTGCTGTCCGACGCGGCCTTGCGGCCGGGAGGCGTCCCGCAAACTGCGCAAACCGAAGGGAGAGAAGCGATGCGACAAGCGTACTGGGCCCTCGTGGGCGTTCTGCTGCTGACCGCGCCGGGAGCGGCATCCGCCCAGACCGTGGATGCGGGCCGGGGCGAGCTGCCGGTGCACGTCCCGTCGAGCTACAGCGCGGCCGCCCCGGCCCCGCTCATCGTGCTGCTGCACGGTTACACCTCCAGCGGCGCCGGCCAGGACACCTACATGCAGGTCAGCGCCCTGAAGGACGCCTACGGGTTCATCCTGGTCGCCCCCGACGGGACCCGGGAGGACAGCGGCAACCGGCCGCGCTTCTGGAACGCCTCGGCCGCGTGCTGCAACTTCGCCGGCAGCACCGTCGACGACGTCGCCTACCTCACGGGGCTCATCGACGCGGTCAAGGCCGAGTACGCCATCGACGACAAGCGGGTCTACCTGTTCGGACACTCGAACGGCGGGTTCATGGCGTACCGCATGGCCCACGAGCACGGGGACGCCATCGCGGCCATCGCCAGCCTCGCCGGTGCCGACCAGAGTCATCCCCGCCCGGAGCCGCCCGAACCCGTGCACGTCCTGCAGATCCACGGCACCGCCGACACCGCGATACCCTACGAGGGCGGCGGCTTCCGCGACGAGCCGGTTCCCGGCGCCAGGGCCAGCGTCGAGAACTGGGCCGCGCACAACGGCTGCGCCGCGACCGGCGTCGACAGCGGCACCCTCGACCTCGACAGCGGCCTCGACGGTCTCGACACCGACGTCAGCCGCTATACCGACGGCTGCCGGCCCGGCGGGTCGGCCGAGCTGTGGACCATCAACGACGGGGGGCACGTGCCGGCCCTCTCCGGGCAGTTCACCCGGCTGGTCGTCGAGTGGCTGCTGGGGCATCCGAAGCCGTGATGACGGGCCGCCGGAAGCGCCCGCGCAGACCACGTGACTACGGACGAGTCACGACCGTGGGACTGACGGAGCAGCGCATGACATCCGGTACGATCCAGAGGTGCGGGCCGCCGACGGGACCATGATCGAGTCGGCGGTGCGGGAAGGACGGGTGCTGCATGACGCCAAAACAGAGTCGGAGCCAGGCAAAGCGCCAAGCGTACGCCCAAACGTTCGAGACCTTCGAGGAATACGAACGGTGGCTCGACGAAAACACCGATGAACCCACGCCCAGGGACGAGAGCCCCGAGGAGCGGTTCTGGCAACTGGCGGACCTCAGCGATGCCGCAGCGACGCTGAGCCCTTACACCCGCGAGTATTTCGGGGGGTCGTTCGAGAGCTTCGAAGCGTACGAGGCCTGGAGAAATGGCCAAACGAACCCGTGGAATCGGTAACAAATGGGTAGATGTCTGCGAGCTGCTCAACCGGCACGACGCCACCTACATCGTCATTGGCGGCGTGGCCGTGGCACTCCACGGGTACGTGCGGGCGACGAAGGACATCGACATCCTGATACCCCGAGACATCGAGAACACGAAACGGGTCCTCGAGGCCCTCGGCGAACTGCCGTGGGGTATCGCGAAAGAGATGAACCCCGAGCACGTCGACCGGAACCCGATCACCATCGTCGGAGACGATCCACGAGTCGACATCCTCAAAGCGGCCCAGGGGCTGAACTACGAGGCGGCCCGCAAGTCGAAGCTGACGACGACCATCGCCGGCACCACGGTGCCGTACGTCGGCTTCGACGATCTCATCCGGTCGAAAACCGGAACCAACCGGAACGACGATGAGAAGGATATAAGGGAGCTGAATCGGGGGTTCAGCCGGGAGGCCAGACGGGACCTCCAGGGTGTAGGCCGGGGAGCAACCGACACGGAACGGGAGGCGGCGGAAAACAGCCGCAAGGATGCGAAGGCCGCGGTTCGGGGCAATAGCCTGCCGGTCGGGGGAAACCCACCAGCACAGAACGACACTACGAAGTCGCGTAGGCGGCCAACGGAAGGGCGGAACCGGCAGGCGTAGAGGGTCGGGGCCGGGCACGGCACGTCGCCGACCCGCACGGCATCAGCCCGTCCCCCGGCGGCGCCGAGGAAACAGGCTCGTCGAGCGCAATCGGCTCAGAACCCGTAGCGTAGCGAGAGCTGCAGGCCGTGACCGGCGAGGCGGGTCTGCGTCTCGCCGGCGGGTCCGCGCCCGCCGGGTCCGTCCGGCCTCATCGGACGTGGTAGCGCCGGGCGCGCGTTCTCCCCGCGGCCCGCGCCAGCCCGGCCCCCACCAGCTCGTTCAGCAGCCCGCAGGCTTGGTCTTCGACGTCCACGAGCATGCGATTGCGCAGGGTGACGGTCACCGAGCCCGCGGCGGCCGCGAAGACGGGCGGCGCCATCAGCCGGGCCTCCATCTCGCGGTACATCCGGTCGACGCCCTCTCCGTACTCCTCCACCAGCCCCATGATCTTGAGGATGCGCATGATGCGGGGGTTGCGGCTGTAGTGCTCGGTCCGCATGTTCTCGAGGGTGATGTGGCCGGGGAGCGGACCCGGACTGCGCACCTCGACCCGGTCGTCCCAGACGGTGATGTCCACCGTGGCCCCGGCGAGCCCGTAGTCGCGATGCCCCAGCGCATTCACGATGGCTTCCCGCAGCACGGGCTCGGGGTACTCGGGCAGCGCCTCGCGCCGCGATCCGGCCACGAGCTCGAACCGCCGCGTATGCGCGGCCACGAAGCGCAGACAGCAGTCGACGGTATCGGCGAGGGGACCGGCGCACTCCTCGCGCCCCGAGGCGGGTCCGGGGCCGGGGCCGACGCCTTCGCGGCGCACGAGCTGCACGGCGGCGCCCCGCACGTGCTCCCGCGGCTCCGACGCGAAGAGCACGAGCGCGGCACGCAGCACGCGCAGCCCCAGCGGCGGCGCGGCGAACAGCGACCACGGCTACAAGATAATCAAAACTTGACCTCAAGATCAGAAATTGCAGCCATTTTCAGGAAACATTTTAAAATCTTGGTCGGCCGCGCCCCCCGCGGTCGCCGCGCCGCCCCTCGGCGGGCGCGTCGATGCCCGGCCCCGCCTACCCCCCGAAGCGCCAGCTCACCGCCGCCTTGATGCGCCGCCCCTTGGGGTCGTGGGTGAAGCCGTCGTAGGCCTGCTCGACGTTGGCCCACGGCGGAATCTGCCCGGTGAGGTTCATGCCGTAGATGGTGAGGTTCATCCCCGTGCCCGGGAAGCGCATGAGGAAGCTCATGTCCCAGGCGAGGAACGGGTCGATGCGGGGCACGACGTCGTTGCCCCGGTCCTCGTAGGCGCCGATGTAGCTCACGTAGTTGGCCCAACTGTAGCGGCTCCAGTCGTAGGACGCCGACCAGCGGCTCTTCCAGCGGGGCAGGGGCACCGCGATGGGGTGGGCGAAGTTCAGGTAGCCGGCCGCCTCGCGCTCGGCGTAGAGGGTCAGGCCGGTGCCCTCGAGCAGCAGCTCCTTCGTGTCGTAGCCGACGGTGTAGGTGGAGTCCCAGCTCAGCGAGAGCTGGCCCGGCCCCGCGTCGGCGCGGGCCGCGAGGTGGGTGTCGATGCCCGAGCTGGTGAGCCCCGGCCAGTTCACGAGGTCGATCTGGACGCGTTGCAGGTTCTGGGCGACGCAGCGGTCGGCGGGCGCGAGGTCCGAGGCCCGGCCGCCGGGACAGATGATGAACGGCGACACCGCGGCCTGGACGGCGGGGTCGCCGCTGGCGTAGAGGCTGGTGATGGCGTCGTAGGGCATCGACCCGATGACGTTCTCGAAGTCGTAGTGCCAGAAGTCGATGGTCGCCTCGACGCCCCCCTCGAGGAAGAGCACCGTGCCCGCGTTGTAGGTGAACGCGCGCTCCGGCAGGAGGTCCTCGCGCCCGAAGCGGTCGACGGCCTGGTAGGCGCCGGTCTCGTTGATCCACTCCAGCGTCGTCAGGGGGCTGGTGTTGAGGTCGTCGAGCGACGGCGTCCGGAACGTCGTCTGCACCGAGCCGCGGAACGCCAGCGAGAAGTGCTGGTTCTCGGCCGCGTCGAGGCGCCAGCCGATCTTCGGGTCGATGCTGTTCACGCGGCGGCCGGCCACGTTGTAGAACTCGTAGTTGGCGGCGAGCTGGGTGTCGAGGCGGGGGCCGATGCCCAGGGCCAGCTCGCCGAAGAGCCGTTGCACCTGCTGGTCGGCCGCGTAGGGCCGGTGGACGTTGGTGAAGAGGTAGGGCCCGAACCGCTTGCCGGGCGAGCAGCCCATGTCGCCGGCCACCGGGCAGGGGTTCACGGTGACGTCGCCGGGGTCGTTGGGGTTGCCGTCGGCGTTCACCCCGCGGAACTGGTAGCCGACCGCGAAGTCGGCCACGTTGGGGACGAGATTGCCGCTCATCGTGGCGTCGGCCACGATCATGTCGGTGGTGCTGAAGAGGTCCACCTCCTCGTTGAGCCACAGCCGCAGGGCCTCCTGGTTGGCGAGGCCCGCGACGTAGTCCGGATTCGCGGTGTTCTCGAACACGGAGTTCGGCTGGGCGGAGTACTCGATGGCGTTGCTGAACGGGTTGTAGTACATGCACGGTCCCTGGCCCGCCACCGCGCCGCCGAGGGGCCCGAGCCGCATGCCCGCGGGCGAGGTCGGGTCCGCGACGACGCCGACGCCGCAGTCGGCGCCGCCGAATCCGCGGAACGCGCGGAAGATGCGGTCGGTGTAGACGGCGGGCAGGTTCAGGTTGCCCCGCGCCCGCGAGTAGCTGACGCCGACGTCCCAGTTGGCGTCCCGCCCCCCGAGCAGGAAGTCGCCGTCGACGGAGGCGGCGAACCGCTGGGTGCGCGACTCGCGGCTCAGGCGGCGCCCGGGGCCCGAGTTGCCGTAGGGCCGGCCGTTGAGGTACCAGGGGTCGTCGCCGGCGCAGGCGCTCATCGGATCGGCCTTCGGGTCGCCGGCATAGCTGCCGCAGAACTGCTGGCGGCCCGGGTGGTTCGCCGCCACCTCCATGATCGTGGTGCTCGTCAGCGGGAACGGCGGATAGGACGGCGTCGTGTACCAGCGCGGAATCACGGCGTCCGACCAGAGCGCCTCGACGTGGTAGTCGATCCGTTCGTTCACCGGGCCGTTGAGCTCGAAGAACGCCCGGGTATGCCGCTGCTCGTCGATCAGGTTGTCGAAGGGCGCGTAGCGGAACCGGCACGTCCAGCCCTCGTCCAGGCCGCCGAAGTCGGTGCAGCGGGGATCGAAGACGTCGGCCGTCCACGGCACCGGCGCCCCGACCGAGAACGTGCCGGGGTTGCCGAGGCTCGACCAGCCGCCGCGGGTGCCGGAGGGGTACGCGCTCAGGCGGTCGAGGGCCCACGGGCGCTCGGCCATCTGCAGCTCCTGGCGGCCGACCCGCTCCATGGAGAGGACGGCGCTCGAGGCCCCGATGCGGCCGCCCCAGATGCCCGCGACGGTGGTGTCGCCCCCGCCGTCGAAGTAGTCGTGGGAGACGTTCATCTCGAAGCCGCGGAAGTCGTTGCGGGTGACGAAGTTGGCCACGCCGCCGACCGCGTCCGAGCCGTAGGTGGCCGACGCGCCCTCCTTCAGCACCTCGAGCCGGCCGACGGCGATGGCGGGAATGGTGTTGACGTCGACGAAGCGACCGCCGATGAGGCGGGCGGGCACCGGCACGTGGCGGCGGCCGTTGATCAGCACCAGCGTCCGCGACGCGCCGAGGCCGCGCAGGTTGACGTTGGCGACGTTCTCGGTGAGGGTCGACGGCTGGTTCGAGTTGTACCAACTGTTGCGCTCGCCGACGACGCCGTGGCTGACGTTGAGGTTGCGGAAGAGGTCGACGAGCTGGGTGGCCCCCTGCTGCTCGAGCGTCTCGCGGCTGACCACGGTGACGGCGTGGGGCATGTTGATGGCGGGGGCCTCGATGGCGGTGCCGGTGACCGCCACCGTCACCTCCTCGAAGAGGCCGCCCAACTGCAGGTCGGCGTTGACGGTGGCGGTGACCCCCGCGGCCAGCTCGACCTCGCGCTCCAGGCGCTCGAAGCCGGCCAGCGTGAAGGTGACGACGTAGCCCCCGGGGGGGAGCCCCGTGAGCGCGTAGCGGCCGTCGCCGTCGGTCACCGCCGGCAGGGGGACGGACAGCCCGCCGCCGGCCGCCTCGACGGTCACGCCCGGCAGGACCCCGCCGGTGTCGTCGGTCACGGTGCCCGTGATGCCGCCGTCCTGCGCCGCGGCGGCCCACGGCGCCGCCAGCACGCATGCCGCGATCAGCACTGCTCTCATCGGCTCCCTCCCCCAGGTGTCGAACCGAGGCCCGCGGTGCGTCCACGTAGCGCGGGGTTCGTGCCAACATGGTATCAGCACGAACCGCGGGGCACGGGGGCACGGGGGGCACGGGCAGGACAAGGCAGGACTTCGGGTTGAATCCGGCAATCGGATTCCGATAACTTCCCCGGCACCACCGCGGCAGCCTCGCGGCCGGACGGGACACGACGACAGACGCAGGAGGATCCTCGCATGACCTCGGAGTTCGGCACGACGCAGTTGGAGGCGCAGCCCATGGTGGGCATCCGGACGAAGACCACCATGGACAAGATCGCGGAGACCATGGGGATGCTCTTCGGCGAGCTGCACGGGTACGTGCAGCAGAGCGGGCAGGCGCCGGCCGGAATGCCCTTCGCCATCTACCACGAGATGCACGGCGGCACCGTCGATCTCGAGTGCGGCATGCCCGTCGCCTCCCCGCTGGACGGCACGGACCGCATCCGGGCCGGCGAGCTGCCCTCCGGGAAGGCGGCGACGGTCACCCACACCGGTCACTACGAACAGCTCCGGCACACGTGGGAGGCGCTGACGGCGTGGATGAAGTCGGAGGGCCTCGAGCCCGCCGGGGCCCCCTGGGAGGTCTACGTCACCGACCCCGGGGCCGAGCCGGACCCGGCGAAGTGGCGCACCGACATCTTCTTTCCCGTCCGCTGATCCGGCCCCGGCCTTGCGCGGCAGCGTCTCCGGACGCCGCCGCGACCGCCCCGCGGGGAACCCCGCCCGGTGGATTGGGGGACCGGCCGGCGGGTTTTCTACAATAGAGAGTTGGAGAACGCGCGCGCAGACACCATGCATCACGACATCGAAGCGATACAGCAACGCATCCACGCCGAGAGCGCCTTCGTCGAGCGGCTGCTCGACGCGGTGGGGCGGGTCATCGTCGGCCAGCGGACCATGATCGAGCGGCTCCTCGTCGGGCTCCTCGCCGACGGCCACGTGCTGATGGAAGGGGTGCCCGGCCTCGCCAAGACGATGACCGTCCGCACCCTCGCCGACGCCGTCGCCACCACGTTCCGGCGCATCCAGTTCACCCCCGACCTGCTGCCGGCGGACCTCATCGGCACCCTCGTGTACGACCCGCGGCAGTCGGAGTTCAAGACCCGCAAGGGCCCCATCTTCGCCAACATCATCCTCGCCGACGAGATCAACCGGTCGCCGGCCAAGGTGCAGTCGGCGCTGCTCGAGGCGATGCAGGAGCGGACCGTCACCATCGGCGACGCCAGCTATCCGCTCGACTCGCCGTTCCTCGTCCTCGCCACCCAGAACCCCATCGAGCAGGAGGGCACCTATCCCCTGCCCGAGGCCCAGGTCGACCGGTTCATGCTGAAGCTGGCCGTGACCTACCCCGACAAGGACGAGGAGCTGGAGATCCTGCGGCGGATGGCGGGCGGCCCGGCCCCGGAGGTCGAGGCGGCGGTCGAGCCCGACGAGATCCTCCGGGCCCGGAAGGCGGTGGACCTGATCTACATGGACCCGCAGGTCGAGCGCTACATCGTCGACCTCGTCTTCGCGACGCGGACGCCGAAGGACTACGACCTCGCCGACCTGTCGGACCTGATCGCGTTCGGCGCCTCGCCCCGGGCGACCATCAACCTCGCCCGGGCGGCGCGGGCGCACGCGTTCCTGCGGCGGCGCGGCTACGTCACCCCCGAGGACGTCCGCTCCATCGGCCCCGACGTGCTGCGGCACCGGGTGCTGCTGACCTACGAGGCCGAGGCGGAGGAGGTGACGGCAGAGACGGTGGTCGAGCGGGTGCTGAACAGCATCGAGGTGCCGTAGGTCGGTGATCGCGATGAGGTCGCCGACCGTACCCGAGCGCAGCCCGTTTTCCGCCGTTCCCGCGTCTGGCGTGGCGGTGATTTCCGCCACCGCTCTCGAGGAGGGGCCGCTGAGAGTCCAGCCCATGCGCACCCGGCCTGGAACCCGCCGTCGAGGGAGCGTCCGGTGATCCCGCGCGAGATCCTGAAGCAGGTCCGCCGGGTCGAGATCGCCACGCGGGGCCTCGTGAACGAGGTCTTCTCGGGCGAGTACCACTCGGTGTTCAAGGGCCGCGGCATGAACTTCGCCGAGGTGCGCGAGTACCACGTCGGCGACGACATCCGCAACATCGACTGGAATGTCACCGCGCGCACCGGCGCCCCGTTCGTCAAGGTGTTCGACGAGGAGCGCGAGCTGACGGTGATGCTCGTGGTCGACGTCAGCGCCTCGGGCGACTTCGGCTCGTCGGGGCGCATGAAGGGCGAGGTGGCGGTGGAGATATGCGCGGTGCTGGCGTTCTCGGCCATCACCAACAACGACAAGGTCGGGCTGATCATCTTCAGCGACCGCATCGAGAAGTTCGTGCCGCCGCGCAAGGGACGCCGCCACGTGCTGCGGGTGCTGCGCGAGCTGCTCTACTTCGAGCCGGCGGGGCGCGGCACCGACGTGGCGGGGGCCCTGGAGTACCTGGCCCGCGTGGTGCGTCGGCGGGCCGTCACCTTCGTGGTCTCCGACTTCATCGCCGGCGGCTACCGGCGCGCCCTGGCCGTGGCCGGCCGCCGGCACGACACCGTCGTCATACGTCTCAGCGACCCCCGCGAGCAGGCGCTGCCGCCGGTCGGCTACCTCGATCTGGAGGACGCCGAGACGGGCGATCGGCTCACGGTGAACGTGTCGGACCCCGCGTTCCGCCGGGCGTTCGAGCGCGAGGTGGCCGAGGCGCGGGAGGCGCGGGACCGGGAGTTCCGGCAGACCGGGGTCGACGTGGTGGAGATTGCCACCGACCGGCCCTACGTCGACCGGCTGATGCGGTTCTTTCGGGAGCGGGCGAAGCGGTTTCGATGAGTAGCCGCGGGCCGGCGGCGGCGTTCACGGCCTTCGTGCGGGGGCGCCGCACGGCGGCTTCGAGGCGCGGCGCGAAAACGCTCCGATGACGAACCGAGTCCAAGCAGCGGGGCTCGCGACGGGGTTCGCGGCGTGCCTGGCGACGGCCGGGCCACCGTTCTTGCGCGAATGTGCAGGACTGTTCCGATGACGACCCGGGTCTTGGCAGCGGTGCTCACGGGGGTCCGCTCGGCGCAGCGCCGGGCCGTGTCGATCGCCACCGGCACGCCGGCGGCGGCGCTCGCGGCGTGCCTGGCGGCCGCGCCCGCGGCCGCCCAGGAGGCCGAGTCCACGGGCCAGGCCATCGCCCCCACCGTCGAGACCACCGTCTCCGCCGCAGCGGCGGCCGTGGGCGACCCGATCACGGTCATCGTGACGGCGCGCCACGCCCCGGACGCCGAGGTGCGGTGGCCGGATCCCGTCGAGGCCGCCCCGTTCGAGCTCCTCGACCCACCGGTCGCGCAGTCGGCGGCGGCTGCGGCGGACGGGATCGTCGAGTCGCGACTCGAGCTGCGGGTCGCAGCGTTCGAGCTCGGCGAGCTGGACTTTCCGTCGCTCGACGTCGAGGTGGTCGACGCCGCGGGCGAGGTGACCGCCCTGGCGACCGAGGCGGCGCCGGTCGTCATCGAGAGCGTCGGGCGGGACGAGGGCGGCGACATCCGCGACATCAAGGGGCCGCTGGCGATTCCCTTCGCGGTCGTCACCCTGCTGCCGTGGATCGCCGCCGTGCTGGCGCTGGCGGCGGCCGGCGCCTGGCTCTACCGGCGCTACCGGCGGCGGTCGCGGCCGGAGGCCCTCGTGCCGACGCTCCCCCCGAGACCTGCCCACGAGGTCGCCCGCGAGGCCCTCGACGCCCTGGAGGCGGCAGGACTGCTGGAGCGCGGCGAGATCAAGACGTACCACATCCGGCTCTCGGACATCGTGCGCGTCTACGTCGAGGGCCGCTTCCGCGTCGACGCCATGGAGATGACCACCGGCGAGGTCCTCGACGGCCTGCTGCGGACCGACGCGGACCGCGGGGCCGTCGCCGACGTGCGGCGCGTGCTCGACCGATGCGACCTCGTGAAGTTCGCGAAGCTGCGGCCCGCGATTCCCGAGTGCCGCGAGCTGCTTCCCCTCGCCCGGCGCGTGGTGGACGTCACCGCGCCCGTCGAGCCGGCCCCCGCCGGGCCGGCCGCCATCCCCGCGGAGCAGACGGCATGACCCTCAGGTTCGCGGACCCCGCCCGCACCCCACGGTCGCGCACCGCCCTCGGGACGACGGAGAGGGCGACATGATCCTCCGGTTCGCGGACCCGGCGTATCTCGCGCTGCTGCTCGGGGTGCCGCTGCTCGCGTGGTGGTACTTCGCCCGCGGCCGGGGCCGGACGGGGTCGCTGCGCTACTCGTCGCTGGCCGCCGTCGCCCGCGCCGACCGGCGGCGCACCGGACGCCGGCGTCACGCGCTGTTCGTCCTGCGCAGCCTCGGGCTCGCCGCCCTCGTCGTCGCCTTCGCCCGGCCCCAGACCGGGGTCACGGCCGAGAACGTCACCACCGAGGGCATCGACATCGTGCTCGCCCTCGACCTGTCGACCTCGATGCTCGCCGAGGACCTCGAGCCGAACCGCATCGAGGCGGCGAAGGCGGTGGCCGCCGACTTCGTCGAGGGCCGCCGCAACGACCGCATCGGCCTCGTGGTGTTCGCCGGCGACGCGTTCACGCAGGTCCCCCTGACCCTCGACTACGGCATCGTGGCCACCGTGCTCGGCGAGCTCGAGACCGGCATCCTCGAGGACGGCACCGCCATCGGCATGGGGCTGGCGACCGCCGTCAAGCGGCTGCAGGACTCGTCGGCCGAGTCGAAGGTCGTCGTGCTGCTGACCGACGGGCAGAACAACCGGGGCGAGATAGACCCGGTCACCGCGGCCCAACTGGCGGCGGCGCTCGACATCCGCATCTACGCGGTCGGGGCCGGCACCCGCGGCGTGGCGCGGGTGCCCGTCGACGACCCGTTGTTCGGCCGCCGCTACGCGCAGATGCAGGTCGACATCGACGAGCCGACCCTGCAGGAAGTGGCGGACCTGACCGACGGCCGCTACTTCCGGGCGACGGACCGGGAGAGCCTGGAGGCGATCTGGGCCGAGATCGACGCGCTGGAGACGACCGAGATAGAGGTGGAGCAGTTCACCCGCTACGGCGAGCTGTTCCACGTGCCGCTGGCCGCGGGCCTGGTCCTGCTGCTGCTGGAGATGACCCTGGGCCGCACGGTGTTGAGGAAGATACCTTAGGACAGTGTTCAGGTTCGCCAACGTCGACGTGCTGCTCGCGTATCTGCTGGTGCCGGCCCTCGCGGGGCTGGCGTGGTGGGCCCGTGCGCGCACGCGGCGGGCCCTCGCGCTGGTCGGCGAGCGCCACCTCCTCGACCGCCTGACCGCCAGCGTCGACCGGCGGGGCCGGGCCGCCAAGCTCGCGGCCCTGCTGGCGGCGGTGGCCCTGCTCGTCACCGCGCTGGCCCGCCCGCAGTTCGGGAGCCGCGTCGAGACGGTGCGGCGCGAGGGGCAGGACATCGTGGTGGCCCTCGACCTGTCGGCCTCGATGACGGCCGAGGACATCGCGCCCAACCGCCTCGACCGGGCCAGGTTCGCGGTCGCCGACCTGATCGGCCGGCTGGAGGGCGACCGCGTCGGGCTCGTCGCGTTCGCGGGCGAGGCGTTCGTGCAGAGCCCCCTGACGAGCGACTACGGGGCGGCGACCCTCTTCCTGAACGCGATGGATCCGGACATGATCTCGGTGCAGGGCACCAACCTCGGCCAGGCCGTCGGGGTGGCCCTCGACGCGTTCGCCGAGACCGAGCGCCGGCACCGGGTCCTCATCGTCATCACCGACGGCGAGGACCACGAGGACGAGGTGGAGGAAGCCGTCGGCCGCGCGGTCGAGGCGGGGGTGCGCATCTACACCGTCGGCATCGGCTCGACCGAGGGGGTGCCGATTCCCGAGCTCGACGAGGCCGGCCGCGTCCGGGGCTTCCGGCGGGACGAGGACGGGACGGTGGTGACGACGCGGCTCGACGAGGCCGTCCTGCAGACGATGGCCGAGCGCACCGGCGGCCTCTACTACCGGGCGTCGCCGGCCGGCGACGAGCTCGAGGCGCTGGCCGACGAGGTGACGGGGGGCGAGGGCCAGGAGTTCGAGGCCGAGCAGGTGACGCTGTTCGACGAGCAGTACCAGCTCTTTCTCGGCCTCGCGCTGGCCCTGCTGGCCGGCGAGGTCCTCATTCCGGACCGCCGGCGGGTGCGGGCCGAATGGTCGGGGAGGTTCAAGTGAGACTCGATCACGCCGGTGGGCGCCGCGCGCGCCGCCCGCAACGCGCGGACCGAACGGCCGGGGAGGCTCGGGTGAGACTCGAGCGCGTCGGCGACGCGCGTCGTCCCCCAAGTGCGGACCGAACGGTCGGGGAGGTTCGCGTGAGATGCGGTCGGGTGGCGGCCGGGCTCGCCGGCTTGGCCATCGTCCTGTCGCCGGCCATCGCCGCCGCTCAGGCGGGCCGGAGCGAGGTCGAGGCGGGCAACCGGCTCTACGCGGAGGGACGGTTCGACGAGGCCCACGAGCAGTACCTGGAAGCGTTGCGGGCGGCCCCCGACTCGCCCGTCGTCCCGTTCAACAACGGGAACGCGCTGTACCGGACCGACGAGTTCCAGCGCGCGATGGAGGCCTACCAGCAGGCGGCGGAGAGCGGCGACCCCGCCGTCGAGGCGCAGGCCTGGTACAACCTCGGCAACGCCCTCTACCGCCAGCAGCAGCTCCAGCCCGCCCTCGAGGCCTACAAGCAGGCGCTGCGCCGCAACCCCGCCGACGTCGACGCCAAGCACAACCTCGAGCTGACCCTGGAGCAGCTCCAGGAACAGCAGCAACAGCAGCAACAGTCCCCGGACCAGCAGGACGAGAACGACGACGAGAACCAGGAGAATCAGCAGGACCAGGAGAACCAGCCGCAGGAGCAGCCGCCCGGCGAGCAGGAACAGCAGGAGCAGCAGAATCAGCCGGAGCAGGACGAGCAAGAGCAGAATCAGCAACAACAGCCGGACCAGCAGGACCAGCAGGACGAGGGGCAGGAAGAACAGCCGCAGCCAGGCGAGGAGCCGCAGCCGCAGCCCGGCGAGCTGAGCCGCGAGGACGCCGAGCGCCTGCTCGAGGCGATCGACGAGGACCCCGACCAGATCCAGCGCCGACGGCGGACCACCGCCCCGGCCCGGCCGCCGAGGAGGCCGTGGTGACGGTGGCCCTCGGGCTGGCG
Organism: Vicinamibacterales bacterium; assembly: GCA_965204675.1. Lineage (GTDB taxonomy): Bacteria > Acidobacteriota > Vicinamibacteria > Vicinamibacterales > UBA8438 > JAJEEA01. Next base: position 6,479,183 of record OZ242003.1, read on the forward strand.
GCGGCGCTTCGAAGACCGGATCGCTGCGAAGTCGCAGGCCGACTGGTGAAGGCGGCGCGCGGGCCTGCGACGGCGGCGCCGAGCCCGGCCGGACCAGCGGCGGGCAGCAATGGCGACCCGGCCGGCCCGCCACGACGACCCGGAGCGCTGGCGCTAGTGGCCGCCGTGACCATCCTGGCGCTTCCGGCCGGCACCCTCGCCCAGTCCGTGCGGGCGTTCCTCAGCCAGAACCCCGTGCCCGTCAACGGCCAGTTCGTGCTGAACGTGGAGGTGTCGGGCAGCCAGAACACCGACGGAGAACCCGCCCTGCCGGACTTGTCGGCGTTCGCCGTCTACCTCGGCTCGGGCACGTCGACGTCGATGCAGTTCGTCAACGGCCGCATGTCGACGTCGCACACCATCCAGTACCGGTTCCAGGCGACGCAGGAGGGCACGTTCGAGATCGGCCCGGTGACGGTGCGGGTCGACGGGCAGGACCTGCGAACGAATCCCCTGACCATCGAGGTCTCCCCCGCCCCGGCGGCCGGCGCGGGCGGGCGCGGCGGCGCGGGTGCGCGGGCGGGCGCCGGCGACGGCATCTCTTCCGACGACCTGTTCCTCGCCGCCACCCTCAGCGAGGAGCAGGTCTACGTCAACCAGCCCGTCGTGGTGGAGTACCGCATCTTCACCCGGGTCGACGTCGAGGGCGTCAGCGTCGTCCGGCAGCCCGGCACCGCCGGCTTCTGGGTCGAGGAGCTGGCCGCCGCGCAGCGGCAGGAGCAGATGGTCCGCAACGGCGTGCAGTACGCCAGCCAGGTCATCCGCCGCGTCGCCCTCTTCCCGACCAGCGCCGGCCCCAAGCGCGTCGAGCCCCTCGTGCTCGAGGCGCAGGTGCGCGTGCAACGCCGGTCCCCGTTCGGGCGCGACCCGTTCGGCGACCCCTTCGGCGGCTTCGGCGGCAACCTGTTCGGACGGCGCGTGCCCGTCTCGGTCGCGTCGAACGCCCTCGACCTCGACGTGCTGCCGGCCCCGCCCGGCGCCCCCGCGTCGTACTCCGGCTTCGTCGGCTCGCTCGCGGTCTCGGCCGGCGTCGACCGCACCGAGGCCGAGACCAACGACGCCCTCACCCTGCGCCTCGACGTCAGCGGCAGCGGCAACATCCGGACCCTGCCCGAGCCGACCCTCGACCTCCCCCCCGCCTTCGAGGTCTACCCCCCGGAGATGAGCGAAGACGTGGAGCCGGCCGCGGACGGGGTGCGCGGCCGTCGGGTCTACGAGTACGTCATCGTGCCGCGCGAGCCCGGCCAAGTCACCATTCCGCCCGTCGAGCTCGCGTACCTCGACCCCGGGCACGGCGCCTACGCGGTGGCCTCGTCCGACCCGATAGACCTGATCGTCACCGGCGACCCGGGCCCCGCCCCCGTCCTGCCCGGCGGGCGGGCCCGCACCGCGGTGGACTTTCAGCGCCAGGACATCCGCTTCATCCGCATCGCCACCCCGACCTTCCGGGCGCGGGGAGGCTCGCTCTTCCGCTCGGCCGGGTTCTGGACGGTCGCGGTGCTGCCCCTCATGGTCCTCGCCGGGGCCGTCGCGGTGCGCCGCCACCGGGACCGGCTCGCCGGCGACGTCGCCTGGGCGCGCAGCCGGCGCGCCTCGAAGGTGGCCCGGCGGCGGCTCGCCCGCGCCGAGTCGCTGTGCGCGCCCGACCGGCACCGCGAGTTCCACGCCGAGGTGGGCCGCGCCATGCAGGGGTTCCTCGGCGACAAGCTGAACGTGGCCGAGGCCGGCCTGATCCACGGCGAGATACGCGCCGCCCTCGGCGCCCGCGGGGTGGAGGCGACCGTTGCCGACGCCTATATCGATTGTCTCGAACGCTGCGACCGCGAGCGCTTCGCCCCCGCCGAGCCCGACCCCGCCGCCATGCAGGCGATGCTCGCGGAGGCCGGCCGGGCGATGACCGAGCTCGACGCCGCCCTGACCGCTTCATGACCGAGAAGCACCCGACGGCCTTCGCCGCGGCGGCCCTCGGCGCCCTGTGGCTGCTCCTGCTCGCGGCGGCGCCGGCGGGGGCCCAGAGCGCGTTCTTCGACGAGGGCAACCGGCTCTACCAGGCCGGCGACTTCGAGGGCGCCCTCGACCGCTACCGGCGCATTCTCGACGAGGGTCTCGAGAGCGGCGAGCTCTACTACAACATCGGCAACGCCCACTTCCGCCTCGGTGAGCTCGCCCCCGCCATCCTCAACTACGAGCGCGCCCGGCGCCTGATGCCCGGCGACGACGACCTCCTCGCCAACCTCGCCCTCGCCCGGTCGATGACCGCCGACGACATCACCCCGCGGCCCCGGTTCTGGCTCTTCCGCGCCGCCGGCTGGTGGGTCGGGCTGCTGCCGCGCGCCGCCCTGATCTGGCTCGTCGCCCTCGCCTGGGTGACGGCCATCGCGGGCGCCGCCGTCGTCGTGCTCCGGCCGGGACCCCGCCTCGCGGCGTGGGCGCGGCGCGCCGCCCTCGCCGCCGCGGCCGTGACCCTCGTCCTCGGCACCAACCTCGTCGTCCGCGAGCTCGGCCTCGGCGCCGTAGAAGAGGCCATCGTGATGGCCGAGGAGGTACAGGTGCAGAGCGCGCCCTCGGACGACCCCGCCCTGCAGATCTTCGCGGTGCACGCCGGCACCAAGGTCGTCGTGGACCGCCGCGCGGACGAGTGGGTCGAGATCGTGTTGGAGGACGGCGCGGTCGGGTGGATGCGGGCCGCGCAACTCGAGCCAATCCAGGCATCGGCGCCCTAGACGGGCCGCGCGACGGTGATTTCCGCCCTCACCCCGTCACCGGTGCGTCGATCGCGTACGGCGCGGCGAGCCGGTGGTCGGGATGGGCGTCGAGGTACGCGGCGATGCGGTCGCGGCGGGTCAGCGCATCGGCGATGAACGACACCGCCTCGACCAGCCGCTCGTCGGGCTGCGCGCAGCTCAGGCGCAGGAAGCCGCCGCCGGCCTCGCCGAAGCACTCGCCGCCCAGGCACGCGACGCCGACCGCGTCGTCGGCCCCTTCGAGCAGGTACATCGCCAGCCCGTGCGACGTGATGCCGGCGCGGTTGCAGACCTCGGCCACCGACGGGAAGACGTAGAAGGTGCCGCCGGGCATGAGGCAGCTCACGCCCTCGATGGTGTTCACGCCGGCCACCAGCAACTCGACCTTGCGGTGGAAGTCGCGCATCCGCTCGTCCCGGTACTGCCGGCCCCGCTCGAGGGCGGCCGCCCCCGCCAGTTGCGTGAACGGGGGCACGCACGAGAGCGCCACGTTCGTCAGCAGGTCGAAGACCCTGATGGTCTCGGGGCTCGACACGGCGTAGCCGAGGCGCCAGCCGCTCATGCTGAACGACTTGCTGAACGTGTAGGCGGCCACGGTCTGCTCGAGCATGCCGGGCTGGGCGAGCAGCGACCGGTGGCGGCCCTCCCACACCATGCAATCGTAGGGCTCGTCGGCGAAGACCGCCACGTTGCGGCCGCGGATGAGGTCGGCGAGCCCGCGGAGGTCGTCCTCGGTCGCGACGCCGCCGGTGGGGTTGTGAGGGCTGTTGAGGAAGATGGCCTTGGGCCGCGGGTCGTCCTCGAGGAAGCGGCGCACGTCGTCGAGGCTGGGCCGGAACGCCCGCGACGCCCGCAGGTTCGACAGCACCATGCGCGCGCCACGGCGGGTGATGTTCGCGGCATAGGTCGGAAAGTACGGGCTGAACACGAGGACGCCGTCGTCGGGCTCGACGAACGCGTCGCAGAAGAGCTGCTCGAAGGTCTTGGCCCCGGGGCCGGCGATGACGTGGTCGGCGGTCACCGACAGGCCGTGCTCCTCGTTGACGTAGGCGGCGGCGGCGGCGCGAAGCTCGGGCAGGCCGCCCGACGGGCCGTAGGTGGTGCGGCCGGCCCGGATCGCCTCGACGCCGGCATCGACCGCGGCCTCCGGCGACGCGAACGGGCTGTCGCCGATCTCGAGCTCGATGACGTCCTTGCCCGCGGCGGCGACGCGCCGGGCGGCGGCAAGGACAGTGAACGCCCCCTCGGGCTTGACGGTGGAAGAGAATCGCGTGAGGGACGGCGGCATGCGACGAAGCTCCTTTCCGGGTCGGGGCCGTCGGTGGGGGACGGCCGGCGGCCGCCAGCGCAACTGATGACCGGCACCAGGCGGCGGCCTCTTCTGAGTGTCGCACACTCGGCGCGACGCTGTCTCCCGCCGGGGGCCCTCGGGGTCCGGAAGCCCGCCGGCCGCCGCCCGGTCCGTGGTGAAGCCCCGCGGCGCGCCCCGCCGGCGGGCGCCACGGGCCCTGAAGCGCCCGCGCGGCAAGACGCGACGAGGGCGGCCGCCTGGATGCGAGGCAGCCAGGCGGGCTGCATCGCCGGTCGGAGACGCGGCGACTCCTCGTCGGGGCCTCCCGGGGGCCGGGCCGCGAAACGGCCCGCGATACCTGCCGAGACCCCCGGCCGATGCGGGCGTCGCGCGACCCGTGAATTGGGTTGCGAAAGCCGGCCGGGGACACTAGGATGCACCGGTAATCCGCGGGTCGGCGCCGGTCTTTCGCCGCCTGGACGGTGGCGCGCGGGGCGCCCGACCGGCGGGTCGTCATCCTCCAACCAGTCATCAAGGAGCAGTAGGTGTTGAACATGAAGGAACGGAAGACGAGAGTGCTCGGAGCGGCGGTGCTGGCGGGCGCGGCGGTGCTGGCGGCGTGGTCGATGACCGGCCAGGCCCAGGAGGGGCCGCGCGTGTTCTTCGTGTCGCCGGCCGACGGGGCGACCGTGTCGAGCCCGGTCCAGTTCGAGTTCGGCAGCGAGGGCTTCTCTCTGCTGCCGGTCCCCGAAGAGGTCGAGACGCCCCGATGGGGGGTCGGACACTTCCACATCGGCATCGCCACCGAGTGCCTGCCGGCCGGCGAGATCATCCCCCAGTCGGCCCCGTGGGTGCACTTCGGCGACGGCTCCGCCGTCTTCGAGAGCCTGATGCCGCCGGGCGAGCACACCTTCGCGGTGCAGCTCGGCGACGACGAGCACCGCACCATCGAGGGGCTGTGCTCGACGATCACGGTCACCGTCGAGGAGTGACGCCCGCGGTCACCGTCCAGTGAAGGCAAGGGAGCCGGCGCGTCCCGCGCCGGCCGCTCCCCTCACCCACCCTCCGACCACTCCAACTCCCGTCGCGGCCCTGGACGGGAACCGCCGCCCGCGGCTTCGACGACCGCCCGACCCTCCCGGCAGGAAGTCGACGCATCCGGCGGGAGGCGGCGAGCCTACGGTGCGGACTCCCGGGGCGTCGTCACGTCATCGGACGGACGTTCCGCCGGCGAGGGCGGCGCGGCCGGCGGCACGATGCACTCGGCCACCACCGTGAACGGTCCCTTGGGGTTCGCCCGACCCATGAAGCACGCCTCGCCCAGGGTCAGGCCCTCGCTCTCGAGCAAGTCCCGCAACGTCCGCTCCCAGTCCTGCCCGAAGTCCAGTCCGAAGCCGAGCCCTTCGTCCGTGTAGTCGAGGGTCTTCCTCACCGCCTTCCCGCGGGCCAGCCGCAGGAACCGCTCCGCGTAGACGTCCGCCACCAGCACGCTGCCCGGCGCCGAACCCTCGCGGGCGCCCCGGAGCGTCCTCCTCACGTCGTCCTCGCTCAGGTAGAGGGTCACCCCCTCCCAGAGGAACGCCGTCTTTCGCCCCGGGTCGTAGCCGCTCGCGGCCAGCTTGTCGAACGCGTCGTCCCGGCTGAAGTCGACCGGCACGAAGGTGACGCCGGATGTCTCGATTCCCGCCTCGGCCAGCTTCGACCGCTTCAGCTCCTGTACCCGCGGATGGTCCACCTCGAAGCAGGCCACGCCGTCGGGCACGAGCGGGCCGTGGGCCCGGGTGTCGTGTCCGGCCCCCAGCAGCACGAACTGCTCGACCTCGGGCAGCACCCGCCCCAGGATCCGGTCGAAGTAGAGGGTCCGGGCGATGACGAGGTCGGCCATGGTCTCGGCCCCGTCCGGCGGGGGCAGGCGCGGATACGCGAAGTACTCGCCGCTCAGCCTGCGCTTGACCCACAGCGGGAACAGGAAGAGCTGCAGCCCCAGGATCGAGGAGTTGGGCAGGACGCCGAGGAGCCGCACCGTCGCCGGGTCGGGCCGCATGCCGAACCAGTCCATGGTCCAGCGCCCGTTGATGACCTCGATGGCCGTCGCCGAGCTGCCCAGCCGCCGGCTGACGACGAGCTGCCGATACGTGACCATCAGCACCCCCAGCACCGCCAGCGGCAGGAAGGCGACCTGGAGGACGACGAAGACGACCCACGCGATCAGGCGCATGAACATCGCCGGAGCATACTTCATGCGCGCGATGGGCCCGGCGCGCCGCGGCCGGGCGGCGGCCTCACCACGGCTCCCGGGCCACGCCGGGCCGGGCCATCGCGCCGCCCCGCGGTCCCGCGGGCGCGCGCGGGGCCAGGGACGGCGGAAGCCGGGCCCAGGCCGGCTCGTCGGGGCGCGGCTCGAGGCCGCGGCGGGCGAGCCTGGACACGATCTCGCCGACGCTGACACGCTCGTCGTCCGCGATGCACCGCGCCGCCTCCAGCACGTCGTCGTCGATCTGCAGGGTGGCGCGCACGAGCCGGACGTAGCGGCGAAGGGATGCGCGGCTTCGATGGCGTGTGGTCATGGTCGTCCTCCCGCCACGCCACCCTTGCATCGCCCGTGCCAGCGCCGCACGACGGCCCTGCCGCGGAACGCACCCACTCGGCGAGATCCGGCTGGCACCTGTTGCCACCCGCGGCCGTGCGAAGGAACGCAGGTGCTGCAACCGTCGGCTCGGCATAGAGCCCGGCCATGGCGGCACCGCGCCGAAACGCCCCCGTACACGAAGACGGCCGGGCCCTCGCCAGAGAGCCCGGCCATGTAAGTCGACACCGGCCGGGGTACGCCCCGGCCGCATCGGGCCTAGTCGTTGTCCGCCAACTCCTCGCGCTCGGCGAGCATCTGCTCGTACTCGTCCTGCTCGAGGTAGGTGACGTCGACCCAGGCGTGGGCCATCTCGTCGACGGTGCGCGAGCCGTTGCCCACCCACTGGCGCGGGTCGGGGTTCTCGCGGTTGCCGGTCGAGTTGTCGTGCCACGCGGTGACCACGATCATCGTGCCCCCCGGCAACAGCGGCGCCACGTCCTCGTCGTAGACGTAGTTGATGTGCCAGTTCCACCGGAAGTTGTCGACGTTGCTGAGCATGCGGCGCGAGCCGTCGGGCAGGACCGCCTCCATCGACATCGCCTTGCCCCGCATGTGCATGTGCGGCTGGTAGTTCTCGAGGCGGGCGGGGCCCTTGAGCATCGTGAAGCCCTGGCTCATGCCGATCTGGCCGGGGGGAATGTCGATGCCGCCCTGGTGGCCGCGCATGCCGTGCAGGATGGTCCGGTACTTCGGCGTGTAGCCCTCGTCGTAGAAGTAGACGCCCAGCTCGACGACGTCGCCGGGCACTTCCTCGCCGATGGCGTGGTAGTGGATGTCCCACTGGATCTGGGCCCCCGGCAGCATGAGCTTGCCGGCGTCGTCGGGGAAGATCTCGCCCTCCTTGCCGACCGCCCACTCCATGAACGTGCCGGGGCCGATGTCGTCGTCGAAGTTCACGCTGTTGGCGAGGCCCGTCACCCCCTCCTCTTCCTGGAGGAGCCGCGCGATGGCGTGGTGCACGACCTTGCGGCCGCCGGGGAACGACGGCTTGATCTCGATGGCCTGCACCCAGCGCTCCTCGGTCAGGCCGGTCTCGGCGAGGGGCCGCCACCACTTGTCCTGGCCGTCGGCGGGCACGTCGTAGGGGGCCGAGGGGACGACGAGGTCGGGCTCGCCGAAGCGGTCCGACAGGCGCCACGCCTCGGGGTCGGGCCACTCGACGGGGGGCGGGAGGTCGGCGCGGTCGCCCATGGGGGCGCCGCCGTCCACCCACTCGACGATGGTGTCGATCTGCGCCTGGCTCAGCGACCGGTCGTTCTTGAACGACTGGATGCCCACGGTGCGGTCGATGTGCCAGGGCGGCATCTCGAGCGACACCACGCGGTCGCGGATGGCCCGCGCCCAGGGCCGCACCTCGCCGTAGGTCAGCAGCGACATCGGGGCGATGGAGTTCGGCTGATGGCACTCCTGGCACTTCTGCTGGAGAATCGGCGCGACGTCCTTCGCGAACGTCGGCTGGTAGTCGGCTTCGTTGGCCGCGGCGAGACCGGGCGCGGCGACGAGCGCGGCGAGCGCCCCGACCCCGAGCCACCGCCGGTACGACATCGCATGCATGGCTTGCTCCTTCCCTCGCGCGGGCTCCACGCAGGGTTGATGTGACGTTTTGGGAACGGTTTTGCCACGGCCGGCCCCGCCGGTCCAGCCGGAAGCACCGCGGGACCGGAACCGGCGCTCCGTCGGCGAAATGCCCCAATGCAAGCGCGGCGACTCTCGGCCTGGCGCAACTCGCCTCTTGCTGCGCGGTTCCTCGGGCACATGCACCGACTCGGCTCCCACGTCACGGCTCGTCGGGCATGGGCGCCCTTCAGCCCGGCAAGCGTTCCCAGCCCATTGGCGCCCGCGCCGCTCTCGGTGCAACGTGGGCCTTCGCGACGGGCCGCCGGCGCTCAGTCGCCGACCACGGCCTGGTACACGAGGCTGCGCGACAGCCGCTGCACCTCGCCGATCGCCCCGCCGTTGTTCTGGATCATCCCGACGAACGTCAGGTCCTCGGCCGGATCGACCCAGAACCACGTCCCCGCGATGCCGATCCAGTAGTACGAGCCGGTGGACCACGACTCGCCCGACATGGGGCCGTCGGTCACCACCGAGAAGTTCAGCCCCCACCCCTGCCCCGGCCGCCGGTAGGTCGCCTGCTGGGCGTCGGTGAGGTGGTTGGCGGCCATCAGCTCCACCGAGCGCGGAGCGAGCAGCCTCACGCCGTCGAGCTCCCCGCCGTTCAGCAGCATCTGCGCGAACCGCAGGTAGTCGGGCGCCGTCCCGTAGAGCCCGCCGCCTCCCGACGGCCCCGCGAGGGGCGCGTTCGGCGCCTGCGCGCCTCCCGGCGGGGCCATGAGCCTGCCGTCGGGGCCGGGCGTGTGCCGCGCCGCGAGCCGGTGCATCTTGTCCGGGGGCACGTGGAACGCGGTGTCGACCATGCCCAGCGGCCCGAAGATGCGCTCCTGGAGGAACTCGTCGAGCGGCTGGCCGGCGATCACCTCGACGAGGTACCCCTGCACGTCGACCGAGATGCTGTAGGCCCACTCCGTGCCCGGCTGCGAGAGCAGGGGAATCTCCACGAGCTTGTCGATCATCGTCGCGAGCGGGGCCCCGGTGTCGAGGACGCGGCCGTCGATGATGGCCCGGTTCACGGGGTGGCGCGGGTTGAGGACGTAGCCCAGCCCCGCGGTGTGGCGCATGAGGTCGCGCATGGTGATGCGCCGCCCGCGCTCGACCGGCTCGACCTGCATGGCGCCGTCGTCGTCGACGCCGGCGTAGACCTCGAGATCGGCGAACTCGGGGATGAACCGCGACACCGGGTCGTCGAGCTGCCACCGGCCCTCCTCGTGCAGCATCATGAGGGCGGTGCCGACGACCGGCTTGGTCATCGAGAAGATGCGGAAGATGGAGTCGAGCTCGACCGGGTCGTCCTTGCCGGCGTCGAGCCGGCCCACCGTGTCGGTGAAGACGACCTTGCCGTGCCGGGCCAGCATGGTGACGATGCCTGCGAGCTTCCCGTCGTCGACCATCGCCTGCATGCCCGCGTCGAGCCGCTCGAGGCGCTTGGCCGAGACCCCGACCGACGCCGGGTCGGCGACCGCGAGGTCGCGCGCCGCCTCGGCCCTCGCGGCCGCCGGCACCGCGTGCAGCGACTGGTAGCCGACGACGAGGGCCGCCACCGCCGCGACCCCGAACAGGAACGACCGCCACCGATTCAACCTGTCATTCACCGTGTCTGCTCCTCAGTAGACGATCACGAACGAGCCGTCGGCGCGCGCGACCAGGGTGGGCACGCTACGGGCCGGAATCGGCGCCTGGGCGCGGCCGGTCTCGCCGCGGGGACGGCCGCCCGCGCCGAACGCCTGCCAGTGCAGGTTCCCCCCCGACTGAAAGCCGGGGCCGTCGCCCCACGCGAGCAGGATGTCGCCGCGGTGGTTGACGGCCACCGTCGCGTTCTTGCGCCGGAACTGCGCCTCGCCCGGCGGGGACCACGGCTCGTCGAGCCGCCCGGTGTTGGCGACGAAGACCTGCCCCTCGGTCTCCCACGCCACCAGCGTGCCGTCCGGGCCGGCGGCGAGGGTGGTGGTGGCGACCGGGCACGCGCCGATGTTCCAGGGCTGGATCAGCCGGTCGTCGAAGGTGCGGCCGCCGTCGGTGCTGGTGAGCAGCCGCATGCCGCGGTTCACGTTGTCGCCGGCGCCGCGGTACGACACGTGGACCGCGCCCGCCCCGTCGGCCGCCGCCCGCAGCCCGCAGCATCCGCACGCCCCCTCGGCGGCGGGGCCGACGGGCCGCGGCGGGTCGAAGTGCTTGCCGTTGTCGCGGGACGCCGCGAGGTAGACGCGGCGGTCGGCGTCCTGGACCGGATCGGCATGCCAGAAGACGTAGACGTCGCCGCCGTCCACCGCGACCGTCGACCCGGTCTCCACCCCGCCCTCCGGCTTGGCCGAGAGCGTCTGCTGGGGCTCGAACTCCCCGTCGTCGCCGGTGCGGGCGTAGTGGAACCACGTGGGGTCGCGGTGGAACCAGGTGACGTGGAGGCGGCCGTCGGGCCCGACCGCGAGCTGCCCGCCGTCGACCGGCCCGAGCCCCGTGACCGAGTACGGCTGGCTGTTCACCCGCTGCCGCACCGACCAGTCCGCCGCCCCCGGCGCCCGGGTGACGTGCCACAGGTCGCCGCTGCTCATCGACCCGGTGTAGTAGACGAGGTGCAGCCGCCCGTCGGGGTCGATCGCGGCCTGGGGCAGGCTCGCCCCGTCGGGGGCGCGCAGCACCTCGACGGCGGGCGCCCCGCCGCCGCACGCCGCGGCCACGACCGCCGCGAGCACCGGCCCGAGGAGCCCGCCGCACGCCCTCGCGCTGCGGGCAGGTGTCATGGCGCGATCCTGCCCGCCTCCTGGAGACGGGCGCCGCGCAGCGTATGCTCAAGGGCGTAGTTGCCCTCGTGGCACGCGAACTCGTAGATGACGCCCGTCCCGGGGGCGGGCCGCATGTAGATGCGCGCCGTCCACGGCCGCGTCCAGGTGCCCGGGTCGTCCATCGTGTAATCGTAGGCGAGGGTATCGGGGCCGACCCGGGTGAAGCGCTCGAGGAGCCGCAGGTCCGGCGTCGATCCGCCGCCCCCCCGCTTCATGTTCGTCGTCTCCACCACCAGCGTGTCCCCCTCCCAGTGCCCGCGCGACACGCCGAGGTCGCCGCGGAGCGCGGTCGCGGGGGCCGAGGCGTCGAGGGGGATGATGCGCGTGTCGTGCATCATCTCCATCTGGATCACGACGTGGCCGGCCGTCTGCAGGATCTGGTAGTTGCTGTTGTAACCGCGGCCGGTCATCGGGATGCGCCCGCCGCTGCACCGCAGCCCGGCGCCGAGATCCTCCGGTCCCCGCGGGAAGGGCGGCCGCTCACGGTTGCGCGCGGCCGCGCGCCGGGCCTCCGCCTCCGCCGTCAGGGCCGGCAGGCGGCCGTTCGGAGGATCGACGATGAGCGACGTCCGGTTGTCGAACCACCGGTCGATCAGCCAGAACTGGTTGTAGTTCCCGGTCCCCTCGGGGTTCTCCTCGGTCACCCCGTCGCCCGACTGGAAGTCCTGCCGGTCGGCGAGGGCGGCCCGGAACACGCTCTCGCCGAACGCCGCGTCGGTCTCGCCGTTGAACAGCGTGGCCGCACGCGACCGCAGGGTCGCCACCTCCTCGTCGGTCAGGAACGCCTTGTCGGCGAGCTCGACCGGCCGCTCGAGCGGGGTCGCCGAGTCGCTCGCCCAGATGCCCTGCAGGTCGGGATGCCCGTCCGCGGTGCGAGGCACGGTCCATCCCTCGGGCGCCGGCCCCTGTCCCGCCACCGCCGCCGGGACGGCCAGCACCAACGCCGCCACCGCCGCCGCGAAGCTTCGCCTGTTCATGGGCCCCTCCCAGAAACCGGGGTTGCACGCAAGACCCGCCGCACCGCCAACCATAGACGCGCCGACCCGTCAGCGCAAGGGTCCGTTCAACCCGCGGCGGGGGGCCGCCGGGTCCGACGCTCGAGTCCGTGGTCCGCCCCGGTCCGTTCAACCCGCGGCGGGGAGCCGCCGGCGCTTCCGGAGCCACTTCACCGCGAGATACAGGATCACCGCCAGCGCCAGCGCCCCGCCGATGGTGGGATAGTGCGCCTGCAGGGTCTCGACCGCCCGGTCGCCGAGACGGACGGCCAGGTACGCCTCGCCCGTGAACCTGATCATGCGGCCGACGAAGATCGCGCCGGCGAACCGGGTCCACGACATGCCGACGATGCCCGCGACGAGCATGAACACCTTGGCCGGGAACGGCGGGGGCGCGAGGACCGCGACGAGCATGGCGACGACGTCGTTCTCGCGGACCTTCCGGGTGACCCACTCGCGTTTCCCGGGGTCGAGGCGGCGGACCGCGCGGTCTCCGCCGGTGCGCCCGATGCGGTAGAGGACCAGGCATCCCAGCGTAGAGCCGGTCGACGCGGCCAGCGCGATCCAGACGAAGAGCGACGGCTGTTGCCAGGCCAGCAGCAGCACCACCACGTCGACGCCGCCGGGCAGGGGGACGCCGGCCGAGTCGAGAAAGGCGATGAGAAAGAGCCCCGGAATGCCCAGGGCCAGGAGACTGTCGCGGAGTCCGTCCATGACTGGCGGGATGGCTTGCCGATGCCCGGTGGGCGCGAATCGAACCGCCGGAACGGGGATTATAGCCCCGCCGCCGCGACGCTCGCGCCAACCCGGAGAGCCTCGTCTGCGGCTCGGCCCGCCGCCCCACCGAACCCGCCGCGAGTCTGCACCGTCCTGCCGCGCAGACTCCCGACGCCGCTTTGCCTTTCGCCCCCTGCGCTGATAAGCTGTAGGGACAGATTCGACATATCGATCGGCCCGAGGTGGGCATCCCCATCCGTCGAGCCGGCAGGTCTCCAACCGCTCTATCCTCAGCGCGTCACTCTCGACAGACCTGCCGTCTGCTCAGGCCGATCCGCACCCCGCCCAAGGAGGTGACGATTGGCAACTCGTGGACGACCGACACAGCAGAAGCGGCAGCGTGAACGCGCCCGGCAGGAACAGCGCAAGCTGAAGGACGCGCGGCGGCAGGAAGCGAAGGAACGCCGCGCGCAGGCGGCGACGCAGCCGCGCGCAGGCGGCGACCCCGATCTCGAGGGCATCGTCGCGGGGCCCCAGCCCCTGGCCGAGTGGCAGGTGGAAGGGCTGGCCACCTTCGAGGAAGCCGACGAATCCGCGGAGGAGTCGGGGCAGAACGGCTAGGAGTCCGCGGCGCAGGGCCGCTCGGACTCCTGGCGGGTCGGACGCCAAGCTTAGCCCCAGGCGACGATTTGGCGGTCAAGCCTCGGGGCCCGTACCCGGGCGAGTCGCCCGCGGCGGCGCCCTCGGGCAGGGAGCCGGCAGCGCCGGCGGCGCGAGCGGAGTGGACGACAGCGGCGCTCGCCCCCCGGCCGTCCGGCGCCCGCGCGTCCGGCGAACCGAAGCGGGCGGGGCAACGTCCAAGCAAGTATACTGGGCGGTCGAACCCGGACGCTGGACCCGGCCCGCTCGGGCCGGCGAAGGCGGACCTTCCACCCGCCGGAGAGACGGAGGAAAGACACCAACGATGGCCTCGGAACATACACAGACCCTGACCGACGGCGATTTCCAGCAGACGGTGCTGCAGTCGGACAAACCGGTGCTGGTGGACTTCTGGGCGGAGTGGTGCGGCCCGTGCCGCATGATCGCCCCGGCCGTCGACGCCCTCGCCGACGAGTACAACGGCCGCGTCGTCGTGGGCAAGCTGAACATCGACGACAACCCGGCCACGCCCGAGAAGTACAGCGTCCGCTCGATTCCCACCCTGCTGCTGTTCAAGGGCGGCGAGGTCGTGGAGGCGACGGTCGGCGTGGCCGGCAAGGACCAGTTGGCCGAGCTCCTCGACCGGCACGTCGAGCCCAAGGTCGCGTAGGCGGGTCGGTTGGGCGCCCGGCGGAGCCGAAGGCGACGACGGGCGGGTCCCCGGATTCGCAGGACGTCGTCATGGCACACGAGTTCAATCGGCGCCGTCACCACCCGGCATCGCAGAGCCTCGCGGCGGTCGCCCTGCTCGCGGTCGCGGCGGGCGGATGCACGTTCGAGCTGGTCCCGGCCAACGCCGCCGGCGAGCCCGGCGAGGCCCGGTCCGTGCTCGCGGCCCAGCGCGGGCCGGCCCCCGAGCCCTACACGGACCTCCGGCCGGACGAGCAGGCCATCGTCGATCTCTTCGAGGGCACCAGCCCGTCGGTCGTGTACATCACGACCGTCACCCGCCGCCGGGACTTCTTCGGCCGCGTCACCAGCCGCGAGGTGCCGCTGGGCACCGGGACCGGCTTCGTGTGGGACCGGGACGGTCACATCGTCACCAACTCCCACGTCCTGCGAGGCGCGTCGAACGCGCGTGTGGTCATGCACGACCAGACCAGCTACATGGCAGAGTACGTCGGGGGCTCCGACCGGCACGACCTGGCGGTGCTGCGCATCGACGCCCCGGCCGACTCGCTGCGGCCGGTCCGGCTGGGCGACAGCGACCGGGTGCGCGTGGGGCAGAGCGCGTACGCCATCGGGAACCCCTTCGGCTACAGCGCCACCCTGACCACCGGCATCATCTCGGCCCTCAGCCGCCAGATCGAGGGCCTGACCGGCGACATCATCGAGGACGTCATCCAGGTCGACGCGGCCATCAACACCGGCAACTCCGGCGGCCCCCTGCTCGACAGCCGCGGGCGGGTAATCGGCATCAACAGCCAGATCGCGAGCCCGTCGGGCACCTCCGCCGGCATCGGCTTCGCCATCCCCGTCAACACCGTGACGCGAGTCGTGCCGCAGTTGATCGCCCACGGCGAGTACACGCCGGCCCGACTCGGCATCTCGACGGACCAGCAGTGGAACCGGTACGTCACGGCCCGGCTCGGGGTGAACGGGGTCGTCGTCGCCGAGGTCAACCCCGGCTCGGGAGCGGCCCGGGCCGGCCTGCGCGGCACCGAGCCGAACGCCAACCAGATCGGCGACATCATCGTCCGCATCGACGGCGAGCCGGTACAGTCGTTCCGAGCGCTACGCCTCGTGCTCGACCGCTACCAGCCCGGCGACGAGGTCGAGGTGACCGTCTCGCGCGACGGCGACCTGGTCGATGTCGTCGTCCCGCTGATGTAGCGCAGCTCCCCCGCCGGCCCCCGGCCCGCCGCCATGTCCGAGTTCGCCACGATCCCCCCGGGCTGGTTCCTGATGGGGAGCGACGAGGGCCAGCCCTCGGAGCGCCCCGTTCACCGGGTGTGGGTGGACGAGTTCCGGATGGCCGTCCATCCCGTGACCCGGGCCGAGTACGCCGCGTTCCTCGACGCGGCCGGCCGCGAGCCGCCGCGCGAGTGGGACAACCCCGCGTTCCGCCGGGACGACCTGCCGGTGGTCGGCGTGAGCTGGCACGACGCGGTCGCGTACTGCGCCTGGCGCTCGCGTCCCGGGGCCGCGGTCCGGCTGCCGACCGAGGCGGAGTGGGAACGGGCGGCCCGCGGCGGGCCCGACGGCCAGCGGTATCCCTGGGGCGACGAGATCCCCGACTGGGTGCCCAACCGGGGCCGGGGCCCGCTCGACGGCCCGTGGCCGGTCACCCGCGGCACGCCCAACGGGTTCGGGCTGTACGGCATCGGCGCCAACATCCACGAGTGGTGCTCGAACTGGCACGACCGCGACTTCTACCAACGCGCGCCCGCCGTCAACCCGGTAGGGCCGGAGGAGGGCCGGCGGCGCGCCTCGCGGGGCGGCGCGTGGCGCCACGCGCTGACCCTGAACCGGACCGCCGCCCGCAGCAGCCTCGACCCGTCGCTGCGCTACACCGACTACGGGTTCCGGCTCGCGCGGTCGCGGTGACGCACGCGCCGCCCCGGACCGCCCCGTTGCCTCTCGGAGCAAAGCACATGCCTACAGAACGGGCCATCGCCCCTTACGGCTCGTGGGCGTCTCCCGTCACCACGGAGATGCTGACGGCGGGAGCCCTGCGCTTCGAGGGCATCGCCGTCGACGGCGGAGACGTCTATTGGGTCGAGTCGCGTCCGGACGAGGCGGGCCGGTGTGCGGCGATGCGGCTCGCCGCCGACGGCGCGATGACGGAGCTGACGACGCCCGCCCACAACGCCCGGACCCGGGTGCACGAGTACGGCGGCGGCGCGCTGGCGGTGTCGAACGGGGTCGCGTACTTCTCGAACTACGCCGACCAGCGCCTGTACCGCCGGCCGGTGGACGGCTCCGAGGCGCCGGCCGCGATCACGCCGGAGACCGCCGTCCGCTACGCCGACGCGACGGTGGACGACGCCCGGGGCCGGCTGATCTGCGTGGCCGAGGACCACCGCCGCGCGGGCCGGGAAGCAGAGAACCTGCTCGTGTCGGTCCCCACCGGCGGGGGCGAGCCGTCGCCGGTGCACCGGGGCTTCGACTTCTACGCCTCGCCCCGCCTCAGCCCCGACGGAAAACGGCTCGCGTGGGTGTGCTGGAACCACCCGAACATGCCGTGGGACGCGACGGAGCTGTGGGTCGCCGACATGGGGGCCGACGGCGCCCTGACGTCACCGCTCCGGATCGCGGCGGGCGTTTCTTCCTCGTCGAGCGGGACCGCCGACAGCGCCGGCGGCACCGGGGACGGACGCCCCGAGGACGCCGACGGCCTTGAGGATGCCGGCGGCACCGGGAACGCCGACAGCACCGGGGGTGTGGGCGACGGCGCGGGCGACGGCGGTACCGGCGGCGAGGTCTCCCTGCTCCAGCCGGCGTGGGGCCCCGACGGCGCACTGTACTGCGTGTCGGACGTCTCGGGCTGGTGGAACATCCACCGTTGGGACGGTGAGCGGCTGGCGCCGGTGGCGGCGATGGAGGCCGAGTTCGGCCTGCCCCCGTGGCTGTTCGGCATGTACCGCTACGCGGTGCTCGACGCGGACCGCATCGTCGCGCACTACGGGAACGCGGACGGGACCCGGCTCGGGATCATCGACGTGGCGACGGGACACCTGCGCGAGATCGCCACGCCGTTCACCACGTTCGGCCTCTTCGCCGCCGCGTCTCGCGGCCGGCTGCTGTGCGTGGCCGCGAGCGCGGAGACCGGCTCCGCCCTCGTCGCCATCGACGCCGACAGCGGCGAGATCGAGACGCTGCGCCGGGGTTCGGAGCCCAGGCTGGACCCGTCGTTCGTGTCGCGCGCCGAGCCGATCGCCTGTCCGAGCGCGGGGGGACGCACCGTGCACGCCTACTACTACCCGCCCCGCAACCCCGCGTTCCGCGCCCCCGAGGGCGAGCGACCGCCGCTGCTCACGTTCATCCACGGCGGCCCCACCGGCAGCACCGACCCCGGGTTCCGGCTCGCCATCCAGTACTGGACGACGCGCGGCTTCGCGGTCGTCGACGTGGACTACGGCGGGTCTACGGGCTACGGCACCGCCTACCGCCGCCTCCTGCGCGGCGCGTGGGGCGTCGTCGACCGCGAGGACTGCGAGGCGGCGGCGCGACACCTGGTCGCGCGGGGCGACGTCGACCCCGCCCGGCTCGCGATCCGCGGCGGCTCGGCCGGCGGCTACACCACGCTGTGCGCCCTCGCGTTCGGCAACGTGTTCACGGCGGGCGCGTCGTACTACGGCGTCTCGGACGCCGCCGCCCTCGCCCGCGACACCCACAAGTTCGAGTCGCGCTACCTCGACGCCCTGATCGGCCCGTGGCCCGAGCGCGCGGACCTCTACGAACAGCGCTCGCCCATCCACGCCGTCGACCGCCTCTCGTGCCCCGTCATCTTCCTGCAGGGCCTCGAGGACGCGGTCGTGCCCCCCGACCAGACCGAGCGCATGGCCGACGCCCTGCGCCGGAAGGGGATCCCCGTCGCCTGCCTGATGTTCGAGGGCGAGCAGCACGGGTTCCGCCAGGCCGCGAACATCCGCCGCGCGGCCGAGTCCGAGCTGTACTTCTACGGCCGCATCTTCGGCTTCAGCCCGGCCGGCACGGTCGAGCCGGTCGAGATCGAGAACCTCGATCCATGAGCGACTCGCAGATTGCCGAGGCCGTCACCGAGCGGGTGCAGCGGGCCGGCGGCCGCGCCCTCTACGTCGGTGGCTGGGTACGCGACCGCCTGCTCGGTCGCGAGTCGAAGGACATCGACAAGTCGAACGACATCGACGAGTCGAAGGACATCGACCTCGAGGTGTACGGCATCGAGGCCGAACGGCTGCGCGAGCTGCTCGCACAGGTGGGCCCCGTCAACACCGTCGGCCAGAGCTTCACCGTCTACAAGGTGGGCGGGGTCGACGTCTCGCTGCCCCGCACCGAGTCGAAGCAGGGCCGCGGCCATCGCGGCTTCGTCGTCACCGGCGACCCCTGGATGTCCGAGAAGGAGGCGGCCCGCCGGCGCGACTTCACCATCAACGCCATCGCTTGGGATCCCCGGTGCGACGAGTACATCGACCCCTTCGGCGGCCGCGACGACCTCGGGCGCCGCCAGCTCCGCGTGGTCGACCCCGCCACCTTCGCCGACGACAGCCTGCGGGTGCTGCGCGGCGTGCAGCTCGCGGCCCGATTCGAGCTCACCCCCGACGACGCCACCGCGCGCATCTGCCGCGGCATCGCCCTCGACGACCTCCCCGCCGAACGCATCCGCGGCGAGATGGAGAAGCTGTTGCTGCAGGCCCGGCGCCCGTCGCTCGGCTTCGAGCTGGCCCTGGACCTCGGCGTCATCGCGCAGCTCTTCCCCGAGATCGAGGCCCTCGTCGGTTGCGAGCAGGAGCCCGAGTGGCACCCGGAGGGCGACGTCTGGGTGCACACGCTGATGGTCGTCGACGAGGCCCGCGCCTGCATCGACGACCTCGACCACCCCCAGCAGCTCACCCTCATGCTCGCCGCCCTCTGCCACGACCTCGGCAAGCCCGCCACCACCGAGTTCGTCGACGGCCGCATCCGCTCGCGCGGCCACGAGGAGGCCGGCGTGCCGCCCACCCGCGCCCTCCTCGACCGCCTCGACGTCCACACCCTCGCCGGCTACGACGTCCGCCACCAGGTGCTCGGCCTCGTCGCCCACCACCTGAAGCCCGGCATGTGGCACCGCGGCGCCGACCCCGTCGGCGACGGCGCCTTCCGCCGCCTCGCCCGCAAGGTCGACCTGGAGCTGCTGGCCCGCCTGTCGGTGGCCGACTGCCTCGGCCGCACCGGCGATTTCGCCTGCGCCGCGACGCTGGACTGGTTCCTCGGCCGCGCCCGCGCCCTCGGCGTCGAGCACGAGGCGCCCGCGCCGCTCCTCCTCGGGCGCCACGTGCTGCAACTCGGGCTGTCACCGGGGCCGGAGATCGGCCGGATCCTGAAAGTCGTCTACGAGCGGCAACTCGACGGGGAGGTCACGTCGCTGGAGGAGGCCCGGGATGCCGCGCGGGAGCTTCTCGACAATCGTGGATGACGCCGCCCGGCTTCACAAACCGCGGTCCCGCGAGCCGGCACGGACCTGTGGTCAGACCGCCACCGTGTAGTGGCTTACGACGACCGACTCCGACCCGCGATCGTCACCCCGATCGAGCTCATCGAGATACAGCCTGATCGCTTCGCCGACCAGGTCACGCACCTCGTCCTCGGTCTCACCGGCCACGCCGATGCCCGGAAGCTCCGGCACATAGGCTCCAATGGCCCCACTCTCGTACTTCTCGACGATGACCAGGTACTCAGTCCGTGCCATCAGCACGCTCCCCGCCCCAACCCCGGTGCAGCCGTCCCGCCGGTCAACTACCCGTCAACTACCCGTCAACTACCCCAACATCTTGCACTGCAACGCTTTACGCCGCTCCGTGGCCAGTTCGGAGCCACGCCCGTCAACTACCGTCCGCTGCCGCGGCGGCCCAGAACGGGACGTAGCGGCGCATCTTCGGCGGCGCCTGCTCGTCGAACGGCCGGATCATGCCCGCGTCGACCGCCTCGCGGATGCAGCGCGACACCATCGCCTTGTTGTTCGACCGGACGCCGAAGCGGTCTCGCAGCGATGCGTTGGTCAGAGAATCCCGCGCCACGTACTTCAGACACGCGTGCAGGTAACAGGCACGCACGCGTTCCGACCGGTCCATGTCGGCGAGCGGCTTCGGGCCGAACAGCACGACGCGGGTCGCGTCGGGCAGCACCTCGAACAGCGGCGCCGGCAGTTGCCGGGCCTCGAGCTCGGCGACCACCTTGTCGATGCCCCCGCCACGTTCCTCGCAGATGTCGAGCCGCCGCATGAGCGAGGTCAGCGCTTCGTTGCGCAACACCGGGGGCCGATCCAGGAAGCGTCGCGCGTCCACCAGCGGCTCGCCCGGATTCGTGATCTCGATCCGGCCTTCGAAGATCTCGACCATCGGCCCCGCGCCGGTGACCGAGAAATCCTGATGGAGAAGCGCGTTCGCCACCAACTCTCGCACCGCCAGCGGGGGATAGTCCGCCAGCGTGCGCCGAAACGCGTCGCCGATGACCTCTCGCGTGGGCAGCTTTCCGTTGACGTAGTCGACCATGGTCTGGAAGGCGGGCGCGTACCCCTGCGCGTACTCCCGCTCTCCCACACCCTCCGTACGTCCCGTGCCCCGGTACTCGATGACCCGCACCGCCTTCCGCTTGAGCCGCGGGAACGCGCCGAGGTCCCGGGCGAAGAGGATCGCGCCCAGGTTGGTGACGTCGAAGCCGCCGGCCGCGCTCGGCGCGATGAGGCCGTCCTGCCGGAGCCCGTCGAGAATAGCCGACCGACCGTCCGGCAACGGCATGCCGAGCAGGTGGAAGTACGTCGGATAGTCGAGTGCGAGCAGCACGTCCTCGCCGCTCACGCGTTGTGCGGCAACACCGTCTTCGAACGGCACTTGGTCGACATCGTACAGCCTCATGTCACGCTCGACTGCTCACAAGCGAGCTCGAACACTCGATCCGTCATCCAGCGCTTGAAGCCCTCGTTGTCCATGAACTGCTTGAACAGCTCGGCGTCGTCCTTGACCATGCCGGTCACGATGCGAGCCAGCACCCTGTCGTGCTCGATGCGCGCGTTGGCGTCGTCCGAGTTCTGGCGGGCGTTCTGGAACGCGGCGTCCGCGGCCACTTGGGCGGGGATGGTCCGCGTGATGAGCTCGCCCACGCGGTCGCGGTCCTGCCACGTGATGTCGCCGAACAGGTCGTTGAACGCCTTGAGGATGTTCGAGAGGCGGTCCAGCTCGGGCTCGGGGCGCTGCCCGCCGCCGCTGGTCGGCACGGGCTCGATCTCGGCGTCCTCGTCGGGCAGCATGATCTTCTGCACCGCCCGCTTCTCGACCCGGTAGCTGTCCATGTCGATGGCGTCGAGGATGCCCTTGGACAGGTCCTCGTCGTCGGGGGCCGGGAGCTTGGAGATCAGGAAGTTCAGGAAGATCGAGCGCTTCTCCCACTCGGCGTTCGTGTAGGGCAGGACGCAGGACAGGAAGCCGTAGGTCCGCACGAAGGCCTTGGCCTTGGCCTTGCCCTTGAAGTCGACCTGCGCGTCCTCGTCGAGCTCGTGCACGTAGACCGCCACGCAGACGTCGAGGATCGGACCGAGCTCGTCGCGGTCGGCCCCGCCGAGGTAGCGCTGGACGAGGTCGTCGACCTGCGCGGTCGAGTAGACCTGGGCAGCGTCGAGGTCCGCCTGCAGGTCGTGCAGCTTGTCGGGGTCGGTCTCGCCGGCCAGGATCGTCGCCCGGTAGAAGTCGGCGAAGGCGTCGCGGATGGTGTCGGCGTCGTTCAGGAAGTCGAGCACGAAGACATCGTGCTTCTTCGGGTGCGCCCGGTTGAGGCGCGACAGCGTCTGCACCGCCTTGATGCCGGACAGCGTCTTGT
This sequence comes from Vicinamibacterales bacterium, assembly GCA_965204675.1. Taxonomy (GTDB): domain Bacteria; phylum Acidobacteriota; class Vicinamibacteria; order Vicinamibacterales; family UBA8438; genus JAJEEA01. Next base: position 6,501,187 of record OZ242003.1, read on the forward strand.
CGACGTACATCGTGTGCAGCAGCGGCTCGTCGTAGCCGGTCTGGAACTTGTCGGCGCAGACGAGGAAGCGGTGCGGGTCCTCCCGGATCTTCCGGGCGATCTGCCCGGACGGGAAGCCGTTCAGCGACCCCTCGGTCACCTTCCGGGCGCCGTACTCGGGCTCACCGGAGAAGGCGACGACAGCCCCGTACGGGCTCTTGCGCTGCTCCAGGTAGTCGCGGATGGCGTGGAAGTACTGGATCGCCCGCTCGATGCCGTTGGTGACGACCAGCGCCCGCGCTTGGCCGCCGATCTTGTTCCTGGCGAGGACCTGCTCGTGGAAGTGGTCGACCATGATCTCGGCCTTCAGGCGGATGGCGTGGTCGTGGCCCTCGACGAAGCGCCGCAGCTTCCTCTGCGCCTTTCTGACCCCGAACTCCGGGTCGTCCTCAACCGTCTTGGCGAGCCGGTAGTAGCTGGCCACCGCCATGTAGTGGGCCAGCACGTCCAGGATGAAGCCCTCCTTGATAGCCTGCTTCATGGTGTAGCTGTGGAAGGCGAGGTGCCGGACGGCGCCGTCGGGCTGCGGGTTGGGCGCGCCGAACGCGAAGTAGCTCGCGTTGGGCAGCAGCTTGCGCGACTCCATCACGCGGTTGATCCGGTCCTCGAAGGTCTCGTCCTCGCCCTCCTCGCCGGCCGCCCCGAGCGCAGCCGACATGGCCCCGGACGTGCGGCCGCCCTGGCTCGAGTGGGCCTCGTCGATGATGATGGCGAAGCGCCGCGTGCGTTGCTCGTTGCCGATCTCGTCGAGGATGAAGGGGACCGCTCCGCGTGTCCCACCGTCGCGGCGACCTGGGCGTACTGCCGGATGGTGTCGCGGATCTGCCGGTCGAGGATGACCCGGTCGGTCACCACGATGATCGAGTCGAAGACCGTCGCACCGTCCTTCGCGAGCCCGATGAGCTGGTGGGCCAGCCACGCGATGGAGTTGCTCTTGCCGCTCCCCGCCGAGTGCTGGATGAGGTAGCGCCGGCCCGCCCCGTGCGCCCCGGCGTCGTCGAGCAGCCGGCGCACCACGTCGAGCTGGTGGTAGCGCGGCCAGACCTGCGTCCGTCTCTTCCGGCCCGTCTTCTCCTCCTTCGCCTCCACCACCTGGGCGTAGTTCTCCAGGATGTTGGCGAGGCTCTCACGGGCCAGCACCTCGCGCCACAGATAGTCGCTCTTGATCCCGCTCGGGTTGGGCGGGTTGCCGGCGCCGTCGTTCCAGCCCCGGTTGAACGGCAGGAACCACGACGCCTTCCCCTTAGGGTCCGCGCAAAAATAACTTCCTTCAAACGGCTGTAGTGTCGCAGTAGAACGCGACAGTCAAGCACGCTCGTGCCTGGCGATTTCTCCATACAAACAGGGCGGATTCCGGATTGCAGGCTGGCAATCCGACTCTGAACTGTGGCATGATTGCGGAATCTAGTGTCCGTAATGGTGCCACAATGAGACCAACCCAGTTCTCCGCCGACGCCGTCGTCGCCCTGCTCCGAGAGCAGACCGTCGCCGCGCTGCCCGACGTGATGGCCGCCCTCGGGGCCCGCGTCAGCAGGCGCACCGCCTTCCGCAAGCTCAAGGACCTCCACGCGCGCACCAGCTACTCCCATCGCGGCGGCTACTATACGCTCGACGAGCTCGCCGACTTCGACGAACACGGCCTGTGGGCGTTCGCCGACGTCCGCTTCTCCCGCGCCGGCACCCTCGTCGCAACCGCCGAGGCGTTCGTCAACCACGCGGAGGCGGGACACTTCGTCGACGAGCTCGACAACCGGCTCGGTGTCGGTACCCAGGACGCCCTGCGCAAGCTCGTCGGCGACGGCCGGCTGACGCGGCACAAGCTCGCCGGCCAGTTCCTCTACTGCGCCACCGACCACGCGCAGGAGACGCATCAACTCCGCGCCCGGCGGCTACTGATGGCCACGCCCGGCCTCGGGCGGCCGTTGCCCGACGCGGACCTGATGCCCGAGGAACTGCGCGCCGCCATCGTGTTGTTCGCCAGCCTCCTCGACGAGCGCCAGCGCCGGCTGTTCGCCGGACTCGAATCGCTCAAGTGCGGGTGGGGCGGCGACCGGCGCATCGCCTCCCTCCTCGGCATCGACCCGTCCACGGTCGCCGCCGGCCGCCGGCAGCTCGTCGAGCGCGATGTCGAGGTCGACCGGGTGCGGCGCGCCGGCGGCGGACGACCACCGACGGAAAAAAAACGCCGGAAGTCATCGCCCGCATCCAAGCCCTGATGACCCACGAGACGGCCGGAGACCCGGTCAGCGGTCTGAAGTGGACACGCCGCACCACCGCCAAGCTCGCCGACGAACTCCACGGGCTCGGCATCCACGTCTGCCCGCAGACCGTCGCGCGATTGCTCAAGGCGATGGGCTACTCGTTGCGCGTCAACCACAAGAAGCTCGCCGGCGCCTCGAATCCGAACCGAGACCGGCAGTTCCGGCACATCACCGACTTGCGCGAGCGCTGCGCCGCCGACAACAGCCCCCTCATCAGCGTCGATACCAAGAAGAAGGAGCTCGTCGGCACGTTCCGCAATCCCGGCGCCAAGTGGGACCGCAGCCCCGAACTCGTCAACGACCACGACTTCCGCTCCGACGCCGACGGCCTCGCCATCCCCTACGGCATCTACGACCTGCGCGCCAATGTCGGTACCGTCTTCGTCGGCAGAACCGCCGACACCCCGGCGTTCGCCGTCGACTGCATCGAGAAGTGGTGGCGCACCGAGGGCCGCAAACGCTATCCCGAAGCCAAGACCCTGCAGATCCTGGCTGCGCATTCCGGTGAAACCGATCACCCATTCCGGCCGAAACCGATCACCCGTTCCGGTTGAAACCGATCACCCATTCCGGCCGAAACCGATCACCCGTTCGGAGCAGGCGACGCGGGACCTGATCATGAGTCGCGCTTCTCTCGGTTTTTCTCGCCGCCGGTCGGCGGGGTTATCGCATGGAGTCTCCCTTCATGTGCGTATTCGGTCCCTCCCAGTCGATTCGGCGACCGGGCGCTTGAGATTCTACCCGTGCCCCCTCCACAACGACGGAGATTCCGCGGTCGACGCCGACTGCAACCGCGGGACGGCGGCTCCGGTCCGCCGCACCCTCCCGGAATCCCGGCCGTCTGCTGCGTCCGTGGAGTCGTCGTGGACGGCCGGGACGCCCGGCCGGGCCGCAAGGCCCATAACTGCCATCTGAGCCGCGGGGCGGGGGGCGTGTCACCCAAAGGGCCGTAGCATCGCGGAGGACGCGCGCAGCGCGTTGACACGCCCCCCGCCCCGCAGCTACTCCGTCGCGACCTCCCGACAAGCTCGCCGTGCGTCCCCCCGAGGCGGTTCCGAATGTGGAGCACGACCCGGAGGCATCAACGGCTCCGGATGCCGGCGCCCGGGCTCACGTTCGTGGCGACCAACCGGAAGCTGTCGCCGGTGGTCTAGCCGTCCCGGCCGAAGCCCTTGGGCAGCTCGACAGCCTCCAGTACCGACAGATCCAGATCGCAGACCTCCTCGAGCAACGCCGCGGTCGCGGACCCGGCGAGGGATTCCGGCAACGCGTCCCGCCACGCCCGGTACTGGTCCTGCAGCGCCAGGAGCGTCCGCACCGCGTCGTTCCACTGCTGTGGCCGCGACCTCCGGTCCGCCGGCGGACGGTACCGGACCCGGGGCTCACCAGCCTTCCGCCGCTCCCGGTAGCGCGCCTGCCGCTCCGCGTTCGTCAACGCCACAAGGCTATCCTCCACCGTTACGTAACGGACCGGGGTAGGCGGCTCGGGAGCCCAGGGGCCGGCCGGCATTCCCAAGGTCGTCGGTCACCTGGCTCATCTCGCTCATCTCGTCTCCTTCGTGCGGGTCTTCGGCCGGTCATCGGTCGTCACCAGCCGGCGCGGGGCGGCGGTCATGAGTCCGGGCTCCCGGTTCGGGTCGAGGGCCGGCGCCGCTTGCGCATCGAGTCGCCCTTGAGATCGAGCTTGTAGGCGTTGTGCACGAGCCGGTCGAGAATCGCGTCGCCGAGGGTCGGGTCGCCGACGACGTCATGCCACTTGTCGACGGGAAGCTGGCTGGTCACGACGGTCGAGCGCACGCCGTGGCGGTCCTCGAGCACCTCGAGCAGGTCGAGGCGGTTCTCGGCGCTGAGCGGGGTCAGCCCCCAGTCGTCCATCACCAGGACCGCGGTCTTGGCGAGCGACTCGAGCCGCCTCGGGTAGCTTCCGTCGGCGCGCGCGGCGGCCAGCTCGCTCAACAGCCGGGACACGCGCACGTAGAGCGCACTGTGGCCGTTGCGGCAGGCGCTGTGGGCGAAGGCGCAAGCGAGCCAGCTCTTGCCGATGCCGGTCGGCCCGCAGATGAGGACGTTGAGGTATTCGCGGACCCAGCGCCCGTCGGCGAGGGAGAGGACGAGCTGGCGGTCGAGGCCGCGGCGGTGTCGGAAGTCGATGTCCTCGATGCAGGCTTGATGCTTGAGCCTGGCGCGGCGGAGCCGGTTGGTGAGCTGCCGCGAGTGGCGCTCGGTGATCTCGCGGTCGACGAGCAGCCCGAGCCGCTCCTCGAACGACAGGGCCTCGACCTCGGGGGCGTCGAGCTGCTCGGCGAGGGCCTTGGCCATCCCGGCGCAGCGGAGTTGCAGGAGCTTGTCCACGGTCGGATGAGTCAGCATCTGGGAGTTCCTTCAGGCGTCACTGGTAGTAGTGGGCGCCGCGGATGTTATGCCGATATCGGCATAACATCCGTAATGCCGACTTCCAGATTATGCCGCGTCGAGTGCCGATCGCCGTGACATCACGGGCGTTCCTGCACTGCGATATCGGCATAATCGGGTTGCGATTGGCGGTTCGTTGACCATCACTCGCTTCTTTCACCTTGAGGGAGGGAACGAACAATGGAACTGCACATCGACGATGTCGCCGCTCGAACGAACGCTGGAGACCGGCTCCAGCAGTGCCGTGACGGATTTCTGGAACGTCTCGCCGTACAAGGCTACTCATCCGCAACGATCAACGTGTATGGCCGCCTTCTGCGGGCCCAGTGTTCGGAGCTCACAGCCCAAGGTCTTGAGATTGCGAGCCAGGAAGCCGCCGCTGCCGCTACCTTGGCTGAATTAGCACCAGAGGGCTCAGCTGCGAAGACGCGGGCAATGTGGAAAAGCGTCGCGAGACGATTCGTAAGATATGCCTGTGAGCTCGGAATTCTCGACCCGTCTGCACCTGAAGCTGCGCCAGAATCGGACGACCTACGACATCTGCGCGTAGCGTACGAAGATTGGCTTCGCCACCAGCGCGGGCTGAGCGACAAAACCGTCAAGAACAACTTGCAGGTGTTCAACGCCTTCATGCGTTTCCGACTCATGGATGAGGCGACTCAACCCGACCGCATAACGCCGCAGGATCTCGTCGCCTTTCTCGTACCAGAGCGCACCGAGCGCTGGACCTGTCCGGACCGCACCAAAGCATCGAGGCTGCGCAATTTTCTGCGTTTTCTGCACTGGAGCGGCAAGGTTCCGATGGCTCTTGTCGAAGCGGTACCGCGCACTTCGCGCCGCCACATGACAACGCCACGCCCGCATCTGGAACCCGGCGAAATCCGGCGCGTGCTCGATGCTGTTCGAGGCGACTCAGCTGTTGCTCGCCGCAACTACGCGATCCTGCTGCTGACCGGCCGGCTGGGACTTCGTGCGCAGGAAGTGATCGCCATCCGCCTTGAAGATATTCGCTGGCCCGCCGGCGAGATCCTGATTCGGGGCAAGGGCAATCGTCACGACCCCATGCCACTCCCGGTCGACGTCGGGGAGGCGCTCGTCGCCTACATCCGCCATGGCAGAAGAGGAACCTGTCGTCACTTGTTCGTCACCGCCCGGGCGCCGTGGCGCCCGTTCAGGACCGGAGCCATTGTCTCTCGGGTGCTCGGCGATGCGTTGGCGACGGCCGGGCTCAGCGGTTCGCAGCATCGCCCCGGCGTCCATCTGCTCCGACACTCCTTGGCAACGAGAATGCTGCGCCTGGGAGCCTCCTTCGACGAGATCGGCGATGTGCTGCGCCATCGGCGTCGTGCCACGACGCTCGTCTACGCCCGCTATGACTTGGATGCATTGCGCTCGATTGCACCGGCGTGGCCCGTACCGCAAGGAGACCTGTCATGACCACCCTGAGCGATCGCCTTGTAGAGTATCTCGATTACCGTCGCCGCTTCGGATACCGCCCCACAGAAACCACGACCGCGGTATTGCGTCGCTTTTCAGCCTTTGCAGAGGACTTCGGTGCCGAGTCAATCACCACGGAGTTGTTCCTGGAATGGCGAAAGCAGTTCGAGGCGCCGAGCGATGTCACCTGGGGCTGCAATCTGAGTCACGTTCGTGGCTTCGCAAAATGGCTTCACTGCGTGGACCCACGTACTGAGGTGCCATCGGTTGACCTGATCCGACGCGGCAGTCGACGCCCGCGCCCCTACATCTACAAAGAAGAAGAGCTCGCTCGCATCGTGCAGCACGCGGCGAAACTGCCCTCACGACGCGGGCTGAACGCGTGGACCTTCTCGACCCTCTTCGGACTGATTGCGGTCACGGGGCTTCGGCTCGGGGAGGCACTGGGGCTCGAGGAGGCCGATGTCAACCTCGACGAGGGGGTACTGACCATCACACGCACGAAGAATCGCGAGTTCCGGTTGCTCCCGATCGCGCTCTCGACGACAGAGCGCCTAGGCGCCTACCGCGCGGCGCGCGACCGGATTCTTGGCAACGGGGCCCAACCGTTCTTCCTCAACGAGAGGGGCCGGCGCCCGAGCGCCAACTATGTCGAAGCGGTCTTCGCCCGGGTTGGAATGGCAATCGGCGTTCGTGACGGGTGCCCGTCTGGCCAACGGGGTCGTGGTCCGCGCATTCATGATCTTCGTCACACGATGGCGGTTCGCACCATCATTCGTTGGTACCGTGCCGGACTCGATCCGAATCGGGAAATGATCAAGCTCACGACGTATCTCGGGCACAAGCACCCGTCTCACACCTACTGGTACATGGAGGCCGTGCCGGAACTGATGCGCCTTGCGTGTGCACGCGGCGAACGAGTGGCGGACACGGGGCGTGCGTCATGAACGCTAGTCCGTTTGCCATCTGCCTTCAGCGCTTCTTCACGGACCATCTCACGACAGGCCTTCGGGCGAGCCCCCATACCATCGCGAGCTACCGGGATACCTTCCGCCTGCTGCTGAACTACGCGTCCGATCAGCTTCGTCACACGCCGACGGACCTGACGTTCGAGGACCTTGATGCAGACCTCGTTGGTCGCTTCCTGAGCTTCGTTGAGACGGTGCGTGGCAACGGTGTGCGCAGCCGCAACACACGGCTGTCGGCCATCCGGTCCTTCTTCAAATACGTCGCGACACATGAACCGCAGCTTGTTCATCACTGTCATCGGATTCTCTCCATTCCCGCCAAGAAGTATGAGAGGACGACGCTCACTTACCTCGACGGCGCGGAGACCGCAGCACTGGTGGCGGCAGCCGATTCCAGCACATGGTTCGGGCGGCGTGACAGGACCTTGCTGGTTGTCGCGTTGCAGACCGGACTCAGAGTGTCCGAGCTGACTAACCTGTCCCGCGGTGACATCGTCCTCGGCACCGGGGCGCATGTCCGGTGCATGGGCAAGGGACGAAAAGAGCGAGCGGTCCCGCTGCGGAAGGACAGCGTTGATGCACTACGCTCCTGGCTGACAGAGCGTCCCGGCAATGACGGTGATCCCCTGTTCACCAGCATCCGTGGGGGGCGTCTCAGCCGGGATGCGATCGAACGAATCGTGCAGAAATACACGGCGCTCGCAACCGAGGTGTGTCCGTCACTCAAGGACAAGCGCGTTACACCGCACGTTCTCAGACATGCAGCCGCCATGACGTTGCTCCAATCGGGGGTCGATTGTGCGGTAATCGCACTGTGGCTTGGCCACGAGTCGATCGAGACCACGCAGATCTATCTCCATGCGGATCTCCAACTGAAGGAAAAGGCAATGGATCAGACGAAGCCGGTCGGTGTGCCCGCCGGTCGATATCAACCACCTGACGAGGTAATGACCTTCCTCGAAGCGCTGTGATTATGCCGACATCGCGGTGCAGGAACGCCCGTGATGTCACGGCGATCGGCACTCGACGCGGCATAATCCGGAAGTCGGCATTACGGATGTTATGCCGATATCGGCATAACATCCGCGGCGCCGACTACTACGCCGCGGTCGCCCGGGAGGAGGACCCATGCTGATCGAACAGACCCTCGACAAGCTCGACGCCATGAAGCTCGGCGCGATGGCCGACGCCTGCCGGCACCAGCTCCGGAACGGCGAGGCCGCCGCCCTCGGCTTCGAGGAGCGCTTCGGCCTGCTCGCCGACGCCGAGTGGACGGCCCGCGAACAGCGCAAGCTCGACCGCCGGCTCCGCGCCGCCAAGCTGCGGCACCCCGCCACCCTCGAGGCCGTCGACTTCACCCACCCCCGCCGGCTCAGCCGCCAACAGGTCCTGACGCTAGGCGCCTGCGCCTGGATCGCCGAACGCCACAACCTCATCGTGACCGGCCCCACCGGCATCGGTAAGAGCTTCCTCGCGTGCGCGTTCGTCGAACGGGCCTGCCGCCGCGGCTTCACCGCCCGCTACGTCCGCATGCCGAGCCTCCTGCACGAGCTCGCCGTCGGCCGCGGCGACGGCTCCTACGCCCGGCTGCTCGCCCGGCTGACCAGGTTCGACCTGCTCGCCATCGACGACTGGATGCTCGCGCCGCTCCGCGACGCCGAACGCCGCGACCTCACCGAGGTCGTCGAAGACCGGGCCGAGCGCGCCTCCACCCTCATCGCCAGCCAGTTGCCCGCAACCGACTGGCACGCCGTCATCGGCGACCCCAACCAGGCCGACGCTATCTGCGACCGCCTGCTCCACGACGCGCATCGCATCGAGCTGAAGGGCCGCTCGCTGCGACGGACGCACCGCGCACCGAAGACCCGCGCGGGGGAGACGCGATGAGCCGGGTGGACAACGACCTCGTGAACGCCGGGCCGGTCCCGGGCTCCCGAGCCGCCTTTCGCGGTCCGTTACGTAACGGTGGAGGATAGTCTTGTGCCGTTGACGAACGCGGAGCGACAGGCGCGCTACCGGGAGCGGCGGAAGGCCGGCGAGTCCCGGGTCCGGTACCGCCGGCCGACGGACCGGAGGTCGCGACCGGAGCAGTGGAACGACGCGGTGCAGACCCTCCTGGCGCTCCAGGACCAGTACCGGGCGTGGCGGGACGCGTTGCCGGAGTCCCTTGCCGGGTCCGCGACCGCCGGATTGCTCGATCAGGTCTGCGACCTGGACCTGTCGGTACTGGAGGCTGTCGAGCTGCCCAGGGGCTTCGGGCGTGACGGCTAGCAGGAACCCGACGCCGCCCGCGGCCCGTCCCGCCCGCGGGGGCAGGCCGGCCTATGGATCGCGCCGGCGGTATGCTATGCGGAGTTCCGGACTATGCGGAGTCGGTTGAGGGCTTGCTCTCAAGTACCTGTCAAAACGAGGGTTACGTGAGCTGACCGGTTGGGGGTACTCCGCATAGTTGGGATGCTCTGTCCGGCCTGATTGGCCGGAAAGGAGCATTCCATGACCGTTCACGGCTCGTGGACCGTCGACCGCCTCGTCGACGCGTACACGCACCACCAACGACGTACGCGCGGTTTGCGCCCTCAGACGTTACGCTACCGCGCTTGGTTCGCCCGGACGCTCGTCCGGGCCGCTCTTGGCGCGGACCCGATCGACCCCAGCCGCCTGACGCCGGCCGCCGTGGTGGTGTTCATCACGTCGTTGCGGCACCGGTTCTCCCCCGCGTCGATGCAGACCGCGCGGTCATCGTTGCGGTCGTTCTTCCGGTTCCTGCGCGTCGAGGGATTCTGCAACGACGCACTCGAAGCGGCTCTCCCGACCGTTGCCCATTGGCGGCTTGCGACGCTCCCTCGTTCCCTGACCGAGCAGCAGCTCGAGCAAGTGCTCGCGTCGTTCGACCCGTCCACCCCGTACGGACAACGCGACCAGGCAATCGTGCAGTGCCTGGCGACCTTGGGGCTGCGGCCCGGCGAGGTGGCCGGCCTTTGTCTGGACGACATCGACTGGCGCGGCGGCACCCTGCAGATACGCACCCGAAAGAACCGTCGAGGCGCCGTGCTGCCACTGCCCCGCGTGGTGGGACAGGCGCTGGTCGGCTATCTGAGCGGGGAGCGTCCGGCGACCGACGAACGCCGGGTGTTCGTCGAGCACCTGGGAGATCGTCGCGGCAAGCCGCTCTCGAGCCCTGCCGTCTCGCGTGTCGCGACACGCGCGGTTCGCCGGGCAGGAGTCGACGCGCCGCACGCCGGCGCCAACGTCTTCCGGCACACGGTAGCCAGCCGCATGGTGCGAGAGGGGGCCAGCCTCAAGGAGGTCGCTGACGTGCTCGGCCATCGCAGCCTCGACACCACGACGGTCTACGCCAAGCTCGACCTGCCGCGGTTGCGTGAGGTCGCGCTTCCCTGGCCGGAGGTGCTCCGATGACACCTCCAAGCTTCCATCACCTGGTCGACGAGTACCTCACCGCGCGCCGCGGACTGGGTTTCGGCCTCGAAACGGATGAGTGGTTCCTGCGGGACTTCGCCAGCCATGCAGAGCGGATCGGACACAGCGGGCCCGTGACAATCGAGCTCGCAGTCCAGTGGGCACTATCCTCACGCTCGACCAATCCGGCGCAGGCTGCACGTCGACTGACGATCGTGCGGCAGTTCACCCGGTACCGCGCACTCGTCGATCCGGCCACCGAAGTGCCGCCGGTCGGGCTCCTGGGACGCGACTCCAGGCGCCGCTCGACGCCCCACATCTACACCGAGGCGGAGGTCGCCGCGCTCCTGCAGCAGGCACGCTGCTTGCTGCCCCGAGGCGGGTTGCGACCCGCCACCTATGTCGCGTTCTTCGCCCTGCTGGCGTCGACCGGCCTGCGGCTGTCCGAGGCCCGCCGTCTGACGACCGACGACGCCGACCTCGTCAACGGCATCCTGACCATCAGCGAGACCAAGTTCCGCAAGTCCCGACTCGTCCCGCTCCATCCGACTACGACCCGGGCACTGCGTCGCTACGCCGACCGCCGTGACGCGTGTCTTGCTGCACCCCGGTCCGCGTACTTCTTCCGCACCGAGCACTCACCCCGGCTCACGCGCGCCGTGGTGGAGGCGACGTTCCGCGGGATCAGGCGGTGTCTCGACTGGACTGCGGAAGGGCGTGCGCGACAACCGCGCATCCACGACCTGCGCCACACCTTCGTCGTTCGCCGGCTGCTGCGCTGGCACCAGGAAGGTGCAGATGTAGATCGCAAAGTCCTGGCTCTCGCAACCTACCTCGGCCACACCGGGGTCGCCCACACCTACTGGTACTGCACCGCCGTTCCCGAGTTGCTCGCCAGCACCGGGCAGCGTTTCGAACGCTTCGCCCACCGAGCGTCGGAGCGCCCGTCATGACCTCCGTCGAGCGGGCGTTCCCCGCACTCCTGCAAGAGTTCTTCCACCGGCGCCTCATCGCGCAACGGGGCGCCAGCACGCACACAATCGCCAGCTACCGCGACACCTTCACGTTGTTCCTCGGGTACGCCGCAGAGCGCACCGGACGCACCCCCTCGGCGCTGACCCTCTCGGATCTCGACGCGCCCGTGGTCCTCGGCTTCCTCGACCATCTCGAAACCGAACGCGGCAATTCTGCGCGCACCCGCAACCTCCGGCTCACCGCCATACGGTCCTTCATGCGCTACGCCTCGCTGCGCGAGCCATCCCTGCTGCCCGTCGCGCAACGCGTCCTCGCGATTCCCGTCAAGCGCTTCGACCGGTCCGTCCTCGGCTACCTGTCCCGCGACGAGATCACCGCGATCATCGACGCACCCGACCGGTCCACCTGGAGCGGACAGCGCGACGCCGTCCTCTTCGCCGTGCTCTACAACACCGGCGCCCGGGTCTCCGAGATCACCCGTCTGCACGTTGCCGACGTGCTTCTCGACCGAGCGTCCTCGCTGCTTCTGCACGGCAAGGGACGCAAGGAGCGGGTCATCCCGCTCTGGAAGAGCACCGCAACGCAACTGCGGAGGTGGCTTCCCCGAATCAATGGAAACCCCGACGCCCCCGTGTTTCCCAATCGCGCGGGCAAGCCCCTGTCGCGCTCCGGGGTCGAACATCAACTGCGCGGCGCCTGCCGAAAGGCCTCGGAGCGTCACCCATCGCTCACGACGCGGCGCATCTCGCCCCACACACTGCGCCACACGACCGCGATGCATCTGCTTCAGTCCGGAGTCGACATCACCGTCATCGCCCTCTGGCTCGGCCATGAGCACACCGCCACCACCCACCAGTACGTCGAAGCCGACCTCGCCATGAAGGAGGCGGCGCTCCGGTGCGTCGACGATCCCGCACCCCAACCGCTCCGCTTCACGGCCGGCGATCGGCTCCTCGACTTCCTGGAAGCCCTCTGACTATGCGGAGTACCGCTCCACGCGATCGGCTCCGTCCACGCGGTCCCCCGGGCCAACTCTGCATAGTCCGGAACTCCGCATAGCATACCCTATGCAGAGCTCTGCATAGGGTATGGAAAACGCGCACGATGCGCTGGCGGCCGAGTGCATCCGCGTCACGGGCGTTTCCCACACCGCCTTGGACGGCAAAGAACGCCGCCCACACGCTCCACAGGCGAGATCGTTGTACTCTCGAACAGGACCTCAGGGGACGTCACAGGTAGAATTTCAGGTGCCCGTCGCGAACCGACTGGGAGGGACCGACCGCTCAACGTCGCTGCGCTCCGACGAGCGTTCCACTTCGCCGGAATTCGTGTTCCACATCCCGGAATGCGTGTTCCACTTCACCGAAATACGCAGTAGCACTTGGCCAGGCGCTGGAGCCCGATGCAGGAGCGGTAGGCCTGCCGGGGATGCCGCCGGGCGAGGACGGCGGTGATCAGCGCGGTGGTGTCCGGTCCGATCTTCTCGGCCCAGCCGATGAAGCGGTCGGGTGTCCAGTCGCCCATCCGGCGGTGCTTCTCGGGCATGTGCTCGGCCGCGGTGGTGTGGCGCCCCCGATGGGGCGAGCGGACATGGCTCGCGACGCGCTGGCCGCGATGGAAGCACTCGACGGTGCGGGCCGTCAGCCGGACGTCGAGCTGACGGCGGACCAGGGCGTGCGGGACCGAGTAGTAGTGCCCGTCGACCTCGACGTGGTAGTCGGTGGCCACCCGCACGGCCTTCCACTCGGCGAAGACGTAGGGGCTGTCGGGCAGCGGGCGCAGGACCGGCCGGTCGAGCTGCTCGAACTGCGAGCGCCGCGACCCCGGGAGCTTGCGGAACCGTCGGGTGTTGAGCCGTTCGAGCAGCTCGGCGATCGCGGCGTTGAGCTCGACCAGCGAGAAGAACGTGCGGTGGCGGAGGGCGGCGAGTATCCACCGCTCCACCACTTGAACGGCCACTTCCGCCTTCGCCTTGTCCCTCGGGCGTCGCACTCGCGCGGGCAGGACGGCCACGCCGTAGTGGCGGGCGAGGTCGTGATAGGTCGGGTTCAGGTCCGGCTCGTAGCGGTGGGCGCGGCTGACCCCGGAGCGCAGATTATCGGGGACCACCAGCTCGGGGCACCCGCCGTAGAACGCGAAGGCGCGGACGTGCGACGCCGTCCAGTCCGGCAGGGTCTGCGTCCACGTCGCCTCGGCGTAGGTGTAGCTCGACGCCCCGAGCACGGCCACGAAGACCTGCGCCTGCCGCACCTCGCCGGTCTCGCGGTCGACCACCGGCACCGTCTGCCCGGCGTAGTCGACGAACAGCTTCTCGCCGGCGCGGTGCTCCTGGCGCATCACCAGGTCGAGCTTCGCGGCCCAGGCCCGGTACTGCTCGCAGAACCAGCTGTACTGCAACCCCTCGGGATGGGTCTCCTTGTACTCCTGCCAGAGCAGCGACAGCGTCACGCTCTTGCGCCGCAGCTCCCGGTGGACCTCGCTCCAGTCCGGCAGCGGCCGCGCCGTGCGGCTCGGCGGCGGCGGCGGAAAGAGCCGGCGCTCCAGGCCGGTGTCGTCGACCGACTCGGGTACGGGCCAACTCAGCCCCGCCACCTTGGCGCGGCGCAGGTACTCGCCCACCGTCGACGGCGACGTCCCCAGGCTGCGGGCGATGGCTCGGATGCTCAACGCCGCGGCGAAGTACAGCCGCAGCACGTCTCGAATCTTGCGCATGGACAACCTCCTGTTCGCCAGCGTTCGTCCCTCCTGCAAAAGCGGGAGGGTCTCACGGCCGGCGGGTCGTCCCGCGCCGCTCAGCTCCGACGGAGGGTGATCGGTTTGGACCGGAATCGGTGATCGGTTTGGACCGGAATCAGTGATCGGTTTGGACCGGAATCAGTGATCGGTTTGGACCGGAATACGCACCTGGCCGACGGCGGCGGCAGCAACAGTTGCACGACGCGCGCCTGGAAGTTCAACCTGCAACATCGCCTCTGCAACCGGCACGGCTTGCGCGTGAGGGTGGCCCACTACCCGCCGGCCACATCGAAGTGGAACCCCATCGAACACCGCCTGTTCTGCGAGATCAGCAAGAACTGGGCGGGCCGCCCCCTCGACAGCTGCGAGACCATCCTGAAGTACCTGCGCACCACAGGCACCTCCACCGGACTGCGCGTCCGCGCCCACTTGGTCAAGAAAGCGTACAGGACCGGGGTCAAGGTCACCGACGCCCAGATGCGAGAGCTGCGCATCACACCGAATGACGCCATGCCGAAATGGAACTACACCATCGAACCCATGTGACAAAATGGGAATCTATTCTTGCGCCGACCCTTAGTTAAGGTGGGTGCAGAACTGCACCTCGCTCCCGTCCACCGCGAAGTGGGCCACGCAGCGCCCCAGCTCCAACAGCTTCTCCCGCGGGTTGCGGTCCCGCCGGTACTGCTCCACCGCGTCGCCCGCCGTCTGCTTCGTCAGCCTGTTCTTCAGCTCGAAGGTGAAGACCGGCAGGCCGTTGATGAAGAGCCCGATGTCGAGCGCCCGCTGCGTCTCGTCGCGGCTGTAGCGGAGCTGCCGCACCACCGTGAAGCGGTCCCGCTCGAAGCGCTCCTGCGCCTGCGGGTTCCCGGCCGACGGCGTCCCGTAGAACAGGTCGAGGTCGTGCGCGCCGTGCTTGATGCCGTCGCGCATCACGTCAATGGTGCCGCGCTTGGAGATCTCGCCCTGCAACCGAGCCAGGAACTTGCGTCGCGTCGGACCGTCCTCCTCCACGGCGAGCGACTCTGCAGCCTCCGGTTGCGTCGCGTGCAAAAACGCGGAGAGCTGGACTAGATCGACGCAGAACTCCCGGTCGTAGTCACGAGCATCGCCGCCGCTCCACCCGACACCGCCATAGCCCGGCCGCGCCTCCGCGACCTTGCCGGCCTGCCCGGCTCGCAGGGATGGCCCGCCAAGGCCGTGCAGATGAGCCGCTCGAGGCCGCGCTCAGAGGTGTCGCTGGCCTCAGCCATCGTCCTCTTCCCCGAAACCCGTCGTCCGTATCCGCACCCGCCTTCTTGTCACCACGACCATTGCGCCAACCCGTAGCGCGTGGCCGTGCCGCTCGATCAAGCCCCGCAGCGCATCCAACTGATCCACGACCCGCAACTCCACAAGCCGCACGACGCACGGGTGCGGAAGGCGGCGCAGGAAAACCAGCTCCCCGAAGTCCTTGTCCTCCGTGACGAGCACGCGTCGCTCTTCGTATGCCAGCGCGAGAAGCGCCTCGTCCGGGGCCCGCGCCAACTCCCCGCGGGCCGACCGCACATCATGCCCAAGCCCGCTCAAGCCATCCCGCAGTGTCCGCGAAGCCGCGCATGCGTCGAGAAGGAACTTCACGAAGCCTCTCGAACCGGAAGTCGCTCATACACGTGCTCACCCGCCACCGAACGATGCGCGAATCGCAGGCAGGCCTGGATGTCCTCGGCTTCCAGGTCCGGGTACTCCCGCAGGATCGTCTCCGCCGTGTCCCCGGCCGCCAGCATCCCGAGAACATGCTCCACGGCGATTCGCATGTCCCGGATGATCGGCTTTCCCCCGAAGACGTCCGTCCGCACGGTGATGCGATCGAGCAGCTCAGATTGGTTGCTCATGGTCTCCTCCCCGGACCCGCCTATCCGCATCCTCGCCTCACGACTGGCAAAACGCCATTGCCCGGAAACACCGGTGTCATGACCGAACCGCGGCTTCACCGGGCCAGCGCTCTTCTCAGGGTCTTGGCTTCATGTTCGAGCACGGCCCGGGCCTGTTGCCTCTCGACGCCTGGGAACCACTCGACGAACTCATCGATCGTCGCGCCGCCCGCGAGGTTCTCGAAGAGAGCGTATACCGGCACTCTCGTGCCGGTGAACGCCCAGCACCCGCTGATCTTGTCCGAGTTGCGCTCCACGGCCGGACAGGTCTCCCAATCCATCCGCTCACCTCCCTTCCCGCAACATCTCCCCTCCGCCGCGTCACCCGCCTCCGCGTCGACGACGTCCGCCAGCCGACCAGACGTCCTAGACATGCCCGATCGCCTCTGAGCGGAAGCACCGATTGAAGTCGTCATCCGGATCTTCATCACCGCTGAACAGATCCGGGTCCGGGAGTCTCGCAGCAGCCTCACGAACATCGAGCTTGCCCGCGACGACATCGGCGATCAAGCGGGCCCGATACTTCATGAAAACCTCGATCTCGTGCTTTGCCAGTTTCTGAGCCGCACGAATGCTCGCGGTCGCCACAGATACGAACTCAACAACCCGCCTTTGTTCACAAGGGTCGGAATAACCACGATTCTAGCCGACGTGTTCTGGAGGTTCGTGCGCGATCCAGCGGCGGATGTTGCTCTCGCCCTGCCCGGCGTCGCCGGTGAACAGCGAGCTGCCGTTGTGCACCTCGGCGATGCGGCTGCCGAGGGGCGAGTCCCGCTTCATCTTCGAGAGCTTGTTGGCCAGGAAGAGCATCTGGCCGTCGCTGGAACGGGTGACCAGCGAGTACTCGGGGTCGCCCGCGTGCTCGATGACGAAGCGCGGGTCGCGCATGGCCTTCTTGCCGCCCATGCGCTCGAGGTCAGTCTTCCAGCTCTTGCCGTAGGGCGGGTTCGAGAGCATGAAGTCGAACTCGCGCGACGGGAAGGCGTCGTTCGCGAGGGTGGAGTGCTCCGGCCCGCCCACGATGTTGTCGGCCGCCTCGCCCTCGCCCTTGAGCAGCAGGTCGGCCTTGCAGATGGCATAGGTCTCGGCGTTGATCTCCTGGCCGTAGAGGTGAGTGGAGACGTCCTTGCCGTGCTCGGCCGCGAGCTGACACAGGGTCTCCTCGGCCACCGTCAGCATGCCGCCGGTGCCGCAGGCTCCGTCGTAGAGCAGGTAGGTGCCCGACCGGATGTCGTCGGCGACGGGCAGGAAGACGAGCTTCGCCATCAGCCGCACGGCGTCACGCGGCGTCCAGTGCTCGCCCGCCTCCTCGTTGTTCTCCTCGTTGAAGCGCCGGACCAGCTCCTCGAAGATCGAGCCCATGCCGTGGTTGTCGAGGCCGGGATGCCGGACCGAGCCGTCGTCGTTCTTCACCGGGGCGGGGCTGAGGTTGATATCGGGCGAGGTGAGCTTCTCGATGAGGGTACCGAGGGCGTCGGCCTTCGACAGCCGCGGAATCTGGTTGCGGAACTCGAAATTCTCGAGGATGTCCTGTACGTTGGGCGAGAAGCCGTCGAGCCAAGCCCGAAAGTCGGCCTCGAGCCGCTGCCGGCTGGCGCGGGCGCGCAGGTCGCGCAGGGTGAACTTCGAGGTGTTGTAGAACGCCTGCCCCGCCGCCGCCCGCAGGGCGCTGTCCTGCTCGACCGCCCCGGCCTCGTCGAGCAGTGCCCGCATGTCGAGCGCCGCCTGCTTGGTGCCCTCAAGCAACGCGTCCAGCCGGCGCAGGACGGTCATCGGGAGGATGACGTCGCGGTACTTGCCGCGGACGTACAGATCGCGCAGGACATCGTCGGCGATGCCCCAGATGTAGTTCGCGATCCAGTTCAGGTCGGCGCTGCTCGTCGTCATCGCCCCGCATCCAGGCGGGTCGGCAGGTCCTGACGGCGGAGGGCCTCCCGACCGACGTTGTCAGCCGCCTGACCGTGATGTTCTTCATGGCGGCACCGTCGTCAAGCACCCGAGCGTCCTCGCCGCCCCGTATCCAGGCGGCCAGCAGGCGGGCGACGGACGGCCACGGGCCATGCTACCACGCGGAATCGGCCGTCCGAGCTCCGCCCCTCCGCCTCATTGTCACGGGCATCGTGTGTGCGGGACCCCCAAACGCGTGGATCTGGGATCGGGCAGGGGCTTGACGCCAGCAGTCTTTTTGGCAACGATAATGATGGCAACGGTTTTATTGGCACCGTGTCGAGAAGGGGGTGGAGTGGCAGGGCTGAAGAAGGCGGGGGCGAACTGGGTCGACGGCGACCGCTTCTTCGATCGCGAGGCCGAGCTTGAAGTGCTCGGCGAGCGGGTACAGAACGGAACCCACACGTTGCTGACAGCGCAGCGGCGGATGGGCAAGACGAGTCTGGTCCGGGAGTTCCTGCGCCGCTTGCGGGCTGAGGGGAGCTTCGAGACCGTCTTCGTGGACCTCGAAGCCGCCGACTCGGCGGCGGATGCCGTGGCCGAGATTGCGAGCCAGGCGCGCCACGTGCAGGGCGCGTGGCGCCGGATCAGGTCCGGGTTCGCGAACGCCCTCGGCGAGGCCTGGTAGCGGCAACATGAAAAGGGACCCCATGGCCACTTGAAAAGGGACCCCCTGAGCACTCGGAAACAGCGGCCCCTGGCGATGATCGACGGGGCGAGACACGGTCGTCTCGTCGACCGAGCCAGGAGGGACGCGGAGGTGATCAGGATGACCCAGTGGGCCGAGGTCCGCCACCTGCATCTGGTGGAGGGTGTGCCGAAGAAGGAGATCGCCCAGCGATTGAAGCTCGACGTCAAGACGGTGCGGCGGGCCATCGGCCGGTCGACGCCACCGGTGCGGGTGTCGCCGCCGCGGCCCAGCATCCTGGATCCGTGGCGGGAGCGGATCAGGCAGTGGCTGGGCGAGGAGCCGCGGTTGACGGCGAAGCGGATTCGCCGGCTGCTGTTGCCGTTGGCCGGACCCGTCCCGGCGCGCACGGTGCGCCGCTACGTCGCGGTGCTGCGGGCAGCCACCACGAGGCAGGAGGCCTTCGTGCACCGTAGCGTGCGCCCCGGGACCACCCTGGAGGTCGACTTCGGCGAGTCGTGGGTCGACATCGCGGGCGTGCCGTGCAAGGTGAAGTACCTGGTGGCGACGCTGCCGTTCTCCAACGCGTACTTCGCCAAGGCGTACCCGGTCGAGCGGCTCGAGTCGCTGCTCGACGGCATCGAGTCGGCGTTCCGCTACTACGGGGGCGTGGTGGAGCGCGTCATCCTCGATAACACCTCGCTGGCGGTCAAGGACGTGTTGACCGGTCGGGACCGGGTGCAGACCGAGGCGTTCGAGGCGTTCCGGGGCGGATATCCGTTCCGGGCCGAGTTCTGCGCGCCGGCCAAAGGCTGGGAGAAGGGTTCCGTCGAGTGCGGTGTGAAATACGTCCGGAACCTGGTGTTCCGGCCGCGGCTCGCGGTCGAGAGCTGGGCGGCCCTCAACGCGGCGATCATCACCGAGCTGGAGGCCGACCTGCCGACGCGCCAGCTCGAGGATGGGCGCCCGGTCGAGGAAGCGTTGGCGGAGGAGCGCCGGCGCCTGCGGGCGATGCCCGCCCACCTGCCCACCACCTGCCGCGTCGTCGCGCGGGTGGCCGACAAGTTCGGGCACGTCCGCGTGGACCGGGTGACGTACTCGGTGCCGATCCGCCATGCCTACCGGCCGGTGTGGGCGAAGCTGTATCACGACCGGGTAGCGATCGCGGTCGGCGCCGAGGTGGTCGCCGAGCATCGCCGGGCGTTCGTCCGGGGCGCGAAGGTCCTCGATGCGCTTCACGTGCTGCCGTTGCTCGAGCGCAAGCACCGGGCCGTGGCCGAGGCGACGGCTCTCCTCGACTGGCGGCTGGCCCCGGTGTGGCAGCAGGCGCGGGCGGAGCTGGCGAAGCACACCCGCAAGCCCGATCAGGAGTGGGTCCGGATGCTGCGGTTGATGGAGTCGCACCCGACCACGGCCGTCGAGCGCGCAGTGAGGACCGCGATCGAGCGCCATTCCCCGCGTCTGGAGACGGTGCGGCTCATCCTCCGACAGCAGGAGGCCGGCCCGCCGCCGGTGTGCCCGCCGGTCTCGGGCGTGCGTCCGGAGCTGGCGCGGATCGCGGTGCCCGCGCCGAGGCTGTCGGCGTATGACGCGCTGGTGGAGGGCTCCCGCTGATGGCTGCCACGATCACCGAGCCCCCGCATCTGGCCGCGGACCTGAAGGCGCTGTACCTGTCGACGGTCGCGTCTCAGTGGCGGCCCCTGGCCGAGCAGGCCGTCCGCCAGCGTCAGGCGCCGGCCGACTACTTGGCGCAGTTGGTGCACTTGGAGGTGACCGCACGGCGGGAGCGCCGCATCCAACGCCGCATCCAGGACGCCCGCTTCCCGACACTGAAGACGCTGGACGCCTTCTCGTTCGAGGCGCAGCCGGACCTCGACCGCGACGCGGTCCTGCAGGTTTTCGACTGCCGCTTCGTCGCCGAGGCCGCCAACGTCGTGTTCGTCGGCGGGGTCGGCACGGGGAAGACGCATCTGTCCATCGCCTTGGGGATGGCCTGCTGTCAGCACGACTACCGGGTGCGGTTCGTGACCGCGGCCGAGCTGGTCACCATGCTCGTCGAGGCGCAGCAGCAGGGCCGGCTGGCCCGCAAGCTCGCCCAGCTTGCCCGCTACGACGCGGTCCACGTCGACGAGCTGGGGTACGTCCCGCTCGACAAGACCGGCGCCGACCTGCTGTTCGGGTTCATCAGCGAGCGGTACGAGCGCCGGAGCCTGGTGGTGACGACGAATCTGCCGTTCGCGCGCTGGTCCGAGGTCTTCCTCGACCCGACGGCGGCCGCCGCGGTCATCGACCGGGTCGTGCACCACGCGACGGTACTGCAGACCACGGGCGGCAGCTTCAGGCTTCAGGCCGCCAAGCGGAACCGGTCGCCGGGCGCCGGCCGGCGGGGGGGCCGTTGATGTCTCCGGGGCGCGCGCCTGCTCGACGGCGACTATCTTGCCGGTCGCCGCGGTGGCGACGGGCCGGTCGCGGGAGCATCCGCGGATCGGTTGACACCGCCCGTTTCCCCACCGGGGACGGGTTGGTCACGGATGCGCAGGTCGGCGATTTGCGCGGGAAGCGGACGGCGCCGTCCGCGCTACCCGCCGAGCGCTCTACACGTACACGGCGACCGACGCGGGCCGGGCGACGGCGGGCCCGCCGTCGCCCGGCGTCGTGAACGTCCGGGCGCCGAGCCGCCCGTCACCGGTCCGTTACGTAACGGTGCGGAGTGGTCATGGCCTTGACGAACGCGGAGCGGCAGGCGCGTTACCGAGAGCGGCGGCAGGCCGGCGAGTCCCGGGTCCGGTACCGCCGGCCGGCGGACCGGCGGTCGCGGCCACAGCGGTGGGACGACGCGGTGCGGTCGCTCCTGGCGCTGCAGGACCAGTACCGGGCGTGGCGGGACGCGTTGCCGGCATCGCTTGCCGGGTCCGCGACCGCGGAGTTGCTCGAGCAGGTCTGCGAGCTGGACCTGTCGGTGCTGGAGGCCGTCGAGCTGCCCAGGGGCTTCGGGCGTGACGGCTAGACCGCCGGCGACAGCTTCCCCTTGGTGGCCACGAAGCGGAGCCGGCGCCGGCATCCGGGAAGAACGGAGGCCGTCGATGATGCTGACCCGGGCTGTCGGGCCCATCAGCATGACCGTGTGCTCGCCGGCGTCAAGGCGCGTCGCTTCGCTCCGCCCCCGCTTCGCGGGGCTGACGGCCTTGACGCCGGCTGCGCGCACGGTCCCGGGCGAGCCCGCCGACAGCCCGGGAACGCTCAGACAGGGAGGGCCCAGAATCTGATGCGTTGACGGATACTTGGGGGTCCCTTTTCACGTGGCCACGGGGGTCCCTTTTTCAGTTGCCATTTCCAGCGAGGCCCTCGATCGCGTCGACACCCTGGACATCCACGAGGTGCGCGTGAAGCTGCGGGCCGGGGTCGATGCCGGAGACTGGCGGCAGAAGGGCGACGAGGTCTGCGCCGCGTTAGCCACGACGGAGCAACCCGTCGTTCTCGCGATCGACGAGCTTCCGATCCTGGTCAACCGGATGCTCAAGGACGCCGACTACCGCATCACGGCCGACGGCAGGGGCAACGTCGACGCGTTCCTGAGCTGGCTGCGCCGCACGGGGCAAGACCACCGCAGCCGACTATGCCTGATCGTCTCCGGCAGCGTCGGCCTGGAGCCCATCCTGCGGCAAGCCGGCCTGTCGGCCCACGCGAACATCTTCTCTCCCCTGCAGTTGAAACCCTGGGCCGAGCAGACGGCCCTCGACTGCCTCGCCGCCCTGGCCGAGAACTGCGGCCTGGAGCTTCCCCTCCCGGTCCGACAGGACATGTGCCGCCGGCTGCGCTGCCTGGTTCCCCACCACGTGCAGCGCTTCTTCGACAGCCTGGACGAAGACCTGCGGCTTGCCGGCCGGCGCAGCGCAGTGATGGATGATGTAGAGCGCGTCTACAGGAACGAGATGCTCGGCGTTCGCGGGCAGGCGGACCTCGACCACTACGAAAGCCGCCTGAAGCTGGTCCTCGGCCCGGAGGGCTATCGCGACGCCCTCGATCTACTGACCGAAGCCGCAGTCCACGACGGTGTGCTGCGGGCGGAGGCCATCGCCCGGTACGCCGGGTTCTTCCGCGCCCGCGCACCGGCCGATCCCGTACCGATCGACGACGTTTTCAGGGTCCTCGAACACGACGGCTACCTCGCGCGCCGAGGAGACGGCTACTGCTTCGTCTCGGGCCTGTTAGAGGACTGGTGGCGCACCCGGCACGGTCGACACTTCCTGCCCGTCGAACAGCGACCGCTCCGCCGAGGAACCTGACGAGATGACCGCACCCGCCCGAAAGTACAACCCCGGATTCCTCACCGCCGACGAACTCGTGGCGTCGTTCTGCATACGAACGACCGAGTTCGAAATGCTCATCGAGGCCCTTCGCGAATGCACAGGGCCTGCCAACCAGCATCAGATCCTGATCGGCCCACGCGGCAGCGGCAAGACCACCTTGCTCCTCCGGGTCGCGGCGGAGGCCCGCCGCGACCCGGCGCTGGCCGCCCACTGCTTCCCGATCGTCTTCGCAGAAGAGAGCTACGAGGTCTCTACGGCCGGGGAATTCTGGCTGGAATGCCTGACGCTTCTGGCTGCTCAAGCACCGCGCGGTGACGACGAACCGGATCTGCACCGCACCGCCGACGACCTTCGTACCATCCGTGACGACCAAACGCTCGCCGACCGCTGTCTAGCCGCTCTGCTGGATTTCTCCGACCGCCACAGCCAACGCCTATTGCTGCTGGTCGAGAATCTGAACATGCTATTCCGCGACATGACGGACCGAGACGCCGGCTGGCGGCTGCGCAAGGTTCTTCAGACCGAGCCGCGGATCATCCTGTTCGCCAGTGCCACCAGCCGCTTCCGAGAAATCGACCATCCCGAACACGCCCTGTACGACCTCCTCCGGATCCGCACGCTACGGCCCCTCGCTACTCGGGAGTGCGAGATCCTCTGGAACGCCATCGCGGGCCGCACTCCGCCGACCCCGACAATCAGGTCGCTCGAAATCCTTACCGGCGGCAACCCTCGGCTCTTGGCGATCATCGCCCGCTTCGGCGAGGCGCGGTCCTTTCGCCAACTCATGGCTGATCTCCTTGATCTCATTGACGACCACACCGAGTACTTCAAGAGCCATCTCGACTCCCTCGCTGCCCAGGAACGCCGCGTCTACCTCGCGCTCGCGACGCTGTGGAAGCCCGCAACCACCCGCGAAATCGCCGATCAAGCCCGCCTGGACACCAACACGTGCAGCGCTCAACTCGCCCGCCTCGTCGCCCACGGGGCCGTCCACGTGACCGGCGGCAGCGCCCGACGCAAACAGTACTACCTGACCGAACGTCTGTACAACATCTACTACCTGCTCCGACGGCGACGGGGCCCCAACCGCTTGGTCGAGGCTCTCATCAACTTCATGGAGTCCTACTACTCACCGGACGACCTTGAGGCGATCGCTGTCTCCGAGTTCGACCTTCTTGCCGAAAACCCGGACGGCCTGACGCAACCGCTCTACCAGAACGCACTAAGGGAACTACCGGCTTCGCCGCTCCTGGCTCCGCATCGCGGGAAACTCGAAGCAATGAGACGCGATGCGGCCCACGATCACGAGGTCCAATCGGCAGTTGATCTCCTGAAGAGGGTCTACGCGTCAGTTACGGAGGGACGCATGGAGGATGCCTTGCCGGCCTGCAACGAGCTGGCACATCGCTTTATGGACAGGGAGAACCCCATTGTCGTGCCAGCAGCCCAAGCAGCCCTAGTGCTAAAGGGGTGCATACTCAATGACCTCAATCGATCGCAGGACGCGCTGGTTGTCTTTGACCAAGTAGTCGAACGCTTCGGAGACAGCGTGAGCGTGACCACGCTCCGGTTGGTTGCGATGGCTCTTGTGAACAAGGCGACTGCGCTAATCCTGTTGAAGCGGCCGGCAGATGCACTGGCGGTATGTAGTGAAGTGATCGAATACTGTGGAGAGGGCAAGATACCCAACTCGAGCGAGTCCATTGCGCAGGCCCTGGTGAGCAAAAGCACTGCGCTTAGGGCACTGAAGCGACCTGGAGATGTATTGGTTGCATGTGACGAAGTGATAGAGCGTTTCGGAGCGAGCGAGACTTCCATCCTGAACGGGTTCGTTGCGATGGCCTTCATGAACAAGCTGGCCGCACTCAAGACGCTGGACCGACCAAGAGAAGTGTTGACTGTGTATGACGACGTGGTCGGCCGGTTCGCGAAGATGAAATTCCCCAACGCTCAGGTAGGCGTAGTCGTTACCGAAGCACTGCTCAACAGAGCAAAGGCCACTCTCGCAACTGGCGACCGGCGGGCGTGCGAACGCGATATACAGGAGGCGCTCTCGCTTCTCGGAAACAAGACTCCACCGTCGCCATTGAGCATGGGAGCTCTGATGGAACTCAGCGTCGACATCGGACCTCGGCGCATGAGCGGGCTGATCCGGGAATCCCCGGCCGCGGATATGCTGTTACCGCTGACGACGGCGGTCGAGAGGGAACTCGGAAACGAACTCAGGGTGGCGCGCGAGGTTGAGGAGGTGGCTCAGGACATCCGGCGGCAACTGAAGCGCATCAGGGAGGACCGCAAAGGGCGCGCAGCGCGACTCGACAACTGAACCGTCTCCCGTGTTGGCAAGCAGGCGTCGACGCGTCGGCGACAGCGGGCGGAGCCAAGCCGGCGCCCAGCGGCCCGCCAACGCATCCCGCGCTCACCCGACCAACGCATGCCGACCGCCGCCCGGTCCCGACCATGCGGGAAGCAGACGCGTGGCCCAGTGATAGAACTTCTGCAGCACCTGCACCGACACCGCAAGCTCGGGCTCCGTCAGTATCTTCAGCTTCACTGCATGCTCTGACGCGCGGCTCGCGGCGTATAACAGCACATTCGTGTCGACGAAGCGAGCGCCCATCACTCGGGACCGCCCCGGTGCTTCCCGGGCGCCGCGGCTGCTTCGGCCCGAGCGCGGCCGCGGTCGTACAGCTCTTCCCGGGACAGATTGTCGGCCATTCGCAACCCCACGCCGCGCGCGTCGAAGTCGGCGGTTACCTCCTCCAGAAGCCGTCGACGCCGTTCCAGACTCGTCTCGGCCGCCACTCCTTGCTCGCCGCTCCCGCGGGCCGGTTCCCGAACGAGACGTTCGAGAAAGCCACGCACTAGTGCCGAGACCGACGTCTCCAGCTCCGCCGCCCGGATGCGGGAACGCCGATACATGTCATCGTCCACGGATACCGTGATGCTCCTCATGGACACTGTCTCGCAGTCCCCAACGTAACACGGTCGACAGAGCGGCGACGAGCCGCAGAAAGCGATCGATCAGGGATGCGGCGCGTGCTCCGGGTAACGGCCCGCGGGCCTGGACGCCGCACCGTCACGGCGCAGCCGGGTCGGCGTCAGCTCGCTCTCGCAGGTAGCCGCGACGGCGCCGCGATGTCCAGCCCCGCGACCGTCACGGGCTCGCCCTCCGGCAGCAGGCGCCGTTCGGCGAGCTCGGATCGCCACGCCTCGACATCGTCCGGCGTCAGCGGGAAGCGGCCGTAGTCGCGCAGGGGGCGGTCGGTGTTGAAGCGGCGCTTGTAGGCGGCGATCCAGTCGTCGGCGAGCTCCTGCTGGGCGGTGGCGAGGTCGAGGGTGCCCCGGCAGACGAGGTCCTGGAGCTCGCGCTCGAGCTCGTCCTTGACGTAGGCGTTCCAGACGCCGGCCCGATACGGCTGCGGCCACAGGTTCCGGGGCTCGGGCGCGCCCCCCAGCTCGGGGGTGATGAGGAAGTCGAGCTCGTACTCGGCCGCGCGCCGGTAATCGACCCCGTAGGCCTCGAACACTTGGCGCGGCACCTGGGCCGCGACGGCGGGCACGCCGGTGACGCCGCCGCCGCAGATCTCGTCGACGCCGACGGGGAGGACGCTGCCGGGGGTCAGGTCCTGGCGCGGACGATCGAGGCGGGCCGACGCGGGCGCAACCTCGTCGGTTGGCCCCGGCGCCCCGGCGGCTGTCTGGTCGGAAGCGGCCGGCCCCTCGGCGGGCGGCAACGACAGCACCACGGCGGCCACGACGGCGACGGCCGCGACGGCCAGCCGCGACGGCCAGCCCGCGAGGGGCCAGCCCGCGAGGGACCAACCCGCGAGGGACCAGCCTGCGGGCGGCCAGCCCGCGAGCGGCCGGCCCGTGAGTGACCAGCCGGCGAACGGCCAGCCCGCCCACGGCCGCCCCGCAAAGGACCAGCGCGACGGCGACGGCGCCTCGATCGCCTCGCGAAGCCGGGCGCGGGCGACGTGCAGCGGCACCGCCCCGGCCGGCGTCTCGCGGCAGCCGGCGCCGGCCTCGGCCAGCGCCGCGCCGAGCTCGGCCCGGCGTGCGGCGCACGGGGGACACGCCGCGACGTGCCGGGCCACCGCCGCGCGCCGGTGGGCGGACAGCGCCCCGTCCTCGTCCAGGAGCAGCAGCTCGCCGTCGGAGACGTGTCTCTTGGTGCGCCACATGGTGCTTACCTCTCGTCGACCCGTCGCAGCCGCGCGAGCGCCCGGGCCATGGTGTTGGCCACCGTGCCGAGCGACAGCCCGAGCACGCGGGCGATCTCGCGGTACCGCAGTCCTTCCGCGCGAAGCTGGAGACAACGCCGCTCGCGGACCGGCAGCGCGTTCACCGCCGCGGCCAGCCGCACCCGCCGCTGGCGGCTCGCGTAGCGGTCCTCGGGGCTGGGCGCCGCGGCCCCGGGCCAACCCGACACGAGATCGGCGCCGGCCCGGCGCCGCCGCGCCTCCCGCTTCAGGTGCCTGAGGGCCAAGTTGTGGCCCACGCGGAAGATCCAGCCCCGGAGATTGGTGCGGGGCCGGCCGCGGGCCACGTGGTGGAACAGGGCCAGGAACACGTCCTGCACCACGTCCTCCGCGTCCCGGTCGGGGATGCCGAGGGCCCGCACGTAGCGGTGCACGCCGTCGCGGTGCACGTCGAAGAGCCGCAGCACCGCCTCGGCCGCATCGGCCGCGGCAACAGGGGTGACGGCCTCGTCGAGCCCGAGCGCCAGATCGAGGGCTGGATCGTGGATGGAAGGCGCCATTTCGTCTCGGGACAGTCTATACCCGCGGCGTCGCTCGTATAGGGCGGGGTCCACCCTGCCGACGCATGCGCGAGTCTCCCCTGAACGGATCGAGTCCACGGGGAATGTACCTGTATGGCACAAGTGCGCGTTCTCCAGTCCGTTGTCGTCGCCTCTCCACCGTGCGGCCGATACGCGGCCGTCGCCGGCGCCCTCGCCGGGGTCCTTCTCCTCGGCCTCGCCGGTCCGCCGGTCGCGGCCGCCCAGACGGCCCAACTCAGCGGACAGGTCACCGACGCGCAGGGCGCGGTGCTGCAGGGGGTGACGGTCACCGCCGCGGCGCCGGGGCTGGCGTCGCCGGCCACCGTCGCCACCGACGACGCCGGCGGGTACGCCCTGGAGCTGGCGCCCGGCGCCTACGCCGTGACCTTCACGCTAGACGGGTTCGACCCGCAGCGGCGCGACGTGCGCCTGACGGCGGCAAGCCCGCTGGTCGTCGACGTGACGCTGACCATCGGCGCCATCGCGGAGCGGGTCGACGTGGTGGGGGTCACTCCTCTTCCCGGCGCCGGCATCCCCCGCGAACGCGTGCCCGCGGCGGTCTCGGTGATCGACGGGGGCGACCTCGCGGCGCGCGGGGCGGCCTCGATGGCCGACGCCCTCAACGAGCGCCTCGGCTCGGTGACCCTGGAGGGCACGACCACGAACCTCTTCCAGCCGACCCTGCGCTTCCGCGGCTTCACCGCCTCGCCGCTCCTCGGCCTGCCCCAGGGCATCGCCGTCTACCAGAACGGCGTCCGCATCAACGAGCCGTTCGGCGACACCGTGCAGTTCGACCTGTTCCCGCAGTTCGCCGTCGACCGCGTGCAGCTCAGCGCCGGCGCCGACCCCACCTACGGGCTGAACGCCCTCGGCGGGGCCCTCGCCCTCGATCTCAAGAACGGCTTCGACAACGCCGGGTTCCGCGGCGAGATCTCCGGGGGCTCGTTCGGGCGCTACGCCGCCACCGCCGAGTACGGCGCCAACCGCGGGGCGTGGGCCTTCTACACGGGGGCGACGCACTTCTCGGAGACGGGGTGGCGCGTCGCCTCGCCGTCCGAGGTGACGCAGGCCTTCGCCGACGTCGCGTACCGCGACGAGGGGGTGGACGCCGGGCTCAGCTTCACCTGGGCCGACACCAGCCTGAACGGGAACGCCCCCGCCCCGGTGGATCTGCTCGACGCGGACCGCTCGGCGGTGTTCACCTATCCGGACACGACCGAGAACCGGCTCGCGTTCGTGCAGGGCCGCGCCGACGTCGCGGCCTCCGACACCTGGTCGGTGCAGGTGACCGGCTACTACCGCGACCTCGACCGCCGCACCCTGAACGGCGACGAGGCGGAGTTCGGGGTCTGCGAGGACGACGCGCTGCCGGACGGGGCCCCGGCCCGGACCCTCTGTTTCGGCGACGACGATGACGACGACGACAACGGAGACGATGGAGACGACGACAACGGGGACGATGACAACGGGCACGACGACGACGGGGACGACGACGGAGACGATGACGACGACGGCGACCATGACGATGACGACGATGGGGACGACGACGACGGGGACGAGGAGGAAGAAGCCACGCCCCTCGTCGACGTGGTGTCGGGACGCTTCATCACCCTGCTGGACGCGGCCGGAGACGGCGCCTACAACCGCACGAGGACCCTGGCGACGGGGTACGGCGCCACCCTGCAGGCGACCGCGACGGCCGAGGTGGGCGGTCGCGACAACGTGTTCGTGATGGGCGCGTCGGCCGATCTGGCGGACGTCGACTTCACCACGAGCAGCGAGGTGGGCAGCCTGACCCCCGAGCGGGGCGTCGACGGCTCGGGGCTCTTCGCCAGCCTCTACGGCCTCGGCGGTGACGACCTCTTCAACACCGCCATCGACACCGGCAACCGGGCGGTGGGGCTCTACCTGAGCAACACGCTGTCGGCGACGGACCGCGTCCATCTCACGGTCTCGGGACGCTACAACCGGGCGAACATCGACATCATGGACCGGCTCGGGACGTCGCTCGACGGCGCGCATGCGTTCGCGCGCTTCAACCCGGCGGTGGGCGCCGTCTTCCAGGCCGGCGGCGACGTATCGGTCTTTGCCCGGTACGCCGAGTCGAACCGCGCCCCGACCGCGGCCGAGCTGAGCTGCGCCGACCCCGCCGAGCCGTGCCGGGTGCCGAACGCGTTCGTCTCCGACCCGCCCCTCGAGCAGGCGGTGGCGCGCTCGGTGGAGGGCGGGCTCCGCGGCCGGTGGACCGAGGGCGACTGGTCAATCACCACGTATCGCACCGGCATCGACGACGACATCCTGTTCGTCGCCTCGCCCGAGCTCATCGGGACGGGGTACTTCCAGAACGCCGGCGACACCCGGCGGGTCGGGCTCGACCTGGAGATCAGCGGCAGCCACGCGCGGACGGGCTGGTACGTCGGCTACGGGCTGCTCGACGCGACGTTCCAGTCGCCCCTCGAGCTGCCGGGCGACGACGAGGTCAACGACGCCGCCTCGGAGGCGGGGGCCATCGCCGTCGAGCCGGGCGACCGGCTGCCCGGCATCCCGCGCCACAGCCTGAAGGCGGGCATCCGGCAGGCGTTGACCGACGCCTGGGACGCCGCCCTCGAGACGGTGGTCGGGTCGGACCGGGTCTTCGTCGGCGACGAGGGCAACGACCAGGTGCGGCTGGACGGGTACGGGGTGGTGAACCTGCGCTCGACGTACCGGCTCGACCAGGGCGTCGAGCTGTTCGTGCGGGTCGAGAACCTCCTCGACGCCCGCTACGCGACGGCCGGCGTCCTCGCCGAGCTCGAGGTCTTCCTCCACGAGGTGCCCGACGCCAGCGATCCGCGGTTCATCGGGCCGGGGCAGCCACGCAGCGCGTTTGCGGGCGTGCGCCTGCAGTTCTGAGCCGCGAACGGACGGCGGCCCCGTCCGCGTTCATGCCGGGGTCCGTGGTCGAGAACGCTCGCTCGCGACGGCCGCTCCAGCGGCCCCGGGCCGAACCCGCGCTGCACCGACTCCCGGGCGGCTGAAGATCGCCGGAACGCGGCGCGGCGGGAAGCCGTGTCGGCATGCTTCGACCACGGAGCAGCCTTGCTCCGCCGAACAGCACGGTCGCGGAGGGTGCAATGCCGGTCGCAGGCGGAAGGGCCTTCCAACCCGCGCCGACCCGCGCGGCTAGCCCCGCTGTTGGCCGTCCGGTGAGCGGCGGGCGGCGAGTTGAGCCAGGGTGTCCAGGCCGAGGTTGCCGCCGCTCAGCACGACGACGGTGGCGCCTCCGGCCGGAGATGGATCCGACCGGTCCGGGACAGACCCGCTCAGGAGTGCGGCCAGGGTCGCGGCGCCGCTGGTCTCCACCACGAGCTTGGCCCGGCGGAACAGCCAGAGCACCGCGTCGGCGATCGCATCGTCGTCGACGGTGACGACCTCGTCGACGAAACGCTGGACGTGGTGGAAGGTGAGGTCCCCGGGCCGCACCGGCAACAGCCCGTCAGCGAGGCTCGCTACCCGATCGAGGGCAACCGGCCGCCCGGCCGCGAGCGACGCCGTCATCTTGGCCGCCCCGGTCGGCTCGACCCCGACCAGGCGCACATCGGGGCGCTGCTGCTTGACGGCGGCGGCAACCCCGGCCACCAGGCCCCCGCCCCCCACCGGCACGAGGATGCGCGCGACGTCCGGGCAATCCTCGAGGATCTCCAGGCCCACCGTGCCCTGACCGGCGATTATCCAGGGATGGTCGAACGGCGGCACCATCCGGAGGTCCCGGTCGCCCGCCACCGCCTCGGCGCGGCGCTTCCGCTCGACCGACGTCGTCCCCTCGAAGAGGATCTCGGCCCCGAGGGCCCGCGCCCCCTCGACCTTGACGGCAGGAGCGGTCGTCGGCATGACGACCACCGCGGGCACCCCGACCCGGCGGGCGGCCATCGCCACCGCCTGCGCGTGGTTGCCCGACGAGTAGGTGATGACGCCGTGCCGGCGCGCGTCGGGGTCGAGCTGCGCGATGAAGTTGGTGGCGCCGCGGATCTTGAAGGCCCCGGCCGCCTGCAGGTTCTCGCACTTGGCGTAGACCGGCGCGCCGTCCACCGGCAACGGCAGCAGCGGCGTGCGGCGGACGGCGCCGGCGATGCGCCGGGCGGCCTCCTCGATGGCGCTCACGGGAACGACGCTGGACATGCGGGGGAGTATACCGGCGCACCACACCTGCCGCAGGAATGCCCGAGTCGGGCGTAGAGGGCTGCGTGGCGCCGGGAGAGCACACCGGCGCACCACAGATGCCGTGGGAGCTACCCGAGTCGAGCGATTGAGCCGTATGGCGCCGGGAGAGTACACCGGCGTGACACGCCTGCCATGGGGAGTGCCCGGCGGCGGCCCGTGGATGGAGACGACGCGCTGCCGCGGGGCCGGGAACCCCGCGGCCGGGCAGGGGCACCGACGGCCACGGGGCGCGCGGGATGGCCGAGCGCCCCTCGCTCGCGGACATGAAGACCTCCAGCCCCCGGTATACTGGGCAGAGGATGTCGAGCGCCCACGTGCGGACCGCGTTGCGGGTCGCGTTCCTGCTCGCGATGACCGCCTCCGGCGTGGCCGCGCAGGACGACGAGCCGATAGGCCGCTACGTCATCGACCTTCGGGGCTCCTCGGTCAACCTGGGGCGGAACGAGGAGCTGGCCCGGGTGCGGCGGCTGCGGCCGGATCAGCTTCCCGCCCGCGGCATCGCGGTCGACCTCGGCGGGCACTTCTACTTCCTGCGCCTGGGACCCGTCACGTTCGGCATCGGCGCCTCCATCCTGTCCACCGCGGCGCACCAGCCGGTGGTCGAGCCGATGCCCGAGGAGCAGACCCCCGGCCGCTTCAACCCGTTCGTACCGCAGGACCCCACGACGGACGACGAGGAAGAGATGGAACCGCTCATCGAGGGCATTCCCGTCACCTCGCGGTTCGCCGCGCTCTCGCCCCAGATCACCTTCAACTTCGGGCACCGCAACGGCTGGAGCTACGTGGGCGGCGGCCTCGGCACCTCGTGGCTGAACGTCTACCCGCAACAGCCGGCGACCCCGGTGCAGCGGGGCGCCCGCACCCTCAACTACGGCGGCGGGGCCCGGTGGTTCCTCACCCCGAACGTGGCGCTGTCGCTCGATCTGCGGTTCTTCGCCATCAGTCCCATCGAGCAGCTCGGCGAGCAGCCCGGATCGCCGCGCCAGACCCTGATGGCGGCCAACATCGGCGTCTCCGTGCGATGAGCGCCCCCGGCTCCCGTGCGATGAGCGCCCCCGGCCCCCGTGCGATGGGCGCCCCGGCTCCGTGCGATGAGCGCCCCCGGCTCCCGTGCGATGAGCGCCCCCGGCCGAGGCGCCACGCTTCGACCATAATGCGCGCATGAAGCGGGACACCCTGCTCGACTACTTCGACGAACGCCTGCGCGGGGACACCGAGTTCCTCGTCCACGACGACGGCTACAGGGTGCGGCGGCACAGCTACGACGACGTCCGGCGCGCGGCGACGGCCTTCGCGGCCCGCCTCGCCGGGGCGGGCATCGGGGCCGGGGACGCCGTGCTCTTCTGGGGCGAGAACCGCCCGGAGTGGATCGTCGCCTTCTGGGGCTGCCTGCTGCGGGGCGCGTTGGTGGTGCCCATCGACTACCGGGCCTCGTCCGACTTCCTCGGGAGCATCGCCCGGCGGGTCGACGCCCGGCTCCTGCTCGCCGGGGACGACGTGGCCCCGGCGCGGCTCGACGGGGTCGAGACCTGGCGGTTCGCGGAGCTGCGCGCCCCCGCGGCGGACGGCGGGCCGCCCCCCGCCCCCCACGCCCCCGCCCCCGGCGACACCGCCGAGATCGTGTTCACGTCCGGCGCCACGTCCGAGCCCAAGGGCGTCGTCATCACCCACCGGAACGTGCTCGCCAACATCGTCCCGGTCGAGCGCGAGGTGCTCAAGTACCGGCGCTACGCGCGTCCCTTCCGGCCCCTGCGCTTCCTCGACCTGCTGCCCCTGAGCCACATGTTCGGGCAGGCCCTGGCCACGTTCATCCCCCCGATGCTGCCGGGCACGTGCGTGTTCATGAAGGGGTACAGCCCGCAGGCCATCGTGCAGCAGATTCGCGCCCGCCGCATCTCGGTCCTCGTCTGCGTGCCGAAGATCCTCGACGTGCTGAGGGACCACGTGAGGCAGGTCGCCCCGGAGACGGCCGAGCCGCCGGCCGAGGGGCTGGGGGTGGCCCACCGCTGGTGGCGCTACCGCCGCGTGCACCGGCTGTTCGGGCTCAAGTTCTGGTGCTTCATCGTCGGCGCCGCGCCCCTCGACCCCGATCTGGAGGCGTTCTGGCAGCGGCTCGGGTTCCTCGTCGTGCAGGGCTACGGGCTGACCGAGACCGCGCCCATCGTCACCCTGAACCACCCGTTCCGGACCCGGCGCGGCTCGGTCGGAAAGCCCATCGCGGGGATGCAGGTGCGGATTGCCGACGACGGCGAGATCCTCGTGAAGGGCGACAACGTCACCACCGGCTACTTCGGGGCGGCGGCCGGGGACGACGCGGTCTTCGAGGACGGCTGGTTCCACACCGGCGACCTGGGCGCCCTCGACGACACCGGGCGCCTGCAGGTGCACGGCCGCAAGAAGGAGATGATCGTCACCGCCGAGGGGCTCAACGTCTTCCCCGAGGACGTCGAGCGGGTCGTCGACGCCGTGCCCGGGGTCGAGGAGTCGGCCGTCGTCGGCCTGACCCGGGACGGCAGCGAGCGGGTGTACGCGGTCGTGGTGCTCGACGCCGAAGCCTCGCCCGGCGACGTCGCCCGCGCCGCCAACCGGCGGCTCGCCGACCACCAGAAGGTGCGCGACGTGCTGGTGTGGCCAGGTGACCGGCTGCCCCGCACCGAGGGCACGCGGAAGCTCATGCGCCGCGCCGTGAAGGCGTGGGCGGAGGAGGGCGGCGCGCCGGCCCCCGCCGCCGCGGCCGGGGGAGAGCGGTCGGTGTCGTCGATACTCGCGCGCATCGCCGGCGGCGCCGTGGACGGCGGCACCCGCCTCGACGAGCTGGGCCTCAGCTCGCTCGAGCGGGTCGAGCTGCTGATGACGCTGGAGAGCGAGCTCGACGTCGCGGTCGACGAGCGGGGGGTGGCCGGCGCCGCGACGGTCGCGGACCTCGAGAGGCTCGTCACCTCGTCCGGCGGCGGCCCGTCCCGCCCCGCCGCGGCGCCGTTCCCGGCCCCGCGCTGGAACCAGGCGTGGCCGGTCCGGCAGTTGCGGCGGGCCGCGCTCGCGGTGTGGCTGCTGCCCATGACCCGCCTCTTCGCCTGGATCCGGGTCGAGGGGCTCGAGCACGTGCGGGCCCTCGACGGGCCGGTGGTCTTCGCGGCCAACCATCAGAGCTTCATCGACCCCTCGGTGATCCTGGCCGCGCTGCCGAGAAGGCAGCGCTACCGGGTGGTGACGGCGATGTCCAAGGAGTTCTTCGCCGGCCACTTCGACCCCGAGCGCCATACGCGGCTGCAGCGGTTCACGAGCAGCCTCAACTACTACCTGGCCACCGGCTTCTTCAACGCGTTCCCGCTGCCCCAGCGCGAGGCGGGGGCGCGCGACGCCCTGCGCTACGCGGGAGAGCTCGTCAGCGCCGGCAACTCGCTGATCATCTTCCCCGAAGGGCTGCGGGTGACCGGCGACGCCCTCGCCCGTTTCCAGCCCGGCGCGACGATGCTCGCGTCCCGCCTCGACGTGCCGGTCGTCCCGGTGCGGCTGCGCGGGGTCGACCGCGTGATGGGGCGCGGGCTCCGCATGGCCCGCCCGGGCCGCGTCGGCGTGCGCTTCGGCCCGCCGCGGCGTCTGGCCGGCTCCGACTACGTCGCGATGGCCGCCGACCTCGAGGCGGCGGTGCAGGCCCTCTGACCGGGTGCACGACACGTTCTTGAGATGAGCGCTCCCGGCACTGTCAGGCCGACCGCTCCGGCGTCGTTCCCGGCGGCGTCGCGCTCGCCCGTGGCGCACCCGCTCGGTGCCGCCGCTTTGCATGCGCCGGGCCGATGTGCGAGACTTGGAGGTTATAGGCGAAGCGGTCCGGTCACCCCGGGCCGCCCGCCGGCGCCCACGGTCGATGACCGCGGGACAGGAAATGTACCGTCCTCCGCATTCGGTGCAGCAGGCTGCGCGACTTGGCGGTCGCGTCCGGAGTCTTGGCCGCCGCGGCGCTTCCGCGGGGCAGGCTCGCGGATCTGTCGGGAGGGCGGTGGCAAGGAGGCGTGTGGCAAAGGACGACCTCATCGACGTACAAGGCACGGTCATGGCCGTGCACAGCGGCGGGCTCTACCGGGTGCAGTGCGACGCCGGGCACGAGGTTCTGGCCCAGTTGAGCGGCCGCATGCGGCGGTTCCGCATCAAGGTCGTACCCGGCGATCGGGTGACGGTCGGCGTCTCTCCCTACGATCCGGTCCGAGGCATCATCACCTTCCGGGCCCGCTGAACATCTTGGATTCAACAACGAAACGGAGACGACCCCGGCGCGGGCGCCGCCCCGCCGGTCGTCCAACACGACGCTCCGCCCCGTCGGCGAAGGACTTCGCGGCCCCGTCGGCCGAGTTGACCCTGCCGGCGGCGGTGGTCGACGCGGAGCCGATCGCCTTCGACGCGCTCGATCTGGCCCCGGCCCTCGCGGAGGGCGTCCGCGACCGCGGCTTCGCCAACACCACCCCGGTCCAGTCCGCCGTCTTTCCGATCGTGGCGAGCGGGCGCGACCTGATCGCGAGCGCGGAGACGGGAAGCGGCAAGACCGCGGCCTACCTGCTGCCGGTGCTCGACCGCCTGCTCAAGGAGCCGCGGAACGAGGGCGACGCGGGGACCGCGGGGACCCGCGTGCTCGTCCTGGGACCGACCCGCGAGCTGGTGGTGCAGATAGAGGACGACCTGCAGGGATTCGTCTATCACACCGGGCTCACGAGCGCGGCGGTCTTCGGAGGCACCCCGATGTCTCCGCAGTCGCAGGCCCTGGCCGCCGGCGTCGACGTCGTCGTCGCGACCCCGGGGCGCCTCATCGATCACCTGCGCGGCGGGATCCCCGGCTTCGAGCGCATCGACACCCTGATTCTCGACGAGGCCGACCGCATGCTCGACATGGGGTTCTGGCCCGACGTCCGCCGCATCGTCGCCGACCTGCCCCCGGGTCGCCGGTCGGGGGGGGCGGGGCGCCAGACCCTGCTGTTCTCGGCGACGATCCCCGACTGGGTCCTTCACCCGCTCAAGGAGCTGGCCCACGACCCCGCCTACGTCCAGATCGGCCAGCGGGGCAAGCCGGCCGAGGGCATCTCGCACGCCGTCGAACGGATGCCGGCGGCCCGGAAGACCGCCTGGCTCACGTCGTTCCTGGGCCGATCCTCGGGGTCCGTCCTCGTCTTCGTCAACACCAAGCGCGGGACGGAGCGGCTGGCGCGGGCGCTGTCGGGCGCCGGCATCAAGGCCACCGCCCTCCACGCGGACCGGTCGCAGGCCCTGCGGCTGGCGGCGGTGGGCGGGTTCCGCAGCGGCCGCTACCGGGTCCTCGTCGCCACCGACGTCGCGGCGCGGGGGCTCGACATCGTCGGCATCCAGACCGTCGTGAACTTCGAGGTGCCGCCCAACCGCGACACCTACGTGCACCGCGTGGGGCGGACGGCCCGGCTCGACGCCACCGGCAGCGCGCTGACCCTGGCCGCGCCGGCCGAGCTGCAGGCGGTCAGGGCGCTGCAGACCTCGATCGACCTGCAGTTGCGGGAGCCGGCGCATGCCGACTGACGATGCGGGCGGCCCGCCCGGGGCGCCGCGCCGGACGTGACCATGGAAGCTCCCTCCCCCACCCTTCCCGCCACCGAGCCCGAGCCGACGCCGGCCGAGGCCCGCTTTCAGTGCTGCCGCTGGTCGGTGAGCGAGGGCGGGCCGGCGTACTGCTCGAACCCCGAGGTGCTGCCCTACGCGGGCAAGAGCGGCTTCAACGCCGAGTCGTGGTGCCTCGACTGCACCTTCTACAAGGTGCGGCGGAAGGCGCCGAAACGACGGCGCGTCGACGACGACTACCTGTACTAGCGACCCCGGCCG
Source organism: Vicinamibacterales bacterium (assembly GCA_965204675.1). GTDB lineage: Bacteria > Acidobacteriota > Vicinamibacteria > Vicinamibacterales > UBA8438 > JAJEEA01. The sequence continues at coordinate 6,539,054 of OZ242003.1, forward strand.
GGAGCCGGCGCCGTGGACGGTGCGGCATTCCGGAGGGCGGGTCGGCGGCAGTCGCAACCGCGGGCGGCGGGCCGGGTTGCGCTGCGGGTCGACGTGCACCGCCGCGAGGGCGATGACGCACCCGCCGGCCGCGGTGCAAGGGCGGGTTGCGGGGGGTCGCAGCCGCGGCCGATGCTCTCCGGGCTGCGGCTCGACGTGGACCTCCACGAGGGCGATGCCGCGCCCGTCTCCGGTCTGCGCTACGGCTCGACGTGGACCTCCGCGAGGGCGATGCCGCGCTCGCCGGCAACCGTGTACAGGAGCCAGGTGCGGCCGTCCTCCTCGTAGATGGCGGGGTCGCGCAACTGGTTCACGGGCACGTCGATGGCCCCGCCCCGCGAGGGCTCCACGGGCAGCCCCGCCCCCTCCCAGTCCCGCTCCGGGCGCAGCACCTCCACCGGCGGGGTCTCGGTCCACGTCAGCCAGTCGCCGGCGAGATCGATGCGCGACTGCAGGATGTGCTCGGGAGCGTCGCCCCGCTGCGTATAGAACACGAGCAGCGAGTCGCCCCGCTTCAGGAGGGCCGAGTGCCGCATGTTCGGGTTGAACAGCGTCGGGCCCTCCTCGAAGCCGGAGAGGCCGTCGCGGGACCGGTACACCACCCCGGGCATGGCCAGGGCGTACCAGAAGCCGTCGTGCCGGAAGGCGCGGAAGTACGGCCGCCCCAGAATCTCGGGCCTCGCCTCGAAGTGCAGGCCGTCGCGGGACACCGCGGCCCGGGTCACCTGGCGGCCGGCGTCCCGCCCGTGGATGTACATCACGATCTCCTGCCGCTCTTCGACGACGTGCACGTCCGGCGAGGCGATGTGCACGTAGGCGCCGGGAGGCGCGCACGGCGGGCAGGTGGTCGGGAAGTGCGAGTCGGCGAGGTCGAGGACGCCCGGTTCGTGGGTCGTCCAGGGACCCTCCAGGGCATCCGCCCAGGCGAGCCGGATGTAGGTGCCGCGGTGATCGGCGAAGTAGAGGTGGTAGCGCCCCAGGGCGCCCTCCGCCCAGTCCGGCACCCGGATGAGGGACGGGCCGGCGATGTTGCTGCCCATCGAGGCGTCCATGTCGGGCCGGATGATGGGACCGTCCAGGAGACGCTCGATGCGGACGGTCTGGGCCGCGCCCGGCACGGCCGATCCGATCAGCACGAGCAGCGCGACCAGCACGAGCGGCAGGCGGGGCACGCGCCGCCGGATGCGGGCCGCGCCGGGGGCGGTCTCGCGGCGGTATCCGGGGAGAAGCGAGTGACGATGCATGGTGACTACTCCGTGAACTCCCGGGCCAGCTCGATCCACTCGCCGCCCGGGGCCAGCTCCCGGTAGGCCCGCCAGTGCGGCCTGGCCTCGGCCGGGCGGCCGGTCTTCTCGAGGGTCACGGCGAGATAGAAGTGGGCGTCGGGATAGGTGGGGTCGATCTCGAGGGCCCGGCGGTAGTGCCGAACCGAGTCGCCGTGGCGGCCGAGATCGTGATGGATGTTCCCCAGGTTGAACTGCGCCTCGAAGCACTCGCGGTCGAGGTGCATGGCCCGCTCGTAGAGGGCCTGGGCCTCCACCAGCTCGTCGCGGGCGTAGTGGACGTTGGCGAGGTTGATGAGGGCGGGCACGAGGTTCGGGTCGAGCATCAGGGCCTTGCGATAGGCGATGCCGGCCATGAGCTGGTCGCGCTCGTTGCCCTCGTCGAGGGCCGCCCCCTCCTGGAAGCAGGAGATGGCCAGCGAGGCCTCGACCGACGACGACGGCCCGCCCCCGGCGTCCTCCGGCGCCGCGCCGCCCATCGCGAGCTGGCGGCGGGCGGGCAGGGCCACGATGGTGGCCGGCGTGGGGGCCTGGCCGCCCTCGCCGAAGTCGAGGGCCAGTTGACCGTTGCGGGCCGCCTCGAGCTCCCGCAGCACGGCCCGGAACGGCGTGCCCCGCTCGAGGCCGTCGCTGACGCCGCGGACCGTCCGCAGGCCCTGGAATCCGTAGTAGCGATCGACGTCGGTGCGGGCGGCGGGGCGGACCAACGACCGCTTCTCGAGGCAGCGGATGTGATTCTGGCGGATGCGCGGATAGCGTCGGCGGATGCGCCGCAGGCTGTAGTAGCGGCGGCCGAGGGCCTCCGCCGTCGGCAGGCCGCCGAGCCGGCAGAACTCGTCCTCGGCGACGATCCGCACGCGGCCGGGGGTGGCCGCGTTGACCTCCTCGGCCTGCCGCAGCTTCGGGCTGCGTGCTTCCGGTCGCGCGGCGGAGCCCCGCGGCGACGTCGAGCCCCCGCCCACCACCAGCATCGTCGTCCGGGCCGTCACCTCGTCGTCGGCGACCCCGCCCATCCGCTCCACGAGCTGCCGCGCGGCCCGGTGATGCACCGCCGCCAGTCTCCCCGCGAAGACCACGACCTGATCGCGAAACGGAGAATCGGCTGCTTCGGGCACTGTTGGCCTGCGGCGGAAGCCCCGCTGCATTCGAGCGGCGATGCATCCCGCCTGACTGCGTTGTTCGTCGGTTGCATATGCCCAATATGCGCCCTCCTCACGCCTTGTCAGGCGGGCGCCTCGGCCTCCGCTGGCGCCCTTCGGGCGCGGTGCAACGCGGGGTTCCACCGCAGGCTATGCCACCACCCGCAAGATGAATGAGAATAGTCCCGAAGTCAAGCCGCCGGGAAGGCGCGCCGCCACGCCGCGCGACCGGCGGGCGACCGCCGACGGAACCACGACCGGGACATGCGCCGCCGATGACGCCTCGGACCATTCTCGCGGGTGACGTCGGGGGCACCAAGACCTGGCTGGGGCTGTTCGACGCGGGGGCGCCGCGCCCCGAACCGATCGAGACGGCCCGCTACGCGACCCTCGAGTTCGAGGGGCTGGCGGGCGTCGTGGCCCGCTTCCTCGACGACGCGGGGGGACGCGAGGCCCCGGAGGCGGCCTGCTTCGGGGTGGCGGGACCGGTGCGTGACGGGGTCTCGCAGCTCACCAACGTCCCCTGGACGGCCGACGCCCGCGAGATCCGCGAGCGCTTCGGGATGGCGTCGGTCCACGTCCTCAACGACCTCGAGGCGATGGGCTGGGCGGTGCCGCGGCTCGCCGCCCACGAGCTGGCCGTCGTTCACGCCGGGGTCCCGGCCACGGGCGGCAACGCGGCCCTCATCGCCCCCGGCACGGGGCTCGGCGAGGCCGGCCTGCACCGGGTCGGCGGCCGCCTCGTCCCCATGCCCTCCGAGGGGGGGCACGCCGACTTCGCGGCCCGCACGCCGCGCGAGCTCGAGTTCGCGGCGGCGTTCGCGGCCGAGCGGGGGCGCGTCTCGCTCGAGGACGTGGTCTCGGGGCCGGGGCTGGTCAACCTGCACGCGTTCACCCACCGCGGGGCCGCCTGCACCGGCGACCCGTTGCCCGACCGCCCGGGGGACCGGCCCGCCGCGGTCACCGCGGGCGCCTTCGCCGGGGCCTGCACGGCCTGCGAGGAGGCCCTGAGCCTGTTCGTCTCCGCGCTCGGCGCGGCGGCCGGGAACCTCGCCCTCCGGACCGTGGCCACCGCCGGGGTCTACATCGGCGGCGGCATCGTCCCCAACCTGTTGCCCGCGGTGCGGACCGGCGGCTTCATCGACGCCTTCCTCGACAAGCACCCGATGCGCAGCCTCCTCGAACAGGTGCCGGTGCGGGTGATCCTGGAGGGGCACCCCGCCCTGCTCGGGGCCGCCGTCGCCGCCCGCGAGCTCTCGGCCTGATCATGCCGGCAACCTGAAAGGACGGTACTCACGTGCGCAAGCTCCTCTTCGTCGCGGTCCTGACGCTGGCCCTGGCGCCGCCGGCGGCCGCCCAGCCGCCCGAGCCCATCGCCTACACGCTGCGGTTCCCCGCGCCGCACACCCACTACGTCACCGTCGACGCCCGGGTCCCGACCGGCGGCGAGCCCGAGGTCGAGCTGATGATGGCGGTGTGGACGCCGGGGTCGTACCTGGTCCGCGAGTACGCCCGGCACGTCGAGGAGGTCGTCGCCCGCACCCCGGGCGGCGACCGGCTGCCGATCGGGAAGTCGCGCAAGAACCGCTGGCGGGCGGCCACCGGGGACGCGGACGCCATCGTGGTGTCCTACCGGGTCTACGGGCGCGAGATGTCGGTGCGCACGAACTGGATCGAGGCCGACTTCGCGATGCTGAACGGGGCGCCGACGTTCCTCACCCTGGCCGACGACGACGCCGCCCGGCCGCACGACGTGTTCCTGGAGCTCCCGGCGGCGTGGGGAGACACCGCGACCGGGCTGCCGGCGCATCCCGGCGGCGCCCCCCACGCCTGGCGCGCCCCCGACTTCGACACCCTCGTCGACTCGCCGATCGTGGCCGGCAACCCGACCGTCCATCCGTTCACCGTGGCCGGGGTGCCCCACGAGCTCGTCAACGTCGGCGAGTCGGGGGTCTGGGACGGGCCGCGGTCGGCGGAGGACACCGAGCGCATCACCCGCGAGCTGCACCGCCTGTGGGGGCTGATGCCCTACGAGCGCTATACGTTCCTGAACATGATCACCGAGGCCGGCGGCGGCCTCGAGCACGGCAACTCGACGCTGCTCATGACCAGCCGCTGGACGACCTCGTCGCGCCCCCGCTACCTGCGCTGGCTCGGCCTCGTCAGCCACGAGCTGTTCCACGCCTGGCACGGGAAGCGCCTGCGGCCCATCGAGCTCGGGCCGTTCGACTACGAGGCCGAGGTCCACACCGAGAGCCTGTGGGTCGTAGAGGGGCTGACCACCTACTACGCGGACCTCGCGGTGCACCGGGCGGGGCTCTCGACCGAGCAGGAGTACCTGGCCTCGCTGTCCGGCCAGATCCGCGGGCTGCAGACCACGCCGGGACGCGAGGTGCAGCCGGTGTCGCTGGCGTCCTGGGACGCGTGGATCAAGTTCTACCGCGCCGACGAGAACTCGCGGAACACCTCGGTCAGCTACTACACCAAGGGGGCGGTGGTCGGCTTCCTGCTCGACATGCGGATACGCGCCGCGACGGGCGGCGCGAAGACCCTCGACGACGTCCTGCGGCGCGCCTGGGCCCGCTACTCGGGCGCCCGCGGGTTCACGCCGAACGAGTTCAGGGCCACCGCCGAGGCGGTGGCGGGCGTGCCCCTGTCGGGCTGGTTCGCGCACGCCCTCGACACCACGGACGAGCTCGACTACGCGGAGGCCCTCGACTGGCTGGGGCTGACCTTCGGCGAGGAGCCGGCGGGGGACGAGACGGAGAACGAGGACGGCTGGGTCGGCGTCGTCACGCGCAACGCCGGCGGCCGCCTCGTCGTGGCCCAGGTGCCCCGGGACACGCCGGCCCACGAAGCCGGCTTCAACGTCGACGACGAGATTCTCGCCATCGGCGGCCATCGGGTGCTGCCGTCCGAGTGGACCGCACGGATCGCGCGGGCGGGAGCGGGCGCCCTTCTCGACGTGTTGGTGGCGAGGCGGGGCGCGCTGCGCCGGATTCCCGTCGAGACGGCGGCGCCGCCGTCCCGCCGCTGGGAGCTCCGGCCGGTCGAGGAGCCGACCGACGCGCAGAAACGGAACCGCGAGGCGTGGCTGTCAGGCGGCCAGACTGCAACCCGCGGGTGACCGCGCCTCGGACCGGAACCGACGTGTCTCAGTCTCCGGTTGGATTCCTGCTGATTCCGGGATCCGTGTAGATGGTGGAGTCTCGTTCTTCGCGGTAGATTGTCCGCGGTTCAGACCCCGTTCTCGCCTGGTTCTTGGCGTGTTCTCGCAGCACGTCCGCCCCTGGTCGCCTGTTTGCGAAATGCGAGTTCAGCCCTCGTTCTTCGAACTCGTCATCTGCGTTGTCCGGACTCATCGTGTACGTTCGCGGCACCCCGCCGGTCGTCCTGATTCCGATGGTGATCGAGTCTTGCGAGACCTGGATGGCCAGCGTGTCGTACAGCGCCGCGTGCAGTGCCACCGCGGCGCGGGTCCCCAGGCTTCGGAATTCGTCCTCGGATTCTCGGGTGCCGGCGAGCCCGGTTCCTGCCTCGATCGCGAGCGTGGGGTTGGCGTGATGCCAACTCCACGCCAGCCCCTCGGCCAAAGGCCTGGGTATGGCGTTCGCCGCTGCTTCCAGCGCCCTCGGGTCGTGTGCTCCGGCTTCGAGCACGTCGTACACGTCCCGCACGAGGTTCAAGTCTCCGCGTTCGAGCTTTCCGCGGAGTATCTGTGCGGTAGAGAGCACCGCCACTTCTCGTCCCTCGACGATTTCGCGCTTCGTCGTGCTTCCGAGGAGCGGCGCTCTTGCCCACAGATCAATCTCGCCTCCATCGGGGAAGGTGATCTTGAACTTGTTGAGCGTCCGGTGGTATCTCGCTGTCGCTCCGATTCCCGAGATTCGCTCTCTGAAGCTGCCGGCGTCCGGATCGTCGCCTCGGTGGAGCGGTGTGTTCGCCGGCACGAGGATGTCGATGTCCGAGCTTTGCCGGTGGAGCCATCGCGCGGCGAGGATCGTGCCTCCGCCAATCACGTATTCGGGCTCATGCCCCTGGATCTGCTCGAGCGCGCTGGCGACGATGTCTCGCGATTTCAACCACAGTCGGCGGGCTGGCTGGGGCAGCGTGAGGCCCTGGCTCGGGTTCACGGTGCTTCCGGTACTCGATTCGCCCATCGGTTCAGGGTTCGTGAGTGTCGCGACCTCGTGACTCCGGCTCTGTGGAGTGCGAACACCAGCTCGCGAAGGGTATAGACGCGTTCGGCCCAGGCCTGGATGAGCTCCAGCCATTCGGTTTCCGTTACCCACGTCTTGAGAAGGCACTTCTCGCGGTCCGTGGGGGGGCCTTCGGCGTGTATCGCGGCGTAGAGTTCGCTCGGTTGCGGCCGTCGCTGCCAACCCGCGCAACTGCTGGCCAGCCGCGTTCGCACCGTCTGGCTGTTCGCTCCGTTTGCCGTCGGGTCCGGGTTCTCGAGCAGCCGGCGGAGGTCCTCCTCCGTAGCCGTCTCGTCGTCGAACGACTCGGGAGGCAGCAGCACCTCGTGTTCCTCGTGCTCGGCTCCTCGTTCGTGCGGTCGCCAGGGTCCCGGCTCGGGTGTCGGTCTTCTCAGGCGGAGCGGTTCACCACCCGGGTCTGCGCCGGCGATCGTCGCGAGCATGTTCGCGTCGCCGGTTGCTTGTGTGGGCATCGACCGCGACCGTACTCCATCCCGCCGTTCCGGTCCAGACCGGCGCGGATGTCGTCGGACCCGCACCCGCCGCGTCCTCTGAGCGGCACCGGCAGCGCCTCCCGGACCCGCTGTCGACAGACCCTGCAGACACACCCGCCCACGATGCGCTCTGCTGGACCCTTGTCCGGCCATCGGCCCCTCCTCTTGAAGCGGGCCGACTCCCCGCGCGAAGGGGACAACGCCCCACAGGAGCGAGCCGAGAGCGTTCTCGCCGAGGCTGACCCCGTCCCTGTTCAGGACCACCCGACCGCGTCAGCACACGGTGCCGAACGCGAACCCCGCCCGGCGCAGCGCCGGCACGAGGCCGGCGGTGGCGTCGACGGCGTAGCGGCGGTCGGGGCGCGGGTCCTCGTGGTGGCCGTCGTGCATGACGATGATGTCGCCGTCGGACACGCGGCCCGCGAAGCGCCGCACGAGCCGATCGGGGTCCCGGGTCCGGAACCAGTCCCAGTCCCAGAGGAACCAGCCCCAGCCGATCAGGGTGTGGTCTATCCGCCTCAGGCCCTCGTACATCCGCCCGCTGCGCCAGCCGCCGTGGGGCCGGAAGGCCGGGCACGGCCGGTGGCCGGTGAGCCGCTCGATGCGGTCGGCGGTCGCGGTCAGGGTGCGGCCGAGCTCGTCCGGCGACAGCAGCAGCAGCCGGCGGGTGTGCGAGTGCAGGGCCACCGCGTGCCCGTCGCGGAACATCCGCTCGACGATGGGCGCGGTCTCGGCCGTGAGGTGGCGGTCGAGCACGAAGAAGGTGGCGACCGCCCCCTCGCGGGCGAGGACGTCGAGCAGGTCGGGGGTCGCGGTCGGGTTCGGGCCGTCGTCGTAGGTGAGGTAGATTGTGGGGGTGCCGGCGGCCGGCATGCTCCAGCGGGAGGGCGCCGGGGTCAGCGCGTCCAGGACGAAGGGAAAGGGAGCGATATGGGACAGCAGCAGCACGCCGGCCCCGGCGGCGACGAACAACAGGAACATCGGACGCAGACTCCTGCCCCTGGTCATGGGCGGCGCGCGCGGTACGGCGGGGCCGCCGCGACGGCCCTGGGACTGGCCCTCCTCGCCTGCACGGCGCCCGCCGACACCGTGGTCGACGCCGCGTCAGCCGCCGCGGGCACGCCGGCCCAGGCCCCTTCCGACCGGGAGAGCGACCGCATGTCGATGGTCGAGCGACAGCTCATCGCCCGTGACATCACCGATCCGCGCGTCATCGAGGTCATGCAGCGCGTGCTGCGCCATCGCTTCGTCCCCGAGGACATCCGCGCGGCCGCCTACGACGATCGGCCGCTGCCCATCGGCTACCGGCAGACCATCTCGCAACCCTACGTCGTGGCCTACATGACCCAGGCCCTGCAGTTGGCGCCCGGCGCGCGGGTGCTCGAGATAGGCACCGGCTCGGGCTACCAGACCGCGGTGCTCGCGGAGCTGGCCGACACCGTGTACTCCATCGAGATCGTGCCTCCCCTCGCCGCCCGCGCCGCCGCCACCCTCGCCGAGCTGGGCTACGACAACGTGCGGCTCCGCGAAGGGGACGGCTACGCGGGGTGGCCGGAGGCGGCGCCGTTCGACGCCGTCATGGTGACGGCGGCCCCCGACCACGTCCCCCAGCCCCTCGTCGACCAGCTCGCCGTCGGCGGGCGGATGATCATCCCGGTGGGAGACTACCGGCAGACGCTGACGGTGCTGACCCGCACCGACGACGGCGTCACCGAGGAGGCGGTGCTCCCGGTGCTCTTCGTGCCGATGACCGGCGAGGCCGAGCGGCGCTGACCGCCGCGGCGGAACGCCGACGCTCCCCCGACGAGGGCTCCCGCCCGGTCCTGTCGGGTCCCGGGGCGACGCCGGGATGCCGGGCACTGCCTCACGAGACGCCGGCCGGGGCCGCGGCGCCGCCGAGGGCGGTCGCCCCGCCCGAAGCCGCGGCGCCGAGAGCGGCAATCGACACCTCGGCCGCGGTGCGCTCCGCCACGTCGCGGAACGCCTGGGCCGCCGGCGACTCCGGCTCGGCGACGACGAGGGGGTTCCCCGAGTCGCCCCCCTCGCGGATCGGCTGGTAGATCGGAATCCGCCCGAGGAACGGGATTCCCACCGCCTCGGCCGTCGCCTCGCCGCCGCCCTTCCCGAAGATGTCGCTCTCGTGGTCGCAGGCCGGGCAGATGAAGTAGCTCATGTTCTCGACGAGGCCGAGGACCGGCACGTTCAGCTTGCGGTACATCGCCACGGCGCGGCGGGAGTCGGCGAGGGAGACGGTCTGCGGGGTCGTCACCACCACCGCCCCCGACACCGGGACGGTCTGGCTCAGGCTCAGCGCGACGTCGCCCGTACCCGGGGGCATGTCGACCACGAGGTAGTCCAGCTCGTCCCACCGCACCTCGCGGAAGAACTGCTGCACGACGCCGTGCAGCATCGGGCCGCGCCAGATGATGGGGGTCTCGTCCTGGGTCAGGAAGCCCATCGACACCACCGGGATGCCGTGCTTGCGCGCCGGCATGATCTTCTTGCCGTCGGTCTCGAGCTGGCCGCGCACGCCGAGCATGATCGGGATGTTGGGCCCGTAGACGTCCGCGTCGATCAGGCCGACCCGCCCCCCGTACCGGGACAGCGCGATGGCGAGGTTCACCGCCACCGTGCTCTTGCCGACGCCGCCCTTGCCGGCCCCGACCGCGATGACGTTCCTGACGCCGGGGATGGGGGCGCGGCCCGCGTCGGGCGAGGCCACCGCGCGGACGTTGGCGGTCATCTCGACGGAGACGCCGGTCACCCCGTCGAGGGCGGAGACCGCGGCCACCGCCTGATCGTGCATCTGCTCCTTCACCGGGCACGCCGGGGTGGTCAGCTCGATCGCGAACGACACCTGTCCGGCGTCGACGCGGAGGTCCTTCACGAATCCGAGGCTGACGATGTCGCGGCCCAGGTCCGGGTCGCGAACGACGCGAAGCGATTCCATAACGGCTGACGGTTCGACTGACTGCATGGGTCCTCGACACTTCCCGGTCGCGCGTGACGCTTCCCGTCACCGCACGACCACAACGGAACTCTCAGCTTAGTCAGATCGTAGAAACTCTAGCAAGTGGTCCGGCCCCACGGCCGGCCGCGCGCGCCCGGAGCCGGTGCGGGCCGCCGGTCCGCGCCCGGAGATGATGATGACCGACGAACAGACGCCCGATTCGGCGCCGACCCCGCCGCCTCCGCCGTCCTCACCCGCGTCACCGGCTCCCGCGACCGCGCCGCCGACCCCCGCGACCACGCCGGCGACTGCCGAGGCCGCACCGCCAACCCCAGCGACCGCACCGCCAGCAGCCGCGACCACGCCGCCAACTGCCGAGGCCGCACCGCCGGCCCCAGCGACCGCACCGCCGGCGGCTGCGACCACGCCGCCAACTGCCGAGGCCGCACCGCCAACCCCAGCGACCGCACCGCCAGCTCCCGCGACCACGCCGCCAGCTCCCGAGGCCGCGCCGCCGGCCCCGGCGACCGCGCCGCCAACCGCCGAGGCCGCACCGGCGCCCCCGGCGACCGCGCCGCCGGCTGCCCAGGCCGCGTCGGCGCCGCCCCCCGCGTCCGCACCGCCGACTCCAGGTTCCGCACCGCCGGAGACCCCGCCGCCGGGAGCGCCCCCGCCGGGATCCCCGCCGCCGGGAACGGTATCACCGGGAGCGCCCCCGCCCGGCACCCCGCCGCCGGGAGCCGCGTCACCGAACCGGGGATTGATGCTCGTGCTGGCCTACCTCTGGCTGCTGGCGCTCGTCCCGCTCCTCGTGGAGGAGCAGGACCACGAGGTGCGGTGGCACGCCAAGCACGGACTGGTCCTGTTCGGGGCCGAGTTCGTCGGGTTCATGGCCCTCGCGATACTGGGCGGCCTCGCGGGGTGGCTCGCGTTCCTGCTCGCGCCTCTGGCCCAGCTCGGCGTGCTGGTGCTCCATGTCGCCTGCGTGGCGAAGGCGCTGCAGGGCGGCCGGTTGCTGGTGCCGGGCGTCAGCGAGTACACCGACAAGTTCTGAAGGCGCCGACGCGAACGGGTCGGGCCGCGCGTCCGGCCCGCGGACGGTCACGGCACGGAGATGCGCATCCGGACGCGGGCGGCGGGGGCGTAGGGCGGAGTCACGTCGAAACGCAGGCAGGTGCCGTCCCGCACCCCGGGCGGCACCACGAGCTGGAGCTGGTGCGGCAGCAGTCCCACGCCGCTGCCGCGACAGGCGCCGCAGGCGTCCGGCCACACCTCGCCGCGCCCGCCGCAGGCGGGGCACGTATGGCGCAGGGACACGTCGAACGGCACGCTGACGCCGCGGTCGGCCTGCGACGGCGTCAGGCACACGTCGGCCGACAGGAGACGCGGAGCGGCCTCGCCGAAGAACGACCGTCGCATGCGGCCGACGAGCTTCGCCATCGACGGGAAGTCGACGTCCACCTCGTCGCGAAAGGCCTCGTCGCTCGCCTCCGCGCGCCCCGCCGCGGCCGTGGACCGACCCCGCCCCGCCGCGGCGCCGTCCCCGTCCGGCGCTTCCACGGCATAGGCCACGTGCCACGTGTCGAGCCGCTCGCCGCGGCCCGGCTCGCCGCGCTGCGCCCGGGACCGCCGCGCGAGGTCGCGATAGGCGCGCCTGACCTCGTGCAGGGTGGGCGAGTGCGGCAGACCGAGTCTCCGGCGGTAGTCGGACATCGGCCAATTACCTTAGGAGTGGCCCTCCGGCCTTGTCAATGGCTTGTCAACCGGGGAGCCAGGTGCTACCGTTGTGCGCCCCATGCCCGACCCAGCGGCGCCGACGCCGGGCCCCGGCCGGCCCACGTTGCCGACCTGCCCGGACTGCGGCGGCATCCTCGAGCCCACCGCCCCGCCCTGGCAGGCGCTGATGGACTCGATGCCGTCCGGCCGGTCCGAGCGCCCGGCCGGCGAGGCCGGCCGCTGGCAATGCCTCATCTGCGGGTACCGAAGGCCGTGACGAGCCGGCGGCGAGGAGGCGCGCGGGACCGGCCGGCCGAGGCCTCACGCCGCTGGCAGTGCCTCGTCTGCGGTAACCGAAGGCCGTGACGAGCCGGCGACGAGGAGGCACGCGGGGCCGGCCGGCCGCGGGCCGTGGCCTAGCCCGGAGAGCGTCGCCTCCGGCTCCGCTCGCCGCCCAACCAACCCTCCAGGAGTCCGCGCCGTTCTACGGCGCGCACTCCTGCGCCGATAGCGGAGCCGCGGGCGCGGTACGATACGATTTCAGGCGGCCATGACTGACACCATCCAGTTGGACATCAGGACCCGGTCTCGCGGCGCGCACTGGATTGCCTGGGTCACCCGGGACGGCGGCGACGAGCCGCTCGACTCGGTCATCCTCGTGGGCCGCACCGAAGCCGAGGCCGCGGCCGAGGCCCGGACCTGGGCGGACCGGCTCGTCGCCGACCCGGTCCTCATCCGCGGCTGATTCCGCGTCCGTCCGCGATCCGATCCGGTTCACGACAGGTACAGCAGGCGGCCGTCGACCGGCCGGTCCGGAAACAGCGCGCTCGCCGCCTCGACGTAGAGCGCGAGCTGCGGCTCGTGCTCGGGCCGGGCCCCGCCGGTCTTGAACTCGACGACGGTGACGCGCCCGTCGGGCCAACGGCGAAGGCAATCGATGGCCCCGCGGACGAAGACGGGCCCCGCGTCGCCGCCGGCGCGGCGAAGCGTGAACGGCACCTCGAAGAGGCAGTCTCCGTCGAGGAGCGCGGCCACGTCCGCCCGGCCGACGGCCCGGCGGTAGACGCCCGCGGCCTCCGCCGCGAGCGCCCGAGAATCGGCCCGCGCCCGTTCCTCCGGCTCCATCGCGGCCAGGGCGCGGTCCCCCGGGTCGGCCTCGCCCGGGCCGGGGCCGCCCCGCTCGCCGTCCTCCCGCAGGAGCCGGTGGACGAGACGCCCCACCACGCGGTCGACGCCGCGCGCCCGCGCCGCACCGCCCGCCGCCGCCGTGGCCGCCGCCAGGGCCGTCGCCGCGACCCGGGGCGGCCCCCCGGCCGGGCGCCACGGCCCGAACCGGTCCGGCTCGGCCGGGGGCGGCGCCTCGGGCGGCCGGAAGGCCCCCCCCGCCGCCTCCGCCCCGACGACGGCGAAGCCGTGCGCACGGCCCGACGGGCCCGTCCAGCTCACCCGCCCCCCTTTCGGCGCGCCCGCCGTCGCCACGCCCGCCGTCGCCGCACCCGCCGTCGCCGCGCCCGCCGCGAGCCGGGCCAGGAGCGCCGGCGGCATCACCGCGGCCAGGCTCCCGACCCCCGGCTCGATGGTCCCGGCGGCCAGGGTCGCCGACAGATACAGGCGGTCGCGCGCGCGGGTCGCCGCGACGTAGAGCAGCCGCTTGCTCTCCTCCCGCTCCCGGTCGCGCCGGTCACGATCGGCGGCAGACCGGAACGGGGCCACCGAGACCGACGGCTCCCCGTCGCCCCGATCGGGCACCACCCGGATGGGCGGGGGGGGACCACCCGCCCCGCGCGCCAGCTCGACCAGGAACACCACCGGAAACTCCAGCCCCTTGGCGGCGTGGACGGTCATCAGGTTGACGGCGTCGAAGGCGTCGACCACCGCGTTCGACACGTCGCCGGAGAGGCGGTCGACGTGCTCGGCGATGCGGGCCATGGTGGCGAACCCGCGGTTCTGCACGCGGCGGACCAGCCCGCGCAGCTTCTTCAGGTTCTCCCGCGCCTGCACGAGACGCGGCCCCCGCAGCTCGAACGCGTAGGCGCAGTCGGCGAGAATGCGGTCGACGGTCTCGGCGGGGGGGACCCGGTCGACGGCGGCCAGCCAGCCGGGGACGCTCGCCCGCAGGCGCAGCAGGATGTCCCGGTCCAGCGGCTCCAGCCGTTCGAGGAGGGGCCTGGGGGCGCCCGGGCGCAGGACCTCGGCGAGATGACCGGCCAGCCCGGCCAGCGCGCGATCGGTGACGCCGGCGAGCCGCGAGCGCAGCAGGGCCGCCGCCCGAAGCTCCGAAGCGGGGTCGGCGAGGAACCGGAGCAGGGCGCGGCAGTCCTTGATCTCGTCGGCGTCGAAGAACCCGAGGCCCTTGTAGACGCAGGCGGGAATCCCCCGCGCCTCCAGGGCGGCCTGGAACTCCCGGTGCGTCTCGCGCGACCGGAACAGTATCGCGACGTCGCCCGGGGCGGCGCGCCGGGCCGTCCCCGCGTCGCGGTCCCGCACCGTCGCCCCGTCCAGCAGCCGGGCCACCTCGCCGGCGACCCGCTCCGCGCACGCCTCCGGGCTGTCGGCGAGCACCAGCCCGAGGGGCGGGTCCGCGGCGAGGCCGCCGCCGGCGGCCGGCGGCCCGGGCTCGACGGGAAACCGGTCGCTCGCGTCGTACCGGAACCCGTCGCGGGGGCGGTCGGCCTTGTCGACGGCCCCGAACAGGTCGTTGACGAACGCGAGCAGGGTCGGCACCGCGCGGAAGCTGTGCGAGATCGACCGGCGCACCCCGCCCTCCGGGCGCAGGGCCCCGATCGCGTCGGCGGCGTCCTCGATGACCGCGGCCTCGGCGTCGCGGAACCCGTAGATCGACTGCTTGCGGTCGCCGACGACGAACACCGAGGGAGGCACCGGCGCGTCGTCCACGAGGCCGAGCCCCTCCCCCCACGACTTCACGAGCAGCGACACCAGCTCCCACTGCGCCCGGCTCGTGTCCTGGAACTCGTCGACGAGCACGTGGTGATAGCGCGACTCCAGGCGGTACCGGCTCTGGGCGAACTCGTCCATGCGGCGCAGCAGGTCGAGGGCGCGGGCCAGCACCCCCGAGAAGTCGAGCACGGAGCGGGCGGCGAGCTCCCGCTCGTACTCCGTGACCGCGATCGCGAACATGCGCTGCACGCCGCGCGAGAGCACCACGTTGAGGTCGCGGTCGAACGCGGCCAGCGCCTCGGCCACCGCGGGGGCGACAGCTCGCGCGCGGTCGCGGTGCCGCCGCCATGCCGCCGGGGACCGGCAGTGGTCGGCGCGGAACGGCGCGAACCGCCGGCGCGCCTCTCCCGCCGCGGTCAGGAAGTACTCGCGGACGCGGTCGAGCACGAGACGCAACGCCTCGGGCTCGGACCGGTCCGGCTCCGCGAGCCCGGGAAGCGCCCGCGCGAGGGCCCGGAACCGGGGATGCTCGAGGGGGCCGTCGGCGAGGAACCGCTCGAGGCCGCCGTCCACGCCGGCGAGGACGCGCGCGACCCTCGCCGCCGCCTCCCGGCACGCGCCGTCGGCCGTGAGCCCGCGGGGCCCCGCCATCAGGAACCGCTGCAGCGCCGCCGGCGCCACCAGCCGCCGCTCCAGCAACTGGGCGAGCGCGGTCCGAACCCGTCCCGGCCCGAGACGGGCCAGCACCATCGCCACCGCGACGTCGTCGGCGGCCAGCGCGCCGCAGGCCGCGAGGGTGCGGTCCAGCGCCTGCTGGACGAGCCGGGGCGCCTCGGTCTCGTCCGTCATCCCGAACCCCGGGTCGAGATCGGCCTCGAGGGGAAACTCGCGCAGCAGCGACAGGCAGAACGCGTCGATGGTGCTGACGGCGATGTCCCCCAGCCGGTCGCGCAGCCCCCGCCAGCGGTCCCGGTCGGGGGGCGGCCCGTCGGCCGAGCGCCGGAGCTGCCGGATGATGCGGTCGCGCATCTCCGCCGCCGCCTGCCGCGTGAACGTGATGGCGAGGATGTTGGACGGGTCGACCCCGGCCCGCAGCAGATTGACGTAGCGCGACACGAGAACGGTGGTCTTGCCGGTGCCCGCCGAGGCCTCGAGGACGACGTTGTTGGCCGGATCGACGGCGTACGCCCGCGCCGCCGCGTCGCGCAGGACGCGGGGGCGGCGGCCCGGGCGGGCCGGCCGGCCGCGGGCATCCTCGGGCCCCTCCCCGAACAGCGGCAACTGCCGCTCACTCGTCACCGACGTAGTCCTTCCTGCACACCGTGGGATAGTCGCAGAAGGCGCAGCGGTAGGGCTCGGCGGGGCGCACGGGGAACCGCCCCGCCTCGATGCCGTCGACCGTCTCGAGAAAGCGCCGCTGGCCCTCCGCCGACGCCGCCGCGAGGTCCTGCCGGCGGTCGAGCGGCACCCACGGCCGGGCCTCGCCGAACGCGACGTAGCCCGCCTCGGCGAGCCGCCACTCGCCCCCGCGCCGGCCCGCGAGCGCCTCCTCGGCGCACCGGCCGTAGACGGGAAGCTGCAGCGAGCGGGTACGGTCGGGCGCCTGACCGGTCTTGTAGTCGACCACCCGCAACCGACCTCCCTCGATCAGGTCGATGCGGTCGGCGGTGCCGCGCAGCCGCACCGGGCGGGGCCCGGCCGCGCCGTCGAGCCGGTGCACGCCGTCGAGCCGGACCTCCAGCAGCCGCTCCAGCACGCGGCCCGGACGATCCGCCTCGAGCATCAGCAGCCGGTCGAGGACGCCGGCGCCGGCCGGCGAGCCCAGCAGCCGGACCCGCTCCACCGCCCGGTCCCGGGGCGGCAGCTCCTTCAGCCGCTCCTCGGCGACGGCGGCGGCGAGCGCGCGGGCGCGCGGGAACGACTCGACGTCGACGGCGCCGCCGTCCTCGTCCTGCCAGCGCTCGAAGAACGCGCGCAGGACGTCGTGCACGAAGCGGCCGCGCGAGCGCGGGCCCAGGATGACCTCGTCGTCGGGCTCGTCGCCGAGCCGCAGCACCGCCGACGCGAAGTACCGGAAGGGACAGCTCAGGTAGCGCTCGACGGCGCTGACCGCGTAGGCGGCCGGCGCCAGCGGGCCGGTCTGCCCGCCGGCGCGGGCGCCCGCCCCGGCCCGGCGCCGTTCCCGCAGGGCCAGCCACCCGGCCGGCTCGTCCGCGAGGGGGACCGCGGCCGGGACCTCGGCGAGCCCCGCGTCCGCCGTCACCCGGCCGGCGGGCGGAGGCTCGACGCCGACCTCGACGTCCACGTCGGCGAGGTCCTCGAGCAGCGGCGACCCTGCCACCACCGCGTCGTCCTCGAAGGCGACGGTGGATACCGTGACCCGGCCGGCCGCCGACCCCAGCAGGTCGCGGAAGGCGGCGCGGGCCGCCCGCTGCCGGTCGACCTCGCGCGGCCATCCCAGCCGGTACAGGAGCGCCGCCGGGTACAGCGAGCTGGCGCGCGCGAGCTCGGGCCACTCGCGGTCCACGAGACCCACCAGGCAGAGATTGTCGAAGGCGCCGTACCGCGCCGCCTGCGCGTCGACGAGCACGACGCCGGCGGAAGCGGCACTGGCGGCACCGGCGGAAGCGGTATAGGCGGCACCGGCGGAAACGGTATCGGCGGCGGGGGCCGCGAAGGTCGCCGCCTCGAGCAGGCGCCGCAGGGTGGACGTGATCGCGGCCAGGTCGACGACGGGATCGTCGTGCCGGGCATGGGCGTCCCGCCAGTCGCGCAGGATGGCGAGCACGGCGGCGCGCGCCCGCAACTCGCGCGACGCGATCCCGGCGTCGTCCGGGGGCGGCGGCCGGTGCGCGTCGACGAACCGCAGCAGACAGTCGATGAGGGTGCTCGCCGGACCCGGCCGGGCGAGCACCGCGAGCTCGTCGCCGGCCGCCGCCGCCGCCCGCGCGGCCCGGGCGGCCGGGGCGAGCCGGCCGCGGCCCTCGGGACCGGCCCAGCGCACCGCGAGCCGGCGGAGCGGGCCCCCGGCGCCGTCCTCGTCCCCGGCGCCGTCTCCGCCCACGTACCGCGCCTCGCGGAGGGCCGCGTCGAGGGCCGGAACCGCCGACGGGTCGAGGGGCCCGCCCGCGTCGGAGAAGTGGAAGTGCGGCGACCGCAACAGCTCGACGGCGGGGCGGCGCGCATGCCCGGTCGACACGAACGACAGCACCAGGTCGATCGCCGCCGCGAAGGGCTCGGAGGCCAGCGGCAGCGTGCCCGTCGCCTCCCAGGGGACCCCGGCCGAGGCGAACAGGTGGCGGGCCGCGTAGAGATACGGCAGCGGCCGCTGGAACACGACCGCGGTGCGCTCGGCGGCGGGCCGGCCCTTCACCTGCCGGGCGACGGCCAGCAGCTCTTCCTCGCGATCCCGCCACGTGAAGTGCCGCCGCCCGGACGCCGCGTCCGGCGCGACGAGGCGCGCGCGCCCACCGGGCACCGGGGAGACCGCCGTCTCCTCGATGCCGGGCAGCAGGTCGGCGAGCCGCTCCCGATAGCCGGCCGCGAGCAGCGACGACGTCGACACCACGTCGAGCCGGGCGAGGCCGGGGAGGCGGGCCAGCAGGTCGAAGTCGCCGGGCCACAGGCCGTCGTGGCCCGTGGCCCGGTCGGCGACGGTCAGCACCACCCGCGGCACCGGGCGGCGCAGCCCGCGCGCGAGGGCCGATGCCCGCACCCCGTGCTCGTCGATCCGGCCCGAGGCCGCGACCCGACGTTCGTAGGCCCGGAACATCCCGGCGAGAAACCGTGTCTGCCGCAGCATGCGGCGGGCGCCGCGATCGAGGTCGCGGCTCGGTTCGAGCGTCTCGACGAGCACCCGCTCGAAGGCGTCGACCTCCCGCCGGTTGCGGCGCAGCTCGTCGTAGAGCCCGAGCAGCTCGTCGACCAGCCCCGGCCGCAGGTTGAACGGCGGCTCCACGCCGGAAGCCCGCGCCTCGTCGGCCGCCGCCCCCCCGCACACGAGCCGCTCGACCGCGCCCAGCCGCGGCGGGGCCTCGTCCAACCGGCGATGCAGCTCGCGGTAGAGCCCGTCGCGGGTCACCAGGGGAGGGAGCAGGAACGCCGTCCTCCGCGCCAGCAGCCGCTGCTCGAGGGTCCACCGCAACTGCCCGGCGGCCGCGCGGGACGCCACCACGACCATCGACGCGCGCAGGTCCCAGGGCCGGCTCCAGTAGAGGCAATCGGCGATCGCGAGGCGAAACGACGGCAGGTCCGGCGCGTTGAGCAGGCGGATCCGCGGCGAGGCAGTCACGGCAGGACGGTGCGCCCGGGGGTCCGCGTGGGGACGACCCGCACGGGCTGTGGAAAAGCTGTGCAATTCATGGGCACAGAGTGTGAATCACCGGTGAAGACGAGTTTTTTTTCTGCCGGGACCAAGGGCATCGTCCCCCGCAACCGGGAGGGTGTGGAGCGGTCTTCGTACCTTCCTTCGCTTGATCGGCGCCGCCAGCCGACTACAATCCCCTTCTCACTGTCGCACTCGAAAACTCATCGCTCCACTCCCGAAAAACCGTGCCCGCTCAACGTTTCGAACGCGCCATCAACGACCGTCGATACGTCATCGAGGCGGCCCTGGTCGACCCGGACCGGTGGCGCGCCTACCTGGTCGGCGTCCCCGGCGGACCGACGGCGCTGATGCCCTTCTACGGCGAGACGCCCGAGCAGGCGGTCGAGCGGCTGGCCGACTGGCTGGCCATCGCTCACCGCTCGTCGGCGCTACGGTACGGCTCGAACGGCCGGTCGGCCGGAAACTGAGCCCCGCCCCGACCGGCGATGCGCCCTTCCGGAACATGGGCGACGTTCAGCGAGTGTCAGGAGAAGATCGAAGAGGAGGGGATGGTGGACCAGACGGGGGTCGAACCCGTGACCTCGTGAATGCCATTCACGCGCGCTCCCAACTGCGCCACTGGCCCAGCCGAGTTCATTCTATCCGGATGCCGTCCGGCAATCAACCGGCGCCGGCCGGCGGCCCGGCGGGGCCCGGAAGGGGCGGCGCGACGCCGAAGCACCGCCGGTAGTCCTCGGGCGTATCCACGTCGGTGAAGGCGCCGGGGTCGTCGACGGCGACCACGCACCCCTCCGCCTCGTGCGCGCGCACCACCGGCTTGGCGCCGTGCGCCGGGTCCGCCTGCCGCAGCTCGGGAAAGAGCCCGCGATCGAACACCACCGGATGGCCGTGCCTGCCGCCCCGGCCCGGGCGCACGAGGGGAGCGCCGGTCCGCCGGTAGGCGTCGAGCACCGCCCGTACCGTCGCGGCCGAGACGAGGGGCAGATCGACCAGGGTGACGAGCATCGCCCTCACGCCGGGATGGTCGACGACCCCGAGCGCCGCGAGGAGCGAGGAGAGCTGGCCCTGCTCGGGCCGCGGGTTGCGCACCACCCGGACCATCGGCCGCACGCGCGCGGTCCGGGCGACGATGGCCTCGTGGTGATGACCGGTCACGACCACGACGTCGTCGACGCCGCCCGCCCGCAGCGTCGACACGATCCGCTCGAGGAAGGTCTCGCGGCCCGGCCCCGCCGGGAGGAGCGCCTTCGGACGGCCCTGCATGCGGGACGACGCCCCGCCGGCCAGCACCACCCCGGGAATCACGCCTGCATCCCTCGCTGCTCATGAAGCCGGTTGCCGCGTCGGGCGCTTCCGACGGGTGGGGAAACCCCGTCCGGCGGCCCGCGCCCCACCCGCGCCCGACCGGGGCGCCGGTTGCGCGGTTGAGCGCCTCCGTGCGGACACCGGTCGCTGCCTGGAGAGGCGCAGGGAGCAGCAACGACGGACGATAACACGGTCATCCCCGCTGACTGGATCGCACGGCGTACCCGGGCCGGCGCCAGGGCCGTCCCGGAACCCCCGCATGCAGGCAGATACGCCTCGCCCCCGCCCGTCGGCACGATCGAGTCGACGCACGGGCTCCCCGAGACTCCGAATGCCGGGGGCCGACTTCACCCGCAGAGTGCCGAGTATTGCAACTCCCCCGACGGGAACACTACAATTCCGCCATGAACCACCCCGATGTCTCCGTTCGTTGCCAGCGTTGCGGCGAGCCGATGGAGTTGCGGGATCCCGGCCCCGAGGATCCGTGGCAGCCGCAGCAGTTCTGGGAATGCCCGGCCTGCAATCGGCACTTCTGGACCACCTATCCCGCGGCGAAGCCGGCGAAACCCGCGAAGCCCGCCCCCAAGGCGCCGGCCCCTGCCGAATAGTATCGCGGAGGCGGACGCGGCGGGCGGCGGGGGACTCGAGCCCCGGCCCGGCGCCGGGCCCGTTGCCGGGCCTTTCCCGCGTGCCGGGACGCGCCCGACCGGCCCGCCCTTGACTTCTACCGACAAACGTCACTAGACTGGCGACTTTCGGTGGCGGCCCGAGTCTCGATTCGGGCACACCGAAGAGGCGTGGTTCCGTGGAAGACGAGGACCTCGCAACCCGCCCCCATCGGGGGTAGCGGGTGGTTCTGGCGGCCGCCCCGGCCTGCGATGGAGGGGCTGTCCGTCAGGTCCCGACTGGTCGACGAGGCGTCTGGGCACCGTCGCGGCGGTTGGGATTCGGCATCGAAGGAGTTCGCATGCCCAGCGGCACTATCGCACGTCTCTTGATCGACAAGGGGTTCGGGTTCATTCGCGACGAGGGGGGGATCGAGCACTTCTTCCACCGTAGCGCGGTGCGCGGAGCAGTCTTCGAGTTGCTCCGGGAAGGCCAGCGGGTCGAGTTCCAGACGGAGGAATCGACCAAGGGCCCCCGGGCCGGAGAAGTGCGCCTGATCGAGGGCTAGCGCTTCGCCTGCGCCGCCCCGCCCGACGACGGGGCGGCTCCTTGCACGATCCGGTCGGTCTCGAGAGCGGCCGCACGTACACCTCGCAGCTCGCGGTTTCACGGCCGTTTGCCGCGTTTGGGAGCGGTCTGCGCGTTGGTTTGTACCGCTGACGCCTTCCCCGAGGCCTCTGCGCCGTCATACCGTCACACGGAGGCGGATCGTGGTCGGCGCCCCGGGTCCGGGACCCGCGCCGGCGGCGCCCGCTTCCGCGTCGACCCCGGCGCGGAGGCGGGTCGAGGAAGCGAACGGGGCCCGGTGGCCCTCCCGGTCTTCAAAATCGGTCGCCCCCCGCCAACGCGGGGGGGCTGGGTTCGACTCCCAGGCGCTTCCGCCAACCTCGCGTCCGTTTCGCGCGGCCCCGGCCCGCCAATCGTCGCCAGACGGCTCTGCCCGGCGCGCCGCCGCCGGCGTGAGCTGGGGGGGACCGTCGAGCCCGCCGCGGCCGTCGACCCCTCGGATGCGGCCCGGCAGCTCCCTTCCAGGCCGGAGGTTCCATCCGGCCTTCCGGGAGTCCGCCCCGTTCTACGGCCCCGCCTCCTGGCCGGCCAGGAGGGTCGCGACGGCCGTCTCCGTATCGCCGAAGTCCGGCAGCACGTCGTGGGCCCCCGCTTCGCGCAGGGCAGGCTCGTCGTAGGAGCCGGTGGCCACCGCCACGCACCGGGCGCCGGCGGCCGCCGCGCACTGCACGTCGAGGGGCGTGTCGCCGATCACGACGACGTCGCCCGGCCGTCGCACCTCGACCCGGGCCCGGCGGGCCCGCTCGACGGCAATCGGCACCAGGGCGTCGCGCACCGGCGCATCGTCCCCGTAGGCCCCGAAGCCGAAGTACCGCCAGAGGTCGAAGTGCTCCAGCTTGATGCGCGCCGGCCGCGCGAAGTTGCCGGTGACGAGCCCGCAGCGCACCGCGTCGTTCCCGGCGAGGACCTCCAGCAGCCGGGACACGCCGGGCATCAGCCCCTTCCGCGGCCCCGGAAAGTGGATCTCCTCGGCGAAGAGCTCGCAGTAGCGCCGGTGGAAACGGGCCCGCGCCGCCGCGTCGACGGCCACCCCCGCCCGATCCGCCGCCGCGGTGAGAATCAGCTCGTCGGTCCGGCCCGCCACCGGGATGTCGTCGAATCCGCGCGGCACGCCGAAGAGCTCCTCGAACGTCCGGGTCAGCGCGCGGTATCCGGCCCGCCCCGACAGCAGCAGCGTCCCGTCGATGTCGAAGAGGAGAATCCTGGAGAACACCGGCGCCACTCAGGCCCCGAGGTCGCGGTTGACCTCGTCGACGATGCGGGAGGACTCGCTCAGGGCATGCACGATCGCCCGCAACGCGGCCGCACCCACCGCTATCGCGAGCATCCCCAGGAAGGCGTGCACCCCGGCGGGAACGACGCCGGTGTCGACCCCCCCGCCCACGATGGCGGCGAGCATGGTCGAGGCCATGGCCAGCGTCGCGAGCTTGAAGACCGGCCCCCGCAGCGCGGACACGCGGGCGGCGGCGTCGCTCGTCAGCCCCCCCTCGGCGACCGCGTCGCGAATGGCGCGGCCCTTGCCGATGAGGTAGAACATGGTCATGGAATGCGCCAGCAGGGTCATCAGCGTCACGAAGATCGCGAACGTCGCGTGCCGAAGGACCTCTTCCGGGGCGGTGGCGACGTAGCCCAGGGCGAAGCTGACGAGCAGGCCGGCGAGCGAGAGCACCGAGGCGGTAATCAACGCGGCGGACATCGGCCGATCATGATATCAACCTCCGGCGGCGGGGGACCCGCCCGATGACCGCCGCTCCTTCGCCCTTCGTCGCCGACTGGCTGCCCCGGCTGCGCGCCAGCCTGGGCCCGCGGCGCGACGTCCTCGACGTGGCGACGGGCGCGGGCCGGCATGCCCGGGCCGCCGCCGCGGCGGGGTTCCGCGTCTACGGCGTCGACCGCGACCTCGGCCGGCTGCGCGAGGCCCGCGCCGGCGGGTCGACGGAGCGGCTCTGGGCGGCGGACCTCGAGGTGTCCCCCCTGCCCCGCGACCGGTTCGACCTGATCATCTGCACCAACTACCTGCAGCGTTCCCTCTGGCCGGCCCTTCGCGGCGCCGTCAGGCGCGGCGGCTTCGTCATCTACGAGACGTTCACGGTCGCCCAGCTCGCGCACGGCACGGGACCGCGGTCGCCGGAGCACCTGCTGCGCCCCGGCGAGCTGCGGGGGGTCTTCGCCGACTGGCGGATCCGGCACGACGAGGAGCACCGCGACCCGGTCGCGGTGGCGCAGGTGGTGGCGGGGAAGCCGTGACGAGGGGAGCCGTCAACTGGCGGGGCGGGCGCCGCCGCGGCGCGGCCGCTCCTGGCCGACCAGGGCCCGGTACTCCCGGATGAGCAACTGCAGGTGCTCGCGCTCCTCGTCCGCGAACTCCAGGAAGATGCGCTTGCCCTCGGAGTCCTCGAAGCGCTCGCCGTACCGCTTGAAGAACCGGTGAGAGGCGCGCTCGCAGCGGATGCCGATCATCAGCGCCTCGCGGTCGTCGACGACCTTCCGCAGCCGCTCCGCCCCCTCGGCGAAGAGCCCGTCGGACGCCCCCTTGAAGTACAGGAAGGTGGGATACGACTCGAAGTCCGGATCGTCGGCCCGCAACTGCTCGTAGCGGGCCTCGAGCGTCGACAGGTGCTCCTTCTCCTCGCCCGCGAGGCTCTCGAAGACCTTGCGGGCGCGGGCGTTGCGGACGAGGCCGGCCCCCCGGCTGTAGAACTCGAGCCCGCTGCGCTCGGTGGCGATGGCGATGCGCAGCGCGTCGCGGGCGAACACCGTCTCGGTGGCGCCGGCCGGGCGCGGCGACGCGCGCTCTCCCCTCTGGCACACGTCGCAGGTGCCGTAGATCTGCACCACGCTCTGGCGCGCCGAGAAACCGCGGGCCTCGGCGATCTCGGCCAGCAGCACCTCGACGTCGGAGCTGAGGAACTCCGACGACCGGTTGCAGGACTTGCAGATGAGATGGAAGTGCCGGGGATGGCGGTACGAGTGCTCGAATCGGAAGCGGCCCTCGCCGAAGTCGACCTTGCGGGCGATGCCCGCGTCGACCATCCACTGCAGCGTGCGGTAGACGGTGGCCCGGCTGATGCGCTTGTCCTCCTCGCGCATCAGGTCGACGAGGTCGTCGGCGCTCAGGTGGCCTTCCTGGCGCAGGAAGACGCTGACCACGAGGTCGCGCTTGCCGGAGCGCTTGCCGCCCGCCGGCCGCAGGCGTTCGATGTATTCTGCTTGCGAGTCCATGGCCACCCGGGCAAGACGGGCGCCCCGCGCGGCGGCGAGCGCCGGGCGCCGGTCACCCGTGGTCGAGCAATGGTGGTTCGTCCCGGGGCGACCGGTGCGGAGATGGCGGCCGCTTCGCCCTGCCGCACCGCCGTGCGCGGCGCACGGAAATCCCGGCAGCCCGTGGCGGAAGTCCCCGCTGCATTCGAGCAGCGATGCAACGCGGGGTTCCAACGCGGGCTGCTAGGTGTTGAACGACGACCCGCAACCGCAGGTCGACTTGGCGTTCGGGTTCCTGATGGTGAATCCTCCGCCGGTCAGGTTGTCGACGAAATCGACCTCCGCGCCCGACAGGTACCGGATGCTGATGGGGTCCACGTAGAGGTTGATGCCGTTCGACTCGAAGACCTTGTCGGCCGAGACGTCCCCGCTGCCCTCTTCGATCATCAGGCCGTACTGAAAGCCGGAGCATCCGCCGCCCTGCACGAAGACCCGGAGCCCCGCACTCTTCTTGTTCTCTTCCGCCATCAGCGCGGCAATCTTCGATGCCGCGGTCTCGGTAACCGTGATCAGCTCTGCCATCCCAAGGTTCTCCCCAAGGCTCCGTGCAGTGGAACCCGCATTCGAGTATAAGCGCGACGCGGGCAGCACTTCAACCGCGCCGCGGCGCGCATCGGCGCTGCGCCGCCGCCCTCGCCCGCCCGGTGCTTCCACCGGGACCATGCCGTAGAATGAAACGGAGGGTCGGGAATCTGCGCCGTGGAGCGTCGCGGTTTCCCCGGCGGGTCGGCCGGGCGGCGAGCGGAGCCGAGCCCGGAGAGCGTCGCCTGCGGCTCCGCTCGCCGCCCAACCACCCCTGCCGGAAGTCGGCACCGTTCTACGGCGCAGACTCCCGGGGGGCGACGATGGGCGGCCAACGTTCCCCCGACCCCTGACGACCACCCGTGACCTCGACGACACCCGACCCCGACGCGCTGGTCCGCCTCGCCGAGACCCGGTGGGCGGAGATCGCGGCCGCCCGGCCCGAGCTCGCGCCCGCGATCGCGGTACAGCGGCCCATGGTCGTCCGCACCATCCGCGCGGTGGACCGGCTGCGGCTCGAACCGCCCGCCCTCCGCCTCACCCCGCAGCGGATCGCCGAGAAGCTCGGGGCGGGCGAGCCGTTCCTGCGCGGCGAGGCGGCGGCGCTGCCGGTGGCCCTGCTGGCGCCGCTCGTGCTCGCGGCCTGCGACGACCTCGCGGCGGGAGGCGCCGGCGACGTCGCGCGCCGAGTGCGCGGCAGCCTCGACTCGGGACGGGTCGACATGGCGTCGCTGCTGGCCGCCTCGTTCGACCGTAACCAGCACGCCATCCGCGTGAAGGCGCTGCACGAGGGCATCGCCCCGGACGTGCTCTGGCTCGCGGCCGAGCTCGCGGCCGGGCCCGCCGCCCACGTCGCAGTCGGGACGCTGCTGGGGGCCGGGGCCGGGGACGCCCTCGCCGCCCGCGACCGGTGGCCGCACGGCCACTGCCCGGCCTGCGGATCGTGGCCGGCGTTCGCCGAGGCGCACGGCGGGACCGGCCGGCTCCGCTGCTCGTTCTGCGGGCTCGACTGGCCGGCGCGCCCCGACCGGTGCACGTACTGCCGGGCCGCCGACCCCGCCCCGACGTGGCTGGCGGCGTCGCCGGGCGCGGCGGACCGGGCGGCCGCGTGCACCGGGTGCGGCGGCTACCTGAAGTGGCTGGAGCCGCCGGGCGCGACGCCGTTCGAGCTGCTGGCGGTCGAGGACCTCGCATCGGCGGCGGTCGACGCGCTGGCGGCGGGACGCGGGTTCGGCCGGCCGCCGCTGCCGGACCTCGGCGGACCCCACCGGTTGCCGTGCGAGGCGCTGGAACCGGACGGGGAGTCCCCCACCCCGAACGAAGATCGGGAGGAGGCGGCCGGCGGCGCCGCTTCGGAGCCAGGCTCATGACCAACCGAATGCACCGGGCCGCGGTCGTGGCGGTCGCGTGGCTGCTCGCGGCGCTGAGCCCGGCGGCCGGCGCGGCCCAGAACCTGCCCCACGCCCGGCTCTTCCCCCCCCAGGACCTCGGCCTCCTCGAGGCCCCCGACCGCGCCATCTGGCAGAGGCCGGACGAGATCATGGACGCCCTGAGCATCGCCGACGGGGCCACCGTCGCCGACGTCGGGGCGGGGGCCGGCTGGTTCACGGTGCGGCTGGCGCGGCGGGTCGGCCCCAACGGCCTCGTCTACGCCGAGGACATCCAGCGGCCGATGCTCGGGGCCATCAACTACCGGGTCGACCGCGAGGGCCTCACCAACGTCCGCACGGTGCTCGGCACCGCCGAGGACCCCAAGCTGCCGGACGGGCTCGACGCCGTCCTCATCGTCGACGTCTACGCCGAGGTCGCCAACCCGGTGTCGCTGCTGAGCGACGTCGCGCGCGCCCTCGAGCCCCAGGGCCGGGTGGGCATCGTCGACTTCACCAAGGAGGGCCACGGCCCCGGACCGCCGATGGACCAGCGGGTCGACGCCGACGCCGTCGTCCGCGACGCACGGGCCGCGGGCCTCGAGCTGCTGTCGCACGAGACCTTCCTTCCCTACCAGTTCCTGCTCGTCTTCGGACTCGGGCCGCGGCTGGCCGACGTGGCCGGCGAGCCCGAACCGTAGGGGAGCGTGTCGTGACGGCCCGCGTTTCACCCGCCGTCCTCACCATCGCGGGCAGCGACTCCGGCGCCGGCGCGGGGCTGCAGGCCGACCTCAGGACCCTCGCCGCTCACGGCGTACACGGCGTCACCGCCGTCACCGCCGTCACCGCCCAGAACACGGGCGCCGTGACCGCCGTCGACCCCGTCTCGCCGCGGATGGTCGCGGCCCAGGTGCACGCGGTGTTCGACGAGTTCGAGATCGGGGCCGTCAAGACCGGCATGCTCGCCACCGCCGCCGTCGTCGAGGCGGTCTGCGAGGCGCTGGACGCGCAGCCGGGACCTCCCCTCGTGGTCGATCCGGTCATTGCCGCCACCAGCGGCCGGCGGCTCCTCGACGAGGACGCGGTGGCCGTCGTGCGCGACCGGCTGCTGAAGCGCGCGCGCGTGGTCACCCCCAACCGCTTCGAGGCGGAGGTGCTGGCCGCGCGGCCGGTCGCCTCGCTGGACGACGCCCGGCGCGCCGCCGCCGGCATCCGGGCCCGCGGCGCGGCGGCCGCCATCGTCACCGGCGGCCACTTCGACACCGCCGAGTCGGTCGACGTGCTCGACGACGGCGGCGTCGTCGTCGAGCTGCGCGGCCCCCGGCTCGACGGCCGGCGGACCCGCGGCACCGGGTGCACGTTCTCGGCCGCCATCGCGGCGGGGCTGGCCGCCGGCCTGCCCCTGGCCGAGGCCGCCGCCCGCGCCAAGCGCTACGTCGAGGGGGCCATCCGCAACGCGGCGGGGCCGGGGCGCGGGCCGGGTCCGCTCCATCATTTCTGGCGAAATGAGCGACAATAGGGCGTCATGCCGACCCCGCCGTACGCCGTGACGACCGAACCGCTCGACCTCGACGCGCTGGTGCGCACGGTCGGCGCCGAGGCCGCCGGGGAACCGGTCGGCCCCGGGGCCGTCATCACCTTCGCGGGCGTCGTCCGCAACGCGAACGCGGGGCGCCGGGTGCTGCGGCTGGAGTACGAAGGCTACGAGCCGCTGGCCGTGCGCGCCCTCGAGCGCATCGGCGGGGAGGTGGCCGACCGCTGGAAGGTGCGGCTGGCCGTGCACCACCGGCTGGGCACGCTCGAGATCGGCGAGGCCAGCGTGATCATCGCGGTGGCGTCGCCGCACCGCGCCGACGCGTTCGCCGCCTGCCGCTACGTCATCGAGCGCATCAAGCAGATTGTGCCGATCTGGAAGCACGAGTTCTTCGAGGGCGGCGACGTCTGGATCGAGGGGGCGACCGCCGACGCGGACGACGAGGGGGCGCGCGAGGCCGCCCTCCGGTCGGCGACGGGCGAGAGCCTCGCCCCGGCGGGGCAGGCCGGCTGAGGGAGCGCCGCCGATTCCGGGGGATGCCGGCGCGCGAGGGCCGGCGCGGCGGCCCCGGACTCCGGGCCCGCCCCGGGGGCGGTCGACACAGCGCCATGCACATCAGCGTCCGGCTCTTCGCGCGGCTCCGCGACATCGTGGGGGCGGGAGAGCTGTCGAGGCAGGTTCCCGACGGGGCCACCGTCCGCACCGTCTGGGACGGGTTGATCGGCGAGTACCCGGAGCTGGACGCCTATCGCGACTCGATCTCCGCCGCCGTCAACGCAGACTACTCGCGGATGGACGCCGCCCTCGGCGAGGGTGACGAGGTGGCGTTCCTCCCCCCGGTCTCGGGGGGCTGATCGGGCCTCCGGACCGGCGGGCGCGCGCGATCGAGTCGGGGTTTCCGAGGAGCATCCGTCCGTCATGTTCGACAAGCTGCAAACCATCGACACCCGCTACGACGAGCTGATGGGCCTGCTCAGCGACGGCGCGGTGCAGGCCGACCCCAACCGGTACCGGACCCACTCGAAGGCGCTCTCCGAGATTCAGCCGATCGTCGAGAGGTTCCG
Organism: Vicinamibacterales bacterium; assembly: GCA_965204675.1. Lineage (GTDB taxonomy): Bacteria > Acidobacteriota > Vicinamibacteria > Vicinamibacterales > UBA8438 > JAJEEA01. The sequence goes on from OZ242003.1 coordinate 6,568,385, forward strand.
CGACTACAGGACGGTCGAGTCGGAGATCGCCGAGACCCGCGAGCTCGCCGGCGGCCCGGACGCCGAGCTGCGCGAGCTCGCCGAGCAGGAGCTGGCCGAGCTGGAGGCCCGCCGCGAGGACCTGCTGGCCGAGATCCGGGTCCTGATGGTGCCGAAGGACCCGAACGACGAGAAGAACGTCGTGCTGGAGATCCGGGCCGGCACCGGCGGCGACGAGGCCGGCCTGTTCGCGGGCGACCTGTTCCGGATGTACAGCCGCTTCGCGGAGGGGCAGCGCTGGAAGGTCGAGGTCCTGTCGATCAACGAGAGCGGCGTGGGGGCCATCAAGGAGGTCGTCGCCCTGATCGAGGGCACGCGGGTGTACAGCCGGCTCAAGTACGAGAGCGGCGTCCACCGCGTGCAGCGGGTGCCCGCGACCGAGGCGAGCGGCCGCATCCACACCTCGACCGCGACCGTCGCGGTGCTCCCCGAGGCCGAGGAGGTGGACGTCGCCATCGACGCCAAGGACCTCCGCATCGACACCTTCTGCTCGAGCGGCCCCGGCGGCCAGAGCGTCAACACCACCTACTCGGCGGTGCGCATCACCCACCTGCCGACCGGCCTCGTGGTCTCGCAGCAGGACGAGAAGTCGCAGATCAAGAACAAGGCGAAGGCGATGAAGGTGCTGCGCTCGCGGCTCTACGAGATGGAGATGCAGCGCCAGCACGACGAGATCGCCGAGGACCGCAAGAGCCAGGTCGGCACGGGGGAGCGGTCGGAGAAGATACGCACTTACAACTTCCCCCAGAACCGGGTGACCGACCACCGCATCGGCTTCACCACCCACCGGCTGACGGAGATGCTCGACGGCGACCTCGCGGAGATGAGCGAGACCCTCACCACGCACTACCGGGCCGAGGCCCTGAAGGACGCCGAGGCGGTGCCGGGCACGGCCTGACCACGCCGACCGAAAGACCCGGGACCACGCGCCCGTCACTTCCCGTTGGAACAAGAGGAGGCATCATGCTCGCATCCCGCTGGTCGTCGTCGCGGTTCGTCGCCGGCATCGTCGCCGCCGCCGCCGTGGCCGGCGCCGCACCTCCGGCCGTCGCGCAGGACGACCGCATCCGCCCCGTCACCGACGCCGAGCTCGAGAACCCGAGCCCCGACGAGTGGCTCATGTGGCGCCGGACCCTCGACGGCTGGGGCTACAGCCCCCTCGACCAGATCGACCGCGACAACGTCGGCGACCTCCGGATGGTGTGGTCGCGCGCGCTCGGCCCGGGACGCCAGCAGGGCACGCCGCTCGTGCGCGACGGCGTGATGTTCATGCCGAACCCGCAGGACGTCATCCAGGCCATCGACGCGGTGACCGGCGACCTCGTCTGGGAGTACCGCCGCGACCGGCCCGACGATCTCGCCGAGTACATGATCGGCACCCTCATCGAGACCAACCGCAACGTCGCCATCCACGGCGAGCTGATCTTCGACACCACCATGGACGACCACATCGTCGCCCTCCACGCGGAGACCGGCGACGTGGTGTGGGACACCGAGATCCTCGACTACCGGGTGAACCCCGCCAACCAGACATCGGGGCCCATCGTCGCCGGCGGCAAGGTGTACTCCGGCCGGAGCTGCGACCCGAGGGGCGGGCCCGACGGCTGCGTCATCACCGCCCACGATGCGGCGACCGGTGAGGAGCTGTGGCGGCGGCGGCTCATCCCCGCCCCCGGCGAGCCCGGCGACGAGACGTGGGGCGACGTCCCGTTCGAGGAGCGCCGGCACGTCGGCTCGTGGATGGTGCCGAGCGTCGACCCCGAGCTGAACCTCGTCTACGTGGGCACGTCGGTGACGTCGCCGGCGCCCAAGTTCCTGCTCGGCGGCACCGACCTGACCCACCTGTACCACAACTCGACGCTGGCCCTCGACGGCGACACCGGCGAGATCGTCTGGTACTACCAGCACATGAACGACCACTGGGACCTCGACCACCCGTTCGAGCGCCTGCTCGTCGACACCGCGGTGCGGCCCGACGAGTCGGCGGTGGCGTGGATCAACCCGCGCATCCAGCCCGGCGAGGAGCGGCGCGTCGTCACCGGAATCCCCGGCAAGACCGGCATCGTCTACACCCTCGACCGCGAGACCGGCGAGTTCCTCTGGGCCACGCCGACCATCGTCCAGAACGTCGTGAGCGGCATCGACGGCGCGACGGGCGCCGTGACGGAGAACGCCGAGCTCATCTTCACCGCGGCGGGACAGCAGGTGCTCGCCTGCCCCCACGCGAGCGGCGGCAAGGACTGGGAGGCGGGCGCGTACTCGCCGCGCACCAACACCATGTACATGCCCCTGCGCAACGTCTGCTCGCGCATGATGGCGATGGCCGCCCCCGACGAGCAGGACGAGGCGCGCCGCCTCTACGCCATCGCCTGGCGCCCCGAGCTGGCCCCCGGCTACGACGACGTGGGCAGCGTGCAGGCCATCTCGGCCGAAACCGGCCAGGTGGTCTGGAACTACCAGCAGCGGGCCGCGACGATGGCCTTGGCCGCCACCGGCGGCGGGCTCGTCTTCGGCGGCGACGTCAACGGCCGCTTCCGCGCCTTCGACGACGAGTCCGGGGAGATCCTCTGGGAGATCAACCTCGGCTCGCCGGTATCGGGCTTCCCCATCACCTACGCGGTCGACGGCCGGCAGTACGTGGCGGTCAGCACCGGCTCCGGCCGCTTCCTGGAGCTGACCCCCGAGCTGCGCCCGAGCGCCAACAACAACCTGTTCGTGTTCGCTCTGCCTTGACGCGCTCCCAGCTATTTCTGTGGCCCCGACCGACGGAACCCGCGACCACCACTATGCCATTGCCACCCTCACACCGCCGCCCCGTACTCACCTCGCCGACGCTACAACAGCGCCCTCCGTGCGAGCGTGGCCTCCCATGATCAACTCATTACATATTCGGAATTTCAAGTCCATTGCCGACGCGCAGCTCGAATTCGGCCGCGTGAATCTACTCGTAGGGGCGAACGGCTCCGGAAAGTCCAACCTTCTCGAAGCCATTGGTCTGTATGCCGCCTGCCTCGGTCGAGGCATCTCCGCCGACGTCCTCAGCGCCAAGGGCGTGAGGCTTTCCGCCGCCCGCATCTTCAAGTCGTCCTTCAAGAAACGGCCAACGCCCGCCTCCATCAAGCTTGACGGACTAATCGGCGATGCAAGGTACACTGCGGCGCTCAAGACCAAGCCTCGCTCATCCAACCTCGAGTTCCGTTCCGAGGCCTTGACGGAAAACACCGCCAGGGTATTCGTTCGTCGCTCAACCACTGGCCGCATGACCTCACACGCGGCCCCCAACTCCCCACCGGCCCTTGTCGACGCGAACCCCCATCGAGGTCTCTGGGACACACATGCCTCCATAGCCCATGTCACAGCTGCAACCAGAGCCAGTCTGAACGCCGTCGCAAAGTACGTCATCTACGCGCCGCAAACGGCCGTGATGCGAGGATTGGTACCCGACAATCGCGGCATCGAGCCACTCGGCCTGACCGGCAGCCGCTTGCCGCAAGCCTTCATGGAGGTTTTGGACCAAGCCGTGAACGCGTCGACAAAGCGCGACGTCGACGAGATCCTCCGCATCATTTGGAAGCCAGGATGGGCGCAGAGTGTCAGTGTTGGCCCACCAAAACCCGACATACTGCCGAGCGTGCTGACACCGGAAGAAGAATCGCTCTATATTGTAGACAAATTCATGCAGACCAATCGCAATACACTATCCCCGTATGATGCCAGCGAAGGAACACTGTTTCTGCTCTTCGTCGCCACAATTCTCGCACACCGCGAGTCACCCCCAGTATTCGCGCTGGACAACGTTGACGGCACCCTGAACCCATCCATGGTGAGGGCACTGGTCGGTCATATTGTCGCGGTTGCGTGTCATGGCGACACCGCGAGTGACGCCGACACCGCGAGTGACGCCGACACCGCGAGTGACGCCGACACCGCGAGTGACGCCGACACCGCTACTCGCCCGCACCAGGTTTTCCTTACCAGCCACAACCCGACCGCCCTCGACGCGATCGATCTCTTCGAATCTGACCAGCGGCTGTTCGTTGTTGCCCGCGACGTTGAGGGACATACAGTTTTCGAGCGGGTGCGGCCGCCAGCCGGAATGACCAAGGAACAATGGGTCACTGCAAAGGGCGGGAAAAACCTATCGCAACTCTGGCTGGACGGTCGGATTGCTAGAGCACTCGGATGACACGTTTGCGCATCGTAGTGGGCATTGTTGCGGAAGGGCCTACTGATGTTGTCGTCATGACAGAATACTTGTCCGCGTGGCTGGCCCGCCACGATGATGCACCTGTTCTCGAGGTGCGACCAGTGCAGCCCGAGCAAGACGCCACGTCGGGGCGTTTCGGAGATGGTGGTTGGACTTTGGTCAAGGCGTGGTGCGAAAACAACCCGGCGACGTTGAGGTCTCTGGGTTTGTTTCAACCGCTATTTGAAGGAGAAGAGCCGCTGGATGCGCTGATTGTGCAGTTGGATGGTGACCGGATTGCGGAGTACGCGCGCTTCTACCCAGACATCATGGTGCCCGTCGACGCGGACGCGACAACAACAGGGTCAATCGTGGAGGAGGTTCTTGAGAGATGGTTGTGGGATGGTAAGCCTGGACGCAACACCGACCCCAACCACGAGCGGCATTGGCTCGTTGCTGCCGTGCGGGCAACGGAAACGTGGCTTGTGGCAGGCATGGATCCGAGCATTGAAGAGCCAGAAGAAATCCCGGATCCAGAACGCGAATTGATGAGGCTTGCACCGAAGCTCAGAACCAGATTCGTTGGTGGCGTCAGGCGATTGAACAAGTACCCACCGGCGTGGCGAGCGTTGGCAAGACAAACGGGAAGCCGCTTGTTTCATGTTGGCGAGACCTGCCCGCATCTTGGAAAGTTACTCTGGCGAATCGACACACTAACGAAATCGAGCGACTGAATGGCGAGGCCACCAGTCTTGGAACAACAGCGGCACTATCCCAGCGAGGCCTGCTCCGGATCGTCACCCCGCTGTGCTCATAGCCGAATGGGCTCAAGCGACCGGATTCTCCCGCCGGAGTCCCAGCCAAGCTATCCTCCGGACTTCAACTCAATCCGGTCGCACCGGCCACGTCTCCCCCTCATACCCCACCCTCTACCCCCTACCCTGCGTTGTGGCGAACTGAGCGGCTCCCTGGGCTCGCCGTACCTCGTCCAATGCGTGACGCGTGGTTCTCGAAGCGTCGAACCGCATCCGTGACGGCAGCACCCCGCGTCACTCCCCGCGCCATTGCAGCAGGGCTCCCTTCAGTCCGTCCACCAGGGGCTGAATATCGCTCTCCTGGCGGCCAGCCTCCCATCTGGCGACCGCGCGGCCGATGTCTGGCGGGGTCCGATCGTGGGGTTCGGCCAGCTCGTGGAGCTTCGTCTTGGCGATCTCGCCGGGCCGGTCGGATGCGGTGTCGTAGACTGCGTTCAACCAGTTCATCCGCTCGACCAAGTCGGCCGAGTCGATACCGAGATCAGGCGCATGTTGATCCGGGTTGCGCCGCAGGGTGTTCCAGATCCATATTTCCGGCGCTTCGTCGCCCGGGAGGAACAACACCGGAACGTCGCTTCCCGCTTGCCGGCGTATCTTTCCTTCGAGATCGCTACCGCGCTTGTCGCCATCGAGGACGAAGACGAAGTTCCGGATCTGGCCGAACTTCCTGAACGCGGCCGCGTGCATCGGAAATTCCTTGGCGCCGGTGTCCCGTCCGATGCGGACTGATTCCCTCCTGATCCGCTCCCGGGGCAGCAGCACGTCGAACACGCCCTGCAGGATGCCCTCCGCCAGCGCGTCCTCGCACAGCAGGTTCAGGGCATCGCCGGAGCGGCCGTACAGCGCGTTCTGCACGATGTCGCGATAGGGGGGGAGCACCGTGACGCGACCGGCGTCGTCGCGTTCGAGGAAGATGCGTCCGTGCGCGGGCACCGCGTCGAGAACCACGGGGCTGTGCGTCGTGACGACCACCTGCAGGTCGTTGCGGAGCGCGAGCTGCTGGAGCTGCAGCATGAGGAGTTGCTGCACCCAGGGGTGCAGCCCGGCCTCCACTTCGTCGATCAGCACGAGCGCGCCTTCGAGCTGGGCGATCTCCCGCGACAGGCGCAGGATCGCCCGTTCGCCGGCGGCCATGTGCAGCTCGGAGTACGCCGCGCCGGCCTTCTGGGCGGCGAAGAACAGGCTCTTGCTGCCGCTGGACAGGCGGACCACCTCGGCATAGCGGAAGGGGAGCATCTGCTGGGCGAACTCGATCTGCGAGGCCGTCAGCGGCGTCTCCTGCGGTGAGGAGCGCAAGTTCGACATGCCGAGGACGCCGCGCACCTCGGACGGATTGCTCAGGTTGGCGAGCGTCCTGAGGTAGACCGGCCGCTCCGGCTGCATGGCCCCCTTGCGGCCGAGGAAGCTGCGGTTCCAGCCTTTCGAGGAGCGGCGCCAGCGCATGGAGCGCCGGCCGTCCGGCGTCGAGTAGTCGAACTCGATGACGACTTCGCGCCTCTCGTCCTCGCGGCCCGGGAGCCGGGGACGGTAGTCGGGAAAGAGCGTCGACGGCACGAAGTCCTTCACGCCCGCGCCCGGCACCTTGTAGGCGCACGCGGCCGCGAAGAGCGCCGTCGACTTGCCGCTGGCGTTGCCGCCCGCGATGACGCTCACGGGATAGTCGAACACCACCCGGATGTCGCCGATGCCGCGAATGCCCTCCAGGTGGATCTCGGCCAGGAAATGGGGCAGGTGCGGCTTCTTGCCCTGCAACCGCTGCCAGAGATCCCTGAGGCGCCTCTCGATCATGAACGACTGCTCCGTCGATCGGCCAGTCCGCCATCGAGGCGGCCGGGACCGCGGCCCGATTATCGACGGTCTCAAGCTGCCGGTTCAAGATTCGGCCAGCTTCAACCGAGAACGAGGCGAAGGAGGGTCGTGGCGCCGGATCGACCCTCCGCGCTGTTCTTCGAGCCGTTCAGCGGGTCGTGCCGGACGTCGGGCCGCGGACGCGCGTGCTCGAGGTCGGCTGCGGGATCGGCGCCCAGTCGCTGGTGCCGGCGCAAGACTCGCCGGCGCACACATCGTCGCCGTCGACTCCAGGGTCGCGGTGCTACACTCGGCAGACGGGGCCGGCCCTCGAATGGGGGGCCGGTCCGCCGCTCTCGCCCGCGGTTCCGGGGCGCGGTATACTGACCGACCAATGTCCGAATCATCCTGGGCGAAGCCGATCAGCGGAGAGGAATGCACGGACGCAACCGAGCAGGGATCCGCGCAACATCCTGTATTCCCAATCGGTTGCGGCGGCTAGCCTGTTCGCCTTGCCGGACCCGGGGTCACTCCTCCGCACACAGGCCACGCCTCGCTCGACCGCAAGACGACGATGACCCTGCGCGACCCCGATGGTTGGACGCCTCGTCGGGCCCTGACGGGGTGCGACGGCGCCGCGCTCGAGTTATGTCGCGGCATCGTGCCGGCCGCGCGGAACGGTGAACCGGACGGCCGCCCGGAGAATCGAGTGTGACCAACCCGCCGTACGAGCGTCTGGCGCTGGCCCTGCCCGTCGGGCTCTTCGTGTGGTTCTGCACGATGGTTCCCGCCGTCTCCGGCGGCGAGGTCCTCGTCTGGGAACTGGCGTGGCTGCCGCAACTGGGCATCGACCTCGACCTCGCGGTCGACGGCCTGAGCCTGCTGTTCGCCCTGCTGATCACGGGGATCGGCGCGTTCATCTTCCTCTTCGCCGGCGAGTACATGAAGGGGTATCCGCAACGCGGCCGGTTCACGCTCTTCCTCGTCAGCTTCATGCTGGCGATGCTCGGCCTGGTGCTGGCCGACAACCTGATCGCGCTCTTCGTCTTCTGGGAGCTCACCACGATCACGTCGTTCCTGCTCATCGGCTACTCGCACGAGGACGCCACGGCCAGACGCTCCGCCCTTCAGGGGCTGCTCGTGACCGGCGCGGGGGCCCTGGCGATGCTGGCCGGCTTCGTCGTCCTGGGCCAAGCCGCCGGCACGTTCAGCCTGCGGGAGATGCTGGCCGACCCGGAGAGCTTCGCGGCCCACCCGCACTACACGGCGGTCGTCGTTCTGGTGCTGCTCGGGGCCTTCACCAAGTCGGCGCAGTTCCCGTTCCACTTCTGGCTGCCGAACGCGATGGCGGCCCCGACCCCGGTCTCGGCCTACCTGCACTCGGCGACGATGGTCAAGGCCGGCGTGTTCCTGCTGGCCCGCATGACGCCGATCCTGGGCGAGACCGGGCTCTGGATGGGGACGCTGACCGCCGTGGGCGCGGTGACGGCGGTGTACTCGGCATTCGTGTCGCTGGGCAGGTCGGACCTGAAGCAGGTGCTGGCCTACACCACGGTCATGGCCCTCGGCGTGTGCGTCATGTTCCTCGGACTGCCGCCCGTTGCGGGGCAGGGCGAGCTGTCGCGGGGCGTCCTGGCCGCACTCGCGTTCCTGGTCGCGCACGCCCTCTACAAGGCGGCCCTGTTCATGGTGGCCGGGACCATCGAGAAGGCCACCGGCACCCGCGACCTCACGCGGCTCGGGGGGCTGAGGCAGGCCATGCCCGTCACGTTCGCGGCCGCGGTGGCCGCGTCCGTCTCGATGGCCGGCGTGCCGCCCTCGGTCGGGTTCATCGGCAAGGAGCTCCTGTACACCGTCGGCTTCGCGCCCGACACCTCCGCCTGGCTGCCGTGGGCGACGTTCCTGGCCGCCGCGCCCGTCGCGACCATCGCGATGGTGCTGGCGATCAGGCCGTTCTTCGGTCCCCGCCCCGACTACCGCAAGCCGGGCGGGAAGGCCATTGGGCGCTCTGGTGCGGGCCGGTCGTGCTCGGCGCGGTCGGCATCTGGTGGGGGCTGGCCCCGGCGTTCCCGTTCATGAACCTGCTCGTGCCCGCGGAGACGGCCGTGACCGGGCACGCCCTGGATACCGGGCTCGCTCCCTGGCACAGCACGGGCGAGGCCCTCGCGCTGACCCTCGCGACGCTGGCCGCCGCGGCCCTGGGATTCTGGAAGCGGGCAGCGGTTGCGGAAGCGCTCGCCGGCCTGAAGCGGCGGGTCCCGTTGAGCGGTGACCGTGCGTACGACGCGGCCATGAACGGCATCGCCGCCGTCGCGGCTTGGCAGACCCGCCGGCTGCAGTCGGGCGTCCAGCGGCACTATCTGCTGATCGTGTTCGCCACGCTCGGGCTGAGCCTGGCCGTGACCCTCTGGCTCAAGGACGTCGTCCCCGGACCGGTACGGTTGGCGGAAACCACGTTCCTCGACTGGTCGCTCGCCGCCCTGGTCGCCGCGGCGTCGGTCGTGATCATCCGCTCCAGGTCGCGTCTGCTCGGCATTACCGCACTCGGCGTGGTGGGAGTGGCCACGGCGCTGATCTTCCTCTCCTTCGGGGCCCCGGACGTCGCGATGACGCAGTTCATCGTCGAGACGCTCGTCACCGTGATCGTTGCCATCGTGCTGCTCAAGCTGCCGGACTTCAGAAAGGAGATCTGGCCCTCGAAACCGGCGCGATTGCGCAACGGCATCGTCGCCGTCACGGTCGGGGTCGGCGTCACCCTGGCCCTGCTCGCCGTCACCGGGTCGCCTCCCCAGCCCGACCTCAGGGAGTACTTCGAGCGCACGGCCGTGCCCGGCGGACACGGAAGGAACATCGTCAACGTGATCCTGGTCGATTTCCGCGCTCTCGACACGCTGGGGGAGATCACGGTGCTCGCGATCGCCGGCGCGGCGGTCTTCGCCCTGCTGCTGCCGGCCTCCCGGCGGCGGGAGGACGTTCCGGCCCCGGGCACCGGGAGCGCGGCGACCCGCGCCCCGACGGGGCACGACAGCATCATGAACACCATGATTCTGCGGGAAACCACTCGCGGGCTGGTCCCGTTGATTCTCGTGTTCTCCGTGTTCCTGCTGGTGCGCGGCCACGACCAGCCCGGCGGCGGCTTCGTCGGCGGGTTGGTCGCGTCGATCGCGTTCAGCCTGTACGCCGTCGTCTGCGGCCCGCAGGCGGCTCGCCGGCTTCTTCGCGCGGACCCCCGCGCCGTCGGCGCCGCCGGCCTGGCCGTGGCCATCGCATCGGGCCTCGCCGGATCCATCCGGGAGGGCGCCCCGTTCCTCACCGGCCAGTGGCCGACGATCGGGGGGCTGTCGATCGGCACGCCGGTGATCTTCGACGTCGGTGTCTATCTCGTCGTCGTCGGGGTCGTCCTGACCTTCGTACTCGGCATCAAGGAGCAGTAGCAGAGTCCGCGGGCGGCAGGGGAATCACTGATGGAACCAATCGTCGCGGTGCTGGTCGGTATCCTGATGGCGGCAACCGTCTACCTCATGCTCAGCCGCAACTTCGTGCGCTTCATCTTCGGGCTGGCGCTCCTCTCCCACGCCGCCAATCTCGTGATCTTCGCCAGCGGGGGCATGACGCGGGGCAGGCCGCCGCTGATTGCGCGGGGAGAGTCGACGCCCCTCCCCGACGTCTCGAACGCGGTGCCCCAAGCGTTGATTCTGACCGCAATCGTGATCTCCTTCAGCCTGCTCACGTTCGCGCTGGTGCTCGCCTTCCGGACCTATCAGGAGCTGGAGACCGTGGACACCGACCGCATGCGGGCCGCGGAACCCACCTCCGCGGGCGCGGATGCAGCACGGAGGACGGTCGGTTGAACTGGCTGCTGGTCTGCCCGATCGTGATTCCGTTGGCCGCGGCCGTCATCGGCTTCGCGGGCCGCGGCAGCGAGAGGACGCAACGAGGCGTGAGCCTCGCGGGCGCCATCGGCCTGTCGGGGGCGGCCGCGGCCCTGCTGTCGACGGTGTGGCGCGACGGTATCGCTGCCGTCCAGATCGGCGGGTGGCCGGCGCCCTACGGCATCACCCTGGTCGCCGACCACCTGAGCGCGGCGATGGTCGCGGTCACCGCCCTGATCGGACTGGCCACCGTGATCTACGCGTTCGGAGACGTCCGGCCCGGCCGGCTCTCTCATGCCCTGCATCCCTTGCTGCACGCGCTGCTGGCCGGCGTGTGCGGGGCGTTCCTGGCGGGAGACATCTTCAATCTCTACGTCTGGTTCGAGATCATGCTCATCGCCTCGCTGGCCCTGCTGATACTGGGCGGAACGCCGGCGCAGCTCGACGGCGCCGTGCGCTACGCGGCCCTGAGCCTGATCGCGACCACGCTGCTGCTGAGCGGCATCGGACTGCTGTACGGACTGACGGGCACGCTCAACATGGCCGACCTCCACTTGCGCGTGCAGGAGGTCGAGGACCAGGGGCTGGTCACCCTGGTCGCCATGGTGTTCATCATCGCGTTCGGTCTGAAGTCGGCGGTGTTCCCGCTCTTCTTCTGGCTTCCGGCCAGCTACCACACGCCGCAGACCGCGGTCTCGGCCGTCTTCTCCGGCCTGCTGACGAAGGTGGGCGTCTACGCCCTGATGCGTTTCTTCACGCTGATCTTCCGGCACGACGTCGGGTACACGCACGAGCTGCTGCTCTGGGTGGCGGGCCTGACGATGGTCACCGGCGTTCTCGGGGCCGCCTCGCAGAACGAGTTGAGGCGCATCCTGTCGTTCCACATCATCAGCCAGATCGGGTACATGATCCTGGGCCTCGCGCTCTTCACGACGCTCGGGTTGCTGGGCGGCATCTTCTACGTCATCCACCACATCATCGTGAAGGCGAACCTCTTCTTCGTTTCGGGCGCCGTGAATCGGCTGGCCGGCTCCACCGAGCTTCAGACGCTCGGCGGGCTCTACCGCGACAAGCCGCTGCTGGCGGCGCTGTTCTTCGTGCCGGCGTTCTCGCTGGCGGGCTTCCCGCCGTTGTCCGGCTTCTGGGCGAAGCTCCTCCTGATCCGGGCTTCGGTCGAGAGCGCCGAGTTCGTCCTCGCGGGGGTGGCGCTGGTCGTGGGCTTGCTGACCGTCTTTTCGATGACCAAGATCTGGCTCAACGCGTTCTGGAAGGCCCGGCCGGACGAGGCCGGGCCGACCCCCACGTTCCCGCCGGCGCGGCGGCGGCTGCTGCTGGCGCCCATTGCGACGCTGGCGGCCATCACCCTGGCAATCGGTCTCTACGCCCGGCCGCTCTACGTGCTGGCGGAACGGGCCGCCGCCGAGCTGATGGACCCCTCGATCTATGTCGAAGCCGTGCTCGACCGGGGCAGCGTCGCGGCAACCGCGCCCGGTCGCGGAGACGACGCGGAATGAAGCTCTTCCAGATCAACCTGCTGCTCGCCGGCGGCTGGTGCGCCTTGTTCGGGACCTTCGACCCGGGGACCTTCGTCCGCGGCTTCCTCCTGGCGTTCGCGGCCCTGAGCCTGTCGAGTCCCATGTACGGGCAGACCGCCTACTTCAGGAGGGTCCTGCTGACGGCCCGCCTGGGAGCGTACTTCCTGTATGAGCTCACCGTCTCGAGCGTCCAGGTGGCGTGGGACGTGATCACGCCCGCGCACCGATCGCGCCCGGCCATCGTCGCGGTGCCGCTGGACATCGTGGAGCCGATTCAGATCACGGTGCTGGCGAACCTCATCTCGCTGACGCCCGGTTCGCTGAGCCTCGACGTCAGCCCGGACGGGAAGACGCTGTTCGTGCACGAGATGTTCGCCGACGATCCGGACGAGACGCGCAGGAGGATCAAGACGGGCTTCGAGCGCCTGGTCTGGGAGGCCATGCGATGACGGACCCCGTGGAGCCCTCGCAGATCGTCAGGTGGGCGGTCGAAATCACGACGGTCCTGACCGTGCTGGGGCTGGTCTTCTCGTTCGTACGCCTGATAAGGGGACCGAGCCTGCCCGATCGCGTCGTGTCGATCGACCTCATCACGGTGCTGGCGGTCGCCATCGCGGGCCTTCTGGCCATCACGCACGGCGAGCCCGGCTTTCTCGACATCGCCGTGGCGCTGGCGCTGGTGGCGTTTCTGGCGACGGTCGCCTTCGCGTGGTACGCCGAGCGCTCGACCGAGTCGCTCAATCGCGACAAGGCGGCCGCCGAGAGGGTGAAAGAGACCGATGGCAGGTGACATTCCGTGGTCGGACCTGGTCGTCGCCGCGTGCCTTCTGGCCGGCGGCTTCTTCCTGTTCGTCGCCGGACTCGGCATCCTGCGCCTGCCGGACGTGCTCATTCGCATGCACGCCTCCACGAAGGCGGGCACGCTGGGCGTCGGCCTCGTGTTCGGCGCAGCGGCCCTGTACTTCGGGAATACGGCCGAGACCGCCATCGCGGTCCTGACGGTCGTCTTCCTGCTCGTAACGGCGCCGGTTGCCGCCCATGCGATCGCGCGCGCGGCGTACCGGATGAATGTGCGGCTGTCGGACCGGACGCGTATCGACGAGTGGAAAGGGAAGTACGGCAGGGACGGGGACGGCCGGACCGACGGCGCCGGCACGCCATAGCGGCCTCCCGGACTCGCACGGTTCTCGAGGTCGCCGGACCGGTCACCGTCCCGCGAGGTCGAGCCGCTCGGCGGCCTTTCGCGGGCCACAATCAGCTACGATCCGAACCGGGACGCGACGCGGCGGACGCGGGCTGGATGCGGAGCCCCAGATGGCGGAGGGCATCGTCGAAGATGCCGGGCCAGCCGCGGTTGGCGGCGGGGCTGGCGGGGCTGGGGTGGGGCGCGGACCCGCAGCGCGAGCCCGCGGCCTCGGCGATGGGGGCGGCGCGCCGCGCCGCGAACTGGCCGATGCCGACGACCAGGGTGCAGCGGAGCTGCGCCACCACCGCGGCCAGCGCCTCGTCGCACGCGGCGAACAGCCGATCGCGCTCCGACCGCGGCAGCGCGTCGGGGGTGATGTTGCGCCCGGTCGCCCCCACGAAGGCGAGCGGACAGTAGTTCCACACGAAGGCGCGCCGGAAGAACCGGTCGGGGGCGCCGAAGCGCGCCTGCGCCCAGCCCCAGAAGCGCGCGCCGCTCACCTCTCCCCGCCCGACGTCGAAGCCGCGCACCGGGCGTTTCGGGTGCTCGCGGGCCGGCCGCCCGACCGGCGCCTCGATGCCCAGCCAGTCCCGGACCATCGCGACGTCGCCGAACGGCACGCCGGTCTGGACCATCCCGAAGGGGCCCGGGTTCATCCCGACGAACAGCACCTCGCGCGGCTCGACGCCGTACCGCTCCAGGTAGAGCCGGTGCGGCGCCCAGGCGTAGTCGAGGGGGGCGTAGACGCACGCCACCGGTGGCGCGAAGCGCAGGCGCCGCGTGCGATTTCGCAACCGCTCGGTAATCGCCACCAGCCCGGACCTGGATGATGCTCGATGCGTGGTGCTTGACATCAATCCGACCACCGATCCAGCATACCAGCGGATGCGAACGACCCTGAACCTGTCGGCCGACGCCATGGCCGCCGTGCGCCAGCTTGCCCACCAGCGCGGCAAGACACTCGGCGCCGTGGCCTCGGAGTTGATTCTGCAGGCGCTCCGGCCGGAAGAGACGCCGCCGGTCAGAAACGGCGTGCCCGTGTTCGCCGCACCCCCGGGCGCAACGTCCGACGTCGCGCCCCCCGACCTCGACCTGGTCAACCGGCTCCGGGACGAAGCACCGTGAGCCATCTGCTGGACGTGAACTTCCTGGTGGCGCTGTTCGACGCGCGACACCCCAACCACCACGCGGCGCATCGCTGGTTCGGCGCGACGGGCGCCGTCGACTGGGCGACCTGCACCATCACGGAGACCGGGTTCGTCCGGATCTTGTCGAACCCGGCGTACCCGACGGTGTCGGCCTCGCCCCACGAGGTGCTGCGGCGGTTGGCGCTGTTCTGCAACTCCGGCGGTCATCGTTTCTGGCCGGACGACCTCTCGTTGCGGGTCTCGATGGACGGCGAGATCGCGCGCCGGCTGCAGGGCCACCATCAGTTGACCGACTTCCACCTGGCTGCGCTCGCGGCCCACCGGCGGGGACGTCTGGTGACGTTCGACGGCCGGCTGCGAAGGTCCCTCGACGGCACGCGCCTGTCGACCGCGGTCCTGCTCGTCGGCTAGCGCGGGCCGAGGCGGATCGCGCAACTCCGGACCACAACGGAGTCGACCATGAACGTGATTTGGCACTACCCGGCGGGGCCGGACCTGGAGCGCCGCCTCGCGGCCCTCCGCGAACGGGGGCTGTCGGTCTCGATCTGCGGGCCGTCGGACCGGGGCCTGTTTCGGGGGCTGCTCCCCGGGACCGAGGCGATATGGCACCTGCTGGAGCCGTTGACGGCGGAGATCATCGCGTCGGCGCCGCGGCTCCGGCTCATCCAGAAGATCGGCGTCGGCGTGAACACCATCGACCTCGAGGCGGCGCGGCGGGGCGGCGTCGCCGTCTGCAACATGCCGGGGACCAACACCCGGGCGGTGGCGGAGATGACCCTGCTGCTCGTGCTGAGCGCCTTGCGACGGGCCAACCGGCTCGACGCCGCCGCGCGCACCGGCTGGGACCTGCCGCCGGCGTTCCAGGACCACGCGGGCGAAGTGTGCGGACGCACCGTCGGGCTGGTGGGATACGGCGCGGTCCCCGGCTGCCTCGCCCCGATGCTGGGGGCCATGGGGGCCCGGGTGCTGTACGCCAGCCGCAGCCCGAAGCCCGACGCGGTGGGCGAGCGCGTCTCGCTCGACGCCCTGCTGGCCGCGAGCGACATCGTGTCGCTGCACGTGCCGCTCGCGCCGGACACCGAGCGGCTCATCGACGCCGGCGCCATCGCCCGCATGAAGCCGGGCGCGGTCCTCGTCAACACCGCCCGCGGCGGCCTCGTCGACGAGGCCGCACTCACCGAGGCACTGCGGTCGGGCCGCCTCGCCGCGGCGGGGCTGGACGTCCTCGAGACCGAGCCGCCCGCCACCGGCAACCCCCTCTTCGACCTCGACAACGTCGTCTGCAGCCCGCACGTGGCGTGGCTGACGCGGGAGACGCTGGACCGGAGCCTCGCGGTGGCGGTGGAGAACTGCCGGCGGATCGAAGCCGGCGAGGACCTCCTGCACCGGGTCGCGTAGCGGGAAGGCCGCCGTGCCTCACGGCAGACGCCCGGCCCGTGCGCTCGCTCTCGGTCTGCCAGGCCGACCAGGCGTTGTCGCCGCCGGGGGTGGACTGCACCGACGTCAATCGTGGCCTGGCCGTTTCGTCGGCCGCCCGGCAACCCCGTCTTCGCCACCCTGCTCGCGGCCAACATCGGGGCCGGCTCGACGATGGGGCGGCCGCCCTCGACACCCTTGCAGCACGAGTGTCAGGCCGCGGCCGACTGGAGTATCATCGCAGCGTGGCGGCGACGGACCACGACCCTCCAGCCGGATACCGACAACTGCGGTGCTCGCCCTCCCGACGACGATGAGAACAGGTAGCGGCCGGTGGGATCGCGTGACCGCGGTCCCGGTCCTGGGAGGTCGCCGGGTCGCCCCGGAGGCGAGGCCGCCGCGCCGGCTTCGTCGGGTCCCACCGCTTCTCCTGGCCGCGGCCCTCGCCCTCGCCGCCCCCGCCGCGGCCCAGCCCGTGCCCGGCGAGCCGGCCGCGATCGTCGCGGTCGAGCCCGGCGTCGCCATCGACGGCCCTCCCCCGCCCGCGCCGCCCGCGATGATCACCCGCGACGGCGGCCAGGCGACGATGCGCGCCATCCCGCTGCTGGCGCCGTTGCGCGTCGACGGGCGGCTCGACGAGCCGGTCTACGCGACCGTGCCCCCGGTGTCCGACTTCATCCAGCAGTTGCCCGACGAGGGGGCCCCCGCCACCGAGCGCACCGAGGCGTGGGTGATGTTCGACGACGAGAACTTCTACGTCGCGGGCCGCTGTTGGGACAGCGCGCCGCCGAGCGAGTGGACGGCGACGGAGATGCGCCGCGACGCGTTCAACATGCTGAACAACGACCTGTTCGGCTTCCTCATCGACACGTTCTACGACCGGCGCAACGCCCTGCTCTTCTACGCCAACCCCGCCGGGGGGTTCGTCGACCAGGCGATCACGAACGAGGGCAACCCGAACCGCGACTGGAACCCGGTGTGGGACGTGCAGACGGGGCGCTTCGACGGCGGCTGGACCATCGAGATGGTGGTGCCGTTCAAGTCGCTGCGCTACCGGCCCGAGCGCGACCAGGTGTGGGGCATCCAGATACGCCGCACCGTCATCCGCAAGAACGAGTGGTCGTACCTGACCCTGATCCCCATCTCGGCCGCGGGGTTCGGGGGGCGGGGCGGGGTCTTCCGCGTGTCGGCGGCGGGCACCCTGGTGGGGCTGGAGGCCCCGCCCGCCGGCACCCACCTCGAGATCAAGCCGTACGCCATCGGCGGCGCCACCACCGACGTGAACGCGCCGCCCGGCCGGGGGGCCCGCCACGGCGACCTCGGCGTCGACCTGAAGTACGGCGTCACCCAGAACCTGACCGCCGACTTCACCGTCAACACCGACTTCGCCCAGGTCGAGGTGGACGAGCAGCAGGTGAACCTGACCCGGTTCAACCTCTTCTTCCCCGAGAAGCGCGAGTTCTTCCTGGAGGGGCGCGGCATCTTCGACTTCGCGCGGGGGAGCTTCCGGACCGCCCGCATCCTGCGGCAGGGCAGCGTGCTCGGGCGGGGCGTTGCGCCGACCCTGTTCTACAGCCGCCGCATCGGGCTGGAGGGCGGCGAGGTGGTGCCGATCCTCGGCGGCGGACGCCTCACCGGCAAGATCGGCGCGTTCGACGTGGGGGCCCTGAACATCCAGACCGGCGAGCTGGCGACCCGGGCCGGCGGCGAGACGATCCTCGATGCGGCCGCCACCAACTTCACGGTGCTGCGCGTCAAGCGCGACCTGCTGCGGCGCAGCAGCGTCGGCGCCCTCATGACGAGCCGGTCGGTGTCGCGCGACGGGACCGGCACGAACCAGGCCTTCGGGGCCGACGCCAGCTTCTCGTTCTTCGACAGCGTCAACTTCCTCGGCTACTACGCCCGCACCCGCACCACCGGAGTGACGGAGCGCGACGCGAGCTACCAGGCGCGGTTCGACTACGGCGCCGACCGCTACGGCTTCGAGCTCGACCACCTCGTGGTCGAGGACGACTTCCGCCCCGAGGTCGGGTTCCTGCGCCGCGACAACTTCCGGCGCACGTCGGTCTCGGGCCGCTTCAGCCCGCGGCCGCGGTCGATCGAGTCGGTGCGCCAGTTCGTCCTCGAGGCCAGCCTCGACTACTTCCTCACCGCCGACGCGGGCCTGCTCGAGACCCGCCAGCAGCAGGTGGCGATGCAGACCGAGCTCGAGAACAGCGACCAGTTCGGGGTGCGGGTGAGCGACAGCCACGAGCTGCTGCAGAGGCCGTTCCGGCCCAGCGGGGGGACGGTGGCGATTCCCGCCGGCGGCTACGACTTCACCGACGTGCGGCTGACTTACGCGCTGGGGCCGCAACGGCTGCTGAACGGTCGCGTGGAGGTGGCGACGGGCGGCTACTTCGACGGGAAGCTCACCTCGGTCGACCTCAGCCGCGGGCGCGTCGACCTGTCGCCGCGCCTGTCCGTCGAGCCCAGCGTCTCGTTCAACTGGATCGACCTGCCCGGCGGGTCGTTCCGCACCGACCTGCTGCTCGGGCGGCTGAACTACACGTTCTCGCCCCGCATGTTCGTGAGCGGCCTGTTCCAGTACAACTCCACCAACGACACCCTCGGCACCAACCTGCGGCTGCGGTGGGAGTACTCGCCGGGCAGCGAGCTGTTCGTCGTGTACACCGAGGAGCAGGACATCGACCCGCTGCGGCCCGACCGCTACGCCGAGCTCCGCAACCGCGGGTTCGTCGTCAAGGTCACCCGGCTGTTCCGGTAGTCATGCGGCTGTTCAGGCCGACCGCGGCAGAACCCCGCCCATCGCCGCCTGACGGCCCCGCTGGGCGCCCAACCAACCCTCGATGAGTCCGCCGTTCGACGGCGCAGACTCCTCGCGTCGGGCGCGGCGCAGACTAGCCCACAGCCTGCGCTTCCACCATCCGGACCTCCGCGACGAGCGGGGTGTTGGGCGGCGCCGAGGTGAACGCGGCCCCGCCCGCGTTCACGTAACCGGCGGGAATGACGAGCCGGCGCAACCCGCCGACCCGCATGCCCTCGAGGCCCTCGTCGAACGCGGGGTTGACCTGGTTGGCCCCGAGGAAGAACGTGTAGCCGTCGCGGGACCCGACCTCGCGCCCCTTGCTGTCGTCCTGCTCTGCATCGTAGGCCCACATCACGTAGTCGATCACGACCCGGTCGCCGTCCGTCACCTCCCGCCCGGCGCCGATCTCGAGCTCGTACACCTGCAGGAAGAGCACATCGGTGGGCAGGAAGGGGTTCGACGTGCACCCGTTCGCCCCCAGCACCGGCAGCGCCAGCGCGCCAATCACGCCGGCGACCCATCGAATCGTCGTGCCCATTCGCTCCCGTCCCCCTCACGCCGAGCCGCGCATCGCAGACCTCTTCACTCCGATTGTTTCACGGCCGGCGAGGCGGGCGCGACCCCGGCGTGCCGTGGTGGACTTCGCGTTGCACCGCGCCCGGGGATGCCGGCGGACACCGAGGCGGCCGGCCCCGCGAGGCGAAGGGAGGGGCGCCCGGCCGTCGCCGGTGATAAGCTGGCCCGATGCGAACCAGGTTCCGGAGCGCCGCACCGATGCTGACGGGCGCGGCCCTCGTCGCCCTCGGGATGGCGACGGCCGCAGCGGCCCGGGCAGGTACCTCGCAGGACTCGGACGAGGAGGGGCCGGGTCCCCCGCCCCTGTATCAGGAGCTGCGCGAGGCGGAGGTCTCCTACGCGGGGGAGATTCGCGGCGGCCGCTTTCGGGTGGACCGCTTCGAGCTCGAGCTGGAGGAAGGACGCCTGTATCTCGCCCCCGAGATCGGCGGCGCGGTATCGACCGCGGTCTTCGTCGGCGACGGCCGGCTGCGCGGCTACCCCCCCGACGCGGTCGAGCACCACCAGCTCGAGCGGTTCTCGGACGAGCATCAGGTCGACGAGGCCTTCGACCGGCTCGTGCTGTGGACCGGCGACGGCACCGCCGAGGGGCTTCGTGCCCTCGCCGCCCCCGCCCGCGAGCGCCGCCGCGACACCGAGCGCGCCAACCGGCGGCTGAGGGACCGGCGGCGCCGGCTGCTGGAGGAGCGGAACTTCAACCCCGAGAGCCGGATCCTCCACGACCTGTGGCGGCGGGAAACGGGCACGCTGCCGGCCGACCGCGCCTATCGGCTCGTCGAGCTCGACAGCAAGGACCACGGCTGGCTGACCCTCGTGGTCGAGCCCCACGACCCGGAAGAGGTGGTCCTGTACCGCCACGACGACCGGCGCGGGGTGTCCGACCACTGGATGCGCTTCGACGCCCTGACCGACTACCGGTCCGATTACGCGGACCGCGCCCTCGAGCCGTTCCCGGTCGACCCGGACACCCTCGACGACGACGAGGCGACCGGCGCGGCCCTGGGGCTGCCCCCGCGGCCCGTCGCCCCCGACCACGAGGTCTGGACGCCGCGGGCGCGGGTGCCGCGCACCGAGGTCGACATGGCCCTCGACGGGGACGGCGACGTCCGCGCGACCGCGGCCCTGCTGATCGAGCCGCTGGTTCCGACGCGGGGGCTCCGGCTGCGGATCAGCATGATGCTGGAGGTGACCGACGCCCGGTGGCGCCCCGCTCCGACCGATCGGCCGGCCGGCGCGGGCTTGCTCGCCGCCGGCGCCGCCGACTCCGACGCGGACCCCGCGGAACCGACCGCGCTGACCGGCGAGCCGCTGCCCTTCGCGCAGGAGCGCGAGGAACGGACCTTCGAGGACGACCACTTCGAGCCCTGGGTGACGGTGGCGTTGCCTCGCACCGTCGCCGCCGGCGAGCCGTTCATCCTCGAGCTCGCCTACGAGGGACCGCTCGTCGATCGGCTCCGCCAGACCCGCGACTTCGTGCTCCTCGACACCCTGAACTGGTGGCCGCAGCACGCCGACAACCGCACCAGCCGCCTCGAGACGACCTTCCGGATGCCCGATCGGTACCGCGTCGCCAGCGGGGGGACCCTGCTCGACGAGCGCGTCGAGGACGACACCCGCACCCAGCGCTGGACGACGAACGGGCCGGTCGGCAGCATGGCCTTCCACTACGGCGAGTTCGAGGTGACCCAGGTCGAGCGCCCGGAGGCCCCCGCCATCTCCATCTACGCCGACCCCAACCACCGCGGGTTCTCGCCGGACAGCCGGGAGAGGACCATCGCCGACGTCACCGCCGCCATCGAGCTCCTCGCCGAGTACTTCGGACCGTTCCCCCACCCGTCGCTGCTCGTCACCGAGACCGAGACCCTGAGCGGGCAGGCCTTTCCCGGCCTGCTGTTCCTGTCGTACCAGGCCTTCGGCGCCATGCACACGGGAGAGGCGGAGGTGTTCCGCGCCCACGAGGTGGCGCACCAGTGGTGGGGCGCCGGGGTCGACTGGTGGCGGGACTACCGCGACCAGTGGATGGCGGAGGGCTTCTCCAACTACGCGGCCGCCCTCTATGCGCTGCACGGCCTGGACGACCCCGACCAGTTCGCGGAGATGATCGACGCGTGGCGCCTCGACGTGCTGGGGGAGGGACAGGTGGGCCAGGGCATCGGGCTCCGGCACTACGGCTTTCGCCCCGAGGCGCTGCGGTGGGCCGAGGGGCACGAGGCGGGCCCCCTCGCCGTCGGCTATCGGCTCACCTCGACCAAGCCGCGCTTCGGCGCGAGCATCGACCACCGCATCCTGATCTACGAGAAGGGCGCCTACGTCCTCCACATGCTGCGGTCGATGCTGCTCGACTGGGAGACCGGCGACGACACCCGGTTCAGGGAGCTGATGGGCGGCTACGTCGCCGCCCACCTGGGGCGCGAGATGTCCACGCGCTCGTTCGAGGACGCGGTCGCCGAGGCGTTCGGCGAGCCGATGGAGTGGTTCTTCGATCAATGGGTGTACGGCGTCGATGTCCCCACCTACCGGGTCGACCTCGACGTCAGCCGGGTGGTGGACCAGCCGGCGCCGTTCGTGCTCCATGGCCGCATCCGCCAGGAGGACGTGCCGGATGGGTTCCGGATGCCCGTGCCGATCCGGCTGACGTTCGACGACCGTCCCCCGATCGTCCATCACGTCCTCGTGGACGCCCCCGAGGTCTCCGTCGAGCTGCCGCTGCCGGCCCGCCCCGACGACATCGAGTTCAATGCCGGGGACGCGGTGCTGGCCCGGGTGCGGTGACCGCCCCGGGGCGTCCATCGGCGGGACATGACGCCGCGCAGGGTTACGCCGGCCACGATGGTAGCGTGTATGCTCACGAGCCCCCGGCGAATGTCCGACTGCAGGACCCGCGGCGATCCCGTCCGGAGCTGAACGAGTCCAAGTGGAATCGCGGTGGCGCGCAGAACGGGAACCACGAGCCGGCTGAACGCGGCCCACCCGAAACAGCCGCCTCGCGGCACACTCGCCAACCCGAGGGCCGTCGCGTCGGTACCGACGTCTTGATCGAGGGACGGCATCTCCGATAGCTCCCGCACCATGACCTGACCATCATCGAGGAATGCACTGATGATGCGCGGATACACGACCGACTACGTCAACCTGATCGCGGGCGAACTTCGGGATCACTACGAGAACGGCTTCCCCATCCTGAAGGAGCTGATTCAGAACGCCGACGACGCCAAGGCCGGCACGTTGATCTTCGGACTGCACGAAGGCTTCCGCGATGCATCCCATCCACTACTGAAGGGTCCCGGCCTGTGGTTCCTCAACGACGGCGCGTTCGAGGAAAAGGACGCCCGCGACCTGCGCTCGTTCGGCATCAACAGCAAGGCCGGTGACGCCGACGTCATCGGCAAGTTCGGCCTCGGCATGAAGAGCGTGTTCCACTTGTGCGAGGCCTTGTTCTACGTGGCATGGGATGGAGCGCAACTTCACTGCGAGGGGCTCACTCCCTGGAAGCAGGATCCGGACGGCCCTTCACCTCATCCGGAATGGGATGAGACCGATGACGCCGACTGGGACCGCTTGACCGATCACGGCAAGGGACTCGCCGCCGAACGAAACTGCACGACTTGGTTCCTGCTGTGGTTGCCTCTGCGAACGAGAGAACATCTGCGGACCGACTCGGGCCGGGAGTCAGCCCCCATCATCGACCGTTTCCCGGGCGACGATCCGGCCCGCGGCTTGACGTTCCTGACCGACCGTTCGCTCGCCCACGCCGTGGCCGAGATGCTTCCATTACTGCGGCGCCTGGAGCACGTCGAGCACAGGGGAAAGGAGAACTCCTTCGTCCTGACACTCGAGGGCGGTGCACGGCTGCTGGGAGACCCGACTTGTGAAGTGGCGGATGGTCGCGTCGTGCAAGACGGCCAGCCTCTACTTGCCTTCTCGGCAAGATGGTCCAAGAGCCCTGATACAGAGGGCCGGTTCGCGGCGATGAAGGCTCGAGAAGAGTGGCCGCGGATCCGGTATCGCGACGTGCTGGGACACGAAAATCCGGCTCCCGACAAGTCGTCGCCGGAGGCGGCCGTACTCTTCTGTTCCGGTGTCGACCCCGTGACACCCTCTCGCCTTCGCTGGGCCGTTTTCCTGCCGCTGGGAGAAGGCAGCGAACCTCTCCGGACCGATGGAAGTGGATGCGGACAGTCTCTGGTCCTGCACGGCCAGTTCTTCCTGGACAGGGGACGAAAGAGGATTCACGGGCTGGACCAGCTCCACGAGACGCCCGCGGATCTCGCCGAGTCGCAGATCGAAGAGAGCCGACTGCGCACCACCTGGAATCAACGACTGACGCAGGAGGTCCTGCTCCCGCTGGTGCTGCCGACGCTGGAACGCCACGCAGAGCAACAGAGGCTGTCGGACGCCGACTGCGGAGCGCTCGCCCAGGCCCTCTCGGACTCCCGGTGGTTCAGGACCTTCCGGGCTCATGTCTGCCGAGACGCTTCCTGGATGCGGACGCTGGAGCCTGAAAGCGAGCCGCGATGGCGTTTGGTCACGGGAGACGACCGGTCCCGGCTGCGCCCGGTTCCGACGCCCCCGCACTCGGCCTCTGATCGGCCATGGAGGGTCTTCCCGCGTCTGGCCGGCTGCGACGTCGCGCCCTACGACGTGAAGGCGCCCCGCCTTGGGGATGCCCCGCGCCAGTGGCAGGAAGCCGAGTTGACCGACTTGCTCTCCCAGGTCGACGGCTTGTTCGCGCACGCCACGGCCATGGACTATCTGGCGGAGTTCCTGGACTCGTGTGCGAGCCCCTGCCTCGACACCGAGAACCTGCAGCGACGGCTGCTCGTCCTGCTGCGGAGCACCCTGCGGGCCGCTGGGCGCCAAGCGCGCCGTCGGTTCGTGAAGAAGGCGGAGCGGCTCCTCGGCTTCCTCGCTTCGAACAGACGACTCGACCTGTCTGCCGAGCTGCCTGAAGAGGTACTCGCCAGTTTATGGGAGATCGACGCTCCGCTGCTGCTTGTCCCCAAGGGGCTCAAGACGGACCCTGTGGGCGAGGCGGCGCCGGACGAGCGCACGCTGGCCGACTGGTTGAAGCGGCTCGACCACGCGCTCGACTCGAATCAGGGACGGCAAGGGCCGATTCTCGACGCGGTACAGCAATTGCTGAACACGCTGCCCGCCGAAGCCCGCAGACGCGTCTTGCAAGCGAATCGGGCACTTCGGATCATCGGCGTGTTGGACCCGCTGACGGGCGTGGAGGAGCCCGTGTCCCTTGAGGTCGTCGAACGACTACGGGAGACACGGACCTTGTTCAGTTTCGCCGGTGGGCTGCGCGAGGCGAGGATGGGCATTGCCCCGCAACTTGCTCGGGCGATCCCCGAAACCAGGGTCCGCCTGGTCCGCGCCGAGACCTACCGCCAACTCCTCCCTGACGACGAGTTCCAGGAAGCAGCCCAGCTTCACACCGCGGACCATGGTCGTTCTTGTCTGGTCGCCGTGGGCCGCTACTCCGGTCGTCGCCTGGGAGGCATCGCTGAACGCCGTCAACTGCTCGAGGGGGCGAACGATCCGGGGCAGAACGGTCAGGATGCGGACGCCCGTCGCGGCCTGAGACTGCTTCTGCACGGCTCGGTCGACCATCGCACTGACGACAGGGCGAGGTTGTGGATCAACCGACATGGCCAGCATTCCGCTTGGCGCAAGCTGTGGGCCTCGATCCATGTCGACGCGCAATGGAGTCTGGTTCCGGAGGATCTCGCAGGCACCATCCCTCCTGTCCGCTGGACTCAAGCGGACATCACCGAGATCGACGCCCCCACACTGATCGCCGAGTTGCGCGGCAAGGGCATCCAGACGCCCGAGGAGTTCACCATCGAGGAACGCGCAGAGATCCTCTCGCGCATCGAGGACGAGGGTCTCTGGCGGCGTCAGCCGCTGCATACGACCCTCGACGGGACCCCCGTCTCGGCAGAAGGCGAACGGGCTTATCTCGCGACCGGAACGGGAAGCCGTGAGGATCCACTGATCCGCGAAGCGGCCCTGATCGCGCCGAGCCGCAACCCGGTCGTTGCAGAGCAGCAGCGGCTCCGGCTACGCCCCCTGGACGACAAGGCCAGAATCGAAATCGCACTGGGAACCCTGACGCCCTCTCTTCACTGGCGCAGCATCATGGACGCGCTGACTCGCCTGCGGCTGGACGCCCTTGAGGACATGAAGGTCCTGCTGCGGCGCAAAGCTTGGCTGCCCATGGCTCGCGCCGCGCCGGTCAAGCCCGAAGACGTGATCGACCTCACGAGCTCCCTGGGTGATGAAGCCCACCGGATCGTGGTCGAGCATCGCGAGGCCCGCAACCAGCACTTCGCCGTACCGGCCGAGTTGCATGACGCCGTGCGCGAACACGAAGCGTGGGGACGGCTCCAAGAGGCACTCTCCTCCGGCGCTGATGGCCTCGACCGCCTGGGTCGGCTGCTGGCGGACCTGCCGCGCTATCGCGTCGGCGAGCTGCCGGGGCCGCCGGAGCACGATGCCCTGAAGTTGCTCGCTCGCTACAGCGAACTCCCCGGTTGGCGGCTGTTGGAGGCGGCCGCCGCAACTGAGCCGTTCGACTTGGAGACCGTCTGGACGGGCTTGCAACCGGCGCTTTCGAGAGCGATCGACTCCGAGCGGTTGGTAGCTGCACTGAACTGGCTCAGCGAACACGAAGACCAATGGAAGACCCGCAAGGCAGTCCATGACATCTATCTGCGCCAACTGGCGAACCACGGCCAGCTTTCTAGCGACCACCTCCCGCGCCTACGGCTCGCTTCCGCTGACAGACGCTGGCGACAGGCGGCTGAACTGTGCTCTGGCGCACACGGCGTGGTCCGCACCAGCGTGCTCGACCAGCAACAGGCAGCCATCCTCCGAGAGTCGGTGCGCCATGCGGACGTAGGTGCAGCGCACGAGCCGACGGATGCGTCCGACGGCGTTCCGGAGGCCGAATTCAAGACGCTCCTGCAGACAGCTCCCGGAGCTCTGCGCAGCTACTTCGACGGGTGGGAGGGTCTGGTATCGGCGCCGATGATCGGTGCCCTGTTGGGACTGCTGGGACGGCACCTTCGCGAATTGGCCGAGCGCTACCTGCAGCCACACTCTTTCGAATGGCTCGTCGGGCGCCTGCCATCATGGAAGGACCCCGAGTGGGCTCCCCAGCGTTTCTACCTTGCCCTAGACCGGGCCCCGCCCACGGCTTCCGCGAGGCGTCCGCTGGAGATCGTCAACGCCGGCGTCGTCGTACCGGAAGGTAGCGATGTGCTGGTACCCAACCTTCTCGGACAACCGATGCGCGTTGCCCTCGATTGTGGAGCACCCACGCTACTGGCCGGCGCCCTACGCTTCAACTGGCGCGAGGGCTGCGGAGTGGTGATCCCGCTCCGTCTCATCGATCCTCACCGCTTCCAGCCAGCGCAGCTCGCTGAGCTCCTGCGCGCCACCGCTGAGACCCTTTACTCGGAGCTCTACCACCAGGGCAGTGTGGATCTGAGCTCCCTGTGGCGCGAACTGGATCGTAGCGACCAACTCGAGATCGGCGTTGCCCGCCACCTGATTCTGGACCACCTCCCGTTCTACCTCCGACAGCTTTCCGTGAAGTGCGCACCGCTCGAGAAACAACTGGCGATCTGCGACTCCCGTCGGCGGCGCCTCGCCGAAGCCGAGCGCTACGGGCAGTCCGCCGAGTCCGCCAGGAGAGATCTGCGCGAAGCCCTGGAAAAGCTCGCTGGTGGCATCGACGAGAACCCCGATGCCGTCGTGCGGGCGGTCAAAGGGAAACTGGAAGGATATCAGTACGATCCTTCCAGCATCCCGTTCGAGCTGTTCCACAACGCCGACGACGCCGCCGTTGAGTTGGGTCAGCTCCACGCCCATCCATCGCACGGCTGCAAGGTACCGCACGCCGCCCGGCGCTTCGTGGTTGAGGAACGGGCAGATGGACTCGGATTCGCGCACTGGGGCCGGCCCGTCAACGCCCGGGGTCCCATCGACTTCGACGGTGAGCGCCGCGGCTACGACCGAGACCTGGAGAAGATGCTCATCCTCTCCGCCTCCGACAAACCTGACCACGAAGGCGTGACCGGCAAGTTCGGGCTGGGATTCAAGAGCGTTTTGCTGGCCTGCGAGCAACCACGAATCCTCAGCGGCCGGTTGGCCTCGCGGGTCGTGGGGGGCATCCTGCCCCAACTCTGGACGGAGGCCCAGGAATCGCGGCGGCGGCTGACTGATCTCGCCGCCGACTCCAGGCTGCCGGGAACGCTCATCGATCTGCCAGGGGCCCCAGGGAAACTTCGCGATCAGGTCCTGGGCAGGTTCCGCGAGCTCTCCGGAATCCTCTGCGTCTTCGGACGCACCATCCGAACAATTGAGGTGGTCGGGCCGACGCCATCGACTTGCCACTGGCGGCCGCGGGAGGTCTGCCCCAGAGTGGAAGCCGGCGACCTGGATCTGCCGGGCGACTGGGGTGCCCGCACGAAGGCGCTCTGCGTTCGCAGCACCGGCGGCAGTCTGCTCATGGCCTTGGGACCGCGGGGCTTCCGCCCCCTGCCCGACACCGTTCCGACCCTATGGGTCACGGCCCCCACCGAGTCGTTCGCCGTCGGCTTCGCCGTCAACGGCGAGTTTGACGTCGACGCCGGTCGCCGCCGCCTGTCTGGCGGCGCGACCAACCCCGAGAAGGCACGACGAATCGGCACGGAGGTCGGCGACGCCCTCGGCGCGTTGCTGGAACGCTCCCGTGACGATTGGGACTCCGTGCGGAATGCACTGGGCTTGGCGCCGGACCTCGATCTGCTGGATCTCTGGGAGAGCATCTGGTTCGGGTTGACGACTTGGCTGCGGCCGCGGCCTGGCGATGGGGAGCGTCTCGCGCGAACAGTGGCGCTGGAGGCGCTCGCTCGCATGAGCGACCGCCCACGAGGGGCGCCCAACGGGTTGACGGGAGAGCTTCGCGGATTCTCGAACGTGGCCGAGGTCCGTTACGAGCTGAGCGACGTGCTGCTGCACGAGGGTGTCGTTACGGAATTATGCGCCTGGCAGCGCTTCACGAACAGCTATTCTGGACGCACGTGCGTCTCCCGCAAGATCGCGAACATCCTGCGGGAGACCAATTCCAGCAGTCTCCAGACCCTGGACCTCTCTGCGCTAGTTTATGCCTTGGAGCGCTCCAGGGTCCCGCCGACCGACGCCCAGGCGCTCGGCCGGCTGCGGCTCTTGACCAAGGAGGCAACGGACTGGAAGGCGGACGTTCTGCAGGAACGCCTGACCAGCCTCCAGTTCATGTCCGAGACTCGCGAATGGGTCGAGGCCGGCAAACTGCTGGCTCTTCACGGATCTCGTCTCGACCCCGATGAGTCGCGCCGCCACGCGTTGTCGCCCCCCGAATACCGCCTTCATCGCGACTATTACGCGCAAGCGGACGGCGAATGGCCCGCCGTGGTTTTCTTTCGACTCTGCCGGCAACGCATGGAGGCACCGGCAGAGAGGATTGTCCGATGGGTGCTGCAGGCGCAATCAGAGGAGGCCCGGTCAACTGCCCTCGAGTACATTGCGGACGGCGACCTAGGGGAGCAGGCCGCGGAGCGTGTGCGCGAAAGGGAATGGCTGCCGACCGCACTCTCCGCGCTTCCAAAGAACCTCACGCCACAGCAGGTGGACAAACTGCGTCGTAGGTTGGCCTCGCGACATCAAATCACACTGGTCGTCCAATCCGGTCAGCCCTCCGCGAAACCGTTACGTGCCCCACCGAAGCGCGTACTTGGAGCCCTGTACGACTGGTGGCGCAAGGAGGGTCCATCTGCGCGCCACGCATACGCGCAAGCCGTTTATCCCGACGGCTTTTTGCCGTCGGCTCTTCGCTCGTCGAACGCGGGAAACCACTCGGAGCACCGTACCACCTGGTTCACCATGTTCGCGCTTGCCTGCTATCAATTGCTGGGCCGAACGCGGGACCCTCAGCATCTTGGGTTCATCCAACGCGGAATGCGCGAAGGGTGGTGGCGGAATCTGGCGGAATCCAGGCCACCCGGCGATTTTCGGCCCTGGCTCGAAAGCCTCGAACGTTGGAGCGAGCCAAGTCAGGACGATCAGGTTTTTCTTCTTTGGAAGCGTACGCTCGTGGATCTGTACACAATCGCGCGCGGATTGGATGACTACATTCTGTTGATCCGCAAGTTGCCGGGCAACATCAGGGCGGGCTCCGGCTCATTGGATTTCATTCTTCGACCGAGTTCATCCTCTGATGCCTCGCGCCTCGGCGCAGACGTGGCACCGATCAACCGGTCGCTTGGTATTGGCGTGAATTGGCTAATCCGTGAACTCGTGCGCCACGGAGTCTACCGTCGCGAGGACGAGAGGCTACTGGCGCCCCACTGCTGGGCGTCCACTCAGCGGGTCCGAACTCTTCTGAATTCGCTTGGTGCCGAGATCGGCGACCAGCCTGACATCACCGTGAGCCGCGACATCCGCGACTTCGTTGTCGAACACATCGGCGCTAATCACGCTCGTTTCGAGGGCGATTTTGACCTTCCATTGCAGATCGTCACCCGTAGCAAGTATCAGAAGATTCGCGAACGGTGGTTTGAGCAGGCCGGCATCGAGTCGCCGGGCTTTCGGGAGGAGTCTGCGGATAGCGCTGACGACTCCGCGGCCGGACAGACGCAATGACAGGAGCGGCATCGCGCCTCGATCCCGGCACGCCGGTCACCCATCGACGCCACCGTGCCGGACGCGTCGTTGCCGACATGGGCGCCACGGTTGTCGTCCGGTTCGCTGGCGTCCTGGAGCAGATCCCCGCCGACGAACTCGTCGCCACGCCATCGCTCCGGTCGACGCTTCGTGACGGGGCGCTCGACGATCCAGTGGACGCGCTGGTGCGGGCCCAGGCGCTGGCCATCGCGTCCGTCAACGATCAATGGGGCGTCTTCTCGCGGTCCCGCGTGCGGCTGCTGCCCCATCAGTTGTGGGTGTGCCGGACGGTGAACCGGGCGTGGCCGTTCCGCTGGCTGGTGGCGGACGACGTCGGACTCGGCAAGACCATCGAATGCGGCTTGGTGCTGATGCCGTTGGTCGCGTCCGGGCGGGTGCGCCGGCTGCTGATCCTGGCGCCGGCGAAACTCGTGCCGCAGTGGCAGTTTCGCCTGAAGGACATGTTCGACATTCGCTTGCAGCGCTACGTCGCCGAGGCGGACACGCGACGCGGGGGTTTCTGGGACACGGCGTCGCAGGTCGTGGCATCGCTTCACACACTGCGTGGTGACGGCCGTGGCGCCCGCCAGCGACTGCTCGACGCCGAGCCGTGGGACTTGGTGGTCGTGGACGAGGCCCACCATCTGGGGCTCGACAAGAAGACCGGGGCGACGCTCGCCTACGGCTTGGTTGCGGACCTGGAGGCGCGGCGGAAGATCAACTCGCTGCTGTTCTTCACCGGCACGCCACACCGCGGGAAGGACTACGGATTCTTCGGTCTGATGGGCCTCCTGCGTCCCGACCTGTTCGACCCGGAGAGGGACGGTGCCGGTCAACTGGCCCTGCTGCCGCAGGCGATGATCAGGAACAACAAGGCGACCGCCACCGATCTTCAGGGCAACCGGTTGTTCCAGCCGGTGGCTGTGCAGAACCAGGAGTACCGGTTCAGCGAAGCAGAGTCCCGCTTCTACCAGACACTCAGCGCCTTTATTCTGGACGGCAGGGCGTACGCGGCGACGCTCGACGGCCGCGCGCAGACGGCGCGCATGCTAGTGCTGACCACGCTCCAAAAGCTGGCCGCCAGCTCGATTGCGGCCATCCGGCATGCACTGTCCAGGCGGCGGGCGATGCTGGCGCACGTCGTCGGCCACGCGGCCGCGAACGGCTCTGCCACCGTCGGCGCCCCGGACGACCAGGCGACGTTGGACGAGGTCGCCGAAGCGGAGGAGGCGCTGCCCGGCTCCGCCGCCATCGTGCTCATGAAGGACGAGATCGAGCGGCTCGACGATCTGGTGGCGCTGACGGACGAGGTGGTCGCGGAGACGAAGATCGAACGCCTCGTCGCCCTGGTCCGCGATGAGTTGCCGCCCGCGGAACCCGTACTGCTGTTCACCGAGTACAAGACCACCCAGGCCCTCGTCGTGAACGCCCTGCATCGGCAGTTCGGCTTCGGAAGCGCCACCTTCATCAACGGCGACGACCGGCTCGACGGGCTGAAGCAGGCGGCGGGGGGCCCCAGGACAGTCAACCAGCCGCGCGAACAGGCTGCCGAGGCGTTCAATGCGGGGCGGGTGCGTTTCCTGGTGTCGACGGAGGCCGGCGGCGAGGGCATCGATCTGCAGGAGCGCTGCGCCGTGCTGGTGCACGTGGACATGCCGTGGAACCCGATGCGGCTCCATCAACGCGTGGGCCGGCTGTCGCGCTATGGCCAGAGCCGGCCGGTCACCGCCTACATCCTGCGGAACCCGGACACCGTCGAGGCGCGCATCTGGGACCTGCTGAACGAGAAGCTGGAGCGGGTGCAACAGGCGCTCTTCGCCGTGATGGAGCAGCGGGAGGACATCTCGCAACTCGTCATCGGCATGGCCGGCCCCGCCCTCTTCAACGAGCTGTACTCCGGCGCCCAAGGGATGTCCGGGGAGCGCCTGACGGCTTGGTTCGACGAGGCCACGGCCACGCTCGGGGGACGCGACGTCGTGGAGACCGTACGGGAACTGCTCGGCAGCGTGTCCCACTTCGACTTTCAGCAGGTCGGCAGGGATCTGCCGCAAGTCGACGTGCCTGACCTCGAACGGTTCTTCACCCTGGCTGTCGGCAGACACAAGCGGCGCGTGTTCAAGCATCCCGACGGACTGGAAATCAAGGCGCCGGAGGCGTGGAAGTCACGCAGCTATGCCGTACGCGACCGGTACGACGGACTGGTGTTCGACCGCGGTCTCCGTGGCCCGAACGCGGCGTCGCGCGTGCTCGGCGTCGGCCACACCCTCTTCGACATCGCCCTGGACGAGGCGCGCAACCTGCCGGCGAGGGTCGCCGCGCTCGATGGCCTGCCCGCTCCTGTCCTGGTCCTCTCGATCGAGGACGAGGTGACGGGCACCGGCTCGCTCGTACACCGCCTGATCTTCGGCGTGATGGAGATCGACGGCCAGCCGAGGCCGATGCGCGACTGGGAACTGCTGAAGCTGTTGAATGGCACGACGCTCAAGAGCACCGGCATCGAACCCGGGAGATGCGGAACGGCGACCGCGCACGCGGCCACGGCCGACCGATTGAAGAACGCGTTCGAATCGGACCTGTCGAACCACGCGCCCGGGCTGCGCCGACCCGTGTGCTGGCCCGAGATGCTCTTCGTCCCGGGCAGCACCGCTTCGCCGAGGGTCCAGAGCGTGCACGAGAACGGGGCGGCGGGCGCCGGATAGTGGCAAGATGAACACGGAGGCTTCCGATGAACAGAAACGAGCTCCTCTCCCGCATATCGATAGACCCGGAGGTGTGCTTCGGCAAGCCCTGCATCCGGGGGCACCGTATCTGGGTGTCCCTGGTGCTCGACCTGCTCGCCGACGGGTGGACGGTCGAGCAGCTTCTCGACGAGTATCCCGGCGTCGAGGAGGCGGACGTCCTGGCTTGCATCGCCTACGGTGCCGAGATGTCCCGCGAACGGTACGTCAACGTACCGCTGGAGACCTCGGCGTGAAAATCAAGCTCGACGAGAACCTCGGCCGGCGGGGCGCCGCCATCCTGCGTGCGGCCGGGCATCAGGTCACCACGGTGGCCGAAGAGGGACTCTCGTCAACCAGCGACGAGCAGATCGCGGAAGTCTGTCGTGCCGACCGCAAGTGCCTCGTCACGCTCGACCTGGATTTCAGCAACCCCATTCGATTCACACCGTCGCGCCATGCCGGCATCGCGGTTCTCCGGTTGCCGGACGGGTCCGGCGCGGGAGACCTGCTTCAGGCATTCCGCACTCTGGCCGCCGCACTTGCTGGGAACACCATGGACGGCAAGCTGTGGATCGTCCAGCGAGGCCACATCCGGGAGTATCAGGAGCGAGGGAGAGGATGATCCGGGCTCGGCTGCGCCCCGCAGCACCGACGCCGAATCGCCACGCCAGCGCCCGCGGCCCGGCCCAACCGGACCAAGCTACGCCGCCCCACCGGTGCTCGACCACGCGGCGAACGCGGGCGTGCGCTCCCCTTGGGGCGGCGTTCGAGACGGGACTGTGGCAAGTCGACCGAGCACGCGGCACCGGCGGCGCGGGCGGCGCGGGAGCCCGCGCCAGTCGCCGGTGCTACAATTGGGCGGAACAGGCGCCGCGGCGAGCGCCGCCGCGTGAACCGCGGGCGCACCTCATCGAGCATCCATGCGCGACGTCCGGACGGCCAAGGCGTTCGTCGAGAAGCACCGAAAGCGGCGCCAGAGCAACAAGGTGCTGCACGGCCATCCGTCCCCCGTGCACTGGGCCGAGCAGGACGTCCCCATGGACGCGGTGCTGCGCGCCCGGGAGCGCACCGACCGCGAGATACCCAAGCGGGTCAACCTCTACGTCGGCACCCCGTACTGCCTGCCCACCGACCCCGACCGCTGCGGGTTCTGCCTGTTTCCGACCGAGATCTACACCGGCCAGCGGCAGCTCGACGAGTACCTGGAGCATCTCGAGCGCGAGGGCGACCTGTTCCGCGACCACTTCGCGGGGGCCGAGCTCGCCAGCATCTACTTCGGCGGCGGGACGTCGAACCTCTACCGGCCGCACCAGTACGCGCGGCTGATGGAGATCGTGGGGGGCGTCTTCGACATTCCCGCCGACATCGAGATCACCCTCGAGGGTATTCCCCAGACCTTCAGCCACGACAAGCTGGCCGCGATGAAGCAGTGCGGCATGAACCGCATCAGCATGGGGGTGCAGCAGCTCGACGAGGAGCTGATCAAGGCGAGCGGCCGCCGGCAGCGGGCCGACCAGGTGTTCCGCACCCTGGAGTCGTGCCGGGAGCTCGACCTGCCCATCAGCGTCGACCTCATCTTCGGCTGGCCCAACCAGACCATCGAGCAGATGGTGCGCGACCTCGAGACGGTCGCGGCCACCGGGGTCGCGCACATCACCCACTATGAGCTGAACGTCGCCGGGCGCACCGACTTCGCCCGCAACCGCCGGGGCGAGCTGCCCTCCCAGGAGGAGAACCTGGAGATGTACCGCGCCGGCAAGGCCGTGCTCGAGGCCCGCGGCTACACCCAGGTGACCGCCTACGACTTCGAGCGGCGCGACGCGCCGGTACCGAGCTCGTACCTGTACGAGGAGCTGTTCAGGAAGCCGTTCGCGTCGAACGGGGGCGGACCGATCGGATGCGACGCCTGGGGCTGGGGCTACGCCGGCATCTCGTTCTTCTTCGGCACCCCGCAGTCGCCGGGATGGGCGTTCATGAACCACGTGCGGGTGGACGAGTACTTCCGGTGCATCCGCGAGCAACGCTATCCGGTGATGCGGGGGTTCCACTACACGCCGGCGGACCTGCGGCTGCACCTGCTCTTCCAGGAGATGCAGGGGCTGGCCGTCGACCGCGCCGCCTACCGGAAGCTGCTCGGCCGCGACGTCGTCGACGAGCACGCCGTGGTCTGGCGGGCGCTGGAGGAGATCGGGTGGGTCTCGGTCTCGGACGACGCCGTGCGGGTGCGGGACGACGGCGTCTTCTACCTGCCGCTCATCCAGAACATGCTCGCCCACGACCGGCTCGAGGAAATGCGCCGGCAACGGCCCGCGTCCACCACCGGCCCGCCCCCGGTCGCGGAAGCGCCGGCAGACCGCCCGGCACACGCCTGATATCTACGGCGCAAGGCTCTCCAGTCGCAGCAAACGCATGACCGGCTCGCCGGCGGCGCGCGAGGCGGCCAGGTCGACCTCGAGCTCGGCCACCCAGTCGTTGTGCGCCTCCACGTCCACCAGCATCTGCTCCACCCGCCACGACGCGCCGTCGTCCGACGGCTCGGTGTGCGTGTGCCGCCGGTTGCGGCCCTCGGGGTCGAGGCGCAGGCCGCCGTTCTCGGCCGCGAACGCCTCCCGAGCGCGCGACAGCCGCTCGGCCGTCCATGTCTCTCCCGCCCCATCGCGCGCCGCGTCGAGGACCTCGAGCGCGGCCTCGTCGTCGCCGGTCGACCACGCGCGCAGCAGCGCGAACACGCGCGCGCGGATGGCGGCGGTGAACGCGCGCGCGTCGCGCGTCACGTCGACCGGCTCGTCGCGGCCGGGCGCGGCCGGCTCCGCCTCCTCCGCGCGCACGGCCTGGAAGTCCGGATCGCGCATCCGCTCCCACTCCTCGATCAGACTCGAGTCGACCCGGCGCACGAGGTCCCGGAGATAGAGCTCCATCTCCACGACCTCGTCGGTCTTCCGGCCGTCGGGCACCGTCTGCCGCAGCACCTTGTAGACGCTCGCGAGGTGCCGCAGCAGCAGCCCCTCCATGCGTTCGAGGCCGTACTCCCGGACGTAGTCGGCGAACGAGAGGTACGTCTCGAACATCTCGCGTGCGATCGACTTGGGCCGGATGTTCTCCTCGCCCACCCACGGGTGGCGGTCGGCGAAGTCGTTGAACGTCGAGTAGACGAAATCGGCGAGCGGCTTGGGGTGCTCGAGCTTCTCGAGCTCGGCCATGCGATCCTCGTAGTCCATCCCGGCCGCCTTCATCTCCGCCACCGCCTCCGCCTTCAGCTTCGCGAGCTGCCGGTACAGAATCGCGGCCGGGTTCTCGAGGATGCTCTCCACCAGCGTGAGCAGATCGAGCGCGTGGCTCTCGGCGTCGGGGTCGAGCAACGGAATCGTGTCGATGAGGTAGAGCGACAGCGCCTGGTCCATCGAGAAGTCGTCCTGGAGCTCGACGTTCACCCGAAGCCGCGAGCCCTCGGCGGTGCGGGGCACGATCTCGACGACCTTGCGCGCCACCAGCGCGCGGAAGAGCTGCCACCCGCGGCGGCGGTGCGCGCGCTTCGCCACGTCCGATTCGTGGCTGTCGCGCACGAGCCGGCGCATCGCCGTGCAGCCGTCGCCGGGGCGCGACAGCACGTTGAGCAGCATGCCGTGCGAGACCGCGAAGCGCGACCTGAGCCTTTCCGGGCGCGCGCGCACCAGCCGCTCGAACGTCGCCCCGTCCCAGGGCGCGAAGTTGCCGCGCGGCGGCTGGCGGCGGACCACCTTCTTGCCGGCCTTCGCCTTCTCGGCCAGCCGCCGGTTCTCGATGACGTGCTCGGGGGCCTGGGCCACGACGTAGCCGCGCTCGTCGAAGCCCTTGCGCCCGGCGCGCCCGGCGATCTGGTGGAAGTCGCGGGCCGTGAGCACCGCCGTCTTCTCGCCGTCGTACTTCGAGAGCCGGCTGAAGAGCACGGTGCGGATGGGCACGTTGACGCCGACCCCCAGCGTGTCGGTGCCGCAGATGACCTTGAGCAGGCCCCGCTGGGCGAGCCGCTCTGCGAGCACCCGGTAGCGGGGCAGCAGGCCCGCGTGGTGGATGCCGATGCCGTGCTTCAGCCAGGTGCGGACGCGGGGGCCGTAGGGGGTCGAGAAGCGCACGTCCTCGACGGCGGCGGCCAGCGCCTGCTTCTCGGCCCGCGTCGCGATCTGCAGGCTCGTGAAGCTCTGCGCGCTCGCGCCGGCGTCCTTCTGCGTGAAGTGGACCACGTAGACGGGGACCCGATCGGCCTCGACCAGCCGCTCCACCGCCTTCGCGAGGGGCTCCTCGGAGTAGGCGTACTCCAGCGGCACCGGCCGCTCGCTCGAGGTGACGACCGCCGTCGGCCGGCCGGTGCGCCGCGTGAGCTCCTCCTCGAAGAACGACACGTCGCCGAGCGTCGCCGACATCAGCAGGAAGCGCGTTTGCGGCAGGGTCAGCAGCGGCGCCTGCCACGCCACGCCCCGGTCGCGGTCGGCGTACCAGTGGAACTCGTCCATCACCACGTCGTCCACCGCCGCCGCCTCCCCCTCGCGGAGGGCGATGTTGGCGAGGATCTCGGCCGTGCAGCACAGCACCGGGGCGTCGCGGTTGACGGTGGCGTCGCCGGTGGCGAGCCCCACGTTGTCGGGGCCGAGCTCGCGGCACAGGTCCATCCACTTCTCGTTGACGAGCGCCTTGATGGGGCAGGTGTAGACCGAGCGCCGGCCGCGGGCGAGCGACGCGAAGTGCAGCGCGAACGCGGCCAGCGACTTGCCCGAGCCGGTCGGCGTGTTCAGGATGACGTGCTGGTCCTCGAGGAGGGCGAGAATCGCCTCCTCCTGGGCGGGATAGAGGGTCAGGCCCAGCCGGTCGACGTAGTCGAGGAAGCGGTCGAGGAGGTCGTCGCTGGACGCCTCGCCGGTCGGCAGCAGGTCGAACAGGGGCGCGGTCATGCGGGAGATTGTCGCCTCACCGCGCCGGTTGCGCCAGCGACGGTTCGCCGACGGGCATCGTCCGCGAGGAAATCCGGGGCTCCTCGCGACGGTCCAGGACGTTGCGCCAGCGACGGTTCGCCGACGGGCATCGTCCGCGGGGAAATCCGGGACTCCTCGCGGCGGCCCAGGGCGTCGCGCCGGCGGGCGGTTCACCGGCGGGCGTCGTCCGCGGGGAGCCCGGGACTCCCGGTGGCCGTCCGAGGCGTTGCGCCCTTGGGCGGTCGACCGACAGGTGCATCGTTCCGCCGCCGCGATCCGTAAGGATCGGGCAGGAGCCAACACATCGCCGGAGACCGCGCCGATGCTCACGCTGTTCAGACGCTTCGCCGGACGCTTCGCCCTCACCCTGTCGCTGGTCGTGCTCGAGGCGGCGGGCTGGACGCTGTTCCCGCTCGTCATCGGCCGGGCCATCGACAGCGTGCTCGCCGACTCGCGGCAGGGCCTCTACGAGCTCGCGGGACTCGGCATCGCCGCGATGGCCATCGCGATCGTCCGCCGCCTCGTCGACAGCCGGGCCTACGCCCGGATCTATGCGCGGCTGGGCGAGGAACTGGTCGACCGCCCGGCCGAGAGCACGTCGACGCGGACGGCCCGCCTCGGGATGCTCTGGGAGATGGTCGAGTTCTTCGAGAACTCGCTGCCCGACCTCGTCACCAGCGTCATCCGCCTCGCCGGCACCGTCCTCATCCTGTCGGCCCTGAACCGGCCGGTGTTCCTCGGCTGTCTCGCCGTCGCCGCCGCCACCGTCGTCCTCTACGCCCTGACCGGGAACCTGACCACCCGCTACAACGAAGGCCTCAACGACGAGCACGAGCGCGAGGTCGACGCCGTCGAGAGCGGCGACCCCGCCCGCGTCGGCCGCCACCTCCGCGACATGATGCGCTGGAACATCAAGCTCTCCGACCTCGAGGCGGCCAACTTCGGCATCGTCTGGGTGCTCATGGTGGGCCTGCTGGTCTTCTCGGTGGCGGAGGCGGCGGAGCGGACCGTCGAGTACGGCATGGTGCTCGCCGTCGTCATGTACGTCTTCGAGTTCGCCGAGTCGGTGACCCTGCTCCCCTTCTACTACCAGCAGTGGCTCCGCCTGCGCGAGATCTCTGGTCGGCTGACCGCCGTCACCGCGCCGGCGTGAGAGCGCCCGCGCCGAGCGGCAGCGTCGAATCCCCGCAAGACATGGGGCAACGTCGAGCGCCTCTCCCGAGACCTGCCGGATGCAGAGCACCGCCCCGGTAGTCGTGCCGCGGTCCTGCTCCCCGCTTCCACCGGCTTCCCGACGGGGCCGCAGAACTCACCCCGGCAGCGTCTTGCCGCGGCACGCTCCCGGCGATACGATGGGAGGCAATGACGCTCGCCAATGCGGCGCCGGCCGCGCCGCCCACGACGCCGGAAGCGCTGCACGCCCTACTGCGCGAGATCCTTCCGCCCCAAGGCGCCTGGAGCGACGAGGAGTATCTGTGGCTCACGGACAGGTGCAAGCGTCTGGTCGAGTTCACCGACGGCCGCATCGAAGAGCTGCCGATGCCGACCTTCACCCACCAGGCGATCCTCGCGCTTCTCTATCGCCTGTTCCACGCGCATCTCGAGCCGCGCCGGGGGGTCGTGGTGTTCGCCGCGTTGCGCCTGCGCATCCGCGAGGGCAAGTTCCGCGAACCCGACCTGCTGCTGCTCCGCGACCGCGCGGATGCCCGCTGCCGGGACCGCTACTGGCCGGGTGCCGACCTGGTGGCCGAGGTCGTCAGCCCGGACGACCCGGACCGGGACCTGGTCGTCAAGCGCGCCGACTATGCCGAGGCGGGCATTCCCGAGTACTGGATCGTCGATCCCCGCAACGAGACGATCACCGTGCTCGCCCTCGAAGAGAGCGGATACGTCGAGCACGGCGTGTTCGCGCCCGGCGACACGGCGACCTCGCGGCTGCTGGCCGGATTCGCCGTCGACGTGACGGCCCTGTTCGACGCCCCCGGGTCCGGCGCCTGACCTGGGGGCGGCCGTCGGCCTCGTCACGCCCCCGATCCTCCGTGCAGGGCCTCGAGGTGAAACCGCACCTCCTCGTCGAGGGGCCCTCGAAACGCTCCCGTCCTCGTCTCCACCCGGAATCTACCGATGCCGCAACGCGTCCATCGGGTCGACGCGGGACGCCCGATGGGCGGGGACGAGCCCGGCGGCGAGGGCCACGGCGGCCAGCCCCGCCGCGGCGGCGGCGGCGACGGCGAGCGGCATGCCCTCGATCTCGTAGAACACCGATTGCGCGACGCGCGCGAAGGCGAGCGCCGCCGCGAGCCCGAGCGCGCCGCCCGCGAGGGCCATGCGCCCGACCTGGCCGAACACCATCGCGCGCAGCCGCGCCGCGTCCGCGCCGAGGGCCATGCGCAGGCCGATCTCGCGCGTGCGCTGCGCCACCGCGTAGGCGAGCACGCCGTAGAGCCCGACCGCGGCGAGGAGCGCCGCCAGGGCCGCGAAGGACGCCAGCAGCCCCGCCGCCATGCGATCGTCCGTCGTGTTCATCTCGGCCGCCCGGGACAAGGGCATGGGAAACGCCGCCGGCAGGTTCGGATCGACGGCGGCGACGACGGCGGGAACGGAGCGCACCACCGCATCGGACCCCGCCGAGCTCCGGACGTAAAACCAGAGACCGCCGATCTCCTCTTCCTGTCGATACGGGACGAAGACGACGGGCGGCGCAACGTCGCTCCGCAGCCTGCTCCGCATGTCGCCGACGAGCCCGACTATCTCGATGTCGAGCTCGGCGTCGGGGCCGCCGCGCCCGATGCGCCGTCCCACCGCATCGCGCCCGAGATCGAACTCGCGGGCGAACGACTCGTTCACGATCGCGACCCGCGGCGCCCCGAGGGTGTCCAACGCCGAGAACGTGCGGCCCGAGAGAAGGGGGATGCCGAGGGTGCGGAAATAGTCGGTCCCGATACGCTCCAGCCGCGTCGCGCGGTCCGTGTCCGGCTCCGCTTCGACCCCGTCGACCCTCACATCGGCGGGCCGGCCGAGGCCGCCGTCGAGCAGGAGGCGCGAGGCGGCGGTGACGCCGGTCACGCCGGGCTGCGCCGACAGACGTTCGCCGATGCGTTCGTACACGGCCCGGCTGCGCACCGGATCGTGGCCGTTCAGCCCGGGAGCCACGTGGAACGTGGCCACGTCGTCCGTGCGGAACCCCGGGTCGACGCGATTCACGTTGTGCAGGTTCAGGATGAAGAGCCCCCCCACCGCGAGCAGCGTCGTCGCCAGGGCGAGCTGGGCCACGACCAGGCCGTGGCGGAAGCGCGTCGCCGAGTGGGCGCCGCCCGACTGGCCGGCGACGTCCTTCATCGCCGCGAGGGGGTCCCCACGGGTCGCGTGGAGCGCGGGGAAAACACCGAAGACGACCACGGTCGCCAGCGAAGCGGCGGCGGTGAACGGCACGGCGTACGGGTCGAGCGCCGCCCGGAAGATGTCCGCGACGAGGGGAGGCACGAGGGTCCAGACGAGGCGCAGCGTCCAGTGCGCGACCACCAGCCCGGCCGCGCCGGCCAGCACCGCGAGGAGGCAGGACTCGGTCAGGAGCTGCGCCAGGAGATGCCGGCGCGACGCACCCAGCGCGAGCCGCACCGCCATCTCGCCGGATCGGGCGGCCGCGCGGGCGAGCAGCAGGTTGACGACGTTGGCGCACGCGATCAGGAGGACGGCGGCGGTGATCCCGAAGAGGAAGAACAGGGCGACGCGCTGCCCGCCCCGGTTGTCGTGCCACGCGCTCTGCCCCTGCCATCCCGGTTCGACCCGCAGGGGTCTGTCGAGGAACCGGGTCATCGCCTCGGTGCTCATGCCCGTCTGCAGCGGCGCCTCGATCTCGGCCAGGATGCTCCGGTACAGCGGCTCGAGGGCCGCGCGCGCCTGGTCGATCGACACGCCGGGGGCGAGGCGGGCGAAGAGATAGGTCCAGTAGGCGCGCCGGTCCTCGAACCCGCCGTCCCCTTCATGCGAGAGCAGGCCGCGCATCGTGATCGGCACGAAGAACGCGTACGGCCT
This sequence comes from Vicinamibacterales bacterium, assembly GCA_965204675.1. Lineage (GTDB taxonomy): Bacteria > Acidobacteriota > Vicinamibacteria > Vicinamibacterales > UBA8438 > JAJEEA01. Next base: position 6,610,148 of record OZ242003.1, read on the forward strand.
GTTGATCGTGGTGCCGCGGAACCCCGCCGGCGACACGCCGACGATGGTCAGCGACCGGCCGTTCACGACGAGGACGTCCCCGATCGCGTCCGGCGATCCGTCGAGCTCGGTCTGCCAGAAGTCGTGACTCAGGACCACCACGGGATGGCCGCCGATCGGCTCGTCGGTCTCGGGGCCGAACAGGCGGCCGGCGGCCGGCCGCAGGCCCAGCGCCGAAAAGTACGACCCCGAGACCTGCGCGCCCCAGGCGGTGACGGCCCGGCCCCGGTAGGCCACGTTGGCGTCGAGGCCCCTGTGCGCCGCGAGCGCGGAGAAGACGGTCTGGCCGCCCGCGAGGTCACGGAACATCGGGTAGCTGAACACGTGGTCGCATCCGCCGGCGTTGCTGGCGCGGCAGGATCCCGGCTTCGGTCCCGGGCTCTCGAGGTTGACCAGGCGCTCGGGCTCCGCCACGGGCAGGGGCCGCAGGAGGAACTGGCTGTAGAGCGAGAAGATGGCCGCATTGGCGCCGATGCCGAGGGCCAGCGACACGATCGCCACGCCGGTGACGAGCGGCGTCTTGAACAGCGTGCGGAACCCGAGTCGGATGTTGGTCATCGTCCGCTCCAGCTCGTCGGCGCGCCGCAGGCCGCGTGCCTGCCGGCAGTCGTCCTTCGCGGACTCGATGCTGCCGAACTGCACCCGCGCGCGGCGCGCGGCTTCCCGCCTCGGCACCCCGGCGCGCACCAGCTCCTCCGTGCACGCTTCGAGATGAAACCGCACCTCCTCGTCGAGCACGCCCTCGAAGCGGTCCCGCCCGATCCACGCGGTCAGGAACGAACGCAGGCGCGCGAGCACGTCACGCCTCGCGGGGGGTGGCCTGCAGGGCGGCGGCCATGGCCGCGGCGAGCCGTTCCCAGCCTGCCGCCGCTTCATCGAGCCGCTGCCGGCCGGCGTCGGTCAGGCGGTAGTACTTGGCCCGGCGCCGGTTCTCGCTCTCGCCCCATTCCGACTCGACGAGCCCCTGGTGCTCGAGCCGGTAGAGGGCCGGGTAGAGCGAGCCCTGCGGCACGTCGAGGGCCTCTCCCGAGATCTGCCGGATGCGGAGCAGCACCCCGTAGCCGTGCAGGCGGTCGAGCGAGATGGCCTTGAGGATCAGGAGGTCGAGGGTGCCGGGGAGCAGGGCGGCGGACTTCGTGGTGTCCATGCTGTCTCCTAGCTGTTCTAGAGGAACGCTACCATCACTCTCCTAGCTTTACAAGAGGAACCTGGTTCGTGCCTCTCCCTTCGCTTCCACCCCCTGTTTCCGCACCCGGTCGGAGAAACTGAGACAGAGTCTCGAGGGAGATGGAGAGCCGGCCCACTGCCCGGCGCTCCTCTGCCGGGCGTGTCGAACGGACGACGGGCTGTCGCAAAATGGTCGCGACCGGAATAGGATGTCGTAGTCAATGGCCGGCATACAGGCGGGGATCGCGTCTGCGACGGGCCCCTCGTCGACCACGGAAAAGCGCAAGGTGGACTCTTCTCCTCGCACGCGACGGGAGGCCCTGGTTCCTGGCCGAGGTGAAGCATGCCGCTGAACGCGGGCGACCGCTTCGCCGGGCACTTCGACGTCGCCCGCCCCCTCGGCGCGGGCGGGATGGGCGAGGTACACCGCGCCCGCGACACCCGTCTGAACCGCGACGTCGCCCTGAAGATCCTCCCCGACGCGTTCGCCGCCGACCCGGACCGGCTGGCCCGGTTCCAGCGCGAGGCCGAGCTGCTCGCGTCGCTCAACCACCCGAACATCGCGCAGATTCACGGCCTGGAGGAGGACGGCGGCACCCGGGCGCTGGTGCTGGAGCTGGTCGAGGGGCCCACCCTGGAGGAACGGATCGCCCGGGGGCCGATTCCCCTCGACGAGGCCCTGGACATCGCGGCCCGCATTGCGGACGCCCTGGAGGCGGCGCACGGGGCCGGCGTGATCCACCGGGACCTCAAGCCGGCCAACGTCAAGGTGCGGGACGACGGCGCCGTCAAGGTGCTCGACTTCGGCCTCGCCAAGGCGCTCGAGGCGGGGCCCGCGTCGGGCGATGCGCACGACTCGTCGACGATGGCGACGGCGGCGACGCAACTAGGCGTCATCGTGGGGACGGCAGCTTACATGTCGCCCGAGCAGGCGCGGGGCCGGCCCGTCGACCGCCGCGCCGACGTGTGGGCGTTCGGCGCCGTCGTCTACGAGATGCTCACCGGGCGCAAGGCGTTCGAGGGCGACGACGTGACCGGCATCCTCGCCGAGGTCATCAAGTCGGAGCCGGCCTGGGCGTCGCTGTCGGCCGACGTGCCGCGGGCGGTGTCGGGCGTGCTGCGCCGCTGCCTCGCCAAGGACCCCGGGGAGCGCCTGCGGGACATCGCCGACGTCCGGCTCGGCCTGCTCGGGGCGTTCGAGGACCCCGACCGCCCGGCCGCCGACGCGATGCCCGCGTCCGCACCCGGCCGGGGGCGCCGCACGGCAGAGCTGGCCGTCGCCGCGGTGCTGGCCGCGATCGTCGCCGGCCTCGGCGTCCGGGCCCTGCCGGCGCCCGGGCCGCCGGTCCCCGAACCCGTGCGGTTCACGATTCCCGTGACGGAGAACGCGAGTCCAATCCTGGAGCTGTCACCCGACGGCCGGTATCTCGCCTACATGGAAGGCGACGAGGACCGCGAGCCCCATCTTCGGATCCACTCGTTCGCATCCGGCAACACTCGCGAGGTGGCGCCCGCGGAGGTCGTCGGCTCGCCGCTGTTCTGGTCTCCGGACGGCCGGTTCGTCGGATTCAGCGACGGGACCACGGTGAAGCGGGTCGACGTCGCCGAGGGCGTGGTGGAGTCCATCGGCGACGGCTTCGGCTTCTCGGGCGGAAGCTGGAACGAGGACGACGTCATCGTGTTCGGCGGTCGGACCGGGATCATGCAGGTCTCCGCCAGGGGCGGCACGCCGGCGCCGGTCACGACGGTGGACGAGGCACGCGGCGAGATCGTCCACGCCTCACCGCGCTTCCTCCCCGACGGCCGCCACTTCATCTACCAGCGCCTGTCGCAGGAGCCGGACGTCAACGGCCTCTACGTCGGGACGCTGGACGCCGCTCCGGACGCGCAGGATCCGACGCGGCTGCTCGCGACCCCGCGGTCCGCCGCCTACGCGCCGTCGCCGGACTCGGCAGGGGCCGGCCATCTGCTGTTCATGGAGGACCGCCGCCTGCTCGCGCAACCGTTCGACCACCGACGGCTGCAACTCGCGGGAAGTCCGACGGTGGTGGCCAACGACGTCGGCTACTTCGGCTTCTGGGGGTCGTTCTCGGTGTCGCGCACCGGGACTGTCGCATGGCGCGGCGACGAGGCGGCCGGCTCAGTGCAATGGCTCGAATCGACCGGCGACGAGTGGGCGCCCGGCGCGATTCCCGACCTGAACGCCCCGAGAAACCCGCGGCTCTCCCCGGACGGACGCCGGCTCGCGCTCGCGGTCGCTGGCGACATCTGGGTGTTCGACCTGGAGGGGCGCCCCCCCATCAGGCTCACCTTCGACGATTTCACCAACGCGAGTCCGCTCTGGACCCCGGACGGGGCCCGCATCGTCTACGAGGCGGACGGGGGGCTCGCGTGGGTGTCCGCCGACGGCGGCGGCCCGCCGGAGCGGCTCGGTCCGAGCGGCCACTTCCATGCGCACGCGTGGTCTTCCACCGGCAATCTGATTGCCGTCGACGTCAACGCAAGCCGCCTCATCGAGTTCGCCCCGCGAGAGGACGCCGAACCGCGCCCGGTCGCGCGCGGCCGTATCGGCGAGGGGTTCGCGGCGGCCCTCTCGCCCGACGGCGAATGGCTGGCCTACACGTCGAATGCAACCGGGCAGGAGGAGGTCTGGGTGCGCGCCTACCCGGGACCGGCCCCGCCCGCGCGCCTGTCTCCCAACGGCGGCATCGAGCCGGTATGGGCGAGAGACGGCCGCACGCTGTACTACCTGGAGGGCCGCGCCCTGATGGCGGTGACCGTCGACACGTCGGCCGGTTTCGAGTTCGGCGCGCCGGTCCGTCTGCTCGAGGACGGGTTCCGCATCTACCAGCAGCCGCCCTCGTACGACGTGTCGCCGGACGGGCGCTTCGTCACCCTCCGAGCGGAGGCCGTGCCCACGATCTCCGTGCTACTGAACTGGCCGGGTCTGTTCCGGGCGGCAGGCGGCGACCAGCGTGACTGAGGGGCGCCATGGCGAGCATCACGATCCGCAACCTGTCGCCGGAGTCGAAGGCAAGGCTCAGACGGCGCGCTGAACGGCAGGGGTGCGGCCTTGAGGCCCTGGCCCGCTCGATACTCGACCAGGCCGCCGAGAACACCGCCGCCCCGGCCGGATTCCCACATGACCTGATCGCGCTCGTCGAGCCCGGCGAAGACATCGAGCCGTTCCTCAGCGAGCACGGACAGCCGCAGCGACCCGTCGACCTACCGTGATTCCAGAGACCGGAGCAACCGGTCAGTGCGGCGAGCGCGAACGGCGCACAAATCGAAAGTACTACTTTCAATTTGTGCGAGACCTGACTAGGATCACATTTCGTGGTCCAACGGACGATTGCACCGCTGCTCGGGGAGCTCTTCCGCCGGTACCCCTTCGTCACCGTCACCGGGCCGCGACAGTCGGGCAAAACGACGCTCTGCCGAACCGCCCTGCCGGATCTCGCCTACGTCAACCTCGAATCGCCGAACCACCGGCAGTTCGCCGAGGAGGACCCGAAGCGGTTCATCGCGACGTGGCCCGGCGGCGTCATTCTCGACGAGATCCAGCGCGTCCCGTCGCTGCTCTCCTGGCTGCAGGTGTTCGCGGACGACCACGGCGGGAACGGCCTCTTCGTGCTGACCGGCAGCGGACAGTTCCTGCTGTCGGATCGGATCGACCAGTCCCTGGCCGGCCGAACCGCCCTGCTGCGGCTGCTGCCGTTCTCCCTGGACGAGCTTCGCAGCACGGGCGCGGCCACCGGTGTGGACGACCTGCTCTTCACGGGCTTCTATCCCCGCATCCATGCTCAGCAGCTCGACCCCACCCAGGCCCTCGGCGACTACGTCGAGACGTACGTCGAGCGCGACGTGCGCCGCATGCTGGAGATCAGGAACCTCGACGCGTTCCAGCGGTTCGTGCGCCTGTGCGCCGGCCGGATCGCCCAGTTGCTCAACCTCGCCTCACTCGGCGCCGACGCGGGTGTCACGCACACCACCGCACGACACTGGCTCTCCGTGCTCGAGGCCAGCTACATCGTGTTCCGCCTGCCGCCCTACCACGGCAACTTGAGCAAGCGACTCGTCAAGTCGCCCAAGCTCTACTTCCACGACGTGGGGCTGGCGAGCCGGCTCCTCGGCATCGAGAGCGTCCGGCAGATCCGGACGCATCCCCTGCGCGGCGCCCTCTTCGAGAACGCGGTGGTGGCGGAGGCCCTGAAGCACGGCTACAACCGCGGGCGCCGGCCCGAGCTCTCCTTTTTCCGCGACAGCCGCGGCCTGGAATGCGACCTGCTTTACCCGTCCGGGGGCCGCTTGGCGGCGATCGAGATCAAGTCGGGCGCCACCATCGCGTCGGACTGGTTCACCGCCCTCGGGCGGGTCATGCCCCTCCTGCCCGACTGCGCCGCCGCCGCCGTGGTCCACGGCGGCGACGAGCACCAGTCGCGCAACACCGGGGAGGCGGTCCCCCTCGCAGACTTCAGCCGCCTGCTCGCCCGGTTCGACGGCTCGGCGTGAAGGAGTGATTCCGGCTAACCCGTCAGCGGCTGCTCGGCGAGTCGGTCGATTCGCGAGGGCCAATGCGTCGCCGGTCAGGCTCCGGCACTCGATCCAGCTCCCCGGCTGCGCTTCGCTTGATCCGGATCGAGTAGTGCATACCTGACCTCGTCCCAATCCAGCACCGGATCGGTTGGGTCATGCAACCGTTCGAGGGCTACGGTCAGATCATCGAAATCCTCCAGATAGCGCTCCACCGCCTGCCTGACGATCTCGGCTCGGCTTCGCTCCAGAGCCTTCGCCGCCGCATCGAGAGCCTCGACGACTCCATCGGGCAGGCGTACCGCTATGTGACTCATGCTGGATCCCTGGAATCGAGTAGTGTCTGTGACATCACGATACTTCCAGTTGCTTCGGGTCCGCAAGGTCAACGGCGGTCGCGACGAAGACACGATGGGGGAGTACCCGCAGAGTTGCCGTTAATCGGATGCACATGATATTTAAAATAAATCAAAATTACATTTGATTATGTTTATTTTATGTGCAACCATAATGCATGGCTCCTGCAAGTCGCTTGCCGACAGCGTGCCCGAGTTGCGGTGGCGACCTGCGTGCGGTGCAGCTCGCGTGCCCCGATTGCGGGACCGGCGTGCAGGGCGACTACCTGTTGCCCGCCCTGTCCCGGCTTGCGAGGGAGGACCAGGAGTTCGCCCTCGCCTTCATCCTGCGCAGCGGCAGCCTGAAGGAGATGGCCCGGCTCTACGGCGTTTCGTACCCGACTGTCCGCAACCGGCTCGACGACCTGATCGCGCATCTGGGCGCCACGATCGAGTCGCAGAGCCAGGATGCGGGTGGAGGCGACGACGGAGGTGACACCGATGGGTGAGACGATGGATAGGGCCGGGGTACCACACGAGATGACGGTCGCCCGCTGGCTCTTTGACCCGTTCAGACGCATTGCCGGGGCACAGGCGCTGGCGATCGGGCTGTGCATCGTCGTCTTGACCGGACTGGTGGCGGCCGGCGGCGGCGTGCATCTGGACGGCTTGCTCGATTTCCACCCGGGACACCAAGTGCCTGTTTGGGTCCCGATCGTTGAGGGTCTCGTGAACTGGTCCGTGATCACGGCGCTCCTCGGCCTGATCCTGCTCGTCGCCCCGCGCACCGTCCGGCTGGTCGACATCGCCGGCACGCAGGCGTTGGCCCGCTGGCCGCTGCTGCTGGCGGCGCTGGCGAGCCTCCCGGCGCCGGTGCGTCAGGGCAACGACGCACTCGTCGCCGCCGCGGTCGAGGGCCGGCTGGTGATGCCGCCGGGAACGACACTGGTCGCGAACGTGTTCGCCGCCGGCTGCGGAATCTGGATGGTCTGGCTCATGTGGAAGGCGTTCGCAACCGCCTGCAACCAGCGCGGCGCGCGCGCGGTAGCGATGTTTGCGGGCGCCCTCGTGGGGGAGAGATGGTGACGAAGTTCCTGTTTCGACAGGCGGTGGCGCTGTTCGCGGTGTTGATGACGGTCCTCGCCGGGGCGACGCATGTTGCGGCTCAGACGAACGAGGCTCGCTCTCGGGGCGACGTACGGATCTGCCGGGACGATGCCCGGCGGACCGACCGGACAGCCCGAGCCTGCGGGCAAGTAGAGACCGGCAGGTGGATCAAGACATGGGGCACGCTCCTGGGTGTTGCAGCGACGTTGGGGCTGTCGGTCGTCGCTGCGCGCACCAAGAGCGGGAAGGCGGTTGCCGCAGTGGGGATTGCCGCCGCGTCGACCCCCAGTCTCGCCGCCGTGGGAAGTGAGTTGGAAGCCGCAGGCTATCGATCTCTCATCCACCTGCAGGACGAACAACTGCGCCCGGGGCGCGAAGCCGGAACGATCGGAATAGCCTATCGCGTGGCTTGGTAGTTGCGGCGTCAGGCCTTGCCGCGGGCGCGGTCGACCGCACCCGCGGCGTCGAGAATGCGCTGGGCCGAGGCGATGACCGGGCGCTCGATGAGCTTGCCGTCGACGAGGAGCACGCCCCCCTCGTTGGCTTCGTAGGCGGCGACGATGCGCCGAGCCCACGCCACCGCGTCGGGTGGGGGCGAAAAGGCGGCCTGGATGATAGGCACCTGGGTGGGGTGGATGGCGGCCTTGCCGGTGAAGCCCAGGCGGCGGGTGGCGCGGGATTCCTCCTCGAGCCGGGACGGCGCCCCCACGTCCATGAACGGCGTGTCCATGGCGTCGACCTCGGCGAGGGCGGCCGCCGCCACCACCCGGGAGCGGGCGTAGAGCAGGGCGTCCCACTCGATGACGCAGCCCAGCTCGGCCGACAGGTCGACGGCGCCGAAGAAGAGGACGGCGATGTCCGTCGACGCAGTGGCGATCTCGTGGACGGCGGCGAGCCCTCGGGCGGTCTCTATCTGCACCACCAGCGGCAGGCCCGGAAGTGCGGGGGCGAGCCGCCGCTCGAGGGCCTGCAGGGTGTCGGCACCGCCGACCTTGGGCACCATCAGGGCATCGGGCCGGACGCCCGAGGCGAGCAGGGCGTCGAGGTCGCGCTCGCCGAGTTCGGACCCGGGCTCGTTGATGCGCAGGACGACCTCTGCGCGCACCTGGGGGCGATCCGACAGCAGGGCCAAGGCCTTGTCGCGCGCCTCGTCCTTCTGCGCGAACGAGACCCCGTCCTCGAGGTCGAGGCAGACGGCGTCGGCCCCCGTCGCGACGGCCTTCGCGAAACGGTCCGGCCGCACCGCGGGCACGAAGAGAACGGAGCGGCGGACGCGGCGCCGCGGAGATGCTTCGTCGGTAATCGGCATCGGTTCGGGCAATCCTCACGACTGAAGACGAGCGGCGCGGACGGCTGGAGCCGTCGCTCAGGCCGGCACGGGCTCGCGCACCAACTCGGCCAGCGCCGACACCGCGGGCTGCCGCTCGAGGTCGCGCAGCCACGCCAGCGCCGCGTCGGCGGCGGCCGGGGACACCGCGCGCGCCGCGCACGCCAGGAACTTGGCGTCTAGCTCGGCCGCCGAGGGCGGCTGGCTCGGGTAGCCGCGCGCGCCGCGTACCCGCCGCGCGCAGCGCCGGCCGTCCGCGAGATGCACGGTCACCGCCGCCTCCGTCAGGGGCGGCTGATCGACGCCCACCGAGGGCTCGACGCGCATCGTCACCCGGGGCAGCAGCTCGTGCGTGACCACGTCGGACACCCCCGCCGGCTCGAACGTCGCCAGATCGACGCGGCCGTGGGCGACGGCCGAGGCGGCGCAGAAGTGCATGCTGAACTTGCCCTCGAGGCCGGTCCGCGGGCGGTCGTGGATGAGCACGGTGGGGGTGACCGCGTCGACGCCGACCTCCACCGCCTCGACGTCGTCGGCCGTGAACCGGTGCTCGGCCCGCAGGTCGAGCAGGGTGTCGATGGTGGGGTGGGTGGCCGCGCACGACGGATAGAGCTTCACGGTGATGCCGCCGTCGACGATCTCCCAGTCGCGCCCGAGTCCGTCCGCGGCGTCGCCGAGGTCGCGCGCGTGCGCCTGCATGGCGACGAGCAGGCCCTGCGCGCCGTCCACCGCGCGGTCGGGGGCGGTGAACCCGGCGCGGGCGAGCATCGCCGCGAGCACCCCGTTCCGCCCCGCCAGCCCCGCCTGGAGCGGCTTGACCATGGTGCCGAAGCTCTCCTTCAGGCCGGACGCCTCGGCCGCGGCGATGGCGAGTGACCGCACGGTGGTGGCCGGGTCCTGCCCCAGCAGGCGGGCCGCCGCGGCGGCCGCGCCGAGGGTGCCGATGGTCGAGGTGGCGTGCCACCCCTGCTCGTAGTGGGTGGGGTTCATCACCCGGCCCAGCACCGCCTCGACCTCGAAGCCGACCGAGTAGGCATCGAGCAGGGCCGCCCCGCCGGCATCGGCGAGCTCGGCCGCCGCGAGGCCCGCCGCCACCAGCGGCGCGCTGGGGTGCGCCATCGACACGAAGCACATGTCGTCGAAGTCGAGCGCGTGCGCGGCGGTGCCGTTGGCCAGCGCCGCCCACCCCGCGCCGGTGCGCGCGGGCGCGCCGAGGACGCCGCACCGGGGGGCGCCGCCCTCCTCGTCGGCGAGGCTGCGAACCATCCGGGCCGCGGGCTCGACCGACCCCGCGAGGGCGACCCCGACGGTGTCGAGGACCGCGTCGCGGGCGGCGCGGCGCGCCCCCGGGGGCACCGCGCAGTTGGCCACGAACTCGCCGAACCGGGTCAACGCCGGCAGGGTCTGGTCAGTCATGCTGTCTCCGTTGGTCGGCCGCGCCGACGTTTCCTTCCAATTCCTCTTGCGAGAACGGAATCGCCCGCTGCCTGGCCAGCTCCACTCCCGATGAGTCCTGTCGCCGAGCGCCGGATGGAACCCCGGCCGCGGTCCGTCAGTTTCCGTAGAACTGCGCGATGCCCGCCAACCGTTCCTGAATCCGCTCCTCCGACCACCAGTTGCCGTTCACCATGACTCCGCCGCGCCGCGCGACGTTGGCGATGTCGTCGATGGGGTTGGCGGTCAGCAGCAGGAGGTCGGCGCGGCGGCCGATCTCGATGGTCCCGAAGTCGTCGAGGGTGCCGAAGTACTCGGCGACGCGCCGGGTCCCCGCCTCCAGCACCTCGTAGGGGGTCATGCCGACCTCGACCCACAGCGCCATCTCGTGGTGCACGGAGAAGCCGGGCACGCTGAAGATCTGCGGCGAGTCGGTCCCCATCACGATGGGGACGCCGCCCTCGTGCAGGGCCCGCAGGATCTGCCAGCGCAGCTCCGCGACCCGCCGGTTGGCCTCGGGGTCGGCCGCCGCCGCCCGCTCGTCCACCACCCGCTCCCACTGCTCGACCGTCTCGGGCGGCATGTACCGCACCTCGGGGCGCGCGGCGCGCAGCTCGGCCGCGGACCGGTCGCCGAAGAACACCGTCTCCCAGAGCACCATCGTCGGCACCGCCCACGCTCCCGCCGCGCGCATGTCCTCGACGAGCTGCGGCAACAGGTCCATGTCGACCCGGTCGAGCAGGTCACCGACCCCGAAGAGCCCGGCCCCGCCGGCGGGAAGCTGGTCGTCGGGCACGAGGGCCTCGATGGTGTTGTCGAGGTGGTCGATCGAGACCTGCCCCGACGCGAGGGCGTGGCGCAGCCCGACGGCGTCGGGCACGTGGCCCCCGAACGGCAGGCCGACCTCGTTGGCGGTCGCCGCCACCGCGTCGAAGACGTCGGGGGCCAGCCCCTCGTGCACCTTCACGAGGTCGTAGCCGCGCTGGTGGTACTCGCGCACGAGCTGCTCGCCCTGCGCGGGGGTGGTGACGCGCCCCCCGCTCATCGACGGGCTGCCGACGAACAGCCGCGGCCCCAGGGACTGGCCGCGGGCGATGCGGGCCCGCAGCCCGAGCTGCGACCGCTCGCCCTGCATGCCCCGGACGGTGGTGACGCCGTTGGCGATGTAGAGGAAGAGCAGGTTCCGGGCGTCGGACTGCACCATGCGCGGCCCCGGCAGGTGCCCGTGCATCTCGGCCAGCCCCGGCATGAGGTACATGCCTTCGGCCTCGACCGCCTCGGTACCCTCGGCGACCTCGACCTCGTCCGCCGGGTGCATCGACGCGATGCGCCGGCCGGTCACCACCACCGTCCGGTTCTCGACGACTAGGGGCTCCCCGGGCTCGGTCATGGGGATGACGTTCACCCCGACGAACGCGAGGTCTCCCTGCACCTGCGGCAGCGGATCGCCGCATCCCGCCGCAGCCCCGAGGGCGGCGAGGACCAGCCCCGCGCAGGCGGCTCGCATCGTGTGCGATCTCGAGCCGTGCCCGCCGCGTGCCGAGACGTGCGCATGCACCGGCGCGCCGACAGCCCGCGTCGTGTTCGATCTCACGCTACGGCCCTTCCCTGAATCGGCCCCCGAGCAGACCGCCCTCACGCCGCGGGCGCAGCGGGCCGGAACCGCTTCGGCGCGTGCCCCCGCTTGTAGACCATGAACGTCCGCTTGAACTCGATGACGACCTTGCCGTCCTGGTTGAAGCCGGTCGACTTCACGGTGACGATGCCGACGTAGGGCCGCGACTTCGACTCGCGTTTCGACAGCACCTCGCTGCGCGAGTAGATGGTGTCGCCGTCGAAGACCGGGTTCGGCAGGCGCACCTCGTCCCACCCCAGGTTGGCCATGACGTTCTGCGACAGGTCGATGACCGACTGTCCGGTCACGACCGCCAGGGTGAACGTCGAGTCGACGAGGGTCCGGCCGTACGGGGTGTTGGCGGCGAACGCGTGGTCGAAGTGGATGGGGTTGGTGTTCATGGACAGCAGCGTCGCCCACGTGTTGTCGGCGGCGAGCACGGTCCGGCCTAGGGGGTGCTCGTAGATGTCGCCGACCTCGAAGTCCTCGTAGACGCGCCCGGTCCATCCTTCCTTCACTGGCATTGGTGACTCCCTTCAGGCTCCGATCATAGTCCCGTCCGGCGCCGCTCGCACGACCGGAGCCGAGGACCTGCGCCGGGCTACACCATCCCGGCCGCCCGCCAGCCCGCGATGGTGGCGGGGTCGAACCCCAGGCCGCCGAGAATCGCGTCGGTGTGCGCCCCCAGCTCGGGGATCGGCCCCATGACCGGCTCGACGTCGGCGATGTTGGCCGGGGGCAGAGTCGCCGGCAGCGGCCCGACCGACGACGCCACGTCGCGCCAGCGGCCGCGCGCGGCGAGCTGGGGATGCTCGGCGAACTGCTGCACCGTCCGCATCCGCGCGTTCGCGATGCGCGCCTTCTCGAGGCGCTCCACGATCTCGGGGGTGTCGAGGCCGCCGAAGACCGCCTCGATCTCCGCGTCGAGGGCCGGCCGGTTCTCCAGCCGCAAGGCGTTGGCCGCGAACCGCGGGTCCGCCGCGAGCTCCGGCCGGCGAAGCACCTGCTCGCAGAACGCCCGCCACTCGCGCTCGTTCTGGATGCCGAGGTACACCACGTCGCCGTCGCCCCCCGCGAACGGCCCGTAGGGGGCGATGACCGCGTGCCGGGCCCCCGAGCGGGCGGGCGGGGTGCCGGCGGAGGCATAGTAGACGGGATAGCTCATCCACTCGCCGAGCGCCTCGAGCATCGACACCTCGACTACCGTGCCCTCGCCGGTGCGCTCCCGCATCAGGAGCGCGGTGAGGACGCCCGAGTACGCGTACATGCCGGCCGCGATGTCCGCGACGGAGATGCCCACCTTGGCGGGCGCGTCGGGCGTGCCGGTGATCGACAGGACCCCCGCCTCGGCCTGCACGAGCAGGTCGTAGGCCTTGCGGTCGCGGTAGGGGCCGGTCGAGCCGTATCCCGAGATCTCGCACACCACGAGCCGCGGGTGCGCCGCCCGCAGCTCGGCCGCCGACAGTCCGAGCCGCCCGGTGGCACCGGGGGCGAGGTTCGCGACGAAGACGTCGGCCTCTTCGAGCAGCCGCCCGAGCACCACACCGGCGTGGGGGTGCTTCACGTCGAGGGTCAGCGACTCCTTCGACCGGTTCAGCCAGACGAAGTGCGACGAGAGCCCCCCCGCCGCCGCATCGTAGCTGCGCGCGAAGTCGCCGACTCCCGGCCGCTCGATCTTGATCACGCGGGCCCCGAGGTCGGCGAGCTGACGGGTGGCGAACGGCGCCGCCACCGCCTGCTCGAGCGACAGGACCGTGACCCCCTCGAGCGGTCGCATCAGCATGACTCCATCGCCGACTCGATCTTCTCCGGCTCGTTGCGAACCGTGACCCCGTCGAGCGGCCGCCTCGGAGCTACCGGGACAGGCCCGCCGCGCCAGCGGTCGAGTCGGCCGGCGGCTCGCGCGTCGAGCGGTCGCATCGGAACGACCCGCGCCACCACCGGTGCTCGCTCCCGTCGGCCCGCGCCGGCCCGCGCGTCGAGCCGCCGCATCAGAACGACCGCGGCAGGTCCAGCACGTGCTGGCCGATGTAGGACAGGATGAGGTTGGTCGAGATGGGCGCGGTCTGGTAGAGCCGCGTCTCGCGGAACTTGCGCTCGACGTCGTACTCCTCGGCGAACCCGAAGCCGCCGTAGGTCTGCATGGTGACGTTGGCGGCCTCCCACGAGGCGTCGGCCGCGAGCAGCTTGGCCATGTTGGCCTCGGCCCCGCACGGCTTCCCGGCGTCGAACAGCTCGGCCGCCCGCACCCGCATCAGGTCGGCCGCCTCGACGTTGACGTGGGCGCGCGCGATGGGGAACTGTATGCCCTGGTTCTGGCCGATGGGCCGGTCGAACACGACCCGGTCGCGCGCGTAGCGGCACGCCCGCTCGACGAACCAGCGCCCGTCGCCGACGCACTCCGCCGCGATGAGGATGCGCTCGGCGTTGAGCCCGTCGAGCAGGTAGCGGAACCCCTTGCCCTCTTCCCCCACCCGGTTCTCCACCGGCACCTCGAGGTTGTCGAAGAACACCTCGGTCGTCGCGTGGTTGATCATGGCCCGGATGGGGCGCACGGTCATGCCGTTGCCGACCGCCGTCTTCAGGTCGACGAGCAGCACCGAGAGGCCCTCGGTGCGCTTCTTCACCTCCTCGAGGGGGGTGGTGCGGGCCACCAGCAGCATCAGGTCGGAGTAGTCGACCCGCGAGATCCACACCTTCTGCCCGTTCACGACGTAGCGGTCGCCCTTGCGCACCGCCATCGTCTTCATCCGGGTGGTGTCGGTGCCGGTGGTCGGCTCGGTGACGCCGAACGCCTGCAGGCGCAGCTCGCCGCTCGCGATCTTCGGCAGGTAGTGGCGGCGCTGCTCTTCCGACCCGTGCCGCAGCAGAGTGCCCATGATGTACATCTGGGCGTGGCAGGCGGCGGAGTTGCCGCCCGAGCGGTTGACCTCCTCGAGGATGATCGACGCCTCGGCGATGCCGAGCCCCGACCCGCCCAGCTCCTCGGGGATGAGGGCGGCGAGGTAGCCGGCCTCGGTCAGGGTGCGGACGAACTCCTCGGGGTACGCCTCGCGGGCGTCCAGCTCGCGCCAGTAGGTGTCGGGAAAGCGGGCGCAGAGCTCGCGCACCGCGGTCCTCAGGTCGGCATGCAGCTCGGCGTTGGCCACGGCGGCTCCATCGTCCATGTCAGGGGGCACCTCTGCCAGGGGGCGGCAAGCCCCCTGGAAGCTACTCGACCGCACAGGCCGCCCGGGAACCCTTCGGCCAAGGACGTCCTGCCCCGGGTCCGAGGAAGGGCGCGAGGCGGGCGGTCTTCGACCCTCGCGGAAGTCGCAAGGCGCACCGACGGCGTCCTGGTCGTGAGATCGGCGCCCCGGTGGGAGCCACCGGGCACTCGGAACTCCGAGACGAACCCCGCGGACCTCGTCGCCGCGCGCGTCCGAGTGGGCGGATCATAGCATGGCGGCCGGACCGCCCCCGTATAATCGGTAGATGCCGGTCACCACGGGCTCGGCGCGACTGGCCGCGCATCTCGGCGAGCGGGCGCCGGGACGGCGCATCGGACTCGTCGCGAACCCCGCCTCGCTGGACGCCGAGCGCCGCCACGTGGTCGATGTCGCGGCGGCGGCGCCCGAGATACGACTGACCGCCCTCTTCGGCCCCCAGCACGGGTTTCGCTCGGACGTGCAGGACAACATGATCGAGACGGACCACGCGCGGCATCCGCGGCTCGACGTGCCCGTGTACTCGCTGTACGGCGAGACCCGCACCCCGACCCCGGCGATGCTGTCCGGGATCGACCTCCTCGTCATCGACCTGCAGGACGTCGGCACCCGCGTCTACACCTACGTCCACACGATGACCAACTGCCTGCAGGCCTGCGGCGCGGCCGGGGTCCCGGTGATCGTCTGCGATCGGCCGAACCCCATCGGCGGCACTGCCGTCGAGGGCCCGATGCTGCGACCCGGCTACGAGTCGTTCGTCGGGCTGTTCCCGATACCGTTGCGTCACGGCCTCACCATCGGCGAGCTCGCCCGCCTGTGCAACGAGACCTTCGGCCTCGGGGCCGCGGTCGAGGTGCTGCCGGTCGAGGGGTGGCGCCGCGACCAGTATCACGACGAGACGGGGCTGCCGTGGGTGCTGCCGTCGCCGAACCTGCCGACGCTCGACAGCGCCGTCGTCTATCCCGGCATGGTGCTGCTCGAGGGCACGAACCTCTCGGAGGGCCGCGGCACCACCCGGCCGTTCGAGATCGCGGGCGCGCCGTGGCTCGACGCGCACCGCCTCGCCGACGCGATGAACGGCCTCGGGCTGCCGGGGGCGTGGTTCCGCCCCGCCGAGTTCCAGCCCACGTTCCAGAAGCACGCCGGCGAGACCTGCGGCGGCTGCCAGATACACGTGACCGACCGCGCCGCGTTCCGGCCGGTGCTGACCGCGGTGGCGTTCCTGCAGACCTGCCGCCGCCTCGACCCCGAGCGGTTCGCGTGGCGCGAGCCGCCCTACGAGTACGAGGCGGTCATTCCGCCCATCGACATCCTGTCCGGCTCGGACGCGCTGCGGCGGTCCCTGGACGACGACGTGCCCTGCGCCGCGATCGCCGAGGCGTGGACGACGGAGCTCGACGGGTTCCGCGGGCTGCGCGACCGCTATCTGTCGTACTGACATGCAGACCGATACATGAGGCGTGGACGACGGAGCTCGACAGGTTCCGCGGGCTGCGCGACCGCTATCTGTCGTACCGACATGCAGACCGATCCATCTCGCCGCCGACCGGCCTGGCCGCCCGTGGTGGGACCCCGCGCGAGGTCGACAGCGGCGAAGGCGCCGGCGGGCTGCAGGGCGCCCGCCGCCTGCAGACCGCGTCGGACGAGGCGTGAGGCGAGGGCCGTCCGGCCCGCTTCCCGATGATCATGACTGCTCCCCCTCCTCCGCTCGAGTTCGAGCACACGATCCCGATCACCGCGCGGCCCGAAGCGGTCCTCGGGGCGTTCTTCGACCCCGCGGTGCTGCCGTTGTGGTGGGACACCGTCCGCTCGGTCACCACCCCCCGCCCTCTCGGGGTCTACGCCGTCGAATGGGACGCCACCCCGTTCCGCGACGAGCTGCTCGGCACCCTCGGCGGGGTGTTCTACGGCACGGTGATGGACTATCGCCCGGGCCGGTCGTTCTCGCTCGCCGGCGCCTACTGGCTGTCCCCCGACTCCCTCGCCTTCGGACCGATGGCCCTCGACGTGCGCTGCCGGACGTCGGGCACGTCCACCCGCCTGCAGGTCCGGCAGAGCGGTTCCGACGAGGGGCCGAGCTGGGAGCGCTACTACCGCGTCATCAGCGGCGGCTGGGAGACGTCGCTCGTCGCCCTCAAGCACTACCTGGAGCGCGGGCGCCCGCCGCGGGGCCGGGCCGGCGATCGGGCCGCGGGCCGCGCCGGCCGGTCGGAGAGACGGCGATGACGGGGACGGCGGGGTCCGTCGTCGTCGTGGGCGGCGGCGTCATCGGCTCGAGCATCGCGTACCACCTCTTGCGCGACGGCCATCCCGGCCCCGTGACGGTGATCGAGCGCGACGCCACCTACGCGCGCGCCTCGTCGTTCCTCGCCATGGGCGGCATCCGGCAGCAGTTCAGCTCGGCCGTCAACATCCGGCTCGCGCAGTACGGCACGCGGTTCTACGCCGAGTTCGATCGGGCGATGCGGGTGCCCGGCCACGCGCCCCGCGCCGACTTCCGCCAGCGCGGCTACCTCTTCCTCGTCGACGAGGCGGCGTCCGACCGCTTCGCGGCGCGGCTCGAGCGGCAGCGGCGCCTCGGGGCGCGGGTGCGGCGCCTCGAGGTGGACGACATCCGGGCGATGGCCCCCGACCTGCGGCTCGACGACGTCCGCTTCGGCGTGTTCGGCCCCGACGACGGCTACGGCGAGCCGCGCGAGGTGCTCGCGGGATTCCGCGCGGCGGCGGCGGCGGCCGGGGTCCGCTACGTCGCGGCCGAGGTCGTCGACCTGGCGCGGCGGGCGGGCCGCGTCGCCGGGGTCGTCCTCGACGACGGCGAGCGGATCGCGGCCGACGTCGTCGTCAACGCGGCGGGGCCGTTCGCGCGGCGGCTCGCGGCGATGGCCGGACTCGACCTGCCGGTCGAGCCCGTCCGCCAGCACCTGTTCCGGTGCGCCCTGCCGGCGCGGCTCTCCTACCGGCTCCCGATGATCGTCGACCCCTCCGGGGTGCACTGGCGGCACGACGACACCGGCGAGCGCCCGGGGCCGGACCGCCTGGTGGTCGCGTGCACGAAGCTCGACGAGCCCCCCGGCGAGAACTTCGCGTGCGACGACTCCCGGTGGGAATCGGACTTCCGGCCGCCGCTCCAGGCGCGGATGCCGGGGCTGGCCCCGATAGAGATGATCGAGGGGTGGGCGGGGCTCTACGCCATGACCCCCGACCACAACCCCCTGCTCGGCGAGCACCCGGCCGCCCCCGGCCTCGTCCTCGCCAACGGGTACAGCGGCCACGGCCTGATGATCGCCCCCGCGGTCGGCAAGGTCCTGTCCGAGTTGATCCGCCTCGGCCGGACAGAGACCGTCGACGTCGGCCCCTTCGCGCCCGATCGGTTCGAGCGCGGCGAGCCGGTGTACGACGAGGCGATGGTCTGAACGGCCGGCAGGGCGGCGTGAATCACCGGCGCGGGGCCGCCAGCCGGAGCGGACGGCGCACGGCAGGCGACGAGGAACGCGGGTCCTGTTGCGGGAACGTCAGCCGGAGCGCGCGGCGTACGGCGTCTCCTCTTCGCGGACCCGCATGCTCGCTTGCCGGCGGCGGTGCACGATGCGGGCGACCGCCGACAGGCGCTCTTCCGGCGTGACGCTGAGCCGCACGCCGTCCACCGCCTCGCAGACGTCCCCGGGCGTCAGGCCGCCGAGCGCCTCGGAGGCGTCGAGCCGCCGCGGGGCCGCCCCGGGGCGGAGGGCGAAGAAGTCCACCCGCAGCTCCCGCGAGCCCTGGCGGCCGTGCAACCGCCAGAGCTCGCGCACGCCCATCTCGGCATAGCGTCCGACCTTGCCTTCGTCGCGGTGCGTGATCTCCGCCTCGACCACGAGGTCGAGCGGAGTGCGCTCGAAGAAGGCGTCGGCCTCGGCCTCGCCCGCGGCGAGGGCGGCGCGATAGGCCCTGGCCCGGTCGCCCAGGTAGAACGCGCAGTCCGGCTCCAGCCCCGTGCCGGGCGGATCGCCCCGCCCGCGAAGGCGGGTATGCTTGAGGTTCTTCGCGGCGCCGAGGACCGCGCCCGCCGCCGCGTCGACCAGGTGGCTGAAGATGTCGGTGAGATCCTCGTGGAGGCGCGAGGGCGTCATCAGAGTGACGAGCCCGCGCACGGGGTCGAGGCCGACCCGGCTGAACGAACGGCTCCAGTCGAGGGCGGCGAGCTCGGCGACGGTCCCGGCATCGGCGCGCAGGACGTGAATCGTGGACCCCAGCGGTCCGGTGTGCTTCGTGGTCGAGCCGTCGAGGACGCCGACGCCGCGATCAGCCATGTGTTGACGGTAACACGCGGCGCCGCGGGCCGCAATCGGCGGGGCACGCCCAGGTGCACGCCGATCATTGTGGGAAGACCGTCCCGGCACTGGTCGGGCCGGCGATTCCGGTGCGGTTCTCGGCGGCGTCTCACTTTCGTGTGGCGCACCCGGCGCCTGCACCGGCCTTCCCGCCGGCGCAAGCGGCACGCCGGCCGACGAGGGTGATGCGCGGCGGATTGGCTCCCGGATTCCGGCCGGGCAGACGTAACCCGTGGTTCCCGCGCCGAGCACCAACGCGCAACCAAGGACGATGATCAATACTGGATTGCCAATTGCGCCCAGGAGTGCGCCGCGGTCGCGGCCTTGCGCGCCTGACACATGGCAAGGCAATTCTGGTCACCGTCCCAAGCAGAAGACACCCCGATGATCGTCGCTCCGGATGTCGAGAGCTACCTGGCGTCGCTGACGCCGGAGGACCCGTTGCCGACCCGCGCCGCCGCGGGGGAACAGACGGAACCCGCACCTGTCGCCGAGCGCATCGTCGGACGCTTCCTCGAGACGCTGGTCCTGACCGCCGGCGCCCGGCGCGTGCTCGAAATCGGCGCCGGGACGGGCCGCCGGACGTTGCAGCTCGCCCGGTCGCTGCCCGAGGACGGCGGACTGCTCTCGATCGAGATCGATCCCGGCCGCGCCGCGACGGCGCGGACCCGTCTCGCCGACGCGGGGCTCGGCGACCGGGCGCACGTCATCATCGGCGACCCCGCCCGCATGGTGCACAAGGTGGCCGGTCCCTTCGACGTCATCGTCGATGCCGGCGACCCGCGGCAGCGCGGACCGCTGCTCGACCGGCTGGCGGCCCTGCTGCGACCAGGTGGAGTGCTGGTGACCGACAGGGTCCTCCGGGCCGGGCTCGCCCGGTCACCGGGCCTGCGAAGGGACGAGGGAGACGAGGGAAGGGCGCCGATGCAGGACAAGGCGATGGACGAGGCGAAGGCGGCGGACGAGGCGAAGGCGGCGGACGGGGCGAAGGCGGCGGACGGGGCGAAGGCGGCGGACGAGGCGGAGGCGGTAGCCGCCTGCAACCGGCGGATCGCGGAAGACCCCCGTTTCGTCACCAGCTTCGTCCCGCTGGGGGACGGCGTCGCGGTATCGGTCAAGGTCCGACCGAGCCCCGCCGGATGACGGCCGGCCGCGCCCGTATCCCAGGAGCCCATGGCGAAAGCCCACCGTATTCGACCGGCGATGCATCCCGCCTGAATGCGTTGCTTCTCGATCGAACATGCCCGATATTCTCCCTCGTCGTACCTTGTCAGGCGAGCGCCTCGGCTTCCGGCCGGCGCCCTCCGGACGCTGTGCAACGCGGAGTTTCACCAGGGGACCCCGGGACACGGACCTTCCCATGACCATCGAGCAGTGGCTGCGCAACGCCGCCGAGGACGCCGAGCGGCGGCAGTCGACGGACCTGATTCCCCGGCTCGAAGCGCTGGCCGAGGCCGCCCGCCGCCTGCGCGGCGCGGCCTGGAACCGCGAGGGGGTGCCGGCGAGTCCGGCACCCCCTGCCCCGGCGAGCCCACCTCGTGCGACCGAGAGCCCGGAACCGGCCGTTGCCGTCGCCGCCGAAGACGAGCCAGCCTCGCCGACGAGAACGGGGCGGCGGCCGGACCGTGAGGATCGCGCCGGGACGACCGACTGGTGCGACCGGCCGCTGCATCGGGTCGCCGCCGCCATCCGGACCGGCGCGGTCCCGGTGCGCGAGGTCGTCGACGCCGCCCTCGATCGCGTCCGGGCGCGCGACGGCGCCCTCAACGCCTTCACGACGGTGCTCGACGACGACGCCCGCGCCCAGGCCGACGCGGCCGCGCGGGAGATCGCCTCGGGCCGGTACCGCGGCCCCCTCCACGGCGTGCCGGTCTCCGTCAAGGACCTCATCGACGTGGCCGGCCGGCCCACCACCGCCGCCTCGCGGGTCCCCCGCGGCGCGCCGCCGGCCGCCGACGCCGCGGTCGTGGCGCGGCTGCGGGCGGCCGGCGCCGTGCTCGTCGGCAAGTGCAACCTGCACGAGTTCGCGTTCGGCACCACCGGCGAGGACTCGGCGTTCGGCCCCGCCCGCCACCCCCTCGACCCTGGCCGGTCGCCGGGCGGGTCGAGCAGCGGGTCGGCGGTGTCGGTGGCCGCGGGCATGGCGTGGGCGTCCGTCGGCACCGACACCGGCGGGTCGGTCCGCATTCCCGCCGCCGCCTGCGGCATCGTCGGACTGAAGCCGACCTTCGGAGAGTTGTCGTGCGACGGCGTCGTCCCCCTCGCGCCGAGCCTCGACCACGTGGGGCCGCTCGCCCGCTGCGTGGCCGACGCCCGCCTCGTCTTCCGCGCCCTGCGGCCGGCCGCTCCGGACCGCCCCGCCGCGCGCGACCCGGTGACGCGGCGGCTCGGCTGCCCCCGCCCGTTCTTCCTGGACCAGCTCGATGCGGGGGTCCGAGAGTCCTTCGAGCAGGGTGTCGAACGCCTGCGCAACGCCGGATGGGACGTTCGGGACGCGCCCATCCGCCACGCCGAGGACACCCCCGCGGTGTGCCTGCACCTGCTGCTGCCCGAGGCCGCCGCCGCCCATGCGCACGGCCTCGACCACCACGCGGACCGCTACTGCCCCGACGTGCGGCTGCGGCTGGAGCTGGGACGCTACGTGATGGCCGAGGACTACGTGCGCGCCCAACGCGGGCGGGCGGTGCTCGCGGAAGCCGTCGACGCGGCCCTGGCCGACCGCGACGCCCTCGTGCTGCCGGCCCTCGCCACGCCGGCGCCGCGGTTGGGGGCGGCGACGGTCGAGCTCGACGGCCGGCCGGTGCCGTTGCGGCCACTCATGCTCCGGCTGACCCAGCTCTTCAACGCCACCGGGCACCCAGCCGTCTCGATACCCTGCGGGCCGACCGGCGGCGGGCTGCCCTGCGGCTTGCAACTCGTCGGACGGCGGAACCGCACCGACCACTTGCTGGACGTCGCGGAGGCGTGCGAGGCGGCGCTGTCGGGCTGACCGTGATCACCCCGCCGGCCCGCTTCCCTCGACCGCCTGCCGGCGGAGCACCTCGTAACCGCGGTCGCCACCGCCGCCGGCCTCCACCGGCAGCCCGGCGGGGCCCCAGCCCTCGGCCATCACCTGCCCGGTGGCGGGGTCCCGGCGCCCCCCGAAGCCGCCGTCGACGTTGACGGCCGTCTCATACCCCGCGCTCGCCAGCAACTGCGCGGCGCGGGCCGAGCGGCCGCCCATCTGGCAGCCGACGAGCAGCTTCGCGTCGGCCGGAAAGCGCGCCTGCATCACCGCGAGAAAGTCGGGGTTCGGCCGCATCTGGCGGGTCGCCGGGTCGAGGTGCAGCAGCGGCACGCTGCAGGCGCCCTCCGGGTGCCCGTTCTCGAACTCGGGCACCGATCGCACGTCGACGTACGTGTACCCTTCCTCGGTCTGCAGGCGTCGAGCCTCGCTCACGCCGACGGTGGTCATGCCCATCGCGACTCCTTCGTGCAGGGGTTGGCATTCATGCCGGAACCGGACAAGTGATCGAGAGGTTCTTTCACGCGTGGGAGCGCCGGCTCGCCGCCGCCACCACGAACCGCGTGGTGCGGCCGTTCGACTGGGGCCTCGACTGGATGGACCCCGGCGGCGATCCGTCCGTCGATCCCGCGCAACGCCTGGAGCGGGCGGCGGCGGCGGCCCTGGCCGACCCCGACTGGTTCGCGTCGACGCCTTGCCCCGACTACGTGTTGCGGGGCGATCGACTGACCTTTCCCAGCCAGATCGAGACACCGCACGCCGCCAACGACACCGTGCACGCCCGGTACTTCCCGGCCGCGTCCGGGGACCCCGGCCGGGCGGTGCTGGTCCTGCCGCAGTGGAACGCGGACGCGGAAGGGCACGTCGGCCTGTGCCGCTTCCTCGCCCGGGTCGGCATCAGCGCCCTGCGCCTGAGCCTGCCCTACCACGACGCCCGCATG
Organism: Vicinamibacterales bacterium; assembly: GCA_965204675.1. Classification (GTDB taxonomy): domain Bacteria; phylum Acidobacteriota; class Vicinamibacteria; order Vicinamibacterales; family UBA8438; genus JAJEEA01. The sequence goes on from OZ242003.1 coordinate 6,633,166, forward strand.
CCGCCCGAGCTCGAGCGCGCCGACTACATCGTCAGCGCCAACGTGGGCCGCACCCTGCAGGTGAACCGGCAGGCGGTCCTCGACGCCCGCCGCGCGGTGGCGTGGCTCGACGCCCGGGGCCACGAGCGCATCGGCATCCTGGGCAGCAGCCTCGGGTCGTGCCTCGCCTCGCTCACCGCCGCCCACGAGCCGCGCATCACCGCCGCCGCCCTCAACCACGTGTCGGCCTACTTCGCCGACGTGGTCTGGGAGGGCCTATCCACCGAGCACGTGCGGGCCGGCCTCGACGGGGCGATCGAGCTCGACCGGCTCCGCCGCCTGTGGCTCCCGATCAGCCCGCTCCCCTACGTCGACCGGCTGCGCGGCACCCGGGTGCTGCTGGTGTACGCGCGCTACGACCTGACGTTCCCGGTCCACCTGTCCCGCCGGTTCGTGGCCGAGCTCGAGCGCCGCGGCCTCCGCCCCCGGGTGTTCGCGCTCCCGTGCGGACACTACACGACCGGCGAGGCACCGTTCAAGTGGCTCGACGGCTACGTCCTGATCCAGTTCCTGCGGCGCAACCTGTAGGCGGGCGGGCAGCCGCGCCCGGACCGGGTTGGTGGGCGCCGAGCGGAGCCGCAGGCGGCGATTTGACGGGCTAGAGATAACCGAGGAGACGCCGGATGGCCTCGTAGACGACCGAGGCCAGCTCGCGGACGAGGGGAGTGATGTCCTCCTCGCTGACCGCGTCGGCCACGGTGACGGGATCGGTCAGCAGCAGCCAGATCGTGGCTCCGGCCACCGTGACCGCCAGCACGCCGACGACGCCGACGATGCTCACGCTGATCCGGGCGAGGCTCCGCATGGACGTGCTCCCGGACATCGTTCCCTCAGGCTTAGGACGCGAAATCGCGGGCAATGGTTTACTCGAACCGCGCTCAGGGCACCAGGACCACCTTTCCGAACTGGGCGCGGTCCTCCAGCCGACGCTGGGCCTCGGCCGCCTCGTCGAGCGGATAGGTCCGGTCGACGACGGGCGCGAAACGGCCCTCGAAGAACAGCTCCGCCGCCTCGAGCAGCTCCCCCTTCGACCCGACGTAGCACCCCATCAACGAGATCTGGCGCGTGAACAGATGCCGGATGTCGAGCGACCCGACGGGGCCGGTGGTGGCCCCGCAGGTGACGAGGCGCCCACCCCGCCGCAGGCTCTTCGTCGACTGCTCCCACGTGGCCTGCCCGACGTGCTCGAAGACCACGTCGACGCCGCGGCGGTCGGTGAAGCGCCGCACCTCCCGGGCGATGTCCTCCTGGTAGTGGTCGATCACCTCGTGGGCCCCCAGCTCCTTCGTCCGCTCGATCTTCTCGGGCGAGCCGGCGGTGGCGATGATGCGGGCGCCCTGAGCCCGCGCCACCTGGATCGCGGCCTGCCCCACGCCGCTGCCGCCCGCGAGGACGAGGACCGTCTCTCCCGGACGAAGCTGCGCCCGGGTGACCAGCATATGCCACGCGCTCAGGAACGTGAGGGGGAACGCCGCCGCCTCCACGAAGCCGATGCCGTCCGGGATCGGCACCACGTTCTCGACGGGGACGGTGACGAGCTCGGCATAGCCGCCCTCCGACTGGTGGCCGACGAGGCCGAAGCTCCGGCACAGGTTGTCCCGTCCGTTGAGGCAGGCGACGCAGCGGCCGCAGCTTATGCCCGGCTGCAGGAGGACGCGCACCCCCTCGCCGACCCCGGGGGCCTCGCCCCGCACCACCTCGCCGGCGATGTCGGTGCCGGGGCAGTGGGGCAACGGCACCCCGGGGATGCCGCGGCGCTGCCACAGGTCGAGGTGGTTGAGGGCGCACGCGCGCACCCGCACCAGCACCTCGCCCGGCGCCGGCTCCGGATCGGGGACCTCCTCGCACCGCAGCACGTCGAGCCCGCCGTGCTCGTGGAAGCGGACAGCCTTCATCCTCGCATTCTCCCTGGCCTTCCCCCGCCGTCAGCCGCCGTCCCGGCCCCGCTCCTCCACCCGTTGCGGTTCGCCGAGCGACAGCGCGCCGAGCCCCGGCTCCAACTGCGCCGCGGGCCCCACGACCACGACGACCGCGCGATCGGCCCGCAGGTGACGCGCGGCGGCGGCGGTCACCGCCGCACCGTCGACCGCAGCCACCGCCGGCACGAACCGGTCGTGCTCGTCGGCCGGCAGATCGTACTGCACGAGCTGGGCGACGCCCCGGGCCACCTGCCCCGCCGTCTCGAACCCCCGCGCGAACCCCCGGGTCAGGGCCGACCGCGCCAGATCGAGCTCGGGCGGCGTCGCCGGCCGCCGGCCGCCGAGCCCGTCCATCTCGTCGAGCACCTCGCGGATCGCCTCGGCGGTGGCGTCGGCCTGCACGCTGCCCTGCATCACGAACGGACCCGGCGCCCGCCGGAACTGGAACGCCGTCCGCACCCCGTAGGTGTACCCCTTCTCCTCTCGCAGGCTCCGGTTGAGGCGGCTGACGAACTGGCCGCCCAGCACCATGTTGAGCACCTGCAGCGCATGATAGTCGGGAGTCCGGCGGGGTGCCGCCACGTGGCCGATGCGCAGCTCCGACTGCACCGCCCCGGGACGGTCGACGAGCACGAGCCGGGCCGGCGGCGGCCCCGGCGCGCCGGCGGCGGAGACGGCGTCGGGCTCCCGCGCGTCCGCCGCCCCCGCCGGCAGGCTCCCCACCGCCCGCTCCGCCATGTCGGCGAAGGCCTCGTCCGAGAGAGGCCCCGTGGCAATCAACGTCGCGGCGCCGAGGCGGTACCGCTCGCGGTGGAAGCGCCGGACGTCGTCGACGGTCATCTGCGACAGCGCCTCGTCGGTGCCGATGCCGAGGTGCCCGTACGGGTGCTCGCCGTACAGGGTCTCCAGGTAGACGCGCTCCGCCACGGCGGCGGGAACCGTGCGCAGTTGTCGCACCCGACTGCGCCGCAGGTCGCGCACCCGGTCGAAGTCGCCGGCCGCGAAACGGGGGCGCGTCACGATCTCGAAGAGCAGGGCCAGCCCGTCGGCGGCATGGTGCTCGAGGGTGGTGAGGGACACCATCGTCGCGTCCGCGCCGACCTGCACGCCGAGCCGCGCGCCGAGGCGGTCGAGGGCGCCGTGCAGCTCGAGAACGGACCGCGCCTCGGTGCCTTCGTCGAGGAGGTCGGCGGCAAGAGCGGCGAGGCCCGGCAGCGACGGGGGGTCCGCGGCGGCGCCGGCGGGCCACAGCAGCAGCCAGTGGACCACCGGCGGCCCCGGATGCCGGCCCGTGCGCAGGGCCATCCCCGAGGCCAGTCGCCGCCGGGCCACGGCGGGAAACCGCGCCGTCGGGGCGGGGCCCGGCAGCGGCAGCCGCGTCCGGTCCACCGCCGCCGTCACGACACCTCCGCCCGGGCCGATCCGGCCAGGCCCCGCGCCGATTCGCCGGGCGGCACGATGCTGAGCGCCACCCGCCCGCCCGGCGTCAGCCGCCGGGCGAGCTCCCGGACGTGGGCCGTGCCCGCCTCGCGATAGCGGGCGAGGTCGCGGCCCAGGAAACCCGGATCGCCGGTGTAGACGTTGTAGGCATTGAGCTGGTCGGAGCGGCCGTGGAACCCGCCAACCGTCTGGAGGCCGTACACGAATTGCGCCTCCACCTGGGCGAGGGCGCGCTCGAGCTCGTCCGCGTCGGGACCGTCCCCGGCGAGGGCGGCGAGCTCGCCGCGGATCACGTCGTCGAGGTCGGCGAGGCCGCGGCCGGGGGCGGCCGTCGCGGTGATGCAGAACCAGCCGCCCAGCTCCCGCGAGCCCTGAGCGGCGCTGACGTCGGCGGCGATGCGGCGGTCGTGCACCAGCGCCCGGTACAGCCGCGAGGTCTTGCCGCCGGCGAGGACATGGGCGAGCAGGTCCATGCCGGCGTCGCCCTCGTCGAAGAGCGCCGGCGTCCGCCAGGCCAGGTACAGCCGCGGCAGCTCCACGCGGTCCTCGAGCAGGAGGCGTCGTTCCCCGGCCGGCCCGTGCGGCGTGACCGGCGCGTCCGGCGGTGACGACCCGTCTCGCGGCCGACCCGCGCGAGACCCCGACGGCCCGGCGGGAATCTCCTCGAAGTGGCGCCGCACCGCCGCCATCGCCGCCCCCGTCTCCACGTCGCCGGCCACCGTCAACGAGGCGTTGTCGGGGTGATACCACGTGCGAAAGAACGCGCGGGCGTCCTCGAGGGTGAAGGCCCGGAGGTCGGCGACCTCCCCGATGGTCGCCCAGTGATACGGGTGGTCGGGCGGGAAGAGGGCGGACATGAGGGCCATCAGCGCCAGCCCGTAGGGCCGGTTCTCGTACTGCTGCCGGCGCTCGTTCAGGACCACCTCGCGCTGGTTGTCGAACTTCTCGGCGGTCAGGGCCGGCAGCAGGTACCCCATGCGGTCGGACTCGAGCCACAGGGCGAGGTCGAGGGCGTTCGCGGGGACGACCTCCCAGTAGTTCGTGCGGTCGCAGCTCGTCGACCCGTTGACGGCCGCCCCGGCCTCCTGCAACGGCGTGAAGTAGTTCGCATCGTGGTGGAGGGAGCCCTCGAACATCAGGTGCTCGAAGAGGTGGGCGAGCCCGGTCCGGCCCGGAGACTCGTTCCGGGAGCCGACGTGGTACCAGAGGTTGACGGCCACGATGGGACACCGGTGGTCCTCGTGCACGATGACGTCGAGGCCGTTGTCGAGCGTCTCCCGGGTCCATTCGAGTGTCATGGTGACTCTTCGGGTACGGCCGGCGGCGCCGGGCCTGCCTGGCCCGCCAATCGTCGACCGCGGCTCTGCCTACGCCCGACCAACCCTCCAGCAGTCCGCCCCGTTCCGCGGCGCGGACGCCTGGCCCGCCCATCGTCGCCTGACGGCTCCGCTGGGCGCCCAACCAACCCTGCAGGAGCATGCGCCCGTTCTACGGCGCATGTTCCTGGCCTGCCAATCGCCGCCTCCGGCTCCGCCCGGCGCCCAACCGACTCTCAAGCATTCGGCGCGGTTGCACGGCGCGAATCTACTCGCCCATGAGCTGGACGACGAACGGCCGCCGCCGGGGGCGGGTGTCGCATTCGAGCAGCACTATCTGCTGCCACGTGCCCAGGAGCAGCTCCCCCCGCTCGAACGGAATGGTGAGGGAGGGCCCCATCAGCGCCGCCCGCACGTGGCTGGAGCCGTTGTCGTCTCCCCATCGCGCGTGGTGGGCATAGTCGCCGTCGCGGGGCGCGAGCCGGTCGAGGAGCCGGTTCAGGTCCGCGACCGCCCCCGGCTCGAACTCGATGGTGGTCACCACCGCCGTCGATCCGACGACGCTGGCCGTCGCGAGGCCGCTCGACAGGTCGGACCCGGTCACCACGCGGGCCACGAGGGCGGTGATGTCGTGCACGTCCCCCTGGCCGGTGGTCTGCACGTGGTGACGGGTCGTCGTGATCATCGAACGGATCATACTGCGGCCGGGTCCCATGGTACGATCGCGCCATGTCCAGCAGCCCTCGGTTCCGCCTCACCCTGATCGCCGTCCTCGCGGGGGCCCTCGCCGCGCCCGTCGCGGCCCAGCCGGCGCTGCGCTACGAGCCGCCGGCCGAGTGGATCGAGGAGCCCGCCGCGTCGCCGATGCGGGTCGCGCAGTTCCGGCTGCCGAGGGTCCCCGGCGACCCCGAGGACGGCGAGCTGGTGGTGTTCTACTTCGGCGGGGGCGGCGGTGCGGTCGACGCCAACCTCCAGCGCTGGATCGGCCAGATGGAGCAGCCGGACGGCCGCTCGTCCTTCGAGGTCGCGGCGACGACCGCGTTCGACGCCAACGGGCTCGACGTCACCCTCCTCGACGTGCCCGGCACCTACGTGGCGGCGGTCCGCCCGGGGGCGGCCGAGCGCCTCGACAAGCCGGACTTCCGGCTGCTGGCAGCGGTGGTGGAGAGCCCGGTCGGGCCCTGGTTCTTCAAGCTCACCGGCCCCGCCCGCACCATCGCCCGCTGGGACGCGGCGTTCGGGGCGTTCCTGCGCGAGGTCCGGGTGGAACCGGCCGACACCGGCCGCTGATGGGACGCGGCGTTCGGGGCGTTCCTGCGCGAGGTCCGGGTGGAACCGGCCGCCGAGCGCCCGCCGGCGAGCCGGCGAGCCCTGGACCGTCCGCGCGCCGGCGGCGGTCGTCAGGCGGGGCTCGCGGGCGGGGGCAGGGACGGCGACGGCGAGGCCGGGGGCGGAATGGGCGGCGGCGGCCCCGCGACGGCCGCCGGGTCGCCGCCGAACCAGTTCAGGATGACGGCCCCGGAGCCCGCGGTCCAGGCCAGGTACTCGACCAGGAAGCCGGTCACCCCGAAGATCACCGCGAAGAAGCGGAACGGCCCGCCTATCAGGTCCAGCGCGTCGCCGAAGAGCGCGGGGGCCATCAACAGCACCAGGCCGACCCAGAACAGCACCAAATCGGACCGCTGCCCCCGCGCGAACAGCCGGCTGACGAGCTGGACGACGCCGGTGAATCCGAGCAGGAGGACCACCAGGGCCGCGACCACGACCAGCGGCATCAGCGCCAGCAGCGGAATGCCGATGAGGGTGATGACGAGCAACACGCTCCCGATGACCAGCAGGGGCAGGAACAGGAGCTGGGCGCAGAACCCGACGACGCCGGCCTTGACCGGCTCGCGGGTCACCCGGTCGGCCACGCGGCGCGCGCTGCCGGACGCGACCAGCAGCACCACCGACCCGAGGAGGCCGAGAAACGCGAACCGGACGAACGTCTCCATCAGGTCGCTCGACGAGCTGTAGAACGTCGTCTGACGCGGCCACCAGAACCCGTTCCCGAAACCGCCCAGGTTCAGGTCGAGCCCTCCGAACCCGACCTCGTTCAGCTCCCGCTCGAAACGGGCGTCGGGATGCCGGGTCACGCGGCCGCCGACGACGGTGACGTCGCGCCGGACCACGGCCTCGGGTCCGAACTCGGCCGACCCGCCGATCACGACGATGTCCCGGGTGACCTCTCCGTCCACCCGCAGCCTGCCCCCGATCAGGACCACGTCGCCGGCCAGCCGCTCGTCTGCGGGCACGTGCACCTCCCCGCCGAAGCGCACGACGTCGCCACGCACGGTGCGGCGCTGCCGATCCGCCTCGGGAGGTTCGGGTGGGGCCGGAGGCGCAGGTGGGGCCGGAGGCGCACGGGGGGCCGCCGGAGCCGCCCCGGGCGCGGCGGCGACGCCGGCTTCGACGGCCGGGAGCTCGGCATCGTCGGCCGCAACCACCTCGCCGGCGTTCGCGGCGGCCTCGTCGGGCGCGGCCGCGTCATCAACGGCGGCGAGGTCATCGCCGGCCGCGGTGTCATCGGCGTCGCCGGCCGCGGTGTCATCGGTGTCGCCGGCCGCGGTGTCATCGGCGTCGCCGGCCGCGGTGTCATCGGCGTCGCCGGCCGCGGTGTCATCGGCGTCGTCGGCCGTAACGGCCTCGTCATCGGCGTCGCCGGCCGTGCCTTCCTCGGTGGCGGCCGCCGCCGGCAACCCCAGGACGGCTCGCTGCCGCCCCACGTCGAGACGCCGCAACCGGAGCAGTGGAGCGGCGGCGCCGCCGAGCGCGTCGGTCAGCCCCTGCACGCTCAACGGACCGTCGCCGTCGAGGTAGACGGCCTCGCCCCGGAGCTCGATCAACGCCACGCCCCCGACGTCGCCGCGCGGCAGCAACCCGATGCCGCCGCTCGTCGCGATCACCCGGAACTGGGCCTCCACCTCGTCCCGCAGCCCCTCGGTCCCGGGAGGCTGGGCGAGCAGCGGCGCGCCCACCGCGAGCACGCCGACGAGCCCGAGACAGGCGCCCCGCCGCGGCCGGCCGGTCCGGGAGGCGAACGGCATTGCGCTCCGTCCGACGGTACCCCTGATCATCGCCCCGCCCCTTTGTCGTTCGACAGCAGCCGGTGCAGCGCATAGAGCGCCGCGACCCCGACGATCTCGATGAGAACGATGCCCGCTCCGACCCCCGGCGTGGTCAGGCCGGCGCCGATGGCCCGGGCAATCTCCGCGGCGAGGCTCCAGGCGTCGAGGCCCTGCTCGAGCCCGCCAACGATCCAGACGAATCCCTGCACCGAGAAGTTCAGCAACCGAACGATCTGCCTGACGAGGATCGGCCCCAGCCACACCACCGCCGCCCCGACCCCGAGCACCGCGGCGGCGACGGAGAGGGAGACGCGCACTGCCCGGGACGCCGGGGCGGCCACTCTCGGCAACGACCGGGCCGCCGCCTCCTCGTGTCGCATCGTCATGACTCATACGCAGACGAAGGACCGGTATTCACGAACCGACGGCCGCCGGCCTCGCCGGGACGGACGGTCGCGGCCGGCCCCGCGCGGCGCGGAGGTCAGCGCAACCCCAGGCTGAACTCGGCGATCAGCTTGCGATGGAGCTCGCTGGTCCCCTCGCCGACCTCGAGCGTCTTGGCCTCGAGCAGCAGCCGGCCGACCTCGTACTCCGCCGAGAACCCGTAGCCCCCGAAGATCTGGATGGCGTCGAGGGCGTTCCGCGTGGCCGCCTCGCTCGCGGTGAGCTTGGCCATCGACGCCTCCATCGAGCACCGCTCCACCCCCGCGTCCTTCATCCGGCCCAACCGGTAGACCAGCGCCCGCGCCGCCTCGGTCCGGCAGATCATGTCGGCTATCTTCTGCTGCACCATCTGGAACTCGCCGATCGCCTGCCCGAACGCCCGCCGTTCGCGGGCGTAGGGCAGGGTGAGATCGATGGCGCGCTGCGCCTGCCCGACGCAGCGGGCGGCCACCGAGAACCGCCCCGTGTCGAGGGCCGAGCCGAGAACGGGGAAGCCGCGGCCCACCTCGCCGAGCAGCGCGTCGCCCCCCACCCGGACCTCCGAGAAATGCACCTCGGCGATGTTGTCGCGCTGCAGGGTGCGCATCGGCAGCGGGGCGATCGAGATGCCCGGGGCCGACGGCTCGACGAGGAACATCGTGACCCCGCGATGCCCCTGCTCGGGATCGACGGTGGCGGGCACGAGAAAGACCCCCGCCTCGGCCGCGTGGGAGATGAAGACCTTGCTGCCGTCGAGCACCCAGCCGCCGTCGACGGCGCGGGCGCGGGTGCGCAGCGACGCGAGGTCGGTGCCGCCGCCGGGCTCCGTGAGGCAGGCCGACGCCAGGATCTCGCCGGCCGCGAGCGGCGGCAGCCACCGCCGCCGCTGCGCCGGGGTCCCGAACTTGAGGATCACGCTGCCGACCAGCGAGTTGGCGACCGACACCGCGGAGGCGACCACCCAGTCGACGCGGGCCAGCTCCTCGCAGACGATGCCGTAGGTCACCACGTCGCTGAACGAGCCGCCGTACTCCTCGGGAATGAGGGGCGCGAGGTAGCCCAGCGGGGCCAGCCGGGCGATCAGCTCTCGGGGATAGCGCCGGTCGCGCTCGTTCTGCTCGACGGTCGGCAGAATCTCGCGCTCGGCGAACTCGCGCACCGCCGCCCGCACCTGCCGCTGGGTGTCGGTCAGGTCGAAGTCGGCCATGCGCCGGAGGAGAGTGGTCTCGGTCATGGTCGTGGCCGGCGCACGGCGCGCCGGTGAGCTCGCGGCGTTCGCGAGAAGGGTCGCTCGCGCTCCGGCGCGCGGCCACCGGGAAATTGCGGGACCGCCCGGCGCGGCGTCGTCATCGCGCGGCCACCGGGGGACCCCGGAAACTCCCGGCGCGGAGTCATCTTCGCCGCGGCCCCCCCGGGGGGCACTGCGGAAACTCCCGGCGCGGAGTCATCTTCGCGCGGCGCCCGGAGAATGCGGAACCGTCGCGGCGGCGTCATCGCGCGGCCACCGGGAAATGCGGAACCGCCCGGCGCAGTGTCATCATGGGCCGCAGCCACGGCCCGGCGAACCCGACGCGTCCGACGCCGGGACTTGCCTCGAACCGCAAGGTGTCAATTCTAACGCGGGGCCGGGGCGCGGCGTGTGTAGGCCGACACGAGCGAGGACCGCAAGCCTCGCCGGGGCACCGCCAGCGCGTTGGCGGCGGGGGGCGGCGATGGGAGGAGACCGGCCATGACGGACGGGCAACGGCCCGGGCGGGCGGAGATCGAGGTGCGGGCCCTCGGAGAGCCGGACCTGCCGGCCGCCACCCGCATCATGCAGCGGGCGTTCGGCGCCTTCCTCGGCGCCGCCGACCCCGCCCGGTTCATGGCCGATCGCAACTTCGTGCGGTCGCGGTGGCGGGCCGACCCGTCGGCGGCGCTCGCCGCCCTCGTCGACGGCGACGTCGTCGGCTCCAACTTCGCCACGCGCTGGGGCAGCGTCGGCTGCTTCGGTCCCCTGACCGTCGCCCCGGATTGCTGGGACCGCGGCGTGGCCTCGCGCCTGCTCGGGCCGACCCTCGATCTGTTCGCAGCCTGGGACGTCACCCACGCGGGGCTGTTCACGTTCCCCCACAGCCCGAAGCATGTGGGGCTCTACCAGAAGTTCGGGTTCTGGCCCCGCTACCTCACCGCGGTCATGACCAAGCCCGTGCCCGAGGCCCCCGGCCCGGCCGACGCCCGGCTCTACTCCCGCATCGCTCCCGCCGACCGGCCGGCCGTGCGCGACGCCTGCCGCCGGCTGTCGGCGATGCTCTACGACGGGCTGGATCTCGAGCGCGAGGTGACGGCGGCGGAGACGCAGTCGCTGGGCGACACGGTGCTGCTGGGCGACCCCGGCCGCCCCGACGGCTTCGCGGTCTGCCACTGCGGCGCCGGCACCGAGGCCGGCGCCGGACGCTGCTACGTGAAGTTCGGGGCGGCGCGCCCCGGGCCGGGCGCGGCCGAGCGCTTCGAACGGCTCGTGGCCGCCTGCCTTCGGCTCGCCGCGTCCCGCCGCCTCGCCCACCTCGACGCCGGAGTCAGCCTGGCCCGCGTCGAGGCGTACCGGGCGCTGCGCGCGGCCGGCTTCCGCACCGTCATCCAGGGCGTGTGCATGCACCGCCCCCACGAGCCCGGCTACCACCGCCCCGGCCTCTTCGTCATCGATGACTGGCGGTGAGATTCGACCGACCGACGCGATGAGGACACTACGACTTCTCGACGGCGAGACGAAACCCGTACGCGAAGCGGCTGAAGCGGCAGGGGTTCACTCTCCCTCCGCCTCGAAGAACGCCGCGTGCAGGGCGCGCACGGCGGCGGGGACCTCCCGTTCGTCGATGACGAGGCTGAGGTTGGTGCGGGCGCTGCCCTGCGAGATCATCCTGACGTTGATCGCCCGCAGCGCCGTGAAGATGGTCGCGGCCACCCCCGGCGTGTCGCGTATCGCCTCGCCCACGAGGCAGACGATGGCCTGGCCGCCGGTGTGCTCGACCTCGGCGATGCGCCGCAGCTCGCCCACGAGGTCGGCCAGCCGGTCGGTGCGGTCGATGGTCAGCGACACCGCCACCTCGGAGGTCGACACCACGTCGACGGCGGTCTCCAGCCGGTCGAAGACCTCGAAGATGGCGGCGAGGAAGCCGTGGGCCATGAGCATCCGCGTCGACCGGACGTCGATGACGGTGATGCCCTCCTTGTAGACGATGGACTTGACGACGAGGTCCGACGGCGGGCACGCGGCGACGATGAGGGTGCCCTCGACCTCGGGCTTCCGCGAGTTGAGGACCCGCACCGGGATGTCGCGTTCGACGGCGGGCAGCACCGTGCGCGGATGCAGCACCCGGCCGCCGAAGTAGGCCAGCTCGGACGCCTCGGCGAACGAGATCCGCGGCAGGGGCCGCGCGTCGGGGACGACCGACGGGTCTGCGGTCATGACGCCGTCGACGTCGGTCCAGATCTGTATCTCGTCGGCCCCGATGCCCGCCCCGATGATGGAGGCGCTGAAGTCGGAGCCGCCGCGGCCCAGCGTCGACAGGTGCCCGTCCACGGTCCGGGCGATGAACCCGCCCATCACCGCCACCCGCCCCGCCGCCGCGTGCGGCCGGACCAGGCGGTCGATCCGCGCGTTCGTCGAACCGAACGCGGGGTCCTCGGTGAACCGGTTGTCGGTCACCAGGACGTCGCACGCGTCGACGTGCACGGCGTCGAGGCCGCGCTGGCCGAGCAGCCGCGCCATCACGAGGCTGGAGATGCGCTCGCCGTGCGAGAGCGCGGCGTCGGTCAGCCGGGGGCGCGACCACCCGTCCGCCGCCGCGATCTCGGCCAGGGTGCGGTCGAGCTCGTCGCAGTGGGCGTCGACGAGGCGCTCCAAACCCGCCACGTCGGCGAGGACCGGCGCCGCCGCCGCGAGCAGGTCGCCGCGGATGGCCGCGACCCGCCGCCGGGCGTCCGCCAGCCCACCGTGCGCGGCGAGGTCGACGGCGGCCACGAGCCCGTCCGTGGTCCGTCCCATCGCCGAGACCACCACCACCGGCGCGCGGTCGGCGCGGTCGGCTATCAGCCCGGCGACGCGCGTCAGCGCGTCGCTGGTCGCCAGAGAGCTCCCGCCGAACTTCATCACGATCATGGCGCCGTTCCGCGTGGGGTCATGCCGGACCGCGCCGGCTGATATAGGATCGGGCCACGGTTCCCGGCCGAGGCCCGCACATCATGATCACCGAAAGCGCGTTCATCGCCATCGCCGGCCTCGTCGCCGTGGTCGCGCTGCTCTTCCTGCTGATCACCCGTTACAACTGGCACGTGTTCATCGCCCTGCTCGTGCCCATCGCGCTGTTCGCGCTGATTCCCGGCGTCGACACCCGGACGTTCATCGACGCCTTCGAGCAGGGCTTCGGCCGGACCATCCAGGGCATCGCGGTGGTCATCGTGCTCGGGTCCATCCTCGCCGAGGCCCTCAAGCACACCGGGGGCATCGAGCGGATCACCGAGTCGATGATCCGGTGGGTGGGCGAGAAGCGTATGCCGCTGGCCCTCACCCTGAGCGGGTTCGTCATCGGCCTCGCCATCTTCTCCGACGTCGGCTACCTCATCCTCAACCCGCTCGTGCACTCCGCCGCCCTCAACAGCGGCCTGAACATGAGCGTGATGGCGACGGGCCTCGTGGGGGCGATGCAGCTCACGCACGCCATGGTACCCCCGACCCCCGGCCCCCTCGCCGCCGTCGCCCTCGTCGGCGCCGACATCGGCCGGGTGATCCTCTACGGGGGCATCGTCACCCTGATCGCCTCGCTCGCGGGCTGGGTCTACGCGCGCCTCGCGGGACCGCACATCGAGTCGCCGCCGTCCCGGGAGTTCGTCGGGCAGTCGTTCATCGAGCAGGGAAGAGCGTCGGAGCTGCCGTCGACGTGGCGCGCCTACGCCCCGATACTGATTCCGCTCGGCCTCATCGCGGGCCAGAGCGTGACCGCGTTCGCCCTGCCCGAGGACCATCTCGTCAACGCGGCCATGCGTTATCTGGGCTGGCCGGTCGTCGCCCTCGGCATCGGCGTGCTGCTCGCTTATCGCAACACGAAGGCCGACCAGGCGAAGGCGCGCACCGGGCAGTGGATAGAGGACGCCCTGCGCGCGTCGGCGATGATCATCATGGTGACCGGGCTCGGCGGCGCCCTCAGCCAGATCCTTCGGGAGACGCCGGCCGTCGACGCCATCGCCCAAGCCGTCGCCGCGACCGGCCTGCCCGCGATCTTCCTGCCGTTCGTGCTCGGGGTGGCCGGGAACATGATCACCGGGTCGACGACCGTGGGGGTCATCACCGCCGCCTCGGTCGCCGCCCCGATGATGGACACCCTGGGGCTGAGCCCCGAGGCGACGATGCTCGCGGGGGCGGCCGGCTCGATGATCATCAAGTACGTGAACTCGAGCTATTTCTGGGTCTGCGCGTCGCTGTCGCGCATGCCCCTCAAGTCGGCCCTGCTGTCCTACGGGGGCGTCACCTTCGTCAACGGCGTCACCGCGATGGTCGTGGTGTACGTGCTCTGGACGACGGGGCTCATATAGTGGCCCGCGTCAGAACCGCACGGAGCGACAAGACCCGCGAGGGCGCCGGGCGGGCTGCACGGCACCCGATAGCCAGCGTGATGCTCCAGCCGAGCGGATCGAATGCAGCGGGACATCGCCCAGGGGCTCGCGGTGAGCTCCGGCCGCCCTTGGCGCGCTCCGGCGTTCTCGTATAGATTCACCGGGAGACGGCGCTTCCTGCGCACAGCAAAGGCAATGCAGCAATGACAGTCGATCGAAGGGAATCCCTGCGGCAGTTCGGCAAGTTCCTCGGCGGCTCGCCCGTGGTTCGCGCCCAGGGCCAGCCCGGGGGCGGCGCCCCCCCGAACGACCGGCTCGCCCCGGTGCTGGAGCTGGTCAACGTACCGGAGTTCGAGGCGATGGCCCGGCTCGTGCTGCCGCCGCAACGGTTCGACACCATCAGCGGCGGGCACCGGCGCTCGTTCGACAAGATGACCTTGCGGCAGCGTCTCATGGTCTACGCGATGGACCTCGACCTGACCACTCCGCTGTACGGGTACGACATGTTCGCGCCGATCATCGTCGGGCCGGTCGGCAACCAGGACGAGCTGCACCCCGACGGCGAGCTCGCGACGGCACGCGGCGCCTCGGCCGGCAAGGCGGTCATGGTCGCCACCGGGCGCGGCGGCCATGCCATCGACGCGGTGGCGGCGGCAAGCGAGGAGCCGGTCTGGTATCAGCAGTACTCCGATGCGGCCACGCTGGCGGACGACGCCGCGCGAGCGGCGGAGGCGGGCTGTCGGGCGGTCTGCGTGACGGTGGGCGTCGCCGAGGGCGGCGCCCCCGCGCCGCCCGACTGGGGCGCCGTCGAGCGCGTCAGCGGGGCGGTGGACGTGCCGGTGATCGTCAAGGGCGTCATGGACGTGGCCGGCGCGGAGACCGCCCTCGATCGGGGCGCCGAGGGCTTAGTCGTCTCCAACCACGGTCTCGGCGGCGCCCTGCCCGTCGACGTGTTGCCGGCGGTGGCCGAAGCGGTGGCCGGCCGCGCCCCCATCCTCGTCGACGGCAGCTTCCGGCGCGGCACCGACGTCCTCAAGGGCCTCGCCCTGGGCGCCGCCGCAGTGATGGTGGCCCGGCCCCCCATGTGGGGCCTCGCCGCCTACGGGGCCGAAGGGGTGCAGACGGTGGTGGAGATACTGCAGACCGAGCTGGCGAGGAACATGGCGGCGTCGGGCCGCCCGCGCATCGACATGATCGACCGCGAGCTGGTGCGGTTCGACCGCTGGTAGGACGCGGGCTCCCGATCCCGGTCGAGACGGCCGTCCGACAGAACTGCCAAGTCAACCGAGCAGATAGTCGAGCGCCTTGATCAGGCCTGCGCCTGCGACGACTGCGGCGTACATCTTGACGGTGAGGCGCAACTCCAGCTTCTCCAGGTCGTCCTTGCTCGCCAGGTTCTCGCCGATCGCGACGCTGATCTGCTCGGTGACGGCTTCGGCCTGCGAATCGTCAAAACCGGCGTCGCGCAGCGCCTTTACCGCCTTGTGCGTATCGAATACGAGCGTAGCCATCTCTTCAGGCGCACCATCCCTTGAGATTCTAGCAATACCGACCCGCGAGGGCACGCCGCGCCGCGGAAGGCGATGGGCGTGACCAGAACGCCACGCCCATCGCCCAACCTCCAGGCTCCAGAGCCATGCGGCCGACCGCCTACTGGTCGTTGGTCTGCTGCAGGTACCGGCTGGCCTCGTCGTAGCCCGGCAGCTCGCTGCGGCCCTGCCACGTCGACAGCAGCAGCGAGTACTGCTCGGCCGCGGTGTCGCTGTCGCCGGTCTGCGCGGCGGCGCGGGCGAGGCCGAGCACGGACCGCACGCGGCCCGGCATCCGCTCCAGCGAGGTCTCGAACTTCGCCACCGCGTCGGCCGGCCGGTCGAGCTCGAGGAGGATCTCGCCGTAGAGCTCGTAGGGCGGCTTGACGGGGCTCGCGGCGCCGTTGGGCAGCCGCATGCCGCCGGTCAGCTCGATGGCCTCGTCCATCAGGGCCGTCGCCGCGTCGGCCTCGCCCTTGGCGACGTGCACGAGGGCGGCCACCTCGCGGTACATGATCCGGTTGACCACGCCACTGTCCTCGGCCAGCGCCTTCAGGCGCTCCGCTGCCGCCTCGGCGGTGGCGAGGTCGCCGGTCTTGACGGCGCTGATGCCGGTGGCGAGCAGCTCGACGGCCGGCGAGTCGTCGGTCACCGGCAGCACGTTCCACTCCTCGGTCTCGACCACGTAGCGCGCGTTCAGAAGCGGCAGGGTGTTGACGCTGCGGGCCTGCCCGTCGCTCTCGTCGATGACCATCTCGAGCCGCTCGATCCAGGTGCGCGCCTTGGCGTAGTCGCCGAGCTGCAGGTCGCCGTACTGGCCCCAGTCGAGGGGGTGCACGGTGTCTCCCACGCTGTCGCCCGGCACCCACAGGTCGCGGGCCGCGTCGTACGCGCTCTGGTTGTGGCCCGACACGTAGTCCCACATGCCGTGCTGGATGAAGATGTGGGTGGGCATGTGGCGGGCGTGGGCGACGGCCGGCGCGATCTCGGCGTAGCGCAGCGCCGAGGGCAGCGCGAGGGGTGCGTGGATCGGATCGTCGAACGCGTGGATCACGTAGTGGGGGGCGCCCGGATGGTCCCGGTTCCGCTCGAACACGGGCAGGGCGAGCGAGCCGGCGAGCATCTCGTAGCGGAACGTGCGGTCGTCGAGGGCGCGGGCCCCGCTGAGGGTGGCCACGGCGGCGAAGGTCGCGACCTCGTCGTCGTCGGGATACTGCTCGGCGAGCCGCAGCATCGCCTCCATGTACGCCACCCGCCGGTCGTCGTAGTCGCCCTCGCTCCACAGAATCTCGACCGCGTTCAGGAAGCCCTTCTCGCGCTCGGTCGGGGCCTTGGCCAGCCGCTCCTCCCGCGTCGCGCCGAGGCGCTGCAGCACCGCCCGGGGGTTGTCGTTGTCGGCCGGCGAGCCGAACAGGGGGTGGTTGTAGCAGAGCGTCTCGCCCCAGTAGGCCATCGCGAAGTCGGGGTCGAGCCGCTGGGCCTCCTGGAACTCCGCGATGGCCTGCTTCCAGCCGAAGCTGTGGAGAATGGCGACGCCGCGCAGGAAGTGCTGCTGGGCCTCGGGAGAGCCCGACGTCGGGAAGTCGAGCGATCCGACGCTGTCGAACTGCGCCCGGGCCGTCGATCCGGCCGCCAGCACGGCCAACGCTACTGCGACGATGAACAATCGCTTCATCATGTGCTCCTGAAATGCTGCCGGATTCCGTGGCCCGGAAGCCGCCGCCCGGCGGCTCCGCCTTCCGGCTCGCCAACCATCGAGAGGTCGCGCCGTTCCGCAACGCGGCTCCCGGCCCGTGCGGAAGACGCCCCCATTATAGTGCCGGCTCGGTCGGCTTCGGCTCCGTTCCCCCGAGGCTCGTTCCACGATTACACGATCCGTCCCCGTCGAACGTCCTTATCTTGATAGAAGACCATGACGACGCCCGCTGCGGCGGCGTTGACACTGGCCGGCGCGCTTGCCCTCGGCGCCGTCTCGCCGGGGGCCGCTCAGCCGCTTCCGCCGCCGACCGCCCGCGTCTCCGGCGCCGTCGTCGACGAGACCGGCGGGGCGATGCGGGGCGTCTTCGTGCGCCTGCTCCCGGAGGCCGGGGCGCTCACCGCCGGCTTCGTCCAGTTGCAGGCGGAGCCGGTCGTGGACACCACGACGGACGCAGGGGGCGCCTTCACGTTCGAGGCGCCGCTCGGCGCCTATCGGCTCCGGGTGTCGGCCCCGGGCTTCCGGACCGTCGACCGGCCGCTCCGCGTGACCCCCGACCTGGAGCCGCTGGCGGTGACGCTGGCGCTGGAGGCGCTGCGGGAGAACGTCGACGTGGTCGATGCCGGGGACGGGTTCGGCATCGACCCGCTGGCCAGCCTGACGGCGACGATGCTCTCCGAGGAAGACCTGGCGGGCCTGCCGACCGACGAGGAGGACCTGGCCCTGTACCTGCTGCTGCTCGCGGGCGCCGACTCGTCCGGCGACCTCACCGACGACGTGTCGGGCTTCATCATCGACGGGTTCGACGAGGGACGCCTGCCCCGCCCGGACGAGATCGCCCAGATCATCATCGACCCCACGCCGCTGCGGGCCGACGGCAGCGGCGAGGGGCCGCGCATCGAGATCATCACGCGGCCGGGATCGGGCCGGTGGCGCCGATCCGCCGGGTTCGACTTCTCCGACGAGTCGCTCGACGCGACCACGCCGGGCGAAGGCGCCAAGCCCGCGCGCCAGACGCGGGACTTCGACGTCGACCTGCGCGGTCCCGTCATCCCGGGCCGCCTCGACATCGACGTCGAGGCGTCGGCCGGCACCCGGGAGCGCGCCGCCAACTCGCTGCGCGCGGTCACCCCGGCCGGCGACCGGTTCGACGGCGTCGTCCGGCCGGAGCGCCAGCGCGAGGTGGAGCTCGACGCCGACCTCGCGCTCGACCCCGGGCGCACCCTCGGTTTCCGGTTCGATCACGAGAGCCGCCGTTCCGAGAACAACGGCGTCGGCGGCTTCACCCTGCCCGAGCGGGGCACGAACGACCGCGACGACCGGTGGTCCTTCCAGGTCACCGAACGCAGGCTGGGCGAGAGCTTCGTGAACGACGTGCGGGTGCGCGTGCGCCGTGACTCGTCGCGGACCGCGCCGGTCACCGAGGGGGTGGCCGTCGATGTCGCGGACGCCTTCAACCGCGGGGGCGGGACGGGCCGGAACACCGGCGAGAACACCCGCATCCAGGTGGAGGACCGGCTGCGGTGGGAGCGCCGCGGCTGGAGCCTGCAGGCCGGCTTCGAGGCGCGGTACTCGAGGCGCTACAGCCGGTCGGAGGACAACTACAACGGCACCTTCGACTTCGCGAGCCTGCACGACTACTGCCTCGCGACCGGACTCTCCGGCGTGAACTGCGAGCCGACCCGGCGGATCGTCGAGGACGCGCGGGCCCGCGGAGCCGCCCCGATCTACCTGAACGGCCGCGGCGAGGCGGTCGAGATCACCGGCGCGCCGGCCACGTTCACGCAGACGTCGGGCAACGGCGAGCTGGACATCGCCGAGGCGGCGGTCGAGAGCTTCATCCAGGCCGACCGGGGGTTCGGCGAGCGGGCGAGCCTGCGGCTGGGGCTGCGCTACGAGGCGACCAACCACTCCGTCGACTACCTGCGGATGAACCCGACCGTCAACGTCCAGTACCGGCTGTTCGACGACACCATCGTCAGCGCCGGCTCGCAGGTGAGCTTCCGGGACTTCCGCGACTACGTGCGGCTCATCCGCAACGACGGGTCGCGGTACCAGAAGCAGTTGACCATCTCGGCCCCGTCGTTCCCCGACCCGTTCGCGGGCGGCCACATCACCGTCGACGAGACCCGCACGTCGCTCTACCGGCTCGACCCCGCCTACCGGTCGCCGTACAGCGTCAATCCGCAGGTCAGCGTGACCCAGCAGCTTCCCGGGGGCCTGCGGCTGTCGGTGTCGTACCGCATGAGCCACGGATACCGCCAGCAGCGCACCCGGAACGTCAACGCCCCGTTCCCGGGCACGCCGCTGCCCGACGCGATCCTCGCGCTGCCCCGCGACGCGCGGCAGGACATCGTGGACCGCATGCGGCCCTTCTATCCGGTCGTGGGCAACATCAACCAGATCGAGTCGACGGGCCGCTCCACCGGCCGGCGCCTCCGGGTCCGGGTGCAGCGGCGGCGGCGCCTCGAGGTGCTGGGGGTCGGCCTGTCCGGCAGCCTGAACTACAGCTTCCGTTCCGGCTGGGACGACAACGACTTCAACAACCCCTGGGTCCCCGAGTGGGGCCTCGCCCGCCGGGAGCACCGGGTCGCGTCGCAGCTCCGCATCCGCCTGCCGCGCGAGGTCGGGGTGAGCCATCCCTTCCTGAGGGCGCTGGCCCGCGCCACCTGGGCAGGGACGAGCTTCAACTTCAACCTCCGCGCCGACGCCGGCCGACCCTACAGCATCCGGAGCGGGCGCGACCTGAACGGCGACCAGTCGAGCCGCGACCGGCCGCCCGGGGTGCCGCGCAACTCCGAGACGGGGCCCGGCCGGGTCGATCTGGACATGACGTTCACCAAGGAGGTCCGGGCGCCGGAGACCGACCGGCTGGTGCGCTTCCAGGCGCGGTTCTACAACCTGCTCAACACCAGCCGGATTCGCGGCTACAGCGGCGTGCTCTCGTCTCCCCTGTTCGGCCGGCCGACCGGCTATCTGCGCGGCCGGACGGTGAGGCTGTCGATGGAGGTCGACTTCTGAAGACGCCCGGCGCGGTGACCGCGGCAACGGACAGGCGTGTAGCCGCCGGGGGACAGTCGCGGAGCCGTCGAGAACTCCCGCGGCATCCGACATCCACCCAAGGGGTGACCCTTGCCCCAAGTCAGACGGTCGGCAGCCGGTGGCGAACTCCCGCTGCATCCGACGGCAGGCGCACCGCAACCTCTCTCCGCAGAGGGCCGTCCGGCGGCCTCCGACTGCTACAATGGGCCTCTGGAGCGATGCCCCGCTCGTATCACGCTTGGCCTGACCGGCGGTGGTACGATCGGTGCATACACGGGCTGGTGCGTCCCTCGATCGCTACGTTCATGGATGATCCGACGATGCCCAGCAGGAAGATCGCGCCAATGCGAACCGTCCGATGGATGCTTGCGGCCAGCCTCGTGGCGGGCGCCTCCTTGGCGGGCGGGGGGACCGCCCTGGCGGCGGACGGGCCCGAGGCGGCTCCGGGCGCCGCCGCGCAGTCCCAGTCCGCGAGGAACGAGCCGGACTTCCTGTTCGGCCAGCCGCGGGCGATGCTGGGCCTCTCCGGCGGGTGGCTGCGGGCCTCCGGCGGCGGCAACCTCCTCGGCTTCTTCCGCGAGGAGCTCACCATCGACGACCGCGGGTACGACACCCTGCTCTTCCGCTTCGCGGGCGGCGTCTCGGTCAGCCCCCGAATCGACCTCGTCTTCGACGTGGACCTCTCGCAGAGCAGAGCCGTGTCGGAGTACCGCGGCTTCTCGGAAGGCGGCCGGCCGATCCAGCAGACGACCGAGCTGTTCCAGGCGCCGTTGAATGCCGGCCTGCGGTACTGGGTGGTGCCGCGCGGCCGGCGGATCGGGCGGCTGGCGTGGGTGCCGAACACGCTGGCGTTCCACGTGGGCATCGGCGGCGGCGCGCGGCGGTACCGGCTCACGCAGTTCGGGGACTTCGTGGACTTCAGGAACCTCGACATCTTCACCGACCGGTTCCAGTCGCAGGGATGGGCCTCGAGCGGACACGTCTCCGCGGGCGTCAGCATGAGACTGTCACGGCGGCTGTACGGCGTCGTGGAGGTACGCCGGGTCTGGTCCCGGAGGGAGTTGGCCGATGACTTCCTCGGCGACCTGGACCTCGACGGACTCCAGATGACCGGGGGCATCGAGTTCCTGTTCTAGCAACCCAGGCGAACCTCGTGGCGGGGGATTCCGCGTGGCGGACTTCCGCCGGCAACGTGCTTCTCGACCCGTCGAGGTGAGACATGACCATCCCAATCGCGACCCGCACTCGTTCTTCCGAATCGACCGCCGGCCCCCCGCGGGGGGGCAACCTGCCGGCGGTAGCGCTGATCGTCGCGGCCCTCGCGGCGGCAGCGTTGCCGGGCGCATCCCACGCCCAGCCGTCGACGCTCGACGAGCCGCCTTCGGCCACCCGCGTCGATCAGCGCTGGCTGCCGTGGCTCGGTTGCTGGAGCCTCGTCGAGGAAGCCGGCGCCCTGCCGGAAGCGGCGGGCGACTTCTCCGCTTTCGCGGACAGCGTTATGGTGTGCGTGACGCCGGCCGCGCCGCCGGCCGCCGCCACCGACGTCGTGGTGACGACGCTGGCCGACGGCGAGCAGGTGCTCGTGGAGATCCTGTCGGCCGACGGGGTGGAGCACCCCGTGGACCAGAGCGAGTGCCGCGGACGTCGCCGCATCGCGTGGTCGGATGACGGCGCGCGCCTGTTCACGCGGGCGGAGCTGACGTGCAGCGCTCGGGACGACGCCCGCCGGCTGTCCGCGGTGGGACTGATGGCGGACGGCAGGACCTGGCTCGCGCTCGAGCTGGTGGCGGCCGGGGAGCGGGCCGCGGTCACCGTCAAGCGCTACCGGCGCACGGGCGACGTCACCACCCTGAGCGCGGCCGGCCCGACCCTCACCCCCGATCTGCTGGCACGGGCACGGAGCGCGGCGAACCGGGTGGACGCCGCCGACCTGACGATCGATGACGTCATCGAAGCCGGAACCGCCGTCGAGCCTCCGGTGCTCGAAGCGCTGCTGGTGGAGACCGACACCAGCTTCGACCTCGACGGCCGCACCTTGATCCGGCTCGACGACGGCGGCGTGCCGGATGAGATCATCGACATGCTGGTGGCGCTCTCCTTCCCCGACGACTTCTCGGTGCAGCGTTCGAGGCCGACCGCGTCGTACGGCGGGGGCGGCGGCGGATTCCCCGGCAGTTGGGGCGGCTACGGATACGACACCTGGTATCCGTACTACGCGGCGCCGTTCGGCTACTACTACGGCTGGTCCCCCTATCGTTCCCTGTACGGGTGGGGCGACTACTACTACGTGGACCCGGGCTATTACGGCCTGCCGGGGTCGTTGATCACGGACGCGCCCGACGTGAGCGAAGGACGGGTCTACGGAGGCTACGGCTACACTCGGGCCGGCGCCCCGCGGGACAGCGGGGGACGCCGCGCGCAACCCCGCGGCGTGGGCGTCGCCGGCGGCTCGGAGTCATCGGGGGAAGCGCGGCGCGCGCACCACGCTCGACGGGCGCCTCGAGCGGAAGCCGAGGCGTGAGCGCGCGCGGCGGCTGGAGCAGCGGAGGGGCGTCGTCGAGGGGAGGGGGCGGGTCGTCGTCGAGCGGAGGCTCGTCGAGGGGAGCGTCGTCGTCGGGCGGCGGGTCTTCATCCGGTCGCACCGCCACGCCGCGCGACCCGTGATCTAGTCCCACTCCTTCTCGACGCCGTGCCCCCGTTCAGGATCGCCGTGCAGCGGCGTGACGAACCCGAGCAGGCATCCGTCCGAGCCGTCCCTGAGACGGTGGCAGCGCACCCGGATGGGGTCGCCCGGCCGCACGTCGTCGGGCTCGATGCCGTTGCGGCGGAGCCCCACGGGGGTGGTGGCCTCCATGGCCCACAGGGTGGGGGCGGCGCCGTCCCCTTCGCCGGGGACCTCGAGGAAGATCCAGGAGTGCGGGTTGATGAGGTGCACTTCCCTGACCGTGCCTTCGAGGTGGGTGAAGTCGGTGAGCTCGTAGTTGCCGTGGGAATGATGCGCCCCGCCCGGGAGGGCGATGGCGACCGCGCCGAGGAGCCCCAGGAGGCTGCGCCACAGAACGGTGCAGGCTCCTGGCTGGGTCGGCTGGGCGGCGGGCGGAGCCGCAGGCGACGCTCTCCGGGCGAGGCAGAGGCGCGCGCGTGCGCGCCGGGCCGACCGCATCGCCGGGGTCGAGATCCTGGTCGAGGTGCTGAAAGGCATCATCTGACTCGCGGAGGCGGCGGAAAGCCGTTGACGTAGACGCGCTCGTAGCGGAGAGGGTTGCCGGCCGCGTCGAGGAACCGCAGGGACTGCTGGAACAGCTCGGGGCCGAACCGGCCCGGCGGCGCCGTCGCCTCGAGGACGTACAGCCGGTCCTCGTGCATGTAGATGGCCGCGAACGTCCGGGAGCCGTCGGCGTTGGTGAGTTGGAGGTGCCGGCCCTCGACGAGGTCCACGAAGTTCCAGCCGAAGAACGTCGGCGTCGTGTCCCGCCCGAGGAAGCCCCACGTCGCGTAGTCCATGGCGCCCCGGACGTCGACGATCCACGAGCCGACGCCGGTGTACGACGCGCCCGAGCAGCCGGTGTGGGCGTCGGGCGGGCAGTTCCTCGCGCGCTCGGCGTGGATGCGCTCGGCCTCGGAGTAGTCGACCACGGTCACCGAGTAGCGGGCCGCCCCGTCCTCGAGGGCGTGCACGCGGGCCGGGAGCTCGGCCTCGTACTCCGACGTGTAGGCGACCTCCTCCACCGTGGGCTCGCCGGGGAAATTGACGCTGAAGAAGTCCGCCGGACTGGCGTACTCGGCCCAGCCCTGGGCCAACGCCGGCCCGGGGCCGCACAGGATCAATGCGGCCGGAACGACTCGCAAGAGGCGCATGGTTTCATCCTCCCGGCCGCTGGGACGCCGCGGCAACCGCCTCCATGCTGCCAGAAAACCGCTCGCGTGCACAGCCCGAATTGCGGCTACACCACCCGGGCGGCGCGCAGCGCAGCGACCTCCGATGCCGGGTAGCCGAGCTCGCCGAGAATCTCGTCGGTGTGCTCGCCGAGCCGCGGCGCCCGCTGCCGGATGCCGGGGGCCCCGGTGGACAGCGCGAAAGGGGTGTCGGCGACCGGCGCGGCGGCCGGGGCGCCCGGAAACGCCAGCGCCTTGAGCAGTCCCACCGCCGCCACGTGCGGGTCGTCGAGGGTCTGCTGCGGCGACAGCACGGGGCCGGCGGGGATGCGGGCCTCCTCGAGCGCGGCCAGCGCCTCCGCTGTCGTCCGCCCGGCGCACCACTCGGCCATCCGGCCGCTGATGACTTCGCCGTGGTCGCCGCGCGCCATGTCGTCGCGGAACCGAGGGTCTTCGATCCACTCGGGCACGCCGACCAGGGCCGCCCACTTCTCGAAGAGGGGCTGGCCGATGGTCTGCACGAGGACCCAGCCGTCGCGCGTGCGGTGGGTGTCGGACGGGGCCGACACCTGGCTGCGGTTCAGCGAGGCGACCCGGTCGGGCGCGTGCACCGCCTGCTCGATCAGCGCCGCGTTGGCGACGGTGAGGGCGGCCCCGAGCAGGGACCCTCGCACCTCCTGGCCGCGGCCGGTCCGCTCGCGGGCCATGAGCGCGGCCAGGGTGCCGACCGTCGCCGAGAGCGCGGTCGCGAAGTCGACCCACGGCACGTAGCTCTTGGTGGGCTGCCCCGCCTGCCCCGACAGGTACATCGACCCCGACATCGCCTGACCGACGCCGTCGAAGCCGACCTTGTCCGAGTACGGCCCCCCCGCCGCGAACGCCGACACGCTGGTCAGGACGACGCGGTCGTTCACGGCCGCGAGCGACGCGTGGTCGAGCCCCAGCGCCCGCAGGGCGGGGTCGGGCAGGTTGGCCACCACCACGTCCGCCCCCTCGACGAGCCGGCGCAGCACCGCGCGCCCTTCCGGCCTCAACGGGTTCAGGGTCATCCCCCGCTTGTTCCGGTTGACCTGCATGAAGAGCGCCCCGTCGCCGGCCGGGGTCAGCGGCACGAGGAAGCGGTCTTCCCCGCCCCGGACCTTCTCGACCCGCACCACGTCGGCCCCGAGGTCCGCGAGCAGGGCCGCGCAGAACGGCCCCGCGATGTAGCGGCCGAAGTCGAGCACCCGGACCCCGTCGAGAACACCTGTCATCGGCAGCCACTCCTCCCGTGAGCACGATCGAGGGAACCCTGCCCCCATCGCCCCTCTACCATCGTATGGGGATTGTGTTTCCCTGGAGGGTGAAGAATCACGGCTGCCGACCCTCCCTCCGGGTCGGCGGCGTTGCAGGCACCACCAGCGCTCGCGTCCGGACGCAGCCCAAGCGAGCGGCGGCTGCCGAGCTCGGACCGGACGGCGGCCGGGTACCGCATCTAAGGGCCGGAGAAGGTGCGCACCGTACGGGCCATCAAGCAGGCCCAGACTTCGGGTTTCACCCTCACGGCCTCACGGACTCACGGACATCCGGCATCTGCCGCCCGCGAGGAGACCGCACGCCTGCCGCCGACAGCCATGCACCGGACGGCAGCGGCGCCGGGCCGGCGGCCCGGGATGACCATCGCGCTCGATGAACGCATGCGTGATTCACGTTCATCCTCGTATTTCGTAAAATAGCAGTTCGTGCTCACGCCACGCCCGTTCTGGGTCGATCGCATCGAGGGGCTCTGGCGGTCGAGGAGCATCGTCTGGCTCGCGGGTGCGCGGCGGCTCGGCAAGACCGTCCTGGGCCGTCAGGTTCCCGAGGCGCAGGTCTTCAACTGCGACCTGCCCTCGGTGCGGGAGCGGCTGGCGGACCCGGAGCTGTTCTACGGGAGCCTCGCGGCCGACTGCCGGATCGTCCTCGACGAGGTGCATCGCGCCGACGATCCGTCGGGCCTGCTCAAGATCGGCGCCGACGAGCACCCCGGGGTCCGCATCCTCGCCACCGGCTCGTCGACCCTGCACGCGAGCGCGCGCTTCCGCGACTCGCTGGTCGGCCGCAAGTGGCCCCTGCGGCTCTCGCCGGTGCTGTGGCGCGAGTGTCCGGACTGGCTCGGGGCCGCCGACCTCGACCGGCGGCTGCTGCACGGCGGGTTCCCCGAGCAGTTGCTGGCCGCCGCGCCCGACCCCCAGTGGTTCGAGGAGTGGGCCGAGAGCTTCTTCGCCCGGGACGTCCACGCGCTCTTCGGCACCCGCAACCGCACCGGCTTCCTGCGCGCGGCGTCGCAGGCCTTCGCCCGGAACGGCGAGCTGCTCGACGTCACGTCGCTCGCCCGCGACGCCGGCGTGAGCCGCCCCACCGCGGTCAGCTACCTCGATCTCCTCGACGCCTGTCAGGTCACCGTCCGCCTGCCGCCGTTCCACGGCGGCGGCCGGCGCGAGATGGTCCGCCGGCCGCGGCTCTACGCGCTCGACACCGGGCTGGTCTGCCACTTCCGGGGCTGGACCGGCCTACGGCCGACCGACCGCGGGCCGCTCTGGGAGAACCTCGTCCTCGACGAGCTGCTGACCGCCGTCCCCGGCAGCGCCCTCCACTACTGGCGCGACGCGGCCGGGCACGAGGTGGACTTCGCGGTGGTGGCGCGACGCGACCGGGTGGCGGCAGTCGAGGCGAAGGTGTCGCCCCAGGCCTTCGACGCCCGGTCGCTGCGGGTGTTCCGCGACGCCTATCCGCACGGACCCAACCTGCTCTGCTGCCCGCTCGTGGCCGAGCCCTACCCCAAGCGCTTCGCCGAGCTCACGGTGACCGTCTGCGCCCCGCTCCACGCCGGGTCGCTGATCGACGGGTGACTCGCGACCTTTGCACGCGGACATCGCCGCCCCGCCAAGGGGGCCGCCCCGTCGGGCGCTGCAACCGCCGACGGAGAATTCGACCGCGTGAGGAACTGCAGGACAGGTGGTGCCGACCGTCACCGCCGCCGCGGCCGCCACGGGTTCTCGAGCCTGCGGTCCGGATCGCGCACCGTCAGGGCCGGGCACGGCACGCGCCGCACCAACCGCCGCCGGAGAACTCGACCGCGTGAGGAACTGCAGGATAGACGGTGCCGACCGGCGACGCCTCCTGGACCGCTACGGGTTCTCGGGCCCGCGGTCCGGGTCGCGAACCGTCAGGACCGGGCACGGCGCGCGGCGCACCACCTGGGCGGCGACGCTCCCGAGCAGCAACTGCCCCATCTTCCCCCGCCCGCGGGTACCCATGACGATCAGCTCGGCCCGGTGCTCGCCCGCGTAGCGCAGGATGCCGTCAGCCGGCGGCCCGATCTCCACCGCCGTGCGCACCGGCGACGCCTGTTCCCCCTCAGCCGGGCACAGGCCGGCGAGCTTCGCCTTCGCCTCGTCGACCCAGCGGTGCTGGACCTCGGTCTCGGAGAACCCCCACAGCGCCTCGGTCCCGGGGCTCACGTCGGCGTCCGTCACCACGTGCAGCAGGTGGAGGGTCGAGCCGCACCTCCCGGCCAAGTCCCTGGCGTAGGTCAGGGCCAGGCCCGACGCGTCGCTGAAGTCGGTGGGAACGAGAATGGCCTTCGGGGGAATCATGGTCGAGATTCGGCGGCGCCCGGCACGGCCAGGAGGGTGGCGACCGGCGGCCGGTCGGCAGGGCCGCGGCCGACATGGTGGAACCGAACCACCCCCCCGGGATCGATCAGCACGTTGCCCCCCTGCTGCCTCGTGTCGGCGCGCGGCAGGCGGGGGAACCGCCCCAGCCGGGCTTCACGCCAGTAGGCGCGGAAGGTCGCCGCCCCCCAAAGCTGCCGGAGCCGTGCCTTCTGCATCCCGTAGGCGCGATAGAGGCGGCGGTCGGTGTCGACGAGCAGTGGCCACCGCAGGCCGGTCTCGGCCACGTAGGCGCGGGCCGCGGGCGCATCCTCGAACGTCACGGCCAAGGGCTCCACCCCGAGCCGCGCGAGATCCGCCGCCGATTGCTGCAACTGCAGCAGGTGCCGGCGGCACGGCAGTCAGAACAGATGCCGGTGCATCACCAGCAGCAGCCACCGGCCGCGGTACTCGTCGAGTCGGTGCAGCCGGCCGTCGGCGTCGGGCAACTCGAACGGAGCCGCGGGACTACCGACGAGCGGCGAAGTCATCCCGATCCGGCCCGCCAAGGTCCATCAGTTCATCACGTACTTGTGCAGCTCCGGCTTCACGGTGTCGGCCACGAAGATGTCCCCGTTCGGGGCCATCGTCATGTAGTGCGCCTCGCCGAACTCGCCGAGGCCCTTGCCCGGCTGCCCGTTGGCGCCCACCGCCTTGCCGTTCTCGTCGAGCTCGAGAATCTCGCCCGCGAACCCGCTGACCATGTACATCGTCCCGTCGCTGTGGATGTGCAGGCCGCACGGCAGCCCCTTGTAGGCCCACTCCTTGATATACGCGCCGTCGGCGTCGAAGATCTGCACCCGGCGGTTCTGCCGGTCCGCCACGTAGAGCAGCCCCGCGTCGTCGACCACGATCGAGTGCGGCGTGTCGAACTCGCCCGGCGCGGTGCCCTGACCGCCCCACGCCTTGATGAACGACCCGTCGGGGGCGAACTTCACCAGCCGCGGGATGCCGCGCCCGTGCCCCACCAGCACGAAGATCTCGCCGGCCGCGTTGATGGTCAGGTCCGTCGGCTCGGTCAGCAGCCCGTCCTCGGGCTCGCCGGCCTTGCCGTGGGTGCCGATGGTCATCAGCACCTTGCCGTCCGGGTCCATCTTCCTGACGGTGTTCCCGTTGACATCGGTGGCCCAGATGTTGCCGTCGGGATCGAGCCGCAAGCCGTGGGGCCGGATGTACTCGCCCTGCCCCCACGACCGCACGAAGCTGCCGTCGGGGTTGAACTCCATCAGGGGGTTGGGCCCGCGGTTGAAGACGAGCAGGGTGTTCTTCGTGGTCCAGACGACGCTCGACGGCGCCCCCATCTCCTGGTCGGCGGGAATCTCGAGGCCGTGCGGCACCGGGTGATACCCGAGGTCGGGCGCGTCCTCCATCTGGGCCGGATCGGGCGCGTCGAGGACCTGGGCGCCGGCGACGGCGGCAACGCCCAGCAGGGCGGCGAAGACAGGCGCGATCGTCCGGGCAAGGCGGACTGGCAGCATGGCGGCTCCTCGGAAAGTGGTCCTGCGAATCGTCCGCATTGTAGCACCGTCGCCGGAGTCGTCGGGGACCGCCGGGACCCGCCCGATTCCGGCCGGCGCGCCGTCCGGCGAAGCCCCAGGACCCGGACGTGCCGGCAGCCGGCGCTGGCGGCCCCCGCTGGCGCGACGTCCGCGACGGATCGAGGACCTGGGCGCGCCGGCGGCCGAAACCGGCGGCCGGCGCCCGGCGGCGAGATGTCCCAAGCGGTAGCGTCCGGCCCAACGGCATCTCGCGCCGCGTCACCGGCGCCCGCGCGCGATCCGGCGGGCGATACGACTCTCGGCATGGTCGAACGCGGGCTCGTAACGCTCGATCTCCCGAGCCGTCATCCCTGCCTCTCTGCAGCACTCCTGCCACCGTTCGTCGATGGTCGACACCAAGCCGGACAGCATCGCGACCGCGGCGTCGCGCTCGATGTCGAAGAAGGGCGCGGCGTCCACTGCCGCCTCGATGGAAGCGGCGTGTCCGCTGAGCTCGCTGATGCCCGTCTCGAGGTGGCGGTGCCGGCTCGGTTGCGGATTGATGTCGAAAGCGGGCGAGAGCACCCAGCGCCCCCCGCCCGCGTGGAGGAGGCCGTGGTTCTTCAGGTGATCGTCGTTGTTCGAGACGAGAATCGTGAACAGCACGCGCCGGTACAGCTCGGTCAGTTGCGCGGTCGGATCGAACGCGTGCGCGCGCAACGCGTCGGCGATGTCGGTGTAGTACGCGCCGGTGGCCGCGCCCGCGCCGATGAAGGACTGCGCCGAGAGATAGTGGATGCGTTCGCCCGCGGCACGGTCGAACCGCTCGATCAGCGCCACCGGCTTGTCCGTGGACCCCAACTCGACCCGTGCCCGCGCCGCGTTCAAGCCGGCGGCCCGGGCGAGCGCCAGCGTCGCCACCTCGACCCGCTCCACCGGCATGGTGTCGCGATCCGAAGTGAACTTGGCGATTGCGAGGTCGCCGCTCCGATCGCGCACGTTGGCCTTGGGCCGAGCGCCGCCGAGAGAGCTGGCGCTGCCCACCAGCAGGTCTCGGATCGAAACGCCCCCGCTCGGGTCGTCCTCGGCCGCGCCGGCCAGCCGCCGCAGCTCGTCGAGATCGCTCAGCCGGGGCACGGGCGGGTAGGCACGCGCCAGCGGTCTGCCGGCGTCGTCGAGATAACGCAGGGCGCCCTGTCGGGTCTCGTCGTCTGCCGCCAGCAGATAGTCCAGTTCCGTGAGAGGACCGGGGAGCGCCTTGCGGAGCAGTCCTCGCCCCCAGGAATCCGGCGCCCCGTCACCCATCGGACCCAACAGCGCCGAACGGGGTCGCTCCCGCGACGCCGATGCATGGAACGGCGACTCCGACAACGGCAGGGTCGGAGCGATGGCGAAGCCCTCCGGCGCGCTACGCCATTCGTCGACATAGCGGAACATGCTCGCCTGCCGCCGGCCGTCGGCCTCGAACACGAGCTCGCCGACCGGCCGCAGCCGTTCCCCGAACGCCACCCGCACGCGCCGTGCCGTCTTGGTCATGGCCGCGGTCCCCTCACCCGAGCCGCGGCTTGGGCCGCCGGATGCGCCGCGGCAGGCTGTCGAGGTCGAGCAGCAGGCCGGTCTCGTCGCGCGAGACGTCCAGGAGGTCCTCCAGCCGGTGCAGCTCGCCGAGCGCCAGGAGGGCCATGGCGAACGCCCCGATCGACACGCCGGCCTCGCCCTTCTCGAGGCGCACCAGGGTGCCCTGCGACACGCCCATCCGCGCCGCGAAGTCCGCCAGCGCCATGCGCCGCTTGCGCCGGGCGATGCCGATGTCTCGGCCGAGGGTGCGCAGCGTGCGCTGAACGGACGGGGTGTAGACCCGGCGCTTCATTGACTACAAGATATTGCAGTTAACTGTGGAATAGACACCTTTTTCTGTACATGACCTCAGCGGAATCTCTCGACGCCCCCGGTCCGGACGGGCTTCTGGATGCCCGGAAAGACCGCGACGATGACGGCGGCATGACTCCTCCGGTCATCCGGGTTTCTGGACCCCGGAACACCGCGACGATGACAGCGGCGCCAGACAGCATCAGGCTCCGGCTTGCCGATGCCGGTGTACCATGGGCCGATTCCCGCCCGCCGGCCTGCCCCGGCCTGCGTCAGGCCGGAGGCGGGATTGCAGCAGCATGGAGACCAAGACGAAGGCCGAACGTCTCCAGCTTCTCCGCGAACGCGGACGGCCCGGCCGCGGAATACGGCACGGCGGCGTCCAGTACTGGATCGGCCACCACCGGCAGATGGGCCTCCTGATATTCGACCCCCACGCGCAGAGGGAGGTCGACGCCGGGAAGGTCCGGCTGTTCAGCGTGACGGATCACGAGAGCCGCCTCTTCGTGCTGGAGATGGCCAGAACCCGCTCGCTCTGGTCATCGCCCGCCGACCACTTGGCGCAGATGCGGAAGGCCGTCACCGAGTACGGCCGGGCCCGGGAGCGCCAACGAGAGACGCACTGCTACTGGTGTCGGCGGGACATCAACTCGGTGGACTTCGCCCTCTGCACGCGATGCGGCTGGATCAAGTGCACCTGCGGGCACTGCGGCTGCCGTTACCGGGGCCGGCGGACCGTCGGCGGTGACCCGGAGCGCGGCGGCTCGTCCCGCCGTTCAGCGCCCGGCACGGAAGGACGGACGCTCACGTGACCGCCGATCACCCATTGATCGCCGATCGCCCATTGACGATCGACGTGACGGACTTCGGACCGATTGTCCGGGCGTGTGTCGAGCTGCGCCCGTTGACGGTGTTCGTCGGACCCGGCAACGCCGGGAAGTCCTGGTTGGCGACGCTGGCATACGCCTTGCACCGGCACTTCGGCGTCGAGCACTGGGGATTCGATCCGTGGTTCCGTACGGGGTTGGAAGCCCCCACCCTCCCGGAAGGCGCCACGACCGATCTGGTGCGGATTGCCGAGCACTTGACGTCCTCCCGAGGCGCGGAGCCGACATCGGAAGGGCTTGCACTGACCCGCCCCATCGAGACGGCCATCCGGCGGTACCTCCGGGAACAAGGGGGGCCGCTCGGCGATGAAGTCGAGCGCTGCTTCGGACTTGCCGGTGACCGCCTCGTCCGCGAGGGCGCGGAGCAGGCGCGGATCCTGCTTCGACTCGCGGTCGAGGGAGTCTCCACGCCAGCGGAACACGAGCTGACCCTCGGCGACCGGGGCTGGACGTTCCTGCCGACCATCCCCGACGGCATCCGGATACGAGGCGACCGCTATCGCCAGTCGTTCGAACTGTTGATCGCCGGGCAGGACTCCGAGCGACACTGGCGCGCCGTCCAGAAACTGGCTTTTCTGGTACTCCCGGACCATTGGCGGGCGTTCCATCTTCCCGCCGACAGGACGGGTCTCATGAATGCCCACAGCGCTATCGTGAGCACCCTCATCCGGGGCGCGACGAGGGCCGCCATCCGTGACGCGGACGCCGTGCCGCCGCTGTCCGGCGTGCGCGGCGACTTCCTGGAGCAACTGGTGGAGATCGTGTCCGATCAGCGGCGGGTGCGCCAGGGCGGCGACGAGCGTCTCCAGACGCTCGGGAAACGCATCGAAGACGGGATTCTCGGGGGCGCGGTCAGGGTCCGGGGTCTGACCGGTGTCGCGCATCCGCGGTTCACGTACAGTCCGAGGGGATGGGAAACTGACCTGCCTCTGTCGAGCACATCTTCCATGGTGTCGGAACTCGCCCCGGTGGTGCTGTACCTGCGTCACGTCGGCGCGCCCGGCGACTTGTTGATCATCGACGAACCGGAGTCACATCTCCATCCCGCCATGCAGGTGGCGTTCACGCGACAGATCGCGGAGATCGTCAGAGCCGGCTTACGGGTCATCGTGACCACCCACAGCGAATGGGTGCTTGAGGAGCTGGGCAACGTCGTCGGGCGCGGTCGACTAGCCGATGGCGGCACAGAAGACGCGGAAGCCGTGTCCCTGGGCGCCCCTGACGTCGGAGTGTGGCTGTTCCAGCCCACGGCCAACGGGACCGGCTCCACCGTGAACGAAATCGCCCTGGACGACGACACCGGCCTCTACCCGTCCGGATTCGACGCCGTCGCGAGGGTCCTGCACAACGAGTGGGCGAAGATCGCCGACCCGCGCGGAGACGCGGAGTGATCGGTTTCGCTGACGCCGTTCGAGCCAAGCTCGCTCCGTCCTGCGTGGTCGACGGAACCGCCGCCATCGACAAGGGCAAGTGTGGCGCTTCTCTGGCGGGCGCCCGCGCTCCCCGCGTCATCGTCGACCTCGACGCTACCGGGTCGCCGTTGGGGTGTAGACGATAGTGTAGGGAAACGTCCTCACGGGAGCATGACGGCGTCCGTTGGCATGGGTGCGAAACGCTTCCGGGAAGGTCAGAATATGGGCGATCAGTCGCTCAAGACGGGCCAGAAACGAGAATCCCAGGCCGGGTTGCCGGTCTTCGTACCAGCGGAAGGCTTCGTCTCGTTCATCGAGAGCCTCTGGCGTGTAGAGCAGCCTCATCGGCGCGCGAGGGTCTTCAATCTGGCGCGCGCCTCGTCCTCTGCGACCAGCAAGCTCGGACTCCGCCGATAGGCGGCGATGCGCCGATCCGCTTCCCGCTCCTGCTCGGGGGTCAGGGCGGGGGCGGCGTTCTCGAGAAGAGCGTACGCGAGTTCGACTTGATCCTCGTTCGGAAGCGCCTTGGCGCGCCGCTCGACTTCCACCCTCGTCATCGTCGTATTCTACACGGGCGCCACGCAAGCCGTGCGTGCGGAGCCGGCGTCTTGACAGATCGGCACGCCGGATGTACTGCTATGCGTCGAACTGGAACCTCACAGGAGGAGGCAGCGATGAAGAAGTGGGCCGTGCTGGCAGGCGCGGGACTGTGCGCCGTGGCGTTGACGACCGCCGTGATGACCGCCGACGAGACGATAACGGGCCGCCTGGTCGAGGCCGGGTGCGCCACGATGGCCGGCGACAATCCGAGCCCCGAGCACGTGGCGTGCATGGTGCGCTGCGCTCAGGCCGGCGAGGCGATCGGGATAATGACCGACAACGGGCTCTACAAGATCACCGGCGACTGGGCCGCGAGCCATCCCGACGATCTGGCGGCGCTGATGGCCAGGCAGGTGCGCGCCACCGGCGAGACCAGCGAGGCGGGCGGCGAGCGGTTGCTGGCGGCGACGAAGATCGAGCCGGCCGACTGACACGATACGGCGACCGCGGACACGAGACCGAGCCGCTCCCACCGTGCTCGAGCTCTGTCCCCGGTCAAGCGGCCTGCGCCGCGGAACGCTGTCGGGCGCGGCGGTACGCCGCCGCGTCTTCCCGCCAGAGGCATGACCAGGCGCAGACTGCCCATCGGCATCCAGACGTTCCGGGAAATCCGTGAGCGGGACTGCTACTACGTGGACAAGACCGCCTACATCGGGCGGCTGCTCGACGAGGGCAAGCACTACTTTCTGTCGCGTCCGCGGCGCTTCGGCAAGAGCCTCTTCCTGGACACGCTGAAGGAGTTCTTCGAGGGCAACGAGCCGCTCTTCGCGGGGCTCGCCATCCACGACGAACACGACTGGTCGATCCGCCATCCCGTCCTGCGGCTCAGCTTCGGCAGCGGCACGTTCCGGCGCGAGGACGATCTGCCGGCCGAGGTGGGCGCCCAGTTGGAGGCGTTGGAGCAGGAGGCGGCGGCACCCCTCCGCCCGGGCCCTGCGGCGGCGCGCTTCCGCTCGCTGATCCGGGCGCTGAACGAGCGCGCGCGCCGGCGCGTCGTGGTTCTGGTCGACGAGTACGACAAGCCGATTCTGGACGTGCTGGACGACCCCGCGGTGGCCCGCGCCAACCGGGACTTCCTGCGGGGCCTCTACGCGGTCGTCAAGGACTGCGACGCCCACGTGCGCTTCACGTTCCTGACCGGGGTGAGCAAGTTCTCGAAGGTCAGCCTGTTCTCCGGCCTCAACAACCTGACCGACATCACCCTCGACCCGCGGTACTCCGCCGTCTGCGGGTACACCGACGCCGACCTCGACACCGTGTTCGCGCCGGAGCTCCCCGGCCTCGACCGAGACGAGATACGCGCCTGGTACAACGGCTACAGTTGGCGCGGCGCCGAGAAGGTCTACAACCCCTTCGACATCCTCCTGCTCTTCGACCGTCGCGAGTTCGACGCGTGGTGGTTCGAGACCGGCACCCCGACGTTCCTGGTCGATACATTGACGGCGCGCGGCGTCGGGGCCGCCGCCCTTGATGACATGGTCGCCAGCCGCGACCTGCTGTCGGCGTTCGACGTCGGCGATGTCGCGACCGAAGCCCTGCTCTTCCAGACCGGCTACCTCACGATCACGGGCACCGAGGACCTGGGCGGCAAGACTCTCTATCGACTCGGCTATCCGAACCGCGAAGTGCGGCAGAGCCTGAACGAGCGCCTGCTACGCGCCATGACGCCCGACGCGTCCCAGCACGGAACTCGCGAGGTAGAGCTCTACTCGTTGCTGCGGGCGAACGACTTCGCGGGGCTCAGAGCGCTGTTCGAGGCGTTCTTCGCCGGCATTCCCCACGACTGGCATCGGAAGAACGACATCGCCCGCTACGAGGGCTGGTACGCGAGCGTGTTCTACTCGCACTTCGCGGCGCTGGGCCTCGACGTGACGGTCGAGGACGCCACCAGCCGCGGCCGCCTCGACATGGCGGTGCGCTTCAACCGTCAGGTCTACCTGTTCGAGTTCAAGGTCGTCGAGCTGGCGCCGGAGGGAACCGCGCTCGCGCAGTTGAAGGCGAAGCGGTACGCCGACAAGTACCGCGGCCAAGGCCGGCCGATCCACCTGATCGGGGTGGAGTTCAGCCGCCGGGAGCGGAACATCGCGGCGTTCGACGTGGAGGCGGCTTGAGCCATCCGGGCGGTGCGCGTGGCGGCGGCGCGGGTCCTCGCCGAGGACGCCACCGGTTCGACCCCTCTTGTGCGCCCCGGCGCTGACCCGAGGCCCCGCCCTGCCGGTCGGCCCGCAGGGGCCCTACTGGTCGGCCGTCCGCAGGGAGGGCCGGGCGCCGAGCTCGAGGAGCAGCCGCTCCATCTCGGGCCAGCGCTTGCCGGTGTTCGAGTAGAACACCCCCTCGGCCATGATCAGGGGGGTCCAGCCCTTCTCGTTGACCGCTTCCAGGTCGGCCCCCTGGTCGAGCAGGAACCGCACCAGCGGCTCGTACCCGCGGATGATCGCCCCGTGCAGGGCGGTGTCGCCGTTGGCGTCGACGGTGGTCACGACGTCGCCCAGCTCGAGCATCAGCTCGACCGCGGCCAGCGCCTCGGCGTTGGTGCCGGGGCTCTCGCCCACCGCCCAGATGCCGACCCCCGCCGCCACCATCAGGGGCGTGGTGCCGTCCTCGTTCGGCAGGAGGGGGTCCGCCCCCAGGGCCACCAGCAGCCGCATGAGCTCGGCGTCGGCGGCCTTGGCGGCCAACAGGAACGGGGTCGCGCCCACCCGGTTCAGCACGTTGCGGTAGCCGCCGGCAGTGCCCGAGCCGTCGCCGCCCCGCGGCTCCTTCGCCTGCCGCGCGTCGAGGTCGGCGCCGTGGGCGGCGAGGGCGCGGACGAAGTCAAGGTCGGAGACGAGGCCGGTGGGGATGGGGGCCGGGTTGTTGAAGCCGAGGTTGGGCCGGCGGGCCCAGACGAGCTGGTGCAGCGCCGTCCACCCCTGCTCGGCCGCATTGGGGTCGGCCCCCTGATCCAGCAGCCAGACCCCGGTGTCGTAGTGGGCGTTGAGGGTCGCGAGGCAGAGGGCGCTCATGCCGTCGGGCAGGGTGTCGTTCACGTCGGCCCCGGCCGCCGCCAGTACCCGCAGCACGTCCCGATGGTCGTGGCGGACCCCGAACAGCAGGGGGGTGAAGCCCCCGGCGGAGCGCACGTGGACATCGGCGCCGCCCGCCACCAGCTCCAGGACCGACTCGGCGTTGCCCTCGATGGCCGCCCACATCAGCGCGGTCTGCCCGCGCCACTGCTCGGCCGCGTCGACATCGGCCCCGTGGCGCAGCAACGCCCGCACCGCGCCGGGCCGCCCCGCCCGGGCCGCCCGCATCAGCGGGGTCTCGCCCTCGGGAAGGCCGACGTTCGGATCGGCGCCCGCCGCCAGCAGCACCTCGAGCATCTCGGCGCTGCCGTTGGTGGCCGCCACCAGCAGCGGGGTCGCGCCGTAGCGGTTGACCACGCCGGCGCGGGCGCCCGCCTCGATCAGCAGCCGGGCCGAGTCGAGGTCGTCGCGGTTGGCCGCCCAGTGCAGCGCCGTCGTGCCGTCGAGGGACGGCTGATCCGGATCGGCGGCCCCCGCGAGCAACGCGCGGACCTCGGCGACGTCGCCGGCGCGCACCGCGTCGATCAATGGCGCCTCGACCCGCGCCGAGGCGGGCGCCGCCGCCAGACACGCCACCGCCGCCAGACACGCCACTGCCGACGAACGCATGAGCATTCGCATCAGATGTCCGCCAGCTCCTTGATGCGACCCGTCGCGTCGCCGAAGTTCCCGGCCGACACCCCGACCTTGTCGAGCATGCTGACGAGCAGGTTGTTCACCGGGGTGTCCTTCGGGTAGACGAGGTGACGCCCGCCCTTCAGGCGCCCGGCGCCGCCGCCCACCACGATCTCCGGCAGGTCGAAGTGCGCGTGGTCGTTGCTGTCGCCGAGCCCGCCGCCGTACATCACCATCGAGTGGTCGAGCACCGAGCCCGCCCCGTCCGGCGCCTTCCGGAGGCTGTCGAGCAGGTGGGTGAACAGGCCCACGTGATAGGTGTTGATGCGGGCGAGCTTGTCGAGCTTCTCGGGGTCGTTCCGGTGGTGCGACAGCCCGTGATGGGGGTCGGGCACGCCGAGGTGCGGATAGGTCCGCCCCCCCAGCTCGCGGCCGAGCATGAAGGTGAAGACGCGGGTGATGTCGGCCTGCCACGCCAGCGAGACCAGGTCGTACATCAGCCTGACGTGGTCCTCGAAGTCGTCGGGAATGCCGACGGGACGGGCCAGGTCCGGCAACTCGGCGTCGGCGCTCTGCGCCTCGGACAGGGTGATGCGGCGCTCCAGGGCCCGGATGGAGTCCAGGTACTGGTCGAGCCGGGCCCGGTCTCCCTTCCCGATGGAGCGCTCGAGGTTCGCGAGGTCGTCGGTGACCGAGTCGAGGATGCTGCGGTCGCGCCGCATCTCGGCCACCCGCTGCTCGGTCGTGCCGCCGTCGCCGAAGAGCCGCTCGAAGACCACCCGGGGGTTGTTCTCCATCGGCAGCGGCGTCGTCGGCGAGCGCCACGCGACGGTGTTGAGGTAGACGCAACTGTAGCCGTTCTCGCAGTTGCCGACGAGCCCGTCGAGGTCGATGGCGAGCTCGAGCGACGGCAGCGGCGTGTCGCGGCCGATGTGCCGGGCCGCGAGCTGGTCGGCGGTGGTCCCCGCCCGCACGTCCGAGCCCTCGGTCTGCTTCGGATGAATGCCGTTCAGCCACGTCGAGCTCGCCCGCGAGTGCTCGCCGTTGCCGTCGCCGAGGGGCTCGGCCTGCCCGTGGGCGAGGCCGCTCACCACCGTGAGCTGCTCGCGGTACGGCTCGAGGGGCTGCAGGATGCGGGACAGCGCGAACCCGGGCCCGGTCTCGGCCGGCGTCCACTCCTGCATCACCGCCCCGTTGGGGATGTAGATGAACCCGAGCCGGCGGACGGGAGCCGCGGCGGTCCGGGCCTCCGCCGTGAGGGCCGGCACCATGGCGTCGAGCAGGGGCAGGGCGACGGTGGCGCCGAGGCCGCGCAGGAACGTCCGGCGGGGCAGCGACAGCTTTCGGATCATCATGACCGGGTTCTCCTCATCTGGAACGGCGGGCTCTTGACGACACCCAGGATGAGCGACGAGAAACGGTGTCCGCCGGCGGCGGCCTCGCGGGTGACGGCGCGGATGGCCGGCGCGTCGTGGTGCTCGACCCCGCGGCCGAGGGCATAGATCAGCAGCTTCTCGGTCAGGGTGGTGACGAAGAGGTCGGGGCGGCCCAGCAGCGCCTCGCGCAGCCCCGACGCCCCGTCGAACACGGTGCCGTCGGGCAGCACGCCGGAGGCGTCGATGGGGGCGTTGGCCTCGTTGCGGGTGCGGTAGCGCCCCACCGCGTCGAACTGCTCGAGGGCGAAGCCCGGCGGGTCCATCAGCCGGTGGCAGCTCGCGCACACGGGGTTGGACCGGTGCTGCTCCATCGCCTCGCGCATCGAGACGGCGGCGCCGTCGCTGGTCGTCTCCTCGAGCGACGGCACGTCGGGCGGGGGCAGCGGGGGCGGGGTGCCGAGCAGGTTCTCGAGCACCCACTTGCCGCGCAGCACCGGCGACGTCCGCGTCGGGTAGGCGGTGGCGGCGAGGATGCTGCCGTGGCCCAGCAGCCCCCGGCGCGAGGCGTCGGGCAGGTTGACGCGCCGGAAGTGGCTGCCGTAGACGTTGGGCATGCCGTAGTGGCGGGCCAGCCGCTCGTTGACGAAGGTGTAGTCGGCGGTCAGGAAGTCGAGGACGCTGCGGTCCTCGCGCAGCACGCTGGCGAAGAACAGCTCGGTCTCGCGCTGGAACGACCGCCGCAGGGCCTCGCCGAAGTCGGGGAAGAGGTCCTCGTCGGGGGTCAGGGCCCGCACGTTGCGCAGGTACAGCCACTGCCCCGCGAAGTTCTCGACGAGGGCGTCGGCCCGCGGGTCGGCGAGCATGCGGCGGGTCTGCGCCTCGAGCACCTCGGGGCGGTGCAGCGTGCCCGCCTCGGCGAGGTCGAGCAGCTCGTCGTCGGGGATGCTGCTCCACAGGAAGAACGACAGCCGCGACGCGAGCTCGAGGTCGGGGACGCGGTACGGGGTGCCCGGCGCCGCCCCGGCCGGCTCGCGCGCCACCCGGAACAGGAAGTCGGGGCTCGCGAGCAGCCGCCGCAGCCCCAGCTCGATGCCCGCCTCGAAGCCGCCCTCGACCCGTCCCTGCTCGTAGAAGCCGAGCAGCACCGCGAGGTCGCGCCCGGTGACGGGGCGGCGGTAGGCGCGGCGGGCGAGGGTCGAGAAGATCTCCCGCGCGCAGGCGGCCTCGTCCGCGGTGTCGGCGGAGGCGGGGCGGCAGACGAAGATGCGGTCGCGGCTGGGCGTGCCCTCGGCCGGCCGCGCCCCGCTCGCCTCGAACGGGCCGGCGACGGTGACGCTGCCCACGTAGGGCTGATAACGGGTGTCCCCACCGGTGATGCTCGTGTACGGGCGCAGGAACGGTTGGCGCAGGGTCTCCGCGTAGGCGGAGGTCTTCTGGTGGAAGGTCACCTGCACCGTGTGCGGCCCCGCCCGCACCGGCGCGCGCACCTCCCAGCCGTCGTCGGCCGCCCGCTGGCGGGCCAGCCAGTCCTGGTACTCGGGGTCGCTGCGCGCGGCCCCCGGCGGCGGGGGCTCGCCGACGGTGAACGTCTCCAGGAGCTCGCCGTCCAGGCCCACCTCGAGCCGGTGCGGGGTGTCGAACGGCTTGAGGGTGCCGCTGGCGTCGCGCGAGAGCTGGACGCGGATGCCGTACACCGCGTCCTCGGGGAACGTGAAGTCGAAGCGGGTGCCGCCCCGGGTGCCGAACGGCAGCCCGTCGACCCGGACGTCCTGGGTCAGGTCGGTGACGAGGCGGAACGTCTCGGCCGTCGCCGACGGGGCCGGGCGCCCGACGGCCAGCCGGCTGATCTTCTTGGCGGCCGACAGGTAGCGCTCGAGCAGGGTCGGCGAGATGCCGAGCACCCCGGCGATGTTGTCGAACCCGTAGCTGCCGTCGTCGGCCGGCAACAGCGCCGCCACGTCGACGTCGAGGGCCAGCAGGTCGCGGACGACGTTGTGGTACTCGCTGCGGTTGAGGCGGTGGAAGGTGTCGGTGCGCCCCGGATCGGGGTTCCGCGCCGCCGCCGCGTCGAGCTCGGTCTCGAGCCAGGCGGTGAACGCCTCGTAGGTGTCGGCGTCCGGGCGCGGCCGGGGGGCGGGGGGCATGGCCCCGGCCCGCAGCTTCCGCACCACCTTCTCCCAGACCTCGGGGTGCGCGCCCACATCGCCGACGTCGGCGGTGTCGAGGGTCAGGTCGGCGACCCGCATCCGCTCGTTGTGGCAGGCGACGCAGTAGCGGTCGAGCAGGGCCCGCTCGGCCGACGCGCCGCCGCCGGACTCGGGCTGCCCCGCCGCGGCGGACGCGCCGAGGGCGATGGAGCCGACCGTGAACGCCGCGGCCGTTCGTACCAGAAGCGCGTGCATCGATCCGCTCACCCCTCTCGCGCCCGTGACCCGACAATCGCCGCCCGAAACCCCACCCGCAGCCGCTTCGAACCTGCCGGGAGTCGGCGCGGTCTCCACGCCGAACACCGGCCTCGGGCCACAGAGACGCAGGGTGATCCTACACCAGCTTGACCCGCGCGCCCCGGGGAAACTGTCCGAACGCCCGCCATCGCGGGGCGATGCGCGGAGCCGCCGGCGGGAGACGTGGACTCCGGCCGATCGAGTCATGCGACCGCCGTCGACCCGGCGGCGGCGCGGTCCGCCGTTCCGATATGATAGGCAGAGCACATCGTCAGCCAGTTGCAGTCCACGAGGAACACACCATGAAGACCAGATCACGCGCGCGGCTCGCGGTTTCGCTCGCCTTCTCCGCCGTGGCGGCGCTCACCGTGGCCGCCGGGCTCGGGGCGCAGCCCGACTTCTCGGAGGTCGTGATATCGACCCACCACGTCGCCGGCACCGTGCACTACCTGGAGGGTCGCGGCGGCAACATCGGGCTGTCGATCGGCGACGAGGGGGTGGTCATGATCGACGACCAGTTCGCGCCCCTCAGCGAGCGCATCTACGCCGCCGTCCAGGGCATCTCGAACGGCGACATCCGCTTCCTCATCAACACCCACGTGCACGGGGACCACACCGGGGGCAACGCGAACTTCGCGGCGATGGGCGTGCCCATCATCGCCCAGGACCGGGTCCGCGCCCGCCTCGCCCTGAACCGGCCGCCCGAGGCGCTGCCGGTCCTGACCTACAGCGAGGACGTCACCATCCACCTCAACGGCGAGGAGGTGCACGTCATCCCGATGCCGCCGGGGCACACCGACGGCGACAGCATCATCCACTTCGTCGACTCCGACGTCATCCACACCGGCGACATGTTCCGCACCGTGGCGTTTCCGGTCATCGACCGCGGGAACGGCGGCACCCTGTCGGGCACCATCGACTCGCTCGGCGTCCTCGCCGGCATGGCGGGGCCCGACACGAAGATCCTCCCCGGCCACGGGGTGATCTCGGGCCGCGACGACGTCATCGAGTTCCGCGACATGGTCATCGCCGTCGCCGGGCGCGTCGAGGAGCTGGTGAAGGGAGGCGCCGGCAGCTACGACGAGGTCGCGGCGGCCGACCCCACGGCGGAGTTCAACGACAAGTGGGGCGACCCGAACCGCTTCCTCACCGCGGTCTACGAGGAGGTCGCCGGCGACTGACCCTGGAGGCCGGCCCACGCGGCGGACACGCGGGCAGCCCGCCTCGGGCCACGCTCCACGCGGCCCGGCCGGCTGTGGCCGCTCCGGAACGGGGAGTTGACATGCAAGATCTGCGAATGCGGGTACTCGTTGCCGGGGCGGGCGCGGCACTCCTCATCGCGGCCGGTCCGAATCCGGGCCTCGCTCAGGAGTCACCTCCGCGGGTCATGTCGGCCCGCGACACGCTACGCATCGATCAGGTGGGCGGCCCCGCCCTGTCGCCCGACGGCGAGTGGGTGGCCTACACGGTGCGGTCTCGCGACATGGACGACGCCGATCTGGAGGCGGTCACCCACGTCTGGCGCGTGCGGGTCGACGGCAGCGGCAACCGCCAGCTCACGCGCGGCCCGAGGAGCGCCACCTCGCCCGAGTGGTCGCCGGACGGCAGCATCATCGCGTTCCTCGCCGCCCGCGGCGAGGGGGAGGACGCGAAGACGCAGGTCTACTTCCTGTACGCCGACGGGGGCGAGGCCTGGCAGGTCACCGAGCACGACGAGCCGGTGGGGTCGTTCGAGTTCGCCCCGGACGGCTCGGCCCTCCTGTTCACGGCGCGCGATCCGCTCCCCGAGGAAGAGGAGAAGCGCCGCGAGGAAGAGGGCGACGCCGAGGTCGTCGACGCCCTGCACCGGATGACCCACCTCTGGCTGCACGACCTGGAGACGTCCGAGACGCGTCGCCTGACCGAGGGCGACTTCACGGTCCGAAACCCCGACTGGTCGCCCGACTCGAAGCAGGTCGCCTTCGAGACGCGACCCAGTCCGACCGCCAACGACGGTTGGCGGAGCGACGTCTGGGTCGTCGACGTGGCGTCGGGCGAGCGGCGGCTCCTCCACGAGAACGGCGGCAGCGACGTGGCCCCGCGCTGGTCGCCCGACGGCCGGACCATCGCGTTCTCCTCGAACGCGACCGCCTCGAGCAACACGGAGCACAACAAGCTCTACCTGGCCGACGTCGACGGGGGGCCCACCCGTGTCCTCCTCGAGGACGTCGACCGGCAGTTCACCGCCCCCATCTGGTCGGCGAACGGACGGTTCGTCTACTGGGCCACGGGCGAAGGCACGTCCACCGGCCTGTTCCGGGTCAGCATCGAGTCGGGCGCGGTGGTCACCGCCTCGGCCCCGGGCGGGCGCAACGGCGCGTGGTCGCTCTCGGAAGACGGGACGCGGTGGGTGTGGGTCCGCACGAGCCCGGATTGGCCCGCCGAGATCTACACGGCAACGACCGATGGGGAACCGGTCCGGCTCACCGACGCGAACGCGTGGCTCCGTGACGAGGACGTCCAGCTCGGCGCGGTCGAGACCGTACGCTGGACGAACAGCGACGGCGAGACGATCGAGGGGGTGCTGACGAAGCCGGTCGGCTACGAGGAGGGCCGCGCCTACCCGTTCATCGTCAACCCCCACGGCGGCCCCACCGGGGCGTCGCTCGAGGCGTTCAACGCTTCCGCCCAGTTCTTCGCGGGCAACGGCTACGTCGTCCTCCAGCCGAACTTCCGCGGCAGCACCAACTACGGCCAGGCGTTCGTGAACGCCAACATCGACGCGTGGGGCGTCACCGACTACGACGACGTCATGACCGGGGTGGACCACGCCGTCGCCATGGGGTGGGCCGACCCCGACCGCCTCGTCTGCTACGGGTGGAGCTACGGCGGGTACCTGTC
Organism: Vicinamibacterales bacterium; assembly: GCA_965204675.1. Lineage (GTDB taxonomy): Bacteria > Acidobacteriota > Vicinamibacteria > Vicinamibacterales > UBA8438 > JAJEEA01. Next base: position 6,677,445 of record OZ242003.1, read on the forward strand.
GGCCTGGATCGTCACCCAGACCGACCGGTTCAAGGCGGTGTCGCCGGGGGCGGGCCTCACCAACCTGTTCAGCATGTACAGCACGAACGACATCCAGGACTACCTGGCGTCGTTCTTCGGCGGGACCCCGTGGACCGCCACCGAGAACTACCGCGAGCACTCGCCCATCACCTGGGCGGCCGACGTGACGAGCCCGGTGCTGCTGATGCACGGCGGCAGCGACACCCGGGTGCCGCCCGAGCAGTCGGTCGAGTTCTACCGGGCGTTGCGGGACCTCGGCAAGGACGTCACCTTCGTGCGCTTCCCGCGCGAGGGGCACGGCATCGCCGAGCCCCTCCACCAGATGGACCGCCTGCGGCGCTACGCCCGGTTCTTCGGCGAGCACGTGGACAACCCGCCCGTCAGCGAGAGCCAGCCGCACGAGGCGGAGACGACCGAGGACGAGGACAGCGAGGAGCAATGACCAAGACGTTCTTCCGGAAGGCCGGGGCATTCGCCGGAATCGTGCTCGGCGTCGTCGTGGGATCGGTGGTCTTCGGAGAGCTCGGTCCGAAGACGGACAGCGCGGCGGCGCAGACGGCGCAGACGAACCAGCCCGGCCTCTACCTCGACCTCGACGAGATCCGGGCCATCGCCAACCGCGTGCGGGCCGGCCGCAGCCTGCAGCCCGCGTCGTGGCCTAACGGCGCCCGCGTGGCGGTGATGATCTCGTTCGACGTCGACAACGACACCATCCAGATCGCGCGCAACGCCGAGCCGTCGATCGGGGCCATGTCGCAGGGCGAGTACGGCGCGCGGGTCGGGCTGCAGCGGGTCGTCGACCTGATGGATCGCCACGAGATCCCGGCGTCGTTCTTCATCCCCGCCGTCAGCCTCGTGCTGCGGCCCGAGATGGTCGACGTCATCGCCGCCTCGGGGCGGCACGAGTTCGCGGTGCACGGCTGGATCCACGAGCTGAACAGCGAGCTCGACGCCGAGACCGAGCGCGACCTCGTCATCCGGGCCACCGACTACCTGGAGCGGGTCACGGGCAGCCGCCCCGTCGGCTACCGCGCCCCGTCGTGGAACTTCAGCCCGAACACCCTCGACATCATCCGAGGGCAGGGCTTCCTCTACGACAGCTCGCTGATGGCCGACGACCGCCCCTACGAGCTGATGCAGAACGGCGAGCCGACGGGCATCGTCGAGCTGCCGGTCGAGTGGATCCTCGACGACGCGCCGCTCCTGAACCCCCGCGGCACCAGCTACACGCCGCCGCGCGAGCTGCTGCAGGTGTACATCGACGAGTTCGACAAGGCTTGGGAGGAAGGCACGATGTTCCTCCTGACCACGCACCCGCACATCATCGGCCACCGCTCGCGCATGGTCATCCTCGAGGAGCTCATCGACCACATCGAGGCGAAGGGCGGCGCGTGGTACGCGACCCACGAGCAGGTCGCGCGCTACGTCAAGGAACAGGCGGGGCTGTGAATTTGGTTGAGGCGCAAGATATTTTTTGGACAATCAAAAACACCTGCGCTAGACTGGCGTCAACGCGGGTGTGTCCGAGGAGGATGCTCATGTTCCGATGGTGCGCGCGGATTCCGATGCTCGGGGCGGCCGGCGTTCTCGCGGCGGCGCCCGCAACCGCGCAGACCGACCCGATGGAGATCATCGACCGGGTCGACCGCCTGATGCGCGGCGACTCGAGCCGCGGCGTGGCCACCATGGAGGTGGTGACCGAGCACTGGGAGCGCGAGATGACCATGGAGGTGTGGTCGCTCGGCACCGACTACTCGCTCGTCCGCCTGCGCGCCCCCCGGCGCGACGCGGGCACCGCGACCCTGATGGCCGGCGACGACATCTGGAACTACCTGCCCAAGGTCGACCGCACCATCAAGATCCCGGCCTCGATGATGGGCGGCTCGTGGATGGGGTCGCACTTCACCAACGACGACCTCGTGAAGGAGAGCCGGCTCGTCGACGACTACGACGTCGAGATGGCCTTCGAGGGCGAGCGCGACGGCGAGGACGTGTGGGAGCTCCGCCTGACCCCGAAGCCGGAGGCGGCGGTGGTCTGGGGCCACATGGCGTTCCTGGTCCGGCAGCGGGACTCGATGCCCCTCTGGGCGCGGTACTACGACGAGGACGGCGAGCTCGCCCGCACCATGGAGTACAGCGCGTTCACCGAGATGGGGGGCCGCCTGGTGCCCGGCGTCATGGACATGGTCCCGGCCGACAAGCCCGAGGAGCGCACCTCCTTCCGCTACGAGGAGCTGGAGTTCGACGTCGACCTCGACACCTCGTTCTTCTCCCTCCGCACCCTGCAGCGCGGACGGTAGCCGCCGATGCGCGAACGGCCCTGGCCGCGCATCGGCTGGCGCAACATCGGCCGGAACCCCCGCCGGACGGTGCTGACCGCCCTCGGCCTCGCCGTGGGCTTCTTCGCGGTGGTCTTCATGATCGGCTGGTCGCGGGGGATCACGGCCGAGCTCGTCGAGAACGCCACCTCGCTCGTCAGCGGACAGATCGAGATCCACCACGCCGAGTACCGCCCCGACCGGAGCATGTTCGACACCCTCGGCGGGCGCGAGGGCATCGACGTCGAGGCGATGCTCGAGGCCATCGACGCCGACGAGGGGGTGACGGCGGCGGCGCCCCGGGTGTACGCGGGCGGGCTCGTCAGCTCGGGCGAGGCGACCTCGGCGGGGATGTTCATGGGCGTCGACCCCGAGCGCGAGGTCGCCGTGACCCGCTTCCTCGACGAGCTGGTCGCCGGCAGGCTGCCCGAGCCCGGCGCCTTCGAGATGCTGATCGGCGAGGAGATGGGCCGCCAGCTCTCGGTCGGGGTCGGCGACGAGCTGGTACTGGTGGGGTCGGCCGCCGACGGCTCGATGGCCAACGACCTCTACACCGTCGCGGGCATCTTCCGGGCAGGCCTGGTCGAGTTCGACGCCCGCACCGCGGTGCTCGCCATCGGCGACCTGCAGGCGCTGATCTACCTCGACCCCGCCCGCATCCACGAGATCGCCGTCGCCACCGCGGACCCGGCCGAGGCCGACGCGGTCGCCGCGCGGCTCGCCGCGGCGATCGACGCGAGCAGCCGGCAGATCGAGGTGGCGTCCTGGACGGTGCTCAACCCGGTGCTGGTCGACTATGTCGGGCTCGCCGACTCGATGTACTGGATCTTCATCGTCATCATCTTCGCCATCGCCAGCTTCGGAATCGCCAACACCATGCTCATGGCGACCTTCGAGCGCCGGCGCGAGTTCGCGGTCATGCTCGCCCTCGGGGCGACGCCGCGGGCCATCGTCGGCACGGTGCTGTCCGAGGCCGCGGCCGTCGGACTGCTCAGCCTCGCCATCGGCTCGGCCGTCACCTTCCCGCTGATGGTGTGGTGGGCCACCGCGCCGCCCAGCCTCGCGTGGCTCTTCGGCAGCGTCACCCTGCAGGGCGCGCTGCTCGAGCCCAGCCTGCGCGTCGGCTACGATCCGGCGGGCTGGACGTGGTCGGCGCTGGGCCTGGTGCTGACCGCCCTCCTCGCGGCTCTCTACCCGGCCGCCAAGGCGGCGCGGGTGCCGCCGGCCGACACCCTGTCGGGGTTGTGACGATGTCGTCGACCTCCACCACGCGTTCCCCGATGGGCGCCCGCGTCCACCATTCCACGATGGAGACGCCTGGATCGGGTTTGTGACGATGCCATCACCGACCGCCCCGCGCCCCCCGATGCACGCCCGCGTCCTCGTGCTGCTGGCGATGCGCAACCTGCGCCGTCACGTGCGGCGCACGGTGCTGACGGCGTCGGCGATGATCGTCGGGGGCGCCCTGCTCGTGTTCACCTTCTCGCTCGGCGACGGCTATCACGAGCAGTGGATCGACTCCGGGGTCCGGCTCGGCGAGGGGCACGTCACCATCGAGCGCCCCGAGTTCCGCGTGAGCCGGCGCATCGAGGACCGGCTGCCGGCCGAGGTGCGGCGAGCCGCCGAGGCGGCGATCGAGTCGCCCGAGGTCGCCACCCGCGTCGTGGCGACGACCGCGAAGCTCGCCGTCAACGCGCTCGCGAGCTCGGCCGCGGGCGCGCGGCCGGCCCGGATCGTCGCTGTCGACCCGGTGGCCGAGGCCGAATTCAGCCCCATCGACGAGCGGGTGATCGAGGGCCGGTACCTGGCCCCCGACGACCGGCTGGCCGCCTACGTCGGGGTCGAGCTGATCGACAGCCTCGAGCTGCGGCTCGGGTCGCGCTTCGTGGTGCAGGCGCAGGACGCCGAGCGGGAGATCGCGGGACAGCTCCTGCGGGTGGTCGGCATCTTCGAGAGCGGTGTGCCCGAGGTGGACCAGTCGCTCGTGCACATTCCCCTCGCCACCGCCGGCGAATGGCTCGGCTCGGCGGGCGACGTCACCAACGTCGGCGTGGTGCTGGACGACAGCACCGCGACGGCCGCCGTTGCCGGCCGCCTCGAGCGCGCGCTCGACGGGCTGATCGCCCGCGGGGACGCCCGCGTGATGGGCTGGCGCGAGGCGAACCCCGCGCTGGGCGCGGCGGTGGCCATCGACGACTTCGGCAACTACCTGGTACAGGGGTTCATCTTCACGATCATCGCGTTCGGCATCGTCAACACCGTGCTGATGTCGGTGCTGCACCGCCGACGCGAGTTCGGGGTCCTGCGGGCGCTCGGGCTGACGCCGGGGCAGACCGGGACCATCGTGCTCGTCGAGGGCCTGACGATGACCGCGGTCAGCGGCTTCATCGGCGTGGGCATCGGGCTCGCGGTCACCTTGCTCATCGCCGAAAACGGCCTGGACTTCTCGGCCCTGATGGACGAGATGACCTTCTCGGGCGTCCTCATCGAGCCGATCGCGTACCCGCTGGTGCGGACCGTGCGCCTCGTGCAGGTGCTGCTGTTCATCCTGTTCGTCGGCGCCGCCGCCTCGGTCTACCCGGCCCTGCGGGCGGCCCGGCTCGACGTGACCGAGGCGATGAAGTTCGACCGGTGACCCCGGCGATCGCGAGCGACTCCATGAGCGACACCGATACCGCGGCGGTCCGGACCGAGGGCGTCTGGAAGATCTTCCATCAGGAGGCCGAGGAGGTGCAGGCGGTCCGCGACGTCAGCCTGACCGTCGGGCGGGGCGAGTTCACGGCCCTGGCCGGCCCGTCGGGGTCGGGCAAGACAACGCTCCTCAACCTGATCGGCGGCCTGACGCGCCCCAGCGAGGGCCGCGTCGAGGTGGCGGGCCGCGACGTGACCGCGATGTCCAACCGCGAGCTCGCCCAGCTCCGCCTCGACCAGGTCGGCTTCGTCTTCCAGGCCTACAACCTGCTGCCGGTGCTGACCGCGCTCGAGAACGCCGAGTTCCCCATGCTGCTCCAGGGCGTCGACGCCGACGAGCGCCGGGCGCGCGTGCACGAGCTGTTCGAGCGGACCGGCATGACCGGGCTCGAGGACCGCCGGCCGGGGAAGCTCTCGGGGGGACAACAGCAGCGGGTCGCGGTCGTGCGGGCGGTGGCGAGCCGGCCCGCCCTGGTGCTCGCCGACGAGCCCACCGCGAACCTCGACTCGGCCGCGAGCGCCGCCCTGCTCGACGTCATGGCCGACCTGAACCGCGAGCTGGGGGTGACGTTCGTCTTCGCCACCCACGACGCCAGGGTCATGGACCGGTCGCGCCGCCTCGTCCGGATGCTCGACGGCCGCATCGACTCGGACGAGACCCGGACATGACCCCCGCCGCGCGCGGCCTGATCGCCGCCGCCGCGATTCTCGCGGTCGCCGCGGCAGCGCCGAGCCCCGCCCGCGCCCAGTCGAGCTGGCTCACGGGCTACCTGCAGACGGTCCCCCTGTTCGCGGGCTCGACCCCCTTCACCGACGCCAGTATCAGCGCCTTCAACCGGCTGAGGCTGACCACCGAGCCGGTGTTCGGTCCCTTCGCGGTCGAGATCGCTTACGACCATGCCCTCACCGTCCGGCAGGACGACACCGACTTCAGCCTCCTCGGCGGGCTGGGCACGGTCCCCGCGGGCGGCGAGTGGTTCGATCTGCAGTGGTCCGCCGTGGACCGGGACCACTTCCGGTGGCTGCACCGGCTCGACCGCCTCAACGTGGCGTGGCAGCCGAACGACGCCGTCGAGCTGAGCGTCGGCCGGCAGGCGGTGTCGTGGGGCACCACGCTGTTCCTCACCCCCGCCGACCCCTTCATTCCCTTCAGCCCCGCCGACCCGTTCCGCGTCTACCGGGGCGGCATCGACGCCGCGCGGGCCCGCATCTACCCCGGTCCCCTGAGCGAGATCGACATCGTGTTCCGGCCCAGCCGCACCCTCGTCGGCGACGAGACGACGGCGCTCGCGCGCGGCCTCACCACGTGGCGGAACTGGGAGGTTTCGGGCTGGGGCGGCAGCCTCTACGGCGACCCGGCCGGCGCGTTCGGCACCGCGGGCGGGCTGGGGGCCTGGGCGATCCGGTTCGAGGCGGTGGTGAGGGAATTCCAGGGCACGGTGTCGGGGCGGGGCACCATCGGCCTCGACCGGCGGCTGTCGGTCTACGGGCGCGACATGGGCCTCGTCGTCGAGTACCAGCACGACGGCCGCGGCGCCGCCGCGCCCGAAGACTTCTTCCGCATCTTCCAGTCGCCGGAGTTCCTGCGCGCCGAGTACCAGGTGTACGGCCGCGACGAGGCGGCGGTGCAGGCGTCGTACCAGATCCACCCGCTGCTGAGCGTCGCCGGCCTCTGGCTCTGGAACCTCAACGACCGGAGCGCCATCGTGGCGCCCAGCTTCTCGTACTCGGCCGGCGACGAGACCTCCATCGCCGGCGGCGTCTTCTTCGGCGTCGGCGCAGACACCCCGGCCGCCGGCCAGCTCCTGCCCTCCGCCTACGGCCTGCTGAGCGCCGTCGGCTACGTGTCGCTCACCTGGTTCTTCTGACGTTGCCGCTCTGGGCAGCGCCGTGAAGACTCACTCGGGGTCGGCGACGCGGTCGGGGTGCGCCGCCATCCAATCGGCGATCGCGCCCAGCGTCTCCTCGATATCGCCCCGCCGCTGCACCAGCAGCTCGTACAACTCCGGCGCCGTCACTTCGTGATAGACGTGCACCAGACGGTTGCGATAGCGGGCCATGCGTACCAGCCGTTCGGTCCGGGAAGGCGACACGACGCCCACGTCGCCGAGCTGGCGCGCCACCTCCCCGTATTCCGACGGTGCCCGGGCGAACCCCTTCGCCAGCACGTGGCGCGAGATGTCCAGCAGCGCTTCGAGGGTACGGCGCAGATACGATTCGCCCGCCGCCACCATCCTGGGATCTCGCGTGAAGACATCGAGGTCGTCGAGGGGAAGGGTTCCCGCCTCGTCGAGGAGGCGGTGAATCAGGGCTGCCTTGTCCGCCACTATCGCGCGGCTGACTCGTCCGGGGGTCATGATCGCGGACCGAGCAGCATCGCACATCGCGCACGTTCGAACGGCAGCAGATCGCCGGCCCGCCGCAGGACGTACAGGTCGAAGAGATCCGTCTCCAACTCGTCCCGCGTGAAGACCCGGTCGCCCCGCACCACGGCCAAGGCCAGCAGGGCGCTCGCCCGCGCCGCGTCGATGACGTCCACGGGCTCGCCGGTGGCCTGGTACAGCGCTTCTTCGAGCCGGACGGTCTTCTCGAGCGGCTGCGGCGACACGTAGAGGACCCCGAGGTCGAGATCGGAATCCGGCCGCTCGGTTCCGTCGATTCGGGAGCCGAACACGTAGAGCGCACGCACGTCCGGATCGCCCTCCGCGACCGCCCGCAGGCGTCGCGTCAACTCGTCCGGCAAGGTCACGTCCCGCATTATACGGCTGGCAGCGCGACGCACCCGCGGGTGGCTCGGTTCTCGCAGATCGCCGATCCGATCGAGGCGCGCCGCCGTGAGGCAGAGAGGCCCGCGCAGGAGTTCCCGCCGGGATTCCCGCGGCTCCGGCCGGCGACGGCGTATCAGCAGCCGCCGCCGGAGACGCGGTGGGCGATGCGGCTTTCGTCCCCGTCGATCTCGACCACCAGCCAGCTCGCGCCCTCGTAGCGGCGGTCGTTCACGACGCCTATGATGCCGCCGCCGTCCAGCCGATAGAAGCCCAGCCAGACGAAACGTCTCGACTGCATCGGGTCGTCGAGGCCGGCAACGTCGACCAGCCCCAGCTCGGCCCGTATCCGCTCGAGCCCGGGAATCTCCGCCTCGGCCGACACGACCTCGAGGGGGTGATTGAACGCCACCCCCGCGACGTCCTGCGTCCCCTCGACGCGGGGCAGCTCGCGGTCGCCGAAACCCAATGCCCAACTCATCATGCAGTGGGCTTCGGCCAGCAGCAACCTCGCCACCGTGAGCACCGAGCCCCGCTCGGTCTGCGAGTAGAAGCTCCACTGCATCGGGGCGGCGATTCTGCCGCCCCGGGAGTCCTGATCGACGGGGGGCATCGGCAGTGACGATGCTCCGCGGTCCGGCCGGGACGCTGGGGCCGCCTCCCCCCCGTCATCGAAAGCGCCGGTCTCGGGGTCGAACGGCGCGGGCCAGGGCAGGTCCCAGCCGTCGTCGCCGTGGCGGGCAAAGGGAATCAGGGCGCCGCCCGTCTGCACGACCGCGATCCACAGGGGTTCACGCTCCCCCTCGGGTGCGGATGGTCCGGGGCCGCACGCCAGACAGGCGGTCGTCAGGCCAATCGCAAGGCCGCGCAACATGGGCTCCTGTCGTGACGGCAGACTCAGACGAACATCTCGTCGACCCGCAGGCCGAGCTCGGGGACGCCGATGGCGGCAATCACGTCCCCTCGCCGACGGGTCTGTTCGTTGGCGTACCCGCCCGGTCCGGGACCCGTATACACGGTGACCGTCTCGGCCGAGAGATCCACCAGCCAAGTCTCGGGAATGCCGGCCTTGCCGTACCGGGGCACCTTCTCCACCCGGTCGTACCGCAGGGAGGAATCGGCTACCTCGACGACGAGCAGGATGTCACCCGCCTCGGGATGACGGTCCGCATAGGCGTCCAGCCGACGCCGCGCCACCGTCAGGTCGGGCTGCGGCTCGGTATGTCGGTCGAGGCGGACCGGATTCTGGATGCTGACGTACGCCTTGCCGGCCAGCCGCGTGATGAGAAGCTCGGCGAGCAGGTTCACGACCACCGCGTGCGGCGGGCCGATTGGCGTCATCTCGCAGATCTCTCCATCGATGAGCTCCACGCGATCGTCCTCGGCGAAGACGCCGGCTTCGCCCATGCGTGCGAACTCGTCGACGCTGAACAGATGGCGCTGGATGTCCGTTACGGCCATTGGTGCATACCCCGCCATGTGACCGGCTGGATCCGCAAGCCGGCGAGCGGACGATCCCCGGCAATCAGTAGACGATGAACTCCAGCAGGTTGTCGTCCGGATCCCGGATGTAGCGGCTGGTGCCCTCGGCGGTACCGCCGTCGCGGCCGCCGGTGCGGGGCGCCGGACCCGTGATCACCTCCGCCCCCGCCCCGTCCAGCAGCTCCTCCAGCGCGGCCTCACTCTCGTCCCAGACGAAGCAGAAGTCGCCGCAGGGCGGCACCGCCGCGGGGGCGCGCAGGGTGAAGCTCGGATCCTCCCACGCCACCGGGCGGTGGAAGTTGATCTTGCTGTCACCGAAGTGCACCGAGCAGATGCGCTCGCCCTCCATCACGCCGAAGCCGAGCGACCGGTAGAACTGGACCATGGCCTCGGTGTTCCGCATGGGCACCGCGACATGGTCGAACGACCGTATGGGGCCACCCACCTGCGCGGCCGGGCGTGCCGTCGTCGCCAAACCTGCCGCCGACGCCCCGAGCCCGCCGCCGAGGGTCTGGCGAATGAACCGACGTCGTGACTGCTCCCGGGTCTTTCCGCTGCCCTGAGTTCCCATTGTCGAACCTCCCTTCGGCGCGAGCCCGTAGTCTACCGTATCCGGGCGGCCTGACGGGGAGCGTCGTCCCTTGGTACAAAGCGAAGGGCCGAACCCCATCGAGGCCCGGCCCTTTCGTGTTCCCGGCACAACGAAGCGCTGCGCTACGCCTCGGTCATCACCTCGTCGCGGATGGACCGCCGCACCAGGTTCCGCATCAGGTTGACCTTGAACCCGTTCTGGGCCAGCGCCACCGTCCCCTGGATGGAGACGTCGCCGGCCCGGTTCGCGGTCTGCTCGTTGCGGGCCTGCCCGCGAATGGCGTTCTCGACCGCGGTCAGCCGGACCGGGGTCGGGGCCACGCCGTTGACGACGACGCGGGCGTCCTGGATGACGCCGCCGCTCTCGCGCAGGGCGGTCGCTACGTTGACGAGGGCGAAGTCCCACGTGTCGCGGTCACGGACCTTCTCGAAGTAGACCCGCGTGCCCGACCACGTCGACGGCACCCGAATCGACATCAGCAGGTCGCCGGCCTCGAGGGCCGTCATCCGCTCGATGTCGATCTCCGGCCCGACGAAGAACTCGGCGGCCGGAACCACCCGCTCCGCGCGGCCCCGCCGGATGACCATCTCGGCGTCGAGGGCCACGAGCACCGGCGCGGTGTCGGACGGGTTGACGGCGACGCACCGGCTCGCACCGAGGATGCAGTGCTCGCGATTCATCGCGGTCGGCGGGCTGGCGTAGCAGATGTTGCCGCCGGCCCGGTAGCAGGTCCAGCCGTCGCGGTAGTACCAGCAGCGGGTGTCCTGCGCCACGTTGCCGCCGATGGTGCCCTGGTTCCGGATCTGCGGCGACGCGGCGGTCTTGGCCGACAGCGCCAGGGCCGGGAACCGGGCCTGGATGTCGGGATGGTTGACCACGTCGATGAGCCGGGCCATCGCCCCGATCTCGATCCCGTCGGAGGTCGACCGGATCTCGCGCATCGACTCCACGCCGCCGAGGTCCACGACCACGCGCGGCCGCTTCACCCGGTCCTTGAACCAGTCGAGCGTGTCGAGCCCGCCGGCGTACACCCAGGCATCGGACCCGTGCTCGGCCAGCAGCGCCAGCGCGTCGTCGGCGCTGTTCGGCTGAAACAGCTCGAGTTGAGGTATTACGTCGCGAATAACGCCCTTCATGGTGATCGCCTCCCCTTCCTCAGACGTGAGCCGTCAGCCGATCGTGACCCGTCGGGGCCTGCTCGAGCTTCGTGAGAATCATGTCGCGTGTGACCGGCGAGCGGTGGAAGTCGCCGTTGCCCTCGCCCAACGACTCGAGTGCATCGGCGATGGCGTTGGCGACCGCACCGGACCCGGCTCCCTGCGCCGCCTCGCCGATGCCCTTCGCGCCGAGCGGGTTGAAGGGGTCGGGCAGGTCGGCGTTGCCCCACTTCATGGGCGCCTCGTGCGGCACGTCGAGCATCCCCGGCGGCCGGTTGCTGTAGAACCGCTTGGCGACCATCAGGCCCCACTGCCGGTCGTAGACCCACTTCGAGGCCAGGGCGACGGAGAACCCCTGAATCGCCCCACCGAAGATCTGCCCTTCGTAGGTCTTGGGATGCAGGATGGTGCCCGCGTCGGACCCCGCCGCGTAGTCGACGATCTTGATGTTGCCGGTCTCGATGTCGACCTCGACCTCGGCGAAGCCGGCCACGAACGACATGCGCCGGCCGCCCTCCTCGTAGTTGTCCTTGGCGACGCCCATGAGCCCCTGCCCCGCCAGCGCGGTCGCCGACGCGGTGGTCATCCCGTTGATGTCCTCGGGGAGCTCGTGCCCGTCGTACCGGCCGCCGAGGTCGATGGCCCGCTGCGCGATCTGCGCGAAGCTCAGGCCCTGCGACCGGTTGCCCCGGCGGTAGACGCGCTCGCCGCCGATCTCGTAGTCCTCGGGGGCGCCCCCGAGATCCTGCGCGGCGATCTCCTGCATCTTGAGCTTGGCGTCCGCCACGGCGGCCCAGTTCGCCCGCGTGTGGGCGTGCGTCGTCGAGCTGCCGCCCTGCGAGCAGCTCCAGGGCAGGTGCCGGCTGGTGTCGCCCCAGGCGACCTCGCACTTCTCCCAGGGCATGTCGAGCCCCTCGGCCGCGGCCCGCATGGTGTCGAAGGCCGACCCCGTGCCGAGGTTGCCGACGCCGGACTGGATGTAGAGGCGGCCGTCGGGCCTGAGCACGAACAGGCCGTCGACCCCGGAGGCGCCGGCCGAGTAGGCGCTCAGCGTCATGCCGACGCCGGTGACCTTCGAGCCGTTGCGCTGGCCGCTGCGCTCCTTGCGCTCCTCCCAGTTGAAGAGCTCGGCGCCGATGTCGATCGCCTCCCTGGCGAACGCGCTCGACACGTTGCCCTGCTCGCCGTTGAGCCCCGGCGGGCCGAACCGCGCCTGGCCTTCCGGCGCGTTGATCTTGTGCACCTCGACCTGATCGAGCCCCAGCAGCTTCGCCGCCTTCTGGATGATGGGCTCGAGCATGGTCATCGACTGCACGCCGCCCGGCGCCCGCTGCGGACCGCGCGGCGGGGTGTTGGTGTAGACGTTGGTGCCGCGCATGCGGCACGCCAGCGGCTGGTAGCAGAGCGACCCGATGCCCGCCACGTTCATGGCGTCGCCGGAGCGCCCGTACGGGCCCTGGTCGCCGATGCCGTGGATGTCGAGGGCGGTGATGCGGCCGTCGGCGCGCATCCCGAGCCGGATGCGGGCCTGGACGCCGGGGCGCCCGCGGCCGATCATGTTCTCCTCGCGCCGCGTGATGCGCATCATCACCGGCCTGCCGATCTTCTTCGACAGCAGGATGGGAATCTGCGCGTGCACGTAGCCGCTGATCTTGCCGCCGAACCCGCCGCCCGTGAACTCGTTGATCAGGATGACGTTGGACGGCTCGACCCCCGCCCACCGCGCCATCGGGCCCACGGCGCGCGCGGTGCTCTGCACGGAGGGATAGATGTAGAGCTTGCCGTCCTCCCAGTACGCCATCGTCGTCCGGCTCTCGAGCGGCTGGTGCGACGTCGACTGGTTGTAGGAGTGCTCCTCGACGATGATGTCGGCCTCGGCGAAGCCGGCCTCGAGGTCGCCGAACGACCACTCCTGGGCGGCCTCGGCGTCCATCGGGATCTCGCCCGCCGCCAGGCCGGCCAGATCCGCCGCGCTCCACTTGATCTCGCCGAGCTCGCGGCCGATGGTGGTGTTGCCCTCGCTGCGGGCGTTCGGCCCGCCCGGCTTGAGGCTGTCGAGGGGATCGAGCACGAACTCGAGCGGCTCGAGGTCGATGTCGATCAACTCGATCGCGTCCGACGCGATCTGCTCGCTGACCGCGGCGACGGCGAGAATCGGCTCGCCCTCGTAGCGCGGCTCCATGGTGAGCGCCGCCTCGTTCGGGGCGTCGACCTCGTCCGGCAGATCGTCGGGGGTCAGGATGCCCACGACGCCGGGCAGGGCCAGGGCCGCGTCGGCGTTGATGGACCGCACGCGGGCGTGCGGCATCGGGCTGGAGAGCAGCTTCGCGAAGACCATGCCCTCGGCACGGTGGTCCTCGGCGTACTTCGACCGCCCGGTGACCTTCGCGTAGAGGTCGGGCGTCTGGTAGTTCTTTCCGAGCAGTTTGTAGTCAGCCACGTCAGGCCCCCCGCGTGATTTCCGCCGCCCGCTGGACGGACGTCAGGATCTTGTCGTAGTCGGCGCACCGACACAGGTTCCCCGACAGCCACTCCGCCGCCTGCTTCCGCGACGGGTTCGGGTTCTCGTTCAGCAGCGCGACCGAGTTCATGATGAACCCGGACATGCAGAACGCGCACTGGAACCCCTGCTCCTCCAGCACCGCCTGCTGCATCGGATGCAGGGTGCCGTCCTCGGCCTCGAGGCCCTCGATGGTCGTGACCTCGCGCCCGCGCACGGAGTGCGTCAGCAGCGAGCAGCCGTAGTGCGGCGTCCCGTCGACGAGGACGGTGCACGCGCCGCACTCGGCCCGGTCGCAGCCGATCTTCGTCCCCGTCAGGCCCAGCTTGTAGCGCAGCGTCGTGGCCAGCGTCTCCATGGGAGGCACCTCGACGCGCCGGCTCCGGCCGTTGACGGTCACGGTGATGAGCCGGTCGACGGCCCCCGCCGCGGGCGCCTGGGCCAGCACCGCCCCGCCGTTGCTGCGGAACAGGTAGTTGGTCGACGACACGGCCGCGCTCGCGGCGATGGCGCCCTTGATGAAACTCCGTCTGGACACGCCCGGCTGGGTCGTCTCCTCTGTCACCTCGATGATCTCCTGACTCATGGGACGATCACCTCCCTCGTCACTACCGAAGTCCTCGAAGGCCGCAACCCCGGTCGGCCTGGCTGTGCGCCTCGCAGAGATACCATGCCGCATCGGCATGGGCCTACACCGGCGAATTGTCGATCACTTCCACCGGCGGTTGCAAGCGGAAATTACATTTTTTTTACCCCGCCGGAATCGCCCCCTCCACGGCCCCGCCGGCGCACCCCCGAACCCCCGGCGCGTGCGCCCCGAGACGCCGGCCTCTTGCAGCCTCCCGTCGCCCGCAGACCCCGGCTCGCAGCTCCGGCGGCGCCCCGACCGATTCTCCGCGAGCCCGCCGTTTCCGCGGCGGACTCCTCAGGCGTTCCGCCCCGTCGGGTTCTCCGGCGTGCCGCACTCGTTGCCGAGATAGCCGTTGCCCCCGCAGTACCGCGCGTCCTGGACCTGGAGCAGGATGCCGTCGGGGTCGGTGAAGTACAGCTCCGGGGTGCCCCCGGGGGCGCCGCCGCGGTTCGGCATGCGCATGGTCACGTACGACTGCAGCGGCCCCGCCGGGCCCGACGCCTCGCCGCGGGGGACGACCCCGTAGCCCTCCAGCACGCCCATGATGCGGTCGACGTCGAAGTCGTCCACCGTGAAGCAGGCGTGGTGGATGGTCGGGCCGGTCGGGCCGGCCCCGCCCCCGCCGAGGGCCAGGAACTGGTTGCCCGACCCCACCCGCAGCACCGGCAGCGCGCCCTGGTAGGTGTCGATGGGCAGGCCGAAGAGCCGCTGGTAGAGCGCGATCGAGCGCGCCTGGTCGGTCACGAAGACCGTGAAGTGGTTGTAGTCGCGCAGCCGCAGCAGACCCTCGGTGGGCGCCGGCTCCGGCGTCTCCAGGCACACGTCCCCGAGCACCCCCTCGCCGCCGCAGTAGGTGCTGTCCTGAAGCTGCACGACGATGCCGTCGGGGTCGCCGAAGTACAGCTCGGGGGTCCCCTCGGGCGCCCCGCCGAACTCCGCCCCCCGCATGCGGATGCGGACCTCCCCCGGCCCCGAGGTCTCCGACGACGCGATGCCGTGCTCGCCCAGGATGCCCACGAGGCGGTCGGCATCGAAGCCGTCGACCGAGAGGCAGAAGTGGCCGATGCCGGGGTTGGCGCTCGCCCCGCCCCCGATGGCGAGGAACTGCGGCCCGTCGCCCACCCGCAGGATGACGGTGTTGGCCTGCCGGGCCGCGATGGGCATGCCGAACAGCCCCTGGTACCACTCGAGCGACCGCGCCGGGTCGGAAACGCTGATGGTCACATGGTTGAGGGCGGTGACGGGAATCGGCGGCGTGCCCTGCGCCAGCGTCCGCGGGGCCAGGGCCGCGGCGCCGAGGGCGCCGAGGAACATTCGCCGGGACACGCGGCCCGCCTCATGCGCGGTCACCAGTCGAGGGTCGTCCCGCCGGTTGATTTCTGAGTGCATCGGTCTCGATCTCCAGTTCTCGAACGGCGAATGCCGGCTCTCGGAACTTGCGGTGCAGAAGCCTACCGCAACGGCCGGAAGAACTCGCGCAGGTCGTTCACCAGCACCGCCGGCTGCTCCATCGCCGCGAAGTGGCCGCCGCGCTCGACCTCGGTCCAGTGGGTGATGTTGTACGACGCCTCGGCCCAGCGGCGCGGGGTGATGAACAGCTCGTAGGGGAAGATGATGGCCCCGGTCGGCGCCTCTATCCGCCCCATCGGCCGCGACGTCGGGGCGTTGCGGCTCTCGTAGTAGAGCCGGGCCGAGGAGGTCGCGGTGCCGGTCACCCAGTAGATGGTGATGTTGGTGAGCAGCTCGTCCCGCGTGAACACCGACTCGGGGTCGCCGTTGCAGTCGCACCACGCGCGGAACTTCTCGACGATCCACGCCGCCTGCCCCGCCGGCGAGTCGTTCAGGGCGTAGCCGAGGGTCTGGGGCTTGGTGCCCTGAATCTGCGCGTAGCCGTTCTCCGCGGTGTTGTAGAACGACTGCCGCGCCCGTGACCGCTGCAGTTCCTCGGGCGGCACCCCGTCGGTCGGGTCGGCGCCCGGCGGCGGCCCCCCGACCAGCATGTTGAGGTGCACGCCGACGGTCCGCTCGGGATGGTTGAACGCGTGCCAGCGGCTGACGATCGAGCCCCAGTCGCCGCCCTGGATGCCGTAGCGCTCGTAGCCGAGCCGCGCCATGAGCCGCGCGTTCACCTCGGCGATCTGCTCGGGGCCGAACCCCGGCGCCCGCGGCTTGTCCGAGAACCCGTAGCCGGGCATGGACGGCGCCACCACGTGGAACGCGTCCTCGGCCCGCCCGCCATGGGCGACGGGGTCGGTCAGGGGGCCGATGATCTTCGTGAACTCGGCGATCGAGCCGGGCCAGCCGTGGGTGATGACGAGGGGCAGGGCGTCTGGCTCGGACGACCGCTGGTGGATGAAGTGGATGTCGAGGTCGCCGATGACGGTCTTGAACTGGTCGAACGCGTTGAGCCGCCGCTCCTGCTCGCGCCAGTCGAACTCGTCCCGCCAGTACGTGATGAGCTCGCTCACGTAGTCGAGCTCGGCCCCGTAGTCCCACCCGGCGCCGTCGAGCTGATCGGGCAGCCGCGTCATCTCGAGGCGGCGCCGCAGGTCGTCGAGCACCTCGTCGGGGACCGCTATCTCGAACGGCCTGATCTCCGCGTCGTCGCCGGCCCCGCCCGCCTGCGCCATCACCGCGAGGGGCGTCAGGGCCGCGACGGCGGCCAGCCCCGCAATCCGAATCAGCATCTCGAATTCCTCCCGTCAGCCACCGTCGCCGCCTCCGGCCGCACCGCCGTCGCCGGAGCCCCCGCCATCCCCGAAAGCGCCGGCACCATTGCCGCCGCCGTCAGTCGCGGGATCGTCCCCCTGCATCGCCGCGAGCATCCCGGCGTTCCCGCCCGTGCCTCCCGCGGCCCTCCCGTCCGGCCTGTCGTCGGTCCCGGCCGCGCCGGTGCGGCGAGCCCACCGGGCTTCCAGCTTCGCCGCCAGCGGCGTGACCCTCGACGCCACCGCCGCGACGAGCAACGCGCACGCCGTCAGGACGGCGAGGACCGCGGCCACCGCGGCGAGAAACCTCAGCATTGCGGTCCTATCGGGGGAGGGCGCTCGATCTGACCCGGTAGGTTCCGTCTCCGTCGTCCTCGCGGTACACGGCGTGACAGGCGTTGCAGGCTTCGGCGATCTCGTCTCCGATCGCCACCGCCGCGGCCGGATCCACCGACTCGACGGAGAGCACGGTGTCGAGAGCGTCGAGCCGGTCCAGCGCCGTCCGCAGCCAGCCCACCGCGTCGTCCCGGTCGCGGTCGCGCCAGAACGTGATGGTCGTCGCGAGCTGCTCGCGAGACCGGATGGCGCGCTCCTTGGCGGTGGAGTAGTCGCCGGCGGCCAGCGCGGCGCGCACGCCGGCCACGTTGGGGCCGAGCGTGGTCATGGTGGCGTCGAGATGCGCCTCGGTGAAGATGGGGTAGGGCCCCTGCTGCGCTGGCGACGACGCCGGCAGCAAGAGGACGGCCGCGGCCAGGACGGGCGCGGCCGCCGCGAATACG
Organism: Vicinamibacterales bacterium; assembly: GCA_965204675.1. Lineage (GTDB taxonomy): Bacteria > Acidobacteriota > Vicinamibacteria > Vicinamibacterales > UBA8438 > JAJEEA01. The sequence continues at coordinate 6,695,089 of OZ242003.1, forward strand.
GGTCGAGGGAGCCGGCGGCGGAGGTCCCGCCGCCTTCGAGTCTCGGGGCGGCGCGCGGGCTCGACGCGCGCTCCCGGCGATCGTGGCTGCATGGTCGCGATTCCAGCCGCCGGGCGCCTACGCCGTCAACCGGCCGAGCTTGCCGTTGCTGTCCCCGAACGCCTCCACCGGCGTGCCCAGCCACTCGAGAATCGTCATGTGCAGGTTGGCGAGCGGCGTGTCCTGGGGATAGCGGACGTAGCGGCCGCCGGCGATGCCGGCGTTCTGCCCCCCGACGAGGGCGACGGGCAGATCGTCGTGGAAGTGGGTGTTGCTGTCGCTGATGCCGGTGCCGTAGAGGAACAGCGTCGAGTCGAGCATCGAGCCGTCGCCCTCGGGGATGGCGTCGAGCTTGGCCACGAGATGGGCGAACTGCTGGAAGTGGTACTCGTTGATCAAGTGCAGCCGGTTCAGCTTGGCCGGCTCGTCCTGGTGGTGCGACAGCGGGTGGTGCGAGTCGGGCACCCCGATCTCGGGGTAGGCGCGGCCGCTCACCTCGCGCGCGAGCATGAACGTGCTGATGCGGGTGAGGTCCGTCTGGTAGGCGAGGGCCAGCAGGTCCATCATCAGCCTGGCGTGCTCGGCGTAGTCGCTCGGCACCCCGACGGGCTGGTCGACCACCGGCAGCTCGCGGGCGCTCTGCTCCTCGGCCATCGTGATCCGGCGCTCGATGTCGCGGACCGCCTCGACGTACTCGTCGAGCCGGGCCTGGTCGCCCGGCCCCAGGACCGTCCCCAGTCCCCGCAGCTCGTCGTTGACGAGGTCGAGGATGCTCCGGTCGCGCCGCATGCGAGCCCGCCGCGCCTCGGGGTCGGTGCTGCCGCTGGTGCCGAACAGCCGCTCGAACACCGCCCGCGGGTCGTTCTCGATGGGCAGCGGGGTGGTGGGCGTCCGCCACGCGATGGTGTTGGTGTAGGCGCAGCTCGCGCCGCCGTCGCAGTTGCCGACCATCGCGTTCGACTCGATGCCGAGCTCGAGCGACGCGAGCTGGGTCTCGTTCTGCAGCTCGCGGGCCGCGATCTGGTCCACCGAGACCGCGTTCGAGACGTCGGCCCCGTTCGTCATCTTGTAGGGCACGCAGGTCAGGAAGGTGCCGGCGGACCGGGCGTGGTCGCCGCCGCCCCTGACGAGGTTGGCGGGCTCGTCGTCGAGGCCGCCGCAGATCGTCACGCGGTCGCGGAACGGCTCGAGCGAGCGCAGCGTCGGCGGCAGCGCCTCGAGCTTGCCCGGCGCGTGCCGCGGGTACCAGTAGGGCATGGACATGCCGTTGGGCACGTAGAACACGCCGAAGCGCTTGATCGGCGCGGCGGCGGTCCGGCTCTGCGCGGTCGCGGCCGGGACCATGGCGTCGAGCAGCGGCAGGGCCACGGTGGCGCCGAGGCCGCGCAGCACGGTACGGCGAGGCAGATGCGTGCGGGTGATGAACATGACCATTCTCCAGAAGTTTCGAGTCGATCGCGTGCAAACGTCCTTCGATGTCGCGCGTCCCCGGCGAGGCGGGCACTCCTGCCCCCGCCTCACGTCCGGCCGGCGGGCCGGCCGTTCAGTCTCCGCCGCCGTGGAGCCCCGGCGCGTTGACGTGCGCAAACACAGCGTCGGTCAGCGTCTGCAACTGCCCGCGCACTTCGGCCAATTCCTCACGGACAGCCGCAAACTCGGCCGCCATCTCCTCACGGACAGCCGCAAACTCGGCCGCCATCTCCTCACGGAACGCCGCCAACTCCCGCTCCGTGGTCCATGACTGGAACGCCGCGAACAGCGCCGCCAACGCGGCTACCGCCAGCGTGAAGTCCCGGATCGTCTCTCGCATGCGCCTCCGTTCCTGCTCCGACTCGCCCCAGCCGCCGCCTTCCACAAGCGGTTGGCAGCAGCTCCTCTACGGCTGGGCGTCGACCAGGATCTCCGCCTCCGGCGCCCGCCGCATCAGGAACTGGTCGCTCGTGACGACGCCGAGCACCAGCGACGACCAGCGGTAGTCGTCGTGCTCCAGGTCCCGCACGATGCGCCGCAGGGTCGGGGCGTCGTAGTAGTCGAGGCCGCGGCCCAGGGCGTAGATCATCATCTTCTCGACGACCGTGTGCACGAAGTCGTGCCCCGTCGCCAGCAGCCCCTCGCGGAACGCGCGGGGGCTGTCGATGGTGGCGCCGTTCCACTCGATGGTCGCGTTGATCGCGGCCCCGCCGTCGCTGTCGCGCCAGCGTCCGACCGCGTCGAAGTGCTCCATCGCGAAGCCCAGCGGGTCCATCCGGGCGTGGCAGCTCGAGCAGACGGGGCTGGCGCGGTGCTGCTCCATGCGCTCGCGCAGCGACGTCGGCCGGGCGCGGTCGCTCTCGGGCAGCGGAGGCACGTTGGGCGGCGGGGGCGGCGGGGGCGCCCCGAGCAGGGTCTCGAGCACCCACAGGCCCCGCAGCACCACCGACGTCCGGTTCGCGTAGGAGGTGACGGTCAGCAGGCTGCCGTGCCCGAGCAGCCCGTGCCGGCGGTCGTCCTCCCACTCGTGGCGCCGGAAGTGGGTGCCATAAAGGTCGTCCACGCCGTAGTGGCGCGCGAGCTGCTCGTTCAGGAACGTGTAGTCGGCCCGCAGCAGATCCTGCAAGGGACGGTCAGCCCCGACCTGGCTCTGGAAGAAGAGCTGCGTCTCGCGGACCATCGCCTTGCGCAGCGAGTCGTCGAACCCGGCGAAGAGGGCGCCGTCGGGGTCCTGCGAGAAGATGTTGCGCATCTGCAGCCACTGGCCCGCGAAGTCGTCCATGAACCGCTCGGCCCGCCGGTCGGCGAGCATCCGGCGCACCTGGGCGGCCAGGGTGTCGGGCTCGCTCAGCACGTCCCGTTCCGCGAGGTCGAGCAGCTCGTCGTCGGGGACGCTCTTCCACAGGAAGAACGACAGCCGGGTCGCCAGCTCGAGGTCGCTCAGCCGGTAGATCGCGCCGGCCGAAGTGTCGACGGGCTGCCGCTCGACCCGCATCAGGAACTGCGGCATCGAGAGCAGGCCCTCGAGGGCCCGCTCGATTCCCGCCTCGAAGTCGCGCTCGCGCCGGCCCTCGCGGTAGAGGCCCAGGAGGGGCTCGACATCGTCGGGGCCGACGGGCCGGCGGTAGGCCCGCCGCGCGAGGCGACCGATGATGGCGCGTGCGCAGGGCTCCTCGTCCGCGATGCCCTCCGGGTAGCAACTGAAGATCTGCCGGCGGCTCGGGGTGTCTTCGGGCACCGTGCCGTCGAACGGCCCGGAGACGAAGACCTGGTGGATGCCCGGCATCAGCCCGGGCGGATGCGGCGACGGGGCCGAGTCGGTGAACGCGACCGACAGCAGCCGCGTGCCCGCCTCGACCGGCACCCGCACCTCGAGGGCGTGGTCGGCGGTCATGCGGTACTCGTGCAGCCGCTGCCCCTCGACGTCGTCCTCGGGCACCGCGATGAGCGAGCCGGGGTCGGGGCCGGGGTACCGGCCGCCGATGGCGAACTGCTCGACGAGGGCGTGGTCGATGCGGATCTCGATCTGGTGCTCGTTCTCGGCGATGCCGTCGATGGTCTCGATGGTCTCGTTGCGCTTGAGGCGGATGGCGAAGAGGTACTCGCCGTCGAGGGGGAAGTGGTGGCGCACCGCGAGCCCGCCGTGGGTCGCGAACGGCAGGTCCTCGCCGGCCCGCACGTCGCGCTGCTCGTAGCCCACCTCGTAGAGCTGCATGACGGGGCGGATGTCGGGGCTGCCCACCGCGGCCCGGCTGATCTTGGTCGCGGCCGCGATGTAGCGGGACATCAGCCCCGGCGTGATCGACAGCACCTCGGCGTTGTTGTCGAAGCCGAAGCCGGCCATGTCCGAGGGCAGCAGCTCCTCGCCGTTGACCTCGAGGCCCAGCAGGTCCTCGATGACGTTGACGTACTCGACGCGGTTCAGCCGCCGCGACGCCACCCGGCCCGGGTTCGGGTCGTCCTCCGCCGCCGCGTCGAGGGCGTGCTCGAGGCGGGTCACGAACGTGTCGATCTGCGCCCGGTCCGGGCGCGGGCGCCCCTCGGGCGGCATCTGTCCCGTGCGCAGCTTGTGGACGACCCTCTCCAGGACGGAGGCATGGGCCGCGGTCTGCGCGGGGTCCACCGCGCCGAGGTCGAGCCCGCCGGTCAGCAGGCGCGGGTTGTGGCAGGTGACGCAGTAGCGGTCGAACAGCTCGCGGGACGGCGGCCCCGCCTCGGCCTGGCCGCCCGCCGCGGGCGACGGCCACGTCGCGAGCGCGACTCCAACTACCAGCGCCGCCCCGATGCCTCGCTTCAGCATGGCCGTCACCTCTTCACTCTTCGGTCCGGGAACCCCCAGTATAGCGCCGGACGGCCCCGGGACGAGCCCCCGGGAGCCCCGCGGACGGAACCCGCGCGCCAGGAGCCCCACGCCGCAGAGTGTCCCGCCGGCGAAGCTCCCAACGCGACCGTCAGGTCGCGCCGCCGAACTCCCAATGCGACCGCAGGCCGTTCGGTCGCGCGAACGAAACCGTCAGGCGATCATCACCGTCCTCGGGAACTGCGAGTTGTCCTCGAGGCCGGTCTGCTTGATGGCCGACAGCTCCTCGCTCGTCGGCTGCACGTTGCCGTCGACGTCGGTGACCCGCGACACCAGGGTGTGCTCGCCCGAGGTGGCCCCGTCCCACGCGAACCGGAACAGCTTCCACGAGTACTGGCCGCCCGTCGACGGGTCGAGCGTCGCCGCCTGCCACGCCCCGTCGTCCACCTTCACCTGCACCCCGCGCAGCGGCGTGCCGTCGTGGAGCACGAAGCCGAGCACCTCGTGACGGTCGCCGACCCGGGTCACCCGCGCGATGACCGACTTGACGCGCAGCCGCGACACCTCGGTCTCGTGCCACACCGTCTCGCCGCCGATCTCCTCCGACCACAGGGTGCGGTACCACCGCGCCTGCCACTTGCCGAGGAACCGCTCGGACTGCACGCGGATGTGGGAGAGCCACTTCACGTTGCTCACGCCGTACCAGCCCGGCACCAGGAGCCGCAGCGGCGAGCCCTGCTCGACCGTCAGGGGCGCCCCGTTCAGCGCGTAGGCCAGCAGCGGCCCGGTGGTCATGCCGTCGGCGAGGGACAGGCTGCGGGCGAACGGCTGGTCGATCTCGTAGGGGGTCCCGCGGAAGTCGACGGTCTCGGGCCCCTTGTCGGCGCCGAAGAACACGACCTCGCGGGCCGCCGGCTGCACCCCGACCAGATCGAGGACCGCGCGCAGCGGCACCCCCGTCCACCGGCCGTTGCTCGCCAGCCCCTGGATGAGCCGGCGCGAGTTGCCCGAGCACTCGTAGCCGGCGTCGATCTCGATGCTGTCCATGCCCCGCAGGTCGTCGAGGGTCAGCGTCGCCGGCCGGTCGACGAGGCCGGACACGCCGAGGCTGAACCCGTCGGCGTCGATGACCGGCTTGCCGAAGTGCTGGATGGTGTAGAACGAGTCGGCCGGCGTGTAGGGGCCGTCGATGTTGCGGACATCGTAGATCCGGATGGCGGCCGCGGGGTTCGGCTGGCCGAATCCCTCCGGCACGTCGGTGAACGGCACCGGCGTCTCGTCCTGGGCGAGGGCCGGCAGGGTCCACCCGTGCACGCCCAGCGCCCCCGCCCCGGCCAGCGCCAAGCTCTGCTTCATCATCTCCCTGCGGGTCGTCTCCCGGGGGCTCGTTCCACTCGTCATCTGCGCACTCCTCTTGCCGGCGTCGCCCACCGGCGCATCCGGCCGGCTCGGGCCGGCGCTCCTCGACAGCGTCTTGCGCCGCGACCTCGGCGGCTCGCTACTGCTCCGCCCCCGCGACGGCGGCGCCGGCGAGGATGTTGTAGAGGCCGTAGTTGCCCTCGTGGCAGGCGTACTCGTACAGCGGATACGGGTTCAACTGCATCGGCACCGAGTAGGTCCACGGCCGCGTCCACACCGTCGGGTCGTCCACCGTCACGTCGTAGCGCAGCGTGTCGGCGTCCACCCGGGTCAGCCGCTCGATCAGGGTCAGGTTGGGGGTGGTCGCCCCCCGCTGGAAGTTGGTCTCGCGCAGGAAGTTCCTGGTCTCGACGACCAGGGTGTCGCCGTCCCAGCGGCCCCGCGAGTCGCCGGTCCACTGCCGGACCGAGTCCGTGAGATGGGCGCGCCCGTCCAGCGGCACGACGCGGGCCTCGTGGTTCATCTCGGCGAAGAGGACCACGGTGTCCTCGGTCTGGAACACCTGCACGTTGTTGTTGTAGGCGCTCGGGGCCATCGGCGGGCCCGAGTTGAAGCCGAGGATGCAGCGCACCTGCAGCCCCCCGGGACCGAGGTCCTCGACGAACCCGCCGGGCGTCGGCTCGTGGCTGGACACGGCGCTGCGCGCCTCGGCGAGGGCCGCCTGCCGGTCCCGGGCCTCCTCGGTCAGGGCCGGAATGCGGCCGTCGGGGGGATCGACGATGAGCGACGTGCGCTCGGTCGTCACCGACGTCCCCTCGTCGAACCAGAAGTCGTTGTAGGGCACGACGCGGTCCGAGGTGTCGGCGTCGCGGCTCCGCGTGCGAATGGTCTCGGCCGCGAACTCCGCCGCCTGCTCGGGCGAGAAGCTCTCATCGTCGGCCAGCTCCTCCGGGCGCTCCATCGGGGTCAGGCTGCGGAAATCCCAGACGCCCTGCAGGTCGGGGGCGCCCCACGCGGTCCGGGGGGCTTCCGAGGCCTCGGTCTGGGCGGCGGCGCCGGCCGGCGCCAGCGTCACGAGGGCCACCGCGGTCAGCGAGCATGCAATAGAACGGCAGTTCATCTTCCACCTCCAGGACAGTCCGCGACCGCCGCCCTCGCGTACGGGGCGGCAACCCCACCAGAAGTAGCCATGGGCCTGCTGTCCACCCGCCGCCCTCGCGTACGGGGCGGCAACCCGAATCTCTCGGCGCCACGGCGGGCGTTCACCGACGGGGGACAGGCCCCGCGACCGACGACTCGAACGCTATATGGTATACCCCTTGCCGCGCCCGCGGATCCGGCACGCTCCGACACGTCGCGACGAGGGCGTCCGAGGCCCGCCGCGCCCTCAGCGGGCCGGCCAGGTCCGCTCGACCACCCGGTCGAACGGGCGCGGCACCCGCTGCACGCGGTAGGCCTGCCGGCGCCTGAGGTCGTACCGGTCCCCGGCCCCCAGGAAGTAGAACCGCCCCCCCGAGTCGAGCAGACGCTCGTGGTCGTAGATGACGACGTAGCTCTGCCCCATCACCTCGAACTCGTCGCCCTCGACGACGATGGCGGTGTCCTCGTCGATGCCGATGCCGAGCAGGTGGGGGTGGGCCTCGATGACCTCGATGAGGTCGAACTGCCGGTTGCGCCGCAGCAGGTGCTGGTCGATGGCGGTGTCGCGCAGGAAGCCGAAGCCCTCCTCGTGGTCGCCCATCATGATGGTGTTGGTGGCGGTGTCGCCGCGCACGAGGTACGAGCCGAGGATGGTGGCGCCGGCCGACGAGCCGCCGACCACCCCGCCGCGCTCGAGCACGCCGGCAATCTCCTCCTGCACGCGCGTCCCGAGATAGGCGTCGGCGAGGCGCCACTGCCGCCCGCCGGGGAACCACACGCCCCGCGCCCGCCGCAGCGGCGCACTGAACGCGGGGTCGTCGGCCACCTCCCGGTCGGTGGTGTGCAGCACCGTCAGGTCGGCGGCCCCGGCCGCGCGGAACGCGCGCAGGCCCGGGTAGTACTGGTCGTAGGTCTCCCCGCCCCCGGCCGTGGGAATGACCACGATCGGCGCCTCGGGACCGCCCGCGAGCTGGACGAACCGCTCGACGATGGCGGGATCCTGCATCGCCCCGCCGACGACCACGAGCGACCCCTGCGCCGGCCCCACCTCCTGGGCGGCGGAACCGACCGGGGCCAGCCACCCGATGGTCCACACCGCGACGACCACTCCCGCACGGACCCACGTTCTGCTCCGCATCGCGCCCATCCTTCGTCCGCCTGAGAATCGAACCGGCATTCTACATCCGTCCGGCGCCGCGGCATCCATCCCCAACCGCGGAGCGAGCGCGCATCAGCGCGCGGAAGGACCGTCCCGATCTTCGGCGACACGACGAGCGGGATAGCGGACATACGTCCGGCCCGACGCGGCCTGACTGGCTTGAATATCCTTGAAGATCGCCATGACGTCGTAGTCGAACCGAGCCGCGTGCGCATCGCGGATTGCGTGAAGCTCTGCGATGATCGGGTCGGTGGGCGCCTTATCCATCTTCCCTGCTCCATCAACAGGCTTCGCCTTGTCCGTGGAGCCATCGTGAGTCAACGCAGGCTCCTGAGGAAGTTCACCAGGTTCCAGATGTCGGTGTCGGAGAGCCGGTCGCCGAAGGCGTCCATGGCGAAGTCGGGGCCGATGCCGTCGCGGATGGCGGTGAAGATCTCGCCGTCGCTGCCGCCGTGCCGCCACGTCGGGTCGGCGAGGTTCGAAGGACGCGGGCCGTAGGCCGCGGCGGCGGCGGCCAGCGCGCCGTCGCCCCGGCCGGTGGCGCCGTGGCAGGCGGCGCAGTGGGCCGCGTAGGCGGCGGCGCCCGCGGCCACCGAGTCGGGGGTGGCCGCCACCGGGTTGGCCGGCGTCCGCGCCTCGGGAGGGGCGTCGGGGGCGACGGGAGGGGCGTCGGGGGCGACGGGACGGGCATCGGGGGCGGCGGGACGGGCATCGGGGGCGACGGGACGGGCCGGCGCGGCGCCAGACAGGCTGCGCAGCAGGGCCGCCGTTTCCTCCCGGACGTAGCGGTCGCCGGCAATGCCGTCGGCGTAGACGGCGAGGTCGGCCGGGGTCTGGCCGCGCCGGTTCTCGGCGTCGAGGTCGGCGCCGTGGTCGGTCAGCAGCTCGATGACGGCGTTCATGCCGTGCGAGGCGGCGGCGTGGAGGGCGGTGTCGCCGGCGTCGTTGGCGGCGTCGACGCGGGCACCGAGGGCGAGGGCCGTCGCGACCGCGTCGACGGTCCGCCGTTCCTCGGCGGCGGGAATCGCGGAACCGAGGGCGGCCGACTCGACGGGGTTGTACGACGAGAAGTCGCGGCGGTCGCGGATGAACGCGCTGCCGCCGCCCCGGTTGTAGCCGAGCCCGGCCGCGGCCATCAGCGGCGTGGCGCCGTCGCGATTCGGCGCGCGGGGGTCCGCGCCGGCGTCGGCGAGGACCTGCATCATCTCCGTCTCGAGGAAGTGCGCCGCGAGCCAGAAGGGGGTCGCGCCGACCCATCGGTCCATGAACGCGAAGTCGTGGCTCCAGCGCCGCACCGGCGTGCCCCTGGCGAGGCGCGGATCGGGGTCGGCGCCGTGGGCGAGCAGGGCGCGCACGAGGGGCACGCCGGCGCCGGGGTCGGCGTTGGGGACGCCGCGGTCGCGCAGGGCGCCGCGCAGCACCGCCGCGTGCAGCGCGGTGTAGCCGAGGGGGGCGGCGTCGGGGTCGGCCCCGGCGCGGAGGAGCAGCGTCGCGAGCGAGCCGTGGCCGCCGTGGGCGGCGACGACCAGGGCCGGGTTGCCGTCGGCGGCCGCCTCGTCGACGTCGGCGCCGGCCGCGAGCAGCAGACGGGCCGACTCGACGTCGCCCGACCGGGCCGCGAAGAGCAGCGCGGTGCTGCCGCCCTCGACCACCTCCTCGAGGGCGATGCCCCGCGACGCCGACCCCGCCGACCGGCTGCCGCCCATGTTGTAGACCCGGCGGCGGGTGACGGTCCGGGCGCCGACGTCGGCGCCATGGTCGAGGAGCGCCCGCGTGACGGCGGGCCGCCGGTTGGCGACCGCCCACATCAGGGCGGTCTGGCCGCGGGTCGCCTCGGCCGCGTTCACCCGCGCCCCACGCGCCAGCAGCGCGTTCACCGCCGCGGCGCTGCCCGCGCGGGCCGCCGCCATCAACGCGGTCTCGCCGCTCGGCAGGGCGGCGTTCGCGTCGGCGCCGGCAGCGAGCAGCCGCTCGACGAGGCCACCGTGGCCGCGGCGGCAGGCCATGAGCAGCGGGGTGACCCCGAGATCGTTGGCCGCGTCGGCGTCGGCGCCGGCGCCGAGCAGCAGCTCTGCCGCGACCACGTCCTCGTGGTGCACCGCCCAGTGCAGGGCCGTCGCGCCGTCCGGCTGCCGCGCGTTCACGTCGACCGGTCCGACCAGACGGGCGCGCAGCTCGGCCGCGTCGCCGTTGCGCACCGTGGTGATCAACGGAAACACGCCGGGCGGCGCCGGCGTCTGAGCATGCGCGGAGTTGGACCCGGCGCAGAGCGTTGACACCAACAACCCGACCAATGCCGCCGACGACCGGCGGCGCCGCCGCGTCGCGCACCGACCGATGGCCGCTTCAGTCGTCATCCCGGACGGCAGGCAGGGCATGGGCGATTCACCATTACTCGGAACCCGCGGCAGAAGCCCCGGGACCCGCGTGTCGCGACGGGCACCTACAGGTCCAGCCGCCCGGTGCTGTCGTGCAACCGGTCCACGCGCATCCCCAGCTTCTCGAGCACCGTCACGTGCAGGTTGGCGAGGGGGGTGCCGCCGTCGACCGACCGGCCGCCGCCCGAGCCGCCGGCAAAGCGGAGGTGCCGGCCGCCCGCGAGCCGGCCCCCGCCCCCGCCGGCCACCACCAGGGGCAGGTTCCACGGCCGGTGGTCGCCCTCGGCCATGCCCGCGCCGTAGTAGACGATGGCGTGATCGAGCAGCGACCCGTCGCCGTCGGGGGTCGCCGCGAGCCGGTCGACGTAGTAGGCGAACTGCTCGGCGTGATGCTTGTTGATGCGGACGAGCTGCTCGCGGCTCGCGGCGCTGCCCTCGTGCGACAGGGGGTGGTGCCCGCCGGGGGCGCCAATCTCGGGATAGGTGCGGCTGCTGAACTCGCGGCCGACCATGAACGTGACGACCCGGGTGAGGTCGCTCTGCCACGCGAGCACCTGCAGGTCGAACATGAGCCGCGCGTGGTCCGCAAAGCCCGCGGGCACCCCCGCCGGCTGGTCGAACGCGGGCAGCTCGCGCGCCGCCTGCGCCTCGGCCCCCTGGATGCGCCGCTCGATGTCGCGCACCGCGTCGAGGTACTCGCCCAGCCGCGCCGCGTCGCTCGGGCCGAGGCCGCGGCTCAGGTCGGCCGCCTTGCCGCGGACCGAGTCGAGGAGGCTGCGGCGGCGCTTGGCCCGGGCCCGGCGGGCGGCGGGGTCGGTGCTGCCGCCGTCGCCGAACATGCGCTCGAACACCACCCGCGGGTTGTGCTCCATCGGCAGCGGGGTGCGGGGCCCCCGCCACGAGATGGTGTGGCTGTAGGTGCAACTGTAGCCGCCGTCGCAGGTTCCCGCCCCCTTGTCGCCCGACTCCAGCGACAGCTCGAGCGAGCCTATCGGCGTCTCGCCGCCGATCTCCCGCGCGACGAGCTGGTCGAGGGAGACGTCGGCGAGGAAGTCGTTGCCCTCCTGCCCGAAGGGCCGCGGGATGGCGCCGGTGAGGAACTTCGTCGCGCACCGCCCGTGCACCGCGCCGCTCCTCGCGGTGAGGCCGTTCACGTTCTGGGTCAGGCCGCTCAGCACCAGCACCCGGTCGCGGAACGGCTCGAGGGGGGCGAGGATGGGCGAGAACGCGAACCCCGCGCCGTCGCCGGCCGGCGTCCACTCGTCGAGGACGACCCCGTTGGGGATGTAGACGACGCCGAACCGCGGGACCGGGCGCGCCGCGGTCCGGGCGAGGGCGGTCGCCGCCGGCACCATCCCGTCGAGCAGGGGCAGGGCCACCGCCGCCCCCACCCCGCGCAGCACCGTCCGCCTGGGGATAGCCTTCCTGGTGATGATCATGACTTCGGCCTCCCCGTCATCCCGTCGAGCCGCAGGGGCGCCCAAGGCGCACGCCACGCAGCGCCGTGCGGGGACGAACCGTCTTCCTGGTGCCGATCACGACGCCGACTGCCCATCGTCCCTTCGGGGGCGGCGGCAGGGCCACCGCGGCGTCCACGCCCCGCACGGCGCCTTCCGGCCGGGTTCGCCTTCCCGCCGACGATCACGACTCCGGCCTCCGCATGCGGAACGGCGCGCTCTCGACGATGCCCAGGATGAGCGACGACCAGCGGTGGTCGTCCTCGGCCGCCGCGCGCACGATGGCGCGGATCACCGGGCGGTCGTGGTGCTCGACGCCGCGGCCGAGAGCATAGACGAGCAGCTTCTCGGTCACCGTCTCGACGAACTGCCCGGACCGGTCGAGCAATACCCGCCGCAGCCCGCCGGGGCCGTCGAACGTGGTGAGCCCGTCGGCGAGCACGGCCGAGGCGTCGACGGGGAACCCGGCGTCGCTCGTCCGCCACCGGCCGACGGCGTCGAAGTTCTCGAGGGCGAAACCCAGCGGGTCCATCGGCGCGTGGCAGGCGGCGCAGGCAGGGTTCGCTCGGTGCTGCGCGAGCCGCTCGCGCACGGTGCGCGGCTCGCCCGCCTCGCCCCCGGCGGGCAGGGGCGGGATGTCCGGCGGCGGCGGGGCGGGCGGCGTCCCCAGCACGTTCTCGAGCAGCCACTTCGCCCGGAGCACGGGCGAGGTGCGGTTGCCGTAGGAGGTCACGGCGAGGATGCTGCCGTGGCCGAGGAGGCCGAGGCGCCGGGCCGCGGCGGGCCCCCGGCCGGCGAGGGTCACCCGCCGGTAGCGGCTGCCGGTGACGCCGGGAACGCTGTAGTGGCGGGCCAGCCGCTCGTTCAGGAACGTGTAGTCGGCCGAGAGCAGCTCGACCACGCTCCGGTCCTCGCGGAGTTGGCTCTCGAAGAACAGCTCGGTCTCGCGCCGCAGCGCCTCGCGCAGGTTCTCGTCGAAGCCGGGGAAGAGGTTGGGGTCGGGCGCGATGCCCTCGACGCTGCGCAGCGACAGCCACTGGCCGGCGAAGTTGTCGACGAGGGCCGACGCGCGGGCGTCGGCGAGCATGCGCCGCACCTGGCCCTCGAGCACGCCGGGGGCCGACAGGCGGTCCCGTTCCGCGAGGTCGAGCAGCTCCTCGTCCGGGATGCTGCTCCACAGGAAGAACGACAGCCGCGACGCGAGCTCCAGGTCCGTCAGCCGGTAGGGCGCACCGGGCGCGACGCCGGCCGGGTCGCGCTCGATGCGGAACAGGAACTCGGGGTCGATCAGGAGCCGCTCGATCGCGGCCTGGATGCCGGCCTCGAATCCCCCCGCATCCCGGCCCTCCCGGTAGAAGGCCAGCAGCGGCTCGAGGTCGGCCCCGCCGACGGGCCGGCGGTACGCGCGCCGCGCGAGGCGGGCGAGAATGGTCCGGGCGCAGCCCTCCCCCTCGGCGTCCGCGCCGTCGGGCCGGCAGACGAAGATGCGTGACCGGCTCGCGGTCTCGCCCGGTCCCGTCGCCGCGTAGGGCCCGTCGATGGTGACGCTCTCCAGCCCCGGTCCCTCGGGCCGGGACGACGTGTCGGTGGTCTCGGTGACGGTGGCGCCGTACTCCCGCAGCTCGGGCTGGAGCACCCCCTCGTGCTCCCACGACTTGTCGGCGAACGCCACCCCGACCACGCGGGCGCCGGCGCGCACCGGGACGCGCACCACGAGGCCCACGTCGGCCCCGGTGCGGTAGTCATCCCAGTCCTGGGTCGGGTAGTCCGAGGCCCCCGCCGCCACGAACGTGCCCGAGAAGCTGACCGGGGCCGGCCTCCCCGGCTCGGCGCCGCCGACGGTGAATCGGGCCACCCGCCGGCCGTCGACCCGCACGTCGAGGTCGTGCGCCTCGTCGAGGTTGACGATGTACTCGTAGACGCTCCGCTTCAGGCGGACGGTGAGGACGTAATCCCCGTCGAGGGGAAAGCGATGGCGCACCGCGAGCCCGCCGCGCGACCCGAACGGCAGCGCCTCGCTCATGCGGTCGTTCTGGGTCATCGCGATGGGGACGGTGTAGGTGCGCGAGGTCAGGCCCGGCCCGATCGCGGGGTCGCCGACGGCGAGGCGGCTGATGCGCCGGGCCGCCGACAGGTAGCGCTCCATCAGGGCCGGCGAGAGGGCGAGGGTGCCCGCGAGGTTGTCGAACCCGTGGCCGGTGTCGTCGGCGGGCAGCAGCGCCTCGGCGTCGATGTCGAGGGCCAGGAGGTCGCGGACGGCGTTGGCGTACTCGGCCCGGTTCAGGCGGTGCGTCGGCACGCGGCCCGGCTCGACGGTCGCGGCGGCGGCGCGGTCGAGCTCGGTCTCGAGCCACCCGCGCAGCTCGTCGAGGGCCGCCCCGGCGGGGCGCGGCCGGCCGGCCGGGGGCATCATGCCGCCGCGCAGCTTCAGGACCACCCGCTCCCAGACGTCGGGCGCCTCGCCAACGCGGGACACGTCCGCGGCGTCGAGGGCGAGCCCCCCCGTCTGCAGCCGCTGGTTGTGGCAGGTGACGCAGTAGCGGTCGAGCAGCGCCCGTTGGGGCGACGGCGCTGTGGCCGATGCCGCTTGCGCCGACGACGCCGGCGCGGTGCTCCCGCCGGCCGGGTGCGGGCGCGGTCCCGCCGCACCGGCGCCGGCGGGGGCTGCCCCGGCCAGCACCGCGACCAGGGCGGCGGCGACGGCTCGCACCATGGCGCCGATCTTACACCCGCACACCCGAGGGAAGACGCCGGCAGACGGGACGCTGGCCGCTCCCGCCGCCCTGGGCCCTGCACCCGCGGGAGAACGCTGGAGGGCACGGGCCTTCACGAGGCCGGACGCTTGCGCAAGCGGATCCCGGGACCGGCGGCCGGGGCTCGCGGGCGATCCTCGCGCGCCCGCGGGCCGAACGGCCCACTCGCCGCCCTCGCCCTCCTGATTGCCGACCTGTCGCGCGCCCGCGGGCCGAACCCGAGAGCTTGCCGCAATGCTCGCGGTTTCGCCGACGGGCTTCCGTGCTCCTATACTGAGAGCCACGGAATCAGTGGACGGTCACTAAAGACCAGGGAATCAGTGACCGACCGGCAAGTACCGGGGCGGCGGCGGAACGCACGCCCTCCGGCGAGACCGCGGCGGCGTGATCCCGGAATCGAGGTGAGACGATGCCGAAGCAACCACGTACCGGCGGCGTGCGGCGTCCCGTCGCCGCGGCCATCGCGGCGGGGGCGATGCTGCTCGCCAGCGCCGGCTTCCCCGGCGGGGCCGCCCTTGCCCAGGACGGCGACAGCGGCGTCATCGCGGGCCGGGTGACGGCCGACCGCGGCGAGGTGCGCGCCCTGCGCGTGAAGGCGCACGACACCGTCCACCGCATCGCCTACACCGTCTACACGGTGGACGGCGGCTACCGCATCTACAACCTGCCGCCGAGCACCTACGACGTCTCGGTGATCGAGGAGGCGTTCGAGTCGCCGACCGCCACGGTCGAGGTGCGGGCCGGCGAGACGACCACCGCCGACATCGCCCTGACGGCGCTGGGGGCGGGCCCCGAGGAGGGCGCGGCGGCGCGGGGGGCGAGCGCCCAGCGCAACTACGGTGGCGGCGCCGCGGACGACGGGGCGGCGGAGATCGTCGACTTCGACACCCTCTATCCACCCCACCCGGCGCGCGACATCATGCTGCGGGGCTGCTTCGGCTGCCACGGCCCGGCCGGCTTCCACCGCCGCGGGCCGCGCAACGAGAACGGCTGGCGGCAGGCGGTCGACCGCATGTTCGACGTCGACGGCCGCGTCGCCAACATGGCCCCCGGCGTGCCGCAGGTCACCCACGACCTGGTGTCGGTGGAAGAGAAGGAGCTGATCATCCAGTACCTCACCTCCCTCTTCGGACCCGGGTCGGAGCCCCGCGACCTCGAGCTCGACCCTCTCGTCCGCGACGAGGAGGCGCTGTCCGAGGCCGTCTACATCGAGTACGAGCTGAAGCGCGGGCCCGAGCGCCTGCTCGCGAACGGCGCGCCGCCGCGCGGCAGCATCCACAGCGTCTTCGCGAGCCTCGCCGAGCCGGGGGTCATCTGGGTGTCGGGGAACGGCTCGAACTCGATCATCCGCATGGACAGCCGCGACCCCGACTTCGAGACCCGCACCGACGAGCTCTGGATCGAGAACCCCGACAACATCAACGTCACCCCCCACGGCATCGTCGAGCACCGCGGCCGCGTGTACTGGGTCGAGCTGACCGGCGACCACTTCGGCGAGCTCGACCCCGCCACCGGCGAGATGACCCGCTACCCGATGCCCACCAAGGGGGCGGGACCGCACAGCGTCTGGGTCGATTCGCGCGGGCAGTTCTGGTACACCTACTTCGCCTCGGCCGGCCGCATCGGCCGCTTCGACCTCGACGCCAACGACTTCACCGAGTGGGAGCCGCTGGCCGGGTTCAGCGGCTACGGCATCGTCGTCGACCGGCAGGACCGGGTGTGGGCGGTCGGCCTGCACACCCCCGCCATGTTCATGTACAACCAGGAGACGGCGGCGTGGCGCTCGTACCCGATGGCCAATCCCGCGCGGCGCCCCGCCATCGATTCCGAGGGCAAGGTGTGGGCCGCCCACTACTTCGGCAACGCCATCTCGCGCATCGATCCCGTGACGGGGACCGTCACCGAGTTCGAGCTGCCCCTCAAGGACGGGAACCCCTACGACGTCTGGCCCGACGCCGACGACAACCTGTGGGTCGAGAACGGCATCTACAACTCGCTGGTGCGGTTCGACCAGGACAGCGGCGACTTCACCTACTTCCCGTTCCCCGAGCTGCGGGCGCACACGCCCAAGCTCGACCGCGACCGGGACGGGACGCTCTGGTTTACCTTGCGCGGGCCGTCCGGGGGACCGGGCGTGGCCGCGCTCAAGCCCAACGGCAACGTGCCGCCGGCGGGCGCGGCGGCCGGGCAGTAGCGCCGGCCGGCGGATGGATCCGAGGCCAGGGAACGGCAGTAGAGAGGATTACGCAATGAGACGGTGGACGGCCGCAGGCGCGGCAGCATTGATTGGCGTCGTCCTGGTTCAGCCGGCCGCGGGCCAGACCACCAGCCTGGCCGGGGTCATCGACTTCCACGTGCACTCGGGACCCGACTCGCGGCCCCGCTCCGTGGGCGACCTGGAGATCGCGCGCATCGCGCAGCGGGCCGGCATGCGCGGACTCGTGCTCAAGAACCACTTCACGATGACCGCGGACCGCGCCTGGCTCGCGATGCAGGAGGTGCCCGGGCTCGAGATCTTCGGCGGCGTCGCCCTCAACCACTCCGTCGGCGGCCTCAACGCCGAGGCGGTGCGGCAATTGGTGGCGTTCTCCGGCGGGCGCGGCAAGGTCGTGTGGCTGCCGACGTTCGACGCCGAGTTCTGGATGACCCGCGCCGGCGACCCCGGCGCCTTCGTGCCGGTCATGCGCGACGGCGAGATGGACCCCGCCCTCGGCGAGATCTTCGACCTCGTCGCCGAGCACGACCTCGTGCTCGCGATGGGCCACTCGTCGCCCGAGGAGGTGCTGGCCCTGATTCCCGAGGCGCGCGCCCGCGGCGTCGAGCAGATTCTCGTCACCCACGGGCTCGGCCAGTCGCCGACCCCCGAGCAGGTCCAGGCGATGGCCGATCACGACGTGGTCATCGAGCTGGTGTGGTTGGCGGTGATGAACGGCCAGTTCTCGTACGCGGACTACGCCGACGTCATCCGCGAGTACGGCGCCCGTCACTTCCTGCTGGCGTCCGATCTCGGTCAGGCGGGGAACCCGCTGCACCCCGACGGCCTGAACGCCCTCATCGACGGGCTGCGGGCCGAGGGCATCGGCGACGCGGACATCGACGTGATGATCCGCGAAAACCCGGCGCGGCTCCTCGGGCTCGACCCATAGGAATCTGCAACGGCGCCGGCGGCGCGCGACGACACGACCCCTGGGAGGGCAACATGGTGGGAAGGCGTTTCTCGTTGGTGGCGGCGCTCGCGGCGACTCTCGCCGCCCCGGGGACCGCGCTCGCGCAGGACGGCTGGACGGCGCCGCGCACGCCCGACGGCCAGCCCGACCTCCAGGGCCTGTGGACCAACTCGACCACCACCCCCCTCGAGCGCCCTGAGAGCGTGGCCGGACAGGCCGTCTACACCGACGAAGAGGTCGCGGCCATCGACGCCGCCAACGTCGGCCGCAACGACCGCCCGCCCCCGCCCGGCGACCCCGGCACCTACAACGACTTCTGGTGGGAGCGCGGCACCGCCCTCGCCCGGACGTCGCTCGTCATCGACCCGCCGGACGGCCGCCTGCCGCCGCGCACCCCCGCCGGCGAGACGCGGGCGGGCTGGACCCGCGACAGCGACCACTGGACCGGCCGCACCATGGCCGAGCGCTGCGTCACCCGCGGCGCCCCGAAGCGGCCCGGCGGCTACAACAACCACTTCCTGGTACTGCAGACGCCGGGTTACGTGGTGATGCTGCAGGAGATGATCCACGAGCCCCGCATCATCCCCGTGGCCGGCGGCCCGCCCGTCGACGACCGGATCCGGCTCTGGATGGGCGACTCGCGCGGCCGCTGGGAGGGCGACACCCTCGTCGTCGAGACCACGAACTTCCGAGACGAGATCTACACCAACTCGTTCAACTGCTGCCCCGGCGCGAGCGGCGGCCTGACCCTGGTGGAGCGCTTCACCCGGGTCGACGCCGACACCATCGAGCACCACTACACGGTGAACGACCCCGACACCTACACGCGCCCGTGGACCGCCTCCGTCCCCATGCGCCGCTTCGCCGGCCCCATGTACGAGTACGCCTGCCACGAGGGCAACTACGGGATGGAGAACCTGCTGCGCGGGGCGCGGGTTCAGGAGGCAGCCGAAGGGCCGTAGCCAGATCGAGACCCGGTTCCACACGGCGGGCTATGGCACTTCGTCGTCGAGCGTTCTGCAAGCTCGAATCCAGCGGCCGGCTGCGCGAGGGACGTGCGACGCGACGCCTTGGCCTTGCGCGCCGCCGGCTCCCCGGTGCACCGCACACGGCCGCCGAGCCGCGGGCCAACGCATCGAGCAGGTCGTACGCCTCGATCGGATGAAGCTGCACCGGTCACGACGGTCTCACTACGGAGTCGGTCGCAGGCCGAGGAAGGCGCGACGAAGCGCGGCGGGGTCGGCCGCGGCCGCGCGCGGATGACGGAGCGGGTCGCAAGCCGAGGAAGGCATGATGAAGAGCGATGGCATCGGCCGAGACCGCGCGCGAGTGACGGCTGCTTCTCGCCCACGACCGCGGGGCAATGCCACAAGGTCGAAGATGTTCGGACTGACGCCGCTGGCGGGTCAGGCGCGCATTGATGCACGCGGCCGCCGACGCGACGTCGCCGGAAAGCAGGTAGCCGACCATGAAGCCGACCGCGTGATTCCGCGCGTACTTGCCGGCCGCGAAACGGTCGATGCCTTCGGCGACGTACTCTCGACAGAGATCAGCCCGATTCCCGGCGACCCGTTTGCACTCGACGATCGCGTGCGGATCATGTTCGTTGCAGTCCTCCCGGATGTCGTTGAAGAGGACCGACACGTCCGTCCGCCCGTCCGGCCTGAGAACCTCTGGACTCGAACGCGATTCCGTTCCCCCCTGGACGATCATCTGCCTGTACCGGTAGTCGGTCGCCCTCTCCCCCAGCGCCGCCCGCATCCCGTCCCGAAGGCACTCCGTGATCTCCACCTCGCCAGCACTGACATGCACGCTGGGATGAGCGGATGCGAGTCTCCAGCCCTCGCCGACCATCTCCAGTACCCTCTCACTGCGCTCGCGGTCGATGTCGATGAACGGCCGTCCAAGGGTTCCCAGCCACGAAGACACCTTGAGCATCACGTCCGCCCACCGCCGTGCGCGCTATCCCTCACGACCAAGTCACCGTCCTCCAGGCCGCACACACCCAACCAGTTCCGGCGGGCCGCCGGCTTGATGATCGAGACTTCGTCCCGCCCGTGCACCCGCAGCTCGCGCGGACCCACCAGCGCCTCCGCAATCCGAGCCTCCGTGCGTTCACCGATCCGCTCCAGCACCGCCCGTAGCGGGCCATCGGGCTTCACGATCTCCACCACTGACGGGCCCCGTCGATCTTCGAGCACGAATCGAATCACCCTGTGCGGCGCATCGGACGCCAAATCGTAGACCTCGGCCCGCATTCGCCGCCGATTGGAGGCAGACAGCCACGCATCCATCATGCCCAGGAACGCTTGCGCATAGTCTCGAAGATCGTCGACACCGGATGGCGTGACCGATCTCTCACGCCCGGCCTCCCACTGCCAGCCCGCCCGGAACAGGCCGTCCCGAACGATGATGCGGTCTGTCTCACCCAGCCCATACAAATCGAAGACCGCATCGTCGAGCTCGTTCCAGCCACTCGCATCGAGCGGTCCTCGAACGAGGGCACCCGCCAATTCGGCTACGCGCCTGCCCGCTCTCGACTCGACGTGCGCCCTCAGCGCGGGGGCGGGCAAGGCGACGACGTCCTTGAGCTTCAGTCGCCATACCCACAACCCGAACGACGACCCGGTCATGAGAAGGTGCCAGGACGCCAACGCTGAGCCGAGGATACCCGCCACGAGATACGCAGCCTCCGCGCCCGTACGGGCGAACGACGCGCCGTACCAGGCGTCAGTGAACACGACGTCCTGCTCCGCGACCCTGACCACGGGGCGCGGGCCGCCGCGCATGAACTGCCGCACGAGAACGAGCGGTGTACGGTAGATCTCACGTTGCCGCGGCCGCTCGGCGCCGGTCTGTTCGAACGTGGGCAATTCGGAAGCGGACAGCGAAAAAGGCGCTCCCAATCGCCCATCGATCAAAGGAAGGCCGCGCAGGACAGCCGCATCGCGCCGGCGATTGCCCAGTATCAACCCGGTCCTGAACGACGTACCCAGCTCGGCCAAGCGGACTTCCAGCGATTCATGCTTCTCCCACAGATGATCCAGCAACAGCAAGTCCGGGCGGCGGCCGAGAAAGGCCGCCTTGAACAGTCCGGCGTTGCGCTTCCAGCTCGAGATCGGCAGCGTGGCGACATCGCTGGGCGCGATCTCGATGGTGTGGCTCCGTTCGCCGGCCCGAGACCAGTGGGTCCGCACGAGAGTCATCCGGTCGCCGCGCTGCTCACGATGGCGCGCCAGTAGCGCGATGCCGGGCATGCCGGCCTTGGGGAACAGCCATCCCGTCAGGTCCGACAGGTCGACCAGGGTAACGGGAGCGAGCCCCTCGATGCGGTCGCGAGCGGCGGCGATGCTCGTGGAACTCCGGCCGAAGAAGGGCATCGCGCTCAGGATCATCCCGAACCGCGTCCTGTCGTGCGCGAAGTCCCTCGCTCGCGCGACGAAGTCGAGGCTCTGGCCCCGGGGCTGACGAGGCGCCCTCGAGCCGCCAGCCCGGCGGGCCGCGGTTCCGGCCCCGCCCTTGTAGCTCCATGGCGGGTTGCCGACGATAACGTCGAATCCCTTCAGCGCCGGTCCCTCGCCCAGGACCGATCGTCCGTCTGGAGTCTCCTCTATGGTCCGGGCGTCTCCGACTAGCAGGGTCTTCCCCTGCAGTGGTTTGAACCGCAATGCCTGCGGCGGCCGCGGGTCGGGATCGAGCTCCAGTGCGGCCAAGTAGAGGCTGAACGCGGCGATGCGCACGGCGGCTTCGCTGATGTCGACGCCGTACACCTGGTTGTACAGAGCCTCTCGGATCGTCGCACGGGTCGGTGTTCGACCGCCGCTCTTCAGATACACCAGCCGTCGCAGGGCCTCCACGAGAAAGACGCCTGACCCACAGGTGAGATCCAGAACTGTTTCTTCTCCGGTCAGGCCGTCGAACACCTCGTCCAGCACCAGGGAGACGGCGGCCAGCGGCGTGTAGTACACGCCTTGCCTGCGAGCGGGGTTCGAACCAGCCGATTCCGCGGCGGACGAGTGCACGAACTGCTCGTAGATGGCGCTGACAAGCTCGACCGGGATCACGTCGAACCGATACGGAAAAAAGTGGAGTTGACCCGTCTCCAGGTCCTCGCCGTTCAGGAATCGCGCCAGCCGCTCCAGATGCGCGGGGGCGGGAGCCGGCTCGGAGGAGAGCGGAAACATGTCGCCGTTGAAGGTGTCGCGCAGCCACGCGAACAGACGCTCGGCGGCGGCCGGATCCTCCAGGACGTGTGGGAGGTCGGCATGACCGCACCGCTTCACCAGGAGTCGTCCGCTCACGATCTTCCGGTCGATCAGATACTTCGCGAAGATACACCGGCCGATGAGGGCCTGTGCTTCGCCCCGGTCGAGGTCGGCGACGACCAGTTGGTGCTCGAGGCGGTCCAGGTCGCGCAACAGGCGGCGGTCGACACTCGTCTCTCGGCTGACGCGGGGCTCCAGGCGCCAGAACTGGCCCGTCTCCATCGCGAGACGGCCCGCGAGCGTGTCGAGCCGCTTCAGTTCCGCGTCCACGAGGCGAAAGGTATGGAGCCGGTTCTCCTCAGCCTTGTCCGGGCCGCCGGGAGCGGCGAAGCCATTGTAGAGGTCGATCCGCTCCGGTGAGACGAGCCAGAGCAAGGGCGAGAATCCCCGGTTCCAGATCTCCCGCTGCCATTCGGCCACCGGGACTTCCCGAGGCTCCTCCACGAACTTGAAGTACACGCTGAGGCCGCCCCCGACGCCCCGGCGGTACGACTCGGCGTCGCTGCACCACCAGACATCGGGATCGAACGAAGGCGAAGGTCGCCAGTCGGGCGCAGCCGAGCCTGCCAGCGTCACACTCGGCGCGGCGCAGGCGCCGTTCGCCAGCAGGTAGCCGGTGGCTTCGAGGGCACGTCCGAGCGGTTCGGCAATCATCGTGCGCTCCTGTCACGCCCCGGAAGTCCGTGCGTGGAGGCGGTACAGACCTCCCGGCACAATTGGTCCGGCGGCAATCGGAGCTGCAGGCGCCGGCTCCCAGGCCAGCCGGCGAGCGCCGGCACCCCTTGTACCTATCGGTTCGCGAGGCGGCGAGCCGTCACACATGGTCGTTCTCCACCGCCCCCACTACGGTCCGCGCAGCGGCGGCGTCCGCGCGCCAGTGGTTGATCTCGCAGCGTCTCGCAGCGCCCCCGCGATCTGCTCGCTGCCGGCGGCGCAGGCCGCGGTGAGATCGGACATCACGACACGGACGTTGCACAATTCGTTCCGTCCGACCGCGACCAGGAGGTTGGCGAGGGCCGTCGCGGTGACCACCGAGAGATCGGAGTTGCCGATGCCCCGCTTCCGCCCCGGCAACGGGTCGGCGTTGTCGTCGGCGGCTGGTCGAGCACGGTCAGCTCCCGACAGCGATGCCGCTCGACAGCGTTCGATCGTTCGTGTCCGCACGCATCGTGCCGGATGCCGCGGGGGCCGGTACGCGGCAAGCCTACCACTTGCCGGCCTCTCTGGAGCCTCGGCGCCGGCTGGACCTCCGGCGGGAACGCCCCGGGTGGGGATTCGGCGGCGGCCGTCTTCCGTGCGGCGACTTGGCAGACGCCATTCTGCTCGCTTGCGGGCGGCTGCGCATGCGCTACGTCGCCACGCCACGCGAGCTGTGCGGCCGGACGACAACTTCGGCTGCCTCTACGGATCCGTGGTTGCCCCGGCCATTGCGACCCGGGTCGAACCGAGAGCCGTCACCGCTCTGGCCGGCGCCCTTCGGGGCGCGGAATCGCTGTAGTCAGGGAACCCGGCCGCGCCCTCCTGGCCACCGGCCATTCACGCAGCAGCGGCGGGGTCACCCGTCGCGCGGCGCGCAGCACGGCGGCGGCCGACCGCAGCCTCCTGGCGTCCCGCGCACGCCACGGGAATCCGTAGGCCTCGCGGATGGGCGCCGGCAGCAGCCCCACGGTGGTGAGCCGGCCCAACCACAGCGCCGGGGCGACCCAACGCCGCCCAGGCGGCGCGAGCAGGGCCTCCGCGAGCCGTCGGGCACCCGCGCCGACCGCGAGCCGATCCTCCCGCTGCATCCGGTCCAGGTAGCCGTCGAGACGGCTTTTCGTGTCGGGCAGCTCGCTCGCGGCGACCCCGAGCAGCGGACCGACCTGCGCCGCCTCCGCGCAGTAGCGGTCCTCCTCGTCCCGCGGCAGCGGACCGACGAACAGGGCGTAGGTCCGAAGCTGGCTGTCGACGAGGGTGGCGTGGACCCAGGTGAGCAGCGCCGGGTCCGTGGCGTCGTACGGGGTGCCCGCCGGGTAGCCGCCCACCGCGCAATCCAGCCGGCCGTGGACGCGGTGGTGGATGGCGTTGATGCGGCCCGCCGTCTCCCGCACCTCCGGCTCGGTGCCGAAGGTGAGCGAGAGCATCGCCCCGACGGTGCGGCGCATGCGCTGCACGTAGGCCAGCGCCCCGGCGTCGAAGCCGCTGTGGGCGCCGACGCCGGCCGCCACGAGGGGATGCGCGAGCTGCAGGAGGATCGCCCGGCCCCATCCCAGCACCACCACCGCCTCGCGGTTGACGCGGTGGGAGATCGGCATCGGACCGGAGCCCATGGGCGCCACGGTCCCAGGGTACCGGATTCCGCAGAGTTGCAGGTTAAGATGCCGGCGTGTCCAGACTCCTGCGCGTCATCGTCGCCAGCGTCCTCCTCCTGACCGCCGCGGGCGCCGCCGCCCAGCCGGCGGCGCGGCCCAATGTGGTCCTGGTCATCGCCGACGACCTCGGCTGGGGCGACCTCGGCAGCTACGGCAGCCCCATCATGCGGACGCCGCGGCTCGACCGGCTCGCGGCCGAGGGCGTGCGGTTCACCGCCGCCTACGTCGCCGCCGCGGTGTGCAGCCCGTCGCGGGCGGGGCTGATGACCGGCCGCTATCCGCAGCGCCACGGCTACGAGTTCAACACCTCGGGCCGCGACGTCGAGATCGGCCTGTCGACCGACGAGCGCACCCTCGGCGACCTCATGCGGGGGGCCGGCTACGCGACGGGGTACGTCGGCAAGTGGCATCTCGGCCGGCGGCCGGCCCAGCAGCCGCTGTCGCGGGGCTTCGACGAGTACTTCGGCCTGCTCACCGGCGGGACGACGTACTTCGCGGGCGACCACCCCGAGGCGGTGCTCGACCCGGACCGGCCGGCCGGCACCCGCGCCGGGCGTGAGATCTACAGCGGGCGCGAGGTGGTCGAGGTCGAGGAGTACCTGACCGACGTCTTCACGCGGAAGGCGGTCGACTTCATCGACCGTCACGCCGGCGGCGACGCCCCGTTCTTCCTCGTCCTCTCGTACAACGCCCCCCACACGCCGCTGCAGGCGACGCGCGAGTACATGGACACGGTCGCCCACGTCGAGGACTTCCGCACCCGCATCTACGCGGCCATGGTGTCGTCGGTCGACCGCGGGGTCGGGGCGGTGGTCGACCGGCTCGCCGCCCACGGCGTCGACGGCGACACCCTCGTCGTGTTCATGAGCGACAACGGCTGCGTCGGCTACGCGGCCATCGCGTGCAGCAACGGGCCGTTCAGCGGCACCAAGCGCTTCCACCTCGAGGGCGGCATCCGCATTCCGTTCATCATGCACTGGCCGAAGGGCCTGGAGGGCGGACAGGTCTACCGCGAGCCGGTCATCAGCCTCGACCTCTTCGCGACCTTCGCGGGCCTCGCCGGCGCCTCCCTCGACGACGGCGTGGTCCGCGACGGCGTCGACCTCGTCCCGTACCTGACCGGCGGCACCGACGGCCGCCCCCACGACGTCCTGTACTGGCGGGCCGGCCCCAACCGCGCCGTCCGCATGGGCCGGTGGAAGCTCTTCGAGGTCAACCGCGCCGACCCCGCCGCCTCACACGGAGGAGGCCGGCTCCTCCCGCTGCAGGACTACCCCGACGCCTCGCCCCACGGGCAGGTCTCGCTGCTCTACGACCTCGAGGACGACGAGGCCGAGCGCGTCAACCGCGCCGACCGGCTTCCCGAGCGCCTGCGCGACCTGCGGGAACGCCTCGACCGCTGGGAGTCGTCGCTCGCCCGACCCGTGTGGCCGTCCAACCGGTCCACCATCACCGAGATCGACGGCGAGCTGGTCCAGTTGTTCTTCTGACGCCCACGTGGCGGAACAGGGTCGACACCGCTTGGCGCTCCGGCCCGCGGTGCGAGCGCGGCCGTCGGCCTGTTTGCCATCGGCGACCCTCGCTGTCGAATCAGACCGTGAGCGCCAGCCGCCGGGCGCGGTCCGTGCTGCGAGCGGCCCATCGAGCGAGCGCGCTCTCGTCGAGGCCCGAGCCGGTCAGGTCGTCCGCGACCCCCTCGGCCCGTTCGAGCGCGAGGCCGGCCAGCTCCCCGACTCGCCGCCGAACGATGGGAGCGCCGAGCCCGATCCCGCGGGCGAAGCGGTCCCAGTCGCCGCGCCGCAGCTCCTCGAGGGTGCCGCGCCGCGCGACCTTCATGGCGAACACCGGGGACAGCTCGGGATAGGCCACCGTGGAGAGCAGGTCGTACAGCGGTGCGAGCACGATGCCGTCCTCGCGATACAGGAGGCTGTAGTTCTTGCCGTGCGCGTCCGCATTCCCCAGCAGCACCTGCAGGATGGCCGCATCGAGCAGCTTGAGCAGCTCGACGGCCGGTCGGGAGCAGGCCCGCCGGACCAGATCGAAGCACTGCCGGAACCCGGGTCCGCCGTCGGCCGCGTACTTCCGGCCGGCGACGACGCCGAGGGCCTGGCAGAAGTCCTCCTGGTGCAGGCGCCGGACCATGCCGTCCGGCCCTCGCCGGCGGTCGTAGCGGCCAATCAGCAGACACGGCGGGCCCTCGCCGACGCGATGCGGGTCGACTGGCGCCGCGTCGAGTCCGAGAGCGGCGGCGAGACGCATCGCGAACGCCTCGTTCTCGGTCGTGGCCTCGAAACGGGCGATGGGCGGCTTGAGGATGTGCGTCGTCGGCTGGCCGGGCGCGGGGAGCGCAATTCGGCCGTCGACCAGGACCACGGGCAGCTTCGACTGCGCCCCCGCGAGGGACAGGCGAAGGCCCCGCGTGCCGGCCAGGAAGGGTCGCGCTTCGAGCCTCGCCAGGAGGCCGGCCAGCTCGTCGTCCGAGAGCACCGCCGGCGGCCCTGCCACCTCCGACGCAGGCGGCGTCTCGCCCTCGGGCCACAACGTGAGGGCGCCCGCCACCTCGCCCCCCAGCCGCTCGAGCAGCGCGAACTCGTTGGCGGGCGAAACGCCGAGGGCCGCCGCCGCCGCGTCGCGTTGCGCGCCCTCGGGCAGCAGTCCTTCGAAGAAGGGGCGGCACGCCCGGGGAGAAAACGGCTCGAGCCGCTTGGGCAGCGAGACCGAGAGCGGCGCCGCGGACGGGTCCGCGACCCAGCCGCCATCGTAGGCGAAGCGCATCGCGCCGTGCCGGTCGACGGTCAGCGAGCCGACGACGGCGCCTTCCCACCAGACGGTGAGCGCGCGCATCACGTCGGCCGGTCGCCGTCCGCGGCGCCGGGTGGCGGCTCGATGCGCAGCGTGCAGCCCAGCGCCGAGAGCACCGCGAGCGCCTTGCCGATCTGGGCCGTCGCCTTGCCGGCCTCCAGCTCGACGAGGAACCTCACGCCGACGCCCGCGGCGCCCGCCAACTGGTCCTGCCTGAGCCGTTGAGCGCGGCGCGTCCTCCGCACGAGCTGCCCGATCTGTGCCGGTGTCATGGCTCGATTTCCCGATCGGGAATATAGACCGATCGACGGGACCTGACAAGCAGTATTGTCCCGATCGGTAAAACAATGGCGCTGGAAGGACGCGATCGGACTGTTGCTTCCCGATCGGGCACCGCGGTGCAGGACGGCCCACCGGCTCGACGCGGCGTGCGCTTCCCCCGCGGCCTACTCGTAGTGCAGCGCCAGCACGGGGTCGAGCCTGGCCGCCCGTACGGCGGGATACATGCCGAACACGAGCCCGACCGCGACCGACACGACGAAGGCCAGGACGACGGAGCCGGCGGTGACGATGGTCGACCAGCCGGCGAAGTAGCCGACGAGCCGCGACAACACGAACCCCAGCGCGGTGCCGAGGACCCCGCCGGTCAGGGTGATCAACGTCGTCTCCAGGAGGAACTGCCGCACGACGTCGCGCCGGCGGGCGCCGATGGCGCGGCGCAGGCCGATCTCGCGGGTGCGCTCGAGGACGCTCGCCAGCATGATGTTCATGATGCCGATACCGCCGACGAGCAGCGAGATCGACGCGATGGCCACCATGACGACCTCGAAGATCCGCCGTGTCCGCTGCTCCTCGGCCAGCAGCTCGGCCGGGAGGACGACGCTGAAGTCGCCGGCGCCCCGGTGGGCGGTGTCCAGCAGGCCGCGCACGAGCGCCCCGGCGGCGGCGACGTCGGCGCCGGGGCCCAACTGCAGATAGAGCGCGTCTATCTCGTCGCGCTGGCTGCTTCGCGGTTCTTCCAGTCGAAGCACGGCCGCCATCAGAGGCACGTAGATCACCTGGTTGCCGTCCCGCTGGGTGAGATCGGCGACGCCGCTCTGCACCGTGATCTGCGGGGCGACGACCCCGATCACGCCGAACCACTGCTGGTTGACCTTCACGAACCGCCCGATGGGATCCTCGGTTCCGAACAGGGACGCGGCGGCGGCCTGGCCGAGGACGGCCACCGGCGCCGCGGCCTCCGCCTCCGACTCGTCGAAGAACCGCCCCTCGGCCACGTGCAGGCCGGCGATGGCGGCGTATACGGGAGACACGCCGAACACAACGGGCGGATCACCCTGCGGCCGGGGCAGGAGCCGGGTCGGCACGACGCGTTTCCGCGCGCTGGCGGCTTCGAGGCCGCCCAACGTCGCCTCGATCATGCGCTGGTCGCGAAACGAGAGACCGGCCGACAGCCGGCGGACACGCTGGAGCGTCTGCGGGTCGCCGGCCTCGCGCGCCTCGACGATGACGTTGCGCACGCCGAGCTGCTCGATGAAGGCAATCGCCTCCTGCTGCGCGCCGGCGCCGATGGACAGCATGGCCACCACCGCCGCGACGCCGAAGATCATGCCGAACATGGTCAGCAGCGCCCGCAGCTTGTGGGCGCGCAGACTGTCGACGCCGAGACGCAGCTCGGCGCCGAGCCCGACCACACGGCGTCTGCGCGCCACGGGCGCCGCCGCCGCGCTCACGGCGCCGCTCCCGGCGCCGACCGACGGCCGGCGCCGTCGCCGGCGGTCGGGTCCACGAGCGCCACCCTCGTTCCCTCGGCGACGCCCTCGACGGCCACCGCCCCCTCGCCGCTGCCGACCACCGTCACGGGCTGCGCCTGGAACACCCCGTCCACCTCGACGTAGACGACCGGCGCTCCGTCGTGTTCGAAGATCGCCTGGCGGGGCACCTGGAGCACGTCGGAGAGCGTGCGGCCCGCCACCGTGACCCGTACGGTCATTCCCGGCCGCAGCCGCGGATCGGGCGTGTCGACCTCGAGGAAGACGTCGAACTCGCGCACGGGGCCCGACCGGCTGAAGAACCCGTCGCGCGAGACCATGCCCGCCACCGCCCCGACCGTCGCCGCCAGGGTGCGGCCGGGGAGTCCGTCGACCCGCACGACGGCCGTCTGCCCCGCCTCCAGGTTGGGGCTCTGCTGTTCATCCACCTGGGCGACGATCTGCAGATCGCCGACCTCCACGATCCGGGCGACGACGCGCCCCGGACCGACCATGTCGCCGACCCGGTACTCGGGCAGCGTCATCCCCGCGAAGAAGACCTGCACCCCGTCCCGGTTGTCGGCGACCACGACCACGCCGTCGAACGGCGCACGGACGACGAGGTCGTCGATGATCCGCTGCGCCTGCCGGCTCGCCAGCCGGGCCTGGGTCCGGCGCTCCTCCAGCACCGCGAGGGCCGCGCGGTCGGTGGCGGCGCGCGAGGACCGCCCCTCTTCCAGCTCGGCGAGCCGGCGCCGCGCCTCCTCGAGGGCCAGCGCGTTGCGGCGAGCCTCGATGGCGGGGATCAGGTCGGGGTCGTCCACCGCCTCCAACTCGGCCCGCCGCACGTCGAAGCGGGCGGTCAACAGGGCGACGCCGTCCTCCGCCTGCCGCACCGCGGCGTCCGCCTGCATCTTGACGATCTCCTGCTCGGCCTCCTCCAGCTCCGACCGGCTCTGCTCGAGCGCGTGCGCCTGCTCGCCCGGATCGAACTCCATGACGACGTCGCCGCGTCTGACCGCGGTGCCGGTGCCGGCCAGCCGGACGAGGGGCAGCGACCCACCGGCGCGCGGAGCGGCCAGCGGCACGGAGCGCTTCGCGCGCAGCTCTCCGGTGATCTGCGCGTCGAGGGCCACGGCGCCCCGCGTCACCCGGGCCACCGGCAGGTCCGCGTCGCCCGCGGCCGGCCAGCGGTCGGCCGCGACCGCCGCCAGCGCCCCGAGGACGACGACAGAGCCGGCCGCGGCGACGGCGTGGCGGACTGTCATGGTTCTGCAATCATGGCGGCGGGGGGCTCGACGGTCGCCACGCGGTCTCCCGCCGCGACCCCCGTCGACACGGCCACCTCCTCCGCCGTGCGCCTGGCGATCTCGATCGGCGCCGGTTCGAACCGGGACCCCACCAGCCGGTACGCGACCGGCCGGCCGGCGGCGGTGAACACCGCCCGGGCCGGCATCTTCAGCACGTCGTCCAGCCGGTCCACCTCCAGGCGGGCAGTCGCGCTCATGCCCGACCGCAACTCCTCGCCGCCGGCGTCGAGCCGCAACCTGACGTCGAACCGGCGCACCGCCGGCCAGCCCGACGTGAAATCGACCCGCGCCAGCACCGAGACGTCGTCCACCGTCGCGCGGAGCTCGCGGCCGGGCAGTGCGTCCACGCGCACCGTCGCGGTCTGGCCCGTGCGCAGGCGCCCCCGGTCTTCCTCGTCCACCTTCGCCGTCAGCCGGATCCCGGACAGGTCGGGCAGCTCGGCGATCTGCGCGCCCGGCCAGGCGCGGTCGCCCTCGCGAAACTCCTCCCGGCCGCCGAACGGGCCGCCCGCGCGACCGTTGACCATGAGATGAACGGTGCCGGCGGCCGGCGCCCGGATGACGAGGGCTGCGAGCGACCGCCGAGCCCGCGCCAGATCGTCGGCCACCTTGTCCCGGGCGCGCTCGAGGCTCTGCACCTCCGCCTCGGTGGCGGCGCGGCCGGCGCGGGCCTTGCTCTCCTCCTCCTCGAGCCGTTGCCCGGCGTCGGCGAGGGCCAGCCTCGCCCGCTCGAGGTCGAGCCGCGCCACGAGCCGCTCGGGGCTGGCGAGATCGAGCCGCGCGCGCTCCACGTCGTACCGCGCGGTCAACAACGCCGTGCGCTGCTCTTCGTCCCGGATGCGGCCCTCCGCGCGCGCCTGCTCGATCTCGGCCTCCGCCTGCTCGAGCTCCGATTCCTTTTCCTGAAGGGTCTGCCGCACACCGGTATCGTCGAACCGCACGATCACGTCGCCGGCGTCGACGGTCGTGCCGCTCGGCGCCAACCCGACGATCTGGAGCTCGCCCGACTGCATCGGCGCGTTCAGGACAGTGGAACGCACCGGCCGTACCTCGCCCCGGATCTCCACATGCTCCACCAGCGCCCCCCGCACCACCTCGGCCGTGGCCAGGTCGGCGGCCGCCTCGGGCGACAGCGCGAGGTAGCCGCTCACCGCGGCGGCGACGGCGCCGAGCACCCACGGCGCGGCGGCCGCCACCCGCCGGTCAGCGCGCGGCACGGAGGCCTCCGCCGGGGGCCCCGGCTGGAACCCCGCGTTGCACCGCGCCCGACGGGCGCCGGCGGACCGCCGAGGCGTCCGCGGCCGGGGCTGCCGCCTCGCGCGCCCGCGCCGACGCCGGCGTCCGCGAAGCCGGCAGGATGTCGACCGACGCCGAGAGATCGGGCGTGAGCCGCTCGTGCGAGCCGGCAATGGAGACGATGGCGGCGAAGCTGCGCACGGTCGGTGTCAACTGGCTCGGGACCGCCAGCGGCGCAATCTGCTCCACCGTGCCGTCGAACGCCAGCTCGGGATAGGCATCGAGCCCGACCCGGGCCGGCTGCCCCACCTCGACGTGGGCGATGTCGGTCTGGTTGACCGAGGCGCGGACCTGCATCTGCGACGGGTCGACGACGTCCAGGACCGGTACGCCCGACCGCAGCTCCTCGCCCTCCTGCACCTCCGTCATCTGGCCCCCGCCCCGGAAGATCGTCTCGATCACCACGAGCCCGTCGAACGGCGAGGCGACGGTCATGAGGCGGGCGTTGCGCTCGGCATGCTCCGCCTCGCGCCGGGCGCGGTCGCGCTGAATCTCGAGGATGCGGAGCTCGGCCGCGGCGGCGGCGCGCTTGAGGGCGAACGTGCGTTCCAGTTGCTCCAGCCTGGCGATCGCCTGCTCGAGGGCCAGGTCGTTCATCTCGGCCTCGATGCGGGGCAGCAGCGGGTTCGTCCGCACGTCGAGGCGGCTGCGCTCCACGTCGTTCGCCGCCTCCACCAGCTCCGCCTCGTCGGTGGCGCGCGCGGCCTCCTGTTCCGCCGTCAACCTGCGGATCCGCCCCTCCAGATCGAGCAGCGCGCTGCGCCGGTCGCGCGCGGTGCGTTGCTGCTCCTGCGGATCGAACTCGACGAGCACGTCGCCGGCCTCGACGCGGGCGCCCCCGGCGGCCAGCCGGGTAATCACGAGCGGCACGTTGGACGACTGCCCGGTGAGTCGGGGAACGTTGACCGAGAAGGCCCGGACCGCTTCGACCGTGCCGGCGAGGCGGACCGGCAGGCGCGCGTCCTGGCGGACGGCGGCAGCCGACGCCCCCCGCGCCTCGGGGGTGGTGGCGACGGGGCCGCAGGCCGCGGCCGAGGCACATGCAACCGCTGTGAACGTCCACAGGGCCCCGGAAATCGAAGTCACCGTGGCCGGCGGAGGACCGGAGCTCGCGGTGTGGCGGGTCATCTGATGCCCTGCAGGACGTTGGATCGTACGCGGCGGTCGGCTCAATCCGGCAGTGACCGCGGCCGTATCCGCCCGATGCGTCCGACCATGACGCGCCCTGCCCTGTGTATTGGACTCCAAGTCGGGACAGGCGGCCGCGTCCGACCTCGCTCCCCCGACGTTACCATCGGTCCCGGCGCGAGGCGCGTCACGCGGGCGGGCGCCTCGCGGCCGCCACGAGCCCCGGCGGCTCGAACGCAGCGTGGCCGGCACGAACACCCGTGGGACTGGGGGCCGGTCGCCGGGAACCACGCGGGCCACCTCCCACCACGTTCTCAGTGCTCGTCACAGGCGCCGCCCTGCGCGCGGGCCCGGGTCGTCTTCCGCGGCGCCGGCGGGCACGTCAGTGCTCGTCGTAGGCGCTGCCCGGGGCGCGGGGGTCCGCTTCGCGCAGGCGCTGCCGCAGCAGGTCCTCGGCCAGCTCGTGCTCTTCCTCCTCCTGCCACCGGCGGCGCTGCTCGGCGCGGCGGCGGCGGTGGGCGTAGATGGCGCCGAGGGCCAGCATGGTGATGAACATCCACTGGTACAGGGGGCGGCCCGCGAGCGCCACCCACCGGACCCAGATCGGCCGGCGCCGCCAGAAGCGGCCGACGGCGGCTTCGAGCGGCTCTCCCGTCGCCTCCTCGAAGGCGCGGGGGAAGGGCAGGTCCCGGCCGAGGCGGGCGAGTATGCGGCCGGCGACGGCATCGCCGTGGCGCTCGAGCACGTCACCGACGAGGGCGCTCGAGACGGCATAGGCGCGGCGGGTCGCCGCCGGTCCCCCGGTGAACAGGCGCTCGAGGTCCGACAGCGGGATCTCGCCGTGGCGGATCCGGGTCCAGGCCACCCGGGAACGGTCCTCGAACCCCACCTGCCGCTCCGCCGCGAGGGCCAGCCCCTCGTTGAACCACCGGGGCAGGGGGCGCCCCCGGGCGGCGCGCGAGAACAGGACGTGGGCGACCTCGTGCTGCAGCAGCGCCTCGAGCGAGTCGGTCGGATAGAGGCGGGTGCGCCCGGGGAAGAGCACGACGAGGCTGCGGCCGGGGTCGGCGAACCCCGAGATCCAGGACGGAGTGCGGCGGGCCAGCTCGGAGCCCTCGGCGATGAGGAGGACGTCGATGGGGGGGCCGGGGTCGGTGAGCCCCGCGAGGTGCATCGCGTAGGCGAGCCCGCTCAACGGGAACCGCGCGACCCGCTCGGCGACGGTCCGGAGCGAGGCGGGGGCGTCGATCTCCAGCACGGGCGCGCGCGGCTGGACGGCGGGGTGTGACTGAGCGGCCGGGCGGGCGGCGCCCGCGACGAGCATCGTCAGGGCGAGGGCGACGGCGGGCCGAACGCGTTCGGGATGCACCATGCCTATTGTGCACCGGCGGAGCCGGCGGGACCGCCCCGGCTCACCGAAACCGGGCCGTGCGGGAGCTCCGGTGGTGCGCCCGCGCGACACCGCGCCGGGCCGGCACGGGACGCCTTCGTTCATCGACGGCCCGCCGGGCGGTCGAACCGCTTGCGGGTGACGATGCGACCGGGCGAGCCTCATCGGCGGCTCACGACGGCGTCGAACGGCTTGCGGGTGATGGCGGGGACGGTGGCGCCGGGGGCGGGATGACCCACGACGAGGATGAGGAACGGCCGCTCGTGCGCCGGGCGGTCGAGGATGGCGTTGAGGAACCGCATCGGGCTCGGGGTGTGGGTGAGCGAGGCGAGGCCGGCCTGGTGGAGGGCGCTGATGAGCATGCCGGTGGCGATGCCGACCGACTCGTGCACGTAGTAGTGCTTCCGCCTGCCGCCCTCCGCATCCCGGTCGTAGAGCTGGGCGAAGATGACGATGAGGCACGCGGCCTCTTCCAGGAACGGCTTGTGCTCGTCGGTGCCGAGGGGGGCGAGGGCCTCGAGCCAGTCTTCGGGGGCCCGCTCGCGGTAGAACGCGCGCTCCTCGGCCTCGGCCTCGGTCCGGATGCGGCGCCGGGTCTCGGGGTCGGTCACCACCACGAAGTGCCACGGCTGCCGGTTGGCCCCGCTGGGAGCGGACGCCGCCGCCTGCAGGCAGGCGTCGATGACGGCCATCGGCACCGGACGGTCCGAGAAGTCCCGCACGGTGCGGCGGGTGGCGAGCTCGTCGCGAAGCCGGGTGGCCCGCGCGAGCATCTCGCGGTCGTCGACGGCCGGCCGGGCCGGCAGCGGTACGCGGCCCGGCGGCACGGGGTCAGGCGGGCGGCTCATCGGCTTCGGGGCGCGGGCCGGCCCCGGGCGCGGCCTGCGTCCCGCCGCCCGCGAGCCGGGCGACGGTGGCGCCGAGGCGTGACTCCGGCGCATCCCACAGCTCGACGACGAGGGGATGCCGCTCGAGCACGGTGTGCACGGCGCGGCGCTGCACCCCGATGCCGCGGCCGTGGATGAAGCGGACCTCGGTCAGGCCGTGCCGGTGCGCCTCGTTGACGTACTCCTCGACGACGGACGGCACGTCGCGCGGGGCGAACGTGTGCAGGTCGAGGGCGTCGCCGATGTCCACGCGATGGGGCGGTGTCTCCACGGGTTCCTCCAACCGCCTCGGCCCGGCCCGCCCGACCGCGCGCCGTCCGCGTTCCGCGGCTCGACCGGCCCGCGGGGGTCGAGCCCGCCAATCGTCGCCTTCGGCTCCGCTTGGCGCCCAACCCACCCAACAGGAGTCCGCGCCCTTCTACGGCGAAGGTTCCGGCGGAGACGCCCGCCCCGCCGGGGACTCGGGCGCCGGCTGCTCGTAGCGGGCGGTGACGGTGGTGGTGATGCCGCCGCGCGCCGAGAAGTCGCCGACGACGACCATGCGCCGCGGCGCGCACGCGGCCACGAGGTCGTCGAGTATCCGGTTGGTCAGGCGCTCGTAGAAGACCCCGCGGTCGCGGAACCCGAGGAGATAGTACTTCAGGGCCTTGAGCTCGATGCACCGGGCGTCGGGCACGTAGGTGATGCGAATCTCGCCGAAGTCGGGCAGCCCGGTCTTCGGGCACAGGGACGTGAACTCGGGACACCGGATGACGATCTCGTAATCCCGGGCCGGCTCGGGGTTCGGGAAGGTCTCGACGGGCTCCGCCATCGGGGGGATTCTACCAGTCCGAGGCGGAAGCCCTGCCGCCTTCGTGCAACCACCGCACGCCCGGCGGGGAACGGGTTCCCCGGCAGGCAAGCGCCGGGCGAGCGCGCTTCGCGATGGTCGGCGCGAAGGCGGGCACGACGGGCCGAATTCCCCTATAATCGAATGCCGCCACTGGCGCGCCGGAAGGCGAACGGCAGACCATCCGCACCCACTGGCCGCCCGCGGTCGACATCCCGCGATGAACCGGGGTCCCGCCGGGTCGAAGCCGACAGGCCGACCACCCGCGACGGGGTGTCTGCCCGCGGGCAGACGCCCTCTACAACCAAACGCCCGGCGCGGTTACTGGCGGGACGCTGCGCCGGTCGCAGAACGCGGCGGCGGCCGACGTGCGGCGCTGCCTGGGGAGAACGCCGATGCCAGAAACTCGAAGAATGGGCAAGACCGAGCTGTTCGCGCACTTCGGTGACCAGTTCGGGATGAAGCGCAACCAGGTGCGCGACCTCTTCGAGGAATTGCAGCGACTATCGGAGGCCGAGCTCAAGCGCTCGGGCGAGTTCACCCTGCCGGGCATCGTCAAGCTGGTGCGGCAGGAACGGCCGGCCCGGGTCGGCCGGAACCCGGCCACCGGCGAGCAGATTCAGATTCCCGCCAAGACCGTCGTCAAGGCGCGCATCGCCGCCCGCCTCAAGGATGCGGTGCTGGACGCCTAGCCGGAGACCGTCGCCGGGCGGCCCCGCCTGCCGCCCGGCCAACCCCGCCGGGAAGTCCGCGCCGTTGAACGGCGCAGACTCCCGGCCAGCCGTCCGGTCGTCGCCGGACGGCTCTGGAACGCACTGAATGCCTACCGACGTGCTGATGCCCCAGATGGGCGAGTCGATCGCCGAGGGGACGATCGTCCGGTGGATCAAGAGTGTCGGCGAACCGGTCGACCGGGACGAGCCGCTGTTCGAGATCTCGACGGACAAGGTCGATGCCGAGGTGCCGGCGCCGGCCGGCGGGGTGCTGGTGCAGATACGCGCCGGCGCCGGCGAGACGGTGCCGGTCAACTCGGTCGTCGCGGTCATCGGCGTGGCCGGGGAGGCCGCCGCGGCCGAGGAGGAGACGGCGGCCGGGGAGAAGACCGCGGCCGGGGAGAAGGCCGCGGCCGGAGAGAAGGCCGCGGCCGGGGAGAAGGCGGCGGCCGAGGAGGAGACGGCGGCCGGGGAGAAGGCGGCGGCTCCCGCCACCTCGCCCCCTCCCGCGTCGACGGAGGCGCCCCGGGTGGAAGCACCGGGTCCAGACGCCGATGCTCCCGCCCCCGCCGCTTCCCGGGTCCGGCTGTCGCCGGTGGTGCGGCGGCTCGCGGCCGAGCACGGCGTGGACCTCTCGGCGGTCACCGGCACGGGAGAAGGAGGCCGCATCTCCAAGGCCGACGTGCTGGCCCACGTGGCGGTGCGCGGACAGGGCGAAGGCGCCGGGACCGGCGCCGCCCGCCCCGAGACCCCCGGCGCGGCCGGCGACCGCGTCGAGCCGATGAGCGTGATGCGCCGGCGCATCGCCGAGCACATGGTCGAGAGCCGGCGCACGTCGGCCCACGTCCACACCCTGTTCGAGGTCGACTTCTCGGCCGTCGCGGCGGCCCGGGCCGGGCACCCCGAGGGGACCGCCCCGGGCTATCTCGCGTACATCGCCAGGGCGGTGTCGGAAGCGCTGGCCGCGACGCCGGTGGTCAACGCGTCGGTCGACGGCGCGAACGTGGTGTACCACGAGCGCATCAACCTGGGGATCGCCGTCGCCCTCGACCGGGGCCTCATCGTGCCGGTCGTCAAGAACGCGGACCGGCTCGCCGTCGGCGCCATCGACGCGGCCGTCAAGGACCTCGCGGCGCGGGCGCGGGCGAAGCAGCTCGCGCCCGGGGACGTCGAGGGCGGCACCTTCACCATCACCAATCCCGGCGGCTTCGGGTCGCTGCTCGGGATGCCGATCATCAACCAGCCCCAGGTGGCGATACTCGGGGTCGGGGCGGTCGAGCCGCGGCCCGCCGTCGTCGACGGCGCCGTCGTCCCTCGGCTCCGCGCGTTCCTGACCCTGGGCTTCGACCACCGGCTGATCGACGGGGCGGTCGCCGACCGGTTCCTGGCCCGGGTCAAGACCGCGCTGGAGGATCCGCAGTGGCTCGAGGCCGCGCGACGGTCCTGACCGCGGAGCCCGAAGCGGAACCGGCTGATCGACGGGGCGGTCGCCGACCGGTTCCTGGCCCGGGTCAAGACCGCGCTGGAGGATCCGCAGTGGCTCGAGGCCGCGCGCCGGTCCTGACCGCGGAGCCCGAAGCGGAAGACGCAACCCGCGGCGTCCGCGAGCCCCCCGTGCTCGAGGTCCGCCGGTGGGGGACCGTGCCCTACCGGACCGCCCTCGGCCGGCAGCAGGACCTCGTTCGGGCCCGGCAGGCCGGAGAGACCGTCGACCAGCTCGTCCTGCTCGAGCATCCCCCGGTCATCACGGTGGGGGTCAGCGGCCGAGGGAGGGAGGGCCACGTGCTCGCCTCGGCGGGGCGGTTGCGCGAGCACGGCATCGAGGTGATCGACGTCCCCCGCGGGGGCGACGTCACCTACCACGGCCCCGGCCAGCTCGTCGGCTATCCCATCCTCAGCCTGAAGCCGGATCGCTGCGACGTGCACCGCTACGTGCGCGACCTGGAGGAGGTGCTCATCCGCACCGCCGCCCGCTTCGGGGTCGAGGCGGGCCGCACCGAGGGGCTGACGGGGGTCTGGGTGGGCCGCGAGAAGCTGGCCGCCATCGGCGTGCGCCTCTCCCGCTGGGTGACCAGCCACGGCTTCGCGCTCAACGTCGACACCAACCTCGACCACTTCCGGCTCATCGTGCCGTGCGGTCTCGCCGGCTACGGGGTCACCTCGCTCGCCCGACTCCTCGGGGCCGCGCCTCCCCGCGCCGAGGTCGAGGCGACCCTCGCCGCCGAGTTCGCCCGGCGGTTCGACCGCCGTCTCGGCGGGTGACGGCGAGGGCCGCCACGAGACCGCCCGTCGCCGGCAGAACGGGACTTCCGGCGCCCTCGTCCCTCCGCCGGCGGCGGAAGGGCCGCGGAGCGGCTCACGTCGCCGGCTCCAGCGCGACGTCGAGCTGCACGCGTTCGGACGGGCTCAGGTCGGGCGCCGCCAGCTCGTCCACCCCGTCCGCGTTCAGCGTCACCGGAAAGGAGGGCGCCGACGCCAACCGGCGGGCCTCGTCGGCCACAAAGCAGGTGAACACCCGGCGCGACCCCCCTGCCGCGAGCGCCTCCACCACCGTGGCCGCGGCCGACGCCAGCACGTAGGGGCCGGGCGGCCACAGCCGCCCGACGCGGCGGCGCACGCGGGCGAGGG
The DNA here is from genome assembly GCA_965204675.1 of Vicinamibacterales bacterium. Lineage (GTDB taxonomy): Bacteria > Acidobacteriota > Vicinamibacteria > Vicinamibacterales > UBA8438 > JAJEEA01. The sequence goes on from OZ242003.1 coordinate 6,734,161, forward strand.
CGGGCGGAGACAGGCGGTCCTCCAGCCGACGGCCGCCGGCCGACGCACCGCTCCAGGCCACGACGGGATGCTCCGGCGGCCTTCCCAGCACCTGCACCGACACCTGCGCCGGCGAGACGTCCGCCTCGAGGGCAATCAGGGCGCGGAGGCCCGCGGCCAGGGCCTCGGGGGCGGAACCGACGATGCGGGTGCGCCCGATGCCCAGCTCGCGCACGGACCAGGCGACGAGCCCCCCGGCGTCGGCGCCCGCGCAGACGATGGGGGCGCTCCCGGCCAGGCCCGCGATGCGCTGCATCATGGCCCGGGCGCGGTCGCCCGCCGCGCCGCCGGGCGGGGGGGCGACGGGATCGGCCACGACCACGACGCCGGCGCCGACGACCGCATCGACGTCCCCCTCGGTCACCCTGGCCTCGAACCGTTCGATGGGCCCCGACTGTCGAATGTCCAGCGCCTTGCCGGCCGCCACCCCCCTCGCGGCGTCGATCAGGCACACGGAACGGACCCGGTCGCGGGCGGCCAGCTTGTGCGCCAGCGCCCCGCCGAGCTCGCCGGCCCCGACAATCGCGACCCTGGCCATCCCCGCGTATTGTAGTGGTCCCCGGCAGGGCGGGCCGCGACCCCCGGCGGGTCCGCGCGGCCCCCCGGCAGCGGTGGCGAAGACCGTGCCCGCACCAGCGGTCGGCGACGGGAGGGCTGCTAGAATCGCACGCCATGACCGACGCGAACTCGGGGTTCCTGACCGGCCGCGCCGCCGTCGTGACCGGCGGCTCGCGGGGAATCGGGCTGGCGACGGCGATGGCGCTGCGGGCGGAAGGCGCCCACGTACTGGTGTGCGGACGTTCCGGCCCCGCCGTCGACGGGGCGCGCTCGCAGATCGAGCAGAGCCCCGGCCCGGGTCGCGTGGCGGCGGTCGCCGCCGACGTCCGGCGTCACGACGATGCCCAGCGCCTGGTCGCGACCGCGCTCGAGGAGCTCGGGGGGCTCGACATCCTGGTCAACAACGCCGGCGTCGGGCGCTTCGCCCCGCTGGACGAGCTCTCGGTCGACGACTGGGTCGAGACGATCGAGACGAACCTGTCGGGCGTCTTCTACTGCTGCCGCGCCGCGATTCCCGTGATGAAGGGCAACGGCGGGGGCTGGATCGTCAACATCGGCAGCCTCGCCGGCAAGCACCCGTTCGCCGGCGGGTCGGCGTACTGCACGTCCAAGGCCGGCCTGAACGCCCTGACCGAGTCGCTGATGCAGGACGTCCGCCGCGACGGCATCCGGGTGACCTGCGTGCTGCCGGGATCGGTGAACACCGAGTTCGGGGGCAGCCGGCCGTCGCCCGACATGGACTGGAAGCTGGCGGCGTCGGACGTGGCCCGCACCGTCGTCGACCTGTTGCGGCACCCGGCCCGCAGCCTCCCGAGCCGGGTCGAGCTGCGGCCGTCGACGCCGCGCAAGTAGCCGCGACGCCCCACCGCCCCGTGCCCCTCCTGCAGTTGCTCGTTAGCTACGATGAACGCTACAATGGCGCGTGGCCATCAACATCGCACACCGTCATGACCTCGACGAGCGGGTGGAACGGCTGGCGGCCCGGCTCGACCTGCATGGGCGGGGCCGCAAGACGGCGGTCATCGAGCGGGCGCTGAGCGCGCTCGAGGAGCAGACGGACCGGACCCGACCGGACCGGGCCCACGTGGAAGCGGCGCTGGAACGTCTCGCCAGGGCGGGCGACCGGTTTCGCGAACGCGAGGCGAGGTGGGGGCGGGACGCCGACGATGGCAGACCTTCGTCGCAGGTCTGGCAGGACGAGCTCTACGACGAACACGGATTGCCCAAGTGATCGTCGTCGACACCTCGGCGATCGTCGGCATTCTGCGGCGCGAGACGGATGGACCGGCTCTTCAGGCCGCCATCGCCGGCGCCGGTCGTATCCTGATCTCGGCGGTGGCGGTCGTCGAGCTGGTCGCGGTATCGAGTCGCGATGAGATCCTCTACGAGGGCGTTCGGGACTTTCTGAACGAACCGTTCGTCGTGGTCGAGCCGGTCGATGGGCAACAGGCCGCGGCAGCGGCGGAGGCCTACCGCCGCTTCGGCAAGGGACGTCATCCGGCCGGCCTCAATCTCGGGGACGTCTTCGCCTACGCGCTGGCCCGCACGCGAGGATTGCCGCTGTTGTTCAAGGGCGACGACTTCTCCCGAACCGACATCGAGGCGGTCTCCACTCGGGCCGAGTCCTGATTTACCTCGCGACCCTGCTTCTGGACGGCAACTTCCCCGAACGCGCCCCAGCAGCCCACGGACATTCCGGCCAAGCCGCGTGATCGCGCCGACGCCTGCCGGCTCCGACCCGCGCCCTTCGTTCTCGCTCATGTCTTCCACCACCATGTTCTTGGCGCCCATCGACTCACCCGCCGAGATGGTGATGTTCTCCACCGTGTAGCCCTCGGGCGAGGCGCTGCCGGCCGTCTGGAACAGCCATTTCGGCGTCCATCACGACCCTGATCTGCGTCGGGGCGGCAGAGCCGTCTGTGGCAATGCCGTGTTGGGCGTAGGCCTCGCAAGTGCCGCCGGCTCCTGTGCCAGGGCCTGCCCGCTCCCCCGGCCTGAACCCCATCCCCACCAGCGCCATCCACTTCCGAATCCTGCAGGCGGTTGGCCTCGCGGTGACTGGTGGGTGTCGGTGCCGATTCATCCCTCCAGCTCCCCGCCGACGTCATTCGGTTGACGGTGGACGCATGAAGCCGGTTTCCCGTTGCCAGATGGGCGGGCGGCGAACCGCCGCAAGCTCCTGACCGCGAACGCCTTCGGGCGGCGCGGTCATGGCCGTTGCCCAGTCCGTGCCCAATTCGGGGCGGGACACAGGAGGCCGAGGAACGGACAGATGCGGAGCGGCAGTCGGCACCGGGGGGAGGCACGCAAAGTGATTCGGTTTCCCCGTTGCCGAGTGAGCAGGCGGCGAATCGCCGCAAGCTCCTGACCGCAAACGCCTTGGGGCGGCGCGATCGTGGCCGTTACCCAGTCCGCGCCCAATTCGGGGCGGGACGCAGGAGGCCGAGGACGGACAGATGCGGAGCGGCAGTCGACAACACCGGGGGGAGGCAGGGGGCGGAGGAAACGGTTTCCCCCCGCTGCTGGCGACAAACGGACGGATTCACAAGGGAGATTGCGACATGCGGACAGGAGCGATTTTCGCGAGAGGCAGTTGCCGGGCGCTGAAGTGGGTGGCGCTGGTGGGGATGGTGTTCGCGCTGGGGACCGTCGAGGCTGCAGCGCAGGGGGTGGTGCCGGACACCGACTTTGACACTGACGGCGTCAAGATCACGGTACCGGAGTCCGTGGAGGAGGGCGCCACTGCAAACATTCTCGTCGAAGTTCAGGGAACCATCACCGCAGGTACTGACGGAGGGGACGTCACGATCGTCGCAACCGCAAGCGTCAAGGGCTCCGACGGTGCCACCAACGAGGTTGGGGATGTCGCGAGTCCCGAGACGGTGACCATCACGTTTCCGGACAACACCGACGGTATGACCGATATGGAAGATGTCCGGCGGACGGGAACCATCACTCTCCAGACGCGCGACGACGACTCCGAAGCGGAGGACGAAGTCGTAGCTGTCAGCTTTGCAATAACCGGAGTCACCGGCACCGCCACGGACGACCAAGGTGTACGAACCTTCGTGATCAAGGACGACGAAGACCAGGAAATCCAGCTAACCGAGGTTGACGCGGGTGAAGCCGTCGAGGGCGAAGATGTCGCGTTGAAGCTGGCGGTGAAGTACCCCCCGGTGGACGACACGATCGACGTGATTCTGGAGCAGAATGGTGGCGATGACTTCAGGCTGAGCGCGACCAGCTTTGAGTTTGACGACACCACCTCGGACGAGATGGAAGTCACTCTCGAAGCGGTCGAAGACAACGACGGCAACAGGGTGGCCGACACTGTCAGGATAGAAGTGACAGCGGGAAGTGACGGGACGGCGCCCGTACTCCACCCCGAACTGGATGTCGAGATCGCGGATGCTCACGTGCTGCCGTCAGTCACCGTCACCGTCACCGACGCCGAGGGTGAAGTGGCGACCCAGCTCATGGAGGAGGACGGCGACGATGAGACGGGCGAGGGCGTGGAGTACACCCTCACGGTCAAGACCGTCGACAAGGAAGACGCAACGAAGTCGATGGACAGCGCGGTCGAGGCGCACAAGGTCACGCTGAGCCTGGATCCCAGCAGCGTAGCGGACGGTAGCGACTTTACGCTGGTGCCCTCGGAGGTCACGCTTCCGACGGGAACCACCTCCGATACTCTCACGCTGACCGTGATCGCCAACGTGGATACCGGCGGCGACGACCGCATGGAAAGGCTCGCCTTCCAAGCCGTGGTGTCGGGCGACAGCGATTACGGTCCTCCCGACCCCGCGATTCGCAGGGTTGTCGACCTCGACATCGTCGACCACACGACCCTCCTGGTCACGCCGAAGAGCGACGCGGATATCGAGGCGGCGTACATGAGGGCTCGCACGACGGCCGCTGGAACTGACGGCAAGTGGACTGAGCGCGACGATCCGTTGATGATCCCCTTGAGCGAGCTGTTCAACCTGCCGGCTCAGGGTCAGGCCGAGGCCATGTCGGCGGACGAGACCATCGTCGAGGCAGATGCCGATGCCGACGCCTCCGCAAACGGTGGCGGCATGGTCACAGTGACCCCGATGATGCCCGGAATGGCTGATGTGACAGTGACCGTAAGCACCGGCGTCTCCGGCTTCACAGGCACGCAGCTGGATGCCACCAGCGCCCAGGTCGTCTTCAAGGCGATGGTCGACGGGATTCCCGTCACGGCGAAGACGCAGGCCGAGATCGATGCCGCGTACATGGCAGCGCGGAACGCGGCCGCCGGGGCTGACGGATACTGGACCACCGAAGACGGTCCGGCGACGATCGCGTTGAGTGCGCTGTTCAACGATCTGCAAGGCGCCACTGGAAGCGTCATGTCGTCGATGACCGACTACGTTCTGGCGAGCACCACCGACAGCGCCGTCGTTCTGAACCCGGAAGGCGTGGGAACATCGACCATCACCGTCACGGTCGCCGGCGTTTCGGCCTCGTTCATGGCGACGGTCGACGCGATCCAGTTGGACAGGAGGGGACGAATCACCGCAATCTCCATCAAAGATGCCGATGAGAGGACGATTGACGGCAAAAAGCGGATGTTCGTCGAGGAGGGAGACCTCACCGAGTTGAGCGTCACGATCGAGTGGACCCACCAGCAGATCACAGCTCTCTGGGCTGGCCATACCACCGCGAACCCGCCGCCACCGGCAAGGGTGCGCGTCTATGACACAGGCGTGTGGGATCCTGACTTCTACGAATGGGTGTCTATTGCCGAGACGAGCGAGAATCCCGGGTCCGGCGGCTTTGGCGGGCGCGACGTGGTTCTCGCGTCGGACGCCATAGAGGTCCCCATTCCCAGTAAGCCGCGTACGGACGTGAACAGCGTCTTCGAAACGGATTCCGGAACAGGCTCGACATCCCTTTCGCTACCGCACGATGTCGATGCAGAAGAAGAGGGATTCCATATTCAGGTGTCTAGGAGTGCGAGCTTGCACTACCTCGTGAATCTGGAAACCAGCAAGATGCGAACGGACCGTATCCACGTCATTGAGGACGACGAGGTCCAGGGCGTCAAGATCGAGAGAAACAGGGAGAGTCTCGGGACGATCTACGAAGGAGGTGCCGATGTCCTGTTCGACGTCACTGCCGACCCGAGGCGGGAAGATCTCGACTTGGCTGTCAGGTACGACCTGACCGACCTCGACGGGGTTTCGGTGTCCGACAGATCCTACTCCCTGGCAAGGTCGCTCGGGACGATCCCGGTCGGCAACGAGCCTGACGACAAGCACACTGCCAGGATCAACCTGGACCCGAACGACGGCGACCGGGAGGACATCGATCTCCAGTTCCACGCTGAGGTCGTGTCCTATGGGCTGGACACCGGGGCTTTCGACGACATCCAGTCGAAGAAGGTCGGATTCAAAGTGGTGGACGTTCACAAGCTGCCGTGGCTGACGGTCAGCCCGGTGTCCGGCGCCGTGGCGGAAGGCGGCGAGATCGACTTGACGCTGACGGTCAACCGGAACCCGGCGAACACGATCGCCACCGACCCGGAGAAGCGGCAGTACACGTCCGAGGCGCTCACCATCGCGGTGACGGCCGGCGGCAGTGCGAGCTCGTCGGACTTCACGATGACGCCGAGCAGCATCTCGGTTGAAGAGTACAAGCACACGGCCGCAAAAAACTGGATGCAGAAAGTGGAGGTCACGATCGCGGCTACGGTCGACGAGGACATCGACGCCGAGACGCTGATGCTCGACTTCGTGGTGAACGGCACCAAAGCCGAGAACGGGCCTAGGCCCGACGGTGACACGGAGTCTGCCGCCCAGGCGAACTTGACCATCCAGGACGCCACGGCCACGCTGGTCTCGGTGCGGGAGAACGCCTACGACGTCATCAAGGGCGCCCTGGGCGATCCCCCGATGCTGACCACCGGCATGTCCGCCGAGCTGATGGGGGGCAACCTGTTCGACTACGACTCGTCCGCAGTGAGCGTGACGTACGGCACGTCCGTCGAGGGCGCGGCGGTCACCGCCTCCGCGAGCGGCGGGACGGTCACCGTCATGGGGGCGATGGCCGGCGAAGCCAAGGTGACGATCACCGCGACGGCGACCCCGAATGCCTCGACGCTGGAGGTCAACCAGACCAAGGCGAACGTCGCGCAGATGACCTTCCCGGTGATGGTCGAGGACGAGGCTCTGGTCTTCATGGTGGCTGGGCCCGACGACATGAACCTCGTCGAGGGCGGCATGGGCGGTATGGTCACGGTCACGACCAACCGCGCGGTCACCGCGAACACCGAGGTGATGCTCATGCGTGACGGGAGCAGCACGGCGTCCGACGACGACTACACGCTGGATCCCCCGCTGGTCACCATCATGGCCGGGCAGATGTCTGGCTCGACGATGGTGATGGCCACGGCGGACGACATGATGGAGAACGAAGGCAACATGGCAGAGATGCTGACGCTCTTCCTCGTGGTCGACGGCATGCAGATGACGGACAAGTCGGTCAGCTTCTACCTCTGGGATGCTGCAGTACCGGCCCTGCCGATCATCGCGCAGCTCCTGCTGGCGGCTTTCCTCGCCGTCGGCGGCTACCGCCGCTATCGGCGTCGGTAGCGTTCGGCGTCGGCGTTCGCAACTCTCTCTTGCCCCCTCTCCCCGGAACGCCCCCGGGGGGAGGGGGTTCTCTTTTGGGGGCGAGTCGGCAGCCTATGCTGTGCGATTCTGCGGGGCTGCAACTCGGTACGGCCGATGGCCAAGCGGAGGAAACCGCGACACGGCGCTGGCGGGCGGCGTGCGCCCGCCGCCTCTCCCGACCCGGCCGCCGCCGGGCCGCCGCGACGGCTCTCTGCCGGCCGGCCCGACGTCGCCGGGCTAGTCGCGGCGGTGCTGGGCCCTCTCGCGCTCTACGCCGCCACCCTGCCCCGCACCGTGGTCCTCGAAGACGACGGCCTGTTCCTGATGGCCGGTGTGCACCTGGGCGTCGCCCATCCCCCGGGCTATCCCATCTACACGCTCGTCGTCCACCTGTTCACGCGGCTTCCGTTCGGCGACGCCGCGTTCCTCGGGCACCTGTCGAGCGCGGTCCTGGGCGCGCTGGCCTGCGGCGCCGTGTTCTGCTGCGCCCGCCTGCTGCGGGCGTCACCGGTGCCGGCCCTGGCCGCGGCGTGGCTCTTCGGGGTGTCGGAGCAGTTCTGGTCGCAGGCCATCATCGCCGAGGTCTACACCCTCAACGCGCTGCTGTTCTTCGCGGTCTACGCCCTGGTGCTGCTGGGGGCGCGCGACCCGCGGCGGCGATGGCCCCTCTCGTGCGCCGCCGTCGCCTTCGGGGCGGGTCTCGCCAACCACTGGCCGCTGATGGTGCTGGCGACGCCGGGGCTGGCGCTGGCCCTGGCGCCGGTGTGGCGCGAAGTCGTGCCGCGGCTGCCGCGGCTGCTGGGGTTCGCCCTGGCCGCCGCCGCCCTGCCCTACGGCTGGATGGTATGGCTGTCGCACCAGGCGCCGCTCGTCAGCTTCTACGGCCCCATCGGCACGTGGGGCGATTTCTGGTTCTACGTGAGCCGCCAGGGCTACAGCGGGGTCGACGTCAGCCCTGCTGCGGGGTGGGGCGACCGCGCGGGGTTCCTGGGCTGGTTCGCGGCCGACCTCGTGCGGCAGACCACCCTGCCGGGCGCCGTGCTGGCCGTGCTCGGCGTGGGGGCGTTGGCGCGCGGCGGCCGCGCCGCATCGGCCGCGGTGAATCCCGACCGGCTCGCCGGGGCCGCCGCCGCGGGGTCGGGCCTGCTCGCCCTGCTCGGCAACAGCGTGGTGCTGATAGCGCTGCTGGGGTTCGACTTCGACTCGTTCTGGCTGGCCGTGTTCCGGCCCTATCCGTTGGTCTGCTACGGGGTGGCCGCCCTGTGGACGGCGGCCGGCCTGCAGTGGGCGATGGACCGTCTGCCCGATTGGGCGGCGGCCAAGTGGCCCGCCGTCGCGGTCGGGCTGCGCCGGCTGGGCGACGGCCTGCCGCACCGGCTCGCGCCCCGCTCGGCCGCGGGCGCGGCGGGCGCTCACGAGGCGCCCGGCGCCGCCCGCGGGGCGGCGGCGGTGGCGGGGCTGGCCGGGGCGGCGATGGTGGCCTGGTCGGTGGCGGGGGGCTGGGTCGCCAACGACCGTTCGGGCAGCGACTTCGCCGAGCGGCACGCCGAGGTGGTGTTCGACCTGCTGCCGCCCGACGCGGTGCTGTTCGCCTTCGGCGACGCCCTCGGCCCCATCGGCTACTACCGCTATGTCGCCGAGCGGCGGCCGGACGTCGCCCTGTACAGCCTGCAGGGCTTGGTGTTCGGCAACCGCCTGTTCGATCCCCTGGTGCCGACGCAGGAGCGGCAGCGCGCGCTCGATCGCTTCGTCGGCGCCGCCGACGAGGCGGTGTTCCTGCTCCCCGACTTCGACATGTCCCCGACCGACCGCGGCCTCGGGCACCACGGCTTCGTGCTCGAGGTGCTGGGGGAGGGCACGGCGGGCACCGTCGACCTTACCCGCGACGAGCGCGGCGAGCGGTACTTCCTCGAGCTGCTGGACCGGCGGCCGGTCGACCGCTGGGAGCGGTGGCGCCGCAGCGGCCTGCTGTCGCGGTACGGGAACTACCTGGGGCTCGTCGTCCTGTCGGGCTCGCCGCTGCTGCTCGAGCCGATGGCGGCCCTGTTCGAGCGCGCCGACGACTGCTACCCCTGCCTGCTGGGCATGGCCGGCTCCCTGCTCGACAACGACGCCGCCGACCACGCCGGCCGCATCGCCGGTTGGCTGGAGCGCGCCGAAGCGCTGCACGATCAGGCCCTGAGCAAGCAGGAGTCGGCCAGGGTCTTCTTCGAGCAGGGCCGTCTGGCCGAGTTGAGCGGCGACGCCGCCACCGCCGCCGCCCGCTACCGGCGGGCCTTCGCCATCTATCCGCACCCCGATGTCGATGCCGGCGCCGCCCTGTCGAGGGTCACCTTGGGAAGGTAGATCGGCGTCTCTTGACCATCAAGCCGCGTGGTCCCCGCTGATGCTGGCGAGTAGGAGCGTCTACGGTTCCATCGCTTCCTGAGAGCAACCGGCGTCGGCGTCGTGTTGCTGTTGCGGCGGGCGCGCGCTTGGCGCGCCCTGGGGCCCGCCCGGTCCGCTTCCTCCGGTCGCTGCCGTTCACGTGCGCTCGGCCCCTCCATGTCGAAGAGGCGGCGCCGGCGCGCCTTCGGTCTTTCCCCGTCGCCAGCAGCCAACAGCAAAGGGCGCAAGAAAACGCCCCCTCCCCCCCGGGGCGTCGGGGGAAAGGGGGCAAGGGAGAGTTACGAACGCCGACGCCGAACGCTACCGCCGACGATACCGGCGGTAGCCGCCGACGGCCAGGAAGGCCGCCAGCAGGAGCTGCGCGATGACCGGCAGGGCCGGAACAGCAGCATCCCAGAGGTAGAAGCTGACCGACTTGTCCGTCATCTGCATGCCGTCGACCACGAGGAAGAGCGTCAGCATCTCCATGTCTTCGGACATGCCGTCTTCCGTGGCCATCACCATCGTCGAGCCCATCTCATGACCGGCCATGATGGTGACCAACGGGGGCTCCAGCGTGTAGTCATCCTCGGACGCCGAGCTGCTCCCGTCGCGCATGAGCATCACCTCGGTGTTCTCAGTGACCGGACGGTTGGTGGTGACCGTCACCATGCCGCCCATGCCGCCCTCGGCGAGGTTCATGTCGTCGATGTCGTCGGGGCCGGACACCATGAAGACCAGATCCTCATCCTCGACCATCACCGGGAACGTGAGCTGGGCCACGTTCGCCTTGGTCTGGTTGACGACCAAAGACGACGACTTGGGCTCCGCGGTAGCGGTGATCGTGATCTTGGCCTCCCCGGCCGATACCGCCGTGAGGGTGATCGTCCCGCCACTTGCGGACGGGCTTACCACCGACCTGTCGGTCGTCTCGGGGGTTCCATACGATATTTCGACGGCGTTGGGGTCGTAGTCGAACAGGTTGCTTCCCATGAGATCAGCAGACATCCCCGTGGTCAGCATGGGAGGATCACCCAGCGCCTGCTTGATCACCTCATATGCATTGGCCCTCACCGAAACCAGCTTCGTTGTCTCGTCGGTCAGGGTCAGAGACACCAGGTTGTCGAACCGTCGCGTCTCGTCCCCGTTCTTCGGGTCGTCGCCCTCCATGATGGCGTGAACCATCAGGTCCTCGTCCTCCATCTCTACATCGTCGTCGTCCAGCGCCTTCACGGTCAGCTCCACCTCCTGGACCCAAGGGGCGCTGCCATCGTGTTCTGGAACAGCGACCGTCGCCGGCATCTCGTAGTCTTTCCCGGCCGTTGCCATGCCGCCACCGTTCAGCGTGAGGGTGAGCGCCTCGTACGTGTAGAGGTTCGTCTCGGGGTCGACCCGCGGAGTTTCTGGCGGGTTCCGGTCCACTTTCAGCTTCAGCGTGACCTCGTCACCCTCCATCAACATGCTGCTGTACGCATCCACGGTCACCGGAGGCAGGCGGTGAATGTCCACTATCTTGATGGGGTGGTCATCCACGACCGTCGTGTCGAATCCTCCCGATGTCAACGAGTAATCGACTACGGCGACTTCCAACTTGTAGTTGTCGTCTTCCCTGTCGCCATCGGGCGACGGGAAGCGAAGCTCGACGTCGAGGGAATTGCCGGTACCGTCACGGTTGGGGTTGAACACCAGCGAGGCGTCGCTCAGCGAATAGCGTTCCCCACTGATAGTTGCTCCCTGCAAGTCGACAACGGACAGCCTAGCTTCGAGGGGCAGGTCGAGCCTCTTGGGCTCGGCCTTGATGGTGAATGTTTTCGCAACCTCACCTTCGTGCATTCTGCTCGGACCGCTGATCACGACCTCCTGGTCCTCGTCGTCCTCAATGACAGCCAGAGGCGTTGTCGTGTTCCTCGCATCGCTGGCGGCGAGGTCGACATCGTTGCTGGACACCGCGTCGATGTAGAACGCGTCCTCCTCTGCTTCGTGCTCGTCATGGAGTATCAGAAGCGCGATTGACCCGCTGTTCGCCTGATGATGACGAATGCTGTTGGGGAAATTTGACGGCGCATCCGGCACGGGAACCATGACCCTGCCCCTCAGGCGGCCCAACTCGCCCGTCGTATTGGGGAAGTCCACGTCTCCTTCATCGTCGATCCAAGAAAGCCAACGCGGCAACTGCATCTGCTCGGCCGGCTGGGCCCCCTTGATCATCAGGTCGATACTTACGGTCGTGATGCCGAGGGCGGCAAGCTCCGTGAGCTCGGCGTGGTCCCATTGCACCGTCACGTCCAGCTTGACGGTCGTGTCTCCCTCCAGCACGTGATAGCGCTGCTCCCCGCCAATGGTCCTCATCCCGCGACTGCCACCACTGAACGTCATCTCAGTGATCTGACCTCTCCGCTTGGCCGGCGGCTGGTCGTTGTCGGTCACTGTGATCTCGACATTCTGGTTGCCGGCGATTCCATCGCCCGAGGCAACCACCGTCACGGTCTCATCCTCGTAGTCGTCGTCTTCTGCGGCCGTCAGCGTGGCGGTTCCTGACATCGCGCCCGCCGCGATGGTGATCGAGTTCGCGCTGAGCGTGGCGCCAGCGGGGGGGACCACGCTTAGAGCGATGGTCACCGCACCGTCGCTCGCCATGACCGCCCGGTTCGCCGTCGCGGTGATCGTCGAAGTGCCTCCCTCCGCGATCCTCATGGGAGCGGCCCTCACCGTCACCGTCAGAGCCACGGGGGGCGCCATGTCGGTCACAGTAATCTCGACATTCGGGTGGTTGGCAGCGACTCCGGAGCCCGTGGCAGTCACCGTCACGGTGTCAGGCTCGTAGTCGTCGTCCGCCGTGGAAGTCAGCGTGACGGAGCCTGATTGAGCGCCCGCCGCGATGGTGATCGATTGAGCGCTGAGCGTGGCCTCACCAACCACCCTCAGATTGACGGTAACCGTACCGTCGGTCGCCATGACCTCCCGGTTCGCCATCGCGGTGATCGTCGACGTGCCCCCCTCCGCGATCGTGGTGGGGTCGGCACTTACCACCACCGACAGAATTTCGGGGGGTGCCATGTCGGTCACGGCGATCTGGACATTCTGGCTGCCAGTGATTCCGGTGCCGGTGGCAGTCACCGTCACGGTATCAGGCTCGTAGTCGTCGTCTGCCGTGGAAGTCAGCGTAACGGTTCCTGACTGGTCGCCCGCCGCGATGGTGATCGAATTCGCGCTGAGCGTGGCTTCGCCGACCACGGCCAAAGCGATGGTCACCGGCTCATCGGCCGCCGCGACCATGCGGCTCGCCGTCGCGGTGATCGTCGAGGTACCTCCCTCCGCGATCGTCATGGGATCGGCAGTCACCATCACCGTCAGATCGGGCGGTGCCGACACGTCGATGTAGAACTCCGCGGTGCTTTCGTGGTCGGTACCGGCGGTGAGTTCACCGCTGGCATCGTCCGTCGCGGTGACGGTGACCTGGAATCTCCCGGCAGTCGTCGCTTTACCGGTTATCATCCGGCTGTCGCCATCGAACTCCAGGCCCTCGGGCAGCTCACCATCGGTGTGCGAGTTCGCGGTGGTGGTGCCGAAGTCAGCGATCGCGTAGGTGATGTCCCCTATACCGCCCGTCGCCTCGGGCACCTCAAAGCTGAAATCCAAGCCTATGAGCGCCGGCGGCGGGTTGATTGCGCTCGGAATCTGCGGCACTGCCGACATCACCGTTTGGCTAAAGCCCCCCACGTCGCGACCGCCCGAGTCCTCAATGATGGGGTCGCCGGCGGTGGTCGACGGGGTATAGGTGAGCGTCGGCGTGCCGGTGATGGTGGCGGTGCCGAAGGTGACGGTGAACTCGTCACTGGCGGTAGTGGTCGGGCCACCTGCGGTCCCCGTCGTCGTCCCGAGCGTGAAGGATCCGAAGATGTCTGCTCCGGACGAGGCCTGAACGCTGGCGCTCATCTTCACCGTCACCACACTGACGCCCGTACCGCTGACGTTGTACCAAGCACCTTCAACCGTCTGCGCAAGGGCCTGACCGCTCCCCAGCGCGAACAGCACCCCCACCAGCGCCATCCACTTCAGCGCCCGGCAACTGCCTCTCGCGAAAATCGCTCCTGTCCGCATGTCGCAATCTCCCTTGTGAATCCGTCCGTTTGTCGCCAGCAGCGGGGGGAAACCGTATCCTCCGCCCCCTGCCTCCCCCCGGTGTTGTCGACTTCCGCTCCGCATCTGTCCGTCCTCGGCCTCGCGTCCCGCCCCGAATTGGGCGCGGACTGGGTAACGGCCATGACCGGGCCGCCGCAAGGCGTTTGCGGTCAGGAGCTTGCGGCGATTCGCCGCCTGCTCACTCGTTCTTTGGCTGTCTGCGGAGCGTCTGCACGTCAACGTGGGCCGGGGGCCGGCGACGAGCGCGAGCGAGCCCTCGAGCAAGTGGCGCGCTTGTTCAGGGAGGAGCAGCCGGGCGCCGCCGCTACGGGGACGGGATTGCCGCCAGGATTGCCGCCCGGCGCCGGGTCCCGGCGCGGCGACCTCGGCGCCGTCGCCCGGGTTCCGGTTGGGGGCTCCGGATGATGGCGATCGGCGAGGTTCCGTCGATTGATTTGGATCTAGGTGGAAATGGCAACTGAAAAAGGGACCCCCGTGGCCACGTGAAAAGGGACCCCCAAGTATCCGTCAACGCATCAGATTCTGGGCCCTCCCTGTCTGAGCGTTCCCGGGCTGTCGGCGGGCTCGCCCGGGACCGTGCGCGCAGCCGGCGTCAAGGCCGTCAGCCCCGCGAAGCGGGGGCGGAGCGAAGCGACGCGCCTTGACGCCGGCGAGCACACGGTCATGCTGATGGGCCCGACAGCCCGGGTCAGCATCATCGACGGCCTCCGTTCTTCCCGGATGCCGGCGCCGGCTCCGCTTCGTGGCCACCAAGGGGAAGCTGTCGCCGGCGGTCTAGCCGTCACGCCCGAAGCCCCTGGGCAGCTCGACGGCCTCCAGCACCGACAGGTCCAGCTCGCAGACCTGCTCGAGCAACTCCGCGGTCGCGGACCCGGCAAGCGATGCCGGCAACGCGTCCCGCCACGCCCGGTACTGGTCCTGCAGCGCCAGGAGCGACCGCACCGCGTCGTCCCACCGCTGTGGCCGCGACCGCCGGTCCGCCGGCCGGCGGTACCGGACCCGGGACTCGCCGGCCTGCCGCCGCTCTCGGTAACGCGCCTGCCGCTCCGCGTTCGTCAAGGCCATGACCACTCCGCACCGTTACGTAACGGACCGGTGACGGGCGGCTCGGCGCCCGGACGTTCACGACGCCGGGCGACGGCGGGCCCGCCGTCGCCCGGCCCGCGTCGGTCGCCGTGTACGTGTAGAGCGCTCGGCGGGTAGCGCGGACGGCGCCGTCCGCTTCCCGCGCAAATCGCCGACCTGCGCATCCGTGACCAACCCGTCCCCGGTGGGGAAACGGGCGGTGTCAACCGATCCGCGGATGCTCCCGCGACCGGCCCGTCGCCACCGCGGCGACCGGCAAGATAGTCGCCGTCGAGCAGGCGCGCGCCCCGGAGACATCAACGGCCCCCCCGCCGGCCGGCGCCCGGCGACCGGTTCCGCTTGGCGGCCTGAAGCCTGAAGCTGCCGCCCGTGGTCTGCAGTACCGTCGCGTGGTGCACGACCCGGTCGATGACCGCGGCGGCCGCCGTCGGGTCGAGGAAGACCTCGGACCAGCGCGCGAACGGCAGATTCGTCGTCACCACCAGGCTCCGGCGCTCGTACCGCTCGCTGATGAACCCGAACAGCAGGTCGGCGCCGGTCTTGTCGAGCGGGACGTACCCCAGCTCGTCGACGTGGACCGCGTCGTAGCGGGCAAGCTGGGCGAGCTTGCGGGCCAGCCGGCCCTGCTGCTGCGCCTCGACGAGCATGGTGACCAGCTCGGCCGCGGTCACGAACCGCACCCGGTAGTCGTGCTGACAGCAGGCCATCCCCAAGGCGATGGACAGATGCGTCTTCCCCGTGCCGACCCCGCCGACGAACACGACGTTGGCGGCCTCGGCGACGAAGCGGCAGTCGAAAACCTGCAGGACCGCGTCGCGGTCGAGGTCCGGCTGCGCCTCGAACGAGAAGGCGTCCAGCGTCTTCAGTGTCGGGAAGCGGGCGTCCTGGATGCGGCGTTGGATGCGGCGCTCCCGCCGTGCGGTCACCTCCAAGTGCACCAACTGCGCCAAGTAGTCGGCCGGCGCCTGACGCTGGCGGACGGCCTGCTCGGCCAGGGGCCGCCACTGAGACGCGACCGTCGACAGGTACAGCGCCTTCAGGTCCGCGGCCAGATGCGGGGGCTCGGTGATCGTGGCAGCCATCAGCGGGAGCCCTCCACCAGCGCGTCATACGCCGACAGCCTCGGCGCGGGCACCGCGATCCGCGCCAGCTCCGGACGCACGCCCGAGACCGGCGGGCACACCGGCGGCGGGCCGGCCTCCTGCTGTCGGAGGATGAGCCGCACCGTCTCCAGACGCGGGGAATGGCGCTCGATCGCGGTCCTCACTGCGCGCTCGACGGCCGTGGTCGGGTGCGACTCCATCAACCGCAGCATCCGGACCCACTCCTGATCGGGCTTGCGGGTGTGCTTCGCCAGCTCCGCCCGCGCCTGCTGCCACACCGGGGCCAGCCGCCAGTCGAGGAGAGCCGTCGCCTCGGCCACGGCCCGGTGCTTGCGCTCGAGCAACGGCAGCACGTGAAGCGCATCGAGGACCTTCGCGCCCCGGACGAACGCCCGGCGATGCTCGGCGACCACCTCGGCGCCGACCGCGATCGCTACCCGGTCGTGATACAGCTTCGCCCACACCGGCCGGTAGGCATGGCGGATCGGCACCGAGTACGTCACCCGGTCCACGCGGACGTGCCCGAACTTGTCGGCCACCCGCGCGACGACGCGGCAGGTGGTGGGCAGGTGGGCGGGCATCGCCCGCAGGCGCCGGCGCTCCTCCGCCAACGCTTCCTCGACCGGGCGCCCATCCTCGAGCTGGCGCGTCGGCAGGTCGGCCTCCAGCTCGGTGATGATCGCCGCGTTGAGGGCCGCCCAGCTCTCGACCGCGAGCCGCGGCCGGAACACCAGGTTCCGGACGTATTTCACACCGCACTCGACGGAACCCTTCTCCCAGCCTTTGGCCGGCGCGCAGAACTCGGCCCGGAACGGATATCCGCCCCGGAACGCCTCGAACGCCTCGGTCTGCACCCGGTCCCGACCGGTCAACACGTCCTTGACCGCCAGCGAGGTGTTATCGAGGATGACGCGCTCCACCACGCCCCCGTAGTAGCGGAACGCCGACTCGATGCCGTCGAGCAGCGACTCGAGCCGCTCGACCGGGTACGCCTTGGCGAAGTACGCGTTGGAGAACGGCAGCGTCGCCACCAGGTACTTCACCTTGCACGGCACGCCCGCGATGTCGACCCACGACTCGCCGAAGTCGACCTCCAGGGTGGTCCCGGGGCGCACGCTACGGTGCACGAAGGCCTCCTGCCTCGTGGTGGCTGCCCGCAGCACCGCGACGTAGCGGCGCACCGTGCGCGCCGGGACGGGTCCGGCCAACGGCAACAGCAGCCGGCGAATCCGCTTCGCCGTCAACCGCGGCTCCTCGCCCAGCCACTGCCTGATCCGCTCCCGCCACGGATCCAGGATGCTGGGCCGCGGCGGCGACACCCGCACCGGTGGCGTCGACCGGCCGATGGCCCGCCGCACCGTCTTGACGTCGAGCTTCAATCGCCGGGCGATCTCCTTCTTCGGCACACCCTCCACCAGATGCAGGTGGCGGACCTCGGCCCACTGGGTCATCCTGATCACCTCCGCGTCCCTCCTGGCTCGGTCGACGAGACGACCGTGTCTCGCCCCGTCGATCATCGCCAGGGGCCGCTGTTTCCGAGTGCTCAGGGGGTCCCTTTTCAAGTGGCCATGGGGTCCCTTTTCATGTTGCCGCTACCAATCTAGGAGCAGACGGATACAGCACCTTCGCGTGTGCTACGCTCAGGCTGGATGTCCGGGCACGAGGACCGATGGGTCGTGTCCGGAGGCCGTTCCCGCGCTGGTAACGGTCTTGCTTCCGGTATGGCGACGCCTCGTTACCGCGCCCGTGGCGGGCGGACGGTCGGGCCGCGGGGGAGAATGGTGAGCACACCGGAGATCATCAGTCTGTTCGGCGTCGTTCTGGCGATGGTGTGGGCGCGGTACCGCGAGATGCGCCTGGGCCGGACCGAGGTTCGGACCGATGTCGTGGAGTTCGTGAACACCATCCGGGCAGAGGTCGGCGAGCGCTTCGACCGCGCGGAAACTGCCAACCGGGAGCGCTTCGAGCAGGCAGAAACTGCCAACCGCGAGCTGCTTCGAGCAGGCGGAGCGGTCGAACCAGCAGGCCCACGCCGCTCTGGCGCGGGCCATCGAGCAGGCCGAGAGCGCCAACCGCGAGAGACACGCCGAAGTGCTTCGCACCCTGGGGGCGTTCCGCGACGAGGCCCGAACGTGGCGCGTGAAAGTGCGCGACCGTCTCGGCCGCGTTGAAGCGCAGGCCATGGCGCCCCCCGCCGCCGATTGACTGGCCGGCGGCGCGAACGTCAGGACCGTCGGGCGGCCGACCATGAGCCCGTCTCTACGTCCACAGGAGCGGACGGCAAGTTCAGGCTCAATCTCCCCGACGACGTGGGCAAGTTCGGCCTGCCCTACGTGCGCGAGATCGGGTACCAGCGTGGATCGTGGGCGCGGTAGACGATTCCGCGGAACCTCATCACGCAACCGTCATGTCAGGCGTATCCGCCGGCCATGATCCGGTCGAGATGAGCGTGTACATAACGGGCGTGGCCTTCGCGCACGAGTTGATCGGCCGTCTTGCCGCCGAATCCCGGCAACGCTTCCGACCGGAACCAGGCATAGGCGACGAGAGCCGGCGTGCCGGTGTAGTCCTCCACTCGACGGAGAATCTCGACCATCTCGCGCAAGCGGGTCTGCGTCTTCGTGGCGCGGATCCGCGTGGTGCGCGACAGCGCGTCGCGGCTGAGTCCCAGCGTGTCGGCGATCTCGGCCTTCGTCGTGCGCAACGCGCCCGCGATGAGCGCCGGCGAGAGTATGCCGGCATCGTGATCGACGAGTTCCTGAAGTTGCATGGGATCTCCGATTCACAAGCCGTGACGACCTACTGTGTGATTTTATGTGGTTCCCAGCGGACGCCCGGCCGTTCCTCCGAGTAGCTCCTGGAGGTGATCACCTTCCGTCGCGCCGTCAGCCGGTTCCGTCCTCTGTGTCGAGGACGTGGGCCAGCAGGTCGGCTGCCGTTTCGCACTCGATGATCCACTCCCCGACTCGAGCGAGGCGTGCCGGGTCGTCGACTCCGGCCAGCGCGTCGGCCAGTTGCCCGGCGGCGTCGGCGTCGAACTTCCGGGCCGCCAAGCGGCAGAGCAGGCTCCGTTCCTCGGCGCGGCCTTCCTCGCGGCCTTCCTCGCGGCCCTTTTCGAGGCCTTCCTCACGGCCTTCCTCACGGCCTTGGGCGACCCAGTCCTTCGTCCATTCCCGCACTGTCTCGGCCAGCATGGTCCGTACCTCCTCCAGTTGAGCCAACGGTTCCGCCTCGTTCGGCCGGAACCCCGCCGGCATCAACGCTTGTCGGGCCCACGCGCTGAAGGCGCGCCTCAGCTCGTCGTCCTCCTGCCCCCTCAGCAGGTCGATCAACGTTCGAAGGTGCCGCTCGATCTGCGCCCGCTCGCGCGTCGTCTCCAGGGCCACCAGCGCAGAGACCAGGTTGCCGCCTGGCAGGTCGGCAGCCCGGGTACTCCCTTCGTCGAGCAGGAAATACCGCTGCGACGGCTGGTACCGTGCCAGCGTCTCGTCGGTGACCCCGAGCAGGTCGGTCACGTCCGTCGGGGCCGTCCAGCTCCGCCGTCCATTGTAGATGACGATCGGCAGCACCGGCGGCAGTGCGCCGTGCTCGCGGAGCACGCCCTCGTCGATCAGCCTCTGGTGGAGCAGCCCGGTGTAGGTCAGCATGCGCACGGCCATCGAGCGGTCGACGTTGGACTGGAACTCCAGGAGCAGCACGAGGTAGAGCCACTGCTCGTCTCGGAAGCGGACGCGCCAGACGAGGTCGCCATGGCGCTGCCGCAGGTCGTGGCCGACGTAGCTGGCTGGCAGCGCGGTCAGGCTCTCGAGGTTCAGGGTGTCGCTCCAGTCCCGGGCGGCGAATCCCGACGGCCCCTGATCGACGACGAGGTTGGAGAGGGGGCAAGGGAGAGAGCACGCGCGCGCCGAGCGATCTACCGCTTCCGGTCGCGGCGGCAGCCGCCGATGCCGAGCCATCGCGCTGAACTGCAGGCCGGCCGGCGCCCACAGGGCGGCCACGCAGTAGCAGATCACGGGTAGGGCCGGAACACGGCCTGCCAGAACGGGTCGAAGTCGAACCCCGGCAGCAGTATCAGCACCACGCTGATGCCGAGCAGGGCGAGCAGGCCCGACCCGGCGGCGGCCCCGGCGAGCGGCTCCTCAGCGTCCGAGACCCGCTGCCACCGGCCCGCCCGAGCGGTCCCGCTGGTAGTACCCCTGGAGCCCGGCTCTGCTGATCAGCTCCCACTCGGGGCGCATCGCCCGAGCGACCTCTTGAATCCGGTCGTCCCGGGTGTCGATCACCCTGTCGAGCGCGTCGCGCGCCTCCGGCCTGCCCGTGAAGGCGAGGGCGGTGACGGCCGCGGTGCTGAGCTGTTGGCTCAGCCAGTTGGGGCTCTCGTGGCTGAGCACCCACGGGACCTGCCGCTCGCTGGTCCAGATCCGCGGGTCTACGGACGCGATGAGGTAGCGCAGCGCGTGCGGGTCGCCGCTCTCGTGGACGAGGTAGCCCAGTGCCATGATTGCACTCGTCCGGCCCCGGTAGACCTGGGCCGACCACCCGATGTCGCTGTCCTTGGCCTCCACGAAGTCAATCAGCGGCGAAACCATTCCTGGGTCGCCGCGCGCTCCAATCAGCATCGTGACGTTGGGCCAGTGCGGCGCCATCGCGGGGTCGTGGAGCAACCTCAGTAGCGCGTCGGCGGTTTCGCTCCGGGCTACCTCCATCGCGGCACCGTAGGTGTTGCTGCCGGCGTGGATGCCGTAGACGAAGTTCTCGAGCGGCTCCGACTGCTCCTCTGCCTCTTGTGCCGTGGGGCTCAAGGACAGCGCAACGAGCAGCGCCCCGATTCCCAGTCTCGACATGGCTGTACCTCCCAGCCCCTACTAACGATAGGCGTCGCACTCGAACCCAGCCACACGGCGGCTGTCTGCGAACACCGTATCGTTCATCGTCATGGTCGGTTCGTTCATTCGGTGGTGTAGTGTCCTGACGTGGCCGTGCTCGTGTGCCCACAGCGGGCCCGCGTTGGCGATCGGGTGGTCTGCCTCGACGATGAACGAGTCGCCGCCAATGATGGCGCATCCCGCGGCTGCCGGGTCAGACACCCCACACCAGGTGATGCTGTCCACGACCTTCACATCGCCGCGCTGACCGAGGACCGCGTAAAAGTCCGCCTTGGTCGCGATCGTCCCCGTACCCTCGGTGAACACGTCAACGACTCCGTCTACCAACTCGAAGGCCACGGGGCACTCGACGTCCCTTGGCCGGGGGTTGTTGAGGCTGTCGTCGGTCTGCAGGACAACCCGCATCTCATCGAGCACGTCTCTCGCGTCCTGCGCCGTGAAGTCGACCGTGGTGTGTCGGCTCACGGTGAGGTAGTGCGTCGTGACCGGCGATTGGGCCGCTATCGAGGACGCGCTCAGGATCAGGATCGCCGCCCCTGCCGGCCACAGGGCAGAGTTCCATGGTCTGCGCAAGATCGGTTCCTTCCGATTGCAAGCACGATCATCAGATCCGCGCCACGGTCCTGCCGTCTCAGTCTCATGGTCACCGTTCCCGGCTTGCCCCAAGCGCAACCCGCGGCCGCATCGGCTCAGCGCCGCGTGGAGTGCGAGCACGCCTCATTGCGTGACCGTTCGCAGAATAACACGGCGCGCGCTGGCCATGGTGGCGGGGAGCCCGCCGCTCGGCCGCCAGACTGGGCGCGGGGCTGTCGGCCGGCCGGGTGCAGCCTCCGGCCCTTCGGCTGGCGGTCGACCGGGAGCAGGAGATCCAGGCGTTCAAGCCGCAGCCGTACTGGGAGTTGGTCGTGGCCGTGAGGTCGTCCGCCAGCGAGCTCCGTCGAGTTCGAGGTGGTCGAGGGAGACACGTCGGCCGCGACCCGCGCGCGGCGGCGGCGACCGGGCGCTCGCATGCCCGGCGGGGGACAGGCGTACGTCGGCGTTCCCCGAGTACGCCGTCACCGTCACGGTGTCTTCCACCCGGTACTCGTCGTTGGCCGGCGGCGTGACCACCGCCGTGAACGACGGTGTGGGTGCCGTCGAGCGTGCCCGGTTATCTGGGCGCCGGGCGCGGCGGCGTCCGTGTCCAGCGAATAGCTGTCGGCCGGGTGGTATGATGGCGAATGGCCTTGCACCCCGCCGCGCCGGCCGCGCCGACGGGTTCCGCCGCCGCGGTGCCTGCCCTTGAAACGCGGTCGGAGCCCGCTCGACGCGACCCCGCCGCACACCCTCCCGAGTTCCCCGGCTGCCGCCCCGTGCGCATTACCCGCGCCGCCCTCGACGACTACGAGGGCCGCTTCGAGTACTGGGACGGCGACACCGAGACGGCCTGGGTGGTGCGCGAGCCCGTCACCGTCTACCACGAAGGCCCCGGCCAACGGCTCGCGGCATTGCTGACGCGCATCGCGGCGGTCCGGGGGGCGCCCATCGTGACCCTCGGCACGGCCGACCTGGCGCTGCGCGACGCGCGGGGCGAGCGGCGGCGCATCATGCAGGCCGACCAGATGGTCTATCTCGACCCGGCCGGGACGCAGCCGCCGGGCCCCTGGGTCGAGGTGGGGACCGACCACCTGCCCGACGTCGTGCTCGAGGTGGACTATTCGACCGACGTGCGGCGCGGCAAGCTCGGCCTGTACGAGGCGTGGGGCTTTCGCGAGGTGTGGGTCGAGGTGCCGGAGAGCGGCTCGCCGCGCCGCCGGCCGGGTCTGACCATTCACCGGCGCGTCGGGGACGGCTATCGTGCGGTGGCGGCGAGCGTCGCCCTGCCGGGCTGGACGGCGGCGGAGATTCACGCCGCCCTGAACGAGCCGGCGCTGTCGGAGGCGACGTGCGCCGTGCTGCAACGCGTCGGCCGCGCGCTGGGCGACGCCGCCGGCACCGGCCCGGACGACGACTTGTGGCTCGGCGCGCAGCGCCGCGAGTCGCGGGCGGAAGGACGGGCGGAGATGGTTCGCTCCATTCTGCGGAGCCGAGGCCTGACCGTTACCGAGCGCCTGGCCGCCCGGATTGCCCGAGAAGACCCCGCCGCACTCGCGGCCGAGGCGCTGGCCTGCCGCGACGAGGCGGACCTGGTGGCCCGCCTGGAAGCGAGGCGGCGTCAAGGCGATGCATGACCGCGGTCGCGACCTCCTCCCGCAGAACGTCGTCGAGCGCCTGGGGCCTGCAGACGCAGGGAACCGCCTTCGTTACCGGAGTGGTCGGCAGCCCGGAAGCGGCAGCGCGCGCCCGACCGCTTCGTCGCCGCCACCGACAGACCAGGGTCGGTGTACCGGTTCCCCTCAGCCGCCCGCCCGGTCGTCGCCGCGGACGCGGGCGAGTAGGTCGGCCCCCGTCTCGCACTCGATGATCCAGTCGCCGACCTGCGCGAGGCGGTCCGGGTCGGCGACGCCGGCCAGCGCCGCCGCCAGCCCCTCGCCCGCGGCGGCGTCGAACTTGCGGGCCGCCTGACGGGACAGCAGGGCACGGCCCTGCTCGATGCCCTGCGCACGGCCCTGCTCGATGCCCTGCGCCCGGCCCTGCTCGATGCCCTGCGCCCGGCCCTGCTCGATGCCCTGCGCCCGGCCCTGCTCGACGCCCTGCTCCAGCCACTGCCGCGGCCACTGGCTCACTCGCTCTTCAAGCGTCATCCTCGCCTCCTCCACCGTGGAGACCGCCGGCGGCGGCGCGTCGCGCGGCGCGAGGCGACGCATCAACCGCTCCAGCCATTTCCCGAACACCAGGTCGAGACGCTCCTCGCCCGGCGCCCACCCCCGGCGTTTCAGCGTCACCGCCACCCGATGCAGGTCCTCCATCGACCGGCTCTGCTCCAGCGCCGCCACCGCCGCCATCAGATTGCCCTCGGGAGCATCGTCGCTCCGTACGCGCCGCTCGTCAACAACGACGTAGCGTTGCGCCGGCTGATACCGTGCCAGCGACGGCGGGGCCGGCGCGATCAGCTCGCCCACCTCGCGCGGTGCCCGCCACGGCGCCGCCCCGTTGTAGAGCACCACCGGCAGCACCGGGGGCCGGAGGCCGTCGGGCTCCAGCGCCCCGTTGCGAGCCAGCTCCTGGTAGAGCAGGGTGGTGTACTCCAGGATGCGGAGGGCCATGTCGGGGTCGTCGCGGGACTGGAACTCGAGCCTGCACTTGCCGTCCGCTCCTGTGGACGTAGAGACGGGCTCATGGTCGGCCGCCCGACGTTCCTGATGTTCGCTCCACGAGCTGCACCACCTCGGTCCGAACCTCGGTCCGGCCCAGGCGTATCTCGCGGTACAGCGCCCACACCATCGTCAGAACCACGCCGACCAAACTGCCGACCTCCGGTCAAATCGATAGACGGAACCTCGCCGATCGCCATCAGCCGGAGCGGCCAACCGGAACCCGGGCGACGGCGCCGCGGTCGCCGCGCCGCGACCCGGCGCCGGGCGGCAATCCCGTGCCCGTAGCGGGGGCGCCCCGCTGCTCCTCCCTGAACGAGCGCGCCACTTGCCCGAGGGCTCGCTCGCGCTCGTCGCCAACGGCAGATTCCAGGCTGCCGGCGGCTCCCGGCCCACGTTGACGTGCAGGCGCTCGGCAGACAGCCAAAGAACGCGAGAGCAGGCGGCGAATCGCTGCAAGCTCCTGACCGCAAGCCCCTTGGGGCGGCGCGGTCATGGCCGTTACCCAGTCCATGCCCCATTCGGGGCGGGACGCAGGAGGCCGAGGACGGACAGATGCGGAGCGGAAGTCGACAACACCGGGGGGAGGCAGGGGGCGGAGGAAACGGTTTCCCCCCGCTGCTGGCGACAGACGGACGGATTCACAAGGGAGATTGCGACATGCGGACAGGAGCGATTTTCGCGAGAGGCAGTTGCCGGGCGCTGAAGTGGATGGCGCTGTTCGGAGTGGTGTTCGCGCTGGGGGTCGGCCAGGCCGCCGCGCAGGTCACCGTCACCGTGCCCGACGAGGTCGGCGAGGGCGAGACTGTGAGGTTCGCCGTGAGCGGGATGGTGACCGTCCCAGGCGGCGACTCGGGTGGGACGCTGGATTTGAGCTTTACCGTTGCGCCGAACTCATCACCGCCAGCGGGCGTCAGCGAGGCCGAAGCCGCTGACTACCCGAACACCCCCGTCGCTGCATCGATAACCATCAATGCCAACTCGGGTACCAATCCCGTAACGCAACCGGTGTCCGGCATGATCACTTGGGTGCTCGGAACCGACACCGACGCGGAGTCCGAGGCGGCTATTCTGACGTTCACCGCGACACCAGGCGGTGGCACCGGTGCCACGGCCACATTCACACCCACCACCAAGAACGTGACGATCAAGGACAGTCACACGCAGATGTTCGAGTGGGGGCCGGTGCCCACGCTGAAGGAAAACGGGACGGCCATGATCAGGCTCACGGCCAACCCCACCCCCTCGGCTACCGGCGGGCTCACCCACCCCACGACGCTGGCCGTCGAAGGGACGGGCTATACGGTTAGCCCCGGCAGCCACACGTTCGACAGCACGGCCCCCTTTGTGGACATCACCATCAACGCGCCGGCCAATGACCGCAATCGGACCGACGACGAGATCACGCTGCGGGCGTGGGTGACCGGGAGCGTCACCGATCGGGCCGATCCGCTGTCGATCACGGTCGAGGACAACCACAAGCTGCCCACGGTCACCGCGAAGTTGGCGAATGCGGCTGGAGACGAGATCACGTCGGCGGCCGAGGGCGACGAGGTCACGTTGACGTTCTCGGTGGCCGCTGCGGCTACGGAGGCCATCAAGATCGCGCTGTCGGAAGCCTCCAGCAGCACGGCCAACATGCCGGGGGACTACACCCTGAGCCCGATGGAGGCGACCATCGCCAGCGGCGACACGACCTCCGGCGATGTCACCGTGGCGCTGGAGTTGAACGACGACGACCTCGGGGACGAGATGCTCGTCCTGGACGGCGTGGTGACCGGCGCCGCCGCCAACGGTACGGCGGCCGGTAAGCCCGTGATGGTGAGGCTGACCGTCACGGACTCGACGGTGAAGCAGGTCTTCGTCCTGCCCGACGCGATGACGAACCTTTACGCCGCGCGGGATGCCGCGAAGGGCTCCGACGGCATGACCAACCCGGGCGACGGCTTCAGCGTTGATGACGACATGCTGTTCGGCTCCGCCGATGGCTTCACCTTCGAGGTCGCCGGGCGGACTTCGGACAGCAACATTGTCTGGGTAAACGATGACTATGGGGACAACCGTGACGCCGTCATGATCGGGCCGAATTCCGAAGGAACGGCCATGATCACCCTCACGGCCACGGCCATCCCCGAGATGTCCTCCTTCCGTGGCACGCAAGTCTCGGAGAGCGTCGCCAGAATCGAGTTTGAAGTGGAAGTTGTCGCCACCGCCCCGGTGGCCCCGAGCATGCCGCAGAACCTGAGAGCGGTTCCCGGTGATGGATGGGTGATGCTGTCCTGGGAGGCACCCGCCACTGGAGATGACCCCACGGGGTACGAGTTCCGGTCTGGCGTCGATGGCCGCTGGAGTGATTGGGAGCCCACGTCGTCCATGACCGGGCATAGGGCGACCGGGCTGAGGAACGGGGCCGAACACACCTTTGAGGTGCGGGCGGTCGCTGGCGCGGTCAAGGGCCAGCCGGCGGTCAGCAGGCCGGTGACCCCGATGTCCGCGACGAACCCGGCCGGGAGGATCACCGAATTCTCCATCGACGGCGCAGAAGAGAAAAACATCGGAGGCAAGCGAATGCACCTCACGGAGGGGGAGCATACCAAGATATCCGTCACCATCGAGTGGACCGACGTGGAGCTGGAAGCGCTTTGGGCGGGCGGCAAGCCTGCGCCCCAGCGGGTCTACATCCGTGCGCGACGGGTTGATGTCGGCAACCCCGACTGGCTCTCTGGCGCGGAGCTGGACCACGACGTCAACATCGGCCCCGGGTTCCATGTCTCCGTGGACATTCCCAAGGTGCCGACGACCAGCCGCTCCGCTGAGAGCAGCGGCTCGACCCAGTTCACCGTGGGTCAGGACGATGACGCTGAGGCGGAGGCGTTCACCATCTACGTCTACAACGCCGACGACTTCGACGCTAGGAGCAAGACCGAGTCGGGGGTGTTCGTCATCGAAGACACCAATCCCCAGGGCATCGTCCTCACCCGCGCGAAGGACTCGCCCACGGTCGCCTACGAGGGCGGCGAAGACCTCATCTACGAGGTTACGGCCAAACCGGAGAGGGTGGATCTGGACCTCGACGTCCGCTTCACTCTGGAGGATGTGACGGGCCAGACGGTCGAATCGCGCGACAACTGGATCAGCGCGGATGACGGGGTAGTCCCGCCCCGCGGGAAGGCTTCGGTGACCGTCACCCTCGACTCCAACGACCAAAACCGCACCGACGACACCCTCAAGCTGACCGCCGAGGTGGTTCCCTACGCCCTGGACACCGGAGCCTTCGACGACGACACCAAGATCAAGTATCACAGGTTCCCCGTCATCGACGTTCACAAGCTGCCGTGGCTGACCGTAGCCGGCGCGATGTCTGTGATGGAAGGCGACGAGGACGGGGTTGATCTGACGCTCACCATCAACCGGAATCCGAAGAACACCCGCGCGGTCGACCCCGAGACGCTGGAGTACACGTCTGAGGCACTCCGCATCGAGGTAAATGCCAGCGGCGTCCACTCATCGGACTACACGCTCTCGATGGATCCCGTCATGGTCCCCGAGTACAAGCACAGCATCGCCGATCCGGAAAGGTGGATGCAGAGAGTGAAGGTCAATGTCAAGGCGGACGATGACGGCGACATCGGCGAGAAGATGCTCGCGCTCGAATTCGTGGTGAACGGCACGGTGGACAATAGAGGGCTCAGGCCCAGCGCCGATGACGCCAAGCCTGACGACCACGAGAACTCCATGGCCGCGACGACGCTGACCATCCAGGACGCCACCGAGAGGCTCGTCTGGGCAAGGACGCAGGACGAGATCGACACAGCGGTCAGCACCGCGATGACCAAGGCGGCTGGTACCGACGGCCTGAACCCGGGCGAGAAGATCGAGATCCTCGGCTCTGAGCTGTTCAGCGCCGCGCCCGGCATCGTGGTGGACTATGCTGCGGCGTCGAGCGATACGGACATCGCTACTGGGAGCGGGAGTGACCGTCGCATGATCACGGTTACGCCGATGGCCGAGGGGATGGCGATGGTCACCGTAACGGCGACCGCGACCTCGCCGAGCGGAGCGACCATCGTAGACCAGACGAAGCCGAACGTGGCCCAGATCATGTTCTCGGTCGACATCGTGCTCCAGGACCTGACCTTCAGTGTCAAGGGACCCGACGACATGAACCTCGCCGAGGGCGGCATGGGCGGCATGGTCACGGTTACGACCAACCGTCCGGTCACCGAGAATACCGAGGTGATGCTCATGCGCGACGGGAGCAGCTCGGCGTCCGAGGATGACTACACGCTGGAGCCCCCGTTGGTCACCATCATGGCCGGTCACAAGATGGGCACGACGATGGTGATGGCCACGGAAGACGGCATGCCCGAAGACATGGAGATGCTGACGCTGTTCCTGGTCGTGGACGGGATGCAGATGACGGACAAGTCGGTCAGCTTCTACCTCTGGGATGCCACTGTGCCGGCCCTGCCAGTCATCGCGCAGCTCCTGCTGGCGGCTCTCATGGCCGTCGGCGGCTACCGGCGATATCGGCGGCGGTAAAGCGGAGCCGGCGGGGTCTCGCAGAGGAACGCAGATCCCGCCAGCAACGGCGTTTCGGTGAAGACTCGGCGGCGTTCGCAACTCTCCCTAGCCCCGCCTCTCGAAGCCCCGAGAGGCGGGGCTCTCTTCGTACGAGCGGCCCGGCGAGCCAGCGGGGCCCCTCTACGGACGCGAGGCCAGACTCCAGGAAACCCCTCAGAAACCAGGGCCGGACCACCGCGGCGCAGCGACACCCCGCTGAGGCGCCGAACACCATCATCTCTCCAGCTTCACGACCTGTCCCCGCGTCTCCTCCAGTTATCAGCTCCGACGCCCAGTCCCTGAAGCTCTACCGGAACCCGTGCGGCACCGTTCCCCGCACGGCCGGGACCACCAGTTCGTGCGCCGCCAGCGAGGCCGACCGCAGCTTCTCGGCCTCGCGCAGCACCTCGACGGCCTGCCCCGCCAGCGGCACCCGGTGCTCGCGCTTCGCCTTCGTCCGTGCCCCCGGCACCGTCCACACCCATTGCGGCCAAGTCCACCTCCCGCCACGTCGCCAGCCGGACCTCGGCCGACCTGGTCGCCGTCAACACCAGAAACTCGAACGCCAGCTTCACGCCGCGCCAAGCCTTCGAGCTCCGCATGACCGCCACCGCACCGGCCACCTCGCGGTGGGGCAGGGCCTTGTGGTGCCCTACCGGCGTCGACCGCCGCGGCAGCGCCGCCAACACCGCGTCCCCCGCCGGGTTGTCCGTCCGGTAGCCCTGCGCGATAGCCCACCGCATGACGGCGCTGATCCGGTGGTGGACCTTCCGCGCCGTGACGTACTTCTCTGTCCAGATCGGCATCAGCGTCGTCATGATGTCGGCCGTCGTCACCCCGTCGACGACCCGGCCGCCCATATGGGGAAACACGTGGTCGCGCATGCTCGTTTCCCACTGCGCCGCCGTCTTGCTGCCCTTCCGCCAAGCGCCCTTGTGGACCGCGAGGACCTTCGCGGCCGCCTCCGTGAACGTCGGCACGCTGGCTGACCGCCTCATCCCCGCCAGCGGGTCGCCGCCCTCCCTCGCCAGCCTCCGGTTCGCCAGCGCCCGTTCCCGGGCCTTTGCCAGCGGCACCAGCGCGAAGCTCCCCAGTCCCAGCTCCACCGGGCGTCCGTGCACGGGCAGCCTCTGAACCCACCGGCGCGCCCCGCTCGGCGCCACGTGCAGGTACAGCCCGTGGCAGTCCGCGTACCGCCCCGCCTCGGCCACGTTTCGGCAGAACGCGTCCGGCAGGACCATCTCCGGGTGTCGGCCCTTACGCTGGCGAACAGGAGGTTGTCCATGCGCAAGAATCGAGAGGTGCTGCGACTGTACTTCGCCGCCCGTTGACAGTCGTGCACCTGGAGTCCATTCTGGTTGCCATTTCCATGTCAGGGCTGGTATTCTCCAGCAAATGATCGGTGTGGAGTTGCGGCGTGGAGTCGGCGTCGGGGACGTCAAGCCCGCCTCTGGCGGGTCGTAGCGGCAATTGGCGACTTGGCCGAGGAATCCGGCTCCGAGAAGGAGGAGAACATTATATGGCTAACTTGGTGTATCGCGTGTCCCGCTTGGTCGTGACGGCCGTGCTACTCGCGGCGTTTGCGGCGTGTGACCCGAGCGGCAGCCCGACCGCGCCGGACCCCCCAACGCCTTCAGGCGGTCAAACCGACGCCCGGCAACGGCTTCCGACAGAACCGAGCAGGACCTCGGGCCCGCAGGCCGGAGGTTCCGATCTCAATTATGTCGAAGTAGCTGGCAGGGGGACGGTCCGCTCCATGTCAATCGCCAATGACAGTTCCGGTAGCGTCAGCTACCTTGCGGGAGATTGGTTCGAGCCGAAGGACGGAAGTTACCAACGCATGATGATTACGGAGACAGTAGTCGCCACACCGGGCGAGGTTGTCACCGTTTCAACCGCATGCATGCAACAAAGCAAGAAAGTTCCCGCGACTGGAGCGCGGTTCTTTTCTCAACCGAAGTCAACCGCGGGCGCGCTCCAGCGGTGTCAGGAAGCATGCCTGCAGGAAACCGGCGACACGCAGAGTTGTATCTGGGATTGCGAAAGGCCTAGTCTGATATGGGGTGTCACGGATGCCTGCAACGACGGCAGAACCATGAGGTACCGTTTCTTCCACATTGTGAACGGCCGCACCGTTCAGACATGGCCAAGTAGTAACAGAGTCTACGTGGCATCCGAGTTCGACACCGAATACACTAGCACGCTGCGCCCAAGTGGTGGCGGCAAGGTGTGTTACGGTGCCGAAGCTGGAAACAACTACTGGGGTGTTGGCATTGATGGCGATGAGAGCTGTGAGCGCTGTTGCTACGATGTGCCGCAAGCCGGCCCGATTGAGGTTTCCACAAGACTGACTTGTTGATGAGCTGGTGTGCGGTCACGCGGGACTGGGTGTGGCGCGTGCCACTGGAGCGTCGCTCCTCGAAAGGTCTCTTGCGAAGCAGGAGCCCGGCCAGGACGAGGCGGTTGATCAACCATCGCCGCTGGCGAGAGGATGGGCACGACCATGGGTGATGGCCGTCGAAGACGACATGGTGGAGAACGACGGCAACATGGCGAGAATTCTGGTTGCTCTATGGCGTGGCCGCCGACAACGCGGGAGAGGGTCACCGGTGAGGTGAAGCTCTACTTGTAATTGGTTACCGCGTCGGTACGAGCGGCCAGCGCCGAAGCGGGGGGGCGAGACGTGGAAGGCGGCAGTCGCTGACGTCGAGGGTGCACAGAATTGCACAGGTGCCGATAAACCGGGTATGCGCCCGACGCGCCACGAAGAGGACGCCCCCCGGCCGACGCCGGAGGAGCACGAGCGCGTGAAGCGCGAGCTCGAAGAGAGCGAGCGCGAGCGCGAACGGCTGCAGCGGCGGATCGAACGGCTTGAGAGGCAGAACACCCGCCTGAAACGAGAGCTCGATACAGCGAGACGCGCCGGTTTTCGCCAAGCGGCTCCCTTCGCCAAGACCGTCACCCTCGAACCCAAGCGTCCGGGCCGCCGAGCCGGCGCCCAGTACGGCCAGCCGGCCCGCCGCCGCAGACCAACCCGGGTAGACGTCCGCCACGACGTACCGCTGCCGCCGAGCTGTCCGGATTGCGGCGGACGAGTGCGCTCGACCGGTATGGCCAGCCAGTTCCAGGAGGAACTGCCGGTCCCGCGGGTCCTCATCCGCGAGTTTCGGGTCGCCCTCGGCGCCTGTCAGGATTGCGGCCGGCGGGTACGGGGTCGGCATCGGCTGCAGACCTCCGACGCCCTCGGCGCCGCCGGCGTGCAACTGGGCCCCGCGCTGCTGGCGTCGGCCGTCATCCTCAACAAGCAGATGGGGTTGTCGTTCGGCAAGATCGCGACCCTGCTACGGCAACACTACGACATCCGCGTGAGTTCGAGCGGCCTCGTCCGCGCCGTGCATCGGGCCGCCCACCGGGCCGAGTTGACCTACAGCGACCTGCGGCGTCAGCTTCGCAACAGC
Source organism: Vicinamibacterales bacterium (assembly GCA_965204675.1). Classification (GTDB taxonomy): domain Bacteria; phylum Acidobacteriota; class Vicinamibacteria; order Vicinamibacterales; family UBA8438; genus JAJEEA01. Next base: position 6,766,235 of record OZ242003.1, read on the forward strand.
CCCGTTGTCACCCCGGATGAAACCGGGTGGAAGGTCGGCGGCCACCTGCAGTGGCTCTGGACGGCCGCGTCGGAGAAGACGACCGTCTACGCCATTCAGCCCGGACGAGGCTACGAGGAAGCGGCCCACCTGTTGGGGCCAGACTTCGACGGCGTGCTCATCCGCGACGGCTGGGCACCATATCGGCGCTTCACCCGGGCCACCCATCAGTCCTGTCTGTCGCATCTCCTCCGACGGGGGCGGACCCTGTGCCGGGACCATCCCCGCAGTCGTATCGCCGCAGACATCCACGCCCTGTTGAAGCAGGCCCTCCGCCTGCGCGACGGCGCCCGCGCCGGTGAGCTGTCCCGTGATGACCTGGGCGAAGCCCTGGAAGCTCTGGCCGCCCGACTCGCCCGACGACTGCTCCACCCCGGCCCACTGGCCGACGTGCAGTGCTTCGCGAAGCACCTGACCACGGAATGGAAGGCGCTGTTCACGTTCCTGCGCAACCCCGCCGTCGACGCCACCAATTGGCGGGCCGAACAGGCCATTCGCCCCGCCGTCGTCACCCGGAAGGTGTGCGGGGGCAATCGCTCCTGGCGTGGCGCGGCCACCCAGCAAACACTGGCCTCGGTCATCCGCACCGCCTGCCAACGCCAGCACAATCCCCACGCCGTGATCGTGGGCCTGCTTCGCTCCCGTTCGCCCACCGTCGCACCCGAACTGCAACGCCCAGCGCGGTAGCGCAAGCTCCCGCGTGCGGTAACCTGTTACCTCTACTTTTGGGATGCTACTGTTCCGGCCCTGCCGGTCATTGCTTAGGCTCGTGCTGGCGGCCTTCCTTGGCCGTCGGCGGCTACCGCCGTTAGCGGCGGCGGTAGCGTTCGGCGTCGGCGTTCGCAACTCTCCCTTGCCCCCTCTTCCCCAACCGCTCGCAGGGGGGAGGATGGTTCTCTTGGGCCGGAGGCCTGACCGCGCTGACCGCGCCGGACCCCGCAAGGTGCTCATCGGCGCGGTGGAGATCGAGCTCGTCGACAACGACACGGTCACCGACGCGCTGTCCGGACCGGCGGACACGGACCTCCTACGAGCTGAGGACGGCCGCGCAGCTTCACTCCAGCGCCACCACCGCGGCCGCAGCTCCGTCAGGTGCGCTGCCCTGATGGGGGTTCGTCCGCCCACCGGTGCCGGGTCGGTCCAGCGCGGGGCCGCCCGACCCACTGCCGCGTAGGCTGCGGCGACCTGACCCCGCGTCAACCCGGGCCCTCAGCACCCGGTCCCCCACGCGAACCGCTCCAGTCCCGCCTGTTCCCGCAGGACGTCGATGCGGGTCCGTAGCTCGGTGAAGTGGATGGTCTTGACCGGTGTCACACCGGGCACTATGGGGTCGTACGAGAGAAAGCCCCGCCCCCCAGGCTTCGGGGGACGGGGCAAGGGAGAGTGCGAACGCCGCCGACTACGCCGAGCGGCGCGCCGGAGCCGATGGGAGCAAGCCATCGGCTCCGGTACTTCCCGCCTACCGCCGCCGATACCGCCGGTACCCGCCGACGACGGCCAGGAGGCCGCCGAGGAGGAGCTGCGCGACGATCGGCAGCGCCGGGACCGCGACGTCCCAGATATAGAGCTTGATCTCGCCGGTGACCTCGCCAGCGTTGTCGGCGGCCATGCCGTAGAGGACCAGCTCTTCCATGTCCTCCGTCATGCCGTCCTCGACGGCCGTCACCATGGTCGAGCCCTTCATCATGCCGGCCTCAATGACGATCGGCTCAGCCATGTACTCGTCGGCCATGGCGGAACTCATGGACCGGTGGTGCATGAGCGTCACCGTGACGTCCTCGGTGACCTCGCGGTTGGCCGTCGCCGTCACCATGGCGGTGCCCATGGTGCCGTTAGCGTGAGGCATACCGCCCTCGACGATGTTCATGTCCTCGGGGCCGGACAGCATGATGGTGAGCGCCACGAGCCCCACCTCGACCGGGAAGGTGATGCGGGCCTCGCGCGGATCCGTCTGGTTGGCGATCATGAGACCGCCGGGCCGGCTGGCCCGGGCGGTGACGGTGACCTTCGTCATCCCCGTGTCCTCGGCCGTGAGGGCGATCATGCCGCCGCTGACGCTGTCGGACACCGAGCTGCCGTCCAGTTTCACGTCGTAGCCGACCGTGACGCCCTCGGCCCGACCGAACAGGTCGTTCCCCGCGAGCTCGATCATCTCGCCCTCGGTGAACACCATGTCGTCGCCCGCAGCCTTCATCTTCGCCGCGGCGAGGGCCTCCTCGATCTCCTCGGGGGTCAGCGCCCAGACGAGCTTCCCGGTGGCCTCGTCGATGGTCAGCGACGAGACACCGGGGTACGGATCCTTTTCCGTGCCGTTCTCCGTCTTGGTGCCGGAGACCATGGCGTCGATCACGAGCAACTCGCCGCCCTCGATGTCGTCGTCCTCATGGACCATGACCTTGACCATCTTCTTCTGGAGCCAGGAGTTGCTGTTGTCCTTGTAGCTCTTGAACTCCTCGAACTCCACCGTAACCGGCAGCTGGTAGTCGTCCATGCTGGCGGTGGTGCCCATTCCGGGCGACAGCATGACCTGGACGGGCTCCGAGGTGTGCTCCCGCGTCTCGGGGTCGATGCGCCGGGTGTCGGCGGGATTGCGGTCGAGCACCAGCTCCAGCTCGACCTCGCCGCCCTCTTCCACGGTGTCCATGGACTGGCTCACCATGAGCTCGGGCAGCTTGTGGACGTCGATAACTTCGAAGTCCTCCATCTGGGACGTGATGCCCTCGTAGGCCCCGGTGTCCAGAGCGTAGGGGATCACCTCGGCCTCCATCCGGAGCATGTTGTTGCGCCGGTTCCCGTCGTTCTTGTCCAGCGTGACGGTGACGGTCTCCTTCTCGTCGGGACCGGGCTGGATGGTGACGACAGACACGTCGGTGCGATTGTCGCGCGTAGCGATCGACTCGTCCGAGATGTCCTCCAGGTCAAGCCTGACCTCCAAGGTGAGCTGCACCCTCGCCGGCTTGGCGGCGATCTCGAACACGACGTTGTCGCCGCCCTCGTAGACGGCCCCGGAGCCCTTCCGGCTCAGAGTGATGCCCTGAGTCTGCTTGTCCTCGATGACGAAGACGCCGGACGTGAAGCTGCTACGGCTCTGGTGGAAGTCGTCCGTGTTCCGCACGTAGAGCTCGAAGGCCTCCGCTTCGGCGTCGTCGTCCTGCCCCACAGTGAACTGGGTCGAACCGGTCGAGTCATCGGACCGATCGGTCTTCGGCACCTTGGGGATGGCGACCCTGACGAAGAAGTTCGGCCCGATGTTCACGTCGTGGTCGATCTCGGCCGGCGACAACCAGCGCGGGTTGTTCGAGACGGGCCGAGCCCCGATCTGCACCAGCGCGTCGGGCGGCTTGCTGCCCGAGGGGATGCCGTCCCAGAGCTCTTCGAGCTGATCGTCTGTCCACTCGATCGTGACGGACACCTTCGTGTGCTCGCCCTCGTCCAGGTGCATCCGCTTGCCGCCGATATCCCTCTCCTCAGCACCCTCGATGGCGAACTTGGTGATCTCACCCCTCGTGGTGGAGGGAGGTGGAGGCGCCGGGGCAGTGGTGCCCGAGACGTAGGCGGTCCACGCTGAGCTACCGTTATCGTTGTTCGCCCTCACCCGGACCATGTACGCCGTGTTGTCGCGCAGATCGCCGATGACCGTGGAGGTATCCGTCACTTGCCTAGAGGAGGCGTCGCCTCCCTGCATGTGGTACTCCACGTCGTAGCCGGTCACAGGCTTGCCGTTGCCGCTCGGCGCCGTCCAGGACGCAGTCAGCGACCCGCGAGTGTTGGGGGTCATCGTTACCCTCAAGCCAGTAGGCATGTCCGGCACAGCCCCGGAGGCCATGGGAGTACCCATGCCCGTTGCGGAATAGCCAGACGCCCCGGCGGCATTGATGGCCCGTACCTGGAAGTCGTACGACGTGCCGTTGGTCAGCCCGCTGACGGTATGGGATGTTCCGTCCTGCACGCGCGTATTGGGCACGACCCAAGCCGTAGCCGCCGTCTCCTTGTGCTGCACTTCGTAGTAGAGGATGACGCTGTTGTTGTCGACCGGCGCCGTCCACGTCACCTCCAGGGACCCGCTGACGTTGGGGGTGGGAACCACCGTCGGCATTGCGGGCGCAACCGGCTTGTCGTAGACCGCGATCGTGAACCGCACCGAGCTGGTCTCGGGCCCTTCGCCCCCGGCAGTAGCGGTGTCGGTAACACTCAGCGTGAAGGGCTCCGCTCCGTTCGTCAACGCGGTCGGTGTCCCGGTTATCGTCGGGCCCACGGTGGCCGAAACTGGGTCGGTGAGGGTGAGCCCCGCGGGCAGGGTCTCGGTGACCGCATATGTGAGCGCCCCGTTGCCGCCTGAAGCCCGCGGCAAGGCCAACCCGGTCGCGATAGCCTCGTTGAGCTTCGCCTCAAGCGCCGGCCCCGCGGCGGTGAACTGCGGCACGGTATTCGCCTCGGCGGGGGTGACGGTGAAGGTCGCCAGCGCTACGCCGGTCGCGACACTCGTGATTTGCTTTCTGGTGTCGACATTCTGGGTGTATGTCAAGTCGCCGCCGCCCGTTACCGTGGCGGCAGAGGCAAAGGTAAGCGTAATCTCACTGCCCGACACGCTGACGCTCCGAGCAGCCGTCGACCCAGTCGCGAGCACGAAGTCCGAGGCGTCCGGCGTCCCGGTGACCCTGTGCGCGACGCCTGCGTTTGCTGTATCGGTAACGCTTACAGTGATGACCGCGCCGACGTATTTGGCGCCGTCGGCCGCGACTGTCGGCTGTGCGGCGGCCTGGCTCGCGCCCAGCGTGAACACTATCCCCAACAGCGCCATCCACTTCAGCGCCCGGCAACTGCCTCTCGCGAAAATCGCTCCTGTGCGCATGTCGCAATCTCCCTTGTGAATCCGTCCGTTTGTCGCCAGCAGCGGGGGGAAACCGTTTCCTCCGCCCCCTGCCTCCCCCCGGTGTTGCCGACTACCGCTCCGCATCTGTTCCGTCCTCGGCCTCCTGCGTCCCGCCCCGAATTGGGCGCGGACTGGGTAACGGCCACGATCGCGCCGCCCCAAGGCGTTTGCGGTCAGGAGCTTGCGGGGATTTGCCGCCTGCTCTCGCGGCAACGGGGAAACCGAATCACTCGTCGTGCCTCCCCCCGGTGCCGACTGCCGCTCCGCATCTGTCTGTCCTCGGCCTCCCGGTCCGCGCCGGAATTGGGCACGGACTGGGCAACGGCCACGACCGCGCCGCCCCAAGGCGTTCGCGGTCAGGCGCTTGCGGGGATCCGCCGCCCGCCCATCTGGCAACGGGGAAACCGAATCACCCGTCGTGCCTCCCCCCGGTGCCGACTGCCGCTCCGCATCTGTCTGTCTTCCGCCTTCCGCAACGAACCCTCGTGTCGCCCCTCCGGTCGATCCGGATTCGTCCGCGCCGGGGCTTCTTGCGTCCAAGCAATGACATCGGCAGGGAACTGGAGCGATGATCCGCACCTTCCGGCCTCCCGCCTGAGCGACCGGAGGGACTTGGATCAGTCCGCCCCCGGCCCCCCCGTGTCGACCACCCCTATCGTCCGCTCCGCATATGGACTTTAGCCCTCCCACGCCCGAGCGAAAACGCGCAAGCGTAACATGCACTACCGGACGGCGCAACCCCCAAAACGGGGACGCCGCGACCGGCCGGGAACCGGACCAGACGATGCGCGGTCCGAGCCGGGACGCCAAGAACCCGGCCCCGGTGCGAGAGCGTAACACGCCCGAACGAGCCGGCGCAAGGCGGAAACGCGGCCCCGCCCCTTTTTTTGCGCCTGTCGCGCTTCGCGGCAGAGCCGCGGCCCCCGGCGGCGCGCGGAAGCCGGTTCGGGACGGGGCCGAGAGCGACCGGCGGCACGGCCGCGGGCGGCGCGGAGAGAGCGACCGGCGGCACGGCCGCGGGCGGCGCGGGGTATGCTGGAGGGGCGGCCGGCGGCGACGACGCCCGGGGCCCCGCGCAGGGCGGGCAGCCCGGCCCCGCCGCCGGCCGACCCCCCATGGACCCCCTCGCCCACACCCTCGTCGGCGCCACCCTCGCCCAGACCCGCCTGCGCCGGGGCACGGGCGCGATGGCCCTCGCGGCCGGCGTGCTCGCGGCCAACGCCCCCGACGTCGACGCCGTCACCATGTTCGTCAGCCGCGACCTGTCGCTCGGCTTCCGCCGGGGCTGGACCCACGGGGTGCTGGCGATGGTGGTGCTGCCGCTGGTGCTGACGGCGGCCCTGCTGGTGCTCGACCGGCTGTGGGCGCGGTGGCGGCGGGGGCGCGGGCCGGCGGCGCGGGCGGGGCCGCTGCTGCGGCTGACGGCGGCGGGGGTGTGGAGCCACCCGCTGCTCGACTGGCTGAACACGTACGGCGTGCGGTTCCTGATGCCGTTCGACGGCACCTGGTTCTACGGCGACGCCCTCTTCATCATCGACCCGTGGGTGTGGCTGCTCGCGGGCCTGGCGGTGGTGCTGGCCTCGTCGGCGACGTGGGCGAGCGCGGCGGGCTGGGCGCTGCTGGCCACCGCCGCCACCGCGGTGACGTGGATCGTCATCGGGTTCGGCCGCTTCGCCGACACCCCCCCGGCCACCGCGGCGGCGTGGGCGGCGGGCATCGCCGCCATCGTGTGGCTGCGGGCGACGGGGCGGGGCCGCGACCGGCTGCCCCGGGTGGCGGCGGCGTGCCTCGCGGCGGTGGCGATATACGCGGGGGCATGGCCATGGCCTCGCGGTCGACCGAGCGCTTCGCGGCGGCCCTGCTCACCATCCGGCGCGAGGGCCCGCCGCCGGTCGACGTGCTGGCCATCCCCGTGCCCGGCGACGTCTTCCGCCGCGGCATCGTCGCCGTCTACCCCGACGTCTACGCTTCTACGAGCTCGACTGGCTCGCGGCCCCGCCCCTGCGGCAGACCGCCGACCCGGTGCCCCGCGGCCCCGAGGGGCCCGTGGTCGAGGCCGCCCTGACCGCCCCCACGTGTGGGGCCTCGACGTCTGGAAGCGGTTCCCCGCCTACACCGTCACC